>NZ_JBIVDZ010000002.1:0-1619278 GCF_044747345.1 Streptomyces sp. NPDC090088 | reverse complement strand
CTGGCGTTGACTTTTGGCACGCTGTTGAGTTCTCAAGGAACGGTCGCTTCCTTTGTACTCACCCTCTCGGGCTTTCCTCCGGGCTTCCCTTCGATCTTGCGTTTCCGACTCTATCAGACCGTTTTCCGATCCGATTTCCTCGGTGCTTTCCAGGTTTCCGCTCTCGCGTTTCCCTTTCCGGCGGTTCCGACTTTATCAGAAGTTCTGAGTCGGAATTTCCACCCGGTCCGGGTGACCGGGTCCAGTCCATGAAGCACTGGGGTTCCCCGTCGGGCGGAGCCGTAAACGTACTGGAGCGGGGTCCCTCGATGCAAATCGAGGGACCCCGCTCCGGGTTGGGTCAGACCTCCACGACCACCGGGAGGATCATCGGCCTGCGCCGATACGTGTCCGAGACCCACTTGCCGAGGGTCCTGCGGATGAGTTGCTGCAGCTGGTGGGGTTCCACGACGCCGTCCTGGGCCGAGCGCTCCAGGACTTCCGAGATCTTCGGGAGGACGTCGGCGAACGCCGAGTCGTCGATGCCGGAGCCTCGGGCCTGGACATGGGGACCGCCCGTGATCTTGCCGGTGGACGAGTCGACGACGACGAAGACCGAGATGATGCCCTCGTCGCCGAGGATCTTGCGGTCCTTGAGGGCCGGTTCGCCGACGTCGCCGACGGAGAGGCCGTCGACGTACACGTAGCCCGCCTGGACCTTGCCGGAGATCTTCGCCTTGCCGGCGACGAGGTCGACGACGACACCGTCCTCGGCGATGACGATGCGGTCGTGCGGGACGCCGGTGAGGGCGCCGAGTTCGGCGTTGGCGCGCAGGTGCCGCCATTCGCCGTGGACCGGCATCAGGTTCCTCGGCCGGCAGATGTTGTAGAAGTACAGCAGCTCGCCGGCGGAGGCGTGGCCGGAGACGTGCACCTTGGCGTTGCCCTTGTGGACGACGTTGGCGCCCCAGCGGGTCAGGCCGTTGATGACGCGGTAGACCGCGTTCTCGTTCCCGGGGATGAGGGACGAGGCCAGGATGACCGTGTCGCCCTCGACGATGCGGATCTGGTGGTCGCGGTTGGCCATCCGGGACAGGGCCGCCATCGGCTCGCCCTGGGAGCCCGTGCAGACCAGGACCACCTCGTGGTCGGGCAGGTCGTCGAGCGTCTTGACGTCGACCACCAGGCCCGGCGGGACCTTGAGATAGCCGAGGTCCCTGGCGATGCCCATGTTGCGGACCATGGAGCGGCCGACGAAGGCGACCCGGCGGCCGTACTCGTGAGCCGTGTCCAGAATCTGCTGGATGCGGTGGACGTGGCTGGCGAAGCTCGCCACGATGATCCGCTTGCGGGCTCCGGCGAAGACCTGGCGCAGGACGTTGGTGATGTCGCGCTCGGGCGGGACGAAGCCCGGCACCTCGGCGTTGGTCGAGTCGGCCAGAAGGAGGTCGATGCCCTCCTCGCTCAGCCGTGCGAACGCGTGTAGATCTGTCAGCCGGTTGTCCAGCGGGAGCTGGTCCATCTTGAAGTCGCCGGTGTGGACGACCATGCCGGCGGGGGTCCGGATGGCCACGGCGAGGGCGTCCGGGATGGAGTGGTTGACGGCGATGAACTCGCAGTCGAAGGGACCGACGCGCTCACGCTGGCCCTCCGCCACTTCCAGGGTGTAGGGGCGGATCCGGTGCTCCTGGAGCTTGGCCTCGATCAGGGCGAGGGTCAGCTTGGAGCCGATCAGCGGGATGTCCGGCTTCTCGCGGAGAAGGAAGGGGACGCCGCCGATGTGGTCCTCGTGGCCGTGCGTGAGGACGATGCCCTCGACGTCGTCGAGGCGGTCCCGGATGGACGAGAAGTCCGGCAGGATCAGGTCGATTCCGGGCTGCTCCTCCTCGGGGAAGAGCACTCCGCAGTCGACGATCAGCAGGCGGCCGCCGTACTCGAAGACGGTCATGTTTCGGCCGATCTCGCCGAGGCCGCCGAGCGGGGTGACCCGCAGGGCGCCTTCGGGGAGCTTCGGCGGCGGGGCGAGTTCAGGATGCGGATGACTCAAAAGACTCTCCTCACCACGCACGCCACGTACCGGTCGGGCACGTGGCGTGCGTGACGTTCGTGCATAAGCAGTTGTCGTTGTGTGGGTGCGGGCACACCGGTGGTCCCGCTTATTCAGTTGTGAAGCCTTGCTGCGCGGACAGCCGCGCGAAGTCTGTTGTCAGATCTGTACCCCGCCAGCAGCAAGATCGATCTTGAGCTGGGCGATCTCCTCGGCCGAACATTCGACCATGGGGGCGCGCAGGGGTCCGGCGGGCAGTCCCTGGAGGGCGAGCGCGGCCTTGGTGGTCATGACGCCCTGGGTGCGGAACATGCCGGTGTACACCGGGAGCAGCTTCTGGTGGATCTCGGCGGCCTTGACGACGTCACCCGAGGTGTAGGCGTCGACGAGCGCCCGCAGGTCGGGGGTGACCAGGTGGCCCACGACCGAGACGAAGCCGACGGCGCCCACGGAGAGCAGCGGCAGGTTGAGCATGTCGTCGCCGGAGTACCAGGCCAGGCCGGACTGCGCGATGGCCCAGCTCGCGCGGCCCAGGTCGCCCTTGGCGTCCTTGTTGGCGACGATCCTCGGGTGCTCGGCGAGGCGGACGAGTGTCTCGGTGCTGATCGGGACGCCGCTGCGGCCTGGGATGTCGTAGAGCATGACGGGCAGCCCGGCGGCGTCGGCGACGGCCGTGAAGTGCCGGTACAGGCCCTCCTGCGGGGGCTTGTTGTAGTACGGCGTGACGACGAGCAGGCCGTGGGCGCCGTCGCGCTCGGCCTGGCGGGCCAGCTCGATGCTGTGGTGGGTGTCGTTGGTGCCGACGCCGGCGACGACGTGGGCGCGGTCGCCGACCGCCTCCAGTACCGCTCGTACCAGCTCCGATTTCTCCGCGTCGCTGGTGGTGGGCGACTCACCGGTGGTGCCGTTGATGATCAGGCCGTCGTTGCCTGCGTCCACCAGGTGGGTTGCGAGCCGCTGCGCGCCGTCGAGGTCGAGTGCGCCGTCCGCCGTGAAGGGCGTGACCATGGCGGTGAGGACCCGCCCGAAGGGGGTCTGCGGAGTGGAGGTCGGAGCCATGGGTTACACGCTACTCGGTGCTCACGGCGCGGTCTGCCCTTGGGGTGCGGGGAAAGTCCGGACAAATGCGGAGCCCGGCACTGCCTGCTCGGGGGTTCAAGCAGTGCCGGGTCCGTTTGATCAGGCTAGATGAACTTCACCAAATGCCGCAATACGGACACTTCAGGAGGCTGATCCGTACATCTGTGCCGAGCACGAGCAGAAGGCCGGGTTACGGCGCGACACGGCCGTTGGCGTTGAAGGCGGCGTGGGTGAGCGGCATGAGCCTGGCCCACTCCGCCTCCATCTTCTCCCCGACCATCTCGATCTCCCGCTGCGGGAAGGACGGCACCTTGGCCAGCTCGTGCTGGGTGCGCAGCCCGAGGAAGTGCATCAGCGAGCGGGCGTTGCAGGTGGCGTACATGGAGGAGAACAGCCCGACGGGGAGCACCGCACGGGCGACCTCGCGGGCGACCCCGGCGGCGAGCATCTCCTGGTAGGCCTCGTACGCCTGCCGGTAGGAGTCCTCCATGACCCGGCCGACGAGTTCCTGCTGGGTCCGGGTGCCCTCGACGAAGACGTACTTGCCGGGGCGACCCTCCTGGACGAGCTTGCGGGACTCACCCGGGGTGTAGAAGACGGGCTCGAGCTCCCGATACCGGCCCGACTCCTCGTTGTAGGACCACCCCACCCTGTGGCGCATGAACTCGCGGAAGACGAAGATCGGGGCGCTGATGAAGAAGGTCATCGAGTTGTGCTCGAAGGGGCTGCCGTGCCGGTCGCGCATCAGGTAGTTGATCAGGCCCTTGGAGCGCTCCGGGTCCTTCTTCAGCTCGTCCAGGGACTGCTCGCCGGCGGTGGAGACGCGGGCGGCCCACAGCACGTCGGAGTCGGCCGCGCTGTGCTTGACCAGTTCGACGGTGACATCGCTGCGGAAGCTGGGCTTGAGGTCGTCGGCGGGGGTGTCGGTCACGGCTCGGAGGGTCCTTCCATCACTTCTCTCGGGCGGCGCCCACTCTACGGCCCGGCACTGACATCGGGGCGTTCGGTGCCGGGGCACGACATACGGCGGCGAATTTCTGTGAATTCAGCGAAACCGGGCACCTTTGGGGGCACTCGCCCGTCTGTGTAGATGACAGACATTCTTTCGATCTCCGAGAGGAGAAGCACCACCATGCTCCGTCGGCGTGAACCCGTCCCGTTCGCCTTCCTCGCCGAAGCCGACAGGTTCCGCAGCAATGTCGCTCCCCCACCCCGTCAGCGGTCGTCCGCCGGACAGATAGCCGGGCGGTGGCTGCTCGGGCTCACTCTCGTGGCCGGGCTCGTGGGCTCCCTGGTCCTCGCCATGCCGGCGCTGTCCACGCCCTCCGACACGCAGACCCAGCAGTCACAGGCCTCCCAGGGGCACTGACTCTTCCAGCCCCCCGTGAGTGGTGAGCGGGGACATGGCCGGATAGCCTCACCGGGCACAGCCCACGCATGGATTGAGTGAGGACCAGCCGTGCCCCTGCCCTTCCTGACGGCCGACCGCACCTTTGACGCGGTACCCGACACCGCGCTGCCCTACGACGACCGGGAGCGCTGGCGGCGCCCCTACCGGCCCGGGCCGTGGCGTGTGGGCGGGGCCGCCCTGTGGCTGCTGCTCGCCTCGTTCGTGCTGTTCGCGGCGGTCGCGCTGGCCCTGACCGGTTCGCTGTCCTCCGCCGGGGCGGTTCTCGGCATCGCGCTGCTGATCATCGCCGCCGCGCTGCGGATACTGCGCGTGGGCGTGTGGGTGAGCGCGCACGGAGTGCGCCAGGTGGGTCTGCTGCACACGCGGACCGTGCCCTGGCAGCGGATCGTCTCGGTGCGTACGGCACAACAGCCGGTGCGCTGGCTGGGGCTGCCGCGCACGGTGCAGGGGCAGGCGCTGACCCTCGTACGCAAGGACCGGTCGGCGGAGGACATCGTTCCGCTGCTGACCACGCACGGGATGGACTTCGTGGGCCGCTCGTCGGCCTTCGACCTCGCGGCGGACGCGGTGGAGGCCTGGGCCTCGGAGTACGGGCGCGGCTGACGGCCACACCATGTGTCGGGGCCGGTCCGCGGTGTGCGGGCCGGCCCCTTTGTCATGCGGGTTCGTCGTGCGAGCGGCGCTCAGGCCTCCACCGACCTGCCGTCGTGGAGGGCGATGGCGCGCTGCATCGCCTTGCGGGCGCGCGGGGTGTCGCGGGCGTCGTGGTAGGCGACGGCGAGGCGGAACCAGCTGCGCCAGTCGTCGGGGGCGGCCTCGGTCTCGGCCTTGCGCTTGGCGAAGACCTCGTCGGCGGAGTCCCGGTCGATGCGGCCGCCTGGGGTGCGCTTGAGCTCGTCCACGGGCAGGCCGCCCTCGGCGTCGAGTTCGGTGGCGAGGGCGTTGGCCTTGCGGACGAACTGGGTGTTCTTCCACAGGAACCACAGGCCGATGACCGGCAGGATCAGCACCGCGACGCCGAAGGTGACGGTGAGGAGCGTGCCGGTCTGGATGAGCATCACGCCACGGCTGCCGACCAGGACGAAGTAGAAGAGCAGGACGGCGGCCGTGATGGCGTAGGAGATCTTCGCGCGCATGTCAGAGGTCTCGTATCAGCCCAGGTCGAGGAAGTTCTCCAGGCCGAAGGTCAGGCCCGGAGTGGTGACCACGCGGCGGGCGCCGAGCAGGATGCCCGGCATGAAGCTGCTGTGGTGGAGGGAGTCGTGGCGGACGGTGAGGGTCTCGCCCTCGCCGCCGAGGAGGACCTCCTGGTGGGCGAGGAGGCCGCGGAGGCGGACGGCGTGGACCGGGATGCCGTCGACGCTGGCTCCCCGGGCGCCGTCCAGTGCGGTCACCGTGGCGTCCGGGGCCGGGGCGGTGCCGGCCGCGCGGCGGGCCTCGGCGATGAGCTGAGCGGTGCGGGTGGCCGTGCCGCTCGGCGCGTCCACCTTGTTGGGGTGGTGGAGCTCGACGACCTCCACCGACTCGAAGTAGGGCGCGGCGATCTGCGCGAACTTCATGGTCAGCACGGCGCCGATGGAGAAGTTCGGGGCGATGAGCACGCCGGTCTCCGGGGACTGGGCGAGCCAGCCCGTCAGCTGCGCGAGGCGTTCGTCGGTCCAGCCCGTCGTGCCGACGACCGCGTGGATGCCGTGGCGCACGCAGAAGTCGAGGTTGCCCATGACCGAGGCGGGGGTGGTGAGTTCGACGGCGACCTGGGCGCCGGACTCGGCCAGCGCCTCCAGCTTGTCGCCCCGGCCGAGGGCGGCGACCAGCTCCATGTCCTCGGCGGCCTCGACGGCCTTGACCGCCTCGGAGCCGATCCGGCCCTGGGCGCCGAGGACCGCCACGCGCAGCTTGCTCATCTTCGTTCGTTCCTTACGGGAGGGGCCTTACCGGTGGGGTGTCAGGCGACGGCGTCGTGCAGGCGTGCGGCCTGTTTGTCCTTGAGCGGGCCGATGACCGAAAGCGAGGGGCGCTGTCCCAGGATCTCGCGGGCGACCGAGCGGACGTCGTCGGGGGTCACCGCCGCTATCCGGGCCAGCATGTCGTCGACGGACATCTGCTCGCCCCAGCACAGTTCGCTCTTGCCGATACGGTTCATCAGCGCGCCGGTGTCCTCCAGGCCGAGGACCGTGGAGCCCTGGAGCTGGCCGATGGCACGGCCGATCTCGTCGTCCGGCAGGCCGTTCTCGGCGACCTGGTCGAGTTCGTCCCGGCAGATCTTGAGCACGTCGTGGACCTGCGAGGGGCGGCAGCCGGCGTAGACGCCGAACAGGCCGCAGTCGGCGAAGCCGGAGGTGTACGAGTACACGCTGTAGGCCAGGCCGCGCTTCTCGCGGACCTCCTGGAAGAGCCGGGAGGACATGCCGCCGCCGAGGGCGGTGTTGAGCACGCCGAGCGCCCAGCGGCGGTCGTCGGTGCGGGCGAGGCCGGGCATGCCGAGGACGACGTGCGCCTGCTCGGTCTTGCGGCCGAGGAGTTCGACGCGGCCGGCGGTGCGGATCGTACGGCTGCCGTCGCGCGGGGCGATGGGGGCGGCCGCCGCCGTCTTGAAGGCGCCCGCCTTCTCGAAGGCCGCGCGGACCTGTCGTACGACCTTGTTGTGGTCGATGTTGCCGGCCGCGGCGACCACCAGGTGGGTGGGGTCGTAGTGCTTCTTGTAGAAGCGGCGGATGCGGTCGGCGGTGAGGGCGTTGACCGTGTCGACGGTGCCGAGGACCGGGCGGCCGAGGGCGTTGTCGCCGAACATGGTGTGCGCGAACAGGTCGTGCACGCAGTCGCCCGGGTCGTCCTCGGTCATGGCGATCTCTTCGAGGATGGCGCCGCGCTCGACGTTGACGTCGTCCTCAAGGATGAGCGAGCCGGTCAGCATGTCGCAGACGACGTCGATGGCGAGCGGCAGGTCGGTGTCGAGCACGCGCGCGTAGTAGCACGTGTACTCCTTCGCCGTGAACGCGTTCATCTCGCCGCCGACCGCGTCGATGGCGGAGGAGATGTCCAGGGCGGAGCGGCGCGTGGTGCCCTTGAAGAGCAGGTGCTCCAGGTAGTGGGTGGCGCCGTTCAGGGCGGGGGTCTCGTCGCGGGAGCCGACGTGGGCCCAGATGCCGAAGGTCGCGGAGCGGACCGAGGGCAGGGTCTCGGTGACGATGCGCAGGCCCCCGGGGAGGGTGGTCTTGCGGACCGTGCCGATGCCGTTCTCGCCCTTGATCAGGGTTTGGGTACGGGCGACGGCCCGCGCCTCCGAGGAGGTGCGGGCCGTCGCCGTGGAGCTGCTCGACGTCACTTGTCGGTGTCGTCCTTCGCGTCCTCGTCGGAACCTTCCTCGCCCTCGATCACGGGGATGAGGGAGAGCTTGCCGCGGGAGTCGATCTCGGCGATCTCGACCTGGACCTTCTGGCCCACACCGAGGACGTCCTCGACGTTCTCCACGCGCTTGCCGCCGGCCAGCTTGCGGATCTGCGAGATGTGCAGCAGACCGTCCTTGCCGGGCAGCAGGGAGACGAACGCACCGAAGGTGGTCGTCTTCACGACCGTGCCCAGGTAGCGCTCGCCGACCTCGGGCATCGTCGGGTTGGCGATGCCGTTGATGGTCGTACGGGCGGCCTCGGCGGACGGGCCGTCGGCGGCACCGATGTAGATGGTGCCGTCGTCCTCGATGGTGATCTCGGCGCCGGTGTCCTCCTGGATCTGGTTGATCATCTTGCCCTTGGGGCCGATGACCTCGCCGATCTTGTCCACGGGGATCTTGACGGTGATGATCCGCGGGGCGTTCGGGGACATCTCGTCCGGCTTGTCGATCGCTTCCATCATCACGTCGAGGATGTGGAGGCGGGCGTCCCGGGCCTGCTTCAGCGCGGCGGCCAGGACGGAGGCCGGGATGCCGTCCAGCTTGGTGTCGAGCTGGAGGGCGGTCACGAACTCCTTGGTGCCGGCGACCTTGAAGTCCATGTCGCCGAAGGCGTCCTCCGCACCGAGGATGTCGGTGAGGGTGACGTAGTGCGTCTCGCCGTCGATGTCCTGGGAGATCAGGCCCATGGCGATACCGGCGACGGGGGCCTTCAGCGGCACACCGGCGTTCAGCAGCGACATGGTGGAGGCGCAGACCGAGCCCATGGACGTCGAGCCGTTGGAGCTCAGCGCCTCGGAGACCTGGCGGATCGCGTAGGGGAACTCCTCGCGCGTCGGCAGGACCGGCACGAGGGCGCGCTCGGCGAGGGCGCCGTGGCCGATCTCGCGGCGCTTCGGGGAGCCGACGCGGCCGGTCTCGCCGGTGGAGTACGGCGGGAAGTTGTAGTTGTGCATGTAGCGCTTGCGGGTCACCGGGGAGAGGGTGTCCAGCTGCTGCTCCATCCGGAGCATGTTGAGGGTGGTGACGCCCAGGATCTGGGTCTCGCCACGCTCGAACACCGCGGAACCGTGCACCCGCGGGATGGCCTCGACCTCGGCGGCGAGCGTACGGATGTCCGTGACACCGCGGCCGTCGATGCGCTTCTTCTCCTTGATCACGCGCTCGCGGACCAGCTGCTTGGTGAGCGAGCGGTACGCGGCGGAGATCTCCTTCTCGCGGCCCTCGAACTCCGGGAGCAGCTTCTCGGCGGCCAGACCCTTGACGCGGTCCAGCTCGGCCTCGCGCTCCTGCTTGCCCGCGATGGTCAGCGCGGAGGCCAGCTCCGGGCGGACGGCGGCGGACAGCGCCTCCAGGACGTCGTCCTGGTAGTCGAGGAAGATCGGGAACTCGCCGGTCGGCTTGGCGGCCTTCGCGGCGAGGTCGGCCTGCGCCTTGCAGAGGACCTTGATGAAGGGCTTCGCGGCCTCCAGACCGGCGGCGACGACCTCCTCGGTGGGCGCCTCGGCGCCGCCCTTGACCAGCTGGATGGTCTTGTCGGTGGCCTCGGCCTCGACCATCATGATCGCGACGTCGCCGTCCTCCAGGGCGCGACCGGCGACCACCATGTCGAAGACGGCGTCCTCGAGCTCGGAGTGCGTCGGGAAGGCGACCCACTGGCCGTTGATCAGCGCGACGCGGACGCCGCCGATCGGGCCGGAGAAGGGCAGGCCGGCCAGCTGGGTGGACGCGGACGCGGCGTTGATCGCGACGACGTCGTACAGGTGGTCGGGGTTGAGCGCCATGATGGTGGCGACGACCTGGATCTCGTTGCGCAGGCCCTTCTTGAAGGACGGGCGCAGCGGGCGGTCGATCAGACGGCAGGTGAGGATCGCGTCCTCGCTCGGCCGGCCCTCACGGCGGAAGAAGGAACCCGGGATCTTGCCGGCGGCGTACATCCGCTCCTCGACGTCCACCGTGAGGGGGAAGAAGTCGAGCTGGTCCTTGGGGTTCTTGGAGGCGGTGGTGGCCGACAGCACCATGGTGTCGTCGTCCAGGTACGCCACGGCGGAGCCGGCGGCCTGCTTGGCCAGGCGGCCCGTCTCGAAGCGGATGGTGCGGGTGCCGAAGGCGCCGTTGTCGATGACGGCCTCGGCGTAGTGGGTCTCGTTCTCCACTAGCGTTTTCTCCGTTACTTTCGTCTGCGTTACGTCTTTTGTCCTGGTCTGCCCGTATGGCAGGAGGACGGGTGCGGAGAAGCGCGCCGTGCTGTGCGGGCCGGTCTTCGATCGAAGCACCCGGGGCTCGCTTCCCCCCGGGGGCCACTACCGAGGACCGGCGGCGGCTTGGGTGCGCTTCTCCTTGTGTCGTGCGTATTGCGTTGTGCTACCACACTACAAAGCGTGAGTGACACTCCGCACGTTTCCGCACGTACGGCAAAGGGAGCGGTCCCGGGTTTCTCCGGGAACCGCTCCCTTCACGGCGTCTTACTTGGCGCCCGCCGCACCACGGCGGATGCCCAGGCGGTCGACCAGCGTACGGAAGCGCTGGATGTCCTTCTTCGCCAGGTACTGCAGGAGGCGACGGCGCTGACCGACCAGGATCAGCAGACCACGGCGGGAGTGGTGGTCGTGCTTGTGGGTCTTGAGGTGCTCCGTCAGGTCCGAGATCCGGCGCGAGAGCATGGCGACCTGGACCTCGGGAGAGCCGGTGTCACCCTCCTTGGTACCGAACTCCGAGATGATCTGCTTCTTCGTGGCGGCGTCGAGCGACACGCGTACTCCTCAGGCTGTGAGTGGCCACCGAGCGCCCCCGGTCTTCATCGCGGGGAAGCTTCCACTACTCGGGTGGCGAGGTCCGCTGGGCGCTGCCTCCGGGGTCCGCTGGGGATTCCGGAGGTGCGTACACAAACGGCCGTCGTCCAGGGTACCAGTGCCGGTGGGCGGCTCCGACCGGGGATCCACAAGCCCGACGAGCCGATACGACCGCCAGTAGTGTGACCGTCACAGCATACGTACGTCGGGAAGGGGTCGCTGCGGGATGAGCGAGACGGCTGAGGAGATGAAGGCGCGCAAGGAGCGGGAACGGGACGAGCTCTACGCGCTCGACATCTCGGGCGTCGAGTGGCACTGCGCGCCCGGTACCGAGCAGGACGAGGAGCGGGTCGAGATCGCCTACCTGCCGGAGGGGGCGGTGGCCATGCGGTCGTCCCTCGACCCGGACACCGTGCTGCGGTACACGGAGGCGGAGTGGACGGCCTTCGTGCTGGGCGCACGGGACGGCGAGTTCGACCTGGAGCCGAACGAGCGCAACGGGGGCCTCGCCGCCCAGTAGACGGCGGACAGGCGCGTTGACGGACGGGGACGCAGGGCGGGCACGCGCGGGTGCCGCCTCGGCCGGGTCAGGCCCATGAGCCGACTGCGGGTTCAGCCGTTCCCGGCGCTGCCGATGCCATGGCGACGATCCGGTTCTCCGGCCCGTGTTGGTCACGTAGGCCTCGCGGGCGGAGGGTCTCCGCGCGCTCCACGCCTTCTTGCCCCTGGCCAGGATCGTGCCGGTGGCCCGGGTGCCGGGCGCGTGGCGCAGGCTGGGGCGCTCTCCTTGGGGAGGCCCTCCTCGTAGTGGTCTGCCGTATCTCGTCCGCGGCTGGCGCGGTGGCCGGCGCGGACTGGGTGTGGATGGATGGAGGCGGGCCGAAGGTCGCGCCGAACGTTGCCTCCCTTCTCTGCCGTGCGCTACGCGTACGGCAGAACTTCCGGGAAGGCCCCGGCGTTTGCCTGTGCTCACCTCGCACTCCCCCGCCCCTCGTTGCATTCGCGCGCAATGCCCCGTTTTTTGGGACCAGTTCGTCGGTGCTCACGCGAACACGCGCCCACCCTGCCCCCGCCCCCACGGCGGACTCGACGCCCGAACTGACGTTTCTTGCCCGCTTTGTTCACGGATTGTTCGGCAAGAGGACGGCTGTGCACACCACTTCCGGGCACCGTGTGACCAGGTGGGCGTCCGTAGAGAGACGGACGGGCCTGCCGAGGTACGGCTCGTGGTGATTAGGCTGGGAGGGGGCGCGACGTCAGGACCGTGAACACGGCGTCGGTGCTCCCGGGGGGAGAGCCGGTGGATCGGACTACCTCACACGAATACGGATGCTGAGAACGACACGACACGGTCGTCGCGCCGGCACGGCATGAGGGTGCTCGACCACATCAGGAGGAACTGTGAGCAGCGATCGGGACGGGACGCGCGGGGGCTGGGCCACACCCGGCGATGACCAGCCCGACGCCGAGTCCCTCAACGAGATGACGGGCGAGTTCACCATCGACTACGCCCCGCCCGCCTGGTACACGCAGAACGCGGCCGAAGGTTCCGGTGGGCCGGGGGCGGACGCGGCGGGTTCCGGCGGCGGGACCGGCGCGGTCGGCGGTGGACCGGGGGCGGGTGCGGGCTCGGGGGCGGGTGCCGGGGCGGCTGCGCCTGGTTCCGGTACGACTCCTGCCGGTCATCCTCGTTCACCGTTCCCGCCGGGTGCGCCGATCCCCGGGTTGACGCCTCCTCCGCATGCCCAGCAGGGGGGTGGGGCGCCGGGACCGTTCTCTCCGCCGCCGACCTCGACGCCGGGGGCGCCGTTCACCCCGCCGGCCGCGTCAACTCCCGGGGCGCCGTTCACTCCTGCGCCCACGTCAACGCCGGGCGCACCCTTCACCCCGCCGCCTACGACGACGCCCGGAGCGCCGTTCACGCCTCCGGCCGCCGCCGCGCCGAGTCCGCCCTTCACTCCGCCGGCGCCCGCACCGGTGGCACCACCGGCACCGGTCGCTCCGCCGGCGCCGGTCGTTGAGCCCGCCGCGCCCGTCGCCGGTCCGACCGCCGTGCCCAAGCTGCCGGTCGGTTTCGAGCCGCAGCGGCCTGCCGCCGAGGAGCAGGCAGCCGAGCCCGCGCCGGACCTGGAGCCGGAGACGAACCTGGAGCCGGAGCCGGAGCCGGACAACGGTGATCTGGAGAGCGGGGCGACGATGCGGTTCTCCGCCGTCGCGCTGAAGCGTGAGATGGCCGAGGCCGCCGAGCGGGGTCGTGCCGAGGAGGAGGAAGCCGACGTCGTCGTGCCCCCGGCGGACGCCGAGGTGGAGGAGGCGGCGGAGGCCCCCGAGCCGGTCGGGTCCGCCGAGGTGGCCGACTCGGTCGACGTCACCGGCGACGTCATCGACTCCGAGGACGAGCAGGCCGCAGGGGACGGCGACGAGGAGGTCTCCCTCGACGCCACCGACACGGCGGACGAGCCCGCGGCGGCCGACGAGGACGACAACCCCGACACCGCCGACACCGCCGAAGAGGACGAGCACCAGGACGCGGTCGTCGACGGCCAGGAGGAGGACGGCTCCGACGACGAGCCGGACGCCGCGACCGACGACGCCGTTGCCCCCGTAGCCGCCGAGGCCAGCGCGGAGCCCGAGGACGCGCCCCCCGCGCCCCAGGACGCCGTACCCGCCGCTCCCGCGCCGCAGGACGCGCCGCAGGACGCGCCGCCGGCTCCCGAGGACATCGTGGTGACCCCCTGGGCCGCACCGCCGGCGCCGCCCGCGGTGGTGCCGCCGTTGCCGCCGTCGTACCAGCCCGCGGCCCCCGCGCCCGCCGCCCAGTGGCCGGCCCAGCCGACGGTGGCGCCCGAGCCGCAGCCGGGGCCGCCGCAGCCCCAGCCGATCAGCGCGCAGGGGCCCGCGGGCGTGCCCGAGCCGCCGCAGCCGTTCCAGCCGCAGGCTCCGCGGCCCGCCCCGGCCGCCTGGCACCAGCCCGCGCCCCCGCAGCCGGGCCAGCCGTACGCGCCGCAGCAGCCGCAGCCGCCGGCCCCGCAGCCCCCCGCTCCCGACGCGCAGGGCGGTTACGGCTTCCCGCAGCCGGGCGCCCCCGTCCCGCCGCAGGCACCGGGCGGCTACGGCTACCCCGGCGCCCCCGTACCCCAGGCACCCGCGCCGACCGGCTACGGCTTCCCGCAGCCGACCGCGCAGCCCCCCGTGCCCCCGGCCCCGCCCGGCGGCTACGGCTTCCCGCAGGCAGCGCAAGCACCGCAGGCGCCGCAACCGCCCCAGCAGACGCAGCAGCCGCAGGCCCCCCAGGACCCGCGCGCCGCCCAGCCCGCTCCGGCCCCTCGGCCCGAGTACGAGGCCCAGGTACCTCAGACGCCTCAGGTACCTCAGACGCCCCCGGCCCCCCAGCCTCCGGTCGACCCCCGTGCCGGTGCGGCCTGGCCGCAGCCCATCCAGCACGACCAGCGGCAGATGACCAACCCCGGTGCCGCGCCGCTCGGTTACACCGCTGCCGTGGAGCTGTCGTCCGACCGGCTGCTCAACAACAAGAAGCAGAAGGCCAAGAGCGGCCGGCCCACCGCCGCGTCGTCCCGGTTCAAGATCGGCGGTAAGAAGGAGGAGGCCGAGCGGCAGCGCAAACTGGAGCTGATCCGCACGCCCGTGCTGTCCTGCTACCGGATAGCGGTGATCAGCCTCAAGGGCGGGGTCGGCAAGACCACCACGACCACCGCACTCGGCTCGACCCTCGCCACCGAGCGGCAGGACAAGATCCTCGCCATCGACGCCAACCCGGACGCCGGCACCCTCGGCCGCCGGGTGCGCCGGGAGACCGGGGCCACCATCCGTGACCTGGTCCAGGCGATCCCGTACCTCAACTCCTACATGGACATCCGGCGCTTCACCTCGCAGGCCTCGTCCGGCCTGGAGATCATCGCCAACGACGTCGACCCGGCGGTCTCGACCACGTTCAACGACGAGGACTACCGGCGCGCGATCGACGTGCTCGGCAGGCAGTACCCGATCATCCTCACCGACTCCGGCACCGGTCTGCTCTACAGCGCCATGCGCGGGGTGCTCGACCTCGCCGACCAGCTGATCATCATCTCGACGCCGTCGGTGGACGGCGCGAGCAGTGCCAGTACGACCCTGGACTGGCTGTCCGCGCACGGCTACGCCGACCTGGTGTCGCGCTCCCTCACGGTCATCTCCGGGGTGCGCGAGACCGGCAAGATGATCAAGGTCGAGGACATCGTGTCGCACTTCGAGACGCGTTGCCGGGGTGTCGTGGTCGTCCCCTTCGACGAGCACCTGTCCGCCGGTGCCGAGGTGGACCTCGACATGATGCGGCCGAAGGTGCGCGAGGCGTACTTCAACCTCGCCGCGATGGTCGCCGAGGACTTCGTACGTCATCAGCAGATGCACGGCCTGTGGACCAGCGACGGCAACCCGCCGCCGGTGGCCGCCCCGCCGATGCCCGGCCAGCCCTTCCCCGGTCAGCCCGGCCCGCAGCAGTACGCGCCGGGTCAGCCGCAGCAGCCGTACGCGCCCGGACAGCCGTATCCGCAGCAGCAGCCGCCGCAGCCCTACCCGCCGCAGCAGGAGTTCTACGGCCAGCCCCAGCCCCCCGCCGCCCAGCCGCCCTATCCGCCGCAGCAGCCCCCGCAGGGACAGCCGTATCCCCCGCAGCCGCAGCCGCAGCCGCAGCCGCAGCCGGGATACGGCTACCCGCAGGCCGGTGCCCAGCCGCCCGTCGCTCCCCCGACCCCGCCGCCCGGCGGCTACGGCTTCCCGCAGCCGGGCCAGCCCGGTCACCCCGGCCAGCCCGGCGGTCAGCCCATGCCGCCGGCGCCCGAGCAGGCGGCGGCCCCGCAGCCGCCCCAGCAGCCGCAGCCCCCGCAGGGACCGCCCCCGCAGCCCCCGCAGCCCCCGCAGCCCCCGCAGCAGTAGCCGAAACGCCGAAGGGCGGCCGGTGCGTCAGCGCACCGGCCGCCCTTCGGCGTAGGGACCCGGAGGTCAGGCGTCCTCGGCCGCCACCAGTTCACGGCAGCGCTTGACGTCCTCGGCCATCTGCTCCAGCAGGGCGTCGAGGGAGTCGAACTTGGCCTGGCCGCGGACGTAGGCCAGGAAGTCGACGGCGACGTGCAGGCCGTACAGGTCGAGGCCGACGCGGTCGATGGCGTACGCCTCCACCGTGCGCTCGGTGCCGTCGAACTGCGGGTTGGTGCCGACGGAGATCGCGGCGGGCATGATCTCGCCCTGCGCGTGCAGGTATCCGGCGTAGACGCCGTCGGCGGGGATCGCGGTGTGCGGGAGGGTCTCCACGTTGGCGGTGGGGAAGCCCAGCTCACGGCCGCGCTGGGCGCCGCGCACGACCACGCCCTCCACCCGGTGCGGGCGGCCCAGGATCTCGCGGGCGCCCGCGAGATCGCCCTCGGCGACCAGGCGCCGGGTCAGGGTGGAGGAGAACGGCTCGCCGCCGCCCGCCTCGCCGCGCACGAACAGGTCGACGACCTCGACCTCGAAGTCGTACACCTTGCCCTGCTCGATCAGGAACTCCACGTTGCCCGCGGCCTTGTGGCCGAAGCGGAAGTTGGGGCCCTCGACGACCGCCTTGGCGTGCAGCTTGTCGACCAGGACCTTCACCACGAAGTCGGCGGCCGACAGCTTCGAGAACTCGGTGGTGAAGGGCAGGATCAGCACCGCGTCCACGCCCAGGTCCGCCATCAGTTCGGCGCGGGTGTGGTGCGGCGCGAGCAGCGGCGGGTGGCTGCCGGGGCGGACGACCTCGCTGGGGTGCGGGTCGAAGGTGACGACGACGGCCGGGATGCCCAGCTGACGGGCGCGGTCCACGGCATGCCGGATGATCAGCTGGTGACCGCGGTGCACCCCGTCATAGGAACCGATGGTGACGACGCTGCGCCCCCAGTCCTCGGGGATGTCCTCCAAGCCACGCCAGCGCTGCACTGTGTCCGCTCCTCGAACCTGTGTCCGTTGTCCCTCTTACGCAGGTCTAAGGGTGCCATGTTTGGCGCACTCGGCTCACACCGGCACGGTCGCTGTGACCGGGCGCACGTGTCGGCGGTCACGCGGGGACCCGGACGCCCGCCAGATTGCCCAGCATCCGACGGGTGCTGGGGCCGACCACCGCGGCCCATTCGTCCGGGGTGTCGGTGAGCCAGCGGGCCATCAGTGCGGCGAATCCGGGCACGTGCCGGCCGAGGTCGACCAGTCCGCGATCGAACCGGGTCGCGCCGTCCGGGGTGCGGACCAGCAGCAGCCCGGTGCGCCGGACCAGCTCCCGCTTCTGGTCGCCGTCCTCCCCGCGCTGGGCGGCGGCCGCGTGCAGCAGCGCGTCCAGGACGCCCGGGTCCCGCTCACGCGCGAGCAGGAACTCCAGCAGCTCCCGGCGCAGTGGGCGCGAGGTGGCGGGGCCGGCCGCGCCGAGCACGGTCGCGAGGGCGGCCCGCACCGGCTCGGGGCCGTCGTCGAGCAGCCCGGTGACCAGCGGCAGCAGGACGGTGCGGGCCTCGGCGCCGCGGCCGAGGCGCCGCTCGACGAACCCGGCCACCTGCCCGGCGAGCTCCGGCCGCAGTTCGGCGGCCTCCAGGACGATCTCGGTGACCCGCCGGGCGTGCGCGGGCACGATGACCTCGGCGAGGGTGCGCAGCACGGGTCCGGCGTCCGGTCCGCGCAGCCGGACGCGGAAGGCCTCCAGGACCTCGTCGGGGTGGCTGGCCAGGGCGGGAACCAGGGCGGCGGGCGTGAGTTGGAGGTCGCCGGCGGTGAAGTGCCGTAGCGCCTGCGGGAGATGGCGGGCGCGGGTGCGCGGGTCGCGGACCAGGAGGGCGAGGGCGCCGCCGTGCAGGGTGCAGTCCGCGGGGCGGGCGAGCAGGGCGAGCGCCGCGTAGCGGAGGAGTTCGCGGTCGGGCTCGCTGCGGACGTGCGGGGCGGCGCGCAGTCCGTGGGCGACGGCGGCCACCCGGCGGGCCGGGCGTTCGTCGTGCGCCCAGCGGTCGACGGCCCGGCAGAGCGCCGACGGCTCGTCCTCTGCGAGGACGCCGAGCAGTTCGTCGCCGCGCCGGTGTGCCGCGTCCACCAGCACCTCGGTCAGGTCGTCCAGCGCCCGGCGCCGATGGGTGTGCAGCAGCGCCTGGGCCGCGGTCGCCACGGTGGCGTGCGGCATCGCGGGCAGCGGCCGCTCGTCGTCGAACCACCGGGTGAGATACGGCTGTACGGCGGCGGGGTCGGCGGCGAGCAGCCGGGCGACGGCGTCCAGGTAGCGCGGCTCCCCGCGATCCTGGGTGTCCGGGTGGCACGGCTCCCCGCGGCCCTGGGTGTCCTCGGCCACCGGCCGGGCGCCGAAGCGTCCGACGCCCGCGGTCTCCGGCAGCGGCTCGTCCGCGAGCACCAGCCGCCGCAGCAGGTCGAAGCGTTCGGCGTCGGGGAGGGCGAGCGCGGTCCAGAAGTCCGGTCCGAACTCGGCGGGCGCGCTGCGCCGCCGGCCCACGATCCGGTCGGCGAGCAGCCGCAGCACCCCGGTGTACGGCATGGCGTCGGGCAGTCGCAGCAGGGTCTGGGCGAGCAGTCGCGCGGCCCACCAGGAGCCGGGGTCCAGGTCCAGGGCGTGTGCCAACTCGTCCAGGCGTGGCGCGAGTCGGGACGGGCCGTACTCGCGGTCGAGGAGCAGCAGTGCCTGCACGACCGGGCCGACCCGGTGGTGCGGGACGGGCAGCGGGTGGGCGCCCTGGGGGGTGCGCGGGCGGTGGACGAGGGCGTGCAGGGCCTCGTCGAGGTCCAGGTGCATGCCCTGGATCCAGTCGGCGAACTCCTCGTGGGCGAAGCGGTAGCCGCCGCCGGCGGGCACCAGCAGGCCCTCGGTGAGCACGGCGGATGCCCAGCCGGAGCCGGCGCCGAGGTGGGCCGGGACGGGGCCCCAGGGGAACACCGTTTCGAACGACTCGCGGTCCAGCTCGCCCTGGCCCGGGCCGAGGCTGCGCCGGGCGGCCTCGTGCACCTGGCCGGAGACGCGGGCGGCGAGCCGTCGTACGGCCGTACCGCGCAGGCCGTTCTCGGCCGCCAGCCGGACCGCGATGCGCAGGCACATCAGGTCGAGGTGGGCGGCGAAGACGTCGTGCCGGTCGAGCGGTCCGTCGGCCGGGGTGTCGGCGCCCGGGAGGGCGGCGCGGACCTCGGCGAGCAGGCGCAGGGCGAGCGGGTGCCGGGCGTCGCGGTCGGTGAGGAGGCCGTCGGGGATGCCGTAGCGGGCGCGGGCGGTTCGGGCCTCGTCGGGGGTGAGGTCGGTGAGCCGGACGCAGGAGGGTTCACCGGTGCCCTGGTGCAGCAGGTCGGGCGGGAACTCGGTGCCGGCACGCTCCCAGTACTCCTCGCGGCAGGCCAGCAGGAGACGGGCGCCGGTGTCGCGCAGCCACTCCGCGGTGCCCGCGGTCCAGGCCGGCAGCCGGTGGGCGAGGACCGGGGGCATCTCCTCGGGGCCGTCCAGCAGGAGGAGGAGCGGGTGGCCGGCGCGGGCGGAGAGGCGGGCCAGCCGTTCGACGGTGAGGTCGCCCAGGTCGCCGGGGAGCTGGGAGCGGGAGGCGGCGACGATGCGTACGGCGCGCTCCAGGGAGCGGCGGGCCGCGTCGGCCACGGAGTCGTCGGCGTCCTTGAGGTCGGCGCCGCGGAGCCAGAGGGTGGGGGTCGCTTCGCGGTTGCGGCGGGCGGCGAGGGCGGCGAGTTCTGTGGTGCGGCCGGTGCCGGGGGAGCCGACCAGGGCGAGGACGGTGCCCGTGGCGCGTGTGGTGCGGGTGCCTTCGGCGAAGGCCGACAGCTCCCTTGAGATGGCCGCTCGTTCCACAGGCTGCACGGGGTCGGTGTATTCCGCAGAGAGTGGTGTGGAAGGTGAGTGGGGGGCTGCGGGTGAGTGGGGGCTGGTCGCGCAGTTCCCCGCGCCCCTTTGGGGCGCTCCGGTGCGGGGCGTTGACATGCGAGGGGCTGTGCGGCCCACGTAGCCGTCCAAGGTGCCCGGAGGGCCGTCCTGGCCCACCGAGGTTGCCGTCAGTTCCAGGACGCCCGCGAGGTTGAGATCGGGGCCGTAGGCCGGGACGGTCGCGGCGTTGCGGGTGAGGAGGTCGGTGAGGGGGGTGGTGTCGGGGTGGTGGAGGGGGACCGCGAAGCCGACGTCGCGCTGGCCGGACTGGAGGGCTGTGCCGAGGACGGCGAGGACGGCTCCGGTCTCGGCGTCCAGGACCGGGCCGCCGGCCGCTCCGCCGCCCAGGCGCAGGGCGTCACGGCCCGCCGTGCCGATCGCCAACTCCAGGGCGTCGTCGAGGAGGTGGAAGCGGTCGGTGGCGGTATAGGTCACCTGGGTCGCGGCCAGCACCCGGGCCTCGCGCCAGCGGTCGGCGGCGATGCGGACGTAGGTGCCGGCGGGGATGCGCTCCCGCACGGTGATCGGGAGCGGGTCCACGCCGAGGCCCTCGGTGCGGATCAGGGCGAGGTCGTGCGCGGGCAGCGGGGTGACCGCGTCCGAGGCGACCACGCAGGTGCGGCCGTCGGCCGCGTGCAGCACGATCCGGGCGAGGCCGTCGACGGCCTCGTGGCTGGTGATGAGCGTGCCGTGGTGGTCGGCCAGGAAGCCGGTGCCGCGCGGGCGCCCGGCGAGGTCGCGGACCCGGACCAGCCGCTCGTCCGGCCCCGTGCCCAGGTCCTGGCCCGGGTCCTGCCGTGCCTCCCGCGGACCGTCCGCCGTCCGGCGACCGCTCCCGGTCCGCGGGCCGCGTACCGCCATGATCGAACCTCCCCGCCCGTACACCCGTGCCTCGTCTTCGACCGTAGGCGCGAAATGATCAGCGGGACAGAGCGGGCGGTGAACGCGCCCCCCTCCGCTCCCCCGGTTCACTCCGAGCGCCTGCTCGGTCGGGTGAATAGCCCGGGGCGGGTGGATACACCCTAGGGGTGGGGGAACCGAGGGGGGACCGTGGAGCGGCGGCGGCGCCAGACCCCGTGGTCGCCGCTCCACGGGCACACCGGGTGGTTCAGCCGAAGACGGCGAGGCTCTTGGCCTTGCCCTTCTGCTCCTCGACGAGCGCGAGGAAGCGGCCCTCGGGGTCGAACACGGCGACGGAACCGGCGTCCGCGTACTCCTCGGGCATCTCCAGGCGTACGCCGTTGAGCAGCAGCCTGGCCCGCTTGGCGTCGACGTCCCAGCGCCGGAAGGCGGCCCCGGCGGCCTCGGCGATCGGCATCACGGTCAGCTCCTGCTGGAGCTGGTCGAGGGTGCGCGCGGAATCCAGCTTGTACGGTCCGACACGCGTCCGGCGCAGCGCGGTGAGGTGCCCGCCGACGCCAAGGCCGGCGCCGAGGTCGCGGGCGAGGGCGCGGATGTAGGTGCCGGAGGAGCAGACCACCGAGACGACCAGGTCCAGAACGGGGGTGCCGTCCTCGGCGACGGCGTCCCGGATGTCGTAGACGGCGAAGGAGGAGACGGTCACCGGGCGGGCCGGGATGTCGAAGTCCTCGCCGTCCCGGGCGCGCTTGTACGACCGGACACCGTCGATCTTGATGGCGCTGACCTTGGACGGCACCTGCATGATGGCGCCGGTCAGCTTGGCGATGCCGGCGTCGACGGCCTCGCGGGTGACCTTGGAGGCGTCGGTGGACGAGGTGATCTCGCCCTCGGCGTCGTCCGTGACGGTGTTCTGCCCGAGGCGGATCGTCCCCAGGTACTCCTTCTCCGTGAGGGCGAGGTGCCCGAGGAGCTTGGTCGCCCGCTCGATGCCGAGGACGAGGACGCCCGTGGCCATGGGGTCGAGGGTGCCGGCGTGCCCGACGCGGCGGGTGCGGGCGATGCCCCGCATCTTGGCGACGACGTCGTGCGAGGTGAAGCCCGACGGCTTGTCGACGATGACAAGGCCGTCGGGCGGGGTGGGCTTGCTGGTCATTCGGTGGCGTCGTCCGTCTCGTCGGCCGTCTCTTCGCCCGGCTTCCTGTACGGGTCGGCGTCCCCGGCGTAGTCGGCGCCCGCGGAGGCCTCGCGGACCGCCGCGTCGGACTGGCGCGCCCGGTCGAGGAGGTCCTCGATGTTCCGGGCGGTGTCCGGGAGGGCGTCCGCGACGAAGGCGAGGGTCGGCGTGAACTTCACGCCGGCGGCGCGGCCGACCTCGGACCGGAGAATGCCCTTGGCGCTCTCCAGACCGGCGGCGGCCGCCTTCCGCTCCTCCTCGTCGCCGTACACCGTGTAGAAGACGGTCGCCTCCCTGAGGTCACCCGTGACCCGGGTGTCCGTGATGGTGACGTGGGTGCCGAGCCGCGGGTCCTTGATCCCGCGCTGCAGCTTCTGGGCCACCACCTCTCGGATGAGGTCCGCCAGCCTCTTAGCCCGCGCGTTGTCGGCCACTGGTCCGTCTCCCGTTCTTTCTTCTTGTCGTTCTCAAGTCTCAGGTCTAGTCGTCGTCGCCGTGGAAACGCCGTCGCACGGACAGCAGTTCCACCTCGGGGCGGCCGGCGACCAGCCGTTCGCACCGGTCGAGTACGTCGGTCAGGTGCGCGGCGTCTCCGGAGACCATGGCGAGGCCGATACCGGCCCTGCGGTGAAGGTCCAGGTGGTCCACCTCGGCGGCACTCACGGCGTACTTCCGCTGGAGTTCGGCGACGATCGGGCGGACGACGGAGCGCTTCTCCTTCAGCGAGTGGATGTCGCCGAGGAGGAGGTCGAAGGACAGGGTCCCCACGTACATGTGTGTAACCGGTTAACCCGCCGGCTCGGGATCGATGGCCCTGCGACGACGGTACCCCGTCCGGGCCCGTGGCTCGACGGGGTTTTACCGCACCCTGGGCTGCGGCGCAGGTCCCGGGGCTGAGCCCCGGACCCAGGGAAAAGTGCCGGCCGACGGAAGCGGACTCCCGTCGGCCGGCACCAACCGTGGGTGTTACACCCGCGGCTTCTCGCGCATCTCGTACGTCGCGATGACGTCGTCGATCTTGATGTCGTTGAAGTTTCCGAGGTTGATACCGCCCTCGTAGCCTTCGCGGATCTCGGTGACGTCGTCCTTGAAGCGGCGCAGGCCCTCGATGTTGAGGTTCTCCGCGATGACCTTGCCGTCGCGGACGAGGCGGGCCTTCGTGTTGCGCTTGACCTCGCCCGAGCGGATGAGGACACCGGCGATGTTGCCCAGCTTGGACGACTTGAAGACCTCGCGGATCTCCGCCGTGCCGAGCTCGACCTCCTCGTACTCCGGCTTCAGCATGCCCTTCAGGGCCGCCTCGATCTCCTCGATCGCCTGGTAGATGACCGAGTAGTACCGGACGTCCACACCCTCGCGCTCGGCCATCTGCGCCGCGCGGCCGGCCGCGCGGACGTTGAAGCCGATCACGATGGCGTCGGAGCCCATCGCCAGGTCGATGTCGGACTCCGTGACCGCACCGACGCCGCGGTGCAGGACGCGGATGTCGACCTCTTCGCCGACGTCCAGCTGGAGCAGGGAGGACTCCAGGGCCTCGACGGAACCAGAAGCGTCACCCTTGATGATGAGGTTGAGCTGCTGGATCTCGCCGGCCTTGAGCACCTTGTCCAGGTCCTCCAGGGACACGCGGCGCGTGCGCTTCGCGAAGGCCGCGTTGCGCTCGCGCGCCGCACGCTTCTCCGCGATCTGGCGGGCCGTACGGTCCTCCTCGACCACGAGGAAGTTGTCGCCGGCACCCGGGACGTTGGTGAGACCCAGGACCTGCACCGGCGTGGAGGGGCCGGCCTCGGCGACGTTGTTGCCGTTGTCGTCGAGCATGGCGCGGACGCGACCGTAGGCGTCGCCCACGACCATCGTGTCGCCGACCCGCAGGGTGCCTCGCTGGACGAGGACCGTCGCCACGGCACCGCGGCCGCGGTCGAGACGGGACTCGATGGAGATGCCCTGCGCGTCCTGGTGCGGGTTGGCCCGCAGGTCGAGCGAGGCGTCCGCGGTGAGGACCACGGCCTCCAGCAGCGAGTCGATGTGCAGACCCTGCTTGGCGGAGATGTCGACGAACATGGTGTCGCCGCCGTACTCCTCGGCCACCAGGCCGTACTCGGTCAGCTGACCGCGCACCTTGGTCGGGTCGGCACCCTCGACGTCGATCTTGTTGACCGCGACGACGATCGGGACGTCGGCCGCCTTGGCGTGGTTGAGCGCCTCGACCGTCTGCGGCATGACGCCGTCGTTGGCCGCGACGACCAGGATCGCGATGTCGGTCGACTTCGCACCACGGGCACGCATGGCGGTGAACGCCTCGTGACCCGGGGTGTCGATGAAGGTGATCTTGCGCTCTTCGTCGTTGACCTCGGTGGAGACCTGGTAGGCACCGATGTGCTGGGTGATGCCGCCGGCCTCGCCCGCGATGACGTTCGTCTTGCGGATGGCGTCGAGCAGTCGGGTCTTACCGTGGTCGACGTGACCCATGACGGTGACGACCGGGGGACGGACCACCAGGTCGTCCTCGTCGCCCTCGTCCTCGCCGAACTCGATGTCGAAGGACTCGAGCAGCTCGCGGTCCTCCTCCTCCGGGCTGACGATCTGAACCTGGTAGTTCATCTCGCCGGCGAGGAGCTGGAGCGTCTCGTCGGAGACGGACTGCGTGGCCGTGACCATCTCGCCGAGGTTCATCATGACCGCGACGAGCGACGCCGGGTTGGCGTTGATCTTCTCGGCGAAGTCGGTGAGCGACGCGCCGCGGGAGAGACGGATGGTCTCGCCGTTGCCGCGCGGCAGCATCACGCCGCCGACGCTCGGGGCCTGCATGGCCTCGTACTCCTGGCGACGCTGCCGCTTCGACTTGCGACCGCGACGCGCCGGACCGCCGGGACGGCCGAAGGCGCCCTGCGTGCCACCACGGCCACCGGGACCGCCGGGACGACCGCCGAAGCCGGGACGACCGCCGCCGCCACCGCCACCGGGACCGCCGCCGAAGCCGCCGCCACCGCCGCCGGGGGCGCCACCGGGACGGCCGGCGAAGCCGCCACCGCCACCGGGACGGGCACCGCCGCCACCGCCGCCGGGACGGCCGGCGAAGCCGCCACCGCCACCGGGACGACCGGCGCCGCCGCCGGGACGACCCGCACCGCCGGGACCGCGACCGCCGCCACCGGGGCCGGGACGCGGGCCGGCAGCGGGACGCTGCGGCATCATGCCGGGGTTCGGACGCGGACCCGCGGAGCCGCCACCGGGACGCGGACCGCCCTGCGGACGGGGCATGCCGGACGGGCTCGGACGGGAACCGCCGGGAGCCTGCGGACGCGGACCGCCGCCCTGGGCGCCGGGCGCCTGCGGACGGGGACCGCCACCGGGGGCACCGGGGCCACCCGGGCGCGGACCGCCCTGCGGGCGCGGGGCCTGCGGACGGGCCATGCCGGTGGAGCCACCGGACGTGAAGGGGTTGTTACCGGGACGCGGACCGGCCGGACGGGCACCGCCCGGACGCTGGCCCTGGCCACCGGGGCGCGGGGCACCCTGACCCGGACGGGCCTGGCCCTGACCGGGGGCGGGACGACCGCCGGGACGCGGGGCACCCTGGCCCTGGCCCTGGCCGTGCCCCTGACCCTGACGCGGACCGGCGGAACCGGGACGCGGGCCCTGTGCGGCGGCCGGGCTCGGCGCCGCGGCGGCCGGAGGGGCCGGCGGGGCGGTGAACTCGGGCGCGGCCGGAGCCGGGCGCGGGGCGGGCTTGGGGCCCGGAACCGGACGCGGGCCGGAGGCGGCCGGCGCGGGGGTGACCGGGGCCGGAGCCGCGGGGGCCGCCGGAGCCGCGGGCGCGGCCGGGGGCTGCGGGGCGGCCGGACGCGGTGCACCCGGCTTCGGGGCACCCGGACGGGCCGACTGCGCCGGAGAGGGCGCGCCGGGCTTGGGGGCAGACTTGCGCGGGGCAGACTTGCCGCTGCCGCCGCCCTGGAGGGCGTCGGTCAGCTTGCGTACAACGGGCGCCTCGATCGTCGAGGACGCCGAACGGACGAATTCACCGAGTTCCTGGAGCTTGGCCATGACGACCTTGCTCTCAACCCCGAACTCCTTGGCGAGTTCGTATACCCGGACCTTAGCCACTTCGCTCCTTTTAGGTCCGGGTGTGTCCGGACCGTCGCTACTTCATGGGCGTACTCATCGCGTGCTCATCGAGTGCTCATCGCAATCTCGACCTACTTCCAACTCGCGGGGTACCAGAGCCGCACGGACGTTCCGGACGACGCTTCTTACGGTGTTACTGCTCGACGTACCGGCGCAACGCCTTTACGTCGAGCGGACCCGGGACGCGGAGCGCCCTCGGGAGTGCCCGGCGGCGTACCGCCTGGTCCAGACAGACCTGGGCGGGGTGTACATATGCACCCCGGCCGGGCAGCGTACCGCGAGGATCGGGGACGCATTCGTCCTCGACCACCACGATCCGCAGCAGTTCGGTCTTGGCCGCTCGCTGCCTGCACCCCACACAGGTGCGCTCAGGGCATGCGCGGGCACGCGTCCGGCCAGACACCGCTAAGTCTACCTCCCCGTACCGACCTCACCCCTTCGGGGCAAAGATCGAACGGCCGTTGTCGTAATCCAAGCCACCTGCGGCTGGGAACTATTCCCCCCGTCCGGGTGAACCCCGGACCGGGGTGGGCGTCACCCGCCCGATGATCTACTCGGACACCTGTTCGGTATCCGGGCGGATGTCGATCCGCCAGCCGGTTAGCCGGGCGGCGAGCCGGGCATTCTGTCCCTCTTTGCCGATCGCCAGCGACAGCTGGTAGTCCGGCACGGTCACCCGGGCCGACCGGGACGCCAGGTCCACGACCTCGACCTTGGAGACCCGGGCCGGGGACAGCGCGTTCGCCACCATCTCGGCCGGGTCGTCCGACCAGTCGACGATGTCGATCTTCTCGCCGTTCAGCTCGCCCATCACGTTGCGGACCCGGCCGCCCATCGGGCCGATACAGGCGCCCTTGGCGTTCAGGCCCGAACGGGTGGAGCGGACCGCGATCTTCGTCCGGTGACCGGCCTCGCGGGCGATGGCGGCGATCTCGACGGATCCGTCGGCGATCTCCGGCACCTCCAGCGCGAAGAGCTTCTTCACCAGGTTCGGGTGCGTACGGGAGAGCGTGACGGAGGGCCCGCGGACGCCCTTCGCCACCCGGACGACGTACGACCGCAGCCGCAGACCGTGCTGGTACGTCTCGCCGGGCACCTGCTCCTGCACCGGCAGGATGGCCTCCAGCTTGCCGATGTCCACGAGCACGTTCTTCGGGTCGCGGCCCTGCTGGACCACACCGGTGACGATGTCGCCCTCGCGGCCGGCGTACTCGCCGAGCGTGGCGTCGTCCTCGGCGTCGCGCAGTCGCTGCAGGATCACCTGCTTGGCGGTGGTGGCGGCGATCCGCCCGAAGCCCGACGGGGTGTCGTCGAACTCGCGCGCCTCCTGCCCCTCCTCCAGGTCCTCGGGATCCTCCTTCGCCCACACGGTCACGTGCCCGGTGTTCCGGTCGAGCACCACGCGCGCGTGGCGGCGGCTTCCCTCGGTGCGGTGGTAGGCGATGAGGAGGGCCGACTCGATCGCCTCGACCAGCAGGTCGAAGGAGATCTCCTTCTCCCGAACCAAGCCCCGCAGGGCGCTCATGTCGATGTCCACGGCTACGCCTCCTCCTCTTCCTTCATGTCCTTCTTGTCCTTGCGGTTGAACTCGACCTGCACCCGCGCCCGGTCGATCTCGGCGAAGCCGAGCCTGCGGGCGGTGGCCTTGCGGCCCTTGACTCCGGGTACCTCGAGATCGAGGCCCTCGTCGTCGACGTCCAGGATCCTGGCGACCAGTTCGCCGCCCTCGGCCAGCTGGAACCTCACCAGGCGGTCCACGGCGCGCGCGTAGTGCCGGTGCTCGCTCAGGAGGCGCTCCGCGCCGGGGGTGCCGACCTCGAGGGTGTACTCCCCCTGGCCCATCGCGTCCGTCTCGTCGAGCTTCGCCGAGAGCTCACGGCTCACATCGGCGATCTGGTCCAGGTCCGCCCCGGTGTCGGAGTCGACGACCACACGCAGCACCCGCTTGCGTCCGACGGAGTCCACGGCGATCTCTTCGAGATCCAGTCCCTGGGAGACGACGAGCGGTTCCAGGAGCTCTCGCAGCCTCTCGCTCTGGGTGGTGCTCATCCGGGTGACTCCTCGGCCGCGTGTGCTGTTGTGGGATGGGTCGCGCGTCTGGTCAAAGGGTATCGGGTCGCAGGGTGTGTTGCCGTCCACATGTGCCGCCGGCGGCGGGGCCGGAGCGCCCCGGAGCCCGGGCGCCCGCGGTACGTCGAGCCGGTGACGCGGGTCGGCGGGATGCGCGGGTAACGTGATCACGGCGGGCCGCCCTCCCGCCCGTGTGTTCGTACGAGCCCCCCGAGGACGTCTGCCGTGTCGTTCCCCCCGCCCTCGCGTACCCCCTGGGGAGTACGCAGAAGGAGCCTGATCGTTTCGGCGGCCTCGGCCGCCGTGCTGGCGGGCTGCTCCACCGACTCGAACCCCGGCTCCGCGAGCAGCGCCGGCAGCCCGTCGCTCTCGGCGCGGGCACGCGCGCGTGCGGCCCGGGACAGCGAGGGGCTGCTCCGGAGCTACGACGCCGTCCTCGCCTCCCATCCGACGCTCGCGGAGCGGCTGCGGCCGCTGCGGGCGGAGGTCGCGGCGCACGCGGCCGCGTTCCGGGAGGGCGCGGCGAAGGAAAAGACAGCCGGTGGGAGTACGGCGAGTGCGGGGACCACGGCGACGGGTTCGCCGTCGGCCTCCGCGCCGGAGGTGCCCGCCGACGAGAAGTCCGCGCTCGCCTCGCTGGCCACCGCCGAGCGGAGCCTCGCCGACCAGCGGGCCAAGACGCTGCTGGAGGTGCCGGGCGAGCTGGCGCGGCTGCTGGCCGGGGTGGCCGCGGCCGGTGCCGGGCACGCGTACCTGCTGACGAGGGGGGACCAGTGAGCGACCAGGCCAAGGCCGGCGAGCTGACGGCGGTGCAGGCCGCGCTGTCGGCGGAGCACGCGGCGGTGTACGGGTACGGCGTCGTCGGCGGCCGGATCGGCGCGGGGCGGCTGGCCGAGGCGCGCTCGGCGTACGACGCGCACCGGGCCGGCCGGGACGCGCTCGCCCGTGCGGTGCGGGACCTGGGCGGTGAGCCCGTCGCCGCGAGCGCGGCGTACGCGCTGCCGTTCGCCGTGACGGACTCGGCGACGGCCGTACGGCTCGCCGCCGAACTGGAGGACCGGGTGGCCGACGTGTACTCCGACCTGGTCCGGGCGTCCTCGGGCGCGCGGCGCGGGTCGGCGGCCGGGGCGCTGCGGGAGGCCGCGGTGCGGGCGGTGCGCTGGCGCGGGGAGAGCGTAGCCTTCCCTGGGCTCGCCGAGCGGGGCGCGCCCTTGGGCGAGGCCGGTGGTTCCGCCTCGCCGTCGGCTTCGGCTTCGGCTTCGGCTTCGGCTTCGGCGACTCCCTAGGGCGGAACCTGGAGCACGGCTCAGGACAGGACTTGAAGCAGGAAGGGAACGGCTCGCGTATGGCTTTCGAACCGCCGCGGCGCCTGGTGAGGGCGCTCGGTGAGACGGCGCCGGACGGTGACGAGTGGCTGGAGAAGCTGCCGGGTGCGGCGGAACAGGCCGTCGCGCTACGCGAGTTGACCGTGGAACGGGTCCAGGTCCCGGGCGGGCGCAGCAGCCTCGTCCTGCTGGTAAGACGGCCGGACGGGACGCCGGCCGTGCTGAAACTGGCGCCCAGGCGGGCCCGGCCGGAGGGCGAGGCGGCCGCGCTGGCGCACTGGGGCGGGCTCGGTGCGGTGCAGTTGCTGGAGGCCGACGGGGCCGCGGGGGTGCTGCTCCTGGAGCGGCTGCATCCGGAGGTGTCGGTGCGGTCGCTGCCCGAGGCGAAGGCGTTGCTGGAGGCGGCGGGGACGCTGCGGCGGCTGTGGGTGGAACCGCCGGCGGATCACCCCTTCGAGACCGTGGAAGAGCGCACCGGGCGGCAGGCGGCCGTGCTGCGGGCCACGGCCGACCCGGAGGAGGCGCCGCTGGTCGACGCGGCGCTGGCGGCCCGGGAGGAGCTGCTGGCCGCGCCGCCGGAGCGGCGGCTGCTGCACGGCACGTTCCGGCAGAGCAAGGTGCTGGCCGGGGAGCGGATGCCGTGGCTGGCGGTGGGGCCGGATCCGGTGGTCGGGGAGTGCGCGTTCGATCTGGCGCGGCTGGTGCGGGACCGGGTGGAGGATCTGATCGCCTCGCCGTCGGGGGCGTCGATCACTCGGCGGCGGATCAAGCGGCTCGCGGAGTCGCTGGAGGTGGATCAGGAGCGGTTGCGGGGGTGGACGCTGTTCCGGGCGGTGGAGTCGGGGGTGCGGGCGCTTCGCGTGGGGCGGCCGAGGGATGCGGAGCTGTTGCTTGAATTCGCCGGGTGGGTTTGACGGTTTTCGGGTGCGGGTTCGGTGGGGGCTGGTCGCGCCCACGCGGCGGTAGCCGCATATCGAATACAGCCCCGCGCCCCTGACGGGGCGCTTACTCCTCCCTCAGTTTCAAGGCCAGGACGGGACAGTCAGCCGCTGCTCTGCGGGCTCGCCTCCTCGTTCGGGGTGGGATGGGGCGGCCGTCCGTCATCGGGTAGCCCCATTCGTCCAGGGTGATGTGCTCGGGGAGGAGTTCGGCGCACAGGCCGTGGCCCTGGCAGGAGGTCCAGTCAATGTCGATGTGCTGGTCCATATCAGATGCTTTCGGTGGGTACGGGCAGCAGGGGGGTGTGGTCGGTGGCGGTGCAGAAGCCGTTGGCGTGGGCGTCGAGTTCCGTGGTGAAGGTGGTGAGGGCGCTGCGGACGAGGCGGATCGTGCCGTCGGGGTGGTGGCAGGCGCCTCGGCCGGCCACCAGGCCCGCCCAGCGGGAGATGTCGGTGCGGGCGGTGCCCTGGGGACCGGGGGTCGCGAGGGTCTGGAAGGCCGCGGCCATGCGCGGGAGGCCGTTGAGGCAGGGGCCGCACTGGCCCGCGGACTGCAGGGCCAGGTAGCGCAGGACGCGGGCGGTTTCCGCCAGGCCGCAGCGGTCGGTGGGGAGCGCGGCCAGGACGCCCGCGCCCAGGTGGGCGGCGGAGAGCGGGACCTGTGCCGCCTCCGCGGCCGGGATCCAGGTGCCGTGGTAGCCGCCGATCAGGGCCGCGGAGGCACCCTCCAGCGGGAGCAGGCGGCCCACCGGCATGCCGAACGGGGCCTCGACGACGCGGACTTCGCGGCCGGGGACGTGCAGGGTGCACAGGACGCTGCCGGGTTCGCCGGGGGTGCCCGCCGTGCGGAACCACTCCGCGCCGTAGCGGGCGATCAGGGCCAGGTGGGCCAGGGTCTCGACGTTCTGGACGAGGGTGGGGGCGCGGCGCACCCCGCGTTCGCGGACCGGTGGGGTCGGGTGGGTGGGGCGGGCCGCGCCGCCGGAGAGGTACTGGACCAGGGCCGAGGCCTGGCCGGAGAGGAAGCGGGCGGGCAGCCGTACGACGTGGACGCGGACCGGGTCGCGGCGCTGGGCGAGGGCCGACTCCAGGTAGGAGGCGCCGTCCTCGACGGCGAGGTACGCCTCCGCCGCGCCGGTCGCTTCGGCGGCCAGCTGGAGGCCGTCCAGCACCAGGTGGGGTGAGAGCCGGAGCAGGGTCTTGTCCTTGTGGCTGGCCGGCTCGCTCTCCGCGCCGTTCGCGACGACGACCGGTGCGCGCTCGGTGCGGCGGGCCGCGTCGGCGACCGCGACGAACTTCCGGTACGCGGGGAAGCCGGCCCCGCCGCGTCCGGTGAGGCCGGATTCGGCGAGGGTGCGGAGCAGGGCGGCCGGGTCGCCGTGCGCGAGCGGGCCGTAGCGCTGCTCGTGGGTGGCGAGGTCGGCCGGGGTGCCGCCGGGGGCGAGCAGGCGCGGGGACATGTAGACATCCGTGAAGAGCGTGGTCATCAGTGGGCCCCTTCGGTGTGCAGGAGGGCGGCGGGGGTCCGGCGGGCGGCCCGGACGGCGTGCGCGGTGCGCAGCGCGAAGGCGGTGATCACCGTCGCCACGCAGGCCACGGTCAGCCAGGTCATCCAGTCGGTGCCGGCGTCCGTGCCGATGCCGATGCCGTGGACGAGGGCGACCGGCCAGGAGGCGTACGCCAGCCAGTGCACGGCCCGCCAGGCGCGGTGGCCCAGGCGGTCCCGGAGCAGGCTGGTGACCAGGACCGCGAGCATCAGGTCGAAGGCGACCGTGCCGAGGCCGAGCCAGAGCGGCTGGTAGTCGGAGACGAAGGGGACGAGGGCGTCGAGGGGGCTGATGCTGACGTAGCCGTCGACGACCGCCGTGGTGATGTGCAGGGCCAGGAAGGCGGTGGCGGAGAGGGAGAGCGTGCGGTGCAGGCTCATGGTGCCGAAGCGCGGCAGGCCGGGGAGGCGGCCGCGGAGCCGGACGGCGATGCCGAGCAGCACGACCACGGTGAAGAGGACCAGGCAGACGGCGCCGGTGGCCCGGTTGGCGTACCAGAGGGTCTCGGAGGTCATGCCGCCGCCTCCAGCGCCGGGGCGGAGACGGGCCAGCCCGGCGTGGTGACGACGGTGCCCCGGTGGGTGACCAGCCGGGCGGGCAGGCCCAGGCGGGTCAGCCAGCGTTCCGCGCCCGCGCCCTTGACCAGGGCGGCCGTGGTCGCCGCGTTGGCGTCGGCGCAGCTCGCGGCGGCCACCGAGACCGTACGCCACGGGGAGCGGACCGGCAGGCCGGTGCGCGGGTCGACGATGTGGTGCAGGTCGTGGCCGCCGCGCTGCCAGCGGCGGGCGGTGGTACCGGAGGTGGCGAGGCCTCCCGAGCGCAGGCCGACGGTGTCGTACGACCCCTGCGCGGGCTGTTCGTCGACCGGTCCGGTGATGTCCTGGACGCGGATCTGCCAGCCGCCCGCCGGGGGTTCGCCCGCGACGGCCGTGTCACCGCCAAGGCTCACCAGCACCCCGCAGCCGGCGGTCCGCGCCAGCGTCCGCGCCGCCCGGTCGGCGGCCCAGGCCTTTGCGGTGGCGCCCAGGTCGAGGCGGACGCCCTCGGGGACGGTGACCGTGCCCGTCTCCTCGTCCAGGGTGACCAGGCGCCAGCCCGGGGCGCGGCGCACGCGCAGGGAGACCGGGCGGTCGTCCTCGCGGACGAGGGTGAAGTCGCGGTCGTAGCCGATCGCCTCCATCGCCGAGCCGACGGTCGGGTCCACCGCGCCGTCCGTGGCCTCGGCCGCCCGCAGGGCGACCGCGAGGGCCTCGGCGAGCAGCGGGCTGACCCGCACCGGGCGGCCGTGGGTGGTGTCGAGGGCGGCCAGTTCGGAGTCGCCGCGGAACCGGCTGCACGCCGCGTCCACTTCGGCGAGCTGCCGGGCGAGCAGCAGGTTGCAGGAGTCCAGCAGGGCCGGGTCGGTGACGACCAGGCGGACGGTGGTGCCGAGGGCGCGCCACTCGGCGGCGGCCGTCGTCCGCAGGGCGCGGGTGGTCATGACGCCCCCGAGGTGGAGTCGGTGGAGCCGCTGCCGGAGGTCAGACCGTCGGAGGAGGACTGGAGGTCCGAGGACGAAGAAGACGAAGACGATGAAGACGATGAAGAGGACGACGAGGTCGAGGACGAGGTCGATGTCGAGGAACTGTCCTTGCTGGAGCCGGAGTTGCTTTCGGCGGTGCTGCTGCTCGTCGTCGTGCCGCTGCCGCTGCTCGCCGTCGTCTCGGCGTCCGACTGCATCGTGCCGACCAGGGCGAACACCCCGGCCGACGCGGCGAGTACGACCGCCGCCGCCAGGGCCGCCGTACGCCTGGTTCCCCTGCGGACGGCCGCGGCCGCCCCCCGCTGCTCTCTCTCGGTCATGACCGATCCCCTCCTGCGTGACTGTCTGTCACGCATTACGTTCGGGTATCGGCCTGAGAGAAGTCTGTGAGGTGCCCATACGGATCGGAAGAACCGTCTGAGAGGTTCCTGAAAAGACGCGAGGGCCGCCGGTGGTCACCGGCGGCCCTCGCTACGGGAGTTGGGGTCAGCTGGCGGTCAGGCGGGCGATCGCCTCGTCGACCGTCAGCTCCTCGCGCTCGCCCGTCTTGCGGTCCTTGAGCTCCAGGACGCCCTCGGCGGAGCGGCGGCCCGCGACCAGGATCTGCGGGACGCCGATGAGCTCGGCGTCGGTGAACTTCACGCCCGGGGAGACCCCGGCGCGGTCGTCGACCAGGACGCGCAGGCCGGCCGCGCGCAGCTTCTCGGAGACGTCCAGGGCGAGTTCGGTCTGCAGGGCCTTGCCGGCGGCGACCACGTGCACGTCGGCCGGGGCGACCTCGCGGGACCAGACCAGGCCGTGCTCGTCGGCGGTCTGCTCGGCGAGGGCGGCGACGGCACGGGAGACGCCGATGCCGTAGGAGCCCATGGTGACGCGGACCGGCTTGCCGTTCTGGCCGAGCACGTCGAGCTTGAGCGCGTCGGCGTACTTGCGGCCGAGCTGGAAGATGTGACCGATCTCGATGGCGCGGTCCAGCTTGAGGCCGGTGCCGCACTTCGGGCAGGGGTCGCCTTCCAGGACGACGACGACATCGACGTACTCGTCGACGGTGAAGTCACGGTCCGCCACGACGTTCTTGGCGTGCGTGCCGGCCTTGTTGGCGCCGGTGATCCAGGAGGTGCCGGGGGCCACGCGCGGGTCGGCGAGGTACTTCACCTTCTCGCCGAGGCCCTGCGGGCCGACGTAGCCGCGGACCAGGTCGGGGCGGCCGGCGAAGTCGGTCTCGGTGACCAGCTCGACGGTGGCCGGGGCGAAGTGCTCCTCGACCTTGCCCATGTCGACCTCGCGGTCGCCCGGGACACCGATGGCCACGATCTCCCCGTCGACCTTCACCAGGAGGTTCTTCAGGGTGTCGGAGGCCTGGACGCCGAGGTACGCGGCGAGGGTCTCGATGGTCGGGGTGTCCGGGGTGGGGATCTCCTCCAGCGCGGGCACGTCGGTGGCGTCGACCGGCTTCAGCGTGTACGTGATCGCCTCGGTGTTCGCCGCGAAGTCGCAGTTCGGGCAGTCGGCGAAGGTGTCCTCGCCGGCCTCGGCGGGGGCCAGGAACTCCTCCGACTTCGAGCCGCCCATGGCGCCGGCGGTGGCGGCGACGATGCGGTAGTCGAGGCCGAGGCGCTCGAAGATGCGCTGGTAGGCCTGGCGGTGCAGGGCGTAGGACCGGGCGAGGCCGTCGTCGTCCAGGTCGAAGGAGTAGGAGTCCTTCATCAGGAACTCACGGCCGCGCAGGATGCCGGCGCGCGGACGGGCCTCGTCCCGGTACTTGCTCTGGATCTGGTACAGGATGACCGGCAGGTCCTTGTACGAGGACGCCTGGTCCTTCACCAGGAGGGTGAAGATCTCCTCGTGGGTGGGGCCGAGGAGGTAGTCGCCGCCCTTGCGGTCCTGGAGGCGGAACAGCTCGGCGCCGTACTCGTCCCAGCGGCCGGTCGCCTCGTAGGGCTCGCGGGGCAGCAGGGCCGGGAGCAGCACCTCCTGGGCGCCGATCGCGTCCATCTCCTCGCGGACGACGCGCTCGATGTTGGAGAGCACCTTCAGGCCGAGCGGCAGCCAGGACCAGATGCCGGCGGCCGTGCGGCGGACGTAGCCGGCGCGGACGAGGAGCTTGTGGCTGAGGACCTCGGCGTCCGCCGGGTCGTCACGCAGCGTCTTCGCCATCAACTGGGACATGCGTTGGACCGGTGCGTTCGCCATGGTTCTTGTACTCCTGCCGGGAAACGTTGATGGCTAGGAGGTTAGCCGGGCTTGCTGTGCCGGTGGAAATCCGTTAACGGCGATCGGCTCAGCGGCGGCGCAGCGGAAGCGGGGCGCCCATCACGGCGTACGGCTTCGGGGCGCTCGGGAAGTGGACCTGACGGGCCAGGTCGGTGTAGCCGAGGGAGTGGTACAGGCCGCGGGCCGGGCTGTCGGTGTCGATCGCGGAGAGGATCGAGCGGGGCTCGGCGGCACCGTCGGTGATCTGGGTGATCAGCCGGCGGCCGACGCCGCGGTTCTGGTGGCGGGGGTGGACGTGCAGCTCGGTGATGACGAAGGAGTCGTCGAGCCAGTGGGCGTTGCCCTGGGCGCGGAGGTAGGGCTCCACGACGGTGGACCACCAGTGGGTGCGGCTGTTCGGCATGCCGTAGACGAAGCCGACGAGCAGGCCTTCCGAGGTGGCGCCGAGGGCTCTGGCCCCGGGGTACTGCATGTGGCGCAGGACGATCTGGCGGCGGACGGCCACCTCGTCGGGGCCGAGGCCGAAGGCGATCGCCTGGACTGCGAGGGCCTCGTCGACGCGGGAGGGGAGGTCCAGGGGGCCGATCACGAGGTCCATGCGGGGAGCGTACAGGGGGTGGAGCGTTGTCGTCCGGGCGCGCGTGGGTTGTGGCTGGTCGCGCAGTTCCCCGCGCCCCTTGCGGGGCGCGTGACCTGGGCGTCGGCTCCTAGAACAGCACGCTCATGAACGCGCCGACCTCTTGGAAGCCGACGCGGAGATACGTCCTTCTCGCGGCCGTGTTGAAGTCGTTGACGTAGAGGCTGACGACCGGGGCCACGTCGGCGAGGGCGTAGCGCAGGACCGCTGCCATGCCGGGGGCCGCCAGGCCCCGGCCCCGGTACTCGGGGGCGACCCAGACGCCCTGGATCTGGCAGGCCTCGGCCGTCGCCGCGCCGATCTCCGCCTTGAAGACGACCTTGCCGTGTTCGTCGAGCCGGGCGAACGAGCGGCCGGAGCCGACCAGTTCGGCGACCCGCGCCTGGTAGAGGAGGCCGCCGTCGCCGGCCATCGGGGAGACGCCGACCTCTTCGGTGAACATCGCCACGCACGCCGGCATGATCGCCTCCATCTCGTCCTTGCGGATGCGGCGGACGTACGGATCCGGGGCGATGTCGGCGGGCATGTGGTCGGTGACCATCAGGGGCTGGTGGCCGCGGACCTCGCGGGCCGGGCCCCAGTGCGGTTCCAGGAGGCGCCAGAGCTGGGCGGTGGCCTCGGAGGGGCCGACGATGGAGGAGCAGCGGCGGCCGGCCCGGCGGGCGCGGTCGGCGAAGGCGCGGACGGCGCGGGGGGTGGCGCAGATCGGGACGAGGTTGGCGCCTGCGTAGCAGAGGGACGTGAGCATGCCGTCCTCGTACCAGCCCCACATCTCGCCGCCGAGGCGCCAGGGGTCGAGGCCGGCCACCTGGACACGCGAGGTCACGAAGGCGTTCGTGACCGGCTCGCGGTCGAGTACGGCGAGCGCGGCGTCCAGGTCACTCGGTTCGAGCACCCGTGAGGTGGTCTGCGTCAACACGTGCGGGGCCTCACGCTGAGGGGTTCTGCTGATCTCCGCACTGTACCTGCGGAAGCTTGGCAGTGCCGCCCCGTGTCCGTGAAGTGGCCGCCGGCTGCGGTTCCGCCCCTGGGGGCTGCCGCCCCCAGACCCCCGCTGCGGCGCCTGTCAGCGCGGGAGCGTGCCCGTCGTGCGCGAGTACCGGTGGTGGGTGGCTGGTCGCGCAGTTCCCCGCGCCCCTTGCGGGGCGCTCGGCCTCGGCGGGGTTGAAGGGGCGCAGCCCCTTCGGGACGGGACGGGTAGGGGCGGCGGGGGCGAGAAAAAGTCCCGCCGCCGCGCGGTGACTTGGTCAGCCTGCGACCGAGACCGAGGGTTCGCCGGAGGGGACGCCGTCGGATTCCATCTGCTCGGCCAGCTTCATGGCCTCCTCGATGAGGGTCTCGACGATCTTCGACTCGGGGACGGTCTTGATGACCTCGCCCTTGACGAAGATCTGGCCCTTGCCGTTGCCGGAGGCGACGCCGAGGTCGGCTTCGCGGGCCTCGCCGGGGCCGTTGACGACGCAGCCCATGACGGCGACGCGGAGGGGGACCTCCATGCCGGTGAGGCCGGCGGTGACCTCTTCGGCGAGCTTGTAGACGTCGACCTGGGCGCGGCCGCAGGACGGGCAGGAGACGATCTCCAGGCCGCGCTGCTTGAGGTTCAGGGACTCCAGGATCTGGTTGCCGACCTTGACCTCCTCGACCGGCGGAGCCGAGAGGGAGACGCGGATGGTGTCGCCGATGCCCTGGGAGAGGAGGGCGCCGAAGGCCACGGCGGACTTGATCGTGCCCTGGAAGGCCGGGCCCGCCTCGGTGACGCCGAGGTGGAGCGGGTAGTCGCACTGGGCGGCCAGCTGGCGGTAGGCCTCGATCATGACGACCGGGTCGTTGTGCTTGACCGAGATCTTGATGTCGCGGAAGCCGTGCTCCTCGAAGAGGGACGCCTCCCACAGAGCGGACTCGACCAGGGCCTCGGGGGTCGCCTTGCCGTACTTCTGGAGCAGCCGGCGGTCCAGGGAACCGGCGTTGACGCCGATGCGGATCGGGGTGCCGTGGTCCTTGGCGGCCGCCGCGATCTCCTTGACCTTGTCGTCGAACTGCTTGATGTTGCCGGGGTTGACGCGGACGGCGGCGCAGCCGGCCTCGATCGCGGCGAAGACGTACTTCGGCTGGAAGTGGATGTCCGCGATCACCGGGAGCTGCGACTTGCGGGCGATGGTCGCGAGGGCGTCCGCGTCGTCCTGGGTGGGGCAGGCCACGCGGACGATCTGGCAGCCGGAGGCCGTCAGCTCGGCGATCTGCTGGAGGGTGGCGCCGATGTCGGACGTACGGGTCGTGGTCATCGACTGGACCGAGACCGGGGCGTCTCCGCCGACCGCCACGGAGCCGACCTGGATCTGCCGGCTCTTCCGGCGCTCGGCGAGCTTGGTCGGAACGGACGGCATGCCGAGAGAAATCGCAGTCATCTGCTGTGCAACCCCAAGTCGTGGATCTAGGTCCAGGTCCCGCCCGAGACGGGTTCCAGGCTTCGAGATTACGGCACCGGGCCGGGCGCGGGCACATCCCCCATCCGTAAACCCACTCAATGGGAGCGGCCCGGAACAGAGCGTTCCGGGCCGCTTCGAACATCGTATGGCTAGGAGATTTTCACCGGGTTAACCACGTCGGCGATCAGGACGAGGATCGTGAAGCAGATGAAGACCCCGGCCACCACGTAGGCCACCGGCATCAGCTTCGCCACGTCGAACGGGCCGGGGTCCGGGCGGCGCAGCAGCCGGGCGAGGTTGCGCCGCAGGGACTCCCAGAGCGCGCCCGCGATATGGCCGCCGTCCAGCGGCAGCAGAGGGAGCATGTTGAAGAGGAAGAGGGACAGGTTGAAGCCCGCGACCAGCATCAACGCCATGGCCAGCTGCTGGGTGGGCGGGATGTCGAGGGTGAAGATCTCGCCGCCGACGCGGGCCGCGCCGACCACGCCCATCGGGGAGTCCGGCTGGCGGGGGGCGCCGTCGAAGGCCGCGTCCCACAGGGCCGGGATCTTGCCGGGCAGGCCCGCGATGGAGTCGACGGCCTCGCCGAGGCGGTCGCCCATCCAGGTCACCGACTGGCCGAAGTCCTGGCGGACGATGCCGGTGGCGGCGCTGAAGCCGAGGAAGCCGGCGGTGACGTACTGGCCCTCGACGATCTGGCCGCTGGAGTCCTTCTTGGCGACCTGGTTGGTGGCGATCTTCGCGTGCAGGGTGACGTCCTGGCCCTTGCGGTCGACGACGATCGCGACGTCCTTGCCGGGGGTGGCGCGGATCAGGTCGGAGAGCTGGTTCCAGCTGGTGGTCCGGACGCCGTCGAAGGAGAGGATCTTGTCGCCCGCCTTGAGGCCCGCGGCGGCGGCCGGGGCGGCCGCGTCGGTCTTCTTGCAGGTGTCGCGGTTCTGGCTCTGCGCGATCACGCACTGGGAGACCGAGCTGACCGTGGTGGTCTGCTGGCTGATGCCGAAGCCCATCAGGACGGTGAGGAAGAGGGCGACGGCGAGCACCAGGTTCATGAAGGGGCCCGCGAACATCACGATCACGCGCTTCCAGGGGGCGCGCGTGTAGAAGAGGCGGCTCTCGTCGCCGGGCTGGAGCTCCTCGAAGGCGGCCGAGCGGGCGTCCTCGATCATGCTGCGCCAGGGCGAGGTGGAGCGGGCGGTGACCCGGCCGTCCGCGCCGGGCGGGAACATGCCGATCATGCGGATGTAGCCGCCGGCCGGGATGGCCTTGATGCCGTACTCCGTGTCGCCCTTGCGCCGCGACCAGATGGTCGGGCCGAAGCCGACCATGTACTGCGGGACGCGGATGCCGAAGAGCTTCGCGGTGGAGAGGTGGCCCAGTTCGTGCCAGGCGATCGAGACCAGCAGGCCGATCACGAAGACGACTATGCCGAGGATCATCATCAGGGCTGTCATGCACGCGCCTCCGCGGTCGCCTTCTGTGCTGTCAGTTCCCGGGCCCGGGCCCGTGCCCAGGTCTCCGCTTCGAGTACGTCCGGCACGGTGAGCGAAGTTCCCGTACGGGGGGTGCCGTGTTCCTCGACCACCCGGGTCACGGTCTCCATGATCCCGTTGAAGGGAAGCAGACCGGTCCGGAAGGCCTCGACGCACTCCTCGTTGGCCGCATTGAACACCGCCGGGGCGGTGCCCGCGAGCTCTCCGACGTGCCGGGCGAGGTTCACGGAGGGGAAGGCCTCGTTGTCCAGCGGGAAGAACTCCCAGGTGGAGGCCTTGCTCCAGTCGAAGGCGGGCGCCGCGTCCGGGACCCGTTCGGGCCAGCCGAGACCGATGGCGATCGGCCCACGCATGTCGGGGGGCGTCGCCTGTGCGATCGTGGATCCGTCCGTGAACTCGACCATCGAGTGGACATACGACTGCGGGTGCACGACGACCTCAATGCGGTCGAAGGGAATGTCGTAGAGGAGGTGCGCCTCGATGACTTCCAGCCCCTTGTTGACCAGGGTGGCGGAGTTGATCGTGATGACCGGCCCCATCGCCCAGGTGGGGTGGGCGAGCGCCTCCTCGACGGTCACCCGGGCCAGGTCGGCCTTGGTGCGGCCGCGGAACGGCCCGCCCGACGCGGTGACGACCAGCTTCCGCACGTCCGCCCGCGTCCCGCTCGCCAGCGACTGGAAGAGCGCCGCGTGCTCGGAGTCCACCGGGATGATCTGGCCGGGCTTGGCCAGCGCCTTGACCAGCGGGCCGCCGACGATCAGCGACTCCTTGTTGGCGAGCGCGAGGGTGCGGCCCGCCGCCAGGGCGGCGAGGGTCGGGGCGAGGCCGATGGAGCCGGTGATGCCGTTGAGTACGGTGTGACATTCCACCGGACCGGCGCCGGCGACCTGCGTGGCCGCGTCGGGTCCGGCGAGGATCTCGGGGAGCGGCTCGCCGGGGCCGTAGAGCCCGGTCAGGGCCTCGCGCAGCGCCGGTACGACGTCCTCGCGGGCGACCGCGACGGTCCGCACCCGCAGCCGGTGCGCCTGCTCGGCGAGGAGGGCGACCCGGCCACCGTTGGCGGACAGGGCGGTGACCCGGAAGCGGTCGGGGTGGCGCAGGACGAGGTCGATGGCCTGGGTGCCGATGGATCCGGTGGAGCCGAGGATCACCACGTCCTTCGGGCCGTCGCCCGCGAGCGGGTCGTAGACGAGGTGGGGGTCGGCAAGGGGCGCCGGACGGGCGGGACTGTCGGTCATCCCCCCATTGTTGCCGCAACCGGCGGTCCGGAGGACAGCGCGTCCCTCACGCGGGTGCCTTATCAGCTCTTGGCGCCGTATGGAGCGGAATTCCCTTTGTGAGGTTCAGGTGAAGATCATGTGATAACACTTCTGTCGAGCCGTCGGATGAACGGCTCGATCCGGATCCAGGGGGGATCTCTCCATGCGTACTGTGCGCATACGCGCTGCCCTGCCCGCGCTCGCGGGGGCCGCGCTGCTCACCGGCACCGTGCTCAGCACCCCGGCCCAGGCCGCCGGCGGTGTGACCGTCTACCACGTCTGGTTCGACAGCCCGGGCAGCGACGACCGCTCCAACGGGAGCCTCAACGCCGAGTGGGTGCAGATCAAGAACACGAGCGGCTCGGCCGTCTCGCTCAAGGGCTGGGTCCTGAAGGACGTCTCCAACCACCGGTACGTGTTCAAGGACGTGAAGATCGGCGCCCACAAGACGATGAAGGTGCACACCGGCCGGGGCACGGACACCGCGTCGAACAAGTTCCAGAACCGCCGTGCCTACGTGTGGAACAACACCAGCGACACGGCGACGCTGACCAAGGCGAGTGGCACCAAGGTCGACTCCTGCTCCTGGACGACGCGGGATCCGAGCGACAAGTACTGCTGAATCGCTACTTCAGCGGACGGCGGACGTTCTCCCGGGTGGCCGGACCGGGCGTCGCGTCGGCGATCCACGGGCCCTCGCCCGACGGGTCGACGACGCCCCGCTCCAGCCACTCGAAGGAGCCGCCGAGCACGCCCTTGACGACCTTGCGGTCCAGGTCGTCGGTGTTGGACCAGAGGCGGGTGAACAGCTCGTCGACGCGGATGCGGGCCTGCCGGCAGAACGCGTCGGCGAGCTGGTAGGCCTCGCGTCCGTGGTCGCCCTGGCGGCGCAGCAGTTCGGCGCGGACACAGGCCGCGCTCATCGCGAACAGCTCGGCGCCGATGTCCACGATCCGGCCGAGGAAGCCCTGCTTGGTCTCCATCCGGCCCTGCCAGCGGGACATGGCGTAGAAGGTGGAGCGGGCCAGCTTGCGGGAGTGGCGTTCCACGTAGCGCAGATGCGGGGAGAGGTCCACGCCGTGCTTGAAGTCGCCGTACGACGTGGGGAGCTGACCCGGGCCCGCGACCAGCTTCGGCAGCCACTTGGCGTAGAAGACGCCCGCGTTCGCGCCCGCCTTCGCCTTGTCCTGGAGGGACTTGTCGGGGTCGATGAGGTCGCCGGCGACGGAGAGGTGGGCGTCGACGGCCTCGCGCGCGATCAGCAGGTGCATGATCTCCGTGGAGCCCTCGAAGATCCGGTTGATCCGCAGGTCGCGCAGGAGCTGCTCGGCGGGGACGGCGCGTTCGCCGCGCGCCGCCAGGGACTCCGCCGTCTCGAAGCCCCGGCCGCCGCGGATCTGGACCAGCTCGTCCGCCATCAGGCAGCCCATCTCGGAGCCGTAGAGCTTGGCGAGGGCGGCCTCGATCCGGATGTCGTTGCGGTTCTCGTCGGCCATCTGGGAGGACAGGTCGACGACCGCCTCCAGCGCGAAGGTGGTGGCCGCGATGAAGCTGATCTTGGAGCCGACCGCCTCGTGCAGCGCGACCGGCCTGCCCCACTGCTCACGGACCGCCGACCACTCCCGGGCGATCTTCAGGCACCACTTGCCGGCGCCCACGCACATCGCGGGCAGCGAGAGCCGGCCGGTGTTGAGGGTGGTGAGCGCGATCTTGAGGCCCGCGCCCTCGGGGCCGATGCGGTTCGCGGCCGGGACCCGGACCTGGTGGAAGCGGGTGACGCCGTTCTCGAGGCCGCGCAGGCCCATGAAGGCGTTGCGGTTCTCGACGGTGATGCCCTCGGAGTCCGCCTCGACCACGAAGGCCGTGATGCCCCCCTTGCCGTCCTTGCCGTCCTTGCCGTCCTCGGACTTCGGGACCCGGGCCATGACCACGAGCAGGTCGGCGACCACGCCGTTGGTGGTCCACAGCTTCACGCCGTCGAGGACGTAGTCGTCCCCGTCGCGTACGGCCGTGGTCGCCAGGCGCGCCGGGTCCGAGCCGACGTCCGGCTCGGTGAGCAGGAACGCCGAGATGTCGGTGCGGGCGCAGCGGGGCAGGAAGGCGTCCTTCTGCTCCTGGGTGCCGAAGATCTTCAGCGGCTGCGGGACGCCGATCGACTGGTGCGCGGAGAGCAGCGCGCCGACCGCCGGGTTGGCCGAGCCGACCAGGGCGAGGGCCTTGTTGTAGTAGACCTGGGTGAGGCCGAGGCCGCCGTACTTGGTGTCGATCTTCATGCCGAGGGCGCCGATCTCCTTGAGACCGGCGATGACCTCGTCCGGGATGCGCGCGTCGCGCTCGATGAGCGCCGAGTCGATCTTCGTCTCGCAGAACTCACGCAGCCGGCCGAGGAACTCCTCGCCGCGCTGTACGTCCTCGTCCGCCGGGAGCGGATGAGGGTGGATGAGGTCGAGCCGGAAGCGCCCGAGGAACAGTTCCTTGGCGAAACTGGGCTTGCGCCAGTCCTGTTCCCGGGCGGCCTCCGCCACCTGGCGGGCCTCCCGCTCGGTGACGGTGGGTTTCTTGGTGGTGGGGGCGGACATTGAGGCTCACCTCGCCGCGAAAGGGGACGTTGACGACCGTTCGTTACCGACCAGTGCTACTGGATCGTTGGTACCCGAAACGGGCCGCCCCCACCAGTCCTCGCGGTCCGATCGGAGGACGGACCGGCCATCGCGAGGGGGACCGCTCAGCCGATGTCGACGGAGTACGCCGTGGTGTCCAGCCGCCCGGAGCCCTTGAAGACCTCGCTGCCGGACTCGATGCCGGAGACGTACTTGTCGTCGCTCAGCAGCTTGCGGCGGACCAGGGCCTGGGTGAAGTCGTCCAGGTTCAGCGTGGCGCCGGTGGTGTTGGCGCGGCGGACGAAGGAGTAGACCTTCCAGCCGATGTCGCCCTGGTAGATGTCCCACATCGCGCCGCCGAGGCTGACGCTGCCGTACTTGGTGCCCAGCGGTCCGGCGCCGCCCTGGCGGTTGAGCCAGATCATGATCTCGTCGGTGGGCCGGTCCTGCCAGTCCGCATTGCTCTTGTCGTGCAGCCACAGGTCGTAGGCCACGTTCATGGTGCCCGGGTTCGAGCTGAGGGTGAAGTTCCACTTGGCGGTGACCTTCTTGCGGTCGCCGACCCGCAGCGGCAGCCCGGTGGTCGCCCTGTCGACCTTCCAGCCCCAGTGCCAGCCGAGGACCGTACTGGCGTACGACTTCACGTCCGAGTCGGTGCCCTTGCTGTTGTTCGCCCAGGTGTACGACGTCCCCCAGGAGATCGTCGAGCCCGACCGGGAGTTGTCCCAGACGCACTGGCTGCCGGTGCCCTTGTCCTGGCCCCAGAGGTTGTTGTTGACGTAGTACTTGCCGAGCGTGACGGTGTCGAAGGCGGTGCACTTCTTGCCCGACTCGCCGGCCTGCGCCACGCCGACGCCCACGGCGGCCGCGAGCGCGACCGCCGCCGAGAGGAGCGTCTTCGCCTTCTTCGACAGGCGTGGTCTGCGGTGTTGCATCGGGGGGTCCTTCCGGGGGACGGTTCGGGTACGACCCGTCTGACGGCCGTACGACCTGTTTGTGGCCGCCGCCCTCCCGAAAGGTTGCCGAGAGCGGCCCGTGAATTGGGTGTCGAAGCGCTTCGACAGCCTATGGACACCCACCCCCACTGAAGCTACTGTCGATACACCCTCACTCGCCCTTGTCAGCAATGCGCACTGTCGAAGCGCTTCACAAAGCTTGGAGAGCTGGATGGTCACCCTCGCCGAGGTCGCCCAGCACGCCGGAGTCTCGGCGAGCACGGTGAGCTATGTCCTCAGCGGCAAGCGGTCCATCTCCACCACCACCCGGCAGCGGGTCGAGCAGAGCATCCGGGAGCTGGGCTACCACCCGAACGCGGGGGCCCGCGCCCTGGCCAGCAGCCGGTCGAACATCATCGCGCTGATGATCCCGCTGCGTACGGACATGTACGTGCCGGTGATGATGGAGATCGCGATCGCGGTGGCCACCACGGCCCGCATCCACGGCTACGACGTCCTGCTGCTCACGGGCGAGGAGGGCCCGGACGCGGTCCGCCGGGTCACCGGCAGCGGACTGGCCGACGCCATGATCCTGATGGACGTGGAACTGGAGGACGAGCGGCTGCCGCTGCTGCGTCAGACCGACCAGCCTTCCGTGCTCATCGGGCTGCCCGCCTCCACCTCCGGGCTGACCTGCGTCGATCTCGACTTCGGGGCGACCGGCGCGCTCTGTGTGGAGCACCTGGCGAAGCTCGGTCACCGTGACATCGCTGTCATCGGCGAGGCCCCCGCGGTCTACGAGCGGCACACCGGCTTCGCCGAGCGCACCCTCGACGGACTGCGGTCCCGGGCCCGGGAGCTGGGCCTTCGGGTGCTGCACCGGCCGTGCGAGGGCGGGTACGACGCGATGGCCGCCACCCTGGCCCGGGTCTTCGACGAGCGCCCGGGCACCACGGGCTTCGTCGTCCAGAACGAGTCCGCGGTGGAGCCGCTGCTCGCGCTGTTGCGCCAGCAGGGCCGGGCCGTGCCCGAGGACGTGTCGGTGGTCGCGATCTGCCCGGACCAGGTCGCCGTCCAGGCCTCGGTGCGGCTGACCTCGGTCGCCATCCCCGCCCAGGAGATGGGCCGGTACGCCGTGGAGCACCTGGTCGCCAAGCTGGACGGCCGGGGCGGTGACGAAGTCGTCCTGATCACACCCGAGTTGACGGTACGGGCGAGCACGGGACCGGCGCCGGCCGGCTCCTGAACCCTTCCCCTTCCGGCTCGGCCGCAGTGCCCTGCCCTGCCGGGGCACCCCCTGCCCCGGCCAGGGCACCCCCCTGTCTGCACTCCTCCAGGAGCACGTGACATGAATCAGCCTGCCGAAAACCAGCACGCGGACACCCAGCCCAAGGTCAGCCTGGCGCAGTCCTCCCCCACCGTCGGCACCTTCCGGGAGCGGGACGGTGCCCTGGAGTGGAGCGGCCGTCAGGAGACGCTGCGGATCGAGCCGTGGGGGCCGGACGCGGTCCGGGTGCGGGCCCGGCTCGGCGGCCCGGTCCTCGACGGCCTGCCGGGCGCCCTGCTCGACGGGCGTCCAGCCACCGAGTCGGCCGTCAAGGTCACCGACGGCGAGGGACGGCTGACGGTCGGCGGCCTGACCGTCGAGGTCTCCGCCGAGGGCCTGGTCCGCTTCCTGCGCACGGACGACGGCTCCGAGGTGCTGGCCGAGGAGCGCGCCCACTTCTGGTGGCCGGGCTCCCGCCTCTACACCGCCGTCGGCAACGGCCACCACCGTCTTGAGCAGCGGTTCGCCGCCTACGAGGGCGAGAAGCTGTTCGGCCTGGGCCAGCACCAGCACGGCCGCCTGGACCAGAAGGGCCTGGTCCTGGACCTGATCCAGCGCAACGCCGAGGTCTCGATCCCGGTACTGGTCTCCAGCCGCGGCTACACCCTGCTCTGGAACAACCCGGCGATCGGCCGCGTGGAACTGGCCGGCAACGGCACCCGCTGGGTGGCGGACTCGGCGCGCCAGCTCGACTACTGGATCACGGTGGGCACTCCGGCCGACGGCCAGCGCAACTACAGCGCGGTGAGCGGCCGTTCGCCGATGCTGCCGCAGTGGGCGGCGGGCTTCTGGCAGTGCAAGCTGCGCTACCGCACCCAGGACGAACTCCTCTCCGTGGCCCGGGAGTACAAGCGCCGGGGTCTGCCCATCTCGGCGATCGTCTGCGACTTCTTCCACTGGACCCACCTGGGCGACTGGAAGTTCGACCCGAAGGAGTGGCCCGACCCGGCCGCGATGGTCCGCGAGCTGGAGGAGCTGGGCATCAAGCTGGTGGTGAGCGTCTGGCCGTCGGTCTCCCCGCTGTCCGAGAACCACCCGGTGATGGAACAGCGCGGCTACCTCATCGGCACCCAGTACGGCCCGATGGCGCACGCCGACTGGCCGGACAAGGGGGTGGCGTCGACCGTCCAGGTGGCCTTCTACGACGCCACCAACCCGGACGCCCGTGACTTCCTGTGGGCGAGGATCAAGGAGAACTACCTCGACCCGTACGGCATCACCGCCTTCTGGCTGGACGCCTGCGAACCCGAGCTGAAGCCCGGTTTCCAGGAGAACCTGCGCTACTGGACCGGCCCGGGCCTGGAGGTGGGCAACAGCTACCCCGCCGAGAACGCCCGCACCTTCTACGAGGGGCTGCGCGCGCACGGCGAGGAGGAGATCGTCACCCTCAACCGCTCGGCGTGGGCGGGCAGTCAGCGCTACGGCGCCGCCGTCTGGTCCGGTGACATCCCGACCGACTTCGCCTCCCTGCGCCGCCAGATAGCGGCCGGTCTCAACACGGCCCTGTCCGGCATCCCCTGGTGGAACACGGACATCGGCGGCTTCCACGGGGGCGACCCGGACGACCCGGCGTACCGGGAGGTGATGGTCCGCTGGTTCCAGTTCGGCGCGCTGTCCCCGCTGATGCGCCTGCACGGCTTCCGGGACCCGGGCATGCCGCTGGGCCCCGACATGACCGGCGGCCCCAACGAGGTGTGGTCGTACGGCGAGGCGGCCGGCGCGATCCTGGAGAAGTACCTGCGGCTGCGCGAACGCCTCAAGCCGTACGTCCTGGAGGTCATGCGGGAGGCCCACGAGGAGGGCCTGCCGGTACTGCGGCCGCTGTTCCTGGAGTTCCCCGAGGACCAGACGGCCTGGACCGTGGACGACGCCTACCTGTTCGGCCGGGACCTCCTGGTGGCGCCGGTCCTGACGGCGGGCGCCACGGCCCGGACGACGTATCTGCCGGCGGGCGCCCGGTGGACGGACGCGTGGACGGGCGAGTCGTACCCGGGCGGTACGGCGGTGACGGTGGACGCGCCGCTGGATCGTATTCCGCTGTTCCTCCGGGACGGGGCGGAACTGCCGGTGACGGAGTAGCTCCGGCCAGTTGTCGTTACCAGCCGGTAAATGTCTCGACTCGGCGGTGTGGTCGGGCAGTTGGAGGGGGTAGTCAGTATCCCCTCCCCTGTCCCCCCACGAAGGGTTCCGTCACCGTGCCCGCTGCCGCGTCCTCAGGACCGCTCTCCCTCACGCTCGCGAACCTGCTCCTGCGGCCCTCCGCCCGCTCCCGCCGCACCCCGGACCGGGCCTTCGACCGCCTGCTCGACACCGCCGGGCAGGCGGCGGGCGACGAGCGGTTCACCGACGACTTCCGTCACCTGCTGCGATGTTGGTCCGGGGCCGAACACCTCACCCCGGTCGGCTGGCTGTCCGCGCGCGGGCACGTCGGCCGCCATCTGGCCAACCGCGCCCGGATCCGCCGGCTGCTCGCCGAGCACCCCGCCATCGAGCGGGAGCCCGTCGAGCGGCCGGTGTTCGTGGTGGGCCTGCCCCGTACCGCCACCACGCTCACGCACGGCGTGCTGTCCCTCTCCGCGGACCACCGCTGCCCGCTGCTCTGGGAGTTACTGACCCCCGGCCTCGAACCCGACGCGGCGGAACGGGAGAAGGCGATCGCGACCGCCCGCCGTCTGGTCGGCGGGATCAACCTGTTCGCCCCGCGCTTCCGGCACATCCACGCGCTGCGCCCCGAGGGCCCGGAGGAGTGCACCTTCGCGCTGCCGCACACGGTGATGCCGCTGTCCCAGGCGGTGATCCCGGAGTACCTGCCCTGGCACGAGGCCCATGACTTCGGGCCCGACTACCGCTACCTCAAGCAGATCTACCAGGTGCTCCAGTACGGCCGTCCGCGCCGCCGCTGGGTGCTGAAGTCCCCGCTGCACCTGGAGAACCTGGACGCGCTGCGCGCGGTCTTCCCGGACGCCACGATCGTGTGGACGCACCGCGATCCGGCCACCGCCGTGGCCTCGTTCTGCAGCCTGGTCGAGCACGGCATGGCGGTCAACACCCGCCCCCTGGACCTGGACCGGATCGGTGCCACCTGGCTGGAGCTGCTGGCCCGCTCCGCCGCCCGCGGCCTCGCCGCCCGCGCCCGCGTCCCCCGCGAGTCCCTCGTCGACGTGCCGTACTCCTGGCTGGGCGCCGACCCGGCGGCGGGCGCCCCGAAGCTCTACGCGGCCGTCGGCGCCCGCTGGACCGAGTCCGACGCGGCCCGCCTCCCCGCGGTCACCGCCCGCCCCCGGGGCACCCGCGTCCACTCCTACGACCTGGCCCGCTACGGCCTGACCCGCGCGGACGTCGACACGGCCTTCGCCGACTACAACGCGCTGCGCGCCGAGGTCGACCGAGCGTGACCGCGCAAAGGGCCGCGTAAGGGACCGCGGAAGGGACCCGCGCAAAGGACCGCGTGAAGGACCGCGTGAAGGGCCGGCCCCGCACCGCACGCGGGGCCGGCCCGGTCGCTCAACTGCTGCTGACGCTCTCGCTGTTGACGGCGAAGTCCAGCCCGCCGGAGGAGGACGTGATCTCGAAGCCGAACTGGAAGTCACCGATGGTGACGTTCCCGAACCAGCCCTTGGTGTCCTTGATCCACTTGAGGATCGGCAGGACGTTGACGGTGCCGGAGGACGAGTTCGAGGTGCGCACGAACGAGAAGACGTCGTTGGAGCCGTTGTTGCCCTTGTACACGGTCCAGGTGTGGCCGCCCAGGGTCAGCGTGCCCTGCGAGGTGCCGAGCGGGCCGACGGCGCCCGTGTAGTTCATCCAGAGCATGATCTCGTACTTGTAGCCCGTGTCCCAGATGTCGTACGACGTGTTGTACGCGCCGGACGACGGGACCGTGACGTTGTAGCTGCTGGTGAGCGCGGAGAGCGAGGTGATCGACTTGCTGATCACCGCCTTGGCGTTGGGGTAGGACTTGATGCCGCCGGTGTTGGGGTGGTTGGCCCAGACCCCCCAGTTGGTGCCGGAGTTGGCCCAGATGCACTGGCTGCCGGCGCCGGAGCCCCAGATGTTGTTGTAGAGGGTGTAGCCGTTCAGCGTGGTGTTGCCCCACTGGTCGCAGGAGCTCCAGACGGCGGCCGAGGCGGGGGCCGAGGCGAGACCGACGGTGGCGCCGAGGGCGAGCGCGGGGGCGATCAGGGCCTTGGCGACCCTGCGATACGTGCGTGTTGCCATGGTGTCCCTTCCATGGGTGGGGGGAGGTGCGGTGGTTACCACGTCCCCAGGGTGAGGACGTGGTCTTCTCCGGCGACGAGGTCGAGCGGCCGACCGCCGGAGGAAGTCCACAGGCCGATACGGAGCGTCCGGTGCGGCTTCAGGACGGCTCGCGCACCGTCGGGGGTCCAGGAGAGGTCGAGTACGGCTCCGAAGCGGGTGCGGATGCCGTGCAGCCGGCCTTCGGGCAGCGCCCGCGGCCGCGCGGGGAACAGGACCAGGCGGTCCGGGGTGGACTGGACGAGGGCCTCGATCAGCACGGCGGGCAGGGTGTGCGCGGCGTCGGCGTTGTAGACGTCGAGGTCCGGGTAGTGGGAGCTCATCAGGGAGGCGTGGAAGAAGTCGCCGTCCAGGACCCGGGCGAGGGCGGCGGCGACCCGTTCGCCGTCCCGCAGCCGGGCCGCGACGAGCGCGTGGTGGAGGTGCCCGTGCGCCGAGTCGTTCTCGGCGCCGCGCAGTTCGAGCGCGCGGTGCGCGGCCGCCGCGAGGTCCGGGGTGTCGTACGGGGTGATCTCGTCGAGCGGCCAGACGCCGTAGAGGTGGCTCAGGTGGCGGTGGTCGTAGCTGTCGTCGAGCCCCGGCCAGGCCCATTCGGCGAGCGCCCCGTCGGCGTTGACACGGTGTGCGGGCAGCCGGTCGGCGAGGGCGCGCCAGCGGTCGGCGTCCGGGCCCGGGTGGTAGTCGGCGGCCGTACGCAGGGCGTGCCGGGCGGCCGAGAGGTCCATCGCCGCGTTGACCGCGCCCCAGCTGCCCTGCGCGGGCCGGTTCTCGGGCGAGTAGGAGGGGACGACCACGATCCGCCCGTCGGCGTCGGTCCGGGTCAGGAAGTCCTCGTAGAACACGGCGACCTCGGCGAGCACGGCCGCCGTGCGCGGGTCGCGCTCGCCGCGGATCTCGTCGTGCTCGACGAGCGGCTTGAGCAGCCAGTCGGCACCGGCGGTCCACAGGTGCAGGGGGTACTCGCGGCTGAAGTGGTACGACAGCCCGGACTCCCCGTCGCTGTGCGCGGGTGCGACCACGCCCCGGGCGCCGAACACCGCGCGGGCGTTCTCCCGCCAGTCGGCCACCTGACGATGGATCAGGGACGCCTGTGCCTCGGTGACTTCGGGCAGGTCGGCCGTGGCCGCCGAGGCGGTCTGGAGATTGACGTTGGCGTCGTTGGTGAAGGCGCCGGACCAGGCGGTGTCCCAGTCGCCGGTCCACAGCCCGGTCAGGCGGGGCGGGTTGAGGCCGGAGGCGGAGAGCAGGTGGTAGCGGCCGGCGGCGAAGAGCCGTTCCAGCAGGGCGGCCTTCGACGGCTGCTTGATCAACTCGGAGCCGGGGAGCGCGCGTTCGGCCGGATCGGCGGCCAGGTCGAGGGTGACACGGGTGTAGGCGGTGCGGTGCAGGTCGAGGTGGCGGGCGAGGAGGGTGTCGTACGGCTGCCCGTCGGCGAGGAGTTCGCGCAGCTCCCGTGCCTCCGCGCTCACGTCGAGCTCGCCGGTGTGACGGCGGACCCGGGTGAGGAGGAGCACGGTGGAGGCGCCGGTGGCCCGGACACCGGGCGGGGAGAGTTCGGTGGTGCCGCCGGTGACGGCGACGAGGGTGACGCCGGTGTAGGCGCGGTCGCTGTCGGGGTAGCGGGCGCGGAGGCTGAGCAGGGCGCCCTCGGGGGTGCGGAGGGCGCCGTGGCCGACGCCCAGGGCCTGCGGGGCGCCGGGGAGCCGGTGGTCGAGGGAGATGTCGAGGTCGCCCGTGGTGGTGACCCGCTGCACGATCACGTCGTCCGCGCGGGAGACGAAGACACGGCTGGTCCAGTCGGCGGCGGTGGCGGTGACCTCGCCGGTGGTGAAGTCGACGGAGCGGCGACAGCCGTCGGCGTCGCCGGCCGCCGTGCGGCGCAGCCGGGTCTGGAAGGCCGGGTGGAAGGGCTGGACCCACTGGAGGGGGCGGCCGTCGGTGAGGCCCTCGGCGGCCTTCAGGTCCCCGGCGAGCAACCGGTCCTGGACGGCAGCGAGTTCGGCGGCCAGCCGGGGCGGACGGGCGTGTTCGCCGCCGTTCGGACGGACCAGGGTGTGATGGGTGACGATGACGCGGTCGTCGTTCGGATCACCGAACACGAGGGCGCCATGGCGGCCGTTGCCGCTCAGGAAGCCGTCCTCCCAGCGCGCGGCCGGGGCGGGCTCCCAGGTTCCGTGGACGGGGCCGGTGGTGGTCATGGCTGCTCCGGTGATCGTCGTGGCTTCAGTACCGCCACTCCGTACCGGCCGAGAACGATCTCGTCAATGACCATGGAGTCGGTGAGCAGGTCCCGGTACGCGCCGGTCACCTGGACCTTCACCGCCTCCCGCCCGTGGTGGAACAGGAACAGCAGCTCACCCCGGCGGACCGCCTCCACCCCGGTCGGCAGCCCGTCGAGCACGGGCCGGACACCCGCGCCGGCGGCGATCCGGCCGACCAGCTCCCGCAGCGCCTCCGGTTCCGGGAGCGTGGAGACGTACCAGGCCCGCCCGGTGCGCAGGACGGCCGGGAGCCCGTCGAGTTCGCCGCCCTGGTAGGCCACCGTCTCGTCGGCCCCGGGCGCGGCCTCGATCTCCTCCGACCACAGGGTCCCGCGGAAGCCCTCGCACGCGACGGTCTCCCCCGCGTCCAGCGGCCACCACTCGTGCAGGGTGCGGATGCCGAACAGCTCGCGCAGCCGCGCGTCCATGCCACCCGGGCGGATCCGGTCGTCCTCGTCGGCGACGCCGGTGAGGAAGCCGCTGACGAGGGTGCCACCGCCCCGGACATAGGCGAGGAGGTTCTCGACGGCGGTGTCGGTGAGCAGGTAGAGCTGCGGGACGACCACCAGCTTGTAGGCGGACAGGTCGTGTCCGGGATGGGCGAAGTCGGTGGTGAGGTTCGCCTCCCACAGGGCGCGGTGCCAGGCGTGCAGGACGTCGGGGAGGTCCACCTCCGTGGAGAGGCGGCCTTCGTGGGCGCCGGCCCACCAGGAGTGCCAGTCGTGGAGTACGGCGATGTCGGCGCTGATCTGACGGTCGGTCACCTCGGCGCCTATCCGTGCCAGTTCGGCGCCGAGCCGTTTGACCTCCTGGTAGGTACGGCCTTCCTCCCCCGCGTGGCTGACCATCCCGGAGTGGAACTTCTCCGCGCCCTGCCTCGACTGCCGCCACTGGAAGTAGCAGACGGCGTCCGCGCCACGGGCCACCGCCTGGAGGGACCACTGCCGGTTGAGGCCGCGGGGTTTGGGGTGGTTCACCCCGCGCCAGTTGACCGGTCCGGCGGCCTGTTCCATGAGCATCCAGGGGCCGCGCGCCTGGGAACGGGTGAGGTCGTGGACGAGGGCGCCGTGCTGCGCGCCCAGCGGGTCACGCGGATCGGGGTAGAGGTCGACGGAGACGACGTCCTCCTCGCCGGCCCAGCGCCAGGCGTCCTGGCCGATCCAGAGCGGCATGAAGTTGGTGGTCACCGGGATGTGCGGGGTGTGCCGGGCGACGATGTCCCGCTCGGCCGTGTAGCACTCCAGGAGCAGGTCGGAGGTGAAGCGGCGGAAGTCCAGCACCTGGGCGGGGTTCTTCAGGTAGTGGGCGTGGCGCGCCGGCAGGATGGCGTCCCAGGTGTCGTAGCCCTGGCTCCAGAACGCCGTTCCCCAGGCGGAGTTGAGGGCGTCCAGGGTGCCGTAGCGCTCGCGCAGCCAGCGCCGGAAGGCGGCGGCGGCCTCGTCGCCGTGGTCGAAGGTGCAGTACTCGTTGTTGATGTGCCACATGGTGAGGGCGGGGTGGCCGCCGTAGCGGGCGGCGAGGTCCTCGGTGATGGCGGCGGCGTGGCGGCGGTAGGTGGCGCTGGAGTGCGAGAAGTGCTGGCGGCCGCCCCACCACTCGGTACGGCCGTCGGCGTCCCGGGGCAGCGTGTCCGGGTGCAGCCGCCCCAGCCACGGCGGCGGGGAGGATGTCGGGGTGGCGAGGACGACGCCGATGCCGTTCTCGTGCATCAGGTCCATCAGCCGGTCCAGCCAGCCGAAGTCCCGCTCCCCCGGCCGGGGTTCCAGCTTCGCCCAGGAGAAGACACCCATGGTCACGGAGTTGACGTGCGCGGCCTTCATCAGCCGGACATCCTCCGGCCAGGTCTCCTCCGGCCACTGCTCGGGGTTGTAGTCACCGCCGAAGAGGATGCGGCCCCGGGTGGCGTCGGAGAGTCCGGGGCGTCCGGGTGCGGCCGTCACACCGGGTCTCCGTACTGGATGCCGCGTCCGTTGGTGGCGAGGTAGACCCGCCCGTACACGCGCGGGTCGCCGGTGACGGCCTGCCCGGTCCAGCCCCACTGGTGCCGGTCGTCGTTGATCCGGGTCCAGGTCGCGGCCTCGTCGTCGGATCGGTGGACGGCGGTGACGGCCTCGGTGGAGCCGACAAGGTAGATCGCCGGGTAGTCGGCGCCGGGCGCCGCCTTGCCGAAACCGAGCGTGTAGGCGGCCCAGCAGCTGCCGACCTTGGTGAAGGTCGCGCCCCCGTCGACGGACCGGTACAGCCCGTTCCACTTGACGCTCAGCCACAGGTCACCGGACCGGCCGGGCGCCGCGACCAGCTGGAACTGGCTGTCCCCGGCGGGCAGCCCGGTCGCACGCGCCGTGAACGAACGGCCACTGTCAGTGCTGGCTTGTAGCGTTCCTGTGTCGGAGTCGTACGCGTAGAAGAGCGTCGGGTCGGCCGGGTCGGCGACCGGCGTGGCGCCCTTCGGGAAGGAGGAGATCTCGGTCCAGGTGGCGCCGTTGTCGTCCGACCGGTGGGCGGGGTACTTGGTCCCGTCCCAGTGCACGAAGGACCACAGCAGCGCGCTGCCGTCGGCGTTGGTGGCGATCGGCCCCGGTGCGTCGTGGGCGAGGGAGGGCTGGGCGGCGAAGGGCGCCCAGGTCCGGCCCCCGTCGTCCGAGTAGGCGCCGTTGCCGTTGTCGCCCCAGCCGGTGCGGACCACGTACGCCGGCCTGCCCGCGGCCTGCGCGAGCCCCGTCGCCGACCCGAACACGGGGTTCGCGGCCATACCGCGGGACGGAGACGCGGTGAGCCGCTCGTGGTACATCACGCCGATGTCCCCCGAGCCGCTCAGCAGGTGTGCCTCCCCGACCGGGGGCGACACCAGCCGGACCACGGACGTCTCCTCCAGGCCTCGGACCCGCGGCGCCCAGTGGACGAGGTCGCGGGTGCCGTAGAGGGTGGCGCCGGTGCCGTACACGATGTGCCGGGAGTCGTACGGATCCACCGCCACGGCCTGGATCCACCACCCGAACTTGGGCCGGTCGCCGCCCCACTTCAGGAAGGGAGTCTCGGACACGTCGAAGACAGCGGAGTCCTTGAGGGACGTCCACGTCCGGCCGCCGTCGGTGGTCCGGTACAGGGTGTCGCCGGCCGCCCAGCGGTTGTTGGTGGAGACGACGGCGGTGCCCGGGCGGCGGGCGTCCACGGCGACCCCGCCGTAGCCGAAGGTGTCGCTGCCGCCGGGCACGGCCGGGGTGACGTCGGACCACCGTCCGCTGCCGACGGCCAGCTTGTGCACGCTTCCGTCCGCCTGGCCGTTGGGACCGGGGGCGTCCGCGTACGTCACGTACAGCTCGCGGGCGTGGCGGTCGTAGGCGGCCCGGACCGGGACCTTGGCGGCGGTGCCGGTGGGCTGCCCGGGCACGGCCTGCCAGGTCGTTCCGTCGGAGGTGCGGTACAGGGTGACGGCGCTCGCCCCGCCGTCGCCGTCCGCCCAGCCGGCGTAGACGGCACGGCCGACGGCCACGAGCAGGCTGACGCCCTGCCCGGAGGCGGTGGGGGTGGCCGGGAAGCCGGGCGCCGCCGCCCAGGTGGCCCCGCGGTCCGTCGACCTCAGCAGTCCGTCGTGCCGGGTGCCCAGCCACAGGGTGTCGCTGTCCCGGGGGTCGACGAGGAGGCGCTCCCCCATGCCCCGGCCGTCCTCGTTCGCGCCGAGCTTCACGGTGAGATCGGTCCGGGTCCAGCTGGCGCCGCGGTCCTCCGAGCGCAGGACCGCGCCGTTTCCGGCCCAGGACTGGGCGTAGGTGCCGAGCGCCAGGTAGAACCGGTCCGGGTGCGCGGGGTCGACGGCGAGCGCCTCCACCCCGAGCAGGTTCCAGTCGTCCCAGCCGAGCTGGTCGGTGAGCGGGGTCCAGCGGGCGGTCCGGTCGTCCCAGCGGTAGGCGCCGCCGATGTCGGTACGGGCGTAGGCGAGGCCGGGGGCGGCGGGGTGGAAGAGGACACCGGTGACGAATCCGGTGCCGCCGATCACCGCGTTGCGCCAGCGGTACGCCTGCGGCTGGGGCTCGGCCGCGTGGGCGGTGGCCGTGAGGGTGGGCAGGGCCGTGACGGCGGTCGCTGCTGCCGTACCGGCAAGAACGGTTCTGCGGCTCAGGGAGGGCATGGGGAACCTTCGGTGGGCGTGGGTGGGTTGGTGGTCCGGGGTGGGGGCGGGGCGGGGTGGGGACGCTTACCGGCGCCGGCAGGGTGCCGCTGCGCCCACCCGTGCCGTCCTGGGGGCACCTCCCAGGCCCTTAAGGCACTGGGGGAGGCACGCATGCCCGCAGCTGGGTGACCTTGCAACGGGCGGCGCGGATTCCTACCCAGGGGCGCTGGGGGTCCCCCCGGCCGAAGGCTGGGGGAGGAACTGCGCGACCAGCCCCAACGCACCCGCAGCCGCCGACGCTCCCCGCCACCCCCTCAGAAGGCGCTGTCGGCTACCCCTTGACCGCCCCGGTCAGCATCCCCTTCTTGAAGTGCTTCTGGACGAACGGCGAGAGGACCGCCACCGGCAGCAGCGCCATCACCATCACCGCCATCTGCACCGCCAGCCCCGACAGCTCCCCCGTCTTGATCGCCTGGCCCAGCCCCACCGGGGCCTGCTGCTTCTGGACCAGTTGGATCATGACGTTCTGCAGCGGCATCTTGTCCTGGTCGTTGAGGTAGAGGGACGCGTTGAACCACGCGCTCCAGTACCCGACCGCGTAGAACAGGGTGATCACGGCCAGCACCGCGCGCGACAGCGGCATGACGATCTGCCACAGGATCCGGAAGTCGCCGGCGCCGTCGATGCGCGCGCTGTCGATGAGTTCCTGCGAGATGCCCATGAAGAAGCCGCGCAGGACAAGGATGTTGAAGACGCTGACCGCGCTCGGCAGGATCAGGGCGAGATAGCTGTCGGTGAGGCCCAGGGACTGGACCAGCAGGTAGGTCGGGATCAGGCCGGCGCTGAAGAACATCGTGGCCAGCAGCAGCATCAGGAACCAGCGGTGGCCGAGCGAGCCGATGCGCGAGAGGCCGTAGGCGCACAGGACCGACACGGCCATCGAGAACAGCGTGCCGACGAGGGTGATGAGAACGCTGATGACCGTGGCCCGGGTGACCTGGCCGCCGCTCAGCAGCTCCTTGTAGGCGACGAAGGTGATGCCCTTGGGCACCATCACCAGCCCGCCGGCCCGGTCGATGGTCTTCCGCGAGGAGAGGCTGGTGACGACGATGATCCACAGCGGGAAGAGGACGCCCAGGCAGGCGAGGGCGAGGACGAGTCCCTTGCCGGCCGCTCCGGCCCTGCCCGGCTCCTCCTCCCACACCGGGCGGGGCGGCGCGGCCCACCGGGACGGTTCCCGTACGGGCGGCTTGTCGATGACGGCGGTCATTTCTTGTACACCCCCTGCTCGCCCATGAGATGGGCCACCTTGTTCGCGGCGAGGACCAGGCCGAGGCTGACCACGCCCTTGATCAGACCGGCGGCGGCCGCGTAGCCGAAGTCCTGGTTGCGGACGCCGTTCCACCAGACGAAGGTGTCGAGGACCTCCGCGGCTCCGGGGCCGACGGCATCGCGCTGCAACAGGATCTGTTCGAAACCGACCGTCAGCGCGTCGCCCACCCGCAGCACCAGCAACAGGGCGATCACCGGCCGCAGGGCGGGCAATGTGACATGCCACATGCGGCGCCAGCGGCCCGCCCCGTCCATCGCCGCCGCCTCGTAGAGGTCCGGGCTCACGGACGCCAGCGCCGCCAGGAAGACGATGATCCCCCAGCCGGCGTCCTTCCAGACGCCCTCCGCCGTGACCAGGAACTTGAAGGTCGACGGGTCGGACATGATGTCGAGGCCGTCGTAGCCGTGCTGCCGCAGCAGCTGCGACAGCAGCCCGGCACCGCCGAAGATCTGCTGGAAGACGGAGATGACCAGCACCCAGGAGAAGAAGTGCGGGAGGTACAGGACCGCCTGCGCGAGCGCCCGTACCCGGGGCCGGACCACACTGTTGATGAGCAGGGCGAGCGCGATCGGGATCGGGAAGAACAGCACGAGTTGCAGGAAGAACAGCACCAGGGTGTTCTTCACCGCGTTCCAGAACGCCGAGTCGGCGAAGATCTGCTGGAAGTTCTCCAGGCCCACCCAGGCGCTGTGCAGCATGGAGACGATGCCGTTGTCGCTGACGTACGGGTCGTAGTCCTGGAAGGCGACGATGTTGCCGAGGATCGGCAGGTAGTTGAAGACCAGGAGCAGCAGGATCGCCGGCAGGGTCATCAGGATCAGTACGCGGTCGCGTCTGAATCTGAGACGCAGGCTCAGTTTCCCGGCCTTCTCCTTCTTCCGGGTTCCGGTGGTGCCGTCGGACGCCACCGGAGTCCTCCCCGCTCTGTCGTCTGCCTCGGCCCTGCTGCGAGGCACCGTGCTGTGGGACACGGCCGTTCTCCTTGCCTCGGTGCCTGGTCAGCTCGCGGACGAACCGTTGTCGTCGAGCAGCTTCTGGTACCAGTCGCGCAGCCTGTCGCCGCCCTTGCTCTTCCAGTCGGAGACGGCCTGCTGCATGTCGCTGATCTTCTTGCGGCCGCGCGTGATGTCGTCCTCGAGCTGCTCGAAGTCGTTCATGAGGTTGGTGTAGCGGGACGGCTCGGTGATCATCTGGCCGAAGAAGCTGGACTTCTTGGTGAAGGAGCCCATCCGCTGCTGCCACTCGACCTGGGCCTTGGCGACCTCGGGGAAGTCGGGGTGGGCGATGGTGGAGGCGGGGCTGGCGACCATGACGTAGGCGTTGATGACCTCGTTGTTGCCCTGGGTGGTCTTGGTGGGCACACCGTTCTTGACGGTGTAGTGGGTGCCCTCGACGCCGTAGTTGGTCGCCATGTACTCCTTGGTGCCGTACGGCGCGGCGGTGGTGTTGGCGACGGCCAGCACGTCGTGGATCACGGACTCCGAGGCCTTCTTGTTGATGAAGGCGAAGATGCCGGCGGGCTGTTCGGCCCAGACCTGCGGGTTGCCGCCGTCGTGGGCGTAGACGTCCATGCCCCAGATCTTGTAGTCCGGGTTCTGGGTGGCCTGTTCGGCGGTGCGGCTCCACCACTGGCTGATGTCGTTGGGGTAGATCAGGAACTCGCCGGCCGCGAACTTGGGGCCCGCGTCGGGGGCGTTCTTGCCCAGCATGGAGTCGGGGTGGACGACGCCGGCGGCGAAGAGCTTGCGGGTCCACTCCAGCGCTTCGAGGTATTCCTGGGTCTCGATGCGGTTGACCAGCTTGCCGTCGACGAGGTTCCAGCCGAGCGGCTTCTCGCTGCCGGAGAGCACGCTGAACATCTGCCAGGCGGTCCACTTCATGTCCATGCAGGCCCAGCGCTTGGCCTTGGCGTTGGTGATCTCCTTGGCCAGGGCGAGGAACTCGTCCGCCGAGCGCGGGACCTCGTACCCCTTCTTGTCGAAGATGTCCTTGCGGTAGAAGGGCACGATGTTGGTCACGTACGAGGCCGGCATCGGCAGGCCGCGCAGCTTGCCGCCGAAGATGCAGCGGCGCCAGGCGTCGGTGGGGATGGCGGCGAGGTTCGGGTAGTCCTTGACCTTGTCGCCGGACAGGTACGGGCCGAGGTCGGCGAACTTGCTGATGATGGCGGTGGGTATCTTGCCGCCCATGTTCCAGTTCGGGACGACCACCACGTCCGGCACCTCGCTGGAGGCGAGGACCGCGCCCAGCTTCTGGTCGTAGGTGTTGCCGTCCTGGTTCTGCCACTCGACGTCGACGCCGATCATGCTGTTCATCGCCTTGTAGTAGGCGTTGTCCTGCTTCGGCGGGGAGCCCCAGAACGGGGCCATGATGGTGACCTTGCCGCCCTTGCCGAGCTTCTGGGGGACCGAGGTCTTCAGGGTGGCCAGGTCGAGCTTGCTGGTGAAGCCGATCGAGGAGCCGTTCTTCGACGGGATGTCCGGCGTCACCACGTTGTTGGCGACGTACGACGGCAGCAGCTTCTTCGCGTCCTTGCCCGAGGAGGAGCCCCCGCCCGACCCGGTGTCCGACGCCCCGCAGGCGGCGAGCAGCGGCATCCCGCCCGCCACCGCTGCGGTGGCGACTGCCGTGGAGGCGAGGAAAGTTCTCCGGCTCGGCCCGGAGGGGGCAGAAGCGGCGTTCGGCGTCATTGCGTCAACCCTTCATGGCGCACCAGGACACCCGGCGGTGGCCGTCGGCTGCGGTGTCTCGAGTGGAACTGGCTGAGCTGAAGCGATCCTCCGACCTACGACCCCTGTGGTGCGTCCCCTGTCGTGTGGCGCTGAGGGCGGACCGGCTAGTCGAAGCGCTTCGATGTTGCTGCGAGGTTAAGTGAACACCCGGGGGTGCACAAGGGTCGCTTCCAAGATTCCTCCAAGCCGACGCGGGTGACCTCTTCGTATGCGCTGCTTGAAATATCGATGTGCGTCTCTTGACACCCACCCCTGCGTCGAATGAGCATCGAAGCGCTTCGAAAGAGCCTCGCCGCTCCATCGCAAGGGGAACCGCACGTGACCGCAAAAACGCCGCCTACGCCGCCTTTCCGCGATCCGCACCTGCCGTTCGCGAAGCGCATCGACGACCTGCTGACGCGGCTCACCCTGGACGAGAAGGTCTCCTTCCTGCACCAGTTCGCACCCGCCGTGGACCGGCTCGGCATCGCCGCCTTCCGCACCGGCCAGGAGGCCCTGCACGGGGTCGCCTGGATGGGTCCGGCGACGGTGTTCCCGCAGGCGGTCGGGCTCGGCGCGACCTGGAACACCGAGCTGGTCCGCCGGGTCGGCGAGGCCGTGTCCAAGGAGGTCCGGGCGATGCGCGCCCGCGACGACCGCGTCGGCCTCAACGTCTGGGCCCCCACGGTCAACCTGCTGCGCCACCCTCTCTGGGGCCGTAACGAGGAGGGCTACTCGGAGGACCCGAAGCTGACCTCCGCCATCGCCACCGCCTACACCCGCGGCCTGCGCGGCGACCACCCGGTGTACTGGCGCACGGCGCCCGTCCTCAAGCACTGGCTGGCCCACAACAACGAGACGGACCGCGCCACTTCCTCCTCCTCGGTCCGCCCGCGCGTGCTGCACGAGTACGACCTGCGCGCCTTCAGGGAGACCGTGGAGGCGGGCGCGGTGGCCGGGGTGATGCCCGCCTACAACCTGGTCAACGGCCGCCCCAACCACGTCTCCCCGTACCTGCGCGAGCACCTGCGCACCTGGACCGACGAGGACCTGCTGGTCTGCTCGGACGCCGGCGCGCCCTCCAACCTGGTCGACCACGAGCACTACTTCGACACCCACGAGGAGGCCACGGCGGCCGCCCTGCTCGCCGGCGTCGACAGCTTCACGGACCACGGCACGGACGGCTCGCAGATCACCGCGCGGCTCCAGGGGGCACTGGAGCAGGGCCTGTTGACCGAGGCGGACATCGACACGGCGGTCCGCCGCCAGCTCTCGGTCCGGTTCCGCCTGGGCGAGTTCGACCCGCACGACGACCCGCATCCGGGCACCGCGGAGTTCGACACCCCGGCGCACCGGGCCCTCGCCCAGGAGGCGGCGGAACAGGCGGTCGTCCTGCTCAAGAACGACGACTCCCTGCTCCCCCTCGCGTCCGACACCCGGCTCGCCGTGGTCGGCCTGCTCGCCGACGAGTGCAAACTCGACTGGTACAGCGGCACGCTGATCCACCGCTCGACCCCGCTGGAGGGTCTGTACGAGCGGTTCGGCGCGGAGCGCGTGGAGTTCGCGGAGGGGGTGGACCGGGTCCGGCTGCGGCTCGCGGACGGCACCTTCCTGCACGTACCGCCGGCCACCGAGGCCGCCGACGAGGTGCGCGGCGCGGCGGGCGCCCTGGACCCGGCGCTGCTCGCGGGCCGCACGGACCTGCCGCCGCTCACCGCCGACGCCACCGGCACCGAGTTCGCCCTCGTCGACTGGGGCGAGGGGGTGCTGACGCTGCGCGCGCCGGACGGCCGCTACCTCTCGGTCGCCGACGACGGGTTCGTCCGCGCCGCCGCGGACCAGCCCGGCGGCTGGGTCGTCCAGGAGACATTCCGCCTGGAACCCCACGACAACGGTCACCTCCTCCGGCATCTCGGCTCGGATCGCCATGTCTCTGTCGCCGCCGACGGGGTGCGGGTTGCCGCCGAAAACGCTTCCCTCTTCGAACTGATCATCGTCGAACGGGGTGCGGACGCCGTCGCCAGGGTGGCCGCCGCGGCCGACGCGGTCCTGGTGGTCGCGGGCAACGACCCGCACATCAACGGCCGCGAGACCGAGGACCGTACGACCCTGGCCCTGCCCCCGCACCAGGAGCGTCTCCTGCGCGCCGCCCGCGCCGCGAACCCGCGGACCGTGCTGGCGCTGACGTCCGCCTACCCCTACGCGGTGGACGTGGCCCGTCTCCCGGCCGTGCTCTGGACGGCCCACGGCGGCCAGGCGGCCGGCACCGCCCTCGCCCGCGTCCTCGCCGGTGACGTCTCCCCCGCGGGCCGCCTCCCGCAGACCTGGTACGCCGCCGACGCCGACCTGCCCGGCCTCCTCGACTACGACGTCCTGGGCGCCCGCCAGACCTACCGCTACTTCGAGGGCACCCCGCTCTTCCCGTTCGGCCACGGGCTGTCCTACGCGTCCTTCTCCTACGCGGACCTGACGACCGAGGTGACGGACGGAACCCTCCGGGTCTCCTTCACGGTCGCCAACACCGGTGATGTCACGGCGGACGAGGTGGTCCAGCTCTACACCCGGGCCGTCGCGCCGTCGTCGGCCCGCCCGCGCCGCGAGCTGCTCGCCCACCGCCGCCTCACCCTGGCCCCCGGCGAACGGGCCGGGACGGACTTCGAAGTCCCGCTCTCCGCCTTCGCGTTCTGGGACGTGGCGCGTGACGGATGGCTCCTGGAACAGGGTCCGTACGAGGTGCTGGTCGGCGCGTCCAGCGAGGACGTCCGCCTGCGTACGACGCTGGTCCTGGACGGCGAGCAGGGGGCACCGCGCCCGGTCGCCGAACGCGGCCTGGACGCGGCCGACTTCGACGAACAGTCGGGCATCGCGATCGTGGACCGTACGAAGTCGCAGGGCGACGCGGTCACCCCCGAGGGCGAGGGCCCCGGTGAACTCGTCTACCGGAACTGCGACTTCGGTCAGGGAGCGACGGAGGTGACCGCACGGGTGGCCGGCACGGGCACGCTGGAACTCACCCTCGACGGCGGCCCGCCGCTGGCCCTGCTGACCCTCACCGAGCCGACGGCGGATCCCTACACGTACATCTCACTCACCGCCGGCATCGTCGCCGAGGGCGTCCACGACGTCCGCCTCGCACTGCGCGGCCCGCTGCGGCTCGCGCACGTCGGCTTCTCCGGTTGAGGGTCCGGAGCGGTCGGCACGGAGAACGGCCGCAGCCCCCGCACAGCGGGCTGCGGCCGTTCTGTCGCTCTCCGAGCCGTCCGTGGCAGGTCAGAGGGCGAGACCGGTGAGGACCAGGACGCGCTCGTAGGTGTAGTCGTCCATCGCGAACCGGACGCCCTCGCGGCCGACGCCGGACTGCTTGACGCCGCCGTACGGCATCTGGTCGGCGCGGTAGGAGGGGACGTCGCCGACGATCACGCCGCCGACCTCCAGCGCGCGGTGGGCGCGGAAGGCGGTCTGCAGGTCGTGGGTGAAGACGCCGGCCTGGAGTCCGTACTTGGAGTCGTTGACGGCGGCGAAGGCCTCCGCCTCGCTGTACACCTTCTGCACGGTGAGGACGGGGCCGAAGATCTCCTCGCAGGAGACGGTGGTGTCGGCCGGGACGTCGGTGAGGACGGTCGGCGCGTAGGTGGCGCCGTCACGGTCGCCGCCCGTGAGCAGGGTGGCGCCGTCCTCGACGGCCTCCTTCACCCACACCTCGACGCGCTCCGCGGCCGCCTCGCTGACCAGCGGGCCGACGTCGGTCTTGGCGTCCGCCGGGTCGCCGGTGACCTGGGCCTCGACGGCCGCGACGATGCGCGGGAGGAGACGGTCGTAGACGGACGCGTCGGCGATGACCCGCTGCACGGAGATGCAGGACTGGCCGCCCTGGTAGTTGGAGAAGGTCGCGATGCGGGTGGCGGCCCAGTCCAGGTCGGCGTCGGAGGCGTAGTCGGCCAGGACGACCGCGGCGCCGTTGCCGCCGAGTTCCAGGGTGCAGTGCTTGCGCGGCACCGAGTCCATGATCGAGTAGCCGACCTTCTCGGAACCGGTGAACGAGATGACCGGGAGGCGCTCGTCCTGGACGAGGGCGGCCATCTTGTCGTTGGCGACCGGGAGGATCGACCAGGAGCCGGCCGGCAGGCCGGTCGTCTCGGCGAGCAGGTCACCGATGATCAGGCCGGAGAGCGGGGTGGCCGGGGCCGGCTTGAGGATGATCGGCGCGCCGGCCGCGATCGCCGGGGCGATCTTGTGGGCGCAGAGGTTGAGCGGGAAGTTGAAGGGCGCGATGCCGAGGACGACGCCCTTCGGGAAGCGGCGGGTCAGCGCGAGCCGGCCCTGGCCGCCGAGGTCGGTGTCCAGGCGCTGGGCCTCGCCGCTGTTGAAACGGCGGGCCTCCTCGGCGGCGAACCGGAAGACGGAGACGGCTCGGCCGACCTCGCCGCGCGCCCACTTGATCGGCTTGCCGTTCTCGGCGGAGATCAGCTGGGCTATCTCCTCGGTGCGCTCGGCGAGCCGGCGGCTGACGTGGTCGAGGGCGGCGGCGCGTACGTGGGCCGGGGTGGCGGCGAACTCGTCCCGTACGGCGTACGCGGCGGCGACCGCCTCCTCGACCTGGGCGTCGGAGGGCACGCCGACCTTGCCGACGAGGCGCCCGTCCCACGGGCTGGTGACGTCGAAGGTGTCCTCGCCGGTGACCTGACGGCCGGCGAGCCAGAAGGCGTGGGTGGAGGTCATGTGCGAGTCCCGGCCCTTCCGCGTAGAGGGGTGTGTGCTTGGCTTTCGACTCCACCGTAGGTCGGCACGGGCAGAGGTGCGTTTGTCCGGGGTGTAGTGGTCGGGACGGGGGCTGTGCCGGATTGGTGCGGTGAAAGGGCCGACCGGCTTCCCTCGCTCTCAAACACCGGACGGACCGGGAAACCTAAGGGGCGCGGGGAACTGCGCGACCAGCCCCCACGACCCGCGGCCGACACACGACCTGCCGCCCCCGCTCACTCCCCCGACGTCGCCTTCAAAGCCAGCCACAGCTCCATCCGCACGTCCGGGTCGTCCAGCGACCGGCCCAGGATCTCCTCGACCCGCCGCATCCGGTAGCGGAGCGTGTGGCGGTGGACGCCCAGGTCCGCGGCGGCCGCGTCCCACTGGCCGTGCCGGGACAGCCAGGCCCGCAGGGAGGCCACCAGGTCGCCCCGGCCGGTCGCGTCGTGCTCGTGCAGCGCCCGCAGCAGACCGTCCGCGAACGCCTTCACGGCGTCGTCGGCCAGCAGCGGCAGCACCGACCCCGACGCCAGCTGCTCGTGCTCCACCAGGACCCGCCCCCGCCGCCGCGCCACCGACAGCGCCTGCTCGGCCTGCTTGTAGGCCGCGGCGGCCGCGATCGGACCGGACGGCGCGGACATGCCCACGACCAGGTCGTCCTCCTCGTCGGCGCCACCCTGTTCCGGCACCGCGCGGGCCGCCTCCCGGGCCGCCGCGTACTCCGCACAGGCGCCCACCGCCGCGCCCGCGTCCGCGGCCAGCACCACCAGCCGCTCCCCCTCCGGCACCACCAGCAGCGCCTCCCCGGCGCGCGCCGCCGCCGACTCCACCGCCTCCGTGAGGCCGGCCAGCAGCTCGGCGCCCGCGTCCGCGACGATCATCCGGAACGGTGCGTCGAGCAGCCCGCCGTACAGGTCCCCGGCGACGCCCCGGGCGTGGTCCGGCTGCCCGGCGAGCAGCATCCGCAGCACCGCCGCCCCGACCCGCTGCTCGGCCGCCCGCAGTGAGCGGGAGCGTTCCGTCGTGAGGGTGAGCAGCGCGATCGCGGAGTGGACGGCGTAGCGCTCGGCCGTGCCCAGCGCCGACGCCGTGCCCACCGCCAGGGCCGCCCTGGGGCGGCGGCCCGTACCGAGCGAGTGCAGTTCCACCCGGTCCTCGTTGTCCGGGCCGCCGACCACCGAGGAGGCCGGTGCCGGGCGCTCCCGGAGGCGTTCCACCTCGGCCGTCAGCCGGGCCGCCCTGCGGCCGGCCCACTCCGGTGCCGTGGCGACGACGGCGCCGGACGCGTCGTACAGCGCGGCCCAGCCGTCCACCTGGGCCGCGAGGGCGGACAGCACGCCCTCCGGGCCGGCGTTCAGCGCCTGCCGGGTCAGCTCGCGCTGGGCGGCGAAGCCCGCCGTCACCGCCCGGTACTGGTCGGCCGCGATCGCCGCCGAGACCGCCTTGCTGATGGCGAGGAAGGGAGTGCGGCGCGGTACCTCCAGCAGCGGCAGGCCCTCCTGCTCCGCCGCCTCGACCAGGGCCCCGGGGATCTCCTCGTAGTTGACCCCGACGGCGAAGCCGAGACCCACCACACCCGCCCCGACCAGGCGTTTCACATAGCGCCGCATGGCCTCCGGATCCTCCGCGTCCAGCTTCAGCGCGGTGATCAGGAGCAGTTCCCCGCCCTCCATGTACGGCACCGGGTCGGCGAGTTCGCTGACATGGGCCCAGCGCACGGGCACGTCGAGGCGGTCCTCGCCCGCGCGCACGGTCAGCTTGAGCGCGGAATGGTGGACGAGCGAGGCGAGCGTCGGTGGCATCGGGCCGTCAGATCTTCTCTTCGGTCGTGAACAGGGACAGCGGGGCAGGAAGTCGGGAGACTCATGGCCTTTGGCCGTCGCGTATGAACGGCCTCTCTCGATTCTGCCTCACTGTACGGTCGCGTGTGCGCCCCTGTTCAGACCCGGCCGCCGCCCCTCAGATCCACCAGCAGCGGTGGGGCGTGCTCGCCCTTGACGGTCGTCAGGGAGAGGACCGCGTGGCCCGGCGGCACCCCGTGGGCCAGTTCGGAGGCCGACCAGCGCTCCCGCTCCACCTGCCGGACGGTGACCGCCCGCGCGGTGGCCGCCTTGCCGGTGATGACCCGGCGGACGACGTGCAGCGCCTTGCCCGCCGGGGTCTCCGCGATGATCTGGCGGTCGGTGACGTCCCGGGCCTCGATCCACTCCTTGCCCCAGACCTCGGCGAAGTCCTGGCCGTCCCAGGGGGTGAGGCCGGAGAAGGCCATCCGGCAGCCGGCGGCGCCGAGCAGGGGACTGCGCAGCGGGCGCGGTACGTCGTCCAGGGTGCGCAGGGTGAGCGCCACGCCCGCGTTGGCCGAGCGCAGCCGCTGGATGCCGCGGACCGCCTCCGGCGTCACCACGCCCGTGGCGTCGTCCAGGAGCAGACAGGCGAAGAGCGAACGGTCGTCCCGGACCGTCACGCTCGCCGTGAACTGGGCGAGCACCAGGCGGGCCAGGATGCGGGAGGCGTCCGCGTGACCGCGCTCGGGCAGGTCGATGCGGACCCGGACCGGGTGGTCGAGGGCCTTCAGGGAGAAGGGGCGGGACGAACCGGAGGTGTCGAAGAACCCGGCGAAGGCGGGGCGGTCGAGGAGCGCGATGCGGTCGGCGAGGACCGCGCCGACGTCCCCGGGGTGTCCCATCTGGCGTTCCCGCGCGTCGAGTTCGCGCAGCAGCGACTCGTGGCCGGTGTCCGTCAGCGCCTTGCGGAGCGCGCCGAGCGGGCCGGGGGCGCCGTCCAGGAGCCGGCGGAGTTCGGGGACGGACGGGAAACGGCCGTGGACCGCCTTGAACGGGCCGATCAGCTGGGCGAGGACGGTGGTGGAGCGGCGGCTGTCGCTGCCGGGGTGCGGGTCGGCGAGGTCGCCGGCGAGGGCCTCGGCGAGTATGGCGGCGGCCTCGTCGGGGTCGGTGGTGCCGCCGTACAGGTCGAGGTCGTAGACGGACTCGGGGTGGGCGACGCGGACGACGACGTCGTAGGCGTCGGCGGGTCCCAGCCCGGCGCCGGCCGCGCCGACGACGACCACGGAGGCGCGTCCGGCGAGCGCGTGCAGGCACAGCGACTCGGCGAGCGGGCGGACCAGGCTGCCGGTCTTGCCGGAGCCGGCCGGGCCGACGGCGAGCAGGGAGGTGCCGAGCAGGTCGGGGCCGAGGGCGAGGCCGGTGCCGCGGTACTGGTACGGGTTGCGGGGGTCGTCGGCCGTCGTGCCGAGCCGGACCTGGCCGGTGACCATGTCGTGCTGCGCGTGCCGCGCGGGCAGGTCGCGCTCGCCGGAGGGGTGCAGACAGGCGGCGGCACCGTCCTTGACCACGGCCGCGGTGAACGTCGCCATACTGTGCCGGCCACTCCGCACACCCTGCCAGGCCCGGGCGATCCGAGCGTGGTCGACGTCGCGCATCAGGCCGGTCCGCGCGTCCCCGGCAAGCCGGTCGGCGGCATCGCTCGCCCCCGCCTGACGGAGGTAGAGGAACTCGGCGGGGTCCTGCTCGGGGGCGGGGGGCCGTTCCGGGGTGGGCGCGGCCGACACCCAGGTGGGCGGGCCATAACGGTGCCAGAGTTCAGGCCAGTGACCGATTTTCCCGAGGATCAGGAAAATGGCACCGAAGATCAGAGCGGTGTAGATCCACGAAGCCACCCCTCCCACCACTCCGCCGGTGCCGTGTGTCCACGAATTCGGCGCCAGCACGTACCAGGGCCACTGCCAGAACTCGCCGAGATACCCGTTCCACAGTAGAGAACAGAGAAGCCAGCCGCAGAGAAACGCGAGCACCGCTCCGCCGAGCAACTGCTGAGTTGGCGTGCGCACCGGCTCCGCTTCCGGCCTCGGCTGGTACCCGAATCGCCACACACCAAGGGCCGCCTCAGGCCTGGGCGCCCGGAGCCACCTGAGAAAAGCCGTACCGTCCGGCAGCGGAGGTACCGGCGGAGGAGTCGTCGGCCGCGGTGGTGTCGTGGCGGCCTCGGCCGGCGTCCCGCCCCCGTCCTGCGGCCCCGCCGGACGCGGTACAGGATTCGCATGCGTACCCCGCGTGTCCCGCGTCCCGTCGCTGTCCATCGCTCTCGCTCCCTGACCAGCCGTTCCGTCCACCGTCAGCGGCCAATCTAACGCCCTCACAAGGGGAGTTCACCGCTTACGCGGCCGAGGAACCTCCCGGCCCCGCCACCCGCACTATGTCCACCACGGACAACGTCACCCTCCGACAACGCCCACATGGAGCATGCCCACCTCTCATACCCGGCCCTAGCCTGCGAAGAAAGAAGGAAAGCGTCCGAAAACGCACCACCGGAGCCGCCGGACGGGACCGTCCGGTACGCATCGGCTCGCACCACTCATCAGGGAGCCCCCATGACCGCACTTCCGCAGGAGCGCCGCGTCGTCACCGCCATCCCCGGCCCCAAGTCGCAGGAGCTGCAGACCCGCCGTCTGGCCGCGGTCGCGCAGGGCGTCGGTTCCGTGCTGCCGGTGTTCACCGCCCGCGCGGGCGGCGGCATCATCGAGGACGTCGACGGCAACCGTCTCATCGACTTCGGTTCCGGTATCGCCGTGACCAGCGTGGGCGCCTCCGCCGAGGCCGTCGTACGGCGCGCGAGCGCCCAGCTGGCCGACTTCACCCACACCTGTTTCATGGTCACGCCGTACGAGGGGTACGTCGAGGTCGCGGAGGCGCTCGCCGAGCTGACCCCTGGCGACCACGCCAAGAAGTCCGCCCTGTTCAACTCCGGCGCCGAGGCCGTCGAGAACGCCGTCAAGATCGCGCGTGCGTACACCAAGCGGCAGGCCGTGGTCGTCTTCGACCACGGTTACCACGGCCGGACCAACCTGACGATGGCGCTCACCGCCAAGAACATGCCGTACAAGCACGGCTTCGGTCCGTTCGCGCCCGAGGTCTACCGGGTGCCGGTGGCGTACGGCTACCGCTGGCCGACCGGTGCGGAGAACGCCGGTCCCGAGGCCGCCAAGCAGGCCATCGACCAGATCAGCAAGCAGGTCGGCGCCGACAACGTCGCCGCGATCATCATCGAGCCGGTGCTCGGCGAGGGCGGCTTCATCGAGCCGGCGAAGGGCTTCCTGCCGGCGATCAGCCAGTTCGCCGAGGACAACGGCATCGTCTTCGTCGCGGACGAGATCCAGTCCGGGTTCTGCCGTACGGGCCAGTGGTTCGCGTGCGAGGACGAGGGGATCGTCCCGGACCTGATCACCACCGCCAAGGGCATCGCGGGCGGTCTGCCGCTCGCCGCCGTCACCGGCCGCGCCGAGATCATGGACGCCGCGCACGCCGGCGGCCTCGGTGGTACGTACGGCGGCAACCCGGTCGCCTGTGCCGGTGCGCTCGGCGCCATCGAGACGATGAAGGAGCTCGACCTCAACGGCAGGGCGAAGGCCATCGAGGCGATCATGAAGCCGCGGCTCACCGCCATGGCCGAGAAGTTCGACGTGATCGGCGACGTCCGCGGCCGTGGCGCGATGATCGCGATCGAGCTGGTCAAGGACCGTACGACCAAGGAGCCGAACCCGGAGGCGACCGCCGCCCTCGCCAAGGCCTGCCACCAGGAAGGCCTGCTGGTCCTGACCTGTGGCACCTACGGCAACGTGCTGCGGTTCCTGCCGCCGCTCGTGATCGGCGAGGACCTCCTCAACGAGGGCCTCGACATCATCGAGCAGGCCTTCGCCCGCATCTGAGCCACAGGGTCCCCGCAGCCCGCCCCCAGGCTGTCGAACCCCTGTGCCACAGCCGCCCCACCCCCCTCACCTGGCGTGATGCGAGGGGCCGGGGCGGCCCCCGTCAGGCCGTGTGAAGAAGGTGTGCGAGGTGCATGACGGGACGCGATTCCGCCTGTCTTCGCACCGCGCCCTGCCGTAGGTTCTATCCAGATGAGAGATACACCTCGTCCACAGGGGACTGTGGGCGATTTCAGGCCGGGGCCTCCCCAGCTTCGACCTGGTCGTGCCCTCGCGCACACAACCGGCGCCTCCGGCTCCGGATCTCCTCACCGATCGGACGGTCGCTCGCCCCAAACCCCCCGGGGCGCGCGGCGTTCCGATCCGGACGGCCGCCCCGGAACTACCCCCCCTGTTCCGGGGCGGCCGACCTCCTTCCTTCCCCTTCTGCTCGTGGGACTCCTGGCCCTTCCGGCCTTCCTCTTCGCGCTGATCACCTGGCAGGTCGTGGCCCAGGGCCCCCTGCTCCGCCTGGACAGCCGCCTGAGCAGCGCACTCGTCCACCCGGACAAGTTCTCCTCGGGCCTCTCCGATCTCGGCAACGTGCAGGTCGCCGTCCCGGTCCTGGTGATCGTCATCGTCTACGTCGCCCGCCGCGGCCGTGCCATTGGTACAGACCGCTGGTGGCTGCCGCCGACGGCCGCCGCCGTGCTGATGGCCCTGGTCCCCGCGATCATCGTGCCGCTGAAGGACTGGACCGCCCGGCCGGGGACCCCGGCGGTGCCCCCGGCGGTCGGCTACTTCCCCTCCGGCCACACGGCGACCGCGGCGATCGCGTACGGCTCCGCCACCCTGATCCTCCTGCCGTGGCTCGGCTCCGCGAGGGCCCGCCGCACCGCCGTCGGGATCTGCGCGGCCCTGGTCCTCGGCGTCTCCTTCGGTCTGGTCCGCCGGGGCTGGCACTGGCCGCTGGACGTGGTGGCCAGCTGGTGCCTGGGCAGCATCCTGCTGACCACCCTCGCCCTCTTCCTCAGCCGAAGTAGGCGTCGAAGTTCTTCTGGAACTCCCAGTTCGAGTAGCGGTCCCAGTTGACCGACCAGGTCATCAGGCCGCGCAGCGCGGGCCAGGTGCCGTGCGTGGTGTACGACCCGCAGTTCGTCTTCTTCGTCAGGCAGTCCAGGGTCCTGGTGACCTCGGACGGGGCCACATAGCCGTTGCCCGCGTTGACCGACGCCGGCATGCCGATCGCGATCTGGTCGGGGCGCAGCGGCGGGAAGACGTTGCCCGCGTCGCCCGCCACCGGGAAGCCGGTGAGCAGCATGTCGGTCATGGCGATGTGGAAGTCGGCGCCGCCCATGGAGTGGTACTGGTTGTCGAGGCCCATGATCGGGCCCGAGTTGTAGTCCTGGACGTGCAGCAGGGTCAGGTCGTCCCGCAGGGCGTAGATGACCGGGAGGTACGCCCCGCAGCGGGGGTCCTGGCCGCCCCACTTGCCGGTGCCGTAGTACTGGTAGCCCATCTGCACGAAGAAGGTCTCCGGGGCCATGGACAGCACGAACTTCGACCCGTACTTCGCCTTCAGGGTCTTCAGGGCCGAGATCAGGTTCACCACCACCGGGGTGGTCGGGTTCTTGAAGTCCGTGTCGCTCGCGTCCAGGGAGAGCGAGTGGCCCTCGAAGTCGATGTCCAGGCCGTCCAGGCCGTAGGTGTCGATGATGTTCGAGACGGAGGAGACGAAGGTGTCCCGGGCGGCGGTCGTGGTCAGCTGGACCTGGCCGTTGGCGCCGCCGATCGATATCAGCACCTTCTTGCCGGCCGCCTGCTTGGCCTTGATCGCCGCCTTGAAGTCGGCGTCGCTCTCGACGTTCGGGCACTCCGTCACCGGGCAGCGGTTGAACCGGATGTCCCCCGAGGTGGCCGAGGTCGGCTCGCCGAAGGCCAGGTCGATGACGTCCCAGCTGTCGGGGACGTCGGCGACCCGGGTGTACCCGGAGCCGTTGGCGAAGGAGGAGTGGAGGTAGCCGACCAGGGCGTGGGTGGGCAGGTCGCCGGAGCCGCCGGAGGAACCGGCGGTCGTGGTCGCCGTCACCGCGGCCGACTTCGCGGACTCGCCGGCGCTGTTCACGGCGGTGACCTGGAAGCTGTAGGCGGTCGAGGCGGACAGGCCGGTCACGGTGGCCGAGGTCCCGGTCGCCGTCTGGACCTTCGCGCCGTCCCGGTAGACCGCGTAGCTCGTCGCGCCCGTGACCGCGCTCCACGACAGGGCCACGCCGGAGGACGTGATCGTGCCGGTCTTCAGGCCGGTCGGCGCGGCGGGCGGCTGGCCCGCGGAGGCCCCCGGCCCGACCAGGGACACGTCGTCGGCGTAGTAGGCGCCGGTGCCGTACCAGCCGTGCGTGTAGATCGTGACCTTGGTGGTCGAGGCGCCGGTGGTGAAGGTGGTCGTCAGCTTCTGCCAGTCGGGGGCGGACTGGGTCCAGGTGGAGACGTCGGTGGTGCCGGTGCCGCTCGCGCCCAGGTAGACGTAGGAGCCGCGGACGTAGCCGGACAGGGTGTACTGCGCGCCCGGCTGCACGGTCACCGTCTGCGCGCACTGGGCGTTGTCGCTGCCGGCCGGGGTCGCCTGCAGCGCGGAACCTCCGCCGTGCACGGGTGAGTTGACCGTCGTACCGCTGCTCGCCGTACAACTCCAGCCGGACAGCCCGGACTCGAAGCCACCGTTGACAGCGAGGTCCGCGTCGGCCGCACGGGCGGCCGACGAGAGCGCGGTGATACCGGGCACGGCCAACAGCACGGCCGTGAGAAAGGTGAGGACAGGTCTCGCGCGCACCACAAGTACCTCCGAACATGGGGGATTTGGAGGACGGAAACGCACTCAACTTGGTCCAGACCAATTCACTTGTCAATACCTACGGCAGCGCCCCGTCAGGGGCGCGGGGCTGTGACATTTGCGGCTCCGCCGCGTGGGCGCGACCAGCCACGACGACGCCGCGGCCGACCGACGACCCGCACCCGAACGGCGTCTAGTCGTCAGCCAACCCCGCCGCCGCCTCATGCATCGCCAGCTCCAGCAGCGCCGGATCCGTCAGCGTCCCCGACCCGTCCGGCGCCACCAACCACCGCACCCCCTGCGTCGCCCGCCCCGGATACGGCACGACGATCCACGTCCCGGCCCCCGCCGTGCGGATCCCCGTACCGAGCCACCGCGCGGCCGTTCCGGGCGGCACGAAAAAGCCCACCCGGTTGTCCCCGAAGTCGGCCAGGACGGGCCCTGGCTGGTCGAGGACGCGGGTGAGCACGTCGAGGGTGGGATAGCCGAGCCCGCCCGGCAGGATCAGTACGTCCCAGGCCCGGCCTGCGGGCAGGAGCGCGACCCCTAGCGGGTTGCGTTCCCATTCCCAGCGGCAGGACTCGGGATCCGGTGCGACGGATGCCAGCCATTCGACCGCCGTCTTCGCCCCAGTCATCAGAGGACCTCCCCATCTCACACGTGGACGCGGGCTTCGCGTCACGGGGAGAGAGGGAGGTCTTCCCTGGGCATTACGCGGGTTCCGGCACCCAATTCGAGTGACCCGGATCACACTCCGAAGGGATCAGCTGTCGAAGCCCAGCCCCAGCCGGTCCATCGCCCGCAGCCACAGGTTCCGGTGCCCGCCGTGCGCGTCGGCCCGGGCCAGGGACCACTTGGTGAGGGCGATGCCGGTCCAGGCGAACGGCTCGGGCGGGAACGGCAGCGGCTTCTTGCGGACCATCTCAAGGCGGGTGCGCTCGGTCTCCTCCCCCGCCAGCAGGTCCAGCATCACGTCGGCGCCGAACCGGGTGGCTCCCACGCCCAGCCCCGTGTACCCGGCCGCGTACGCCACCCGGCCCTGATGGGCCGTGCCGAAGAACGCCGAGAAACGGGAGCAGGTGTCGATCGCGCCGCCCCAGGCGTGGGTGAAGCGGACGCCCTCCAGCTGCGGGAAGCAGGTGAAGAAGTGCCCGGCGAGCTTGGCGTAGGTCTCCGGACGGTCGTCGTACTCGCGGCGCACCCGGCCGCCGTAGTGGTGGATGGCGTCGTAGCCGCCCCACAGGACGCGGTTGTCGGCGGAGAGCCGGAAGTAGTGGAACTGGTTGGCGGAGTCCCCGAGGCCCTGCCGGTTCTTCCAGCCGATCGCGCCGAGCTGCTCGGCGGTGAGCGGTTCGGTCATCAGGGCGTAGTCGTAGACCGGGACGGTGTAGGCGCGGACCCGCTTGAGCAGGTTCGGGAAGATGTTGGTGCCGAGCGCGACCCGCCGGGCCCGGACCGAGCCGTAGGGGGTGCGGACGGCCATGCCGGCGCCGTACGCCTTCAGGTCGAGGGCGGGGGTGTGCTCGTACACCCGGACGCCGAGCGCGAGGCAGGCCCGCTTGAGGCCCCAGGCGAGCTTGGCCGGGTGGAGCATGGCCACGCCCCGGCGGTCCCAGAGGCCCGCCTCGAAGGTGGGCGAGGCGACCTGGGCGCGGACCGCGTCGGCGTCGAGGAACTCGATGTCGTCCGCGAGGCCCTTCTGCTCCAGCTCCTTGTGCCAGTCGCGCAGTTCCCAGGCCTGGTAGGTCTCGGTGGCGACGTCGATCTCGCCGGTCCGCTCGAACTCGCAGTCGATGCCGTGCCGGGCGACGGCGGCCTCGAACCCGTCGAGGTTGCGCCGGCCCAGCTCCTGGAGCTTGTGGATCTCCTCGGGCCAGCGGGCCAGCCCGTTGGGCAGCCCGTGGGTGAGGGAGGCGGCGCAGAAGCCGCCGTTGCGGCCCGAGGCGGCCCAGCCCACCTCATGGCCTTCCAGCAGGACCACATCGCGCCCGGGGTCGCGCTCCTTGGCGTTGAGCGCGGTCCACAGTCCGCTGTACCCGCCGCCGACGACCAGCAGGTCGCAGGTGTCGGCGCCGGTGAGCGCGGGCTCGGGGTGGGGCTTGCCGGGGTCTTCGAGCCAGTACGGGACCGGCTGTGCTTCGGAGAGTGACCTGGTCCAATCTGCCTGACGGCTCATGGCGCTTGGGGCCATGATTTCCAACTCCCTACAGAGTCAATTAAGGGCTATGCCTTTTGCCTGTTGCGGCGGTTGTTGACGAGCATCGACGCCAGCACGAACAGTACGGCGACCAGGAACATGGCCGTGCCGATGACATTGATCTGGACGGGCGTGCCGCGCTGTGCCGAACCCCAGACGAACATGGGGAAGGTGACGGTGGAGCCCGCGTTGAAATTGGTGATGATGAAATCGTCGAAGGAGAGCGCGAAGGAGAGCAGCGCGCCCGCCGCGATTCCGGGGGCCGCGATGGGGAGGGTGACCCTGACGAACGTCTGCACCGGTCCGGCGTAGAGGTCCCGGGCCGCCTCCTCCAGGCGCGGGTCCATCGACATCACGCGCGCCTTGACGGCGGTGACGACGAAGCTGAGGCAGAACATGATGTGGGCGATCAGGATGGTGTAGAAGCCCAGCTGGGCGCCCATGTTGAGGAACAGGGTGAGCAGCGAGGCCGCCATCACGACCTCGGGCATCGCCATCGGCAGGAAGATCAGCGAGTTCACGGCGCCGCGGGCGCGGAACCGGTAGCGGACCAGCGCGAAGGCGATCATCGTGCCGAGGAGCGTGGCGCCGATCGTGGCCAGGGCGGCGATCCGGAGGCTGATGGAGAGCGAGCCGCACATGTCGGCGACCCCGCACGGCTGCTTCCAGGCGTCCAGCGAGAACTGCTGCCATTCGTAGTTGAAGCGCCCCTTCGGTTTGTTGAAGGAGAACACCGTGACGATGACGTTCGGCAGCAGCAGATATCCGAGGGTCAGCAGTCCCGCGATGACGACGAGACGCTTCTTGAGCCAGTTGACGACGGGCATTTAGACCAGATCCTCCGTCCCGGACCGGCGAATGTAGATCGTGACCATGGCGAGGATCGCGGCCATGAGGATGAAGGAGAGCGCGGCCGCCGTCGGATAGTCGAGAATCCGCAGGAACTGCGTCTGGATCACGTTTCCGATCATGCGGGTGTCGGTCGAGCCGAGGAGTTCGGCGTTGACGTAGTCACCGGCCGCCGGGATGAAGGTCAGCAGCGTGCCGGAGACCACGCCCGGCATCGACAGCGGGAAGGTGACCTTGCGGAACGTCGTCCACGGCTTGGCGTACAGGTCGCCGGCGGCCTCGTGCAGCCGGCCGTCGATGCGCTCCAGCGAGGTGTAGAGCGGCAGGATCATGAACGGCAGGAAGTTGTACGTCAGACCGCACACCACCGCGAGCGGGGTGGCGAGGACGCGGTCGCCGGCCGTCCAGCCGAGGAAGTCGGTGAGGTCCAGGATGTGCAGCGAGTTCAGCACGTGCACGACCGGGCCGTTGTCGGCGAGGATCGTCTTCCAGGCCAGGGTGCGGATCAGGAAGCTGGTGAAGAACGGCGCGATCACCAGGATCATGATCAGGTTCCGCCAGCGTCCCGCGCGGAAGGCGATGAGGTACGCCAGCGGGTAGCCGAGCAGCAGGCACAGGACCGTGGCCGCCGCCGCGTAGAAGACGGACCGCAGGAACTGCGGCCAGTACTCGCTGAGCGCGTCCCAGTAGGTCGCGAAGTGCCAGGTGACCTTGTAGCCCTCTTCCAGGGAGCCCGTCTGGATCGACGTGGACGCCTGGTAGATCATCGGGAGGGCGAAGAAGATCACCAGCCAGAGGATGCCGGGCAGCAGCAGCCAGTACGGCGTCCAGCGCCCGCGCTTGCGGGGCGGCTTCTTCTCGGGGGCCGGCGCCAGCGGCGGCGGCGCTTCCGTCAGCGTGGCCATCAGGCCGCCTCCTCCTCGGTGCCGGCGTCGATGTCCTGAGCCGCGTCGAGACCGAAGGTGTGCGCCGGGCTCCAGTGCAGGACGACGTCGGCGCCGGGGACGAGCCGGCCGTCGCGCTCGACGTTCTGCACGTACACCGCGAACTCGGGGCAGACCGCGCTGTCGATGACGTACTGCGTGGAGACGCCGATGAAGCTGGCGTCGGCGACCTTGCCGGTGATGCGGTTGCGGCCCTCGGGGATGGAGCCCGCGTCGTCGGCGTGGGTGAGGGAGATCTTCTCGGGCCGGATGCCGACGAGCACCTTGCCGCCGGTCGTGGTGGGCGCCGAACATCGCGCCTGGGGCAGCACCAGCTTCCCGCCGCCCGCCTTGAGGATGATGTCGTCCCCGCTCTCCGTGTCGACCTCGGCCTCGATCAGGTTCGAGGTGCCGAGGAAGTTCGCCACGAACGTGGTGTTCGGGTTCTCGTAGAGGTCGGCGGGCGAGCCGAGCTGCTCCACGCGTCCCGCGTTCATCACGGCGACCGTGTCGGCCATGGTCATGGCCTCCTCCTGGTCGTGCGTGACGTGTACGAAGGTGATGCCGACCTCGGTCTGGATCCGCTTGAGCTCCAGCTGCATCTGGCGGCGCAGCTTGAGGTCGAGGGCGCCGAGCGGCTCGTCGAGCAGGAGCACCTTGGGGTGGTTGATGAGCGCGCGGGCCACGGCGACGCGCTGCTGCTGGCCGCCGGAGAGCTGGTGCGGCTTCTTGCGCGCCTGCTCGCCGAGCTGGACCAGCTCCAGCATGTCCTCGACCTGCTTCTTCACGCTCTTGATGCCGCGCCGGCGCAGGCCGAAGGCGACGTTCTCGAAGATGTCGAGGTGCGGGAAGAGGGCGTAGGACTGGAAGACCGTGTTCACCGGCCGCTTGTACGGCGGCAGATGGGTCACGTCCTGGTCGCCGAGGTGCACGGTGCCGGTGGTCGGCTCCTCCAGCCCCGCGATCATGCGCAGGGTGGTGGTCTTGCCGCAGCCCGAGGCGCCGAGGAGGGCGAAGAAGGAGCCCTGCGGCACGGTCAGGTCCATCGGCTGTACGGCGGTGAAGCCGTTGTCGTACGTCTTGCCGATGCCGGTGAGACGGACGTCGCCGCTGCTGTCTTTCGTCATGGTGTCGTCACGCCCCTGTGAGCTTCGCGAACTTCTGCTGGTAGGCCGTCTCTTCCTTCGAGCTCAGGGAGCGGAAGGCACGGGACTTGGCCTGCATGGCCTTGTCGGGAACGATCAGCGGATTGCTCGCCGCCGTCTTGTCGATCTTGGCGAGGTACGGCTGCACATCCGCGACCGGACTGACGTAGTTGATGTAGGCGGCGAGTTCCGCGGCCTGCTCGGGCTCGTAGTAGTAGTCGATGAGCCGCTCGGCGTTCGTCTTGTGGCGCGCCTTGTTGGGAATCAGCAGGTTGTCGGTCGACGTCATGTAGCCGCTGTCCGGGATGACGTAGGCGACGTCCGGGTTGTCGGCCTGGAGCTGCACGATGTCGCCGCCCCAGGCGACGCAGGCCGCGAGGTCGCCCTTGCTGAGGTCCGAGGTGTAGTCGTTGCCGGTGAAGCGGCGGATCTGGCCCTTGTCGACGGCCTTCTGCAGGCGGGCGATCACCGCGTCGTAGTTGTCGTCGGTGAACTTCGCCGGGTCGATGCCCATGTCGAGCATGGTCATGCCGACGGTGTCCCGCATCTCGGTCAGCAGGCCGACCCGGCCCTTGAGCGCGGGGTTGTCGAGCAGGTCGGAGACCGACTTCACCTCGACGCCGTTCAGCGCCTTCTTGTTGAAGGCGACGACCGTGGAGATGCCCTGCCAGACGTACGAGTAGGCGCGGCCCGGGTCCCAGTCGGGGCTGCGGAACTGGTCCGAGAGGTTGGCGAAGGCGTGCGGCAGGTTGGACGCGTCCAGCTTCTGGACGTAGCCGAGCCGGATCATGCGGGCGGCCAGCCAGTCGGTGAGGACGATCAGGTCCCGGCCGGTGTCCTGGCCGGCGGCGAGCTGCGGCTGGATCTTGCCGAAGAACTCGTCGTTGTCGTTGATGTCCTCGGTGTACTTGACGGTGATGCCGGTCCGCTTGCGGAACGCGTCCAGCGTGGGATGCGTCTTGCCGCTGTCGTCGACGTCGATGTACTCGGGCCAGTTGGAGAAGTTGACGACCTTCTCCGTGGCCGAGTGGTCGTCGGCGGAGACCCCGCCCTGGGACTTGCCGGCCGCGGGGATGCCGCAGGCGCTCAGCGCCCCGACGCCGCCCACCGCGAGCGCGCCGCCCAGGAACGACCGGCGGGCCAGGGCGGCCCGCCCGTTGCGGAGACTGCGCCGCATGGCGGCCACTTCGACCGGGGTAGGGCGGTCGGGCTCGTACTGCCTCATGCGCTAGATGCCCTTTCGGGAAGCCGGCCGCGCCGAGCGGCCGGAGGTGTGACTATCGGTCCCCGAAGATCGTGCGGTGCCAGTCCTTCCGAGCCACCGCCGTATTGTCGAACATTACGTGCTTGACCTGGGTGTACTCCTCGAACGAGTACGCCGACATGTCCTTGCCGAAGCCGGACGCCTTGTAGCCGCCGTGCGGCATCTCGCTGATGATCGGGATGTGGTCGTTGACCCATACGCATCCCGCCTTGATCTCCCGGGTCGCGCGGCCCGCCCGGTAGACACTCCCGGTCCACGCCGAGGCGGCCAGACCGTAGGGGGTGTCGTTGGCCAGCCGGATGCCCTCATCATCACTGTCGAACGGGAGAACGACCAGCACAGGGCCGAAGATCTCGGACTGGACGATCTCGCTGTCCTGCGGGGCGTCCGCGACCAGGGTGGGCCGGTAGTACGCGCCGCTCTTCAGCTCGTCCTGCGGCGGCTCGCCGCCGGTGACCACGCGCGCGTAGCCGCGCGCCCGCTCCACGAATTCGGCGACCCGGTCCCGCTGGGCGTGCGAGATCAGCGGCCCGAGGTCGGTGCCCGGGGCGAAGGGGTCCCCCAGCCGCACGGTCTCCATCAGGGCCGCCGTCCGCTCCACGAAGGCGTCGTAGAGCGGCCGCTGCACGTACGCGCGCGTGGCGGCCGTGCAGTCCTGCCCGGTGTTGATGAGCGACCCGGCGACGGCTCCGTTGACGGCCGCCTCCAGATCGGCGTCGTCGAAGACCACGAAGGGGGCCTTGCCGCCGAGCTCCAGGTGGAGCCGCTTCACGGTCGCGGTGGCGACCTCGGCGACCCGCTTGCCGACCCCGGTGGAGCCGGTGAAGGACGTCATGGCCACGTCGGGGTGCCCGACGAGGTGCTCACCGGCCTCCCTGCCGGTCCCGGTGACGATGTTGACGACACCGTCCGGGATACCGGCGGCCGTCGCCGCCTCCGCGAAGAGCAGCGAGGTCAGCGGGGTCAGCTCGGCCGGCTTGAGCACGATGGTGTTGCCGGCCGCGATCGCCGGGAGGATCTTCCAGGCGGCCATCTGGAGGGGGTAGTTCCAGGGCGCGATGGAACCGACGACACCGATCGGCTCGCGGCGGATGTACGAGGTGTGGTCGCCGGAGTACTCACCGGCCGCCTGCCCCTGCAGATGCCGGGCGGCCCCCGCGAAGAACGCGGTGTTGTCGATGGTCCCCGGCACGTCGAACTCGCGCGTGAGCTTCAGCGGCTTGCCGCACTGGAGGGACTCGGCGCGGGCGAACTCCTCCGCGCGCTCCGCGAGCACGGCGGCGAACCGGTGCAGCGCGTCGGACCGCTCGCCGGGGGTGGCCCCGGCCCACGCCGGGAAGGCCGCGCGGGCCGCCGCGACCGCCGCGTCGACATCGTCGGTCCCGGCCAGCTCGTAGGTGTACACCTCCGCGCCGGTGGCCGGGTCGACGACGGCGTGCGTACGGCCGGACGTGCCCTTGGTGAACCGTCCCGCGATGTACTGCGCGCCGCCCGCGAGCCGCTCCTGCGCGGGGAAGGTCTCCGGGGTGGCGGTGCCCGGGTTGTCCATGTCGCTTCTCCTCCGCCGTCACCCCGCCCAGAGAGGCGGGTGGCGTAGCTCCAGCTCGATTTGACTGCCGATCCTGACAGAGCAAGGGGAGTCCAACAAGTGATTCCGTTGTTGCCTTTTGGTTACGCGACGGAATCTGTCGACCAGGTGTCGAGTCGGGAAGGTAAAGGCAGGACGGAGTGTCAGTGGTGCCTGCCAGACTGGCGTGCATGGCGAAGATCGATTCTGTGGAGGCCCTGATCAGGGCGGTCCAGGCGGGGGCCAGGATCAGGTACCTGCACTTCTGGGGACACCGGCCGAGGCCCGACGGGCAGGTCTCGGCGAGCTGTCTCAGCCAGTGGTGGCCGTCACCCTTCGTGGTCGACGGTGTCGCCTACGCGACCGCCGAGCACTGGATGATGGCCGGCAAGGCAAGGCTTTTCGCAGACCCGGAGGCCGAGGCCCGGGTCCTCGCGGCGGCCCACCCCGCCGAGGCGAAGAAGGCGGGCCGCCTGGTCCGCGGCTTCGACGAGGCGATATGGCAGCGCGAACGCCTCGCCCTCGTCACCGAGGGCAGCGTCCACAAGTTCGCCGCCGACGACGAACTGCGGGACTTTCTGCTGGGGACGGGGGACCGGGTCCTGGTGGAGGCGAGCCCGGTGGACCGCGTCTGGGGCATAGGCCTGGCGGCCAAGGACGAGGCCGCGGAGAACCCGTCCCGATGGAGGGGGCTCAACCTGCTGGGCTTCGCGCTGATGGAGGCAAGGGCACAGCTCTTGGCCGACGAAGGCAGTCCTACCTAAAGGAACGGGGCTTCTGCCCAACAGGGACTGGTCCTACGTAAAGGGGCGCGGGGCTGTATCCATACGCGGCTCCGCCGCGTGGGCGCGACCAGCCCCCACCGCCCCGCGCCCGCCCCACCACCGAACCACCCCACCTAGTGGGTACTCGCCACCACGATCAACGCGATGAACCCGACGGCCAGCGCCAGCCCCGCCGACCCGCAGATGATCCCGGCCAGCGCCTGCCCCCCGTTGGTGGCCTCCCCCCGCTTCACCCGCCCCCGCCCGATCGCCCCGAACACGATGGCCAGCACCCCCATCACCAGGGCCACCGGCCACAGGCAGAACCCGACCGCGCTGATGATCCCGGTGACGAGACTGGCCGTCCCCAGCCCGTTGTTGGGCATCGGCTGCATCCCCGGCCAACCGCCGTACCCCACCGGCCCGGCCGGGTACGAGGGCAGGGACTGCCCGGGATAGCCGTAACCGGGGCCGGGCACCCCGGGCCCCGGCCCGGGCACGGCCGGGTAGCCGTACGGCACCTGCCCCGGCCCGCTCGGCGCGATCGGCGGCGGAGGCACCGCCGCACTCTGCGGCTGCTGCGGCGGGGGCGGCGCGTAGGGGTTGGGCGCCGCGTGCGGGCCCGGCGCCGCGAACGGGTTCGACGGCGGTGCGGGAGCCGCGCCGGACGGCGCCCCGTAGGGATTGGCCCATCCCTGCGGCGGGGCGTCGGCCGATCCGCCGCCCGGTCCCGGCATCGCCGCGACCGTCCGCTGGTCATGGACCGACGGCGGAACCGGCGTCTCCGCCCCCGCCCCCGGCCCCTCTCCCGCCGCGGCCGTCTTGTCCAGCCGTATCTTCGAAGTCTCCGGCGCCTCGTCAGCCATCTCTCGATGTCCCCTCTCCTGAACGCGTGCCGCCGCCATGCTAAGGCCCGGATCACGCCGTACGCCGGGCCCGGCCTACGATGAGCCCGGACCACCGATCAGCCGATCACCGCGCAGGGCCCCACGGCCGTACCCCCGCCGTGGGCGGACCCGCGCCGTTCCGGGGAGGAACCCTTGACCGACCGTCACGCCGAACCCGCCGCCCACCGCGATCTGGCGGCCTTCATCGCCGGACTGCCGAAGGCCGAACTGCACGTCCACCACGTCGGCTCCGCCTCCCCCCGCATCGTCTCGGAACTGTCCGCCCGGCACCCCGACTCCAAGGTCCCCAGCGACCCCGAGGCCCTGGCCGACTACTTCACGTTCACGGACTTCGCGCACTTCATCGACGTCTACCTCTCGGTCGTCGACCTGATCCGCACGCCCGAGGACGTCCGGCTGCTCACCTACGAGGTGGCCCGCGACCTGGCCCGCCAGCAGGTGCGCTACGCCGAGCTGACGATCACCCCGTTCTCCTCCACCCGGCGCGGGATCGACGAGCGGGCCTTCATGGACGCGATCGAGGACGCGCGGAAGGCGGCGGAGGCCGAGTTCGGCACGGTCCTGCGCTGGTGCTTCGACATCCCCGGCGAGGCGGGCCTGGAGGCCGCCGAGGAGACGGTCCGGCTGGCGACCGACGACCGGCTGCGCCCGGAGGGCCTGGTCTCCTTCGGGCTCGGCGGCCCCGAGATCGGCGTGCCCCGGCCGCAGTTCAAGCCGTACTTCGACCGGGCCGTCGCGGCCGGCCTGCACTCCGTCCCGCACGCGGGCGAGACCACAGGACCCGGCACGGTCTGGGACGCGCTGACCGAGCTGCACGCCGAGCGCATCGGCCACGGCACCAGCTCCGCGCAGGACCCGAAGCTCCTGGCCCACCTCGCCGAGCACCGCGTCGCGCTGGAGGTCTGCCCCACCTCCAACATCGCCACCCGCGCGGTCCGCACCCTGGAGGAGCACCCGATCAAGGCCTTCGTGGACGCGGGTGTGCTGGTCACGGTCAACTCCGACGACCCGCCGATGTTCGGCACCGACCTCAACAACGAGTACGCGGTCGCCGCCCGGCTCCTCGGCCTCGACGAGCGCGGTGTCGCCGACCTCGCCAGGAACGCGGTGACGGCGTCCTTCCTGGACCCGGCGGGCCAGGCGAGGATCACGTCCGAGATCGACGCGTACACCGAGGCGTGGCTCGCCCCCTGACGATCCGCGGCCGGCCCCTGACACCATGGGCTCATGCAGACCGTGACCGCCGTGGCCCATCGCGGCGACCCCTACCGTTTCCGCGAGAACACGCTCGACTCCCTGCGTTCCGCGCTCCGCCGGGGCGCGGACGCGGTGGAGATCGACGTACGCCTGACCCGTGACGGCGTCCCCGTGCTGCTGCACGACGAGACCCTGGACCGGCTCTGGGAGCACGACCGTCCGCTGAGCGCGCTGTCGGCGGACGAGGTGCGCGGCCTCACGGCGGGCGGCGTGCCGACCCTCGCCGAGGCGCTGACGGCGACGAAGGACAGCCGGGTGATGATCGACCTGCCCGGGGACCCGAGCGAGCGCGCCGTGGCCAGGATCGTGGCGGTGGCCCGGGAGTGCGGCGCGGCGGACCGCGTCTACTACACCGGGGACGCCCCGTCGATGCTGGCGGTACGGGCGGCCGACGCGAAGGCGGAGATCGCCCTGACCCGCAAGACGCTGGCGCCGGCCCGCCCGGCGCTCCTTGACGTGATCCGCCCCCGCTACCTCAACTACCGCTTCACGCTGCTCGACCACGATCTGATCGAACACGTCCACCGCGGCGGCCACCTGGTCTCGTGCTGGACCCCGGACACCCGCCGCTCGATGCGCCGCCTCCTGGAGACCGGCGTCGACTCGATCACCACGAACAGGGTGGACGTGCTCAACGCGCTGCGGGGTTACACGACCGAGCGCTGAGCCACCGTCGCCGGGTCGCTCGGCGTCTTCCGCGTGACGTACTGCGGAACCGGCGCCGAGTCCGTCCCGTCGTCCCGGACCAGCCCGTACCGGATCGCCCCGTCCGGGGGCCCGTACAGCACGTCCTTCTCCGCCGCGTCCCAGGTCGACGGGAAGACGCTCAGCCCGTAGTCGGCGCCCCGCTCGTTCACGGTCAGCGTGACGCTTCCGTCGACGTAGAAGTACTCGTTCTGCCACATCTGCTGGGTGCCGGAGGGCAGCACCGCGTAGCCCACGGCCGAGTTGCCCATGCCCGTGGCGGAGCTGTCGGTCGTGCTCACCCGGTCGTCCATCCGCCGGCCGCCACCCGACGCCACATGGAAGATCTTCCCCTTGAGCCCGGTCCAGGACGGCATGACCAGGTTCCCGGCCCGGTACTGCGGTGAGATCTGCCAGCGGACCAGCACATAGCCCTGCCCGCTGAGCGTGACGCTGTCGCCCCGGTGGTTCATGACGGCGTGCGCGCCGCCCGTGCTGGTGATCCCGGCCTCGGGCCGGTGCGGCAGCGCGCCGGGCCTGGTGTCCGGGTCCGGCGCCCGGTCGACCGCGTCGACGACGGAGCCGTAGCGCGCCGAAGCGGACGGGGACGGGGTGGGGGAGGCGGACGGCGAGGCCGTCGGGGACGACGCGGGGGTGGCCGCCGGTGCCCGCGGCACCGCGCTGCCGACCACCGCCGTCGGCGACACGGCCGTACGCGGTGCCGGCCCGTGCGGAGTCTGTACGACGACATAGGCACCGCCCGCGACGATCGTCGCCCCCGCGGTGACCGCCACCGCCGGCTTGGTCAGCGCGCCCAGCACCTTGGCCGACCAGCCGGCGGACGTCGCGGAGGTCGCCGCCAGCGCGGTCTTGCCGCCGAGCGCCAGCGACAGGGTGAAGCCCACCGGCACCGGTACCAGCGCGATCCCGACCAGCAGCCGTTCCGCGGGGACGACGGAGTCGCGCGGGTCACCGCAGTAGCCGCAGCCGCGGACGTGCCGGGCCAGCCGCTTGCGCCAGACGGAGTCGGGCCGCCCGTCCCAGCGGGCGGTCAGCTCGCGCAGTTCCGGGCAGGCTCCGGCGAGCGCGCGCACGATGCCGCGCGAGACCTCCAGCCGTTCCTTCATCCGCTGGACGCGCACGGCCGCGTGCTGCCGGCTGATGCCGACGGCCGACGCCAGCTCGCGCCGGGTGAGTTCGCCCGAGACCTCCAGCCACCACAGGGACACCAGCTCCCGGTCCTCGGGGTCCAGCCAGCGCACGGCCTCCGCGACCTCCCGCCGCTGACCCTCCAACTGGAGCCGCAACACGGTGAGTTCGGCGAAGTCGGCGCCGCCGTCCGGGACCCGCTCGTCCAGCTTCCGGTCCTGCCTGCGGCGCGCCCGGTCCCGTATCTGGCGCATGGCGATGGCCACCAGCCAGGACCGGAAGCTGTCCGGGTCGCGCAGGGTGCCGAGGTTGCCGACGGCGCGCAGCATGGTCTCCTGGACGACGTCGTCCACGTCGGCGTGGCCGTTGAGGGCACGGCCGACGACGTTGTAGACCAGCGGCAGCCAGCCCTCGACCAGCTCGTCCAGCGCCCGCCGGTCGCCCGCCTGCGCGGCCGTGACCGTGCTGCGCCACTGCCGGGGCAGGTGCACGTCCGTCCTCATAAGGGCACCCTCTCAGCCGGTGCGGTGGCCTGTGCAAGGTCGGGGATCACAGTGTGGAGACGGAGTGAGGGACTCCGGGATAACACTTTTTTCCGTCCCGGACCCCCGCCGCCCCGCGTCCCCTAAGGGCGAACCCGGGCAACTTCCCTATTTTCAGAGCTAGTTGATGGGTGACGACTCAGGGGCGCACGCCCTCCTCGCCGACGATCCGGCCGACCGCCGCGCCCCCGGAGGATGACCGGGTCCCTGCACCGGCCCCCTCTCCCTTGGAGCTCACGCATGCGTGTCCGCACCCGGAGCACCGCCCTCGCCGCCTCCCTCCTCCTGGCCCTCACGGCCGGTCCACTGGCGGCACCCGCCCTGGCCGCATCGGCCGAGGCACCGGCATCAGCACCGGCATCAGCACCGGCACCGGCCGCGGGCCGGGCCGCGGCCCCCGACGCCGAGGCACTGCGCGCCGCCCTCGCCGGACTGCCCGACGCGGACGCCACCGCCGCGCTCGTCCGGGTGGGCGGCACCGACGGCACCTGGCGCGGCAGCGCGGGCGTGCACGACCTGGCGAGCGGCCGGGCGGCGGACCCGGACGCCCGCTTCCGGGCCGGTTCCACGACGAAGGTGGTGACGGCCGCGGCCGTACTGAGGCTGGCGGCGCAGGGCCGGATCGACCTCGGCGCACCCGTCCAGCGCTACCTCCCGGGCCTGTTCACCCGGGACTTCCGGCCCATCACCGTGCGGCAGCTGCTCAACCACACCAGCGGCATCCAGGCCGGCGACGGCTGGGGCGACTCCTTCGAGGCGCAGTACGCGCACCGCTTCGACACGCTCACCCCCGAGCAGGTGGTCCGGTCGGCGGTGGCGAAGGGGCCGGAGTTCCGCCCCGGCGAGCAGCAGGACTACCTCAACATCAACTACACCGTGCTCGGGCTGCTGATCGAGAAGGTGACCGGGCAGTCGTACGCCTCCGCGGCCGGGCGGCTGGTGCTGCGCCCGGCCGGGATGCGGGACACGTACTTCCCCGGCACCGACCCGCGCATCTGCGGCCCGCACAACCACGGCTACCAGAAGGTGACGCGGGCCGACGGGACCACGGAGTTCGTGGACGTCACCGAGTGGAACCAGGCGGACCGGTTCGCCGCCGGGGACATGATCTCCACCACCGCCGACCTGGAACGCCTCCTCACCTCCCTCTTCCGGGGGCGGATCGTGCCGCCGGGACCGCAGCTGGAGGAGATGTTCACGGTCCCGGCGCACATCGCGGGCGCCACCTACAGCGCCGGGTTGCGGCGGTTCGTGTACGAGGGGCGGGTGTACTGGCTCAAGTCGGGCTCCCGGTACGGCTACAGCGCCGTGCTGCTCGGGACCCGCGACCTGAGCCGGACCCTCGTCTACTCGGTCGGCTCGACCGACGCCAAGGGCGAGGAGATGAACCCGGTGGCCCAGCGGATCGCACTGGCCGCGCTCAGGCAGGGGTGAGGGTGAGCGCGCCGGTGTAGGTGGTGCCGGGGGTGAGGGCGGTCGCCGTGCCGTCGACGGTGAGGGTGAGGGTCCGGCCCGCCGGGGCCCGTACCACCGCGTCCGCGTCGACGACCAGCTTCGTCAGGTACGAGGTGCCGGTGACCGTCCAGACCGATCCGGCGCCCAGCTTCACGAGCACGCCGTTGTTGACCGCGGCCTGCGGGGTGTTGGTGACGTGGTTGATCTGCCGCCACTCGGCTGAGGTGATGGTCGAGACGGCGTGCCGGGACACCGAGGCGGAGATCACGCCTTCGACCCGGGTGCGTGCGAAGGACGCGACCAGGTTCTTGCCGGTGCGCATGGCGTTGTAGAAGTCGCCCTTGAGCGCGATGTCGGTGAAGGTGGCGGTGGCGTCGGCGGTGTGCTCGGCGGTGACGTCGAAGGCGGTGTCCTTGGCCGGGGTCCCGGTGGGCTCGGTGTAGGTGCCGGTCATGGAACCGGGGTCGTCGGTCTCCATGATCTGGACCAGGACGCCGTTGCCGGCGTGCAGCCGCGCGCCCTGGGAGCCGTCCACGGTGATGGCGATCTGCCGGGCCTTGTCGAGGAACATGGTCTCGGCGGTGGTGAACCGGGTGCCGCCGCCGATGGTCACCGAGCCGCCGTCGCCGCTGTGCCACATCACGCCGAAGCCGCGCGAGTCGACGACCGACGGGCGCGGCTCGATCGCCGCCAGCTCCCGGTCGGTGAGCCGGAGATCGAGTTCGGTGTTGAGCGCGGCCACCGCCGCGCGGGTGCTGTCCCCGAAGGTGACCGGGCTGCCGGTGGAGATGGCCGCGAAGGTGGCCACGTCGAAGCGGGTGCCGAGGAAGAGGTCCTGCTGGCTGTTGCCGTCGGCGTAGGTGCCGTAGCCGGAGTCGCCGGTGAGGGTGACGGTGCTGTTGATCGCGGTGAGGCGGGAGTTGCGGACCGAGTCGGTGGAGAGCACGCCCCAGGACTCGGAGGAGACGGCGGTGTCGAGGTAGGTGGCCGAGGTGTTCTCGCCGAGCACGTTGGTGGCGCGGACGTTGCCGCTCAGGCCCAGCATCCAGGGCACGGTCATCATGTTGGCGCCGAACCCGGGCTCGTAGTCGGCGGGGAGGACGCCCTCGCGGGTGTGGATGCGGGAGTTCTTGACGATCACGTCGGCGCCGTCGCGGGCGATGACCCCGGTGCGGACCGCGCCCCGGTTGTCGATGTCGGCGCCGTCCACGACCAGCCGGGTGCCGTCCCCCGCGCCGGTGACCGCGGAGCCGTAACTGGCGAAGTCCAGGCGGCCGTTGCCGTCGAAACGGATGCGGGGGTTCTCCAGGACGTACGAGGCGCCGTCGGCCACGAAGAACCCGTTGAACGCCTCGCCGGTGGAGGTGAGGCCGACGTTCCTGGCACTGGCGTCGGTGAGGCGGCCGCCGCGTACGGCGGACAGCACCGAGTTCGCCTGTACGACCCCGGTCGCGCCGACGTAGACGGCCTGGCGGAGGTGGAAGGTGGCACCGGCGAAGGACTCCAGGTGTTCGGCCGCCGGGGTGATCACGACGTCCCCGCGATAGGTGCCGGCCGCGATCACGGTGGTCCAGCCGTAGGTGCCGTCCAGGGCGGAGCCCGTCTCCACGCCGTTCACGGTCAGGGAGAGGATGGCGCCGTCGGGGGCGGTGAGGACGGCGCCTTCCTCGACGACGAGTTCGTCGAGCCGGGTGATCTCCGTGACCTCCCAGGTCTCCCCCGCGGCGACGGTCCTGCTCCGCCGCCCCGCCGCCCGTGCCGCGGTGGGCGCGAGCAGCCCGGGCGCGGCGGCGGCGCCGGCCACGACGAGCAGCGCGCGCACCCGCGCCCGCAGGGGCACCCCGCGCTCGGCGCGGGCCTGTTCCTCGGTCCTCACGGTGTTTTCGGGCATGCGGAACTCCCTTGTGCCCCATGGCTGTTCATGGGGCGATCGACGTCAGGGGGTGCGGGAGGGAGTGAACCAGCGCCCGGGGGACCGCAGAAGTGAGCCGCCCCTGTGAATCGGCCGTCGCGCCATGGCCATGCGAGATATGAACCATGGCTCCCGGCCGGCACAGCACCGAGATCGCCGAGCGGCTCGTCCTGACCGACCCCCCTCTCCCGGGGCGGGGAATCCAGGCGTAGCATGTGAACGAAACAGTTTCGTTCACGAAACGGACCTCGCACGGAACGGACCTCGCATGGAGAAGACAGGCATGGTCTCCGTACTCGTCGTCAACGACCAATCCCTCCAGCGCCTCGCCCTGCGCATGCTGCTCACCGCCGAGCCCGGCCTGACGGTGGTCGGGGAGGCGGCGGACGGGGACGAGGCGATCCGTGCGAGCGCCGTCCTCCGCCCCGACGTCGTCCTCATGGACAGCCACCTGTCCCGGGCGGACGGCATCGACACCATCCGGCGCCTCGCCCACCCTGCCCAGCGCACCCGGACCCCCGGATTCGCCGGCGAGGAGGCGTCCACCCCCCGGGTACTGGTGCTGACCTCGGCCGACCAGGAGGCGGACGCCTGGGCCGCCCTGCGCGCGGGCGCCGGCGGCTTCCTGCTCGACGACGCCGACCCGGCCGAACTCACCGCGGCCATCCGGGTGGTGGCCGCCGGCGACGCCGTCATCACACCCGGTCTGACCCGCGCGCTCATCGACGCCGTTCGCCTGCAGCACACCGTCCGCCCCCTCCCCCGCACCTCGGGGCTCGGCGCCCTCACCCAGCGCGAGCGGGACGTCCTCGTCGCCGTGGCCTCCGGCTGGTCCAACGCCGAGATCGCGCAGTGGCTGTCCATCGCCCCGACGACCGTGAAGACGCACGTCAGCAACGTCCTCGCGAAGATCGGCGCCCGCGCCCGGGTACAGGCGGTGACCTTCGCCTACGAGTCGGGGCTGATCCGCCCGGCGGCCTAGGAGCCCCGCCGACCACGACGGCGGCCCTGGGTGTGCCGTCGGGCACGAGACGCCTCCCCGCCCGGCGCTGCGGGCCCCGGGACGGCCACGGCCCCCGGGACGGCCGGGTGAACCGGCTTCCAACACCCCCCGCGACTAAGGTAATCCCGGCCCCGGAAGCAACCCGGTCGCCGATTCGCCGCCCCCACCGCCGGCCAGCCGAGGAGCCCCATGCCAGCCGCGAAGCCCGACCCGGTGATGCCTCGTCCCACCCTTGTCGAGCGCGTCCCGGTCGGCTTCGGGCTCTTCGCCCTCTCCCGCGAGCTGCACGGCTACGGTGCCGAACTCCTCCTGCGGCTCGGCCTGCACCCCGGCCAGGAACTGATCCTCATGCGCCTGTTCGACCGGGACGGCCAGACCCAGGCCGAGCTGCAGCAGGCGGTCGGGCTCGACCACTCGACGGTCTCGCGGTCGATCCGCCGCATGGAGGACGCCGGCCTGGTCGCCCGGGCCCGCGCCGAGCACGACCGCCGGGCCTTCATCGTCTCCCTCACCGACGGCGGCGAGGCGCTGCGCCGGCCGATCGCCGAGGTCTGGGCCACCCTCGACGGCCTCGCCACCGAGGCTCTGCGCCGGGCCGAGGGCGCCGACTTCCTCACCACCGTCGCGGAACTGGAACGCGCCTACGCCACGGCCCGCCGCGGCTGAACCGCCGCCCGCCGCACCCGGCCACGTCACACGGCTGCCCCGCCCCGCCGCCAAGAACCCGCAAAACGCGCAGGTGGCGCCGTACGCATGCACCGGACTCATGGGTTACTTCATTTTCAGGCATTGGACGTATGTGTGCGGGACGGCCGAGGCTTGCGGAAGCCACGGAGCAGAGCCGGACGCGACAAGGAGCCGATCATGAAGACCCAGTGGAACGCCGCCGAGGGGCGCCTGGAGACGACCGCCCGGGGCCGTGCGGTGCTCTCCCAGCCCCGCCTCAACCGGGGCACCGCCTTCACCCCGGAGGAACGGCGGTCGCTGGGTCTGGTCGGCCTGGTGCCGCCGGCCGTGCTGACCCTGGAGCAGCAGGCCGACCGGGCCTACCGGCAGTACGCGGCACACCCCACCGACCTGGCCAAGAACGTCAACCTCACCGCGCTGCACGACCGCAACCAGGTGCTCTTCTACCGGCTGCTCGGCGACCACCTCGACGAGATGCTGCCCATCGTCTACACCCCCACCGTCGGCAAGGCGATCCAGCGCTACAGCTACGAGTACCGGCGCCCGGCCGGGGTCTACCTGTCGGTGGACTCCCCGGAGGAGATCGAGGGCGCGCTCATCGCGGCGGGCCTCGGCCCGGACGAGGTCGACCTGATCGTCGCCACCGACGGCGAGGCGATCCTCGGCATCGGCGACTGGGGCGTGGGCGGCATCGACATCTCGGTGGGCAAGCTCGCCGTCTACACGGCCGCCGCCGGCATCGACCCGAACCGCACCCTGGCGGTCATGCTGGACGTCGGCACCAACCGCCAGGAACTCCTCGACAGCCCGTTCTACCTCGGCAACCGGCATCCGCGCGTGGACCGGGAGACGTACGACGCGTTCATCGACGCCTATGTCACCACCGCCCGCCGGCTCTTCCCGGACGCCCTGCTGCACTGGGAGGACTTCGGCCCCGCCAACGCCCGCCGGATCCTGGACCGCTACCGTCCGCACGAGTTCACCTTCAACGACGACGTCCAGGGCACCGGCGCCGTCAACCTGGCCGCCGTGCTGTCCGGGGTGAAGGCCAGCGGGATCGCGCTGCGCGACCACCGTGTGGTGATCTTCGGCGCGGGCACGGCCGGGATGGGCATCGCCGACCAGCTGCGGGACGCCATGGTCGCCGACGGGCTGACCGACGAGGAGGCCACCGCGCGGATCTTCGGTGTCGACCGGTACGGCCTGCTCACCGCGGACCAGGCGGAGCTGCGCGACTTCCAGGTCCACTACGCCCGCCCGGCCGCCGAGGTCGCCGACTGGCACCGGGACGAGAAGGTGGGCGGCATCGCGCTGGCCGAGGTGGTCGGGCGGGTGCGCCCGACCGTCCTGATCGGCACGTCCGGGCAGGGCGGTGCCTTCACCGAGGACCTCGTCCGCACGATGGCCGCGCACACCGACCGCCCGATCATCCTGCCGATGTCCAACCCGACGGACCTGGCCGAGGCCGTCCCCGCCGACCTGCTGGCCTGGACGGAGGGCCGTGCCCTGATCGCCACCGGCAGCCCGTTCCGGCCGGTCGAGCAGGACGGGGTCGTGTACCGGATCGGACAGGCCAACAACGCGCTGGTCTTCCCCGGCCTCGGGCTCGGCGCGATCGTCTCCCGCGCCACCCGCGTCACCGACGCCATGCTGGCCGCCGCCGCCCACGCCGTCGCCGCCCAGACCGACGCCACCTCTCCCGGCGCGCCGATCCTGCCCCTCACCGGCCGGCTCCGCGAGACCTCCGTCGCCGTCGCGATCGCCGTCGCCCACGCCGCGGCGGCGGACGGCGTGGCCCGCACCACCGTCGACGACACCATCGAGAACCGGGTCCGCGCGGCCATGTGGGAGCCGGTGTACCCGCCGATCAAGGGCATCTGAACCCCGCGTTCGCCCATGCCTCCAGCACCTGACTCCACCCCGTCCGATGCCACGGGAGAATGGGTACATGGATCTTCACGTGCTGCGCTCCTTCCAGGCCGTGGCCGAAGGGGTGACCGTCACCGAGGCCGCGGCGGCGGCGCACATCACGCAGCCGGCGCTGTCCCGGGCCCTGAACCGGCTGGAGGCGGAGGTCGGGGCGGAGTTGTTCCAGCGGGTGGGGCGGGTGCTGCGACCGACGCCGGCCGGGCGGGTGTTCAAGGAGTACGTCGACTCGGTGCTCGACGGTTACGACCGGGGCCGGCGGGCCGTGGCCGAGGTCGTCGACCCCGACACGGGTGTGGTGTCGCTGGCCTTTCTGCACACCCTGGGCACCTGGCTGGTGCCGGAGCTGGTCACGGGTTTCCGGCAGCGGTTCCCCGCCGTCCGGTTCGAACTGCACCAGGCGGACGAGAACGGTCTCGCCCAGCACCTCCTGGACGCCACGGCGGACCTGATCATCACCGGCAAGGACCCCGGCCACCCGCTCATCACCTGGCGCCGGCTCCTGGTCGAGCCCCTCTGGCTCGCCGTCCCGGCCCGGCACCGGCTCGCGCAGCGCCGGCGGATCCGGCTGGCCGAGGTGTCCGCCGAGCAGTTCATCGTGCTGAAGCCCGGCTACGGCCTGCGCAGCGTCACCGAGACCCTGTGCCACCAGGCCGGTTTCAGTCCGCTCGTCGGCTTCGAGGGCGAGGAGGTGGAGACCCTGCGCGGCCTGGTCGCGGCCGGCCTCGGCGTCTCCCTGATCCCGGCCGCGCCGGAGGCCGCGGCGGCCCCGGAGACCAACCCGGACCTGCCCATCCGCTACCTCAGCCTCACCGACGTCCGGGCCGCCCGCGACATCGGCATCGCCCGCCTCGCCTCCCGCACCCTCCCGCCGGCCGCCCGGCGCTTCGCCGACCACGCCTCACAGACGGCGCCCGCACCGGAAGGGGCTCCCGCGCCGGGCGCCTGAGCACCGCCGTGACAACACTCGGCTGCATCAATACCGCGATGGTGTCTTGCCATCCCCCCTCGTCAACGGCCACCCGGCGGCCCCACCGGCGCGGCTCGGCGGCTCAGCGGCCGTGGTGGTGCATCACGTGCTTGGTGCGCGTGTAGTCGTCGAGGGCGTAGATCGACAGGTCGCGGCCGTAGCCGGAGCCCTTGAAGCCGCCCCAGGGGACTTCGCTGGCGAGGACGAGGTGGGAGTTGACCCAGACGGTGCCGAAGTCGAGGCGGGCGGCGATGTCGTGGCTGCGGCGGGCGTTCTCGGTCCATACGGACGCCGAGAGGCCGAGCGGGACGTCGTTGGCGCGGCGGACCGCTTCGTCCTCGTCGGTGAAGGTCTCCACCGTGACGACCGGGCCGAAGATCTCCTCGCGGGCCGCCTCGGTCCCTTCGGGGACGTCGACCAGGACGGTCGGGGCCACGAAGTGACCGGGCCCGTCCAGGGCCCCGCCGCCGGTCGCCGCCCGCAACCCCTCCTTCTTCGCCCGTTCCAGGAATCCGGTGACCCGGTCGAAGTGGGCCTTCGACACCATCGGGCCGACCTCGACGTCCGCTCCGGCGGCAGGCTCGCCGACGACCAACGCCCGTACCTCGCCGACGAGTCGCTCGATGAACTCACCCGCGACCGACTCATGGACGAGGACGCGGCAGGCGGCGCCGCACTCCTGGCCCGAGTTCCAGAAACCGGCGACGCGCAGCGCGGACGCGGCGGCCGTGAGGTCGGCGTCCTCGAAGACGATCACCGGGGCCTTGCCGCCGAGTTCGAGGTGGACGCGCTTGAGGGTGTCGGCGGCGGCGCGGGCCACGGCACGGCCGCTGCCGACCGAACCGGTCAGGGCGATCATGTCGACGTCCGGGTGCTCGGCGAGCCGGGCACCGACCGTCGCGCCGTAGCCGTTCACCACGTTCAGCACACCGGCCGGCAGCAGGTCGGCGACGAGTTCGGCGAACTTCAGGGTGGTCAGCGGAGTCTGCTCGGACGGCTTCAGGACCAGGGTGTTGCCGGCGGCGAGGACGGGGGCGATCTTCCAGGCCGCCATGAGGAGGGGGTAGTTCCAGGGGGTGATCACACCGATCACGCCGAGCGGTTCGCGCAGGATGACCGACAGGTGGTTCTCGGCGTACTCGCCGGCGGCCAGGGACGTGGCCGCGCGCACCGCGCCCGCCATGAACCGGAAGGTGTCGACCGCCTGGCCGACGTCGTCCGTCGAGACCGCGAGCGGCTTGCCGGTGTTCGCCGACTCCAGCCGCGCCAGCAACTCGGTGTTCCCGGCGAGCCGGTCGGCGACGGCGTGCAGCAGCTCGGAGCGCTCCCTGGGGAGCCGCCGTGCCCACGGGCCCGCGGCCGCCAGCGCGGCGGCCACCGCCCGGTCGACGTCCTCGGCGGTTCCCTCGGGCACCCGGGCGATGACGTCCTCGGTGCTCGGGTCGACCACGTCGATGACCCGGTCGGTCGACGGCTCGACGAAGGTCCCGTCGACGAAGTGCCGGGCCGGGGGCAGATCGGCGGCGCCGATCAGGGGGGACGGGTCGGCGGCGCGCCGGACGGTGGCCGGCGTGGGGTCGGCGGCAGTGGTCATGAGCGGTGGCTCCTCGTGTCGTACGGCCGGAAACGCGGTGGCTGTCGTGCGGTTCGTCAGTGCGCGGCGGACGGGTGCGGCAGCGTCGACCCGACCAGGGAGGAGATCCTGGCCGTCGTGGCGGCGTCGAGGCCGAGCAGCGGTTCGCGGGGGCCGCCGACCGGGACCCCGGCCGCGTTCAGCGCCACCTTGACCGCCTGGATGAACGGGGCGGACATGATCGCGTCCATCAGCGGGTAGAGCCGCGCCCACTCGGCCCGGGCCCGGTCGAGGTCGCCGGCGAGCAGGGCGCGGTGGACCGAGACGAGCTCGGCCGGCATCACGTTCGCGGTCCCGGCCATGACACCGGCCGCGCCTTCGGTGAGCGCCTGGAGGAGGAGGCTGTCCCAGCCGACGAACGTCGAGATGACGTCGCCGTGATGGTGGATGAGCCGTCCGGCCTGGGCCATGTCGGCGCTGGTGTCCTTGATGTACCGGATGTTCTCGACCTCGCGGGCGAGCCGTCCGACGGTGTCGGGGTCGAGGTTGACGCCGGTGGCACCCGGCAGGTTGTAGAGCATGACCGGGATCTGTACGGCGTCGGCGACCGTGCGCAGGTAGTGCAGGGTCTCGTCCATGGTCAGCGGCTCGTAGTACGGGGTGACGACCATGAGGACGGCGGCGCCGGCGGCCTCCGCGTGCCGGGACAGTCCGACCGCTTCCCTGGTGCTCACCGCGCCGGTCTGGGCGACGACGGGGACGCGTCCGGCGGCCTGGTCGACGACGGTCTCGACGAGCAGGCGCCGCTCGTCACCGGTGAGCGCGGCGAACTCCCCGGTGGAGCCGCAGGCGACCACGCCGTCGACCCCGCCGTCGATGCTGCGGTCGACCAGGCGGCGCAGCACCTTCTCGTCGAGCCGCCCGTCCGCGGCGAAGGGGGAGGCGAGTGCGGTCAGGACACCGCTGAGCTGTGCCGACATTTCTGGGATCTCCTCGGTTTCGGGGGGGGGGGGGGAGAGAAGGGGGCGGTGGAGGAAGGAGAGACGGTGGAGAACGGGGCGGTGAAGAAAGGAGAGGCGGTGGGTCTACGACGCGCTGCGCGCCGGAGCCAGGTCGCGCGCGGCGGTCTGCCGGCCGGTGGCGAGGAGGCTGCGGACCTCGTGCGCGGCGGAGAGGCCGGTCTGGATGGCGGTCTCGGTGTAGAGGGTGCCGAGGTAGTCGCCGGCCAGGAACACCCGGCCGCTGCGGCGGGTCAGGGTCTGCTGGAGCTTTCCGCGGCCGGGGAAGCAGTACGGGGCGCCGGTGGGCCAGCGCTGGACCTCGGCCTCCACGACGTGGCCGGCGAAGCCGGGCAGGACCTGATCCAGGTCGTCCAGGTAGATCCGGCGGACGGTGTCGTCGTCGTGCTCCAGCAGTTCGCGGGCGAGGCTGCCGGGCGAGAAGGTCATGATGCTGCTGCCCGGCCGCCGTTCCCGTGCGTAGCCGTGGACGACGTTGGACATGTTCAGCGCGACGTTGAAGGAGCGCTTGGGGGCGGCGATGCCGTAGGCGTCGTCCCAGACCTGACGGCCGCTCTCGTCGGAGAGGAAGGCGGCGCTGACATAGGGGCCGTAGACGATCTTCGAGAGGGCCTCGCGGACGTCCCGGTCCAGGTCGACGGCGATCCGGTGGCTGACGGTCGCCGGGGTGGCCAGGACCACGTAGCGGGCCTCGGTCTCCCGCTCGACGCCGTCCTGCCGGTAACGGACCACGACCGAGGCGTCCTTCTGGACGATCTCGTCGACGGTCGCGTTCAGCCGCACCCGGTCGGACAGGGCCGCGGCGATGGACTCGGTCAGGGTGGACGGACCGCCCAGGATGCTCTGCGAGAGACCGCCGCCGATGTTCCACACCAGGCTGAAGTAGCCGACGCCGGCGCCGGCCGAGAGCTGGTCGATGTCGGCGGAGGAGCGGGTCACCGTCGGCTTGAAGAGGGCCTCGGCGTCCTCGGGGAGGTCGCCGATGAAGTCCTTGAAGGAGCGGTCGTTCATGAAGTCGTAGATCCGCTGCTGGTGCTGGGCGGGGGTCTCGTCGCGCCGCCGCCGCACGATCCGCGCGTAACGCGCCACCCGCAGCGCGACCTTGGCGCCCGCCGTGACCATGCCGACCCGTGCTGCCATGGACATGGGGATGCGGAAGGGGTACGTCTCCACGCGGCCCTTGAGCAGCAGCTTGCCGTTCATCGCCAGACCCGCCAGCGAGCCGGGCACCGGGACCGAGTCGACGCCGGTGTTGTCGAGCAGCCAGCCGGTCGCGGAGTCGCCGCCGGCGTAGACGTGTCCGCCCCAGTTCAGCCAGTACGGGCCGCGGCGCTCCGAGCGGATACGGCCGCCCACCCGGCCCTCGGACTCCAGCAGCAGGGTGTCCCAGTGCCGCAGCCGCCAGCCGGCGGCCAGACCCGCGATGCCACCACCGACGATGACCACGTCCTTCATGGAAAACCTCCTGCGCGTTCAAAAGGGGGAGAGGGCTCGGCTGCCCGGCGGGGCCCCACTCGTGGGGCCCCGCCGGTGGCGGTCAGACGGCGGCGGGACGGCCGACCGGCTCCGCCGGCGTGGATGACAGGGCGGCGGCCTCGTGCAGGGCCATGCCGCGGGTCTCGGGCGCCCACAGGACGGAGACCGCGGCGCCGACGGCGTTGATGGCGGCGGCCGCGATCATGGTGCCGCCGATGCCCCAGCCGGTCAGGGCCATGGGGACCAGGTAGGTGCCGACGGCGGCACCGATCCGGCTGGCGGAGGAGGCCAGACCGACCGCGGATCCGCGTACCTCGGTCGGGAACAGCTCGTTCGGGTAGACCCACTGCAGGATCTGGGTGCCGCCGATGACGACCGCGTAGGCGGCGAACAGCACCATGATCACGGCGGCGGGCGCGTCCGGGAAGATCCCGAGCAGCAGCAGCGCCAGGCCCGACCAGACGAAGCTGTGGATGACCAGCGGGCGGCGGCCCACCCGGTTCACGAAGAACAGCGCGATCACACAGCCGACCAGGAACATGACGGTGATCAGGGCCGAGCCGACGTTGGCGAGCGAGCCTTCGAGGTGCAGCGCGCCGAGGATGGCCGGGCCGAAGGCGTAGACGGCGAACAGCGGCACGATGGAACAGGTCCAGAACACGGAGATGTACAGCATCCGCCCGCCGTAGCCGGAGCGCAGGATCGCCTTGAGGTCGACGTTCTCGCGCTCTTCCTCCTCCGGCAGGTCGGCGATCGACGCGTCAGGACCGTAGACCTTCCGCAGGACGTCCTCGGCCTCCTCGGTCCGGCCCTTGTTCGCCAGCCAGCGCGGGGACTCGGGCGTGCCCAGGCGCAGCAGCACGATGACCGTGGCCGGCAGCGCGGCGCTCGCGAGCATCCACCGCCACCCGTCGTCGCCCGTCTTCAGCAGCAGCTCGCCGACGATGTACGCGACGGCGGCACCCACGAACCACATGACGACCAGACCGCCCAGCAGCGGACCCCGGTAGCGCCGGGGCGTGAACTCGGCCAGCAGCGAGGTCGCGATCGGGTAGTCGGCTCCCACGGCCATGCCGATCAGCAGCCGCAGCACGAACAGCCACACCGGGTCGTCGGCCCAGAACTGGGCCACGGAACAGACGATGATGGCGACCAGGTCGATGGTGTAGAGGACCTGCCGGCCGAACCTGTCCGTCAGGTACCCGCCGGCGAAGGCGCCGAGGAAGATGCCGATGAGCGCCGACGCGCCGATCAGGCCCTGGGCGGAGCTGGACAGCTGCAGTCGCGGGGTGATCTGCACCATGGCGACGCCGATGATGCTCAGCACATAGCCGTCGAGGAACGGCCCCCCGGAGGAGTACAGCGCCAGTTTCTTGTGGAAGCGCGACAGGGGCGCGTCGTCCACCTTGTTTCCTGCGATTTCTGTCATCACGGCCTCCGGGAGCGATACCCGGGCGTACCTGTTCGAAGGTACGCCCGGTCCAGGCGGGGATCGATGGCTTGCGGGGAGGACCACGACTCCAGGTGCGCTGGTACCGCCCTGCGGGGGAGGCCGGCGCGGGCCGGCCGGGCCGGTACTGCGTCCTTCGGCCCGTCCTGCGTACGGACGGGCGGCCGGAGTCGTGGTGGCGAGGCGAATTCTCGGTTTCCGGGGGACGCCGGCGGCATGGCCACCGGGTTGCCTCGAAGTATGTGAAGGCCGTGGCGGGCCAACAATGGCCCCGCCTCCGCGGGGGTTCGGGGGTACTTCCGAGTCAGAAGTTCGGCTACGGTTGCCGCATGGCCGGCCGCCCCCGTGACGCCGTGGTCCTCACCGAGGACGAACGGGCCGCACTCCTGCTGTGGACCCGCAGTCGCTCCTGCTCACAGGCGCGGGCCCTGCGCGCCCGCATCGTGCTGGCCTGTGCGGGCGGGGCCACCAGCACCGCCGTGGCCGAACACCTCGGCGTCTCCCGCGACATGGTCGGCAAGTGGCGCGGCCGTTTCCTCGCCGAGCGGCTGGCCGGCCTGGACGAGCAACCCCGGCCGGGACGCCCGCCGGCGGCCGACGACGACACGGTGGCGCACGTCCTCGTCCGTACCCTCACCCCGCCGCCGCCCGGTGCCGCACGGGGCTGGTCGACCCGTTCGATGGCGGCCGAGACCGGTCTGAGCCAGAGCACGGTGAGCCGGATCTGGCGGACCTACCGTGCCCAGCCGGGGGCGCGTGTGCAGGTCGGCCCGCGCCGGGCGTGGTCCCTGCCGGACCGCGCCGAGGAGGCGGTGGGGCTGTTCACGGCGCCCCCGGTGTGCGTGCTCGCCGTGACGGCCCGGTCCGGGCGGGGTCCGTCCGCGCGCGGCCCGGCGGTGCCCGTGGCCGGCCGGCTGTTCGGGCAGGACCGGGACGCGGCCCATGTCCTGGCCGTGGTCTGCGCCTTCGCGGCGCTGCGGGGCGAGCGGCACCTCGGGGAGGTACCCGGGCTGCGGGCGTTCGTGGAACAGGTGACGTCGGCCGTGGGTGCCGGGACGAGCGTGCACCTGCTGGCCCACGGGCTGTCCGGTGCCGCCGGTCGGCCGGACGGCTCCGGGCGCTGGCACCATGCGCCCGGTTCGGAGGCGTGGACCGAGGAGGCGCACCGCTTCCTCGCCGCCGACGACCGGCTCCCCCGCGAGCCGGCGTCCCGTACGCCCCGGCTGCGCGACGCCCTGCTGACCTGGTCCACCACCTGGACCCCGTCCGCGGCGCCCTTCACCCGTGTCGCCCCACCGCGTCCGTCGTACGTCATCCCGGCCATCTGCGGCCCCGACAATGACTCGAACACCCCGGACACCCGCTCACTCGTCCCGCCCGGCCCGCCCGAAGCGGCGCGGATCACCGCGCTCGACGCCGCGCCGGGCGCGCCCGTCACCTCCGATCCCGTCATCGGGCTGCTGCGCGAGGCCCTCCTGACGACCGGCTGCCGGCCGGGCGACCGCGTCCGGGAGGCTCCGCTCGCACACGGCCTCGGCCTCTCCCGCCGGGTCGTCCGCGCGGGCCTGCGGGCGTTGGCCGAGGAGGGCATGCTCGATCTGCTGCCGGGCGGTGCGACCGCGATCCCCGACATCACCGCGAAGGACGTCCTCGACCTCTATGCCCTGCGCGCGAGCCTCGGTGCCCTGCTGATGCGCCGCATCGCCATGCTGGGCCGTGAGAACCTCGCGCCGGCCTCGGCCGCCCTGGCGGAGGTGCACGCGGCGGCCCGCGACAACGACCACCTGCGCATCCGGGAGGTCGACCTCCGCTACCAGGACGCCCTCGCCCGGATCGCGGACCTTCCCCAGGCCGCCCACACCTTCGAGCGCCTCACGGCCCGGCTGCGGATGTTCGTCACGGTCCTGGACATGAACTACAGCCAGGCCTGCGACACCATCGCGAGCGAGGACACGGCCGTCCACGACGCGTTGCGTGACGCGGACGGGAACGAGGCGGCGCGGCTGTGGCGGGTCAAGATCGAACGCTGTGTCCGCTACATGATCGCCCAGCTCTCCGAGGACGACGTGGCCCCCTACCTGTGGACCACGCTGGCGGGCAGGCCCCGGCTGCGGCCTGGGGAGCCGCGGGGCGCGGCGGCGAACTGACGCGGACCGGCCGGCCGAAGGCCGTCGTACCGGCGAGGCTGCCGCCGGCGGCACGCGCGCCGCGGCTCAGATGACGCTCCGCACGGCCGCCTCGAACCCCTCCACATGCCCCTGGGCCAGGGCAGCGGCCTTCTCCGCGTCGCCCTCGATGACGGCGCGCAGCAGGGGGCCGTGCTCGTGCACATGGCCCGCGAGGCCCGGGAGCCGGTCGAGGAACAGGCACCAGATGCGGGTGGCGAGGTTGTCGTACCTGATCAGGGTGTCTTCGAGGTAGGGATTGCGGGTCGCGGCGTAGATGGCGCGGTGCAGGGTCATGTCGAGCCGGATCAGGTCGGTGCCTGAGTCGGAGACGTCCGCCAGCCGGGCCAGCAGCCGGTCGAGGGCGGCGCGGTCGGCCGCGCCGGCCCGCTGTGCCGCCAGGCCCGCGGCGAGGGGCTCCAGCCGGCGGCGGACCTCGGAGATGTGCCCGAGGTCGGCGATCTGCACCTCGGTGGCGAAGGTCCCGCGCCGGGGGTAGGCGACGATCAGGCGCTCGTGTTCGAGGCGCTTGAGGGCCTCGCGGACGGGGGTGCGCCCGAAGCCGAGCTCGGTGGCGATCCGCTCGTCGTTGATGGGCTCCCCGGGGCGGATCCGGAGGGTCACCAGACGGTCCGAGATGGCGCGATAGGCCTGGTCGGCCAGCGTTCCCTCGCCCTGACCAGCACCTTGACCAGCACCTTGACCGGTGACGGACGACGAAGTCACACCAAGCCCTCCCTTGACGCGGGCCGATCCGTCCTCTTAGCGTATCGCAACAGCAGGTTGATATATCAGTCACCTTCCAGTCGGTCCCCAGGTCTTCGGTCTTCAGGTCTTCGGTCTTCAGGTCTTCGGTCTTCAGGTCCTCAGGGAGTTCTCATGACTGCCCACGCCCCCGACCAGCAAGCGGCCCGCTCCGCGGTGCTCAGCGCCCGGCTCGACGACTTCGACCCCGAGATCGCCACGGCGATCGACGCGGAACTGGCCCGGCAGCGCGGCACGCTGGAGATGATCGCGAGCGAGAACTTCGCACCGCTCGCGGTCATGCAGGCCCAGGGCTCGGTCCTGACCAACAAGTACGCCGAGGGCTATCCCGGCCGCCGCTACTACGGCGGCTGCGAGCACGTCGACGTCATCGAGCAGATCGCGATCGACCGCATCAAGGCGCTGTTCGGAGCCGAGGCCGCGAACGTGCAGCCGCACTCCGGCGCCCAGGCCAACGCGGCCGTCATGGCCGCCCTGCTGCAGCCCGGCGACACGATCCTCGGCCTGGACCTGGCGCACGGCGGCCACCTCACCCACGGCATGCGGCTCAACTTCTCCGGCCGCCTGTACAAGGTGGCGGCCTACCAGGTCGGCGAGGACGACCACCGCATCGACATGGCCCAGGTCCGCAAGCTCGCCCACGAGCACCGGCCGAAGCTGATCGTGGCCGGCTGGTCGGCCTACCCCCGCCACCTGGACTTCGCGGAGTTCCGCCGGATCGCCGACGAGGTCGACGCCTACCTGATGGTCGACATGGCGCACTTCGCGGGCCTGGTCGCGGCCGGACTGCACCCCTCCCCCGTACCGCACGCGCACGTGGTGACCACGACCACCCACAAGACGCTCGGCGGTCCCCGCGGCGGAGTGATCCTGTCCACCGCCGAACTCGCCAAGAAGATCAACTCGTCGGTCTTCCCGGGCCAGCAGGGCGGCCCCCTCGAACACGTCGTCGCGGCGAAGGCCGTGGCGTTCCGGATGGCAGCGCGGCCGGAGTTCGCGGAGCGGCAGGCCCGCACCCTGGAAGGGGCGGCGATCCTGGCGGAGCGACTGCTGGCCGAGGACACGAGGGCGGCCGGGGTGAGCGTGCTGACCGGCGGCACCGACGTCCACCTGGTCCTGGTCGACCTGCGCCACTCCGAACTCGACGGCAGGCAGGCCGAGGACCGGCTGCACCAGGTCGGCATCACCGTCAACCGCAACGCCGTCCCCTTCGACCCGCGCCCGCCGATGGTCAGCTCCGGGGTCCGTATCGGCACCCCCGCCCTGGCCGCCCGCGGCTTCGGCAGGGAGGAGTTCACCGAGGTCGCCGACATCGTCGCCACGGCCTTCCTGCCCGGCTTCGACGACCGGGTCGCCGCCGGACTGCGCCGCCGCGTCCAGCTCCTCACCGACCGCTTCCCGCTCTACCCCACCGCCCCGCAGCTCATGGCCGAGGAGGCCGCCCGGTGACGCACGCACCCGACACCGCCCCCGCCACGCCCGGCGACGTCCTCCCCGACCACCCCGAGTTCCTGTGGCGCAACCCCGACCCCAAGCGGTCGTACGACGTCGTGATCGTCGGCGGCGGCGGGCACGGCCTGGCCACCGCCTACTACCTGGCGAAGAACCACGGCATCACCGACATCGCCGTGCTGGAGAAGGGCTGGCTCGCGGGCGGCAACATGGCCCGCAACACCACGATCATCCGCTCCAACTACCTCTGGGACGAGAGCTCCGGCATCTACGAGCACTCCCTCAAGCTCTGGGAGACCCTCGAAGAGGACCTCGACTACCCGATCCTCTTCAGCCAGCGCGGTGTGCTCAACCTGGCCCACACCCTCCAGGACATCCGCGACAGCAAGCGCCGGGTCTACGCCAACCAGCTCAACGGCATCGACGCCGAGTGGCTGGAGCCGGAGGACGTCGCCAAGGTCTGCCCGATCGTCAACATCTCGCCGGACGTGCGCTATCCGGTGCTCGGCGCGACCTACCAGCCGCGCGCCGGCATCGCCAAGCACGACTACGTGGCCTGGGGTTTCGCCCGCAGGGCCGACGCGTACGGCATCGACCTGATCCAGGACTGCGAGGTCACCGGCCTCGACATCGCCGACGGCCGGGTGCGCGGCGTGCGGACCACGCGCGGCCCCATCGCCGCCGGGAAGGTCGCGCTCGCGGCGGCCGGGCACTCCTCCGTGCTCGCGTCCATGGCCGGGCTGCGGCTGCCGCTGCAGAGCCACCCGCTGCAGGCGCTGGTCTCGGAGCTCCTCGAACCCGTCCACCCGACCGTGGTGATGTCGAACGCCGTGCACGTGTACGTCTCCCAGGCGCACAAGGGCGAGCTGGTGATGGGCGCCGGCATCGACAGCTACAACGGCTACGGCCAGCGCGGCGCCTTCCACATCCTGGAGCGCCAGATGGCCGCCGCCCTGGAGCTGTTCCCCGTCTTCGCCCGCGCCCACCTGCTGCGCACCTGGGCCGGCATCGTCGACACCACCCCGGACGCCTCCCCCATCGTCGGCCTGACACCGGTCGAGGGCCTCTACCTCAACTGCGGCTGGGGCACCGGCGGTTTCAAGGCCACCCCGGGCGTCGGCTGGTGCTTCGCGCACACCGTCGCCACCGGCACACCCCACCCCTACAACGCGCCCTTCACCCTCGACCGCTTCACCACCGGTGCCCTGGTCGACGAGCACGGCGCCGCCGCCGTGGCCCACTGAGCGAGGAGTACCGGCATGCAGCTCATCACCTGCCCCTGGTGCGGCGACCGCGAGGAGATCGAGTTCCACTACGGCGGCCAGGCGCACGTCGCCTACCCCGAGGACCCCTACGCCCTCGACGACGAACAGTGGGCCCAGTACGTCTTCTTCCGCGACAACCCCAAGGGCCCGTTCGCCGAACGCTGGGTCCACGCGGCCGGCTGCCGCCGCTGGTTCAACGCCGTGCGCGACACCGTCACCCACGAGTTCCTCTCCGTGTCCGTGCCCGGGGCGAAGGACCAGGAGGCCACCCGATGAACACCCCCTTCCGCGCCCCCGGCCACGGCCACGTCGACCGCGCCACCGCCCTCTCCTTCACCTTCGACGGCACCGCCTACACCGGCCACCCCGGCGACACCCTCGCCTCGGCCCTGCTCGCCAACGGCGTCCACCACGTGGCCCACAGCATCAAGCACGGCCGCCCGCGCGGGATCCTGGCCGCCGGTGCCGAGGAACCCAACGCGCTCGTCCAGATCGAGTTCCCCTTCCCCGAGCCGATGCTCACCGCCACCACCGTCGAGCTGTACGACGGCCTGGTCGCCCGGGGCCTGTCCGGCCAGGGCAGGCTGAGCACCGAGCCGGACACCGCCCGCTACGACACCCTGCACGCCCACTGCGACCTCCTGGTCGTCGGCGCGGGCCCGGCGGGACTGGCCGCCACCCTGGCCGCCGCCCGGACCGGCGCCCGGGTCATCCTCGTGGACGAACTCCCGCAGCCGGGCGGTTCGTTGCTCGGCACCCAGGAACTGATCGACGGCGCACCGGCGAGTGAATGGGCCGGCTCCGTCCTCGCGGAGCTCGCCGGCCACGCCGACGTACGGATCCTGCCGCGCACCACCGCCTTCGGCCACTACGACGACGGACTCGTCCTCGCCCTGGAGAAGCGCACCGACCACCTCGGCGCGGCGGCACCCGCCCACGTCTCCCGGCAGCGGATCTGGCGGATCCGCTCCCGGCAGGTCGTGTACGCCACCGGCGCCTACGAGCGTCCGGTCGCCTTCGACAACAACGACCGGCCCGGGATCATGCTGGCCGGCTCGGCCCGCACCTACCTCAACCGCTTCGGCGTCCTGCCCGGTTCACGGGCCGTCGTCTTCACCACGAACGACAGCGCCTACCCGGCAGCGCTCGAACTGGCCGACGCGGGTGTGCGGATCGCCGCGGTGGTCGACGTACGCGAACAGGTGCCGGAGCACTGGCGGACCGCCTGCGCCGAACGCGGCATCGGCATCCGCGCGGGCCAGGTCGTCACCGGCACCAGCGGCATCGAACGCGTCACCCGCGCCCATGTCGCGCCCTTCGGCGAGGGCCGGCTCGGCGAGCGGCACGGCGTCGACTGCGACCTGCTGCTGGTCTCCGGCGGCTGGAACCCGGCGGTCGCCCTGTTCAGCCAGGCCCGCGGCACCCTGCGCTACGACGCCGGGATCGGCGCCTTCGTGCCCGCCGACACGCCCGGTGCCGTCCGCACGGCGGGGGCGGCCGGGGGCACCTTCACCCTCTCCGGCTGCCTCGCGGACGGCGTGGACGCGGCCCGGCAGGCCCTGTCGGCGCTCGGCAGGACGGCCCCGGAGGTCGCCCTGCCGGCCACCGCGCCGCTCCCGGACGGTGCGCCCGCCCGGGTGCTCTGGCGGGTGCCGAGCCCCCAGGACCGTCACGACGACCAGGACGGCGCGCTCCAGTTCGTCGACCTGCAGCGCGACGCGGCCGTCTCCGACGTGCTGCGGGCGACCGGGGCGGGCCTGCGCTCGGTCGAGCACGTCAAGCGGTACACCACCATCGGCACCGCCCACGACCAGGGCCGTACCTCGGGCGTGATGACCTCGGGCATCGTCGCCGAGGCGCTGGGCGTGGACGTCGCCGACCTCGGCACCACCCGCTACCGCCCGCCGGCCGTGCCGGTCTCCTTCGCCGCCCTCGCGGGCCGCAACCGCGGCGAGCTCTTCGACCCGGTCCGGGTGACGGCGATCCACCCCTGGCACGTCGCGCACGGCGCCCTGTTCGAGAACGTCGGCCAGTGGAAGCGCCCCTGGTACTACCCGCGGGCCGGGGAGACCATGGAGGAGGCCGTGCTGCGCGAGTGCCGGGCCGCCCGCACCGGCGTCGCGATGATGGACGGCTCCACCCTCGGCAAGATCGATGTGCGGGGCCCGGACGCCGGCGTGCTGCTGGACCGGCTCTACACGAACCTGATGAGCACCCTCAAGGCGGGCCGGGTCCGCTACGGCGTGATGTGCGGCGTCGACGGCATGGCGATCGACGACGGCACGGTGATCCGGGTCGCCGAGCAGGAGTTCCTGCTCACCACGACCACCGGCAACGCGGCCAAGGTCCTGGAGTGGATGGAGGAGTGGCTCCAGACGGAGTGGCCCGACCTGCGGGTGCACCTGACCTCCGTCACCGAACACTGGGTGACGATCCCCCTGGTCGGCCCCCGCTCCCGCGACGTCCTGGCCCTGGTCGCCCCGGACCTGGCCGTCGACAACGACGCCTTCCCCTTCATGTCCTGGCAGGACACCACCGTCGCCGGGGTCGCGGCCCGGGTCTGCCGGATCAGTTTCTCCGGTGAGCTCGCCTACGAGATCAACGTGCCCGCCTGGTACGGCATCACGGTGTGGGAAGCCCTCTGCGCGGCCGGCGAGGAGTTCGGCCTCACGACGTACGGCACCGAGACGATGCACGTGCTGCGCGCCGAGAAGGCCTACCCGATCATCGGGCAGGACACCGACGGCACCGTCACCCCGCAGGACCTCGGTATGTCCTGGGTGGTGTCGAAGAAGAAGCCGGACTTCGTCGGCAAGCGGTCCTTCACCCGCGCGGAGAACCGGCGCGAGGACCGCAAGCAGCTGGTCGGCCTGCTCCCGGCCGACGAGCACGTGCTGCTCCCCGAGGGCGCCCAGATCATCGCCACCAGCGACATCCCGGCACCCCCGGTGCCCATGCTGGGCCACGTCACCTCCAGCTACCGCAGCGACGCCCTGCGACGGACGTTCGCCCTGGCCCTGGTGCGTTCGGGAACCCGTCGCATCGGTGAAACCCTCTACGTCCCGCTCGACGGCCGGACCGTCCCGGTGACCGTGACCGACCCCGTGCTCTTCGACAAGGAGGGAGCTCGCCGTGACGGTTGAGACACCCGCCCGCTTCAGCCCGCTGTCCGAGTGGCAGGACACCCTGGCCCGGTTGCCGGCCGGCATCGAGGTACGGGAGCTGCCCTTCCTGACCCACCTCACCCTCCGCCTGGAGCCGGGCGGCGCCGCGGCCCAGGCCGTCGAGTCCTGCCTGGGCGTCCCCCTGCCCGGCCCCCTGCGCGCCGAGCGGTCCGGCGACGTCGAGGTGCTGTGGACGGGCCCGGACGAATGGCTGCTGATCGCCCCGGAGGGCCGTCGCAACGACCTCTCCGCCCAGCTGCGCTCGGCCGTCGGCGACGCGTTCGCCACCGTCACCGACGTCTCGGCGCAGCGTACGACGCTGGCCCTCTCCGGTGACCTCGTCCGCACCGTGCTGGCCCAGGGCTGCGCCATCGACCTCGACCCCAGGGTCACCCCGGCCGGCTCCTGCCTCACCACCCTGCTGGCCCAGGCCCCGGTCACCCTCCTGGTACGCGACGAGACACCCTGCGACCTCCGCCTCCTGGTCCGCGCCTCCTTCGCCGCCTACCTGGCCGCCTGGCTGACCGACGCCTGCACGGAGTACCGGGAAGACGGCGGATGATCGCCCCCTACAACCCCACGATCGAGTTCCACCGCTTGGCGAAGTCCACCCGTTCCTTCGAGGTGATGTCGCGGGCGATGGCGAGGCGCTCGCGCATGGCCGTGTTCGGGAAGATGAGGGGGTTGTCGGCGAGGGCCGCGGTGTCCTTGTCCTTGGAGTCGGCGAGGACCTGCTGGGCGGCCGGGACGGGGCAGACGTAGTTGACCCAGGCCGCCAGCTCGGCGGCGACCTCCGGCTCGTAGTAGTAGTCGATGAGCCGTTCCGCGTTGGCCTTGTGGGCGGCGCGGTCCGGGATCATCAGCGAGTCCGACCACAGCTCCGCGCCCTCCTCGGGGACGAGGAAGCGGATGTCGGGGTTGTCGGCCTGGAGCTGGATGACATCGCCGGAGTACGCCTGGCAGGCCAGGACGTCCCCGCTGACCAGGTCCTTCGTGTAGTCGTTGCCGGTGAAGCGGCGGATCTGGCCGCGGTCGACCTGCTGCTGCACCTCGTCGCAGACGGCGTAGAAGTCGTCGGCCGTCCACTGGGTGATGTCGACGCCGTTGCCCTGCATCAGCAGCGCGAACGCCTCGTCGAGGCCGGAGAGCAGGGTCACCCGGCCCTTGAGGTCGCTCGCCCACAGGTCCTTGACGTGCCGGATCTCGCGGCCCAGCTTCCGGCGGTTGTAGGCGATGCCGGTGATGCCCGACTGCCAGGGCACGGTGTGGAGGCGGCCCGGGTCGAAGGCGGGGTTGCGCAGCAGCGGGTCCAGGTACTTCGCGACGTTCGGCTGGTGGGCGCGGTCCATCTGCTGGACCCAGCCCAGGCGGACGAACCGCGCGCACATCCAGTCGCTGATGACGATGATGTCCCGGCCGGTGGACTGGTGGTTCATCAGCGCCGGGCTGATCTTGCCGAAGAACTCGTCGTTGTCGTTGATCTCCTCGATGTAGTCGACGGAGATCCCGGTGCGCTTCTGGAAGGCGTCGAGCGTGGGCCGCTTGTTCGGGTTGTCGTCGTCCACGTCGATGTACAGCGGCCAGTTCGCGAAGACCAGCCGGTGGTCCCGGGCGGACAGGTCGGTGACGGCACGGTCGCCGGCCTTCACATAGGCGGCGGGCACCCCGCAGCCGGCCAGCGCGCCCAGCGCGGCGGTGCCGCCGAGCGCGCGCAGCAGGGAGCGACGGGAGAGCGCGGGCGTTCGAGGAGGATTCTGGGGCACCTGTGCAGCATGCCGCCGACGGCGTTGATCGGGCAATCGACGGTGCGTCGAGCCACCCGACGCGGACCGGACACCTTGTCGATGGCCCCGGTCAACACCGGGTTACATCGGCGGTCACCGGCGGTAGGGCCGGCTCGACGGTGAGTCCTCCCGTGGGGTGCGTGTGCGCCCGCACCCGGCCCCCGCGCCGAGCCGACCGAACGGCTGGAACAGCCCAGCCGCCCTCCGGGAGGTCGTGCCGTACGGCGTTGTCGGCGACACCTCCGCGAGGTCCACCGACTCCCTCCGCTCCAGCCCCCGCTGACTGCGCGTCAGCGTCAACAGCGCCTCGATCAGCCGATCCTGTCGCAGGCGGGCCTGACGGCTTGGTAGGCCTGACGGCAAGAGCGCTGCCCGGGGCGGCTTTGCAACCCCGGGCAGCGCAACTCACCTATAGGGGCGCGGGGCTGGTCTCGCCCACGCGCCCGCGGCCGGACTCAGCCCTCCAGCGACGTCATCACATGCTTGATCCGCGTGTAGTCCTCGAACCCGTACCCCGACAGGTCCTTGCCGTACCCCGACTTCTTGAACCCGCCGTGCGGCATCTCCGCGACCAGCGGAATGTGCGTGTTGATCCACACGCACCCGAAGTCCAGCCTCTTGGACATCCGCATCGCGCGCCCGTGGTCCTTGGTCCACACCGAGGACGCCAGCGCGTAGTCGACGCCGTTGGCCCACTGAACGGCCTGGTCCTCGTCCGTGAAGGACTGGACGGTGATGACCGGCCCGAAGACCTCGTTCTGGATGATCTCGTCGTCCTGCTTCAGCCCGGACACGACGGTCGGCGCGTAGAAGTACCCCTTGTCACCGACCCGCCGGCCACCGGCCTCGACCTTGGCGTGGGCGGGCAGCCGCTCGATGAAGCCGGAGACCTGCTTCAGCTGGTTGGGGTTGTTGAGCGGCCCGAACAGCACGTCCTCGTCGTCCGGCTGCCCGGTCTTCGTCTCGGCGGCGGCCTTCGCGAGCGCCGCCACGAACTCGTCGTGGATGGACTCCTGCACCAGCACCCGGGTGGCCGCCGTACAGTCCTGGCCGGCGTTGAAGTAGCCGGCCACGGAGATGTCCTCGACGGCCTTGGCGATGTCCGTGTCCTCGAAGACGACGACCGGCGCCTTGCCGCCCAGCTCCAGGTGGACCCGCTTGAGGTCCTTGGACGCGGACTCGGCGACCTGCATGCCGGCCCGCACGGAGCCGGTGATGGAGGCCATCGCCGGGACCGGGTGCTCGACCATCAGGCGGCCGGTGTCACGGTCGCCCGTGACGACGTTGAAGACACCCTTGGGCAGGATCCCGCCGAGGATCTCGGCCATCAGGACGGTCGACGCCGGAGTCGTGTCCGACGGCTTCAGGACCACCGTGTTGCCCGCCGCGATCGCCGGCGCGAACTTCCACACGGCCATCATCATCGGGTAGTTCCAGGGCGCGACCTGCGCGCAGACACCGACCGGCTCGCGGCGGACGATGGAGGTCATCCCCTCCATGTACTCGCCGGCCGAGCGGCCCTCCAGCATCCGGGCCGCACCGGCGAAGAACCGGATCTGGTCGACCATCGGCGGGATCTCCTCGGAGCGGGTGAGCCCGGTCGGCTTGCCGGTGTTCTCCACCTCCGCCGCGATGAGTTCCTCGGCCCGCTCCTCGAACGCGTCCGCGATCTTCAGCAGGGCCTTCTGGCGCTCCGACGGAGTGGTGTCGCGCCAGCCCGGGAAGGCCGCGGCCGCGGCCGCCATCGCCGCGTCGACGTCGGCCTCGCCGGACAGCGGCGCGGTCGCGTACGCCTCACCGGTGGCGGGGTTGACCACCTCGGTGGTCCGCCCGTCGGCGGCGTCCCGGAACTCACCGTCGATGTAATTGCGCAGACGACGCAGCTCGGTGCTCACTGCCGGCCCTCCAAGTTCGGGTGTCCATTGACTGAGACACCCACACTAATCCGCGATCCCACGTTTTCAACACCCCCACGGCCGCCATGTCTGCGAAATCCGCAATCCCAGCCACCTCAAACAACGAATTTCATCGATACGGCCTTGCGGAACCGTCGAGACGTCGTGCACAGTGAGGTCGTGGCCAGTCGAAGCGCAGACCAGAGGGACTCGTCCCGCGAGTCCAGGAACGGCACCCCCCAGCTGGATGCCGTCTCCCTCGCCATCATTCAGCAGCTCCAGGAGGACGGCCGCCGGCCGTACGCCGCGATCGGCAAGGCCGTCGGCCTGTCCGAGGCGGCCGTGCGCCAGCGCGTCCAGAAGCTGCTGGACCAGGGCGTCATGCAGATCGTCGCCGTCACGGACCCGCTCACCGTGGGCTTCCGCCGGCAGGCGATGGTCGGCATCAACGTCGAGGGCGATGTCGAGTCGATCGCGGACGCGCTGAGCGCCATGTCGGAAGTCGAGTACGTGGTGATGACCGCGGGCTCGTTCGACATCCTCGCGGAGATCGTCTGCGAGGACGACGACCACCTGCTGGACGTCATCAACAAACGCATCCGGGCGCTGCCCGGCGTGCGCTCCACCGAAAGCTTCGTTTATCTGAAGCTGAAGAAGCAGACCTACATGTGGGGAACCCGATAACCGTGACCCAGAAGGACCTCAGCCGCACCGCGTACGACCACCTGTGGATGCACTTCACCCGCATGTCCTCGTACGAGCACTCCCCCGTCCCGACCATCGTCCGGGGTGAGGGCACCTACATCTACGACGACAAGGGCAAGCGCTACCTCGACGGTCTCGCGGGTCTGTTCGTGGTCCAGGCCGGTCACGGCCGCACGGAGCTCGCCGAGACCGCCTTCAAGCAGGCCCAGGAGCTGGCCTTCTTCCCGGTGTGGTCGTACGCCCACCCGAAGGCCGTCGAGCTGGCCGAGCGCCTCGCCGACTACGCGCCGGGCGACCTGAACAAGGTCTTCTTCACCACCGGCGGCGGCGAGGCCGTGGAGACCGCCTGGAAGCTGGCCAAGCAGTACTTCAAGCTGCAGGGCAAGCCGACCAAGTACAAGGTCATCTCCCGCGCGGTCGCCTACCACGGCACCCCGCAGGGCGCCCTGTCCATCACCGGCCTGCCGGGCCTGAAGGCCCCCTTCGAGCCGCTGGTCCCCGGCGCGCACAAGGTGCCGAACACCAACATCTACCGCGCCCCGCTCTTCGGCGACGACCCGGAGGCCTTCGGCCGCTGGGCCGCCGACCAGATCGAGCAGGAGATCCTCTTCGAGGGCGCGGACACGGTCGCGGCCGTCTTCCTGGAGCCGGTCCAGAACGCGGGCGGCTGCTTCCCGCCCCCGCCCGGCTACTTCCAGCGGGTCCGCGAGATCTGCGACAAGTACGACGTGCTGCTCGTGTCGGACGAGGTCATCTGCGCCTTCGGCCGCCTGGGCACGATGTTCGCCTGCGACAAGTTCGGCTACGTCCCGGACATGATCACCTGCGCCAAGGGCATGACGTCCGGCTACTCGCCGATCGGTGCCTGCATCGTCTCGGACAAGATCGCCGAGCCGTTCTACAAGGGCGACAACACCTTCCTGCACGGCTACACCTTCGGCGGCCACCCGGTCTCCGCGGCCGTCGGCCTCGCCAACCTCGACCTGTTCGAGCGCGAGAACCTCAACCAGCACGTCCTCGACAACGAGGGTGCCTTCCTCTCCACCCTGCAGAAGCTGCACGACCTGCCGATCGTCGGCGACGTCCGCGGGAACGGCTTCTTCTACGGCATCGAGCTGGTCAAGGACAAGGCGACCAAGGAGTCCTTCAACGACGAGGAGACCGAGCGCGTCCTGTACGGCTTCCTCTCGAAGGCCCTGTTCGAGAACGGCCTGTACTGCCGTGCCGACGACCGCGGCGACCCGGTCGTCCAGCTCGCCCCGCCGCTGATCTCCAACCAGGAGACCTTCGACGAGATCGAGCAGATCCTGCGCGCCACCCTCACGGAGGCGTGGACGAAGCTCTGATCATCGGAATTCCGATCATCGGATCAGCTGTCTGAACCGGCCCCGGCGCCGTCCGTTCGAGTGAGAACGGCGGCCCGGGGCCGTGTGCTGTCCGGGCTCCGCCCGCCCGCCCGCCTAGCGTGCACGTGACCGATCGGCCCTGCCTTCGTTCCCCCGGACGTGGGAAGGCACGGCAAAACGGATCAGAACCGAGGTGTACGCGCATGGAGGCCCCGCCGGACAACGACGTGCTGTGGGCACGCTCCCTGCACTTCAGCCACGAGGACGGCTCGCCGGGCATCCTCGGCATCTCGCTGGGTGTGCGGGAGGGCGAGATCCTCGCCGTCACCGGTCCGCGCGGCAGCGGCAAGACCACGCTGCTGAGGTGCCTGGCCGGTCTGGTCCCGGCGCAGGGCGGCGAGGTCTGGTTCAACAGCACGGCCGTGCACCGGATGGGCCCGGTCACCCGTGAACGGCTGCGCCGCGACCGCTTCGGCTGGATCGACCCGGCGCCGGTGCTCGTCCCCGAACTGAACGTCTGGGAGAACACGGCGCTGCCCCTGATGCTGCGCGGCACCGGCCGCCGCCGGGCCAAGGTGGCCGCGCTGGAGTGGCTGGAACGCCTGGACGTGGGCGACAGGGCCCGCAGCCGCCCGGCCGAACTCCGGCAGGCCGAACGCCAGCGCGTCGCCATCGCCCGCGCCCTCGCGCCCGCCCCCACGATCCTCTTCGCGGACGAGCCGACGGCCCCCCTGCACCGCGCGGACCGCGCGCACGTCCTGCGCACCCTCACCACGGCGGCCCGCTCGCACGGCATCACGGTCGTCCTCGCCACGCACGACGCGGAGACGGCGGACCTCGCCGACCGCCGGATCCCGCTCCTGGACGGCCGCCGGGTGAACACCGTCCACCTGCCGCCGGTCACCGAGTCGGAAGGCCGGGCCGAGTGCTCGCTCTCCGTCTGACCCGCGTCGCCCACCCGGCCGTCCACCTGCGCCGCCTCCTGGTGGCGACGGCGGCCGCCGGCACGGGCTTCCTGCTGCTGTCCGCGCTCGGCTACGCGCTGGCCCACCCGGGGAACCCGACGGGGGCGCTCCTGCGGCTGTCCTGGTGCGCGATCCCGCTCGCCGCCACGGTGCACCTCGCGGTCGCCGTCGCCCGCACCGACCCCGGCACCAGGCCCCGCCCCGGCCTCTCCGCCTTCGGCCTGGGCCCGGCCCGGCTGATGGCCGTCGCCGCCCTGAACACGGCCCTCGCCTGCGTCCTGGGCTCCCTGCTGGCCCTCCTGGTCTTCCTCCACCTGCGGGGCGACCTCACCGGCATGCCCTTCGACGGCGCGGCCAAGGACTTCCTGGCGGCGGACAAGTCCCTGCCCCTCCCCGCGGCCCTGACCCTCCTGGGCGTCCCCCCGGTACTCGCCTCCGCCGCCGTGGCCCTGGCCCTCCGTCCCCGGGACCTCCCCCACCCGGGCCGCCGCGCGTACGGCCGCTTCGGCGCGTACGGCACGGGAACCCCCGAGGAGACCTTCGGCGCCTACGGCCGCTTCGGCGCCCGCCTCTTCAAACGCCCGTCCCGTCCCGCCGACGCCGACGCGGCCGACGAGGACACCCAGGCTTCCCCGCAGGACGCCCCCTCCTCCGCCCCACAGGACGTCCCGGCGACCGCGGAGGGCCCGGTACCCGCCCCTTCCGTACCCACCCAGCCCCCCACCGGCCTCCCCTGGGGCATCGCCGTCCTCGCCGCCGGGCTCGCCGTCGAGTCCTACGCCGGCACCACCGGGGCCACCCCCCGCACCACCCTCCCCGGCGGCCTCGTCGTGGGCCCCGCCGGCGGCCTGGCCGGCTGGTCGCTCACCGCTCTCGGCCTGGTCCTCGCCGCCCCCGGTCTCACCCACCTCTGCGGCCGGCTCCTGCAGACCGCCCGCCCCGGCGCCCGCCGCCTCCTCGCCGGCCGCGTCCTGATGGCGGAGGCCACGAGGATCGGCCGCCCCCTCGGTGTCGTCTGCGCGGTCGCCTCCGCGGCCTTCGCGGCCGGCACGCTCTACGGCTACGACGACGCCGCCCCCGCCTTCGGCCCGCTCACCGCCCTCGGCGGCCTGGTGGTCGCCGGCTGCACGGTGGCCACCCTCCTCACCGCGGCCGTGGAGGCCCGCCAGTCCCGCGCCGGCACCACCGAGGCCCTGCTCCGGCTGGGCGCCCCGGCCACGGTGCTGCGCGGTGCGGCCGCCCTGCGCGCCGGCGCCCTGCTGGCCCTCTTCGGCCCCCTCACCCTGCTGATCGCCGACCTCGCCGCACTGCCGCTCGCCCCCTGAAAGGCCGTACGAAGAAATCCGGCAACCGCCGATGACTTTCGCGGCACCCCCCGGTCTAACCCCCCGAACAGCACGTCACACCCGAGGGAGAGGCCCCCATGTACCAGCAGATGATCTTCGTGAACCTGGCCACCGACGACGTCGCCGCGTCGCGGAAGTTCTTCACGGAGCTGGGCTACACGATCAACCCGCAGTTCAGCAACGACGACTGCTCCTGTGTCGTGATCAGCGACACGATCATCGCGATGCTGCTCGGCAAGCAGCGCTACGCCGACTTCACCAAGAAGGAGATCGCCGACTCCCGCAAGACCAGCGAGGTGCTGATCTGCCTGAGCGCGGAGAGCCGCGAGAAGGTCGACGAGCTGGTGGAGAAGGCGGTCGCGGCCGGCGGCACCGCCAACGACGACGTCCAGGACCACGGTTTCATGTACGGCCGCTCCTTCGACGACCTCGACGGCCACTCCTGGGAGGTCATGTGGATGGACCCGGCGGCGGTCCAGGGCTGAGCCCGCAGAGCGGAATCCCGTGCCTGGCATGGACCGGGCGGACGAGCCCGGCCCATGCGGCCGACTACGCCTTCACGACAGGTCGGTGGGAGCCGGATTCCACTTGTACTGCACATCGTCCTCGTTCTTGAGCAGCACTCCGGCCCGCGCCATCCGGTCGAGAATTTCCAACAGCATGTCTCCCAGGGGATATCCGTCGATCCAGAACATCCGCTTCACCGAGGAGAACTTCTGGTCACGCGGAAAGACACCCATGAAGACACCGAGCCGGAACGCCGCGACGTCATCGTCGAGCCAGTCGGCCAGCACATCCTTGAGCTCCATGCCGTCTTCCAGTCTCCAGACCAAGTCCTCACCACCAATGAGTCTGAGCGGGCGGTCTGCCCGGCACCGCTACTCTTCCATGCCTTCGACTTCGCTCAGGAATGCCTGGACATCCTCCATCGACTCGGCGTTGACGGCCATCCAGTCGCCCTGGGTGGACTGGATCCGCGCGTTGTACTCGTCGGGTGACACGCCGTTCTCGTCGGGCCCGAGCATGACGTGGAACTTGTTGTCGCTCTCCGGCCGCGCGGACAGCCCTCGCGAGGAGAGCGCACTGCCCTTGATGGCCCAGAGCGGGTCCTTGGACTGACCGCCCGGGAGCCAGTTCGGCCGTCTCGAGTAGTGCATCTTCGCCAGATTGTCCTGGGTGGTCGAGAGACCCGGGGGCGTGTCTCCGCCGTCCTCGACGACGATGTTCCCGTCCTCGTCCAGATTGTCCTCATAGTCGGCCGGCCGGCCTCCCAGGGTGCGTCCGGAGTTGCCCAGCATCGGTTTTCCGTCCGCCCCGGCACGCATCGTGCGGAAGTAGAGGGCGCCGGCCGCCGTCACCTTCCACCAGTGGCACTCGCCGAAGAACATGCACATGGTGCCGCGTTCGTTCGCCTTGGCCTGTTTGTCGAGTGCCGCGTGCAGCCCGCTCACCTCGTCGGCGAACGACTTGGAGCACAGGCCCGGTTTCCCCTTGCACACGTCGTCCCAGGTGCCGACCTCGGTGCCGTACGAGAGCAGCTTGTCGGGCATCTTGTACGTCGCCGCACGGGGGTCGAACATCTTGTCGTAGTGCGTCTTCAGTTCCTTCGCGAACGCCGCGGCCAGCTGCTTGATGTTCGGGGTGTTCGCGCTGAAGCCGAAGTGGGGCGAGATGAAGACGGGATGCGGGTGGTAGTTCGAGCAGTTGTGCGCGTTGCACAGGCTGCCGAAACCCTGCTCGTCGGCGAGGCTCTGCGAGATCGGCGTGCCGCCCGGATCGACCGGCTTGTTCATCGTGGGATCGGCCCACCAGTTGTCCTGGCCGGTCGGGTCGGACAGGGTCACGGGGTCGTTGCCCGCGTAGTCGTAGCCGGGCAGCTCGTTCGTGTCCATGGACTCGAACACCGGGTCGTCCGAGAGGAACCGGCCGGTGTACGGGTCGTACTCCCGGGCCCCGAGGTTGACCAGCGAGGTCGCCGGGTCGGGGGTGCCGCCCACGAAGCCCGTGCCGTTCGGGAACGTGCTCGCGGAGCCGCTGCGGGTCTGGCCGAAGGGCAGGTACTGGCGGCGGGTGACGGACTGGGTCTGGTAGTCGACGGCGAGGGTGTCGGTCCCCTGCCGGTTCGGGATGAGGTACTGGATGTCGCCCGAGCTGGTGCGCTCCGCGATGGTGTGGCCGGCGACCGAGTAGTAGCGGGTGCCCGAGAGGGTGTGGGTCGTCGTGTCCTCGACGATCTGGGCGTTCGCGATGAACAGCGTGGCCTTGCCGGGGTCGGTGCGCAGGACGAGGCCGCCGGCCGCGTCGTACAGATAGCTGGTGGTGCCGCTGCTGGTGGCGTCGGTGGCGAGCTTGCCCTGGTCGTTGAAGGTGAGGTCCTGCTTCCCGGCCGCACCACCGCTGATGCTCTGGGTGTCGCCCGCCGTGTCGTACGTGTACGAGGCGGTGTTCGCGGCGGCGCCGGGGCCGGTGGCGGTGGTGCTGGTGAGAGTGTGCGGCTGGTCGGTCGACGAACCGGCGGGCGGGTAGTTGTAGGTGGTCGTGGTGTCGTCGGCGGTGGTGCCCGTGGTGGCGTGGTCGGTCTGCGTCTTGCGCAGGCCGTCGGCGGTGTAGGTCCAGCTCTGCCAGTACGGGTTCGGGCCGCCGACGGTGCTGCTCGCCCCCGCGGCGGGAACGGCGGCGCAGTTGTCGGTGGCGGTCCAGGCGCTGCTCAGCCGGTCGGCGTAGTCGTAGGTGTAGCACTGGGTGTCGGTGACGGCTCCGCCGTCCTGTGCGTCGCTGACGGCCGTGAGCAGGCCCGCGCCCTTGGAGATCCGCGCATCGCCCCAGGTGTAGCGCGTGTGGTCCACCACGGTGCCGCTCGTGGAGTCCGTGGTCTGGGCGTCCGTCAGCGCGCCCGTCTGCTCGTCGTAGCCGAGCGACAGCGCGACCCAGTCGGTGGAGGGGCCGAAGGTGTACTGGAGCAGCTGGCCGGACTCGGAGTAGCCGACGGCGCTGACGTAGGTCCAGGCGTTCGTGCCGCTGCTGCTGAGGCTGGTGGGCTCCCCCAACGTGTCGTAGCCGGTGGTGAGTGTCTCGGCCGGCAGACCGCCCTCGGCCGGGTCGGCCTCGGTGGCCAGTGAGCCGGTCGGCTTGTAGGTGTAGCCGGTGGTGTAGCCGGCGGCGGGGGCCAGCGCCGCCTCGTCGGCCGGCAGGTTCGCCAGAGTGGTCTTCTCCGCGGCGACCTTGCCCAGCGAGTTGTACGCCAGGGCCACCGTGGTGACCGAGGGGCTGCCGGTGCCCATCTGGTAGGAGGTGCTGGCGGTGGGCATGCCCTTCTTGAGGGTGTCGTACGTCCACGCGCCGATCTGGTTCGCGGCCGACTGCGCGACGCCGCCGCTGGTGTCGTACGCGCCGGTCTTGCGTCCGTCCCCGTCGTAGCTGTACGAGACCTGCTTGCCGCGCGAGTCGGTGGTGTTGAGCACCATCCCGGCGTCGTCGAAGGCCGTGGTGCCCGTGCCGCTGTCGGGGTCGGAGGCGGACGTCTCCCGGCCGAGCAGGTCGTACTTCCAGGACCAGGTGTTGCCGGCGGCGTCGGTCTCCGAGGCCCGGTTCCCGTCGGGGTAGTAGGTGTACTTCGTGTCCGAGTAGTCCGAGGCGGTGTCGTTCACCGGATCGGCGGCCGCACCGGCGTGGTACTCGTACAGGTCCGTGACACGGCCGCGGGCGTCGGTCAGCAGGCTCTGGGCCGTGGCACCGGACGGCGGGACCGTGGTGGTGAAGTTGCCGGCGTAGACGGTGGTCGTGTGCCAGGTCTCGGAGCCGAGCTTGTAGGCGGTGGCGACCGTCTTACGGCCCGCTCCGTCGTAGGTGTAGCCGGTCTCCGAGGGGATCTGGCCGTCCTGCGCCTGGACCAGGGTGTTGTCCGGGGCGCCGCTCGCGTTGTACGGGCTGGCCGTCTTGGCCACCTGGCCGATGGTGTTGTAGACGGTGTCGCTGACCTCCCGGCTGCCGTCGGGGGTGGGGGTCTGGGTCTCCCGCACCCGCAGCAGCGCGTCGTAGAGCATGGTCGCGCTGCGGTAGGTGCCGTCGTCGTTCAGCGACTGGGTGTTGATCGTCGACGGAGCGGTGTTGCTCAGCGTGTAGACGTACTTGGTGACCGGCGAGGTGATGCCGGGATTGAAGACCTGGGTGAGGCGGCCCAGCGCGTCGTAGGTGCCGGAGGCCTTGTAGCCGGCCGGGTCGGTCACCGACAGCGGGAGGTTGCGCACCTGGTCGTAGGTCTTGACGGTGGCGTAGCCCAGCGGGTCGGTCTCGGTGACGGAGGTCGGTTCGGCACCGGTCGTCGGGGCGTACGTGGTGCGGACCGTGCGTTTGTCGGCGTCGGTCGAGGTGACGGGGCGCCCGTACTGGTCGACGGTGCTGCTGGCCGTCGTCGTGTAGACGGGGGTCGAACCGGTGTAGGAGGTGGCCTTCTGCGTCGAGGTCGGGTCGCCGACGCCCGGGGCCGCGCCCAGGGTGGTGGAGAGGTCGTAGAAGGTCAGGGTGTCGGAGACCGCGTCCTTCGGCAGCGTCGGCGTGGTGTCGCAGTCGACGGACACCGTGCGGACCTCGGCGGTGGTGTCCAGGATCCACTTCGCGGTGTTGTCCGCGTAACTGTTCGTCGTGCACAGGTCGTCGGCCGTGGTGGAGACGTCGCCGTGGTCGTCGGTCCGGGTGACGCGGCCGTACCCGTCATGGGTGAAGGCGGTCTCGGTGACCTGGGTGCCGCCGCCGGCCAGCGGGGTGTAGACCTTGCTGTCCGCGGTGCCGGTGAGGAACGCCTGCTGGTCGGGCAGCCCGGAGACGGCGTGGGTGGCGGTGGCGGCCGACGTCCACGGGGTGGTGACGGCGTCGCTGACGACCTTGCCGCTGCCGCTGCCGTTGTACGTGATCGACTCGTAGGTCTGGCCGGCGAACTGGTTGGAGTCCTTGACCGGGGCATCGCCGCGGGAGTCCGTGATGCTCACCGAGCGGGTGGCGCCGCCGGGCAGGGTGTCGCCGTCCATGCCGCGGAAGAACGTGGTGTCGGTCTGCGTGACGGGATCGGGGGCGGTGCCCGTGGTGACCGTCATGCCCTGGTAGCCGCGCCACTGGTTCCAGGTGCGCTGCGAGGACTTCGTCAGCGGGTTGGTGTCGTAGTGCCAGGCACCGCCGCCGATGGGGGTGTAGTGGGTGGCGATGGTGTCGTTGACGCCGCCGCCGGTGGGGTCCTGCTGGGTGACGCCGGTGACGATGAACTTGTTGAACCAGTCCATGATCGGACTGGTCTGGCCGGTGGGCGTCCAGTACTCCGGGTAGCACCGCCTGGTGTTGGTGCTCGGGTCGGACGGGGTGCCGGATGTGCAGTCGGGCGCGGAGTAGTTGACGTTGATGATCGCACCGGTCTCGGTGGTGATCGTGTTGAGCCGGTGGCGGGTGATGGGCGGGTAGCCGTTGGTGACGTTCACCCGGTTCGACAGCGGCGTGCCGGTGAAGGTGACGGGCTTCATCGCGATCGGCGCGGTGGAGCTGCCGCCGGTGGTGTCCTGGCCGGTGTGCACCAGGGTGGACAGCCACAGTGCCGGAGAGGTCGAATCACCGGTCGCCGGGAAGGAGTAGGTGAGGTCCCACTTGTCGACGTTGGTCTCGGTGGTGCCGGACAGCGCCTGCGTCTGCACCGTGCTCAGCTCGTACTCGGACCAGAAGGTCGGCGAGTTCACGTTGCAGGTGGCGCCGCTGGCGCAGTTCAGGTCGTACGGGACGTCCGGCCAGTCCGCGGCCGTCGACGAGGACAGCGTGGAGGTCGCGCAGCCGGTCGCGGACGTCTTGCAGCGGCCGTTGTAGGTGAAGTTGACCTGGGCGGCGGGGCTGGTCGTGTAGACGGAGTTGTCGCGCTGGCCGTACTGGATGCGGGTGAGGCGGGAGTCCCTGCTGTACGGGGTGTTCGCGGTGGTGCCGAGGTCGCGCGCGTAGTAGGCCGTGTCGACCGTGTAGAAGGAGGACATCACGTCGCCGTGGGTGTCCTTCACGTAGTCCAGGTTCCAGCGGTAGGCCTGCTGGCACCAGGAGCTGGAGAACGTGGCGTTGTAGCAGGGCTGACCCGACGCGGTGGCGTAGACGGGCTCGGTCAGGACGGAGTTCGTCTTCGTGTCTCCCGTGGCCCAGCCGGGCAGCTCGTCGAGGCCGAAGGTGTACTGGGTGCCGTCGTCGGTGGTGACCCGGAAGTACTCACCGTTCTGCGCACCGTTGCTCGCGCCGGTGAGGTACTCGACCTTCTCGTCGGAGTCGCCGGCCGGGTGGTACGTGCCCTTCTTGTCGTCCTTGATGAGCGTGGACGTCTGGCCGTTGAGCGAGAGCGTCAGCTGGTTGTCGTCCGACCAGCAGTAGTCCCGGGTCTTGGTGCTGCCCGCCGGGTTCTCGTTGCAGGACTTGTACGAACGCTCGACGAAACTGGCCGGGAGGCCGAAGCCGTCACCGACCACGGACGCCTGGTTGTTGGTGGAGGAGATGAGACCGTCGACAGCCTGCGAGTTGTAGCTCAATCCGAGCTTCGGTGCCATGCCGCCGGGCACCCCGGGGACCGACATCGGGTACGACCACTCGAAGCCGTCGGAGCTGCCGCCGGCCTGCCACGAGCCGGACGGGCTCAGCGAGGTGGCCGAGAAGTCGCCGCCTCCGCCGCCGCTGTCCGAGGTCGCCGCCACCACCGCGCCCTGGGTCCGCAGCGCGGCCGCTTCGGCGTCGGGGGCGATGGGTTGCCGGGAGCCGGTGGTCCGCGCGCCCGGCAGGGTCACGTCGGCGTGCAGGGTGTGGCCGCGCGTGTCGTTGTGGGAGACCAGCGGGGTCTGGGTGCGGCAGGAGCGGACCTCTGGGGTGGTCAGTGCACAGGCGGGCAGCCGCACCAGGTGCAGTCGGGAGGCGAAGTCACCGCCGAACGCTCCCGCGTACGCCGAGTAGTCCAGGTTCACCGCGACCTTGCCGCCCGCCGGGCCGGTCACGGCACCGCCGGCGGGGGCGGTGCCCCTGAGGTTCAGCAGCACGCCGTGCACGCCCGCGGCCGTGGCGAACCGGTGGGAGAGCAGTCGTACTTGGACCCGGTCCGGGGAGCCGCTGTGACCGGCTCGCCCGATCCGTACCGGCAGTGAGCCCGCGTCGGCGGTCCTGCCGCCCGTCCGCGGAACGGCGAGGGTGGCGGTGCCGGCGGGCCAGCCGACCTTCGGGGTCCGGTAGGTCGGCATGTGCCGGGGGGCGCGGTAGTGCGAGCGCACCAAGTGCACGGCAGCGGGCTTCGTGTGCGGCGGGGTCGGGGCGTGCCGGGGGGTGGCTGCCGCGGCCAGCGGGCCGGTGCCCGGCAGGGAGAGGGCCAGTACGGCGGCCACGAGTGCCACGACCCGGCCGCGTCCCAACCGCCCGCCGTTTCCTGGTCTCTTGGCCCGTATCGCCCACGCTCTGGTGCCTGCCACGGTCCCGCCCCCCGCACGTCGTCTGTGCCGCCGCTGTGTGTTCGAAACGAGCGGGAACGTATCCCGGTGGCCCCCACCGGCGTGATCACCAGAACCTGTTCATGGGTGTTTCTTTGAGAAACCTATGAGATCGAATATGGGCGGTATTGCAGTCGAGTTCGCCCAATTCATGTCTCATCTCCTCTGGTCGGAAGGGGGTGGCACTTCCTACTTTCGACTGCTGTCCCTCGGGATCAGCAACCAAAGGATTCTTCATGCCCCTTCACCGCATGCGCGGCGGTCGCCACCGGCCGTCCCGCGCACGACGGGCCGCACTGACCGGACTCGTGGCGCTGGCCGTGGCGGTCGGCGTCATGCCGGCACAGGCAGTCGCCGCCAGTCGGAGCGCGCACGGCGCTCCCCCGGGCAAGCCCGGAGCCGTGCGGGCCAGCCATCCGGTGAAGGACCCTCACCTCCCCACGCTGCCGGACGGGTTCGGTCCCACCCCGGCGCAGCGCCGGGCCATGGAGCAGGCGGCCGCCGGCGCGCGGCGTACCGGGGACAAGGTCACGGTCGATGCGCTGACGACTCCCGTCCAGCGGGTGCGGGCGCTGCCCACGGGCGGCTTCGAACTGGACGGCAACCCGAAGCCGGTGCGCACCAGGCAGCACGGCCGCTGGGTGCCGATCGACCTGCGGCTGCACACCTCCGCCGACGGACGCCTGGCACCGGCCGCGACCGCGTACGGCAGTGTCTCGTTCTCCACGGGCGGCAACTCGCCGCTGGTCACCACCCGTTACGGGGACGCGACGGTGTCCGTCGCCTGGCCCGGGCGGCTGCCCGCCCCGGTCGTGAAGGGCACGACGGCCACGTACCGCTCGGTCCTTCCCGGCGTGGACCTGGCGGTGGCGGCGACCGGGGCCGGAGGGTTCACCGACACCCTGGTGGTCAGGAACAGGTCGGCGGCCGCCGATCCCGCGCTGAAGTCCCTGAAGCTGGGCACCGCGGTCGGGGGAGGCCGGCTGCGCGGTGCCCCGGACGGCGGGCTGAGCCTGCTGGACACCCACGGCCGTGATGTGATGGACGCCCCGGCCGCGCAGATGTGGGACTCCGACACCACCCTGCGGCCCATGGGAAGCAGCGCTCGCAGGACCGCGGGCGCCAAGGTCGCGGCGGACGCCTCGGACGCAGCCCACCCGGGGCTGGCCGCCCGCCAGGCGCCGGTCGCCCTGCGCGCATCCGCCAAGGCGATCACCTTGAGACCGGACGCGCGGCTGCTGACCGGCAGCAAGACCGTCTTCCCGGTGTACGTGGACCCGACCTTCAACTGGCACCCGTACGACCCGGCCGCCCCGCACTTCGACGAGATCAAGCAGGGCTGCCCCAACACCTCGTTCTACGACAAGACCGACGCGCTGTCCGACTCCGGCCGGCTGGGCGTGGGTTACAACGGCTGGTCGGAGGGCGACTGCGCCGCCGGCAGCGAGCACGCGCTGTACCAGTGGAAGCTGTCCTCCACCCTGTACGGGGCGCACATCAACACCGCGACCGTGAACGCCACCGAGGTCTACTCCGCCTCCTGTTCCAGCAGCTACACCGTCGACCTGCACTGGTCCGGTGGCTTCGGCAAGGGGACCGACTGGTCGAACCGGCCCGGCTTCAACAGCTACTCCACGTCGGCCTCGTACGCCCGCGCCTGGAACCCCACCTTCTGCCCGTCCAACGGCGACGTCACCCACGGGCTGAACGTGCTCACGCCGATCAAGTCCGACGCGGCCGGGCACTCCTCGACCTTCGCCGTCACGCTGAAGGAGGACTCCGCCGAGAGCTCCCACAGCGCGTCGGGCTTCTCGCGCTTCACCGACAACCCCAGCCTGGAGATCTTCTACAACACCATCCCGAACGTGCCGTCCGTCGGCACCATGTCCGCGGTGTCCGGCGCGCACTCGGCGGGCTGCGACACCAAGTCCCCGTACCCGTACATGGGCAAGACCGTCGCCTCCACCCCGCCGGTGCTCAAGGCCAAGGTCAGCGACGGTGACGGCGACAAGCTGCGGGCCACCTTCCAGTACTGGGTCGACGGCTCCACCACCAAGGCCACCGGGCTCAGCGGCGACAACCTCGCCAGTGGCAGCTACGCCGCCTTCTCACTGCCCTCCAGTTTCACCAGCGCCCTGACGAACGGAAAGATCGTCGACTGGCAGGCGAAGGTCACCGACGGTGAGGACACCTCCGCCTACTCCTCGATCTGCCACTTCGTCGCCCAGCCCACCGCCCCCGACGAGCCGACCGTCACCTCGGAGAACAGCCTCTACCCCGACACCGACAACGGGGGTGCGGCCGGTGCGGTGGCGGGCACCGCGGGCACCTTCGACGTGGCCACGAGCGGCGGCGCCAGCGCGACGAAGTTCGTCTACTCGCTCGACGTCGGCCTCGACCCCACGGTCACTCCGCCGGCCTCCCAGACCGTCCCGGCCAGCAGCAACGCGGGGAAGGTGACCGTCACCCCGTACGCGCCCGGCCCGCACACCCTGTACGTCTACGCCATCGACGCGGCCGGAGACTTCTCCGCCACCCACCCGTACCGCTTCCTGGCCAGGGGCCACACCGCCAGCACCTGCACAAGCCTGACCGCCTGCTACAACAACACCGGCATCAGCGCCGACGCCACACCGTCGCAGGCCGACATGGACGGCACCGGCGGCAGCTACTCCGCCACCGACCTGAACAACGTCGGCTGGACCTCGGGCGGCAAGGTCACCATCGACGGCGCCACGTTCACACTGCCCGCCTTCGGATCCGGGCAGAAGGACAACGTACTGGCCGCCAACCAGACCGTCGCCTACAACGGTTCCGGCAACGCGCTGGAGTTCCTGGCCTCGTCCTCGTACTCCAACGCCACCGACCCCGGTGCCATCGACGGCCAGGCGACGGCGCCTTACGTGCCCGCCGGGAGTTCCGTGACCGGCAGTTACTGCTTCACCGGGACCACGCCCGACGGGCCGTGCGCCGCCACCGGCACCATCAACTACACCGACGGCACCTCCGCCTCATATGCCCTGACCGTGCCCGGCTGGACCGTCGCCGACGACTCGATCGCCGCGGTGGTCCTGCCGCACCGCAACAACCCCAGCGGCCAGACCGCGAGCAAGCGGCGGCTGTACGCGTTCTCCGTCCCCCTCGACCCGGCCAGGACCATCGCGTCGGTCACCCTGCCCGACATCGGCAACCACATCGGCAACCAGACACCCTCGCTGCACATCTTCTCCCTCGCGACACGCAACACCACTGTTCGTACAGCGGAGTCCAACGGCACCAGCGTGGCCGCACCGAGCGGCCAGACCTGGACCGGAGCCTGGGCCGGCCCCACTGACGGGGAGGACGGCGCCATGGGGCCGTTCGGCAACCAGACGTTCCGGATCGCGCTGCGTCCGTCCGTCTCGGGCAACACCGTGCGGATCAAGCTCGACAACGCGCTGGGGTCCTCGAAGCTGTCGATCGGACACGCCACCGTCGCCACGTCGTCGGACACCTCGCCCGACCCCTACGAGCCCTCGTCGGTGCCCGTCTCCACCCCGACCTCGCTGACCTTCTCCGGCAGCCAGAGCGTCACCGTGCCGGCCGGCGGCATGATCTACAGCGATCCGCTGCCCTTCACCGTGACCCGGAACAGATTCCTGCTCGTTTCGTACTACCTGACGAACTCGGTCACCGCGATCGTCGGGCACTCCCTGGACGACACGGGGCTGGAGTACCTCGCCGACCCCGGTACCGGTGACAACACGACCAACACGACGGGCACCCCGTTCACCAGCTCCAAGTGGGAAGGCACTCCGGTCACGGACCTGCTCACCGGTGTCGACGTCACGACCGCCGGCGCCCCCACTCGTGCCATCGTCGGGGACGGTGAGGTCGACACACCGCGCGCCAACTCCTACCCGAGCGGCACGCTGATCGACGACGTGCTGCAGCGCGCCGACGCCTCCACCGGTCAGTCCTTCGGCGAGATCACCGAAGGCATCGCCTCGAACCAGATCATGAGCGACTACGCGGACGGCACTCCGCCGGCCACCGGCCCCTCGCTCCTGTCCCGTATCGACCGTGACGTGCTCGATCAGCCCGGCATGAACAGCGTCCTCGTCTACGAAGGACTCGAAGACGTGCTGGAAGGCGGCCGCACGGACGTCGACCTGGAGACCAACGGCTACACGGCCCTCGTACAGCAGCTGACCGCCTGGGGCATAGGCACGACCGTGAGCACACTCACCCCTTGCGACGGCTACCCGGGCGGCGGCACATCGACGTCGTCCCCGGTCAACGACCCCTGCACCACGACCGTCGACGGCTACCGCTCGTCGGTGAACGACTGGCTGCGCAGCTCCAACCTCGGTGGCTGGTGGGACACCCCACCCGTCTTCGTCACCGACATCGACTCGGCCCTGGCCACGATCGACACCACGAACGGCGAGGAGAAGCTGGCGCCCGGCGCGGACAGCTGGGATCACATCAACCCGAAACCGGCGGGCATCGGTGCCGTCGTCGGCGCCTACGACTCACCGCACAACACCTGGAACCTGGACGACGGCGACGGCTACACCTTCGCCAACGACACCGCGCCCACCGACACCGCCTACGCGATGCCCGATCCCACCGTCGGCAACAATCCGCTCAGCCTGAGCGGCGGCACCACCTGGACCAACGACACAACCCGCGGCGAGGTACTGAGCCTTGACGGGACCAGCGGCTACGCCGCCTCCGGCACCAGCGCGCTGAACACGACCGGCAGCTACTCCGTCTCCGCATGGGTCGACATGTCCTCGCTGCCCAGCCACAACGCCACCATCGCCGCCCAGGACGGCAGCCAGACCAGTCCCTTCATGCTCCAGTACAACGACAGCTACAACGGCACTCCCGGCTGGTCGTTCAGCCTCAGCAAGAGCGACACCGCCGACACCGGCTTCTGGAACGCCTACGCCGCCGGCGCCACCGCGGGCACCTGGACGCAACTCCTCGGCACCTACGACGCCACCACTCAGACGGCCAAGCTGTACGTCAACGGTGTCCTCGCCGCCACGGTCACCGGAGCCACCTCCTGGAGTTCCCCCGGTGCTTTCACGGTCGGCCGAAGCAAGTACGACGGCGCCGCCACCGACTTCGTACCCGGCGCCGTCAGCCACGTCCAGGCCTGGAACTACGCCCTCACCCCGGAGGAGGCCGACGCGCTGAACCGCCAGCTGCTGTGACGCCGACCCGGCACCCCTGACCGGCCGGCGCCGCCGCCCCGTGGCCTCGACGGCCACCGGGCGGCGGCGCAGTGCCGACACCTAGAGTGGGCGGGTGCATCCGACACCCGCCCAGTCCGGCCCCGCCCAGCCGCAGCCCACGCGGCCCCACCGTGCCGCCCACGACCGCGAGATCGAGTCGCTCGCCGAGTTCGACGAGGTCGTGGCCGGGCACGGCACGCTCGCCCAGTACCGCGTCCAGGCCGTCGATCTGACGGACCGTACGGACGTCCTGCTCACCACCGACACCACCGGCGCCGTCTTCCTCGGCTGCCCGATGTCGGCCGAGGCCGCCGCCCGGGTCGGTGCCTCGGGCGCCCTGGTGTTCCCGCCGGTGCCGAACCTCCCCTTCGACCCGTACCGCGCCTTCGCGTACACGCCCGACGAGTTGTTCGAGTCGCTCGCCGAGGGCTACGAGGCGACGCCGGACGCCCGCTCGTACGCCTGGTTCCAGCGGACCAGGTCGGACGGCGACATATTCGCCTCGATGCTCCGCTCGATCCACGACGACGCCGTCTCCGACGCGCTCGACGAACTCCTCGCCGGCGCCCGGGTGGTGGGCGTGATGGGCGGGCACGCCATGGCGCGCGGCACGGACGCGTACGCCGGTGCCGCCCGGCTCGGCCGCGAACTCGCGCGCGCCGGGTACACGGTGGCGACCGGGGGCGGCCCGGGCGCGATGGAGGCGGCGAACCTCGGCGCGTACGCGGCCCCCTTCGACGACGGGATGCTGGAGGAGGCGCTCCGGCTCCTCGCCAAGGCCCCGTCGTTCCGGCCGTCGATCACCGACTGGGCCCGCGCCGCCTTCGAGGTCCGCGAGCGCTGGCCGGACGGCGGCCCCTCGGTGGGCATCCCCACCTGGTTCTACGGCCATGAGCCGCCGAACGCCTTCGCCGCGCACATCGCCAAGTACTTCGCCAACGCCACCCGCGAGGACGGCCTGCTGGCCCGCTCCAACGCCGGTGTGGTGTTCCTGCCGGGCGCGGCCGGGACCGTACAGGAGATCTTCGACAACGCGACGCCCAACTACTACGAGTCGCGGGGCGAACCGACCCCGATGGTGCTCGTGGACGAGGCGCACTGGAGTGAGAGGCTGCCTGCCTGGCAGTTGCTGACCTCGCTCGCCGGGGAGCGCGCGATGGCGTCCCGTATCGCCCTGGTTGACCGGATCGAGCAAGCTTCACAAGCGGTGAAACGTCTCAGCAATTAAACAGCAGGCAAAGTCAACGCCTGTGGACCGCATATGCATTGACACTACTTACAGAGCGCTTATAGACCTGTGAGCCTCTTGGGAATTCTGATGCCTCACCTCACCGTTGCGTCAACTTCCCCTCAGCCCCCCGCAGTTATGCACTCAGTAAGGACAAACGTGTCCATATCCCGCCGCAGTGCACGTAGTTCCGTGCGCATCCTGGGTGTCGCCGCCGCGTCGGCCGCGCTGACGCTGGGCGTCTCCGGCTCCGCCCTCGCGTGCAACATCTCCGACTTCTCCGCCGAGGCCACCTGCGACGGCGCCAAGGGCTCCATCGTCGTCACCGACACGGACGCCTCCGGTACGGAGGCCACCATCACCGTCTTCCTCGAGAACAACGGGGCCGACGCGAAGCAGGTCGGCGAGGCCCAGACCGTCAAGGGCTCCAAGGAGGGTACGAAGGTCACCTTCTCCGAGGACTGGAAGCCGAACGCGGAGTACCGGGTCCGTGTGGTCGTCGACACCGAGAAGTACAAGATCGACAAGGACATCACGCCCAACCTGACCACCCCCTCCACCGCGTGCACCACGGAGGAGAGCTCCAGCCCGTCCCCGTCGGAGTCGGCCACGCCGTCGCCGTCGGCGTCGGAGTCCACCCCGGCCGAGTCGGACTCCCCGGCTCCGTCGGAGTCGGAGAGCAGCACCGCCCCGGCCGGCACGTCGAGCAACGCGCCGTCCCCGGCCGTCGGTGAGTCGAACCTCGCCGAGACCGGTGCCAACTCCAACACCGGCCTGATCGCCGGTATCGCCGCCGCGCTGGTCGCGGTCGGCGGTGGCGCCGTCTGGTTCGGCATGCGCCGTCGCGGTGCCCACAGCGGCAGCTGACGTACTTCCCCGAGCAACACCGTAACGCCAGCACCGCCGGCACCACCCAGCACACCGTCGAGGCCCGTCCCCGCATCCCCGGGGGACGGGCCTCGGCCGTTTCCCGGGGGCCTCGGTGCGGCACGGCGGTCTGCGTCAGTCCAGTACGACGGTCTCCGCCGCGTCGAACTCCACGCCCACCGCGTCCCCCGCCTCCGGGGCCTCCCGCAGCGCGCAGGCCGCCTCCAGCCGGGGGCCGCCGTCCTGGGGCTGGAGGTGGACGGTGACATGGGTGCCCTGGAAGGTGCGGGCGGTCACCGTGCAGGGCAGCCCCGCGTCGGCCGCCACCAGCCGTACGCCGGCGGGCCGGACCAGCAGCGTGTGCGCCCCCTCGGGCGCGTCCCCGGGCACCGGCAGCTTCCCCCACGGCGTCACCGCGACCGCTCCCCCGACGGTCGCCGGGACCACGTTGCCGAAGCCGAGGAAGCGGGCCACGAACGCGTCGGCGGGCCGCTGCCACACCTCAAGAGGCGTGCCGGACTGGGCGATCCGGCCGTCCCGCATCACCACCACCCGGTCGGCCAGCGCGAACGCCTCGCCCTGGTCGTGAGTGACGGCGAGCACGGTCGTGCCCAACCGCCCGAACAGCTCCCGGAGTTCGACCACCAGCCGCTCCCGCAGCGAGCGGTCGAGCTGGCCGAGGGGTTCGTCGAGCATCAGCAGCCGGGGCCGGGGCGCCAGCGCGCGGGCCAGCGCCACCCGCTGCTGCTCACCGCCGGAGAGCCCGGCGACGGCCCGCCGGTCCGCGCCCGGAAGCCCCACCAGCTCCAGCAACTCGCCCACCCGCTCGGCCTGTTCCGCGCGGCCGGCGCCGCGCATCCGGAGCCCGAACGCCACGTTCCCGCCCACGTCCCGCTGCGGAAACAGCTGATGGTCCTGGAACATCAGCCCGACCTCCCGCCGGTGCGCCGGCACCCGCGTCTGGTCCCGGCCGTCGAGCAACACCCGCCCGGAGTCCAGCGGTTGCAGCCCGGCCACCACTCTGAGCAGCGTCGACTTGCCGCTCCCGCTCGGGCCGAGCACGCACACCACCTCGTGCTCGGCGACGGCGAGACCGACGGCGTCGAGCACGGCCCGCCCGCCGAACCGCACGGTGGCCCGCTCCAGTTCGAGAAGGGTCATCAGAACTCCCCCGTCCGGTCGGTCCGCAGCCGTTCGAGCACCAGCAGCGCCACCGCGCACACCACCATCAGAATCGTGGAAAGGGCCATCGCCTGGCCGTAGTTGAGATCTCCCGGGCGGGACAGCAGCCGGGCCACCGCGACCGGCAGCGTCGGGTTGTCGGGGCGCGCGATGAACACGGTCGCCCCGAACTCCCCCAGCGACACCGCGAAGGCGAAGCCCGCCGCGATCAGCAGCGCCCGCCGCACCAGCGGCAGATCGACCTCCCGCCACACCCGCCACGGCGAGGCCCCGAGCACCGCCGCCGCCTCCCGCAGCCGCTCGTCCACGGCCCGCAGCACGGGCAGCATGGTCCGGACGACGAAGGGCACGCCGACCAGCGCCTGCGCGAGCGGGACGAGGATCCAGGACTGGCGCAGATCCAGCGGCGGCCTGTCGAGCGCGATGAGGAACCCGAAGCCGACGGTCACGGCCGACACGCCCAGCGGCAGCATCAGCAGCGCGTCGAACCCCCGTACCAGCCGCCCCGCGTCCCGCCGGGCCAGCGCGGCGGCGGCGAGCCCGCCGATCACCAGGGCGATGGCCGTGGCGGCGGCCGCGTACTGCAGGGAGTTGACCACCGACTCGATCGGCGCGACCAGGAAGGTGCCGCCGTCGGCGTCGCCCAGCGCCCGGTAGTACCCGAACCCGCCGTCGAGCGAGCGCCGTACCAGCACGGCCAGCGGCAGCACGAGGAGGACGGCGACGGTGGCGAGGACCCCGCCGAGCAGCGCCCACTGCCCGGTCCCGCGCGGCCGGCGCGCGGTCACCTCCGGGGCGACCAGGCGCAGCGCGCTCTCCCGCCGCCGTACCGTCCACGCGTGCACGGCGAGGATCGCGCCGACCGCGACGAACTGCACGATGGTGAGGACGGCGGCCGTGGAGAGGTCGAAGATCTCCGAGGTCTGCCGGTAGATCTCCACTTCGAGGGTGGAGAAGGTGGGGCCGCCGAGGATCTGCACCACGCCGAAGGAGGTGAAGGTGAACAGGAAGACCATCAGCGCGGCGGCGGCCACGGCGGGCGCGAGCGCGGGCAGGGTGACCTTCCGCCAGGCGCCCAGCGGGGAGGCGCCGAGCATCCGCGCGGCCTCCTCCTGCCGGGGGTCCAGCTGGGCCCAGAGCCCGCCCACGGTCCGTACGACCACGGCGTAGTTGAAGAAGACATGCGCCAGCAGGATGGCCCAGACGGTGGTGTCCAGTCGTACGCCCCACAGCTCGTCGAGCAGTCCGCCGCGCCCGACGAGCGCCAGGAAGGCGGTCCCGACCACCACCGTCGGCAGCACGAAGGGGACCGTCACCACGGCCCGCAGCACCTGCTTGCCCGGGAAGTCGAGGCGGGCGAAGACGTAGGCGGCGGGCAGCGCGACCAGCAGGGTGAGCGCGGTGGAGGCGAGCGCCTGCCAGGTGGTGAACCAGAGCACGTGCCGGATGTCGGACTGGCCGAGGACGTCGGCGATCCGCCCGAACCGCCAGACCCCGTCGGCCTTCAGGCCGCGGGTCACGATCGCCGCGACCGGCCAGGCGAAGAAGACACCGAAGAACGCGACGGGCACGAGCATCAGCCCGAGCCGCGCCGCGCTCCCGCGCCCGGCCGCTACTTCAGTACGAGTGACGTCCACGTCTTGACCCACTGGTCACGGTTGGCGGCGATCTTGTCGGGCGCCATGGTCTCGGGGTCCTGGGCGGCGGGACCGTACTCGGTGAACTCGGCGGGCACGCTAGCGCCCTTCACCACCGGGTACACGAACATGTTCAGCGGCATGTCCTCCTGGAACTCCTTGGAGACCAGGAAGTCGATGAGCGCCTTGCCGCCCTTGCTGTTCCCGGCGTTGCTCAGCAGCCCGGCGAACTCGATCTGCCGGAAGCAGGTGCCGGTCGCGACACCGGTGGGCGCGGTGCTGGGCTTCGGGTCGCCGTAGATCACCTCGGCGGGCGGGGAGGAGGCGTACGACACCACGAGCGGCCGGTCGCCCTTGGCCTTCTTGCCGCCCGCGGAGCCGGAGAACTCCTCGTTGTAGGCCTGCTCCCAGCCGTCGACGACCTTGACGCCGTTGGCCTTCAGCTTCTTCCAGTAGTCCTGCCAGCCGCTGTCCCCGTACTGAGCCGCGCTCCCGAGCAGGAATCCCAGCCCCGGCGAGGAGGTGGCCGCGTTCTCGGTGACGAGGAGGTTCTTGTACTGCGGCTTGACGAGATCGGCGTACGAGGTGGGCGGGGTCAGCTTGTGCGCGCTGAAGTACGCCTTGTCGTAGTTGACGCAGATGTCGCCGTAGTCGATGGGCGTGACCCGGTGCTTGCCGGCGTCGAGCTGGTACTCCGTACCGACCTGCGCCAGCCCCTTCGCCGCGTACGGCTGGAAGAGCCCGTTGTCGAGGGCGCGGGACAGCAGGGTGTTGTCGACGCCGAAGAAGACGTCGCCCTGCGGGTTGTCCTTGGTCAGGATCGCCTTGTTGACGGCCTGCCCGGCGTCGCCGTCCTTGAGGACCTTCACCTGGTAGCCGGACTGCTTCTCGAAGTCCTGGAGCACGTTCTTGGAGACGGCCCACGAGTCGTGGCTGACGAGGGTGACGGTCTTGGAGTCGGCCGCCGAACCCGACGACGACGAACACGCGGACAGCGTGACGAGACCGAGCCCTATGGCCGCGGCCACGAAGGCCTTGGTGTGCGTGGTGTGCACTGGTGTTTTCCTCCTGGGGTGGACCAGGAAGAGACGCGGCCCTGCCCGCGGTGTGCGGGCAGGGCGCAACAGCTTGAGTGATGACCGAACTTCCTACCCAGAATGACCTGGGCGAGGTTCAGAGGGTCTGCGGCCCGATTGCCGCACTCTCAGCGCTGTGGCGCTCCCCTGTCGGAATATGAAGATGTGGTGGCCAGATCCTACCGCTCGGTGGCCGCGAGCTGACCGCAGGCGCCGTCGATCTCCTGGCCACGGGTGTCCCGTACGGTGACGGGCACCCCGTGGGCGGCGATCGCCTCGACGAACGCCTTCTCGTCCTCGGGCCGCGAGGCGGTCCACTTGGAGCCCGGCGTCGGGTTCAGCGGGATCAGGTTGACGTGCACGGGCTTGCCGCGGAGCAGCCGGCCGAGCCGGTCACCGCGCCACGCCTGGTCGTTGATGTCCCGGATGAGGGCGTACTCGATGCTGAGCCGACGGCCGCTCTTCTCGACGTACTCGAACCCGGCGTCGAGCACCTCGCGCACCTTCCACCGCGTGTTCACGGGGACGAGGGTGTCGCGCAGTTCGTCGTCGGGCGCGTGCAGGGAGATCGCGAGCCGGCACTTGAAGCCCTCGTCGGCGAACCGGTTGATGGCCGGGACCAGTCCGACGGTCGAGACGGTGATGCCCCGCTGCGAGAGCCCGAGACCGTCCGGGGCGGGATCGGTGAGCGCCCGGATGGCGCCGACCACCCGCTTGTAGTTGGCGAGCGGCTCGCCCATCCCCATGAAGACGATGTTCGAGAGCCGGGCGGGACCGCCGGGCACGTCCCCGTCCCGCAGCGCCCGCATCCCGTCCACGATCTGGTGGACGATCTCCGCGGTGGACAGGTTCCGGTCCAGACCCGCCTGCCCCGTCGCGCAGAACGGGCAGTTCATCCCGCACCCCGCCTGCGAGCTGATGCACATCGTCACCCGGTCCGGGTAGCGCATCAGCACCGACTCGACGAGCGTGCCGTCGAACAGCCGCCACAGCGTCTTGCGGGTGGTGCCCTCGTCCGTCGACAGATGCCGTACGACGGTCATCAGCTCGGGGAACAGCGCCTCGCGCAGCTTCTCCCGGGAGCCGGCCGGGATGTCCGTCCACTGCTCGGGGTCGTGCGCGTACCGCGCGAAGTAGTGCTGCGAGAGCTGCTTGGCACGGAACGGCTTCTCCCCCGTCTCGGCCACCGCGTCCTTGCGCTCGGCGGGCGAGAGATCGGCGAGATGCCGCGGCGGCTTCTTGGCTCCGCGCGGGGCGACGAAAGTGAGTTCTCCGGGCTTGGGCATGGTGGTACCAGTGTCGCAGATCCATTTGGGTGACCTGTGACCGAAGGTTTCGCCCGGTGGGGCCCGGTGGGGGCGGGGCTCAGGCCCGGGCCGTCGTGATGAGGGCGAAGAGGGCGCCGGCGGGGTCGAGGAACATGGCGAAGCGGCCGATGCCCGGTGCCTCGGTGACCGGGATGAGGACGACGGCTCCGGCCTCGACGGCTCTGGCGGAGGTGGCGTCGCAGTCGGTCACCTCGAAGTACGGGTGCCATTCCGGCGTCGAACCGGCGTCGAGGTTGGCCTGGGGCAGCTGCATCAGTCCGCCCAGGGCCGCCTGCGGGCCGGCGCCGGCCGGGGTGAGGACGGTGTAGGTCAGTCCGGGGCCCATCGGCACATCGCGCGTCTGCCAGGAGAAGAGCGAGGTGTAGAAGGCCTTCGCCGTGCTCGCGTCGGTGGTGTAGAGCTCCGCCCGGGCGAGGCTGCCGGGGGCGCCGACCAGGTCCAGGCCCTGGGTGTCGCCGGGCTGCCAGACCGCGAAGTCCGCGCCGGTGGGGTCGGTGAAGGCGGCGGTCCGTCCGAAGGTGAAGACGTCCCCCGGGGCGACCCGGACCCGGCCGCCGCCCTGTTCCACGGCCTTGGCGGTGGCGTCGGCGTCCGGGGTGTGGAAGTACGGCGTCCAGGAGGGGCTCGCGCCCTCCTCGGTGAGCGGGCCCAGGCCCGCGACCGTCCTGCCGTCCTGGAGGAAGAAGCCGTAGCCGCCCGCCTCCGGTCCCGCCGACCGGTGCTCCCAGCCGAGGACGGCGGCGTAGAAGGCGGCGCTCGCCCCGGTGTCCGGGCTGCCCAGGTCGAGCCAGTTCGGGGCGCCGGGCACATAGGTGGTCGTCAGCATCGCGTGGCCTCCTCGGTCACCAGGTCACGGGCAGCGTACGCGGTCCGCGGATCAGGCCCTGGCGCTGGAACTCGACCTCGCGCGGCGGTACGGCGAGCCGGATGCCGGGGAAGCGGGTGAGGACCGAGCCGATCATGATCTCGGCCTCCATCCGGGCCATGATCGCGGCCATGCAGTGGTGGGGGCCGTGCCCGAAGGCGAGGTGGGGGCCGTTCGTGCGGTCGAAGTCCAGGACGTCGGGGTCGGGGAAGACCGCGGGGTCGCGGTTGGCGGCGACGTACGCGTTGTAGACGACCTCGCCGGCCCGGATCAGCTGGCCGCCGACCTCGACGTCCTCGACGGCGACCCGTGGGATGCCGACGCCGTTGCGGTGCGGGACGTAGCGGAACAGCTCGTCCACGGCCTTGGGGAGCAGCTCCGGCTCGCGGCGCAGCCGGTCCATGTGGTGGGGGCGGCTCAGCAGCGCGTACATCATCGAGCCGCTGTTGTTGCGGACCGCGTGGCCGCCGCTGACCTGGATGGCGGTGGCCAGGGAGATCGCCTCGTCGTCGGTCAGCTCGCCGTCGGCCGCGGCCTGCGCCAGCACTCCGGCGAGGTCGTCGCGGGGCTCCGCGCGGCGGCGCTGGAGCAGTTCGGCGATCCGGGCCCGGGTGGCGCGGGCGGCCGCCTTGGCGCGTTCCTCGGCGTCGGGGCCGGCGGAGAGCAGCGCCTCACCGGTCGCCGCCCAGCGGTGCCAGTCCTTCTCGTCGACGCCGAGGAAGTCACGGATCACGGCGATCGGGAAGGGGCCGTGCAGCTGCTCCATGAGGTCGGCCGGCGGGCCCGCCTCGGCCATCGCGTCGAGGAGTTCGGCGGCCCTGCGTTCGGCCATCGGCCGCAGCCGCTGCATGGCCCGCCCGGTGAAGGCGCGGGCGACGACCCGGCGCAGCCGGTTGTGTCCGGGCGGGTCGATGTACTGCAGGCCGGCCGTCTGCGAGGCGACGGGCTCCGGGCGCATGCTGGTGACGTCGCGGCCGACGACCGCCTCCCGCGAGAAGCGCGGGTCGGAGGTGACGAAGCGGACGTCCTCGTACCGGGTGACCAGCCAGGCGTGCCCCTCGCCGTGCGCGAGCCTGATCCGGGTGACCGGCTCCTCGCGCATCATCTCGTCCAGGAACGGGTCGGGGTCCAGGGCGGGCAGGTCGTCGACGGACCAGAACCGCACCGGCGGAGGCGGCGAGGTCGGGGACGGGGTGGAGGCCGGGGCCGGGTCGAGGGGCATGGGCACACTCCCTGCGCGTCGGAGGACACAGCGTCCTCACAGGGAGTCTGCCTCCGGCCTGTCCGACCATGCGATTTCTGCTGCGTCATCCGGGGCCGCCCAGCCGACGAGCCCCCGCCCTGCGAAGGACGGGGGCTCGTCTACGACGACGGGTCTACGTCACCCACTGCCGACGAACAGCACCATGAGCAACCACACCACCGGAGCCGTCGGCAGGAGCGAGTCCAGACGGTCCATGATGCCGCCGTGGCCCGGGAGGAGGGTGCCCATGTCCTTGATGCCCAGGTCGCGCTTGATCATGGACTCGCCGAGGTCGCCGAGGGTGGCGCTGGCGGCGACCGCGAGGCCCAGCAGCAGGCCCTGCCACCAGGTGCCGTCGTCGATCAGGAACTGCATGCACAGCGCGCCCGCGACCATGGCGAACAGCACCGCGCCGACCAGGCCCTCGCGGGTCTTGCCGGGGCTGATGCGGGGGGCGAGCTTGTGGGTGCCGAAGCGCCAGCCGACGGCGTAGGCGCCGGTGTCGCTGACCACGGTGAGGAGCAGGAAGGTGACCACCCGCCGCGGACCGTCGTCGGCGGTGAGCATCATGGAGACGAACGTCGCCAGGAACGGGACGTAGAACGCCGCGAAGAGGCCCGCGGTGACGTCCCTGAGATAGCCCTCCGGAGGTTCCGTCATCCGCCAGACCAGGACCGCGAGCCCGGTGAAAGCCAGGGCGACCCAGGCTCCCTCGGCTCCACGGGCGTAGCCGGAGACCACCATCGCCGCACCGCCGAGCGCCAGCGGGACCAGGGGCGCCTTGATGCCCTTGCGCTCCTGGAGCCGACTGGTCAGCTCCCACAGACCCACCACGACCGCGACGGCGACCACGCCGACGAAGACGGCCTTGACGACGAACAGGGACGCCACGATCACGACGCCCAGTCCGACGCCGACCCCTATGGCCGCACCCAGGTCACGACCCGCGCTCTTCTTCTGCGGCGCGGGCGCCGGCTGGGGGGCGTCGGGCATGGGCTCCGGATTCTGCGGCGCCGCCGCGTGAGGCAGGGGCTGCGCCGACGGGGTGTCGTTGCGGGACGTCCCGTCGTGGAACGTCCCCTCGCGGAACGCCTCGTCTCGGAACAAGGGGCCGCCCGGCCGAGCGGCCCCCCGATCGTCGTCCTGGTCTGAGCCGTACGCGGGTACGTCGTCGGGCACGATGGGCATGGGGCGAGTCTGCTGCGCGTCATGCGCATCGTACGCGGGACCCGCCGGGGCGGCTCCCTGGACATACCCCTGGCCGTAGCCCTGGGCATGACCGTGCCCGTACCCCTGCCCGGAGCCGTGCGCGTACCCCTGACCGGCGGCTTGACCGTAGTCGTACCCCTGGCCGGTGCCCTGATCGGTCGGCGCCCAGTACCCGGCTCCGGCCTGCGGTCCGGCCTGCCCGGTCTGCGGCCCGGCGGGCGGCGGGGCTCCCCAGGATGAGTCGTTCATCAGACTTCGAGAAGCTCCGCTTCCTTGTGCTTGAGGAGCTCGTCCACCTGCGCGACGTACTTGTGCGTGGTGTCGTCGAGCTCCTTCTCCCCGCGGCGGCCCTCGTCCTCGCCGACCTCGCCGTCCTTGACGAGCTTGTCGATCGCTTCCTTGGCCTTGCGGCGCACGGAGCGGATCGACACCCGGGAGTCCTCGGCCTTGCTCTTGGCGACCTTGATGTAGTCGCGGCGGCGCTCCTCGGTGAGCTCGGGGAACACCACCCGGATGATGTTGCCGTCGTTGCTCGGGTTGACGCCCAGGTCCGAGTCGCGGATCGCCTGCTCGATGTTGCGCAGGGCCGTCTTGTCGAACGGGGTCACGACAGCCATGCGCGGTTCCGGCACGGAGAACGAGGCCAGCTGGTTGATCGGCGTCGGCGCGCCGTAGTAGTCGGCCACGATCTTGTTGAACATCGCCGGGTGCGCACGGCCGGTGCGGATCGCGGCGAAGTCCTCCTTGGCGACCACGACGGCCTTCTCCATCTTCTCCTCGGCCTCGAGGAGGGTCTCTTCGATCACCACTTGCTCCTGCGTGTCTTGAGTAAGGCCCGGCTGCGGCGGCCGGCTGCGTCGCGTCTTCTTTCCTGCACGGTTCCCGACCGGCAGGACATTGTCCATCCCCCGGTCAGGGTGCGTCAGGCGGAGCCGGTCAGGCCCGGCCGCCCTGGTCACCCACCAGCGTGCCGATCTTCTCACCCTTGACGGCGCGGGCGATATTGCCCTCCGCCAGCAGCTCGAACACCAGGATCGGCAGCTTGTTGTCGCGGCAGAGCGTGATCGCGGTGGCGTCGGCGACCTTCAGCTCGCGGGTGATGACCTCGCCGTAGCCGAGGGCGTCGAACTTGACGGCGTCGGGGTTGGTCTTGGGGTCGGAGTCGTAGACCCCGTCCACACCGTTCTTGCCCATGAGCAGCGCCTCGGCGTCGATCTCCAGGGCGCGCTGGGCGGCGGTGGTGTCGGTGGAGAAGTACGGCATGCCCATACCGGCGCCGAAGATGACCACGCGGCCCTTCTCCAGGTGGCGCACGGCGCGCAGCGGGATGTACGGCTCGGCGACCTGACCCATGGTGATCGCGGTCTGTACCCGGCTGTCGATGCCCTCCTTCTCCAGGAAGTCCTGGAGGGCGAGGCAGTTCATCACGGTGCCGAGCATGCCCATGTAGTCGGAGCGGGCCCGGTCCATGCCGCGCTGCTGGAGCTCGGCGCCACGGAAGAAGTTGCCACCGCCGATGACGACGGCGACCTGCGCGCCGTCGCGGACGACGGCCGCGATCTCACGGGCGATCTTGTGCACCACGTCGGGGTCCACGCCCAGGCCGCCCCCGCCGGAGAAGGCCTCTCCGGACAGCTTCAGCAGAAACCGGCCGCGTACTTTGCCGTCGTCGCTCTTCTGGGCCTTGGTGGTCATGGAGATCCCGCCTCTTTCACGTGGTGCACATACGAAGAAGGCCATTGCCGGTGGGGTCGCTTTTCGCTGCCCATGCGCGGCAATGGCCTCCTCGTCAGATCTGCCGCCGTCCGTCACGCCCTGGGTGTGGCGGTGCGTACGGACGACTGCTGTCGAACGACCCTATCGGGATTTCCCCGCGGGTCGCGCGTCGATCGCGGTACGGACTCAGATGCCGACCTTGATGCGCGAGAAGCGCTTCAGGGTGACACCGGCCTCGTCCAGAACCTTCTGGACCGACTTCTTGTTGTCGAGCGCGTACGGCTGGCCGAGCAGCGTGGCGTCCTTGAAGAAGCCGTTCAGACGACCCTCGACGATCTTGGCGATCGCGGCCTCGGGCTTGCCCTCGGCGCGGGTGGTCTCCTCGGCGACGCGGCGCTCGGTCTCGACGACCTCGGCCGGCACGTCCTCCTTGGCGAGGTACTTCGGGGCGAACGCGGCGATGTGCTGCGCGATGCCCTTGGCGACCTCGGCGTTCGGCTTGTCCAGCTCGACGAGGACACCGATCTGCGGGGGCAGGTCGGGCATCGTGCGGTGCATGTACGCGGTCACGAAGCCGTCGGAGAACTGCGCGAAGCGGTCCAGGACGATCTTCTCGCCGAGGTTGGCGTTGGCCTCGTCCACGAACGCCTGGACGGTCTTGCCGGGCTCGATCTCGGAGGCGAGCAGGGCGTCGAGGTCGGCCGGGGAGGTCGCGGCGACGTGCGCGGCGATCTGGTTGGCGACGGCCTGGAACTTGTCACCCTTGGCGACGAAGTCCGTCTCGCACTTCAGCTCGACGATGACACCGGAGGAGTTGTCGTCGGCGATGACGGAGACCACGGCGCCGTTCTCGGCGGAGCGGCCCTCGCGCTTGGCGACGCCCTTCTGGCCCTTGATGCGGAGCGCCTCGACGGCCTTGTCGACGCTGCCCTCGGCCTCGTCCAGCGCCTTCTTGCAGTCCATCATGCCGGCGCCGGTGAGCTCGCGGAGCTTCTTGACGTCAGCGGCGGTGTAGTTCGCCATGAGTCGTAAGTCTTTCTCGAAGTCGGAAGATCTGCCCGATCCACGATCTACACCGAGATGTAGAGCGCGAACCTATGGGTGAACGGCGGGGGCGTACGGGATGTCGCCGCCCCCGCCGTCAACGCTGACGGGTCAGGCCTGCTCGGCGTCCGCGGCCGGGGCCTCGGCGACAGCCTCGGTCTCGGCGGCCGGAGCCTCGGCAACCGGAGCCTCGGCAACCGGAGCCTCGGCGGCCGGGGTCTCGGCAACCGGGGTCTCGGCAGCGGCCTCAGCCGGCTTCTCCGCCTCGTCGGCCTTCTTCTCGCCCTCGAGCAGGTCGCGCTCCCACGCGGCCAGCGGCTCGCCGGCGGCCTTGTCGCCCTTGCCCTCGGTGGCGACACGCGAGCGGGAGATGAGGCCCTCGGCGACCGCGTCGGCGATCACGCGGGTGAGCAGGGTGACGGAGCGGATCGCGTCGTCGTTGCCCGGGATCTTGTAGTCGACCTCGTCGGGGTCGCAGTTGGTGTCGAGGATCGCGACGACCGGGATGTTGAGCTTCCGGGCCTCACCGACCGCGATGTGCTCCTTCTTGGTGTCCACGATCCAGACGGCGCTGGGAACCTTGGACATCTCGCGGATACCGCCGAGGGTCTTCTCCAGCTTGGCCTTCTCGCGCGAGAGCACGAGAAGCTCCTTCTTGGTCAGACCGGACGCGGCGACGTCCTCGAAGTCGATCTGCTCGAGCTCCTTGAGGCGCTGCAGACGCTTGTAGACGGTCGAGAAGTTGGTGAGCATGCCGCCCAGCCAGCGCTGGTTGACGAAGGGCATGCCGACGCGGGTCGCCTGCTCGGCGATGGCCTCCTGCGCCTGCTTCTTCGTGCCGACGAACATGACCGTGCCGCCGTGGGCGACGGTCTCCTTGACGAACTCGTAGGCGCGGTCGATGTACGACAGCGACTGGAGCAGGTCGATGATGTAGATGCCGTTGCGCTCGGTGAAGATGAAGCGCTTCATCTTCGGGTTCCAGCGACGGGTCTGGTGACCGAAGTGGACGCCGCTCTCCAGCAGCTCCCGCATCGTGACGACGGCCATGGCCGTATCTCCTTGAGTTTCTCGGTTGTGCCGCGGGTACCGGACGGCTCCCGCGCCTGACGCCCGTGTGCGCTGTGCCGCGAAGGACCGAGAAGCGCTGACCCGGATCGTGTTACTGACCCGATGTCGGGGCGTGCGAAGTCGACCCGGTGACCCGGATCGCCAACAGAAGTGTACGGGACCCGCGGGGTACCGGGTGACGCCGCTGTCCACAACCCGGGAGTAATCCACAGGTATCGGCCATGATCGGCGGGGGTGCGAGACGGTTCGGGCATGGAGATCACGCGACGGATGATGCGGTGGGTGGCGGCGGCGACGGTGTTGCCGCTGGTCCTGGCGGTGGCGGCGGCGCGGGCGGACGCCCCTCCGTCACCACCGGTACCGGCGATCGCCCGCGCCTGGCCGGTGGGGTTACGGCCACCGGTCCTGCGCGGCTGGGAGCCGCCTGCGACGGTCTACGGCCCCGGGCACCGCGGCGTCGACGTGGGCGCGTCCGCGGGCGAGCCGGTACGGGCGGTCGCTGCGGGCCGGGTGTTCTTCGCGGGGCGGGTGGCGGGGAGGGGGGTGGTGTCGGTGGCCCTGACGGGGACGGATCTGCGCACGACCTACGAACCGGTGGCGGCGACGGTCAAGAAGGGGGACGAGGTCGCGGCGGGTCAGGTGGTGGGGACCGTGGAGCCGGCGGGCGCGCATTGCGGTGCGCGTGCGTGTGTGCACTGGGGGCTGTTGCGCGGGGAGACGTATCTGGACCCTCTGCTGCTGTTGCCGCCGTGGCTCCTGGACGTCGGCCCGTCCCGACTGCTGCCGGTGTTGGGGGTGCCGCTGCCGGAGGGGTGATCGCCGCCGGATGCGCGGCCGCGGGTGGGTGGGGGCTGATCGCGCAGTTCCCCGCGCCCCTGACGGGGCGCTGCGGCTGCGGTCTCTTCCGGCTCGCTCAGCGGCACCCCTGCCAGCGCCGGTGAGCGAACCCCCGCTCCCCTCAGCCCCGCACGCCCCGCAGTGCCATGGCCACGGCCGCGTCCGTGATGACGTCCGGCTCCTCGGCAGCGCCCAGCTCGATTCTGCGTACGGCGGCGTCCACGACCCCCTGCAGCAGCATCGCCGCCAGTCGCGGCTGCTCGTGACCCAGTTCCCCCAGGGCCTCCACGATCATCGCGACCAGCCCGCCGTGCGCGGCGCGGATCTTCTCCCGGGCCCCCGCGTCCAGCTCGCTCGCCGAGATCGCGACCACCGCCCGGTGCCGCCGGTCGCCGACCAGGGCCAGCTGCCGGCGCACATACGCCTCGACCTTGCCCTCGGCGGAGGCCGCGCCCCGCATCGCCGCCGAGACCTCCGCCGCCCACACGGGGAAGTCGACCTCGCACAGCTCTTCGACGACCGCGGCCCGGGAGCGGAAGTACTCGTAGACGGACGACCTGGCCAGCCCCGTCCGCTCGGCGAGCGCCGGGAAGGTCAGCGCCTCCGTCCCGCCCTCGGACAGGAGGGACCGCGCCGCGTCCAGCAGGGCGGCTCGCTGCATCGACCGGTGCTCGGCCACGGAGGCCGCTCGAATCCTTGGCACGTCAACCACTCTACGGACGCGCCGCGCCGGAGGGGAGACAGCACGACGGGGACACGGGTCACTCCCGGCGACCGCGGCTCGAAAGCCGCCGGTCAGCGGCCGAAACTCGCCAGCTTCGCCCGCAGCTGCAGCACCGATTTGGTGTGGATCTGGCTGACCCGGCTCTCGGTGACCCCCAGCACGTTCCCGATCTCGGCGAGCGTGAGGCCCTCGTAGTAGTAGAGGGTCACCACGGTCTTCTCGCGTTCCGGGAGGGTGTTGATGGCCCGCGCCAGGAACCGCCGCAGCTCCCGGTCCTCGGCAACCTCCACGGGGTTGTCCGCGGCGGTGTCCTCCAGCGTGTCCATGACGCTGAGCCCGTCCCCGCCCTCGCCCCCGACGTGCAGCAGCTCCTCCAGCGCCACCACGTTGGCCAGCGACAACTGGCTGAACACCGCGTGCAGTTCGTCGACCTCGATGCCCAGCTCACCGGCGACCTCGCCCTCCGTCGGCGTCCGCCGCAGCCGTGCCTCCAGGGTCGCGTAGGCCCGCTCGACGTTGCGGGCCTTCTGCCGCACCGAACGGGGGATCCAGTCCAGCGCCCGCAGCTCGTCGATCATGGCGCCGCGGATCCGGGTGATCGCGTAGGTCTCGAACTTGATCTCCCGGTCGACGTCGAACTTCTCGATCGCGTCGATGAGCCCGAACACCCCGGAGGAGACGAAGTCGGCCTGCTCCACATTGGGCGGCAGACCGACGCTCACCCGCCCGGCCACGTACTTGACCAGCGGCGAGTAGTGCAGGATCAGCTGCTCCCGCAGCCGGTCGTCCCCTGTCGCCTTGTACGACCGCCACAGCTCGTCGAGCGTCGAGGGAGCGGGCGGCCGCACGCTGCCACCGTCGCGGGCGGCTGGGGGGATGGCCGCCCGGTCGGACCCGGAGGTGTGCTGGGGCATTCGTCGCCTTGTGCCGTTCTGCCGTGAAGTGCCAGGAAGTGCTGTGATGTGCTGCGTGATGAGCCGAGGAGGGTGTACTGGGCGAGGTGTCGGTCCGATGTCGGTTGGCGCGGTCTGCGTCGGGGCTTTCGTGAGCGTAGCGTGACTGAGGAGTCGCGGTGCGCGAACAGTGCGGCTCCACCCCTGCGCGAACCCCCTGTACGGCGCGTCCGGCCGCGCTCGGCGCGTCGCTCTGTGTGATCACCAGGAGGTGTCAACTCCGGGAATTCCCAAGGGCGTCGGGTGTTCCCCCGGACGGCCGAACACGCTCGGTCAGCACCGACTCCGACCGTCCCGGACCGAGATCATCGCCTGGCGTGTCAACTTCCAGCCGTCGCCGTGTCGTTCGACGTAACCAAGTGCTCGGAGTTCGTACAGCCTGGCGACGGCCTCGTCCTCGGACGTCTGCGCGCCTCGTGCCACCTCTTCGGGTGCGGCCGGCCGGTTCCCCGGCAGGGCGGCCAGGACCCGCCGGGCGGCGGGTTCCAGCAGGTCACGCGGGAGGACGGGGCCGCGTCTGGCCGGGGCCAGCGCGCCCATGTCACCCACGAGTTCGACGACTTCCGCGGCGTCGGTGACCAGGACGGCCTCCCCCCGGAGCAATTCGTGCACCCCGGCCGAGAGGCCGCTGGTGGCGGGCCCGGGCACGCCCATGGTGAAGCGGCCGAGCCGCTGGGCCGCCCGCGCGGTGACCAGGGAGCCGCTGCGGTGGGCGGCCTCCACCACGACGGTGCCCCGGGTGAGGGCCGCGATGACCCGGTTGCGGAGCACGAATCTGCTCTGCGTCGGGTGCTCGCCGGGCGGCAACTCCCCCACCACGAGTCCCTGTTCGGCGATCCTGCCGATCAGTTCGGTGTGTCCGCGGGGGTAGGGCCGGTCGACCCCGCAGGCCAGCACGGCGACGGTGGCCCCGCCGGCGCCGAGGGCTCCGCGATGGGCGGCGCCGTCCACACCGTAGGCGCCGCCGGACACCACCACCCAGCCGTGCTCGGCGAGCCCCGCGGCGAGGGTGGCCGCCATGTGCGCCCCGTACTCGGTGCAGGCCCGGGCCCCGACGACGGCGACCGCCCGCAGCGCCCACATCCGCAGGCTGGGCCGGCCGCGCACCCACAGGCCGAGGGGGCGGGCGTCGCCGAGGTCGTCGAGCTGGCTGGGCCACTCCGCGTCACCGGGGGCCACGAACCGCGCGCCGGCCTCCCGGGCGACGGCCAGATCCGCGCGGGGGTCGGCCACCGCCGCCCGGGCCAGCAGCCCCGCCCAGCGCTTGTCACCGACACCGGGCAGCGCCGCGCCCCCGCCGCACAGCCGCCCCACCACCTCCCCCACACCCCACTCCCGCACCCACCGCCCGACCACCTCGTCCCCGGGCTCGGCGACCCGGGCCAGGAGGACCCGGGCGAGCCGTTCGGCGTCGCTCATGGGGCGATCCCCTCCAGGACCGCACCGCGGCGGACACCGGTGCGCAGCTCCAGAGCCAGGTTGACGTCATTGGCCGTGGGCCGGTCGTGGCCCGCCAGATCGGCGAGGGTCCAGGCGACCCGGAGCACCCGGTCGAGGCCGCGGGCGGTGAGCAGACCCCGGTCGAGGTCCAGTTCGGCCTTGTGGAGCGCGCCCGGCTGGACATGCCAGCGGGTGCGGAGCTCATGGCCGGGGACCTCGCTGTTGGTGCGCCAGGGCAGGCCCTCGTAGCGGCCGGCGGCCCGTTCCCGGGCCGTGCGCACCCGGTCGGCCACCGCGGCGGAGGTCTCTGCACCGGTGTGGAGCCGCAGCAGTTCCGCCCGGGCGACCGGTTCGACGGTCACCCGGAGGTCCACCCGGTCCATCAGGGGGCCGGAGAGCCGGGCCCGGTACCGCTTGATCGAGGAGGGCCGGCACTCGCAGACGTCACCGGCGGTGCCGTACCGGCCGCAGGGGCAGGGGTTGGCGGCCAGGTTATGGCTAGGTGATTCTCGCGTCCGTTGTCCGCGACCTCCTGAAGAAGGGTTGACGGGTTGACGGGGTTGACGGGTTGACGCACTCTGGAGATGTGACAGAAGCTAGAGAAGAAATGATCAAGGGGTTCATCGAAGAGGTGAGCACCCTCCCTGAATCCATCTGGGACCCTATGCGTCCCGTGGTCGCCCGACATCTGGGGCAGCAGGCCGCTCAGTCGGTGCTTGCCCCGATGATCTGGGCCGCAAGTGTTGGCGAGATGATCGATACCTCTCGCCTGAGTTTGATGATGGGAGTGAGCCGACAAGCGCTCGCCAAGCGCGTTGCAGCTGGGAGGCTGCTTGGCCTCCCCGGCCGAGGAACCACACACTTCCCCGTGTGGCAGTTCCGACCAGATTGGTCCGTGTCCCCCGACGCCACCGACATCTTCAAGATCTTCCGCGAAGCCCTCGGGCACCTCGATCCCTATGCGGTGAGTGCTTGGATCAACACCGCGTCCAGCGAGCTGAACGGCCTGACGCCAGGACAATGGCTGGCTCGAAAGCCGGACTCGGAGCCTGTTCTCGCTGTGGCTCGCCGTGCGGCAGAGAGGCTCGCGTCGTGACAAGTAACTTTCCTCCGGAGGATCCGCGCGAGCTGGCTGACTTCCCGACAGCGGAAGTTCAGCACAGCCTTTTCCGCATCCACCGGGCTGCCCGGGACGCAAGGTACTTCGGCATGAAGGGTGTCTTCCGGTGGGACGACCCGCGTGGGGCGAACGGCGAGTTCGGCACGTGTTATCTGGCTGAGAGTGAGACCGGCGCCTTCCTGGAGACGCTCAGCGGCTTCAGTCCGCTCTCCGAGCAGCTCGTGAACGACCGCCGAATGAGTGAGCTGCAGTTCGTTCCAGGTGCCGTCGGTCGCATCGCCGACGTCACCCATGAGTCAGTCGTCGGCAACTACGGAATCTTCGGTGACCTTTCTGCTGACGGCAGCTATCAGCTGTCGCAGCAGTGGGCCTTGGCTCTCTGGAAAGCCGGGTTCAACGGTGTGCAGTATCGCGCCCAGCATCACCCAGGATTCTCAGAGACTGCAGTTGCCTTGTTCGGTCCGCCTGGCGAACAAGGCTCCGGACCCGGGCTTCTGGAGTATGGCAAGCCTGAGCCGGACGGCGGACCTGAGCCGATCTCCGAGGCGCTCCTGGACGAGATGAAGAGGCGCTTCAAGATTCTTGTGGTCCCGGCGGTTCCCCTGCCGTGGTGAGGAGTCGCTGGCCGGTGGGCTCGGCTGCCATGTGCAGTTGCGCCCACCGGCTGGTCGATCATTCGTGGGAGCGGTAGTCAGAGAGTCGGACGACGCCGCTGAACGCGGCCAGCTCGTTCCGCATCTTCCTGTTCTCGATGGTCAGCAGCCGGATGTAGTCCTCGTAGATGTGGACGTGGCGGGTGAGCTCATCCTTCTCTCGGCGGAGTCGGGCGATGGTCTCTCGGTCGGTGAGCTCCCTGCGTGGTTGCGGTTGTCGGATGCGTCGTGCTGCGTCCCGTGACAGGAAATCGGTGACGGCGGGGCCGAAGTCGCGGTAGAGGGTCTGACGTTGGACGCCGAGCCTGTTCGCAAGAGCGGTGACGGTGGCGGCTTTCCCGTTCCGGGCGGCCTGGGCCAGAATGCCTTCGACGGCCTCGGCGACCGTCGCGGTGGTCAGCGTGTGTTTCCTCATGTCGAGGCGTCCGCGGGTTCGAGGACACCAGCCCGGGTGAGGAAGGCCTGGATTTCAGCGCGGTCTTCTTCGAGGCGGACACGAACGCGCGGTGCCAGCGCGTCCGAGGCTTGGAGTCGTGCGTCCAGTTCGGCCAGGCGCTGGAGCCATGCCTGGGCGTTGGAGTCGGTCAAGGCGACGTTGCGGCAGGTCAGGGGCTTGCACTGGCCAGGGTCGGGGTTCATGTCCTTCTCTCCGGGCAGGCGGCAGAGCCGGCGGTTGGGGTTGTCGGTGCAGGTGACGAATCGGCCGGGATAGATCCGGGGGTCGTTTCGTTCCATGAGCTTCTTCATCTGGTTGTCGTCGGGCGTCTTGCCGAGGAAGCGGACGCGGTCGCCGAACTTGTCCAGGCGGACGCGGGCTTCGTCGGCGGAGGGGCCGCGGAGACGTTCGTGCTCGTGGCGGTCGACCATCAGAGAGAGCCCTTCGCCTCGGGCCAGCAATGCCTCCTGCTGGGCTTCGGCTCGGAACCCGGACTTGGAGGTGCCGGCATATCCCTCGAACATCTGGATGCTGAGATGGCGGTATTGGATGGCGCCGGCGATGCTGCCGCCGGGGCGGCGGCCGATGAACCAGGCCAGGGTCCGGCGGAACTGGGCCGTGCTGAGCCGCCAGGGACGTCTGCTGACGTCGGGAATGTGGTCGGTGCGGCCGTGCTGGCGGCAGTAGTCGTTGATCCAGGTGACCATCAGGTTGAGGTCATTGTTGGTGGCCTTGGTCGTCTTCGCCTCGGTGGTGCGGGGCGCCTTGTGGGAATGGGAGCTGGGCGGGACCGCGAACAGCCAGCGCTGCCGCTTGGGCTGAAGCCGATCGAGGACTTCGACGGCCCTGGCGACGGGACGGCCGACGACCCAGGTGGCCTCGACTCCGAGCGGGGTGCCCTCGCCCTTGAAGGCCATGCTGATGATCTTGCGGCGGGTGATCTTGCCGGTTCGGTCCGCGTCAGTGGTCAGGCAGCCGCGGCGGATGTGCTTGACCTCGCTGTCTCTCATGCCGGAGAGGTAGGCGATGAGGGTGTAGGCGGCTGCGGTCAGGATACGGACGAGGACGACCAGGTCCTCGTCGTAGGAGATCCGCTTCAGCCAGGGCTCGCCGTCGAGCAGACCGCGGATCTCGGTCCGCAGGTAGGTCGAGTCGTCGACGCCGACGTCCTCGCGGGCCTGTTCGATCAGCCCCCAGGAAGCAGGGGCCATCAGCGACTGCCGGTCGCAGTCGACCTCACGGGCCAGATGGCGAATGTTGATCCCGTGCTGCCCCTCGGTGCCGCCGGGCAGCGGTCGCCGGTCTGCCTGGTATCGCCGCATGAGAGCGGCAAGCCGACGGCGGGCGCCATGGCCGCTGTGCGAGTCACGGCGGGTCTTCTTCTGCAGGGCAAGCCATTCGTCCTGGGCGGCGAGGATGTCGTCGGCGAAGTCATCGACGAACCTGAGCGACCAGACCACCAGAGGGCTGATGACCTGTTCGGGGATGCGCGGGTTGGCGTTCTCCCGCCTGCGCGCGCGGGAGTTGTCCTCGTTCCAGTCGTCCTCCAGCCGATCCGGATCGACAGGGATGTGATCGTCTGCGAGGTGTTCCCGCCAGGTCCAGAGCAGGCGGACGGAGCGACGATGGTTGGCCCGCTGTTTGGCTGAGGAGACCGTAGCCAGCAGGTGTTTCTGGAACTGGCAGAGGTCCACGGGGGTGAGGGAGGAGAAGCGGTCGTGGTGCTGCGGGTCCAGCCAGTCGAGGAATTCCTTGAAGGCCTGGAAGTAGCCGTGGATGGTCACCACCCCCAGCTGCCGTTCCCCGGCCGGGGGCTTGTTGTTCAACAGGGCGTAGAACAGCACTTTGACCGCGGGCCGGAAGCGGGCCGGGATGGCCGGGAAGTTCAGGATCAGCGAGGCCTGCTGACGCTGGTGCAGCACCGGTGCCAGCCGCCAGACGTCGTCGCAGAAGCGCGAGGTGTCGCTGCGGCGGAAGCCGGAGCGAAGGCGACGCCTTCCCAGGACGAAGGCGTCCGGGCCGACGGGTGTGTCGGGCAGGGCACGTTGGGTCAGACCCATGTGGTGTCCTCCTCGCCGGGGCCGTCGAGGAGAGCAAGAACCCGGTCTGGGGGTTTGGCCGCCTCGGCGGCGGCCCGCTCCTGCGGAGTGAACCGGGGCAGGATGTCCTCGTTGATGGCCAGCCAGGCCTGTCCGAAGCGGCGCCACCATGTCTCGCGGTCGGTGCCCTCCCAGAGGTCAGCGAGTTCGTCGAGGAGGGCGAGCTGAGCGGGCAGGTGGCTAGCAGTGGAGACCGCGTTGCGGCAGGCGAAGCAGGTCAGGAACGAATCGCGGCAGTCATCGGTGGTCTTGGTGCAGGCCGCGAACGCGGTGTCCCTGTCGCCGTCGAGGACCTCGCGGACCGTGTCCTCGTCCAGGCCGATGTCGGCAGCGGCGGTGCCCGCGTGCCGGCGAGCTTCGTCGACCGGGCCGGTGAGGACCTTCAGCTCACCGGTCGCTTTGCGGGCCTGCCGGTAGGCAGTGCGGGCAGCGTCCTCGGCGTCCTCCAGGGCTTCGGTGACCACGTCCCCGGCCCAGTCCTGGACGTCCGGGTCGCCGGCAAGGTAGTTGCGGAAGAGGACGTCCTGGGTGTTCGAACGGGTCGAGGACGGCAGGTGTCCACCCGCGGCCCGGGTGTTGATCCGGTCCAGCGTGGTCTTGAGCCGGTTCAGATCGAGGACGAAATCCGGAAGGTCACGCAGTTCGGGCCGTGTCTTGACCCAACCGGTCAGGGTGGAGGTGAAGTTGAGTCGGATATCGAAGGGGTTCTTGTGGCCGCCGGTGAGGTCCTTGCCATTCATCGTCCCGTTCGTCCAGACCGACCAGATCAGTGGTGACCGACTGGACTGGCGGCCGCGGCGGGTCAACCGTTCGCAGAACAGGTAGTAGCCGCCCGCAGTCTTGAGCCGGTCGCTCTCGCGGCCGACGTCCCAGGTCACCTCCTCGAACCAGCGATCGGCCCCGCGGCGGCGCTTGACGATCTCCAGGGCGACTGCCTGTCCGTCGAGGAGCCGATGCTCGACGGGAAGTTCCTTGATCGTTTCCGCGTTGCGTCCGGTGACGGCGACCCCGAACACGACCAGCGGGATGATGTCGTCGTGGGTGAGGAACAACTGCCGTGCAGTCCGCACCCGGGCCGCGTTGTTGGGTAGGTTCGCCGATCGCCAGTTGTCACTGCGCTGCGGGAAGCGCGGGATGCGGCCGGTGCGGGCGATCTCGGCGAGTTCCGCCCCGCGGTTGAGTTCCTCCCAGGTCAGCTGGGTAGGATCGCTCTCGAAGCGGGCCAGCAGCCTCTCGCCTTCACGGATGCGCTGGTAGATGTCGATGACCGAGCTGCGGGCCGCGGTCACGATCTTGTGGAACGTCGCGTCGTCGTAGCCGGGCTTGCTCCGGACCCTGCGCCGGTCGACCCGCTCGACCTGCCAGATCGCATCCAGGACCTCGGGCCGCAGCTGGTGCGCGGGAATCTTCCGCAGCAGGGAGTGCACCAGCTTGAAGTGCTCGAACGTCGACCGGTCGCTCATCCCCGCCTGGACGTGCATCCGGTAGCGCTTGAGCTGGGCACCCGTCAGCCGGGACAGGTTCCGCGGCGGACGGGGCAGGGAGCCCAGGAACCGCACCAGGCGCCGAATGACGGTCCACTGGCCGTTGGCGCTGGCGACGGTGTTGAGCTGGTTCTTGCCGAAGCGTGCCGCGAACGCGCGGGCCAGATCCTCGTGGAGCTCGGGCAGGGGAAGTCCCTCGAAGGAGAACACCGCCGTGCGGTGGTCCTTGCCCGCGAAGTGGACGACGATCCCGCCGGCGGCCAGAGCCTCGACCACGGGGGGCGGCTCGTAGATGTCGTCCGGCTGGACTGCACCGCGACCGGGCGCCGTCCTTGGCGCTGGCAGCAGGGTGTCCGGGCCGTCGGTCATGCCCACTCCTCCGCCAAGAAGCTGTCCTCGTTCCAGGCATCCTCGATCGTGCGGCATTCCTCGGCCTCCACGGCCTTGGCCATCTCCGCCAGGTATTGCCGGTCGGGGTGTTCCCAGAGGTCGGGAACCAGCAGCAGACGGGTCTCCATCTCCAGTTCACGCAGGGTGTGGAGGTATTGCTGGGTGGTCTCCAAGCTCGCGTGACCGAGCCTGATGCGGACCCAGTCCAGCGGGTCGCCCCAGATCATCCGGTAATGACGGCGCTGAGCAGGTTCCATCTGCGCCAGCGACTCCAGATGAGCTCGCTGAAGCTGTTCCAAGGTCACCACGGCGAAGCTGTGCCGCAGGGCATGCGGATGGCAGTGAATCTTCACCCCGAGCCGACGGCAGCGGCGGCTGGCCTCCCTGAACACCCACTTCCAGGCGTGGAGCGTCAGCGGCATGCCATCCTCGGCGAGCCAGAGTGCGGCCGGCTCCAAGCCGTGCTCGGTGCGGGTGAACAGCCGCAGCCTCTCCTCGGCGTCCAGGTCCGCGACCTGGTGCCACTCCTCGCCCATGCGGACCCGGTCGGTCCCCGGCTCCACGATCAGCTTGTCCTCGACCACCTCGTAGCGGCCCGCGGCCTGGGCCCGGGCCACCGCGTCGGCCCGGTCGATCTCGACGTAGTCCACGATCGAGCGCAGGCCGCCGTCAGGGACGTAGATGTCGCGGCCAGACCCGCCCTTGGCGATCTCCTCCGGCAGCCAGAACCGGTAGTAGGCGCTCAGCCCGTCGTGGTCGGGCAGTTCGAACAAGGTCAGTGCCGACTGTTCCTCCAGCCGCAGCCCAGTGCGGACCATCAGATCGCTGTAGGCGGCGTTCCGGGCCGTGCGCTTGCCCCGGAAAGCCGGGTCCTTCACCCCCGACGGCAGGTAGCCGCGGATCCCGATGTCCCGCCAGGTGCGGTATTGCTCCGGGGTCAGCCAGACGACCTTCTTGCGGCGGGCGTTCGGCCGCTTGTCCGCCGCTGTTTCCTCCGTCTCCCCGCCCTTGCGGCGACGCCTGCTCGATTCACCCTGCCGGTGCCGGCGGGGACGTTGCTCGATGGGGTTCTCGTCCGTGTACTTGCGTCGAGGACCGCAGGCCCACTTGTAGAAGCCGTCGGCCATCGTCACCGCGTGGTTCCAGGACGAGCCGAGCAGCCTCGATCCCTTCGGGTCGTCGCACCGCCAGAACTCGTAGACCTCCCGGTCCCGAACCGTGGCATCGCGCCATCCGCGGGGCCGCACGATTACCTGGGAATCTGTCCCCTCTGCCCCTGTCAGGACGGGCGGCCGGTGGTTCCAGAGGAAGTCGCAGAACGTACGCATCTCCCGCGCGGAGCCCCACTGCGTATGCCGAGAGGCGCCGGCCATCCGAGCCGAGGTCCAGTGACCGTTCATCTCGACGTCGTATGTGGCGTCGGGCGCGATCAGGAACGGCGTGTTCTCAGCGATCCCCTCGGCATCCAGCCAGGCAGCCATCTCCGTCGTGTCGCAGGATTCCAGCAACTCCTGCAGGAGGGGCCGAGGTTCACGAGGAAGCCGACGTCTGCGCCGTGTCACGCCCATACGCCACTTGATTCGTTCCTGCTTCACGTAGAGCAGAACGATGTTCGGCGCGAGTGGACACTGTCCACCACGACATATCGCTCCAGAACCTCTTTGTCAGGATGCCAGGAGGTTCACGCCGCGTGCCTTGATGACCTTGATGCCCTCGTTGAGGAGGGGGTGCAGTGAGCGCTGGACGAAGTCGTTGATGGCCCAGGTCACGTCGTGAGTTTCAGCAGCCTGGAGGGCTTCGAGAGCCACGAGAGCGGTTTCCGCGTCGCGGATGGGCTGCAAGATGTTGGCGAGTACGCCCTGGACGTGCCAGCGGTTGTGTGAGCGGCCCAGTTCGGGCAGCGTGCCAACGGTCAGCCGCAGGATCTCGTTGTCGTTGGTCGTCTGGACCGTCCGTCGGCAGAAGTCGGCGAGCACGTCACAGTAGGTGAACGGGAAGTCACGGTGGTTGACGTAGGAGCAGAAGTTCTCGTAGACGGCGAGGAAGCCGGGGCTGTCGTTCTGCCAGGCGAAGGCGATGGTCTCAGCCGTCATGCCGGTCAGTACTCGCTGGACCTCGTACTGGGCCACGTCGTCCTTTGGATCTACGCGCTGTGCCCAACTGACGAATTCCTCGACGGCGATGGCGTCGACGCCCGGGGTCTGCATCCTGGCCATGAAGGTGTTGGCGACGTCCTCCGGTGACCGCCAGGTGATCTTGTCCGCTTCAAGGGCGCGCTCGATCGCATCCATGAGCTTCGCCGGCGTCTCATACCGCTTGTCGTGCCGGGCGGTCGCACGAAGGATCACCGGGCGGAGCGGTCCGTTCTTGATCGAGTCGTCGGAGATCGGCAGTTCGCCGGTCAGCAGGTGCTGAAGGATCTTCCCCAGTGAGTAGACGTCCGCCCGGGCGTCGGCGTCCTTCGGACGCATCAGCTGTTCGGGGGCGGCGTAGACACCGGTGCCGAGGCCCTGCCGAAGGGTGGAGGTAAGGGCTTTGCTCATCAGCTCGCTCTCGCGGGCGAGACCGAAGTCGCTGATCGCCCACCCTCCAGCGGCAGTCCGAAGGATGTTGGCGGGCTTCAGATCGCGGTGGAGGATCCCGGTCTTGTGGACGTACGTCAGTCCCGCGCAGAGCTGCCGCATCACGTCGGCGATCGCAGCAAGGTTGTCCTTGAACTCGGCGATGACGTCCAAGAGGCTGCCGGTCGCGAGTGGCATCGCGTACCAGATCTCATCACGACCGCTGCAGTCCCCCTGCGCAAGTACAGGGATCACGTTCTGATGCGACAGGCCGGTCTGGAACCGCAGCTCCCGCTTGAAACGGTGCACCTCCTCGGTGTCGATGTTATCGACGTCCCGGAGCACCTTCACCGCAACGAGATCGCCCGTCTTGCGGTCGAGAGCTCGGAAGACGTCGGCGAAGCCGCCCGTGCCGATCTGATCCTCAAGCGCGAAACGATCACCGAGGAGCTTCTGCGACTCGGCGGCAGACGGGCGCCCCGCAGACGTCCGCCGGAGTCCTGAACTCATCCACGCAGCTATCTCGTCGAGGTCCCAGATCGGCCCGACCGCGAGATCCGCCACCGGATCCGGGAAGCTACCGCCGCTCCTCAAGATCCCCAGCCGCTGCCGACTGACGCCGAGCAGTTCGGCCACCTCGCTCACGCCACCCAGACGTGCCATGCCCACCTCCAGACAATCGTTGCCCCCACCGCAACAATAGTCATTTCATTGCGCTCGCGTCAATATTTTCCCGTCGCGGTGCCCGCTCCCCCTGGAAGACCCCTGCCTTCCGGTGGACACCGTCCGTCAACGCATAAGCGGCCACCATGAGGAACCTCGCGGGCATCCGCAGTATCCCGGCGGCCCGGGCGACCACGACGTGCCCCGATTCCAGCGGCTGGCGCAGGGCGTCCAGGACGCTGCTGTGGAATTCGGCGGCCTCGTCGAGGAAGAGCACACCGTGGTGGGACAGGGACACCGCTCCCGGGCGCGGCAGGCCGGTTCCGCCGCCGACCAGGGAGGCCATGGTGGCCGAGTGGTGCGGGGCGCAGTAGGGCGCCCTGTCCACGAGGGGATGACCGGGCGGCAGCATCCCGGCCACCGAGTGGACGGCCGTGACCTCCAGGGACTCCTGCCGGCTCAGCTCGGGCAGCAGTCCCGGCAGCCGTTCGGCCAGCATGGTCTTGCCGGCGCCGGGCGGGCCCTTGAAGAAGATGTGATGCCGCCCGGCCGCGGCCACCTCCAGGGCGGCCCGGGCCACATGCTGCCCGGCGACATCCGCCAGATCCGGCGCATGCTCGCCGGTCACCATGCCGGTGCCGAGTCCCATACCGGGGAGGGCCAGCCCCGCGATGAAGGGGTCGGGGCGGATCTCTCCGGGGACGGGCTCCTCGTCGGGCACCGGTTCGTCGGTGAGGACCGCGATCAGCTGCCGCAGGCTGCGGACGCCCAGCACCGACACCCCGGGCACCAGCGATGCCTCCGGCACCGCGCTCTCCGGGACGACCACCTGCTCGTATCCGGCGTCGGCGGCGGCCAGCACGGCCGGCAGGATGCCCCGGACCGGCCGTACCCGGCCGTCCAGGCCCAGCTCTCCGATCATCACGATCTCGGCGAGCACCCGGGGATCGATCCGCTCGGCCGCCCCGAGGACGGCCGCGGCGACCGCCAGATCGAAGCCGCTGCCGCTCTTGGGCACCGACGCCGGACTCAACCCCACCGTCAGCTTCTTCGAAGGCCAGGTCGCTCCCGAGTTGACGACCGCCGCCCGGACCCGGTCCTTGCTCTCCGTGAGGCTCTTGTCCGGGAGCCCCACCAGCGTGAACGCGGCGACGCCGGGTTCCAGGTCGGCCTGGACCTCGACCACCACGCCCTCGACGCCCACCAGGGCCACCGAGCAGGTACGCGCGAAGCCCATCTCAGGCCACCCCCCGCACGTGCTCGACGACGGGTGCGCCGCGCTGGGGCAGGAGCACACCGACCACGTCGATGCGGACGCCGCCCGGCGGTGCCCCGCCGTGGGCGTGGATCCAGTGTTCGGCGAGGCCGCGCAGCCGCTCCGCCTTCTCCGGGGAGACCGCGGCCATGGGGTGCTCGAAGACACCCGCCCGCCGGGTCTTGACCTCGCAGACGACCAGGACGTCGCCGTCCCGCGCCACGATGTCGATCTCGCCCGTCCTGCCGCAGCGCCAGTTGCGCTCCAGGACCGTCAGACCGGCCTCCGTCAGCCGCCGCGCGGCCAGCGTCTCGCCGTACTTGCCGAGTGCACTGCGTGCCCGATTCGTGTTCATGTCGGCACCACCTCCGGCGCCAACCGTCACGCATCCCCCACCCAGAAGTTGATCTTGGTGAGTTACTCAGCGGTTGTGGACAACTCCGTCACCCGCACGAGCGACCGACCACGACTCCGGTCGCACCCCGGCTCAGCCGCCCGGAAGCTCCAGGTCGGTCTTGTTCAGCTCCTCGATATTCACGTCCTTGAACGTGAGGACACGGACCTGCTTCACGAAACGGGCCGGCCGGTACATGTCCCAGACCCAGGCGTCCGCCATGGACACCTCGAAGAACACCTCGCCCTGGACCGAGTGCACCTGCATCTCGTAGTCGTTGGTGAGGTAGAAGCGCCGTTCGGTCTCGATCACGTATTTGAACAGACCGACGACATCGCGGTACTCCCGGTAGAGCTTCAGCTCCATCTCGGTCTCGTACTTTTCGAGGTCCTCGGCGCTCATGGCATGTTCCCCTTCAGCCGTGCGATCCCACCATTGTGCGCCAGTCCCGCGCGCCCCTAGACGATTTCCGTGTCAAGGGTCACGGGTCCGACGGGGGGACCTTCGTCGAGCAGCCTACGGAACAGCTCGGCGAGTCTGGTCGGATACACCGTCTCATGTGCCCGGGTCAGTTCCTGGCACGTCCACCAGCGTGCTCCGGCGACGCTGCGCCGCTCCAGCTCGGTCAGGCCGTCGGCCCGGACGGACGTCTGCGTCGTACGGGCCAGGTAGTACCACTCGTCCTGGTCCCAGCGGCGGCCGGCGAACGGGAAGGAGCACATCCGCCGCCACAGCACCGGGCCGAGTTCGACCTCCGTGATGCCGGTCTCCTCCGCGAGTTCCCGCAGCGCGGCCTGCTCACGGGTCTCGTCGCCCTCCAGTCCGCCGCCGGGCGTGAACCACCAGTCGTCGGCCCGGTCGTCCGGTTCGTGGCCGTGCAGGAGCAGGATGCGGTCGTCGGGGTCGAGCAGGACCACCCGGGCCACCTTGCGCAGGCCGCCCTCGGACAGCGCCTCAGCGGGCACCGGCGGGCTCCGTACGGTCGGTGCGGCCACGGGTGCGGGAACGGCTCAGCAGGTTCGCGACCGGGCCGTACGCGGCGCCCGCGAGGACCAGCACGGCACCGGCCACGATCATGATCTCGATGGTGCGGATCGGACCCGGCCGGGAGAGGCTGCCCAGGGTCTCGAAGCCGGTCGGACGCTTGAGCATGCCCTTCATCGGCCAGACGATCGAGTCCACCCGGGCGGTCACGGCACTGGTGGCGACCGTGCCCTTCGCCGCGTCCGTGAGGTGGGCGGTGGAGTCCAGGGAGCCCTGGCGCTCGTCGCCGAGGAGGAAGAGCCGGCCCTTGGGCACGGTGACCGACGGGAAGTCCTGGATCTCGGCGAGGCTGCCCGCCGGCAGATACGGCTCGTCGATCTGCTTGCCGTTGACCGTCAGCTTGCCGTCCGTGCAGCAGGAGACCGTGTCCCCGCCGACCGCGACCACCCGCTTGACGACGTCCGCGTTGGTGACCCAGCTCTTGTCGTGGAAGACGACGACGTCACCCCGGCGCACCTCGCTGCCGTCGATCCGCTGGGCGAGGACCCGGTCCCCGGCGTTGATCGTCGGCGTCATCGACCCGGTGGGGACGGTGTACGGCCGGTACACCACCGCGCCCCAGGCGAATCCCCCGAGGAACAGCACGATGCCCAGCGCGACGGCGATCCCGGACAACCGATGTCCGAGCCTGCTGCCGGTCTGCGCCGTGCCCGTGCTGGTGCCCGCACCGCTGCGCGGGGCCGTACGTATCGTGCTCTCGCCACCCATGAGGCCGCACCCTACCCGGCGGTACCGGGCAGGGGCAGCCCTTCTCCGGCGCCCTTGGTCACAAGCTCCCCAAGGGTTTCACATGTGCCGGTTACCGCTTCTCGAACTTGGACCCGACCCGCTCGCCCCGCCGGCGGCGCCACACCGCGACCGGCAGGACGGCCGCGACGGCCACACCCTGCGGGGCCACCGAGAGGGAGGCGGCGGCGGACGACTGCGTGTTGATGCCGGACTGGTCGAAGGTGTCCGGGACCGGCAGCGTGCCCCAGCGGTTGATCGGCCAGGCCTTGACGATGGCGCGGCCGACGACCTCCTTCACCGGGACCATGCCGTGGTGCTTGTCCGACTGGTTGTAGCGCGAGTCGCGGGAGTTCTGGCGGTGGTCGCCCATCACCCAGATGTAGCCCTTGGGCACCTTCACCGTGAACTGGCCGCCCTGGTCGTCGACGCTGCACGGGGTGTTGCCCGGGTACACATAAGGCTCGTTCAGCGCATGGCCGTTGACCATGAGCGGGCCGCTGCCCTTGCAGGAGACGGTGTCGCCGCCGACGCCGATGACCCGCTTGATGAGGTCCTTCTCCTGGGCCGACGGCATCAGGCCGATCCAGCTGAGGAAGGTCTGGACCGCGTTCGGCTGGGCGGTGGGCTCGCCCGCCAGCCAGTCGTCCGGGTCGTGGAAGACCACGACCTCGCCCCGCTCCGGCTTGGAGCCGAACCACGGGGTGAGCTTGTCGACCAGGACGCGGTCACCCTGCTGGAGGGTGTTCTGCATCGAGTCCGAGGGGATCGAGAACGCCTGCACCAGGAACGTCTTGATCAGCAGCGCCAGCACCAGCGCGATACCGATCAGGATCGGCAGCTCCTTCCAGAAGGAGCGGGGCTTCTTCGGCGCGGGCGCCGCCGAGTCGCCCGGCTCCCCGTCCCGGCCGCCGCCCGCGCCGCCGGAGGACAGCACGTCCGCCGGACCGCCGTCCTTGGCCGCGCCGGTGTCATTCCCGGAGGTCAGACCGCTGTCTGCGCTGGGGACATTCTCCTCGGGGCGCCCGCTGTGCTCCTCGCCGTCGTGTCCCGACCGTGCGCCAACCGCCACATCCCCCACGCCAGCTCCTTACTCTGTGCCGCCGCCCGCGCCATCCCCGGCGCAGGCCCACCACTCCCATAACGAGCGGGAGTTCCGCAGGGGTCGGGAGTTGGATGTATCCGTTCGGATCGTCGGAGGCAACCCTATGCGACACCTGGGGGGACGCGGTCGACCCCGACACAGAGTCAGAAACGCTTGCGAAGGTTTTAGGTTCATCGAGCGAGGCCCAGTGGCCGAACGGCCAGCCGATCCACTTGGCCCGGCCCACCACGTTGCTCACCGGGACCGTGCCGCCGTAGTCGGTGTCCTGGTGCGCCCGGGAGTCGGCCGAGTTGCCCCGGTGGTCGCCCATCACCCAGAGCCGGCCCTGCGGCACGGTGATGTCGAACTCCTGGGTGGACGGCGCGTTCCCGGGATACAGGTAGGCGCCCTCGGTCAGCGGTACGCCGTTGACGGTCACCCGGCCCTGCGAGTCGCAGCACTTGACGTGGTCGCCGCCGACCCCGATGACCCGCTTGATGAGGTCCTTCTCGTTCGCGGAGGGCAGCAGCCCGATGAAGGTGAGCCCTTCCTTGACCTGTTTGACGCCAACCGGGTCGTTCGTCTTGGTGGTCTGCTCGTCGGCCAGCCAGCCGCCCGGGTCGTGGAAGACGACGACGTCCCCGCGGTGCGGCTGCCACCCGAACCAGGGGGTGAACTTGTCGACGAGGACGCGGTCGCCGATCCGGATCGTCTGCTCCATGGAGCCCGAGGGGATCACGAAGGCCTGGACGAGGAAGGTCTTCAGCACGAGCGCTATCAGGACGGCCACCCCGACCAGCAGCGGTACCTCCCGCATCGCGCCGCGCCGGCGCTTGCGCTTCACCTTGCGCTGCAGCTGGCGCCGCTCCGCGCGGCTCCGGCCGCCGGACGGGCTGGCGGCGCGCCGGGCCCCGGTGGGCAGCAGGGTGGAGACGGCGTCGGTGGGCACGCCGCGCGGTTTGCCGCGGTTACCCATGGGCCGCTCCCGCCGCCGGCACGCGCGCGTAGGCGGCGGGACGGGTGAGGCGGGTCCAGTGCGCGTACGGCCAGACGATCCAGTCGGCCCGGCCGATGACCTTCTTGACGGGGATCATGCCGCCCCCGGGCGAGCCGAGGTGGTCGCGGGAGTCGCTGGAGTCGCTGCGATGGTCACCAAGGACGAAGATCCTCCCGCCGGGGACGACGACGTCGAAGGGGACCGTGGAGGGGGTGTCCCCCGGATAGAGGAACGCGGTCTCGTCGACCGACCGGCCGTTCACTTCGATCCTCCCCTTCTTGTCGCAGCAGACCACATGGTCTCCTCCCACACCGACAACGCGTTTGATGTAGTCGGCGTCCCCGAAATACCCGGCTCCGTCGAACACGACGACATCGCCGCGGCGCGGCTCGGCACCGAAACCGTACGCCAACTTATTTACGAGAACGCGGTCTCCGATCCTCAATCCCTGTTCCATGGATCCGCTGGGAATCTGGAATGGTTGCGCCACGAAAGTGTTGAGGACGAGCAAAAACGCCAGGCAGGTGAAGAGGGTCAGGGTGATCCGGCCGCCTGGCAGCCAGTCGGTGACCCGGGTCAGCAACGCGAAACGCGACCGGCCCTCCACAGCCCCTGGTTCGGGGCAGGAGGAGCGGTCGCGCTCCGTCGGCTGTGCTTCGGTGTCCATCGGGGCCCGATGCTATCCGGCCCCGATGAGAATCCCGTCGCGCGAGATCAGCGCTCGCGCTTCTCCTTGATCTTCGCGGCCTTACCGCGCAGGTCGCGCAGGTAGTAGAGCTTGGCGCGACGCACGTCACCACGGGTGACGAGCTCGATCTTCTCGACGATCGGGGTGTGCACCGGGAAGGTGCGCTCGACGCCGACGGAGAAGGAGACCTTGCGGACCGTGAAGGTCTCGCGGACACCGCTGCCCTGGCGGCGGATCACAACGCCCTTGAACTGCTGCACACGGGAGCGGTTGCCCTCGATGACGCGGACGTGGACGTTGACGGTGTCACCCGGGCGGAAGGCCGGGACGTCGCTGCGCAGCGACGCGGAGTCGACGGTGTCGAGCAGGTGAGACATTTCGTCTGCTTTCCTCGCTGATGCCACAGGTCATCAACGGAAACTAGGTGTTCCATGAGGTCTGCCGTGCGGGTCGGGGCGGGCGTCGTGTCCCCCTGCGGCAGGGGCGCACGCCGGACGGACGCACAACAGCGACCTATTCTTCCACGCCCTCTGGCCTGCGCCAAAATCGGCCGTGGGGGGCGCCCTCCGGGTCCGGGGCCCAGCCCAGGATGGAGAGCATCTCGCGGTCCTTCTTGTCGAAGCCCTTGGGGTCGCAGCGCTCGATCAGGTCGGGCCGGTGGGCGGTGGTCCGCTTCAGGGCCTCGTCCCGGCGCCAGCGGGCGATCTTGCCGTGGTGGCCGCTGACCAGCACCTCGGGGATGTCCCGGCCGCGCCAGACGGGCGGCTTGGTGTAGACGGGGCCCTCCAGGAGGTTCGCCATCGCGCCGGGCGCGAAGGAGTCGTCCCGGTGCGACTCGGCGTTGCCGAGGACGCCGGGCAGCAGCCGCGCCACGGCCTCCGTGATCACCAGTACGGCCGCCTCGCCGCCGGCGAGCACGTAGTCGCCGATGGACACCTCGTACACCGGCATCCGGGTGGCGTACTCGTCCATGACCCGCCGGTCGATGCCCTCGTAGCGGGCCGGTGTGAAGATCAGCCAGGGCCGCTCGGAGAGCTCGACCGCGAGTTCCTGGGTGAAGGAGCGGCCGCTGGGGGTGGGGACGATCAGCGCGGGGGCGTGCGAGCCGGTCTCGTAGCCGTCGGCGAGCGCGGAGTCGAGGGCGTCGCCCCAGGGCTCGGTCTTCATGACCATGCCGGGGCCACCGCCGTACGGGGTGTCGTCCACGGTGTTGTGCCGGTCGTAGGTCCATTCGCGCAGGTCGTGCACATGGACGTCGAGCTGTCCACGCGCGCGTGCCTTGCCGACCAGCGAGACGTTCAGCGGTTCCAGGTACTCGGGGAAGATCGTGACGACGTCGAGGCGCATTACGACTCGTCCCGAGAAGAAGCGATCTCCGCCTGGTCGTCGATCAGGCCGGGCGGGGGCGCGACGACCGCCTTCTGCTCCTCCAGGTCGATCTCGACGACGATCTCCTCGACGAAGGGGATCATCACCTCGCTGCCGTCGGGGCGCTCGACGATGAACAGGTCCTGGGACGGCAGGTGCGAGATCTCGGTGATCCGGCCGACCTCGGTGCCGTCGACGGTGACCACGTCCAGGTCCATGAGCTGGTGGTCGTAGTACTCGTCCTCGCCCTCGGGCAGTTCCTCCGGGTCGATCTCGGCGATCAGGAGGGTGTTGCGCAGGGCCTCGGCGCCGGTGCGGTCCTTGACGCCCTCGAAGCGCAGGAGCAGGCGGCCGCTGTGCACGCGGCCCGTCTCGATGGTGAGCGGTCCCACGCCGGCGGGATCGGTGGCGAGTACGGCGCCCGGCCCGAGCCTGAGCTCCGGTTCGTCGGTACGTACCTCCACGGTGACCTCGCCCTTGATGCCGTGGGCGCGGCCGATCCGTGCGACTACGAGCTGCACTGTGCCTGTTCTCCTGTCATCTCCTGCTCGGCCTGCTCTGCCTGCTCATACGACTGCGGGCCGGGGACAGCCGGTTACGGCCCTCCCCGGCCCGAGCCGGTTGCGATAAGCGTCAGCGGACGTGGTCGACGTCGACGAGGTCGACGCGGACTCCGCGACCGCCGATGGCGCCCACGACGGTGCGCAGGGCACGCGCGGTGCGGCCGTTGCGGCCGATCACCTTGCCGAGGTCGTCGGGGTGCACCCGGACCTCCAGCACGCGTCCACGGCGCAGGTCGCGCGAGGCGACCTGCACATCGTCGGGGTTGTCGACGATGCCCTTCACGAGGTGCTCAAGCGCCTCTTCGAGCATGCTGCTCAGGCCTCGGTCGACTCGGACTCAGCCGCGGCCTCGTCCTTCTTCTCAGCCTTCTTCTTCTGGGTGATCGCCTCACCCTTGCCCTCGTCGTCACCGCCGAGCGCCTCGAACGACGGACGCGTGGCCTTCGGAGCGGCCACGAGCAGCGGAGCCGGGGCGGGCTCGCCCTTGAACTTCTGCCAGTCGCCGGTCTTCTTCAGGATGGCGAGCACGGGCTCGGTCGGCTGGGCGCCGACGCCGAGCCAGTAAGCGGCGCGCTCGGCGTCCACCTCGATGACCGACGGGTTGTAGGTCGGGTGGTACTTGCCGATCTCCTCGATCGCACGGCCGTCACGGCGGGTGCGGGAGTCGGCGACGACGATGCGGTAGTGAGGCGAACGGATCTTGCCCAGACGCTTCAGCTTGATCTTGACTGCCACGGGAGTGGGTTCTCCTGGTTTTGACGTGGTTGGGCACGGCGAGACTGCCGCGTGGGGTTGCGGTACCCGAGTGCCCGATGGACGCGTCAGCCGGAGGAGAGAGGGGTCCTGTGCGGCTGTCGAGTACAGCTAGCCATTGTGCCACACCCTGCGGGTCGCTCCGTCCGGCGGCCGTACGAGGGCACACCGGAAGCGCACCCGGCGTGGAGGTGGTTACGTCGGGTGCGCCGACCGGCGTCACGGCGCGGCGATGGCTACGGCTGCCACGAGCAGTCGTCCGCCGGAGTCACGCCGCTCCGACGACCTCCGGGATGCGGAACGGCTTGCCGCAGCCGCCGCACACGATGGGGGCCTGGGCCAGGACCGACGGGACCACCCGGACGTTGCGGCCGCAGTCGCACACCGCCTTGACCCGGACGCCGCCGCCGGACGAACCGTGGCGGGCGGCCGGGCCGCGGAAGGTGCGCGAGGTGTCGGCGGAGGTGGCCACCGTGTGCGCCTTGAGAGCGCGCTGCAGTCTCTCGATGGTCGGGCGGTAGCGGCGCTTGGCCTCGGGGTTGAGCGTGACCAGCGAGAAGCCGCTGCTGGGATGCGGCTCGTCGGGGTGGTCCAGGCCCAGCTCCTCGGCGATCGCGAGGAATCTGCGGTTGTGGTAGCGGCCGGCCCGGGAGGTGTCGCGGACTCCGCGGGAAGCGGCGATGCCGTGGACTGCCTCATGGAGCAGCCGTTCGAAGGAGAGCTCGTGACCGCACGCGGACGACGACTCCCCGATCAGGGACTCTGGCGCGGCAAGGTCGGGCAGCTCGGGGTGGTACCGCTGAATGTCGGCCCACGCCTCTGCCAGCTCTGCGGCGAGAACAGGTGGTGTCTGTGTCGTGCTCACGTAATGACAACGAGCGGGGGTGCCGCTGTGTTCCTATTCCGGGCCATCCCAAATAATTTGCACGTACCCGTCAGTTGCCGCTGATGCGTGGAGACGAGTACGGGTGCGCTGATCTGCGGAGAAGCCTCACAGCTCGTACCAAGCCGGTGCGTAGTCTGACGTACGACCCGACGCGTACTCCCGGCCCGGACGCCGGGGAGGCTGTGGTCGGCGGAGGCGCAAGAGGCGTTTCGGTCGCTCTCGTGGCGGAGGACGCTACCCCGGTCAGCGTCGCCGAGGGCCCCGACGTTACTCCGGAGCCCGTCGTCGTCCGGCGCCGGGCCGGTCCCCCGGGGCGGCCGACCATGGCCAGAACCGCCGTGTCACGGGTCCGATGGTAGAGCCCCACGTTGCCGGGATGTGAAATCTCGCCACAGTCACAGCGCCCGCACAAGCCGGGACCCGCGACCCCTGGACGCCATCGCGAGCCCGGAGTTATGTGGCATAGGTGGGAAGTGCGAGCGCACGGCACGGGGGCCACGGAATCGGTCAGTGCGTAACTCTCGGCGGATTGGGGCGCTTACCTATGACACCTACGCTCGTGCGGCAGCACCGGTCTCACGCGGACTCGACCCCCCGCGTGAACCTGTGGGCACGCGCGCGTGACTGGTCCGAGATCCAGGAGCGGATGCTGGTCCCGCTCTACGAGACCGTCCACGAGCGACTCGAAGTGGGCCCCGCCACCCGGCTGCTCGGCCTGCGCTGCGGTTCCGGTCTCGCCCTGCTGATGGCGGCGACCAGAGGGGCCGCGGTCACCGGTGTCGACTCCTCCCCCGAACGCCTCGCCCTCGCCCGTGAGCGCCTGCTGCCCGACCCGGCCCCGGGCGCCCGCTCGCGCGGCGCCGCCCGGATCGTCGAGGGCACGCCCGGGGACCTGGCGGGCGCGCGGCCACCGGCGTACGACCTGATCACCGCCTTCGACCCGATCGGCTGCCTGGCCGGCGACTCCGAGGGGCTCGCCGGCCTGCTCGCCGAGGCGACGCCGCTGGCGCGGCACGGGGCGGCCGTGGTGCTGGTCGGCTGGGGTCCGCCGGAGCGCTGTGCGACCTCGTCCGTGCTGCGGGTGGCCGCGAAATTGGCCGATCCTTTGCGCAGTACGAACACGTGGCGTCCGGCCCGCCGGGACGATCTGGAGGAGGTCGCCGAGCGGGCGGGGCTGCGGATCGACGGTTCGGGGCGGGTCTCCTGCCCGTTCGGGTACGCCGACGCGGACAGCGCGGTACGGGGGCTGCTGTCGACGGGGCTGTTCGACGCGGCGATCGCGGCGACCGACCAGGAGCAGGTCGGCAAGGAGCTGGCCGAGGCGCTCCACCCGCACCAGCGGCCGGACGGCACGGTGTGGATGCCGAACGTGTTCCGGTACCTGGTCGCGCGCGTGCGCTGACGCTCCGCTGAGGGGGCCGCCTCCTTGAGGGGGGTACCGCCGTCGTTCGTCTGCGGCGCCGTCGTGGCTGGTCGCGCAGTTCCCCGCGCCCCTACGGGGCGCTACAGCTGAGGCGTTTGGACGGTCAGGACTCGTCCAGGTCCTTGGTCAGGCGGGTGATTCCCGCGATGCGGTAGGCGTCCGCCTCCTCCAGGGTCTCGTTCTCCAGGAGGGCCTGGGCGAGGGCGTCCAGCTGGCCGCGGTGGTCGCGGAGTTTGCGGCGGGCCTCCTCGTAGCACTCGTCGACGATCCGGCGCATCTCGGTGTCGATGGCGTCGAGGGTCTGGGGGGCGGCGGCGAGGCCGTAGGCCTGCTGGGCGTCGCTGGGGAGGGCGGAGAGGCGGCCGACCTCCTCGCTCATGCCCCAGCGGGAGACCATGCCGCGGGCGATGCCGGTGACCTGCTCCAGGTCGCTCTCCGAGCCGGTGGTGATCACGCCGTAGACGACCTGTTCGGCGGCCATGCCGCCGAGGGCGCCGATGATCCGGCCGCGCAGGTACTCCTCGGTGTACGCGTACTTGTCGGCGTCCGGCGTGGAGAGTGTGACGCCGAGGGCGCGGCCGCGCGGCACGATGGTGATCTTGCGGACCGGGTCGGCGCCGGGCTGCAGCATGCCGAGCAGGGCGTGCCCGCTCTCGTGGTAGGCGGTCCTGCGCCGTTCCTCCTCGGGCATGACCAGGGGCCGTTCGGCACCGAGCTGGACCTTCTCCAGGGCCTCCGAGAGGTCGGACTGGGTGACCTTGTCCTGCTTGCGCTTGACGGCGAGGAGGGCGGCCTCGTTGGCGAGGTTGGCCAGTTCGGCGCCGGTCATGCCGGGGGTGGTGCGGGCGACCTGGGCGAGGTCGACGCCCTCGGCGAGCGGGATCTGGCGGGTGTGGATCTGGAGGATGGCCTCGCGGCCGGTGCGGTCGGGGGGCGAGACCTGGACGACCCGGTCGAAGCGGCCGGGGCGGGTGAGCGCCGGGTCGAGGATGTCGGCGCGGTTGGTGGCCGCGATGACGATGACGCCCTCGGAGCCGGAGAAGCCGTCCATCTCGGTGAGGATCTGGTTGAGGGTCTGTTCGCGCTCGTCGTGGCCGCCCATGGAGGCGCCGCCGCCGCGGGCCCGGCCGATGGTGTCGATCTCGTCGATGAAGATGATGGAGGGGGCGACCTTGCGGGCCTCGGCGAACAGCTCCCGCACGCGTGAGGCGCCGACGCCGACGATCATCTCGATGAACTCGGAGGCCGAGGCGGAGAAGAACGGCACCCCCGCCTCGCCGGCGACGGCCCGCGCGAGCAGGGTCTTGCCGGTGCCGGGCGGGCCGGCGAGCAGCACACCGCGCGGCATCTTGGCGCCCATCTTCCGGTAGGCGTCGGGGTTCTTCAGGAAGTCGACGACGTCGTTGAGCTCGCCCTCGACCTCGTCGATGCCGGCCACGTCCTCGAAGGTGGTCCGCTGCTGTCCGGGCTCCAGTTCGACCGGCTTGGGCGGCGCCTTGCGGCCCAGCATGCCGCCCGCGCCGCCGAGCCCGGCGCTCATCCGGCGGGCGATGAAGACCCACACCGCGACCAGGATGATGATCGGCGCCAGTGAGATCAGCAGATTGGCGAGAAAGCTGCGGTGCTGGACGACCGGCTCGGCGGTGACCGTCACGTTGTGCTTGGTCAGGCTGGTCCAGAGGTCGTCGCCGGCGAACGAGGGGCGCTCGGTGTTGAACTTGGTGTAGTTCCCGCCGCCCTCGGGGTTCTTCTGCTCCTTCTTGAGCTGGCCCTGGATCGAGTCACCCTTGGCGTAGATCTTCTCGACGTTGCCCGCGTCCACCTGCTTGCTGAACTCGGTGTACGAGACGGTCGGCTCGTTCGCCTCGTCGAAGTAGGACAGCACCAGGTTGGCCAGCAGATACACGACCAGTGCCGTGACGATGAGCCGCCACCAGCCACCGTGCATCCGACGCCCGCCGTTCGGCGGCTTCGGGGGCTCCTCGGGAGCCCCCTCGGTACGCCAGGGCTGGTCGGGTGACTTGCGCGGCGGCGCGGGGTTGGTCATATGCGGACCGTACGACACGGACCAACCCCCGGCACCCGCACAGGTGAACTCAGCCCATGAACTTCTTGAACTCGTCCGGCAGCTCGAAGTCCTGAGCGCCCTGCTGCGGCAGGCCGAAGGCGCCGCCCTGGGCCGCGGCCTCGCGGCGCTGGGCCTCCTCCAGCTCCTGCTGCTTGCGCTTCATCGGGTTGCCGGAGCGCTGCTTGCCCTTGGCCTGCTTCGGCTGCTTCTTGGTACGGCCGGGGCCGCCGCCCATGCCCGGCATCCCCGGCATGCCCGGCATCCCGCCGCCCTGGGCCATGCGGGACATCATCTTGCGGGCCTCGAAGAACCGCTCGACGAGTCCCTTGACCGCGCTGACCTCGACACCGGAACCCTTGGCGATACGGGCGCGGCGGGAGCCGTTGATGATCGTCGGGTCCTGGCGCTCGCCCGGGGTCATCGACTTGATGATCGCGGCGGTGCGGTCGACGTCCCGCTCGTCCAGGTTGTTGATCTGGTCCTTGATCTGGCCCATGCCCGGCAGCATCCCGAGGAGCTTCGAGATGGAGCCCATCTTCCTGACCTGTTCCATCTGGGCCAGGAAGTCGTCCAGGGTGAAGTCCTGGCCCTTCTTGGACGCCAGCTTGGAGGCCATCTTCTGGGCCTCTTCCTGGCTGAACGTCTTCTCCGCCTGCTCGATCAGGGTGAGCAGGTCACCCATGTCGAGGATGCGGGAGGCCATCCGGTCCGGGTGGAACGCGTCGAAGTCGTCGAGCTTCTCGCCGTTCGACGCGAACATGATCGGCTTGCCGGTGACCTGGCGGATGGAGAGCGCGGCACCACCGCGGGCGTCACCGTCGAGCTTGGAGAGGACCACGCCGTCGAAGCCGACACCGTCGCGGAAGGCCTCGGCGGTGGTGACGGCGTCCTGGCCGATCATGGCGTCGACGACGAAGAGGATCTCGTCGGGCGAGACGGCGTCCCGGATGTCGGCCGCCTGCTGCATCAGCTCCTGGTCGATACCGAGCCGGCCGGCGGTGTCCACGATCACGATGTCGTGGACCTTGGCCTTCGCGAACTCGATGGAGTCCTTGGCGACCTTGACCGGGTCGCCGACGCCGTTGCCCGGCTCGGGCGCGTAGACCGCGGCACCGGCGCGCTCGGCGACCACGCTGAGCTGGTTGACGGCGTTGGGGCGCTGGAGGTCGGCGGCGACGAGCAGCGGGGAGTGGCCCTGCTCCTTGAGCCAGTGGGCGAGCTTGCCCGCGAGGGTGGTCTTACCGGCACCCTGGAGACCGGCCAGCATGATCACGGTGGGCGGCTGCTTGGCGAAGCGGAGCCGCCGGGTCTCGCCGCCGAGGATCGTGACGAGCTCGTCGTTGACGATCTTCAGGACCTGCTGGGCCGGGTTCAGCGCCTTGGAGACCTCGGAGCCGAGGGCCCGTTCCTTGACGTTCTTGATGAACGTGCGGACGACCGGGAGGGCCACGTCGGCTTCGAGGAGCGCGATGCGGATGTCCCGGGCCGTGGCGTCGATGTCGGCTTCGCTCAGACGCCCTTTGCCGCGCAGATTCTTGAAGGTCGCTGAAAGGCGGTCGGAGAGAGTGTCGAACACGGCGGCGTCGGTCCTCGGAGTCGGGGGCGGTGAGCGTCTTCCAGGGTATCCGGCCGCGCAAGGAAGTAGTCCCCACCGTGCACGACCGTGCGATCAGCCCCTGAGAGTCTCCTCCAGTTTGCGGGCCACGGAGGCCGCCTCCTCGGCGGGCAGCGGCGCGTGGTCGGTGCCGGTCACGTAGAAGGCGTCGACGGCGTTGGCGCCCAGCGTGCTGACATGGGCGCTGCGCACCCGTACCTCCGCGTCCTCCAGCGCCCGCCCGATGCGGAAGAGCAGGCCGGGGGCGTCCTGGGCGCGTACCTCGAACACCGTGGCGTGCCGGGAGGCCGCGGAGGCCACCGTCACGCGCGGCGGCGGGGCCACCCAGCCCCGGCGCCTCGGGTAGGCCGCGTCCCGTTCGGCGAGGCGGCCGGCGATGTCGAGCGAGCCGTCCAGGGCCCGCACCAGGTCGGCGCGGAGCCGGGCGGCCTGCGGCAGGGAGCCGTACTCGGCCGCGACCCGCCAGTCGAGCAGCAGGACCGTGCCGTCGTCGACGTCGTTCGGCAGTTCCAGGGCGCGCAGCTCGGCGGTGCGGACCGTGAGCCGGTGCATGGCCAGCACGCCGGAGACGGCCGGCAGGACGCCCGGCTGGTCCGGTACGGCGATGAGCAGCTCCACGCCGAGCGGCTCGGGATCGCCGGAGGGCTCGTCCTCGGTCGCCGTCGCCTCGGTCTGGGCGCGCAGGGCGAGGACCGGGCCGCCGGTGCGGAAGGCCTCGATGGCCAGCCGCTCCTGCTCGGCCGTGGGGGCGCCCGGCTCGGGAGCGTCGGTGGTGTCGTCGCCGGCGAGGACCGCCGAGACCCGCTTCACCAGGTCGGCGACGAGGGAGCCGCGCCAGGAGGACCAGGCCGCCGGTCCGGTGGCCAGCGCGTCGGCCTCGGTGAGGGCGTGCAGCAGTTCCAGGGTGCCCTGGGTGCCGACCGCCTCGGCGACCAACCGGACCGTGGCCGGGTCCTCCAGGTCGCGCCGGGTGGCGGTCTCGATGAGCAGGAGGTGGTGGCGTACGAGTGTCGACAGGACCGCCACGTCCGCGCGGTCGAAGCCGATCCGGGCGGCCACGTCCTTGGCGATGATCTCGCCGGCCACCGAGTGGTCGCCGGGCCAGCCCTTGCCGATGTCGTGCAGCAGGGCGGCCACCAGGAGGAGGTCGGGGCGGTGCACGCGGCGGGTGAACTCGGAGGCGCGGACGGCGGTCTCGATGAGGTGCCGGTCGACGGTCCAGATGTGCACGGCGTTGCGCTGCGGCCGGCAGCGCACCCGCTCCCAGTCCGGGAGCAGGCGGGTGATCAGGCCCTCGGCCTCCAGCGCCTCCCAGACGTCCACGGTGGGGCGGCCGGAGCCGAGCAGGGTGACCAGCTGCTCGCGGGCCTCGGCGGGCCAGGGCGTGGGCAGGGGGCGTGCGGTGGTGGCCATACGCCGTACGGCGTGCAGGGAGAGCGGGAGGCCGGCCTGGGCGGCGGCGGCCGCGGCGCGCAGCGGGAGCACGGGGTCGCGTTCGGGGCGGGCGGCGCGGGCGAGCACCACCTCGCCGTCCTGCTCCACCACGCCCTCGGCGAGCGGGGAGCGCTCGGGGACCGGCTTGCCGCCGCCGAGCATGGCGCGCAGCCGCGGGCGGACGGCGCGCGAGCGCAGCACCCGCCCCACTTCGCGCCAGGTGACATCGCTGGCGTACGAGATGACGCGCGCGGACTCGTAGACCTGGCGCAGCAGGGTGTCGGCGTCGAGGAGGTCCAGTTCGGCGGCGACCTGGTCCTGCTCCTGGAGGGCCAGGCGGTCGGTGGCCCGGCCGGTGGTGAGGTGCAGGGCGTCGCGGACGTCGAGGAGGCGGCGGCGGGCGTCGGCGAGGCCCTCGCGCGGGGCGTCGGCCAGCCAGGAGGCGGCGACGGCGCGCAGCGCGGTGGCGTCGCGGAGGCCGCCGCGGGCCTCCTTCAGGTCGGGTTCCAGGAGGTACTGCAGCTCGCCCTGGCGTTCGGCGCGCTCGGCGCACAGCTCCTGGAGTTCGGGAAGACGTTTCGGCGCCTGGTTGCGCCAGTCGGCGAGGATCGCGGTGCGCAGTCCCGAGGTGAGACCGAGGTCGCCGGCGATGTGCCGGGCGTCGAGCAGGCCGAGCTGGACCTTGAGGTCCTCGCCCGCGGTCTTGCGGGCCTCGGCGGGGGTGCGCACGGAGTGGTCGAGGGCCAGGCCCAGGTCCCAGACGGGGTACCAGAGCCGGTCGGCGACCGCGGCGACCGCGCCGGAGTCGCCGCCGTCGTGCAGCAGCAGGAGGTCGAGGTCGCTGCGCGGGGAGAGCTCGCTGCGGCCGTAGCCGCCGACGGCGACCAGGGAGACACCGCCTCTGATGCCTTCGGTGGCCGCCGCGAACAGGCCGGTCAGCCACTCGTCGGTCAGCTCGGCGAGGGCGGTACGGCGCGGCGGCCCGGACCGCGCCCCCTCGGTGAGGAGGCGCAGCCGGGCCGCCGCGTAGCCGCTGGGTCCCGTGTTCTCCGCGTCGTTCCGAACTTCCGTACCCGTCACCCAGCGACTCCTGCCTGTATGCAGATGGTTCTGTTCTACAGCGCGTCCGGGCCGCGCTCGCCCGTGCGGACCCGTACGGCGGTCTCGACCGGGACCGACCAGACCTTGCCGTCACCGATCTTGCCGGTGCGGGCGGCCTTGACGACGACGTCGATCAGCTGCTCGGCGTCGGCGTCGTCGGCCAGCACCTCGATGCGGATCTTGGGCACCAGGTCGACCGTGTACTCGGCACCACGGTAGACCTCGGTGTGACCGCGCTGCCGACCGTAGCCGCTGGCCTCGGTGACCGTGAGGCCCTGGACGCCGAAGGCCTGCAGGGCCTCCTTGATCTCGTCGAGCCGGTGGGGCTTCACGACGGCGGTGATGAGCTTCATGCGTCCACCTTCTTGCTCGTGCCGGCCAGCGACCCTCCGGAGACGGTGCTGACGACACCGCCACCCGCGCCGCTGAAGTCGTATGCAGTCTCGGCGTGCTCGGCCTGGTCGATGCCGGAGACCTCTTCGTCCTCGCTGACCCGCATACCGATGGTCTTGTCGAGGAGGAAGGCGAGGACCGCCGAGGCGACCAGGGAGTAGGCGAGGACCGCGCCGACACCGGCGAACTGCTTCCACAGCTGGGTGAAGGAGTGGTCGCCGTAGAAGACGCCGGTCGCGGTGGACTGGCCCTTGCCGGTGGCGAAGAAGCCGATGAGCAGGGAGCCGATGATGCCGCCGACCATGTGGACGCCGACGACGTCCAGGGAGTCGTCGTAGCCGAACTTGAACTTCAGTCCGACGGCGGCGGCGCAGGCGACACCGGCGATGGCGCCGACGGCGATCGCGCCGAGCGGGGAGACCGCACCACCGGACGGGGTGATGGCGACCAGACCGGCGACCGCGCCGGAGGCGGCGCCCAGGGTGGTGAACGCGCCGTGCCGGATCTTCTCGTAGGCGAGCCAGGCGAGCATGGCGGCGGCGGTGGCGACCTGCGTGTTGACGAACATCAGCGCGCCGACGCCGTCGTCGTTGCCGAGCCAGGAGCCGGCGTTGAAGCCGAACCAGCCGAACCACAGCAGACCGGCGCCGAGCATGACCAGCGGGAGGCTGTGCGGGCGCATCGGGTCCTTCTTGAAGCCGACGCGCTTGCCGATGACCAGGATGACGCCGAGGGCGCCGGCACCGGCGTTGATGTGGACCGCGGTACCACCGGCGAAGTCGATCACACCGAGCTTGTAGGCCCAGCCGTCGGCGCCCCAGACCCAGTGGGCGACCGGGACGTACACGACCGTGAGCCACAGGGCGACGAAGAGCGCCCAGGCCGAGAACTTGACGCGGTCCGCGATGGCGCCGCTTATCAGGGCCGGCGTGATGACCGCGAACATCATCTGGAAGACCATGAAGACGAAGATCGGGATCGTGTAGCCGTCCCAGAGCTCCGTCAGGCCGATGTTGCTCAGGCCCAGCCAGTCGGAGTTGAAGCCGATGAAGCCGTTGCTGGAGCCGAAGGCCAGGGAGAAGCCGTAGAGCACCCACAGGATGGTGACGATCCCGATGCTGATGAAGCTCATCATCAGCATGTTCAGGGTGCTCTTGACGCGGACCATGCCGCCGTAGAAGAAGGCGAGTCCCGGCGTCATGAGCAGCACCAGGGCGGAGCAGATGAGCATGAAGCCCGTGTTCGCGGAGGACAGCTTGGGTGCCTCCGCGGCAAGCGTGATGGCGGCTGATGCCATCGGCGTCTCCTCGTCGGTTGTACGGCCCCGTGCGGGTCGGAGCGTGAGCGGTCCGGTCAAGCGGGGGGTGGGCCGGTTATGCGCCATGAGATTGGCGCAGCGCGGTTTCGGTCGTTGCCCCTCGTTGTTTCGCCGGAGTGACGAAGGCGCCTGGCGTGTTACGGGTAGATGAATTGCGAGATGTCCCGCTGCGGGATCGTTATCGTGGCGCAACCTTCCCTCGGAGGAAAGGAACCGGCCGCGGTCGGCCTTCCGATGACCTGGCGTGGGGGAGCCGAGTCGGGCAGTTCCGGAGGGCCGGCCGCGGCCGGGGTCTTGGGATTGCCGAGGTTCAGACCGCTTCTGCGGTCTCCGGGAGGTCGACGGCGAGCTGCTCGGTGAGGTCGACGACGGCCGCGAGGTCGCCGTGGTCCCGGACGGCCGAGTCGACGGTCTTTCGAATACGAGTGTTGACGCGCTCGGAGCGCACCTTCTTGGCGATGCCCATGGCCTCGGAGGCCAGAACCGTGCTCTGCTCGGGCTCGCCGCGCAGCAGGTGCACGGTGGCCATGCCGATGAGGTTGAGCGCGTACGACCGCTGGTGCTCGGTGTCCTTCGCGAACAGCTCGACGGCCTTCTGCATCAGCGGCTCGGCGAGCGAGGCGTAGGTCGGGCTGCGGCCCGCGACATAGGCGAGGTCCCGGAAGGAGTGGCTGTTCTCGCCGTACAGCTCGGCCTCGGAGAAGAAGCGGATCCAGTCGGGATCCGGCTCGTCCCACTCGTCCGCCTCGGAGAAGGTGTCCTCGGCCATCCGGACCGCGCGCTTGCACTTGCCGGGCTGGCCCATGTTGGCGTAGGCGCGGGCCTCCATCGCATACAGCATCGACTGGGTGCGCGGGCTCGCACAGTCCCGGCTGCCGTACTGGGCGAGGTGGATCAGCTCCAGGGCGTCGTCGGGCCGGCCGAGGTGGATCATCTGGCGGCTCATGCTGGAGAGGATGTACGAACCCAGCGGCTTGTCACCGGCCTCCTTGGCCGCGTGCAGGGCGAGCACGAAGTACTTCTGGGCGGTGGGCTGGAGCCCGACGTCGTACGACATCCAGCCGGCCAGTTCGGCCAGTTCGGCGGCGACCTTGAAGAGCTTGCGCTCGGTGGCCTCGGGCTGGGGTTCCTGGAGGAGGTCGGTGACCTCGTGCAGCTGGCCGACGACCGCCTTGCGGCGCAGCCCGCCGCCGCACTGGGCGTCCCACTGGCGGAACATCACCGTGGTGGACTCCAGGAGCTCCAGCTCGGGCTTGGAGAGGCGGCCCGGGCGGCGGGCGTCGGCCGCCGACTCGGGGGCCGACTGCGGGGAGCCGGGCGAGGGCACCAGCCAGCGCTGCATGGGCTCGATGAGGGACGGGCCCGCCGACAGGACCAGCGAGGTTCCGAGGAAGCCGCGCCGCGCCAGCATGAGGTCGCTGCGCGAGAACTCGCTGAGCAGGGCCACTGTCTGCGGGCCCGTCCAGGGCAGGTCGACGCCGGTCGCGGAGGGTGACTGGCGGGCGGCCCGCAGACCGAGGTCCTCGACGGAGACGACGCAGCCGAACCGCTCGGAGAACAGCTCGGAGAGGATCCTGGGGATCGGCTCGCGCGGGTTCTCCCCGTCGAGCCAGCGACGCACCCTGGACGTGTCCGTCGAGATGTGGTTGGCGCCCAACTGGCGTGCCCTGCGGTTCACTTGCCGTGCCAGCTCGCCCTTGGACCAGCCGCTGCGCACGAACCACGAGTTGAGCAGCTCATTGGGGCGCTTGTCGGTACTGGTCGCGGTCGTCCCGCTTCCGCCGTTGCCGCCCACTGGAACGCCCCCATCCCTGAGACCACTTGATGCCGGATGCGCCAAGCCCTATCAGAATGCCGGTAAATACGGCTGCCCGTCCGGTAGTTCTCACCCTTCGAACGGGATGCCGAGTTGCCTCCGGCATACCCACGAGAGCATGTGCCCCCAGGCCTCGTGCACTCAAAGTAATCCTACGATCACTGCTCCAGCCATGGCGATCCCGGAAACGCCACCATTCGCCACCCCTTCGAATGAACTCACGATGGCCTTGGCGCGATTCACTTGACATAGGACGGCCGGGAGTAGGCGGAACGATGCACCCGGGGGCGCGTGTCCCCAGGTGCACCACCCAAGGCGCCTCAGGGCGCTGTCTTGACCTTGCGGGCGGAGGGGAAGGCGGAGCCGTAGCGTCACGTTCCGTTTCCGTCCCGTTCCGTGTCGTAACCACCGGCGCGCCGGACCCGTTGGAGGGGGCATGGGCTTCACGATCGGCGGCATTCGCGAGATCCGCTCCGGCACACGCCGGCGCGGTCGTTCATCGGACTGCACCGCCGTCGCCGAGTTCACCGGCCTGTGGGGCTGGGACGTGGTGCCGGGTGCCCGGGCCGCGGCCGGCGTCTGTTCCTGCGGGCACGGCGACTGTCCCGCGCCGGGGGCGCACCCGCTGGACTTCGCGTCCCAGGTGTCCGCCGGAGCCACGCTGGACGAGGTCACCAAGGCCTGGGCCGAGTTCCCCGGCGCCGCGGTGATGCTGCCGGTCGGCCGCGCGTTCGACGTGATCGAGGTCGCCGAGCCCGCCGGGCGCCGCGCCCTGGTCCGCCTGGAGCGCATGGGCCTGCCGCTCGGCCCGGTCACCGCCACCCCGCAGGGCCGCACCCAGTTCTTCGTCGCCCCCGGCTCCGCCGCCGAACTGCCCGCGCTGCTCTACCGCATGGGCTGGGACGACCCCACCTCCCTCGACCTGCGGGGCCTCGGCCCGGGCAGCCACATCACGGCTCCGCCGTCGGACCGGGGCGGCCTGGGCCCGGCGCGCTGGCTGTGCCCGCCGGCCCTGGACTCGGCGACCCGGCCGCCCGCCGCGAGGCTGCTGCTGGGGACGCTGGCCTACGTGGCACACCGGTCGCGGGCGTAGCCCGCGAGGCCCGTACGCCGAAGCGCCCGTCCCCCACCAGTGCACCTTGGGGGCCGGGCGCCTCTCACGCGGTCGGGGGGTATCCGCACCCCCCTCGGGTCAGTCACCGATAAGGGCATCCACGAACGCTTCCGGCTCGAACGGCGCCAGGTCGTCCGCGCCCTCACCGAGGCCGATGAGCTTGACCGGGACGCCCAGTTCACGCTGGACCGCGATCACGATGCCGCCCTTGGCGGTGCCGTCCAGCTTGGTGAGCACGATCCCGGTGATGTCCACGACCTCGGCGAAGACCCGGGCCTGCACCAGGCCGTTCTGCCCGGTGGTGGCGTCGAGCACGAGCAGCACCTCGTCCAGCGGGGCGTGCTTCTCGACGACCCGCTTGACCTTGCCGAGCTCGTCCATGAGCCCGGTCTTCGTGTGCAGCCGCCCCGCGGTGTCGATGAGGACGACGTCGACCCCCATCTCCTTGCCCTCCTTCACCGCGTCGAAGGCGACGGAGGCGGGGTCACCGGCCTCGGGGCCGCGCACGGTGTAGGCGCCGACCCGCTCGCCCCAGGTCTGGAGCTGGTCGGCGGCGGCGGCCCGGAAGGTGTCGGCGGCGCCGAGGACGACCGTACGGCCGTCGGCGACGAGCACGCGCGCGAGCTTGCCGGTGGTGGTGGTCTTGCCGGTGCCGTTGACGCCGACGACCATCACGATGCCGGGCTTGCGGTCCTCGGGCTCGGTCTTCACCGTGCGGTCGGCGTCGGTGCCGACCAGCTTGAGGAGTTCCTCGCGCAGCAGGCCGCGCAGCTCGTCGGGGGTGCGGGTGCCGAGCACCTTGACGCGCTCGCGCAGCCGGTCGACCAGTTCGGTGGTGGGCTGCACACCGACGTCGGCGGTGAGCAGGGTGTCCTCGATCTCCTCCCAGGTCTCCTCGTCGAGGTGCTCGCGCGAGAGCAGCGTGAGCAGCCCCTTGCCGAGCGCGTTCTGGGAGCGGGAGAGCCGGGCGCGCAGCCGGACCAGGCGGCCGGCCGTGGGCTCGGGGATCTCGATCTCGGGGGCGGCGGGCTCTTCCACGACGACGGGAGCCGAGCCGTCGGGAAGGTCGACCTCCTCTATCGTCCGGCGCGCTTCGTCGCGCGGCGTCTCGGCCTCGTCGCCGACGTGCGGCTCGGCCGGTGGCGCGGTGATGTCGGGCGCGGCGGGGGGCGGCGGGGGCAGCGACTTCTTGCGCCGGCTGCCGATGACGAGCCCGCCGAGCGCGCCGAGCACGACCACGGCGATGACTACAGCAAGGATGACGGTTTCCATAACCCGTCCAGTATCCATCCCACCCTCGCGGCCGACTTTGTTCCCTCGCGAAGGAGTTTCCGGATGATTCTCCGATACCGATCATCCCTTTTGAGCGGATTAGTCGGACTAACGTACGATGATTGACCATGAGCACCACCGCCCATCACGACGGCCCGCTCGAACATCTCGAAGAGTCCCTGGAGCACCACGGCCTCGAAACCCGGGGCATCGAACCGGTCCCGGACGCCGAGCGCACCGCGACGACCCGCGGCCTGCTCCCCACCTGGATCGCCGCCAACATCACCGTCCTGCTGGTGACCATGGGCGCGGGCCTGGCGGTCTCCTTCGGGCTGAACTTCTGGCAGATCCTGGTCGTGGGCACCGCCGCGCCGATCGTGTCGTACGGCCTGGTCGGGCTGGTCGGCATCGCGGGCAAACGCGGTGGCGCGCCGGGCATGGCGCTGTCCCGCGCGGTCTTCGGCCAGCGCGGGAACCTGCTGCCCGGCACGCTGATCTGGGTGGCGCGCTGGGGCTGGGAGACGATCAACGCGGTGACCGGCGCCTACGCACTGCTGACGGTCCTGGACATCCTGTTCGGCGTCCGGCGCAACACCGCGCTGGTCGTCGTCGCGCTGCTGCTCTTCGTGATCGCCACGTTCGCCATCTCGGGCATGGGCATCAGGGCGGTACGGCGCTGCAACCGCTGGGCGACCTGGCTGTTCGGCGCCTTCTCCGTGCTGGTCCTCGGCCGGCTGATCGTGAAGACGGACTGGAACAGGGTGTTCGGGCAGGACGCCGGTTCCGCGGCCGCGATGGTCACCGGGGCCGGGCTGATCGCGGCGGGCGGGATGAGCTGGGCTCCGGCGGCCCCGGACTTCACGCGCTATCTGCCGGGTACGGCCTCCTCGGCGGCGATCGTACGCAACACGGTCGGCGGCGCGGGGATCGTCGTACTCCCCCTGGTCCTGATGGGCGCGGTGACGGCTTCGCGCATGCCCGACCTGGCCAGGACGGCCGACCCGGTCTCCTTCCTGGGCGCGGTCCTCCCGCTCTGGCTCGCCGTGCCCTACCTGCTCATCGCCCTGGCCGGGATGGTGCTGATCAACGCGATGTCGATGTACTCGGCGGGCTTCACCGCCCAGACCCTCGGCTTCCGGATCCCCCGCCCCTGGGCGGTCTCCGTCAACGCGGTCATCTCGCTGGTCCTCGGCGGTGTCCTGATGCTGGCGGCGACCTCGTTCCTGGGTTCCTTCATCGCGTTCCTGTCACTGCTGGCGGTGGCGTTCTCGGCGTGGGTGGGCGTGTTCGGCGTCGACATGCTCCGCCGTCGGGAGTACGACGCCACGGCCCTCCTCGACACGAGCCCGGCCGGCGCCTACTGGTACCGGGCGGGCTTCTCCCCCGCCGCCGTGACGGCCTGGGCGCTCGGTCTGGCGGCGGGACTGCTCTTCACCAGGTGCGACTGGTTCACCGGGCCGTTCGCCGCGAACAACCCCGTCGGCCGGTACGGCCTCGGCTGGGTGGCGACCATCGTCGTCTCGGGTCTGCTGTACGCGGTGCTGCCGAAGCCGGCGGTGGTGCCGGCGGCGCCCAGGAACCCCACGCCTCTGGCTGTCTGACGCACCGTCAGCTACTGTCCCCGCACACCAGCCCGGCCAAGGTGAAGGGGAACTCCCATGCCCGTCTCGGTCGTCCGCTTCAACCTCGTCGAGCCCGGCGCCGACCGGGCGTCCCTGGGCGCCCGTTACCGAGCGGCCCTGGACATGGCCGGGTACGCCGACGAGCACGGCGTCACCACCGTCCAGACCGAGGAGCACCACGGGGTCGACAACAACTGGCTGCCGTCGCCGTTCGCCTTCGCGGGCGCGGTGTTCGGGGCGACCCGGACCATCGCGGTGACCGTGTCGGCGGTGATCGGCCCGCTGCACGACCCGCTGCGGCTCGCGGAGGACATCGCGGTCCTCGACCTGCTCAGCGGGGGGCGGCTGGTGACGGTGGCCGGGATCGGCTACCGGCCCGAGGAGTACGCCCTGTTCGACGTGGAGTGGAAGCGGCGGGGGAAGCTGCAGGACGAACTGCTGGAGACGCTGCTCAAGGCCTGGACCGGCGAGGAGTTCGAGTACCGGGGCCGTACGGTACGGGTCACGCCCCGCCCCCTCACCGACCCCCATCCCCTCCTCCTGGTCGGCGGCTCCTCCCGCGCCGCGGCCCGCCGCGCCGCCCGCCTCGGCCTGCCGTTCTTCCCGAGCGCGCATCTGCCGGAGCTGGAGGCCTACTACAAGGAGCGGCTCACCGAGTACGGCACCGAGGGCTGGACCATGATGCCCACGGCCGAGACCCCGCTGCTGCACATCGCCGAGGACCCGGACCGGGCGTGGGCCCGGTACGGCGAACACTTCCTGCACGAGGCCCGGACCTACGCCTCCTGGCAGTCCGGCGACATCCGCTCGGCCGTGCGCTCGACGGCCACGACCGTGCCGGAACTCCGCGCGGAGGGCGTGTACCGCATCCTCACCCCCGAGCAGTGCGTGACGGCGGGGCTGGACAACCTGGTGCTGCACCCACTGGCCGGCGGCATGCCGGTCGACGAGGGCTGGCGAAGCCTGCGCCTCTTCGCGGAGACCGTCCTTCCGGCGCTGGAGGCGTAGCGGCGGCGAGGCCTCTCGGCAGGTGACGACGGGAGAACTCGGCACCGCCGGGCGGCGCCGTGGTGGGTCGCCGTGGTGGCGGAGCGAAGTGGTGCGGTGGCGGACGGGAGGGGTGCGGGGCAGGAGAACCGCCGCCCCGCCCGGGCAGTGACCGGGCGGGGCGGCGGAGGGTACGAGGAGAGGGGCAGCGGGGACTTGGCCCTTCTCCTCGAGTTCGGGGAGGGTGGGCGGGTCAGCCCATCTCCTCCAGGGCCTTGCCCTTGGTCTCCTTGACGTACTTGAGGACGAAGGGGATGGAGAGGGCCGCGAAGACCGTGTAGATCACGTAGGTCGCGGAGAGGTTCCAGTCGGCCAGCGACGGGAAGCTCGCGGTGATGGCCCAGTTGGCGATCCACTGCGCGGAGGCGGCGACACCCAGCGCGGCGGCGCGGATCCGGTTCGGGAACATCTCGCCGAGGAAGACCCAGACGACCACACCCCAGGACAGGGCGAAGAAGAGCACGAAGATGTGCGCGGCGATCAGGGCGGTCCAGCCCTGCGCGGCCGGCAGCTTGCCGTCGACCAGGTCGTAGGAGAAGGCCCACGCCTCCAGGCCGAGGCCGATCACCATGCCGACGGAGCCGATGAGCGCCAGCGGCTTGCGGCCGATGCGGTCCACGAAGATCATCGCGATCACGGTGCCGATGATGTTGATGATCGACGTGGTGAAGGAGTAGAAGAACGAGTCCGTCGGGTCGACGCCCACCGACTGCCACAGGGTCGAGGAGTAGTAGAACGCGACGTTGATGCCGACGAACTGCTGGAAGACCGAGAGGCCGATGCCGACCCAGACGATCGGCTTGAAGAAGAAGGAGCCGCCGAGCAGGTCCTTGAACGTGGACTTGTGCTCGCTCTTCATCGCGTGCTCGATCTCGGCGACGCGGGCGTCCAGGTCGCCGCTCCTGCCCTCGACCTCTTCGAGGATCTCGCGGGCGCGGTCGTGCTTGCCGACGGAGATCAGGAAGCGCGGGGACTCGGGGATGGCGAAGGAGAGCAGGCCGTAGAGGACGGCCGGGACCACCATGACGCCGAGCATGACCTGCCAGGCCTCAAGGCCCATCAGCTTGCCGCGCTGGTCGCCGCCGGCGGCGTTGAGCAGACCCCAGTTGACCAGCTGCGAGATGGCGATGCCGATGACGATCGCGGCCTGCTGGAAGGAACCGAGACGGCCGCGGTAGGCCGGCGGGGCGACCTCGGCGATGTAGGCGGGGCCGATCACGGAGGCCATGCCGATGGCGAAGCCGCCGACGATCCGCCAGAAGGCGAGGTCCCACAGGGCGAAGGGCAGTGCGGAACCGACGGCGCTGATGGTGAACAGCACGGCGGAGATCTGCATGCAGCGGATACGGCCGATGCGGTCGGCTATGCGGCCGGCGGTCGCGGCGCCGATGGCGCAGCCGATCAGCGCGACGGCGATGACCTGCGCCAGGGCCGCGGACCCGATGTCGTAGCGGCCCCGGATCGCCTCGACGGCGCCGTTGATGACGGAACTGTCGTAGCCGAAGAGGAATCCGCCCATCGCGGCCGCCGCCGCGATGAAGATGACATGCCCGAGATGATCGGGGTGAGCCGTCCCGGCTCCTGACTGGGGTGCCTGCGCAGTGCTGGTCACAAGAAACTCCTCGGGCCCCCGGCAGCGCTGCCGGGGTGGGGGTGAGCCCTGTCAGGTTCAAGTGGCGCATACGTGCGCGCCGCTCACACCTGAAGGTAAAAGCAACGTTGCAGAGACTATGCCTTCAAGTTTCGAAGTCAATAGACGGGGTGATGTGAGCTTGAAGGCATGGTGAAGGTGTTCGTGTTCAACAGTTGAACTTATGAAGGGGGCGTGCAGGTCAGACCGGTGTATGGCACACGCAAACTCAGCGGAGGCGCTGGCTGATGACCTTCGACACACCGTCGCCCTGCATGGACACGCCGTACAGCGCGTCGGCGACCTCCATCGTGCGCTTCTGGTGCGTGATCACGATGAGCTGCGAGGACTCCTGGAGCTCCTGCATGATGCGGATCAGCCGCTGCAGGTTGGTGTCGTCCAGGGCCGCCTCGACCTCGTCCATGACGTAGAACGGGCTGGGGCGGGCCTTGAAGATGGACACCAGCATCGCGACCGCGGTCAGCGAGCGCTCGCCGCCCGACAGCAGGGAGAGCCGCTTGACCTTCTTGCCCGGCGGCCGGGCCTCGACGTCCACGCCCGTGGTGAGCATGTTGTCGGGGTCGGTGAGGATCAGCCGTCCCTCGCCGCCCGGGAAGAGGCGGCTGAAGACGCCCTCGAACTCGCGGGCCGTGTCCCGGTAGGCCTCCGTGAAGACCTGCTCGACCCGCTCGTCGACCTCCTTCACGACCTGAAGCAGGTCGGCGCGGGTCTTCTTCAGGTCCTCCAGCTGCTCGCTGAGGAACTTGTGCCGTTCCTCAAGGGCCGAGAACTCCTCCAGGGCGAGCGGGTTGACCTTGCCGAGCTGCTGGTAGGCCCGCTCGGCCGCCTTGAGCCGGCGTTCCTGTTCCGCCCGGTGGAAGGACTTGGGCTGGTTGCGCGGGTGCTCGGGGTCGTCCGGCAGCACCTCGCCCTCGGCGGGGGGCGAGGGCGGCACGAGCTGATGGGGCCCGTACTCCTCGACCAGCCCCGCCGGTTCGACACCCAGTTCCTCCAGCGCCTTCGTCTCCAGCTGCTCGATGCGCAGCCGCTTCTCGGCGCCGAGTACCTCGCCCCGGTGAACTGAATCCGTGAGTTTGTCGAGTTCGGCCTTGAGGTCGCGGCCGGCGGAGCGGGCGGCGGTCAGCTCCTGCTCGCGCTGTGCCTTCGCGGCCTCGGCAGCCGCCCGCTCCCGCTCGGCGCGGCCGACGGAGACCTCGACATGCGCGAGCAGTTGCCGCGCGCCGGCGGCGACGGCCTCGGCGACGGCCGCCTCGTGGCGCAGCCGGGCCCGGCGCTGCTCGGCACGCGCGCGTGCCTCGCGTTCCGCGCGGGCGGCGCGGTCGAGGGAGTCGGCGCGGCCGGCCAGGCCCTTGACGCGTTCCTCGTGGGTACGGGCCTGGAGGCGGGCCTCCATCTCGGTCTGCCGGGCGTTGGCGCCGTCGGCGGCGAGCCGGTCGCGTACCGAGGTGTCCGGTTCCTCCTCGACGGGCATCTCCTCGGCCACGGCGAGCCGCTCGGCCAGGATCTCCAGCTCTTCCAGGGACTTGTCGAGGGAGTCCTGGGCGCGGGCGGCCGCCGCCGTAGAGCGTTCCGCCTCGCCGGCCGCGCCGCGGGCCTGTCCGGCGAGCCGGCCCAGCTGCTGGGCCACGGCCGACTTCTCCCGGTCGGCGGCGCGGCGCCGCTCACCCAGTTCCTCGACGAGGGCCGCGGACTCCTTGCGCCGTGTCTGGGCGGTCTGCTGTGCCTCGGCCAGCTCCTCGCAGCGGACGGCCAGCTCCTCCAGTTCGGCGGCGGCCTCGTCGACCGAGGCCTGCACTTCGAGGAGGCTGGGCGCACCGGCGGAGCCGCCGTGGGCGAAGTGGGCGCCGAGGAGGTCGCCTTCGGCGGTGACGGCGGTGAGGTGGGGGTGGCGGTAGACGAGGTCCTCTGCGGCTTCGAGGGTGTCGACGACGACGATGTCGCGAAGCAGGCGCCGTACGGCGGGCATCAGGTCGGCCGGGCCCCGGACCAGGTCCGCCGCGTGGTTTGCCCCGAGGGGAGCCGGGTGGGGTCGTCGGTCGGATACGGGTGCGTGGGGGCCGGTCGCGCCGTTCCCCGCGCCCCCGAGGGGCGCTGACCAGGTGCCGGTGTTGTCCAGTGCTGCCGCCGGTCGTCGGTCCGCCGCGGCACCGTCGTGGCCGGTCGCGCCGTTCCCCGCGCCCCCAAGGGGCGCTGACCAGCCGGGGGTGTTGTCCGGTGCCGTGGTCGGTCCGTCGTCGGCTGCGGCGCCGTCGTGGCTGATCGCGCCGTTCCCCGTGCCCCTTTGGGGCGCTGCAGTGCGGGGCGTCGTGTCGTCAGGGGCTCCCGCCAGGAGCAGGGCCGCGCGGCCGCCGTCCTGTTTGCGGAGCAGGCGGATGGCGTCGGCTGCTGAGGCCGGGGTGGTCACCGCGATCGCGTCCGCTGCCGTGCCGAAGGCCGCGGCCAGGGCGACCTCGTGGCCCGGGGTCACGGTGAGCAGTTCCGCGGCCGGGCCCAGGACGCCGGTGAGGCGGTCGCGGGCGCCGAGCAGTATCCCCGTGCCGTCCTTGCGGCGCAGGCCCAGCGCCAGCGCCTCGTGGCGGGCCTGGGTGGCGGCGCGGCTGCGTTCCGCCGCGGTGGCGGCCTCGCGGGCGGCGGTCAGGGCCGCCTCTGCCTCGGCGAGCCGCTGCTTCGCGTGGTCGTGCTGTTCGCCGAGTTCGTGGTCGCCGGCGTCGAGGCCGTCGACCTCGGCCTTGAGCGCCTCGTACTCCTCCTGCGCGACGACCGCCCGTTCCTGGGCCTCGTCGCGGGCGGCGGCCAGGCGGTCGATCTCCGCCTGGGCGGACGCGGCGCGTGAGCGGGCCGCGTTGACCTGGCCGTTCAGCCGGGCCAGGCTCTCGCGCCGGTCGGCGATGGAGCGGGCGACGTCCTTCAGGCGCCGTTCCTCCAGGGCCAACTCGCGCTCCAGCTCGGCGCGGTGCGCGACCGTGTCGTCGAGGGCGCGCTCGGCCGCTTCCAGGGCGGCCTCCAGTTCGGCCTCCTGCTCCCGGATCCGGTGGGCCTCGCGCTCCATGTCCTCGGGGTCGCGGCCGCGCCGCTCCTCGGGGGGCGCGGAGGTGGCGCTCTTCACCCGGGCGTCGGCCAGCGAGATCGTGCCGCGGACGCGTTCGGCGAGCTGGGAGAGCTCGTACCAGGTCTGCTGGGCCCGCTGCAGGCGCGGGGTGAGCCGCCGTACCTCGTCCTCCAGGAGGGCCTCCCGCTGGAGGGCCTTCTTCAGCTCCTGCTCGGCGGCCTCCCTGCGTTCCTTGAGGGCGGCCTCGTCGGCGATCTCGGTCTGGAGCGCCTGGCGCAGTCGTACGAGATCGTCGGCGAGCAGCCGCAGACGGGCGTCGCGGAGGTCCGCCTGGATGACGGCGGCCCGGCGGGCGACCGCGGCCTGGCGGCCGAGGGGCTTGAGCTGGCGGCGGAGTTCGTCGGTGAGGTCCTGGACGCGGGCGAGGTTGGCCTGCATCGCGTCCAGTTTGCGCAGGGCCTTCTCCTTGCGCTTGCGGTGCTTGAGGACGCCGGCGGCCTCCTCGATGAAGGCGCGGCGGCCCATGGGGTCCGCGTGCAGGACGGAGTCGAGCTGGCCCTGGCCGACGATGACGTGCATCTCGCGGCCGATGCCGGAGTCGGAGAGCAGCTCCTGGATGTCGAGGAGGCGGCAGGTGTCGCCGTTGATCTGGTACTCGCTGCCGCCGTTGCGGAACATGATCCGCGTGATGGTGACCTCGGCGTACTCGATGGGCAGGGCGCCGTCGGAGTTGTCGATGGTCAGGGACACCTCGGCGCGGCCCAGCGGAGGGCGGCCGGTGGTGCCGGCGAAGATGACGTCCTCCATCTTGCCGCCGCGCAGCGACTTGGCGCTGTGCTCGCCCATGACCCAGGTGAGCGCGTCGACGACATTGGACTTGCCCGAGCCGTTCGGACCGACGACACACGTGATCCCCGGCTCGAACCGGAGCGTGGTCGCCGAGGCGAACGACTTGAACCCGCGAAGGGTCAGGGCCTTGAGGTGCACGCCGTCGGACTCTACCTGGCCCCGCTACCCCACTCCACGAAGCCTCGCAACCCCGCGGTTTCGCGCATGAACATGCAGGGCACACCAGACGTTAAAGAAGGTGAAAGGATGCGCGGGGCTACAAGCGGGTCGGGGCACGGGTCAGGTCGGGGGCAAGAAAGAAGGGACGCCGGGGCGTCCCTTGCACATCTTGACAACTCAAGCGGTTGAAAGGGCTGCCCAACCGCCGCATGTGCTGTTGTGGAGCGATGCAGCGATCAGGTGAGCGCAGGCTCCGCCTGGTTTGCGTCGATGCTCTCCATGATCCTGTCGGGAGAAGCGGCAGCCGTCAGCGCGTCGTTCTCGGCCTGAATCCGTACGAGCTCGGATTCGAGGTCCTGGACACGCTGCTGGAGCCGTCGCATCTCGGCGAGGAGTCGCGGGTCGGAGCCGCCGACGTAACCGAGAAGCGCCTTTGCCATGATGGATGGTCCTCCACACTGAGTGACCGACCGTAGCGGTGTGGGTCGTGAGGGATTCGCACCCGCGGTGCTTGACACATTCGAGTGTTGCTCGACTGTTGCGCCATGCCAAACAGCTAAGGTGCGCGGGGCTTTCAGCGTCTCACCAAAAAGTTTGACGGTCAACACGATCACGCCCTGTATTGGCAGGCGAACCCGGGGGCGGCCCACCCTGGCCGGGCGGCGCTGCGACTCCTGCGGGGCCCTCAGGGCGTGGCGATCATCTTTACCTGCGGAGCCTGCCACGCGCGGCGATTCTTGGCAACCACCAGGCCATTTCTGCTCGGGGCACATGCCGGTGGCAGATCGCTCCGCTTTCTCCTGCGCGGCTTTACAGAGCGGGCTCAGCGGATGGCGAAGCCGTCGTAGCCGCCCCGGGGTGTGTCCCAGATCTCGGTGACACCCTCCACCCGCCCGGGCGTGTCATCGCCCTGGAGCCAGTCGAGCAGTCCTTCGCAGCCCTCCCGGGGGCCCTCCGCGACCACCTGGACGCGACCGTCCCCCAAATTGAGAGCAAAACCACTCAGCCCGCCGATCTCCAGCGCCCGCGCCCGCGTGAACCAGCGGAATCCCACACCCTGCACACGCCCACGGACCCAGGCGACCAGTCGCACATCCTCGCTCATGGGTGCAACCTAACCGGCCAATGTCACTCGGGACACCTCCTCCCTCAGCGGTATGGGGTACCGTCCCCACCCAATGAATCTCATATGAAACTCACTCGATCGGGTGAGTCTGGTTGACCAGATGGAGTCACTGGCCACACCGGCCCCTGGTCGACCCCGACCGCGAGGACGAGGGAAGAAGGCAAGGACATGGGACGCCACCGACGCTCCGCCGCCGGCCGCGCCGCCACGGGCCGCGCCACGGGGGTCACGGAGAACAACGGCTCGTACACGGGCGGCCACAACCCGCAGGACTCGTACGCGGGCCTCCGCTACGGCACCGGTACGGCGGCCTACCTGCGCGAGCAGGAGGAGTACGCCGACACCAACGCGCGCAGCTCGGCCTACCTGTTCGCCACCGAGGACGACTACGCCCGCTTCATGGACACCGCCGAGTTCCCGGCCGAGGAGTTCACCCCGGGAGGCGGCTCCCCCTCCGGCGGCGGTCACCGGCGCCGGAAGAAGGGCGGGCGGCCCGTGGCCACGGGCCTGCTCGGGGTCTCGGCCGCAGTCGCCATCGGCACGGTCGCGGTGGCCACCGGTGTGGTGCCGGGCCTGGAGAACTACAAGCTCGGCGGCTCCAACAGCACGACCGGCGGCGAGCGGGTGCAGGCCGACGGCGCGCCCAGCAACACGGCCGCCGAGCAGGGCGGCACCTCCGGCAGCGCCGAGAGCCGTGACACCGGCTCCTCCACCAGCCGTGACACCCAGCGCGCCGGCTCGCCGACCCGGTCCGCGTCCGCCTCCGCGTCGGACTCCGCCTCCGCGTCCGCGTCGCCCACCCCGACGAAGACGGCCACCGAGAAGCCGAAGACCAGCGCCACCCCCTCCGAGGAGCCGACGGTCACGCCCTCCAAGACGGCCACGAAGGCGCCGGTGAAGACCGCCGCGCCGATCACCACCTCCCAGGAGGCCGTGGTCGAGGCCGAGGTGCTGAAGCTGGTGAACGAGGAGCGGGCCAAGGTCGGCTGCAGCGCACTGTCCGCGAACTCCTCGCTGACCAAGCTGGCCGAGGCGTTCAGCGACGACATGGCCGCCCGGGACTTCTTCGACCACACCGACCCGGACGGCAAGACGCCGTGGGACCGGGCCGCGGCCGCCGGCATATCGAACCTCGGCGGCGAGAACATAGCCCGGGGCCAGGCCACCGCCCAGGCCGTCATGGACGCCTGGATGAACAGCGAGGGCCACCGCGCCAACATACTGAACTGCGACTTCAAGACCCTCGGGGTCGGTGTGCACTTCGGTTCGGGCGGCCCCTGGTGGACGCAGGACTTCGGCTACTGACCGGACCAGGAGCCACGGGTGCGCTAACCGACGGTTAGCGCACCCTGTCGGTTAGCGCTGTGCTCCCGTACGCTGAAACGCATGACCACCACCCAGGACCGTCCGGAGGAGACGCGGGAGACACCGGAGCCGCTTCCCCCGTACGACGTCTTCGCCCGGGCCTGTCCCTCGCGCACCACCCTCGAACACATCATGGGCCGCTGGGGCGGACTGACCCTGAGCGCGCTGCACGAGGGCTCGTTCCGGTTCAACGAGCTGCGCCGCCGTGTGGACGGCGTCAGCGAGAAGATGCTCTCCCAGACGCTCCAGGCGCTGGAGCGCGACGGCCTGGTGCACCGCGAGGCGCAGCCGACCAACCCGCCCCGCGTCGACTACGAGCTCACCCCGCTCGGCCGCGAGGTCGCCGAACGCCTGCTGTCCATCGTGCACTTCGTGGAGAGCCGGATGGACGAGGTACTGACCGCCCGCGAGCGCTACGACGAGACCCGCGGCGGCCGCTGACACTTCGGGCAGAAGTAGCTGGACCGGTTCATCCAGGCCCGCCTGCGCATCGGCGTACCGCACCGCCGGCAGGGCAGCCCTTCCCTGCCGTACGCGTCCAGCGAGCGGTCGAAGTACCCCGACTCGCCGTTGACGTTGACGTACAGGCTGTCGAAGCTGGTGCCGCCCACGGCCAGGGCCGCGTTCATCACGTCCCGTACATGACCGAGGAGTTCGGCCGTGCGCGGCTGGGTGAAGCCGGCGGTGGGGCGCTCGTAGTGGACGCGGGCGCGCCAAAGGGCCTCGTCCGCGTAGATGTTGCCGACTCCGCTGATCAACGACTGGTCGAGCAGCGCCCTCTTGATGGTGGTCCGCTTCCGGCGCAGCGCCTGGTGGAAGGCCGCGTCGTCGAACAGCGGGTCGAGGGGGTCACGGGCGATGTGCGCGATGACGTCCGGCAGCCCGTCGGGGGTGTTGTCGTGCAACGACAGTCCGCCGAACGTGCGTTGGTCGACGAAGCGGAGTTCGGTGTCGACCTCGTCGGCGAACCGGACGCGGATGCGCAGGTGCTTCTCGTCCGGGGCCGCGTGCGGCTGGACCAGCAGCTGGCCGCTCATGCCGAGGTGGGCGAGGACCGACTGGTTCGTGTCCTCCAGCGGCAGCCACAGGTACTTGCCGCGCCGGCTCGGGGTGCCGACCCGGTGGCCCTTGAGGCGGTGCGTGAAGTCGTCGGCGCCGGCGAGGTGCCGTCGTACCGCGCGCGGGTGCAGGACCTCGGCCTCGGCCACCTCGCGATGGGCGACCCACCGCTCCAGGCCGCGCCGTACGACCTCTACCTCGGGCAATTCGGGCATCGGGACTCCCGTAGCGGACCGTGGGGGAAGATCCGAGCGCCCGCCCCCGTACTGCCGGGGCGGGCGCTCGGGCTGCGCTGTTCGTCAGGCGGAGGCGGCGGACGACGGACCGTCGTCCTCCTCGGCTTCGGCTGCGGCGGCCTGCTCGGCCGCCTTGGCCTCGGCGCGTTCGTCCGCCGCGGCGCGAATCGCGCGCCAGGCGGACTCGGCGGCCTGCTGCTCCGCCTCCTTCTTGCTGCGGCCGGTGCCGGTGCCGTACGAGACGCCTCCGACGCGGGCGGCAGCAGTGAAGGTCTTCTCGTGGTCGGGGCCGGTCTCCGTGACCAGGTACTCGGGCACGCCGAGGCCCTCCGTCGCGGTGAGCTCCTGGAGACTGGTCTTCCAGTCCAGGCCGGCTCCGAGGTTCGAGGACTTCTCGATCAGCGGGTCGAAGAGCCGGTGCACCAGCTCGGACGCCGAATCGAGGCCCTGGTCGAGATAGACCGCGCCGATCACCGCTTCCAGGGTGTCGGCGAGGATGGACGCCTTGTCCCGGCCGCCCGTGCCCTCTTCACCGCGGCCGAGCCGGATGAAGGAACCCAGGTCGAGGCCGCGGCCCACTTCCGCGAGCGCACGCGAGTTCACCACCGCGGCCCGGAGCTTGGCCAGCTGGCCCTCGGGCAGATCGGGGTGGGTGGTGTACAGCGTGTCCGTGACGACGAGACCGAGGACGGAGTCACCGAGGAACTCCAGCCGCTCGTTCGTCGGCAGACCGCCGTTCTCGTACGCGTAGGAACGGTGGGTCAGTGCACGCACCAGAAGGGCGGACTCGAGCTTGTAGCCGAGCCGCCCTTCCAGAAGCGTGTGGGACGAGGCCGTGCTGTCCGCTTTCTTCTTGGCGGACGGGTCCGCCTTGGGCTCTTCGCCCTTCTTTGGACTGGACACAGTGCCTCTCACCTGGCCGCTCAGACTTCGAGGACCTGGCGCTTGTTGTAGGTGCCGCAAGACGGGCACGCGATGTGCTGCAGCTTGGGCTCGTGGCAGCGCTCGCACGCAACCAGGGTGGGGACCGCAGCCTTCCACTGCGACCGGCGGTGGCGCGTGTTGCTGCGCGACATCTTCCGCTTCGGAACAGCCACGGCTACTTCTCCTGCTTCTCGTCGACGCCCGCTTCCGCGTCAGCGCCGCTCATCTCGTCCTTCTCGCCGTCCTTGGTGGAACCGGCGAGTCCCTGCAAAGCCGCCCAACGGATGTCGACGGCATCGTGGTGGTGGTCCGGGTCGTCCGCGAGCCGGGCTCCGCACTCGGAGCACAGGCCCGGACAGTCGTCCTGGCACACCGGCTGCATCGGCAGTGCGAGCACCACCGCATCACGCAGCACGGGTTCGAGGTCGAACAAGCCGTCCTCGATGAAGAACCTGTCCTCGTCGTCCTCGGCGTCGTCGCCCGGTTCCGCGATCACACGGCCCCGGTCGTCGGCGTCAGGGTACGAGAACAGTTCCTGGAAGTCCGCTTCGAGCTCCTGCCCGACCGGCTCCAGACACCTTACGCACTCCCCCTCGGCCTGTGCACGGGCGGTGCCAGTGACGAGCACACCTTCCATGACCGACTCGAGCCGGAGCGCGAGCTCCACCGGGGCGCCTTCCGGCACTCCGATGACCCCCTTGATACCGAAGTCCTGGGGAGCGTCGATCGTGCGGGTCAGGCGCTGCAGCGCACCGGGACGCCGCCCCAGCTCGTGTGTGTCGAACACGAACGGGTTGCGGTGGTCGAGGCGCGAGTGAGGAGCCATTCCTGCTTTCGATCTTCGAGCTCAGAGGGACGCCGTCCGGAGAGACTCCCCGGGCAGCGCTGATCGCGGACGTAGACGCGACCGAAGAGCCAGGATACTGGACCTTTCGCTGTCGGCCCAATCCACCCGGTTCCTACAGGCCCCGGCCCTGCTCGTACGCCCTCAGCTGCTCCGGAGTGATCATGCTGGTGTCGAAGAGGCTGGTCTCGTCGAGGTCGTACGACTGCTGGTGCGACTGGTGCGGGATCTGCTGGGCCGGCTGCTGCGCGGGGTCGTAGACGGGCTGCTGGCCGGTGTCGTAGCCCTGGTAGGCGGCCGCCGCGTAGGGGTCGGCCTGCTGGTAGCCGTAGGGGTCCTGCTGGTAGCCGTACGCGTCCTGCTGGGCGTAGACGGGCTGCTGCTGGGGGTAGCCGTACGGATCCTGCGCCACGGGCTGCTGGTCGTACTGCGGCCGGCTCTGGGGCTGGGCGGCGGCGGGCTGCTCGGCCTGGGCCGCCTGGGCCGCCTGGGCCGCCCGGTCGTCCTGGTCGGCGAGGGCCGCGAGGTCGGCCAGGTAGTCGGCGTCGCTGGAGTGCTGGAAGGTCGTGTTGTCGTCGGCCAGGGCGCCGAGGGCGTCGGTGGCGATCCGGCCGTGCAGCTTGGCGCGGCCCTTGCCGACGGCCTCCAGGGTCTTGGCGAGGACCGCCTCGAAGGCGCCCAGCTTGGCGTCCACGTAGGCGTCCGCGTCCCGGCGCAGGGTCTCGGGGTCGTGGCTGCGCTCGGGGGCGTCCTCGTCCTCGTAGCCCTGCTCGTCGAGGCCGGGGCCGGTGCCGAGCAGCTTCTCGCGGCCCCGGCCGACCGAGCCGAGGGTCTTGGTGAGGACGACCTCGAAGTTGGCGAGCTTGGAGTCGACGTAGTCGTCGGCCTCGGCGCGGACCTCCTCGGCCTCCTGGCGGGCCTCGCCGAGGATCCGGTCGGCCTCCGTCTGGGAGCGGCGGGCCACCTCGGTGCCCGAGATCAGCGAGCCGCGCTCGGCGTGCGCGGTCTCGATGATCCGTTCGGCCTCCATCCGGGCCTGCTCGACCATCTGGTCCCGGTCACCGATGAGCTCCTGGGCCTGGGCGAGGGAGCCGGGCAGCGCCTGGCGCAGCTCTTCGAGCATCGCGAGCAGGTCGGCGCGGTTGATCACGCATGACGCCGACATGGGCATGGCCCGGGCACCGGAGACCGTGGCCACGACCTCGTCGAGCTTCTTCTGTACGTCCACCCTGCGCTCGCCACTCTCTACAGCTGTGTTGGAGACGGACGGGACGACTGTAGCCCCATCAGTCCCTGTGAATACGCTTGTTGAGGGCCTCGAAAACAGGCGCGGGAACCAGGTGCGATACGTCTCCGCCCCACTGGGCCACTTCCTTGACCAGGGAGGACGAGAGGAAGCTGTAGGTGGGGTTGGTGGGGACGAACAGCGTCTCGACGCCGGTCAGGCCGTTGTTCATCTGCGCCATCTGCAGCTCGTAGTCGAAGTCGCTGACGGCCCGCAGGCCCTTGACGATGGCGGGGATCTCGCGCTGCTTGCAGAAGTCGACGAGGAGGCCGTGGAAGGCCTCCACGCGGACGTTGCCGTAGTCGGCGGTGACGGTGCGGATCAGGTCGATCCGTTCGTCGATCTCGAACAGGCCCTTCTTGGACTTGTTGATCATCACCGCGACGTAGACCTCGTCGTACAGACGGGACGCGCGGGCAATGATGTCGAGGTGTCCGTTGGTGATCGGGTCGAACGACCCGGGACAGACGGCGCGGCGCACTTGTGATCCCTCGCTCTCCGGTCCGGTCATCGTGCGTCTTCGCACGTAGAGGCGGCGCGACCGTACCAAAACGTTCCCTCGCCGTAGCGACGGGACCGGAGGTCTTCGAAACCTGCCGGCCAGTTGAAAACGCCACCTCTGGTGCTGCGCTCCACGGTGACGAGCGCGTCCGGCGCGAGCCAGCCCCCAGAGTGGAGTGTGAGGAGAATCTCCCGAAGATCGTGATCTGTGACCGCGTACGGGGGGTCGAGGAACACGATGTCGTACGGCTGCGCCGGCGCCGGGTTCTGGATGATCTGTTCAGCTTTGCCCGCCCGTACCTCGGCGCCGGGCAGGCCCAGATTCTTGACGTTCTCTCGTACGACGCGGGCGGCTCTGGGGTCGGCCTCCACGAGGAGGGTGTGACCGGCGCCCCGGGAGAGCGCCTCCAGGCCCACGGCTCCGGAACCGGCGTAGAGGTCCAGGACGCGTTCGCCGTCCAGGGGGCCGCCGAGGAGGGACTGCCAGGTGGAGAAGAGGCCTTCGCGTGCGCGGTCCGAAGTGGGCCGGGTTCCTGTGCCGGGCGGCACCGAGAGGCGCCGTCCGCCTGCCTGGCCGGCGATCACGCGGGTCATTTGGGGTCCTTCTTCGGGGGCGGCTTTACGGGTCCAGTCTGGCAGCCTCAGGGAGGGGGGTGCTTGGCCGCCGTTGGCGAGTGCGGCTCGTGCGTGGCTGGTCACGCAGTTCCCCGCGCCCCTGTCGGGGCACGTTCACTCACCCCTTTTCCAGGTACTGCTCCCTCTCCTCGTCCAAGAGGGCGTCCAGGGCTGTTCGTAGGCCGGCGAGGTCGGTCAGCTCAGGGTCCTTCGCCACCAGGGACGTCGCCTCTTCCCGCGCCTCCGCGATGATCTCCTCGTCCTCGATCACGGCCAGGACGCGGAGGCTGGAGCGGGCGCCGGACTGGGCCTGGCCGAGTACGTCGCCCTCTCTGCGCTGTTCGAGGTCGATACGGGAGAGCTCGAAGCCGTCCAGGGTGGAGGCGACGGCCGTCAGGCGCTGGCGGGCCGCGCTCGCCTCCGGCATCTCCGTGACCAGGAGGCAGAGGCCGGGGGCGGAGCCTCGGCCGACCCGGCCGCGCAGCTGGTGGAGCTGGGAGACGCCGAAGCGGTCGGCGTCCATGATCACCATGGCGGTGGCGTTGGGGACGTTGACGCCGACCTCGATGACGGTGGTGGCGACGAGGACGTCGGTGTCGCCCGCCGCGAAGCGGCGCATGACCGCGTCCTTGTCGTCCGGGTGCATACGGCCGTGCAGGACCTCCACCCGGAGGCCGCTCAGCGGGCCCTTGGCCAGGTGGTCGGCCACGTCGAGGACGGCCAGCGGCGGGCGCTTCTCCGCCTCGTCCTCGGCCGACTTCTTGGCCTTCTTCGGGTCGTCCTCCTCGTCGCCGATGCGGGGGCAGACGACGTACGCCTGGTGGCCGTTGCCGACTTCCTCGCGCACCCGCTCCCAGGCGCGGGCCAGGAAGTGGGGCTTGTCGGCGGCGGGGACGACATGGGTGGCGATCGGGGAGCGGCCGGCCGGGAGCTGGTCCAGGACGGAGGTCTCCAGGTCGCCGAAGACCGTCATCGCGACCGTGCGCGGGATGGGGGTGGCGGTCATGACGAGGAGGTGCGGGGGCTGCTTGCCCTTGCCGCGCAGGGCGTCGCGCTGTTCGACGCCGAAGCGGTGCTGTTCGTCGACCACGACCAGGCCGAGGTCGTGGAACTGGACCTTGTCCTCGATCAGGGCGTGGGTGCCGATCACGATGCCCGCGTCCCCGGTGACCAGGTCCAGCATGGCCTGCCGGCGAGCGGCGGCCCCCATGGAGCCGGTCAGCAGGACCACCTTGGTGGCGTGCTCGGTCCCGCCCAGCATCCCGCCCTCGGCCAGGTCACCCATCATCTCGACGACGGAACGATGGTGCTGCTGGGCGAGCACTTCGGTAGGCGCGAGCATGGCGGCCTGCCCACCCGCATCGACGGTGGCGAGCATGGCGCGGAGGGCCACCATCGTGTTGTGGGTGACCGTGAAATTATCGGTCACGTACGCGTGGCTCGGGTGGGCGACGCTGATGCACTGGACGGGCTTTCGGCCCACGTGCTCGACTGATCGAATTCCGCGTCGGAAGGTGTTGTACTTCGGCCTGGGGCGTACCCGATCTGCCTTACGGGTCAGCCGGAACGGCACGTATTCGTCAGGCAGAGCCACCGAGACGTTGAAAGCCGCTCGCTTCGGCAGTACGCGCGCACGGCCACCCAGCGAACGAACGATCCAGGCCACATCGTCGGCAAGCCTGCGCGAAGCGGAACAGAGCGAGATGCTCAAGCCGTCCGCGTGGATGGTGCCGTCTGTGTCCAGGAGGCCCTGCAACAGGGCCAGGCGATTCTTGACAGAAGTGTTCTTGAAATCGTCCGGCACGAATTTGCCGTGCGACGTCATACCCCACAGATCCAGGTCCCGCAGGGTCTGAATGACGGGATTGCGGACGCCACCGGCGCGTCGCGTCAGCTGGATCGTGTAGTCGCAGTGGGAGCCCTTCACCGGGACGAGGCGGCATTCAGGCGCCACCGCGGCTGCCACGGCATCACGGATCTCGTCGTCGATGGTGGACAGACGCAGGTTGTGGCGGAACGAACCGTCCCCCAGCAGGAGACCGAACAGGTACGGATCCAGCGGCAGGCCGGAGTCGTGTCCGAGATCCACCGGCGCTGCCACAGGGATGTACCACTTCGATGATCCATTGGCCTTGAACGTGTCCAGACGGATCTCTCGCGTCGTCATGACCTTGGGAGCCTGGCCCCGGTGCCACGCACAGCTCGTGCCGACGATCCAGAGGTGTTCGTCGTCGCACTCCACGGAACTTCCGTCGGACAGGACCAAGCGCCAGACGTCCCGCTCTCCCTGCGGGAACACGCCGTCGATCAACGCGATCTCCCCCTCGGGCACGACCACTTCGTCCCCCACGCTCAGGTCCCCCATCCGACGGAAACCAGCGGGTGTGAGCACGAGCGAGTCGAGGGGCTGCGCCTTGCCCGAGCCGACCTCGCCCTGCAGCAGCCGGTGCATCGGGTGTTCCGTCGCCAGGTCGTCGAAGATCTCCTTGGAGACCTTCTGCTGGCCGTCCGTGAGGGTGAAGGGGAGGCGGTCGTCGAAGGCGGTGAGGAGGCCGTCGGGGGAGGGTCGGCGGGCGACCGCGGGGAGTTGGGCGTCGGCGTGGCGGCGGCGGGCCAGGGCGACCTGGAGGACGAAGGCCTCGTCCCACTTGAGGCGGTCGCGGGCGGCGGCGATGTCCGCCTTGGTGTGCGGGCGGTGGATCTTGAGGAGGGCCTCGGGGAGGGAGACCAGACCGCGGCCCTCGCGGAGGGTCGGGGGAAGGGGGTCGAGGGCCTCCTGGGCGCTGGGGAGGACGGTCTGGACCGCCTTGCCGATCTTCCAGGACTCCAGCTTGGCGGTGGCCGGGTAGAGCGGGATCAGGGCGCCGGCCCAGGTCTCGACCGATTCGGCGGGGTCCTCGCCGCGGAGCAGTTCGTACGCCGGGTGTGCCAGTTGGAGACGGCGGTTGAAGACCGAGACCTTGCCGGCGAACATCGCGCGGGTGCCCGGCAGGAGTTCCTTGTGGGGCTTGTGCACGCCGTTGCCGAAGAAGACCAGTTGGAGCCGGCCGCTGCCGTCGGTGATCGTGACCTCCAGGCGCTGGCCCTTGCCCCGGGGGGCTTTGGAGGAGGCGAACGTGTGGAGGCGGGCGTCGGCGACCATGGCGACCACCGTGACGTGTTCGTCCATGGGCAGGTCGGCGAGGTGGGTGAGCTGGCCGCGCTCCTCGTATCTGCGGGGGTAGTGGTGCAGGAGGTCGCCGACGGAGTGCAGGCCGAGATGCTCGGCCATCACCTTCGCGGTGGCGGGGCCGAGCACTGACTTCAGCGGTTGTTTCAGTGGTTCTTCCAGTGCGGGCACGAGATCCATTGCACACCACACCACTGACAATGCCGGATACGGTTCGGGAAACCCCTGGTCAGACGGTCGTTTTGAGTCATAGGATGGCGCGCTCCGGCCATCCTTCCGCGGTCACCACCCCACCAAGGGACCGCCCGACCCCGCGCCGACCACGTCTTCCCCCCTCCGGCGCAGCGACGATGGATTCCCAGACCTCAGAGTCATCCCAGGCATCACAGTCACCCCATACGTTCCAGGTCGACCTGCGTGGTTTGGTGGACCTGCTCTCCCATCACCTGTACTCCAGCCCCAAGGTCTACCTGCGCGAGCTGCTGCAGAACGCGGTGGACGCGATCACCGCGAGACGGGCCGAGCAGCCCGACGCCCCGGCGCGGGTGCGGCTGTTCGCGGACGGCAGTTCGCTGCGGGTGGAGGACAGCGGCGTCGGGCTCACCGAGTCGGACGTGCACACCCTGCTCGCGACCATCGGGCGGAGTTCCAAGCGCGGGGACGGGCTGCAGGAGGCCCGCTCCGACTTCCTGGGGCAGTTCGGCATCGGGCTGCTGGCGTGTTTCGTGGTCGCGGAGCGGATCCGGGTGGTCAGCCGCAGCGCCCGGACGCCGGACGCGCCGCCCGTGGAGTGGACGGCACGCGACGACGGGTCGTACACCGTGCGGACGTTGGCGCCCGAGGCCCGTCCGGAGCCCGGCACCACCGTGCATCTGGTGGCCCGGGCGGGTGCGGCGGAGTGGCTGGACGAGCGGCGGGTGCTCGCGCTGGCGCGGGACTTCGGTTCGCTGCTGCCGTACGACGTCCGGGTGGGCGACGAGGCGGTCACCGACCTGCCGGCGCCCTGGGACCGGTCGTACCCCTCCCCCAGCACCCGGCGGGTGGCGCTGGCCCGGCACTGTCATGAGCTGTTCGGGTTCACGCCGTTGGACTCGATCGCGCTGGACGTGCCGCTGGCCGGGATCCGGGGCGTGGCGTACGTGCTGCCGTCGGCGGTGAGCCCGGCGCAACGGGCCACGCACCGGGTGCACCTCAAGGGCATGCTGCTCACGGAGCGGGCCGAACAGCTGCTGCCGGACTGGGCGTTCTTCGTGCGCTGTGTGCTGGACACGGACAGTCTGCGGCCGACCGCCTCGCGCGAGTCGCTGTACGAGGACGAGACGCTGGCCGCCGTACGGGAGGCGCTCGGCGAAAGGATTCGGTCCTGGCTGACCGGTCTCGCGGCGGGTGATCCGGAACGGCTCTCCGCGTTCCTGTCCGTGCACCACCTGGGCGTGAAGTCGCTGGCCCGGCACGACGGCGAGATGCTGCGGACGATGCTGCCGTGGCTCCCCTTCGAGACCACCGACGGGCAGCTGTCCCTGGAGGAGTTCGCGCAGCGGCACCCGGTGGTGCACTTCACGCGGTCGGTCGAGGAGTACCGGCAGGTCGCCCCGATCGCCTCCGCGCAGGGCATCGGGGTGATCAACGGCGGTTACACGTACGACAGCGAGCTGGTCGAGGCGCTGCCGTCGGTGCGGCCGGGGACGGTGGTCGCGGAGCTGGACGCGGACACCGTGACCGCGCATCTGGACGCGGTGGACCCGGCGGAGGAGCTGGCGGTGGCGGGGTTCCTGGCGGCGGCGCGGGCCAAGCTGGACCCACTGCAATGTGACATTGTACTGAGGTCCTTCCACCCCCTCTCCGTCCCCGCCCTCCACCTCGACGACCGCGCCGCCCGCCATGAGCAGGCCCGCGCGGAGGCCGAGGAGCAGGCGGACGACCTGTGGGCGGGCATCCTGGGTTCGCTGCGCGGCAGCGCGCCCCGGGCGCGGCTGGTGCTGAACCACCTCAACCCGCTGATCCGCCGGATCAGTTCCCTGAAGGACCCGGAGCTGATCGGCACCGCGACCGAGTCGCTGTACGGGCAGGCGCTGCTGATGGCGCAGCGCCCGCTGCGGCCCGCCGACTCGGCGCTGATCAACCGCTCGTTCATCGGCCTCCTGGAATGGGCCACTCATGGGGAGGGTGACCGCTGATGGGCGAAATCGGCAGGGTCACGGACTTCGACTCGCTGCGCCGCGCGATGGCCGAGAACTCCGAGGAGCCGGAGGGGCCCGCCCGCAACGCGCGCGCTGAGCAGCTGCTGCTGGAGGCCGAGAAGCTGAACGTCCCGCTCGCCGTGATCGAGGCGCTCGGGCACCAGCTGAAGGTCTACAACTACAGCTCCGAGAAGGACAAGATGTTCGTCCCGTTCGCGCGGCTGCTGCGGCTGTGGGACGAGCGGCCCGAGGACTTCGACGAGTACGAGACGCATTCGCTGCACTGGGTCTTCAAGTGGATGTCGGCCGGCATGCTCGACCAGCCGCACATCCCGCTCGCCTCGATCGAGAAGTGGCTGGGCGAGATGGAGCACCGCTACCGGCTCGCCGGGCACTCGGAGCGTGCGGTGCGCAGTGCGGAGTTCAGTGTCGCCGGGCACATCGGGGACCTGGCCCGTGCGGAGCGGGCGTACGCGGCCTGGCTGGCGGCGGACCGGGACCGGATGGCCGACTGCCACGCGTGCGAGCTGCACGGGCAGGGCGGCTGGCAGCTGAAGAACGGCCGGGACGAGGCGGCGCTGGAGCTGTGGCGGCCGGTGCTGGAGGGCGAGTACAGCTGCGCCCACGAGCCGCACACGGTGCTGGCCTCCTCCCTGGTCCCGCTGCTGCGGCTGGGCCGGGTCGACGAGGCCCGTGCGCATCACCTGCGGGGGTTCCGGCTCGTCCGGCCGATGGAGAGCATGCGGGGCGCCTACGCGGACCATGTGGAGTTCTGCGCGCTGACCGGCAACGAGGCGCGCGGTCTGGAGCTGCTGGCGGAACGTCCCGCCTACTTCACGGACACCGGGCAGCCGCGCAGCCGGATGGACTTCATGGCGGTGGTGGCGCTGCTGATGGACCGGCTGTCCGGGCTGGGCCTGGACGGGCAGCGGGTGCCGGGGCCCGCCGGGCGGACGTGGACCGCCGGGGAACTCGCCGTCCACGCGCGCGCGGAGGCGCTGGAGCTGGCCGCGCGGTTCGACGCCCGCAACGGCACCTCCCACGTCGGCGACCAGGTGCGCGAGCGCATGGCCCAGCGGCCGCTGGTGGAGCGGCTGCCGCTGGGGGTGCGGGCGGCCCGGACGGCGCCCGCCGGGCCGGTCGCGCCGGTGCTGCGGGCGCCCGCGCCCCAGGAGCCGGAGGAGCGTCTGGAGCTGCCCGCGCTGCTCGCCGAGGCCCGGCGGCTGTCGGACACCCTTCAGCCGCACGCCATGGAGGCCTGGGCGGCGGTCGCGGAGGCCGCCGAGGAGACCGAGGTGGACACGTACGTCCGCGCGGAGATCACCGATCACACGGCGATGGGGCGCGGCCCGGAGGGCGTGGAGCTGTTCGAGCGGGCCGCCGAGCTGTACGCGGAGGCGGGCGACGAGGGCGAGGCGATCGCGGCACGCGGGCGTGCGGCGTACGTACGGGCGCTGGCCGGGGAGCTGGACGAGGCGCTGGCCGCGATCACCGATCCGTACGACCGGATCCTCGCGCTGTACGCCGACGACGCCACCGGGGTGCGGCAGACGGCGTCCGTGCTGATGAGCAGGGCGCGGATCCTGATGCGGCTGGTGCACGAGCGGTCCGAGGGCGCGGCCGACGCCGAGCAGGCCGTACGGGAGCTGCTGGCGCTGGTCGGCGGGCGCGGCGGGGCCGACGTACGGCTGGTGTCGCGGGCGGCAGAGGGGCGGGCGATGCTCGCCGAGCTGGCCGAGCACGCCGGGGACGGGGAGCGGGCGGGCGAGCTGTTCCGGCAGGCGGCGACGCAGTTCGCCGGTGCCGAGCTGCCCTGGTTCGCGGTCGAGTACGAGGTGCGGGTGGCCGCGCTCGCCCATGAGCAGGGCGACCTGGCCGAGGCGGAGCGGGCGCTGCGCTCGGCCCTGGAGCACGGCGGGCCGTACGTGGAGCCGGTCGGGCGGGCCCAGCTGCATCTCCAGCTCGCCGAGGTGGTCGGCGGACGAGGGGCGGCCGAGGAGGCCGCCGAACACGCCCTTCAGGCCGCGCACTGGGCCGACGAGGCCGGGGAGAGCGGCACCCTGGGTGCCTGGGCCCGGCACCAGCTGGGCGGCTTCCTGCTGCGCCAGGGGCGGTTCGCGGAGGCCGCCGAGGTGCTGGAGTCGGCGCTGGGCGACCTGAGCGCCGAGAAGCACGGTGACGGCGCGGTGGTGCAGACGCAGTGGTGGCTCGGGGACTGTCTGAGCGAGCTCGGCGAGCACCACGCGGCGGCCGAACGGCGGCTGCAGGCGGCCGAGATCGCCCGGCACTGGCCCGAGCAGCACGACCACGCCACCCTCGCGCACCTGGCCGCCGAGTCGCTGGGCAACGCGGACCTGCCCGTCGAGGCCGACCGGGCGTACGCGCGCGCGGGCGAGCTGTGGCGGGCGGTGGGCAATGTGCACTTCCTGGTCCGCTCGCTGCGGGCCCGCGCGTGGCTGGCGCTGCGTACCGATGCGGGCCTGGAGGGCGCGCGGAAGCTGATGGCGGACGCGGTCCGGGAGTGCGAGTCGGCGCTGGAGACCGTGGGCGACCCGGCCGCGGCCGAGCGGCTCGCCACCGAACTCGGGCACACGCACCGGCAGTTCGGCGACCTGCTGGCCCGGTCCGTCCCGGAGGACGCCGAGGACGCGGCGATCCAGGAGGCGTTCGAGGCGGCGCTCGCCGAGATGGCGGCGGCGGTGTCGGTGTTCGCCGCGCTGGGCGAGGACGGGCTGCACGGCCGTACCGGCGCCGAACTCGCGGCGGGCTGGCTGGAGGCCGATCTGAGCCGGCCGGCGGACGCGGCGGCACGCGCGCGTGCGGTGCTGGACGCCTACGAGGGCGCCGACCCGGCCGACGAGACGGTCCGGGCCCGGCGGGCGGAGGCCCGGCAGCTGCTGGAGCCCACCGAGGAGTGAGCGGCCGGTCTACTCGACGCCGATGAGGAGCGGGGCCTCCTGCCGGCCGCCGGCGTAGACCACCGTGTCGACGGCGAGGTACGCCTCGCGCACGCGTGCCTCCAGGCGCTCGGCGACGCCCTCGGGCGCCTCGTCGCCGAGGACGAGGGTGACCAGCTCGCCGCCGGCCTGGAGCATGCGGTCCAGGACGGTCTCGGCGGTGGCGGTCACGTCCGAGCCGATGACCGCCACGTCGCCGTCGATCAGGCCCAGCACGTCCCCGGCCTGGCAGATGCCGGCCATGGTCCAGGACTGCCGTTCGGCGACCACGACCTCGGCGTAGCGGGTGGCGCCCGCCGCCGAGGTCATCTGGACGACGTCCTCGTCGAAGCGGCGGTCCGGCAGGTGCACGGCGAGCGCGGCGATGCCCTGGACCGCAGAGCGGGTCGGGATGAGGGCGACCCGGATGCCGTCCGCGCGGACCTGCTCGGCCGCCGCGGCCGCCGTGTGCCGCAGGTCGGCGTCGTTGGGCAGCAGCACCACCTCGCGCGCGTGGGCGCGCCGTACGGCGTCCACCAGCTCCCCGCTGGCGGGCGGCTCCCCGGGGCGCGCGAGCACGGTGGTCGCGCCGGCCTCGGCGTACAGCGCGGCCAGCCCCTCCCCCGGTACGACGGCCACCACGGCCCGCTGCACCCGCTCGCGCGGCGGCCGCTCCCCGCCGGCGTGCGCGTCCCCGGCGCCGAAGTGGGTGATCCGGATCCGGTACGGCCGCCCGGCCTCGACGCCGGCCTCCACGGCGGCGCCGGCGTCGTCGACGTGCACATGGACGTTCCACAGGCCGTCGCCGCCGACCACGACCAGGGAGTCGCCGAGGGCGTCGAGGCGGGCTCGCAGCCGGTCCACGGCGCCGTCCCCGGCCTCCAGGAGGTAGATGACCTCGAAGGCGGGTCCGGCGGCGGCCTCGGCGCAGGCGGCGGCCCGGGCGTCGGACACGGCGTCCACGGGCGCGGGGGCGGTCGGGACGGCCGCGTAGGCATGCGGGTCGAAGACCACCGCCTCCCCGGTGAACGCCTCCACCAGCGCCCCGAGCACCGCGACCAGGCCCCGGCCGCCGGCGTCGACCACTCCGGCCCGCTCCAGGGCGGCCAGCTGGCCGGGGGTCGCCGCGAGCGCCTTGCACGCGCCGTCGTAGGCGGCCCGGGCGATCGTCCCGCAGTCGCCCTCCGCCGTGTCGGCCGCGTCCGCGGCGGCCGCCGCGACCGACAGCACCGTGCCCTCGACGGGGTGGGCCACGGCCCGGCGGGCGGAGTCGGCGGCGTGCCGCAGGGCGAGCCGCAGCCCGTCGCCGTCGATGTGAGTCGTCTCACCCGGCGCCCCGCCCCCGGTGAGGACGTGGGCCATGCCGCGCAGCAGCTGGGCGAGGATCGTGCCGGAGTTGCCGCGCGCGCCTATGAGCGCGCCGTGCGCCATCGCGCGGACGGCGTCGGCGAGGGTCGGGATCTCCTCGCCCAGCTCGTAACCCGCGAAGACGGCCTCCACGGCGCCCGTGGCCGACTCCAGGGTCAGATACAGGTTCGTGCCGGTGTCGCCGTCGGCCACCGGGTAGACGTTGATCGCGTCGATCTCCTCGCGGGCCCGGCCGAGCGCGCCGAGCGACAGGCCGCACCAGGTGCGTACCGCCAGAGCATCGAAGAATGTCTGCGGCACCTGCGCCACCTGCGCCTCCTTGAGCTGGCCGGACGTGGGACGCAGCGTAGACCCCGAAGGGGTGTCCACCGGTAGTGGGCCGGGAGTCGGCCCCTGAGCTGCCATGCTAGTTTCGTCTAACCGACGCAGCCGTTGTATGCTGCTCCGGTTGCCCGATCTGATCGGGCCATTCCCCTGGCAACGCCACTCAAGATCTCTGATCCTCAGGGTCTCGATCCCGGCACGCCGGGATTCAACCGTAAGTGCATCTGAAGTCTTTGGAGTGACCCGTGGCTGCCAACTGCGACGTCTGCGGCAAGGGGCCGGGCTTCGGCAACAACATCTCGCACTCGCACCGCCGTACGTCCCGTCGCTGGAACCCGAACATCCAGCGTGTGCGTACCGTGGTCGGCGGGACGCCGAAGCGCGTGAACGCCTGCACCTCGTGCATCAAGGCCGGCAAGGTCTCGCGCTGACGCACTGTCGCTGAGCGCGCGGCCACCGCTGGTTCGCTGCACAGAGCCGGTCCACCGAGAGGTGGGCCGGCTTTTTGCCGTATCTAAAATGCCGGGATGCGCTTCGGCATCCTGGGTCCCCTGGACGTACGCACCGACGACGGCACCCCTGTCGACCCCGGCGGTCCCCGCCCCCGTGCGCTGCTCACCCTGCTCCTTCTGGACGCCGGGCGCGCGGTCTCCGCGCAGCGCCTCACCGACGGCCTGTACGGCACCGAGCCGCCCGGCGGGACCGCCAACGCGCTCCAGTCCCAGGTCTCGCGGCTGCGCAGGCGGCTGGCCCCGCACGCCGAGATCGAGGCCACGTCCACCGGGTACCGCATCGCCGTCGCCCCCGGCTCCATGGACGCACACCTGTTCGAAGAACGGTCCGCGGCCGGACGTGCCGCCCTCGCCGCCGGGGACCCCGCGCGGGCGGCCGCCCTGCTCCGGGACGCCCTCGCCCTGTGGCGCGGCCCCGCGCTGCCCGACCTCCCGGAGGCGTCCGCCGAGGCCGCGCGGCTGGACGAGCTGCGGACGGCCGCCGTCCAGGACCGGATCGAGGCGGATCTGGCGCTCGGCGGGGGCTCCGAGCTCGTACCGGAGCTGCGCGCGCTGCTCGCCGCCCAGCCGTTGGGCGAGCGGCTGTACGGTCAGCTGATGCGGGCCCTGCACGCGGGCGGGCGGCCCGCCGAGGCGCTCACCGTGTACGAGGAGGCCCGCCGCACGCTCGCGGACGAGCTGGGCGCCGACCCCTCGCCGGAGCTGGCCGCCCTCCACCTGGAGCTGCTGCGGGGCACGGAACCCGGGCGGCCCCGGCTGCCGGTCCAGCTCACCCGGTTCGTCGGCCGTGAGCCCGAGCTCGGCCGGATCGCCGCCCTGCTGGCCGACGCCCGGCTGGTCACGCTGACCGGCCCCGGCGGCGCGGGCAAGACCCGGCTGGCGGTCGAGGCGGCCCAGCACCACCCCGGCGCCTGCTTCGTCGAGCTGGCGCCCCTCACCGACGGCTCCCGGATCCCGTACGCCGTCCTGGCCGCCCTCGGGGTCCGCGAGGGCTTCCGCAGTCCCGCCGCCGACACCACGGACCGGCTGCTGGCCGCCCTGGAGGACCGCGAGCTGCTGCTCGTCCTCGACAACTGCGAGCATCTGGTGGAGGCGGCCGCCAGGACCGCCGCCCTGCTGCTCGCCGCCTGCCCGGGGGTCCGGGTGCTCGCCACCAGCCGGGAGGCGCTCGGCATCACCGGCGAGATCCTGGTCCCGGTGCCCCCGCTGCCGCCGGAACCGGCGGTGCGGCTCTTCCTGGACCGGGCCCGTGCCGTGCGTCCCGGTTTCGACGGCCACGCGCGCGTGGCGGACATCTGCGCCGCCCTCGACGGGCTGCCCCTGGCCATCGAGCTGGCGGCGGCCCGGCTGCGCACCCTCACCCCCGACGAGCTCGCCGACCGCCTCCACGACCGCTTCCGGCTGCTCTCCCGCGGTGACCGCTCCAAGGCACCCCGGCACCGCACCCTGCGCGCGGTCGTGGAGTGGAGCTGGGACCTGCTGGACGAGGAGGAGCGGGAGCTGGCACGGCGGCTGACGGTGTTCTCCGGGGGCGCGACGCTGGCGGCCGTCGAGGCGGTGTGCGGGCTGCCGTACCCGGAGGACGTGCTGGCCTCGCTGGTCGAGAAGTCGTTCGTGGAGATCATGGAGGTCGCGGAGGTCGCGGAGGTCGCGGAGGTCGTCGAGGTCACGGCGGTCGCCGAGGCCGCGAGGGTGTCCGAGGCCGCGGGGGTGTCCGAGGGCCGCTACCGGATGCTGGAGACGATCCGGGCCTTCGCCGCCGAGAGCCTGCCGGACCCGGAGGCCCTCGGGGACGCGCACGCCGGGTACTTCCTGCGGCTGGCCGAGCAGGCCGAGCCGCGGCTGCGCGGCGGCGAACAGCTGCCCTGGCTGGCCCGGCTGGCCGCCGAGCACGACAACCTGGACGCGGCCCTGCGCCACCTGGTGCGCCACGACACGGACGGCGCCCTGCGCCTGATGGGCCCCCTCTCCTGGTTCTGGCGGCTGCGCGGGCTGCACGGCGCGCGGATGGGCACGGCACGGGAGCTGCTGGCCGCCGTCGGGGACTCGCCGCCGCCCGGCCTGGAGGAGGAGTACGCGCTGTGCGTGATCAACGCGCTCTCCGGCGCGGGCGAGGAACCGGAGCTCATCGCGCGCGTGGACGCCGTTCTCAACGCGTACCGGGAGCCGCTGCGGCTGCCGTACGTCCTGGTGCTGTGGGCGGTCGCGGCCGGTCCGCGGCCCGCCGCCGACCCGCACGCCCTCACCCTGGCCGGCGGCTCCCCCTGGGCGCGCGCCCTGCTCGACGTGGGCCTGGGCTTCCGGGCGCAGTTCGCCGGCCGCCCCGAGGAGTCCGAGGAGTACTTCACCCGGGCGCTGGCGGGCTACCGGGCCGCGGGCGACCGCTGGGGCATGGCCAACTGCCTCGACCCGCTCGGCGCGTTCGCCCACGCGCGCGGGGACTCCCGGCACGCCCTGGAGCTGCTCGACGAGGGACTGGCGTACATGCGGGAGCTGGCCGCCCCCGAGGAGACGGCCGACCTGCTGCGCACCCGGGGCACCGTGCTCCTGCACCAGGGCGGCACGGCCGCCGCCGAGGCGCACTTCGAGGAGGCGCTGACGCTCGCCCGGGGGGCCGGGCTGCCCGACAAGGTGGCCGCCGCGCGGCGCGGCCTCGGTGACGCGGCCCGGCTGGCCGGGGACACGGCACGCGCGCGTGCGCGGTACGAGACCGCCCTCCAGGAGTGTGCCGCCAACTGGTTCAGCGTCGGCGAGACCGTCCGGATCCTCATCGGGCTCGGCCGGACGGCCGCCGCCGAGGGGGACACCGAGGAGGCCCGCGACTGGTTCCGGCAGGCCGCCGAACTGGCCGTCGACGGCCCGGGCGACCTGGAACTCGCCGACGCGGCCGAGGCGCTGGCCTCCGTCGCCGGCTCGGCCGGCCGGGCCGCCGTGCTGCTGGGCGCCGGGACGGGACTGCGGGGCGCCCGCAGCGGGGGCGACCCGGACGTCGTACGCGTCGAGGAGGAGGTACGGGCGCGGCTGTCGCCCGAGGCTTACGAGGAGGCGTTCCGGCAGGGCCTGCGGCAACGGTCAGCGGCGGTCAGCGAACGGTAGGGAGACGGTCAGCGCCCCCGCCGAGGCTCGTCGCATGACGGAGCAGACGCAGCAGCAGACGCAGCACACGAAGAACCTCGCCCACCTCCACGTCCTGATCTCCGGCGCCAGCGTCGCCGGTCCCGCCCTCGCCCTCGGCCTCGCCCGGCGCGGTGCCCGCGTCACGGTCGTCGAGCGGGCCCCGGGGCTGCGCGGCGGCGGCTTCGCGGTCGACTTCCGCGGCCATGTCCACCGCACGGTCCTGACCGCCATGGGCCTCTGGGACGACATCCACGCCCGCCAGACCCACATGGGCCGCCAGACGGTCGTCGACGCGGACGGCAGCCCGCGCGTGGACCTCCCGGCCGAGCTGATGAGCGGTGACGTGGAGATCTTCCGCGGCGACCTCGCGCTGCTCATGTACGAGCGCACCAAGGACGACGTCGAGTACGTCTTCGGCGACTCGATCGCCACGCTCGCGGAGGACGCCGACGGGGTCGACGTCACCTTCGAGAAGGGCGCGCCGCGCCGCTTCGACCTGGTCGTCGGCGCCGACGGGCTGCACTCGAACACCCGCCGGCTCGTGTTCGGCGACGAGTCCCGCTACCTGCGCTTCTTCGACCACTACGTGGCCGGCTTCGACGTCCCCAACCACCTGGGCCTGGACCGCACCGGCCGGGTCTACAGCGAGCCCGGCCGCGCGGTCGTCGTCGGCAACTACGACGGCGATCCGGACCGCGCGGGCGCGCTGCTGGTGTTCCGGTCCGAGGAGCTGTCGTACGACCGCAGGGACGTCCCGGCGATCAAGCGGATCCTCGCGGACCGTTTCGCCGGGATGGGCTGGGAGATCCCGGCCGTCCTCAAGGCCCTGGAGGAGGCCGACGACCTGTATTTCGACGCGATCGCCCAGATCCACGTGGACCGGCTCGTCAAGGGGCGGGTGGTGCTGCTCGGGGACGCCGGGTACGGGGCGACGATGGGCGGGATGGGGACCGGGGTGGCGGTCGTCGGGGCGTACGTCCTCGCGGGCGAACTCGCGCTCGCGGGCGGCGACCACCGCACCGCGTTCGCCGAGTACGAGTCCCGGATCCGGGACTTCGCCAAGGGCTGCCAGAAGATCTCCGGGAACGCCGGCCCGTTCTTCGCGCCCCCGACCGAGCGGCGCATCCGCAACCGGGACCGGATGTACCGGGTGCTCGCCTCCCGGCCGCTGGCCCGCTTCTTCAAGAAGATGACGGAGAAGGCGGCGACCGACATCAAGCTGCGGGATTACCCCTTCTGAGCCCCGCCCCGGTCTCCGCCCCGAGGGCCCAGCCGTGGTCCACGGGCCCGATCCCGGTGCCGAGCGCGAACCCGGCCGCGATCGCCCCGGTGACGTACTCCTTGGCCGCCGCCACCGCCTCCGGCACGGACCGCCCCTTCGCCAGCTGCGACGCGATCGCGGACGCGAGGGTGCAGCCCGTGCCGTGGGTGTGCCGGTTGTCGTGCCGGGGAGCACGCAGCAGGTGCTCCGCCGTGCCGTCGGTGAGCAGGTCGACGGCTTCGCCGGGGAGGTGACCGCCCTTGATCAGCACCCACCGCGGTCCGTACGACAGGACGGCCGCCGCGGCCCGTCGCAGATCCGCCTCCGACTCGACGTGTACGCCGGTGAGTTGGGCCACCTCGTCGAGGTTGGGGGTGGCGACGGTGGCGACCGGGAGCAGCTGGGTGCGGACCGAGTCCAGGGCGGAGGCGGCGAGCAGCGGGTCGCCGTGCTTGGAGACGCCGACCGGGTCCACCACCACGGGCGCGTCGGTCCCTGCGATCAACTCCGCGACCGCCTGGACGAGTTCGGCCGAGGCCAGCATCCCGGTCTTCACCGCGTCCACGCCGATGTCGTCGACCACGCTGCGGTACTGGGCGCGGACGGCCTCGACCGGAAGTTCCCAAGCGCCCTGCACGCCCCGGGAGTTCTGCGCGGTCACCGCGGTGATCACGCTCATGCCGTGCACGCCGAGCGCCAGCATCGTCTTCAGGTCCGCCTGGATCCCGGCGCCGCCGCCGGAGTCGGAACCCGCGACGGTCAGCACGCGCGGGACGCGCGGGACGCTCATGACTCGATGTCCCCGAAGTGGTCCCAGCCGCCCTTGCTGGTCCAGGGCGCCCCGTCGACCGTCACCTGGGGCAGCGCGGACGGGTTGAGGACCTCGCCGATGACCTTCCAGCGGGCCGGCAGCTTCACGTCCGGCGGGAAGGTGGCCACGATCGCGTGGTCCTCTCCCCCGGTCAGCACCCACTGGATGGGATCGACGCCGACGGCCTGGCCGATGTCGTTCATCTGGGTCGGGACGTCGATCGCGCCGGACCGGATGTCGATCCGCACCTTGCTGGCCTCGGCGATGTGCCCGAGATCGGCGATCAGTCCGTCGCTGACGTCGCACATCGCGGTGGCGCCGAGTCCGGCGGCGGCCGGCCCCGCGTGGTACGGCGGCTCGGGGCGCCGGTGCGCCTCCACGAAGGCGCGCGGCGAGCGGAAGCCGCGGGAGAGCACCGCGTAGCCGGCCGCGGACCAGCCCAGCCAGCCCGTGACGGCCACCAGGTCGCCGGGCTGGGCGCCGGCCCGGGTGACCGGCTCCTGGTTGCGCAGGTCGCCGAGGGCGGTGATCGACACCATGATCGTGTCGCCGCGGACCACGTCGCCGCCGACCACCGAGGCACCGGCCACCTGGCACTCGTCGCGGATGCCGTCCATCAGTTCGCTGGGCCAGGTCACCGGGAGTTCGGCGGGCACGACCAGGCCGAGCAGCAGGGCGGTCGGCACGGCGCCCATGGCGGCGATGTCGGCGAGGTTCTGCGCGGCGGCCTTGCGCCCGACGTCGTAGGCGGTGGACCAGTCACGGCGGAAGTGCCGGCCCTCAAGGAGGATGTCGGTGCTCGCCACGACCCGGCGGTCGGGCGCGGCGACCACCGCGGCGTCGTCGCCCGGGCCGACCCGGACCGCCGGAGTGGTGGTGAGACGGGAGGTGAGCTCCCTGATGAGCCCGAACTCACCTAGCTCACCAACAGTGCCCTTCATTGTGCTTGCGCCCCTTCTGTGCCTTGCCGTGCCCGCTCGCGCGTCATCGTCGTCCTGGATACGGTCGAGGTGACCGTCAACTTCTGTCGTGCCTGCACCCTGGCGCGCAAGCCCTGTCCTCGCAGGTCTCCCCGTGGTGAGCGGCGACGCGATACCGTGGCCGTTCCTTTTCCCCACATGATCCTCGTGGCCGCCCTGGAGGTTCCGTGGTACAGGCGTACATCCTGATCCAGACGGAGGTCGGCAAAGCGTCGACCGTCGCCGAGATCATCAGCAAGATCCCTGGAGTCCTCCAGGCCGAGGATGTGACAGGACCGTACGACGTCATCGTGCGCGCGCAAGCGGAGACGGTCGACGAACTCGGTCGGCTCGTGGTCGCGAAAGTCCAGCAAGTGGACGGCATCACGCGTACCCTGACCTGCCCGGTCGTCCATCTGTAGCCCCCGTCTACGCTTGGCCGGTGAACTTCATCCGTCACCGGCCATTCGGTCTGCCCGCGTTCGCTCTGTTGTTGATCGCGGCCGCGGGCTGCTCATCAGCAGACGACGCTCCGTCGGTGGCGGTTCCCACTCCGGGCGCCGCGGTCACGAAGCTCTGCGATCGCCTTGACCAGGTGCTGCCGGCGAAGGTCGACAAGCTGGGCCGACGCGATCCGGAACCGGCCTCTCCGCTGACAGCCGGGTGGGGCGGCGACCCGGCGATCATACTGCGGTGCGGTGTCGAGCGGCCTGCGAAGATGGCCGATCCGGAGGCCGACGGGGTCGAGGTGAACGGGGTGGGGTGGCTGCTGGAACAGCGGTCCGACAAGTCGTTCCGGTTCACGACGACGTTGCGGAAGGCGTATGTCGAGGTGACGATCCCGGCGGGGCGGACGGGGGACGGCATGGCGCCGCTGGTGAGCTTGGCGCCTGCCGTCAAGGAAGCGGTGCCTGAGGGGATTGCCGACTAGGCGCCGTAGCGGCTGAAGCAGTGCGTCGGGTGCGGGTTGTGCGTGGTTGCTCGCGCCCACGCGGCAGAGCCGCAAATCGAATACAGCCCCGCGCCCCTGGCGGGGCGCTTCAGCTCGGGGGGTTTCTAGCGAAGCCCGGTTGAACGGTTCAGGGCTGCTTGGACCAGGCGGTCGATCAACTCGGGGTAGGCGATACCGCTCGCCTGCCACATCTGCGGGTACATCGAGATCGGCGTGAAGCCGGGCATGGTGTTGATCTCGTTGATGACGAAGTCGCCGTCGTCCGTGAGGAAGAAGTCGGCGCGGACCAGGCCCTCGCAGGACGCGGCCTCGAAGGAGTCCACCGCGAGCTTCTGGACCTCGGCGGTCTCCTCGGGGGTGAGGGGGGCCGGGACGATGCCGGGGGTGGAGTCGATGTACTTGGCGTCGAAGTCGTAGTACGCGTGCTCGGAGGGCGGCGGGATCTCGGCCGGGACCGAGGCGCGCGGGCCGTCCTCGAACTCCAGGACGCCGACCTCGATCTCACGGCCCCGCAGCGCCGCCTCGACGAGGATCTTCGGGTCGTGGGCCTGGGCGGTGGCGATCGCCTCGTCCAGGCCGGAGAGGTCGTCGACCTTGGTGATGCCGATCGACGAACCCGCGCGGGCGGGCTTCACGAACAGCGGCCAGCCGTGCTCGCCGGCGAAGTCGACGATCCGCTTGCGGGCGGCGGACTCGTCCTGCTGCCACTCGCGGGGACGGATCACCAGGTACGGGCCGACCTTGAGCCCGAAGGTGGTGAACACCCGCTTCATGTACTCCTTGTCCTGGCCGACGGCCGAGGCGAGCACGCCCGAGCCGACGTAGGGGACGCCGGAGAGCTCCAGGAGGCCCTGCAGGGTGCCGTCCTCGCCGTAGGGGCCGTGCAGCATCGGGAAGACGACGTCGACCTCGCCGAGCGCCTTGGGCACCGAGCCGGGCTCGCTGTAGACGACCTCGCGGTTGGCCGGGTCGACGGGGAGCAGCACGCCGCCCTCGGTGGACTCGGCCAGGTCGCCGACCTCGGGCGTACGGCGGTCGGAGATCGCCATGCGTTCCGGTTCGTCGGCCGTGAGCACCCAGCGGCCTTCCCGGGTGATACCGATCGGCAGGACGTCGTACTTCGTCCGGTCGATGGCCGCGAGGACGGCGCCGGCGGTGACCATGGAGATCCCGTGCTCGGAGCTGCGACCGCCGAACACGACGGCCACACGCGGCTTACGGGCGGGCTGCTCAGGGCTCTGGGGGAGGTTCTCGGTGCTCATATCGCGTTGAGAGTACCCGGTGGTAGGGCCCCGAGACAGCGTCCGCCGTGCGGGTTCGCTCAGCGTCGCTCGGGCTTCGCGCTGCGCGACATCAGCTCCTTGAGGGCGACCACCGGCGGCTTGCCCTCGTGCACGATGTCGACGACCGTCTCGGTGATCGGCATCTCCACACCGTGCCGGCGGGCCAGATCGGCCACCGACTCGCAGGACTTGACGCCCTCGGCGGTCTGCCGGGTGACCGCGATGGTCTCCTCCAGGGTCATGCCCTTGCCGAGGTTGGTGCCGAAGGTGTGGTTGCGGGAGAGCGGCGAGGAGCAGGTGGCCACCAGGTCGCCGAGACCGGCGAGTCCGGAGAAGGTCAGCGGGTCGGCGCCGAGCGCGCTGCCCAGCCGCGCGGTCTCCGCCAGGCCGCGCGTGATGAGCGAGCCCTTGGCGTTGTCGCCGAGCCCCATGCCGTCCGCGATGCCCACGGCGAGGCCGATGACGTTCTTCACGGCACCGCCCAGCTCGCACCCGATCACGTCGGTCTCGGTGTACGGGCGGAAGTACGGGGTGTGGCAGGCGGCCTGGAGCCGCTGGGCGACCGTCTCGTCGGTGCAGGCGACCACGGCGGCGGCCGGCATCCGGGCGGCGATCTCACGGGCCAGGTTGGGGCCGGTGACCACGGCGATACGGTCCTGGCCGACCTTGGCGACGTCCGCGATGACCTCGCTCATCCGCATGGTCGTACCGAGTTCGACGCCCTTCATGAGGGACACCAGGACCGTGTGGGGCGCGAGCAGCGGCGCCCAGTCGGCGAGGTTGGCCCGCATGGTCTGGGAGGGCACCGACAGGACCGTGAAGTCGGCGCCGGCCGCGGCCTCGGCGGGGTCGGTCGTGGCCCGCAGGTTCTCGGGGAGTTCCACGCCGGGCAGGTAGTCGGGGTTGGTACGGCCGGAGTTGATGGCCTCCGCCACCTCCGCGCGCCGCGCCCACAGGGTGACGTCGCACCCGGCGTCGGCGAGCACCATCCCGAAGGCCGTACCCCACGAACCCGCGCTGAAGACCGCCGCCTTGGCAGGCTTGCTCACTTGCCGCTCTCCTCTTCCAGACCGCTCTGAGACTCTTCCAGACCGCTCTGAGACTCTTCCAGACCGCTCTGAGACTCTTCCGGACCGCTCTGCGACGCACGCGCCCGGCGCCGCTGCTCGATCCGCACCTGGCGTGGATCGTAGGGGGTCTCGGGGGCCTTCTCGCCGCGGATCTCCTCCAGCTGGCGGGTGATGGCGGCCATGATGACCTCGGTCGCCTCCTTGAGGAGGTCCTGGGTCATCTCCTTGTCGTAGAAGCGGGTGAGGTCGACCGGCGGGCCGGCCAGCACGTGGTGCGTCTTGCGGGGCAGCACGCTGGGCTTCTTCGCGTACGGCGGCAGCAGTTCGTTGGCGCCCCACTGGGCGACGGGGATCACCGGGCACCTGGTCTGCAGGGCGACCCGGGCGGCACCGGTCTTGGCGGCCATGGGCCACTGGTCGGGGTCGCGGGTGATCGTTCCCTCGGGGTAGAAGGCGACGCACTCGCCGCGCTCCACGGCGTCGATCGCGGCCCGGAAGGCGCTGAGCGCGTCGGTGGACTCGCGGTAGACGGGGATCTGGCCGGTGCCCCGCATGGCGGCGCCGACGAATCCCTTCTTGAAAAGCCCGCTCTTCGCCAGGAATCGCGGAACGCGGCCGGTGTTGTACTGATAGTGGGCGTAGGCGAAGGGGTCGATGTGGGAATTGTGGTTCACCGCGGTGATAAAACCGCCCTCGGCCGGAATGTTCTCCATTCCACGCCAGTCCCGCTTGATCAGAACCACCAGCGGAGGTTTGCAGAGCACCGCAGCGAAGCGGTACCAGAAGCCGATTCTCCGGCGGGGCACGCGGACACCTTCCTCTAGGACTTCTTCCCGGCCTGGGATCGGGAAGAAGTGTGGCCCCGGCCCGCCGGCCTGTCGAGAACACCGTACGCCTCGGTGTCGCGGCCACCCGGTGGGCCCGGGTGACAATGAGGCAACAAGGGAGGGACGGTACGACTGTGCAGTGGACCTTGGTCATCCCGCTCAAACCTCTGGCCCGCGCCAAGAGCAGGCTCGCGGACACCGCGGCGGACGGTGTCCGTCCGTCACTGGCCCTCGCCTTCGCCCAGGACACGGTGGCGGCCGCCCTGGCCTGCCAGTCGGTGAAGGATGTGGCAGTCGTCACGGACGACACGCTGGCCGGCCGCGAACTGTCGGCGCTGGGGGCGCGCATCGTCCCGGACCCGCCGGGAAGCGGCCTGAACGCGGCACTGCGGCACGGGGCGGCGGCCGTCCGGGCATCGCGACCGGAAAGCCCCGTGGCGGCCCTGAACGCCGATCTCCCGGCGCTGCGCCCCCTGGAATTGTCCCGGGTGCTCGACGCGGCCGCGGAATTCCCGCGTGCTTTTCTCCCGGACACCGCGGCAATCGGCACCACCCTGCTGGCGGCGACCCCCGGCCATGAATTGGCGCCCGTATTCGGCCCGGATTCCCGCGCCCGCCACCGCGGCTCGGGCGCCGAGGAACTGCGCCTGGTCGGCGTGGACTCGGTCCGCCAGGACGTGGACACCGGCGCCGACCTGCGCGCGGCCCTGGCCCTGGGCGTGGGCCCCCGCACCGCCGCGGTGGCCGCCCGCCTGCTGATCCCGGACCAGTAGGCTGCCCTTCATGCAGGCGACCGCATACACGTACGACCCCGAGACCCGCAGCGGCCAGGTACTCCTCGACGACGGAACCCCGGTCCCGTTCGACGGCAACGCCTTCGACGCGGGCGGCCTGCGGCTGCTCAGGCCGGGGCAACGGGTGCGGATCGAGACGGAGGGGGCCGGAGGAGACCTCCGGATCACCCTGGTGACCTTGCAGACGCTCTGAGGCGAGGAACTCAGGGCCCCACCCCGAACACACCGCGGGCCGGACTCCCCGGGGGAGTCCGGCCCGTCGCGTGAGTAACCCGACGTCTCCGCAGCTCAGCGAGCGGCGGCCTTCTTGGCGACAGCCTTGCGGGCCGTCGACTTCTTGGCCGGCGCCTTCTTGGCGGTGACCTTCTTGGCCGGCGCCTTCTTCGCGACCGTCTTCTTGGCCGTCGCCGTGGTCTTCTTGGCGGCCGTCTTCTTCGCCGTCGCCGTGGTCTTCTTCGCCGCGGCCGTGGTCTTCTTCGCGGTCACCTTCTTCGCCGTGACCTTCTTCGCGGTCACCTTCTTGGCGGTGGTCTTCTTCGCCGCCGCCTTCTTGACCGTCGCCGAAGCGCCGCCGGTCAGGCTGCCCTTGGGCGCCTTCTTGACCGCGACCTCGCCGCCGCGCGGCAGCTTCTTCGAGCCGCTCACCAGGTCCTTGAAGCCCTGGCCGGCCCGGAAGCGCGGCACGGAGGTCTTCTTGACCCGAACCCGCTCGCCCGTCTGGGGGTTGCGGGCGTAGCGGGCGGGGCGGTCCACCTTCTCGAAGGACCCGAAGCCGGTGACCGAGACCCGCTCACCTGCGACGACCGCGCGGACGATGGCGTCCAGGACATGGTCGACAGCCTCGGCGGCCTGCTGGCGGCCGCCCATCTTGTCGGCAATCGCTTCTACGAGCTGCGCCTTGTTCACGTCTTCCCCTTCGGAGACATCGCCAGAACGAATGTGTTCAAGCTTTTTCGCACGTTAGGCAGATATATACCGCAAATCAAACACGAAACGGGCTTATCACCCTTGTGCCGCAACGGACTCGGTCGGCTCGGGCGGTCCAGTCAGCGTTCCTCTTCGGGGATTCGACCCGCGTCGAGGTCCGCGTTGAACCGTTCGAGCCGCCGTGCCGCGTCGGCGACGTCGTGTTTGGCCGCGGCCGTAATGACCAGCAGCTTCCGGGTCAGCGCCATCCGTACGCCCTCCGGGACTTGCAGTGCGCGCACTTTTGTGTGCGCTTCCTTGAGTTGGCCCGCGACCGCCGCATAGAGCTGGAGTTGGCCGTCGTGTTCCATGCACAGATTGTGCCATCTGGGGCGAGTTGTCGCCTGCGCAGGGTGCAACTGCCGCCTCAAATGGCCTTCCGGGCACTTGCGGAAGCCACGGACACAGCACTCACGTACCCTCACAACATCCGCCCTAACGTGGGAAGTTGGCAAGAGCTGCGACAACGCGAGCGTCCGTTCGGGTGCAGACATGGCTGTACCCCCAATCGTGGCGATCGGGGGTACAGGCGGAGTGTTGCGGTGGCTGAAAACAGCCGTGTTCAGTTGTGTGGCGGCACCCCTGGGGGTGGCCGGGTCAGACCTGGAGCGTCCGCGGCTTGTACGACGGACGCTTGGCCTCGTACACGGCGATGTCCGCCTCGCTCTGGAGGGTGATGGAGATGTCGTCCAGGCCGTTCAGCAGCCGCCAGCGGGAGTTCTCGTCCAGCTCGAAGGAGGCGGTGACGCCCTCGGCGCGCACCTCGCGGGCCTCCAGGTCGACGGTGATCTCGGCCTCGGGGTCGTTCTCGGAGAGCTCCTGCAGGGCCTCCACGATCTTCTGGTCCAGGACCACCGTGAGCAGGCCGTTCTTCAGCGAGTTGCCGCGGAAGATGTCGGCGAAGCGGGAGGAGATCACGGTCTTGAAGCCGTAGTTCTGCAGCGCCCAGACGGCGTGCTCACGGGAGGAGCCGGTGCCGAAGTCGGGGCCGGCGACCAGAACCGTGGCGCCCTGCCGCTCGGGGCGGTTGAGGATGAAGTTCTCGTCCTTGCGCCAGGCCTCGAACAGACCGTCCTCGAAACCGTCCCGGGTCACCTTCTTGAGCCAGTGAGCAGGGATGATCTGGTCGGTGTCGACGTTGGAGCGGCGCAGCGGGACGGCCCGGCCGGTGTGCGTGGTGAATGCTTCCATGGCTGATCAGACTCCAGCGGGCGTACGGGCGTCGGACAGGTCGGCCGGGGAGGCCAGGTGGCCCAGGACGGCCGTGGCGGCCGCGACCTGCGGCGACACCAGGTGGGTACGCCCGCCCTTGCCCTGCCGGCCCTCGAAGTTGCGGTTGGAGGTGGACGCGGAGCGCTCACCCGGGGCCAGCTGGTCGGGGTTCATGCCGAGGCACATCGAGCAGCCCGCGTGCCGCCATTCGGCGCCGGCGTCCTTGAAGACGACGTCCAGGCCCTCGGAAACGGCCTGCAGACCGACCCGGGCGGAGCCGGGGACGACCAGCATCCGTACGCCGTCGGCGACTTTGCGGTCCTTGACGATCTCGGCGGCGGCGCGCAGGTCCTCGATCCGCCCGTTGGTGCAGGAACCTACGAAGACGGTGTCCACCTTGATGGAGCGCAGCGGCTGGCCGGCCGCCAACCCCATGTACTCCAGGGCCTTTTCGGCGGCGAGGCGCTCCGAAGCGTCTTCGTACGAAGCCGGGTCGGGGACGTCCGCCGAAAGCGGGGCGCCCTGGCCCGGGTTGGTGCCCCAGGTGACGAACGGGGAGAGGGCGGCGGCGTCGATGTGGACCTCGGCGTCGAAGACCGCGTCCTCGTCCGTCTTCAGGGTCTTCCAGTACGCCACCGCGGCGTCCCAGTCCTCGCCCTCGGGGGCGTGGGCGCGGCCCTTGATGTACGCGAAGGTGGTCTCGTCGGGGGCGATCATGCCCGCGCGGGCGCCGGCCTCGATCGACATGTTGCAGATGGTCATCCGGGCCTCCATCGAGAGCTTCTCGATGGCGGCGCCGCGGTACTCCAGGATGTAGCCCTGGCCGCCGCCGGTACCGATCTTGGCGATGATCGCCAGGATCAGGTCCTTGGCGGTGACGCCGTCGGGCAGCTCGCCGTCGACCGTGATGGCCATGGTCTTCGGGCGGGCCAGCGGCAGCGTCTGGGTGGCCAGCACGTGCTCCACCTGGGAGGTGCCGATACCGAACGCGAGGGCGCCGAAGGCACCGTGCGTGGAGGTGTGGGAGTCACCGCAGACGACGGTCGTACCCGGCTGCGTCAGACCCAGCTGCGGGCCGACGACGTGCACGACGCCCTGCTCGACGTCGCCCAGCGGGTGCAGACGCACCCCGAACTCGGCGCAGTTCTTGCGCAGCGTCTCCAGCTGGGCCCGGGAGACCGGGTCCGCGATGGGCTTGTCGATGTCGAGGGTCGGGGTGTTGTGGTCCTCGGTGGCGATGGTGAGGTCGAGGCGGCGCACCGGGCGGCCGTTCTGACGCAGCCCGTCGAAGGCCTGCGGGCTGGTCACCTCGTGCAGCAGGTGCAGATCGATGAAGAGGAGGTCGGGCTCGCCCTCGGCGCGCCGGACGACGTGGTCGTCCCAGACCTTCTCCGCGAGTGTCCTACCCATCGCTTTCCCTCCGGCCGGCAGACGTGCACCGGCCCAACTAGAGATCTTGAGGAAGCGGCTGCCCGTGTTCCGGGCCCCTGAAGTCGTGGTTCCGGGCGTCCGCCGCCGGGCCCGTTGGTCCGCGGGCCACTGTGTGATTCCAGGGTGGCGCGTTCCACGGAAAATTGAACTTGCGTTTCACAGAGTGAGACGTGAGTATCGTTGCATGGACAACAGTAGCGGCGTCGGCGTGCTGGACAAGGCGGCCCTTGTCCTGAGCGCCCTGGAGTCCGGTCCGGCCACCCTCGCGGGTCTGGTCGGGGCCACCGGACTGGCACGACCCACGGCCCACCGGCTGGCCGTGGCTCTGGAACACCACCGCATGGTGGCACGCGACATGCAGGGCCGTTTCATTCTCGGCCCCCGACTCGCGGAGCTGGCCGCTGCGGCCGGCGAGGACCGCCTGCTCGCGACGGCGGGCCCGGTGCTCACGCATCTGCGGGACATCACCGGCGAGAGCGCGCAGCTCTATCGCCGGCAGGGCGACATGCGGATCTGCGTGGCCGCCGCGGAACGCCTGTCCGGCCTTCGGGACACGGTGCCGGTCGGCTCCACGCTCACCATGAAGGCCGGCTCCTCGGCGCAGATCCTGATGGCCTGGGAGGAGCCCGAGCGTCTCCACCGCGGCCTCCAGGGCGCCCGCTTCACGGCGACGGCCCTCTCCGGCGTCCGCCGCCGCGGCTGGGCCCAGTCCATCGGCGAACGCGAGCCGGGCGTCGCGTCGGTGTCCGCGCCGGTGCGCGGCCCTTCCAACCGGGTGGTCGCCGCCGTCTCCGTCTCCGGCCCCATCGAGCGCCTCACGCGCCACCCCGGCCGCATGCACGCCCAGGCCGTCATCGACGCGGCAGCACGCCTCTCCGAGGCCCTGCGCCGCACAGGCTGACACCCCTGACGGGAGAGGCCGGCCTCAACGCCGCGGCAGGTCTCTTCCGAGGGGAGTAGAGAAACTCAGGGGCGCTGGGGGTACCCCCGGCCGAAGGCTGGGGGAGGAACTGCGCGACCAGCCACGTGCTGCCCGCACCCGCTCCACCGCGCGAAGCCCCCACGGCGCGGAATCCGCCACCACAGGCCGTCAGCCGTCCGCGACGCCGTCGTGGCTGGTCGCGCAGTTCCCCGCGCCCCTACGGGGCGCTTCGGTGAGCGAACCGGTCCTTCGCATAGCGCCCCCGCCGCTCGACCGGCACCACCCCGCTCGCCGCCCCCAGGCCGAACTCCGGCATGTCGAAGTAGATCGACTCGTAGGCGCCCTCGGGTGCGATGTAGGTCTCGTGCCACAGGCCCACGTGCGCGCGCAGCTTCCCCGCCTTCTCCTTGCGGTTCACGGCGCCCCACACCTTGTGGTGGAGCAGCCCCACCTCGCTCGCGTACGCGTACAGCTTCTCCTTGGACTCCCAGTACTGGACGACGTAGTACGTGCGCGGCGAGGCCGTCAGCAGGATGCGTCCCAGCAGCCCCCGGCCGGGGTCCCGCGCCAGTTCGGCCAGCATGCGGAACATCGACAGCATGACCGGGAACCACTGGTGGACCGCCCAGAAGTGGTTGATGCGCATGCCGATCAGCAGGACCACCGCGTCGCCCTCGCGCGCCGCGGTGGTCCGCCCCGGAATCGGTTTGGCGAACATGACGGCACCACCCCCGGATCTGTCGGATAGCAGCACTATCCTTTGGTTGAGTGCTTGGATAGTGGCACTTACCAAGGAGGGGCGCAAGACATGCGGCTTGCCCGGTTGAGCGAGCGCAGCGGGGTGTCCGCCGCGACGATCAAGTACTACCTGCGCGAAGGGCTGTTGCCGCCGGGCCGCCAGGTCAACGCCACGACCGCGGAGTACGACGAGGGGCATCTGCGCCGGCTGCGCCTGGTGCGGGCGATGATCCAGGTGGGCCGGATTCCCGTCGCGACGATCCGTGAGGTGCTGGGCCATGTCGACGACGACTCGCTGGGCCGGACGATCCGGGTGGGCGCGGCCCTGTGGGCGCTGCCGCAGGTGCCGGAGCCGGACGAGGACGACGAGTGCGTGCGGGCCGCGCACCGGGAGGTGGCCGCGCTGCTGGACACCCTGGGCTGGGAGAACGCCAAGCAGCTCACGACCATCTCCCCCGCCTACCGCCAGCTGGTGGTGGCGGTGGCCGCGTTCCGCCGGCTCGGCTACGACTGGGACGCCGAACTCCTCGTATCGCGTGCGAAGTTGATGCATCAGGCGGCGATCGCCGATCTGGACTTCCTGGAGACGCATCCGACGGAGGAGGAGCGGGTGGAGGCGGCGGTGGCCAGCGCGGTGCTGGTGGAGCCGATGCTCCAGGCGCTGCACCGGCTGGCGCAGGAGGAGGAGACGGCGCGGCGGTACGGCTTCGAGTAGGGCGCCGCGGAGGCCACGAGAAAGGCCCTCCGCCGAAGCGAAGGGCCTTCTTGAAGTACCCCCGACCGGATTCGAACCGGCGCTACCGCCTTGAGAGGGCGGCGTGCTAGGCCGCTACACAACGGGGGCGTGGACACTGCACGCGTTGAAAGTACAACGCCGCAGGTCCGAGCTGGTCTACCTGGACTCGAACCAAGACTAACTGAACCAGAATCAGTCGTGCTGCCAATTACACCATAGACCAATGATGGTTTAGACCAGTTCGTACCCCCGACCGGATTCGAACCGGCGCTACCGCCTTGAGAGGGCGGCGTGCTAGGCCGCTACACAACGGGGGCCCTAGCGATCATCCGTAGAAGATCTCCGTACCCCCGACCGGATTCGAACCGGCGCTACTGCCTTGAGAGGGCAGCGTGCTAGGCCGCTACACAACGGGGGCTTTGCAGATGAGCTCTGCGAGCTGGCCTACCTGGACTCGAACCAAGACTAACTGAACCAGAATCAGTCGTGCTGCCAATTACACCATAGGCCACTGGAACGCAAGCCCCTGAGGGGACCTTGTTCTAGTTTCGCTCCTCCGGTTCCGGCCTTTCGGCCCGCTCCCCGGCGGCGCAGGAAGAACATTACCTGAAGGTGGACGGGGCTCCAAAACGGGTATCCGCGCGGAGGATCGCGGGCAGTTCGGCGAGGGAGGCGATCCGGTGCGGCCCCGCCGGTGCGTCGGCACCGGTCACCGGCCCATGGCGGTCGATCCACACCGACAGCAGCCCGGCGTCGGCGGCACCGCGCCCGTCGATCTCCGGATGGTCGCCGACGTACGCCACCTCGTGCGGGGCGAGTTCCAGCGCCTCGCAGGCCGCGAGGAAGGCGCCGGCCGCGGGCTTGGAGACGCCCAGCTCAGCGGCGCAGAGGATGGCCTCGAAGCGGTCGTGCACCCCGAGGGTGCGCAGCTTGCGGTCCTGGACGTGGATGCTGGAGTTGGAGAGCACGGCGTGCCGGTGGCTGGCCGCGAGCGCGTCGAGGGCAGGCAGGACGTCCGGGAAGAGGGCCCAGACGGCCTCGTAGTGCGTCAGGTAGCGGCCGAACCAGGCCTCGGCCTCGGAGTCGCTCAGTTCCGCGTCCAGGAAGACCCGCACCCGGTCCCGCCGCTGCCCCTCGAAGCTCACCTCACCCGCCGAGAACCGGGCCCACTGCCCGTCGGTGATCTCCCGCCACCGCACCAGCGCCGCCTCCGCGCTCCCGTACGCCGGCAGCAGCCCCTCCGCCACCAGATGCGCCCGCATGCCCTCGCGGTCGGCGCCGGTGTAGTCGAAGAGAGTGTCGTCCACGTCCCAGACCACGGCCCTGATCGTCATACCGCCGACGGTACCGGGTGGGTACGACGAAGGGGCGGCACCGGCATGAACCGGAGCCGCCCCTCCCCCGCGTGTGCGTTACGCGGCCAGCTTCGCCAGGGCCGCATCGATCCTCGCCAGCGTCTTCTCCTGGCCCAGGACCTCCAGGGACTCGAAGAGCGGCAGGCCGACGGTGCGGCCGGTGACGGCCACCCGGACCGGGGCCTGGGCCTTGCCGAGCTTGAGGCCGTGGGCCTCGCCGGCGGCCAGGACGGCCTCCTTCAGGGACTCCGGGGAGCTCCAGTCGGCCGACTCCAGCTTCTCGCGGGCCGTGACCAGCAGGGCGTCGCTGCCCTCCTTCATCGCCTTGGTCCACGACGCCTCGTCGACGACCGGCTCCGCCAGGAACAGGAAGTCGACGTTGTCGGTGATCTCGGAGAGCACCTTGAGACGGGTCTGGGCGTGCGGGGCGATCGCCTCCCACTTCGCCTCGTCGAAGTCCTCCGGGGCCCAGGGGGCGAAGGGGGCCTTCAGCCAGGGGGCGCAGCGCTCCGTGAAGTCCTTCACGTCCAGCATGCGGATGTGGTCGGCGTTGATCGCCTCGCACTTCTTCAGGTCGAAGCGGGCCGGGTTGGGCTGGACGTCCGCGATGTCGAAGGCCGCGACCATCTCGCCGACCGAGAAGATGTCCTGGTCGGCGGAGAGCGACCAGCCCAGCAGGGAGAGGTAGTTGAGCAGTCCCTCGGGGAGGAAGCCGCGCTCGCGGTAGAGGTTGAGGGACGACTCCGGGTCGCGCTTGGACAGCTTCTTGTTGCCCTCGCCCATGACATAGGGAAGGTGGCCGAAGGCCGGGGTCTGCTTCGCGATCCCGAGCTCGGTCAGCGCCTTGTAGAGGGCGATCTGGCGGGGGGTGGAGGAGAGCAGGTCCTCGCCGCGCAGGACGTGGGTGATCTCCATCAGCGCGTCGTCGACCGGGTTGACCAGCGTGTACAGCGGGGCGCCGTTGGCGCGGACGATGCCGTAGTCCGGGACGTTCTCCGCGGTGAAGGTCAGCTCGCCGCGGACCAGGTCCGTGAAGGTGATCGTCTCGTCGGGCATCCGGAAGCGGACGATGGGGGTACGGCCCTGGGCCTGGTACTCCTCGACCTGCTCGGCGCTCAGGTCGCGGCAGTGGCCGTCGTAGCCGGACGGCTTGCCGGCGGCGCGGGCGGCCTCGCGGCGGGTGTCCAGCTCCTCCTGGGAGCAGTAGCAGTGGTAGGCGTGACCGGCGTCGAGGAGCTTGGCTGCGACGTCGGCGTAGATGTCCATGCGCTGCGACTGACGGTACGGCGCGTGCGGGCCGCCGACCTCGGGGCCCTCGTCCCAGTCGAAGCCCAGCCAGCGCATCGCGTCGAGCAGCTGGTTGTACGACTCCTCGGAGTCGCGGGCCGCGTCGGTGTCCTCGATGCGGAAGACCAGGGTGCCCTGGTGGTGCCGGGCGAACGCCCAGTTGAACAGGGCGGTGCGGACCAGGCCCACATGGGGGTTACCGGTGGGCGAGGGGCAGAAACGTACGCGGACGGGTGCGCTAGCCACGCTTGACAACCTTGTTGGTGAGAGTGCCGATGCCTTCGATGGTGACGGCGACCTCGTCGCCGACGTTCAGGGGGCCGACCCCTGCCGGGGTGCCGGTGAGGATCACGTCGCCGGGGAGCAGCGTCATGGCCTCGGTGATGTTGACGATCAGGTCCTCGATGGAGTGGATCATCTCGCTCGTACGGCCGAGCTGGCGCTGTTCGCCGTTGACCGTGAGCTGGATCGTCAGGTCGGACGCGGTGGCGAGGTCCAGGTCCGTCTCCACCCAGGGGCCGAGCGGGCAGGCGGTGTCGAAGCCCTTGGCCCGGGCCCACTGCTTCTCGCGCTTCTGGACGTCCCGGGCGGTGACGTCGTTGGCGCAGGTGTAGCCGAGGATGACGTCCGCCACGCGCTCGCGCGGGACCTCGCGGCACAGCCGGCCGATGACCACGGCCAGTTCGGCCTCGTGGTGGAGGTCCTGGGAGAAGGACGGGTACTGGATCTCGTCGCCGGGGCCGGTCACCGAGGTGGACGGCTTGAAGAAGGCGAAGGGGGCGTCCGGGACCTCGTTGCCCAGCTCCTTCGCGTGCTCCGCGTAGTTGCGGCCGTAGGCGACGACCTTGCTGGGGAGCACCGGCGGCAGGAGCCGGACCTTGCTCAGCGGGACCTTGGTCCCGGAGAGCTCGAAGTCCGTGAACGGAATGCCCTTGATGATGTCGAGGACGAGTTCGTCCTGCTTGTCACCCTCGACCGCGCCGAAGGCGACGTTCCCGTCGATGGAGAATCTGGCGATGCGCACGGGATCCTGCGCCCCTCACTGAACCGGCTGGAGTCTGACGCCCCAGGCTAACGTGGTGAGGGGTGGCCGCCGTGGAATAACCCGGTGACCGGGTGGCTGAGTGAACGGCGGCCGTGCCTCGTACTACTCCGCGACCGAGGTCCCGGCCGGGACCTCCATGAGGATCGTGCGCCGGGGGTTGGCGGTCTGGGCGGGGAGGTCGAGGGAGTGCTCGGGCAGTTCGGGGGTCTGCAGTTCCTCGGCGTCCTTGAGGTGGGCGAGGGTGGTGCGCCGGGGGTTGGCTATGTTGCGGAACATCATCGTCGTCTTCACGGTTGTACGAGACCCCGTCGTGTGTGGGTTGGCAGAGACTTCCCTCTTGTAAAGCGCCAGGCTAAACATCCAATTCCCGACGGAAGCCGTCGAGCGGCTGTGATCTGCGTGTGAGTTTGCTCACGAAGCCGAGGGCAAACCGGTCATTCCAGGCCGACAAGTCAGCGCAACGAAACGGACATTGACGAACTGAAGCTGTCATTCCGCTCCTGATCATGGCGACTGGGACACCCCTCGCGTGCCCGCGACTGGCAGGGATACGTCCGTTATGTACGTGCTCGGCTTCGACATCTCGTAACGTGTCACTCACACGCTGTCACGGAGGTCACAGCTCGGCCCACGGCCCTTGTTGGAGATCCGGCACTGTGCTGGAATTCCACGGAACCGCCGCAGGATCGAGCCGGCGCGCAGGGGGCGCAACGCAGCGCCGAGTGGCGGCGAGACAGGGGGAGCCAGCGCCGGTCACACTCACGACCAACAGGGGGCGCATTCAGGGCGCTCCCCGTACAACGCCGACACCGTGTCCCTCCGTTCAGCGGAGGGGCGCCTGGTCCAGAGGTTGCGACGCTAGTGCAGGGACGATTCAAGAGGGATGGCAGCGCTCCGGCGGAGCCGGAGGCGCACGGCGGGACCGACCGCGGTTCCTCCCCCCAGCACGCCCAGAACCTGGGGCCGGGCACGGCCCCGGCCGGCGGTGGCGGTGACGGCGGTGAGCGCTCCGGGCGCCCCGCCGTATCGGCGTCTTCGGGGTCCACGGGCCCCCAGCCGGCCGTCACACCGACGCCCACGATCAAGCCCCCGAAGGCTTCGTCGAACCCCGGCTCGCGGATAGCCCTGCGCAACTGGCGTATCTCCACACGCCTGGTGTCGCTGCTCGCGCTCCCCGTGGTGGCGGCGACGACGCTCGGCGCGGTGCGCATCAACACCTCGCTCGACGACATCCAGCAGCTCGACAACATGAAGCTGCTGACGGACATGACCACGCAGGCCACCGAGCTGGCCCAGGAGCTCCAGAACGAGCGTGACAAGTCCGCCGGTCTGCTGGCGCACGGCGCGTCGACCAACGACGTCACGGTCAAGGGCCTCGAGGAGACCACCGACCAGGCCCGCGAGAACTTCCTCAACGCCTCCGAGGAAATCGACACCGCGAGCAAGAACGGTCAGCTCCAGGGCGTCCGCGACAGCCTCGTCGGTCTGGCCGGCCAGCTGGACGACCTGGCGAAGATCCGCAAGGACGCGTATCAGCAGAAGGAGAACTCGACCCAGACGGTCGAGGCCTACCACCGGCTGATCACCCAGCTGATCGACCTCTCGCAGGACATGGCTCAGGCCTCCAGCAACCCGGAGATGATCCAGCGCACCCGCGCCCTGGCGGCGTTCTCCACCGCCAAGGAGTACGCGTCCGTGCAGCGCGCCGTCATCGCCGCGGCCCTGCCCGCCAACAACACGAGCCCCGGCGACCTCTCCGAGAACGACCGCCTCTACGGCGAGTCGGCCCAGGAGAGCGAGACCTCCGAGCTCACGATCTTCCGGAAGATCTACGCCGGCAACGCGGCCGAACTGCTCAAGCCGATCGACGAGAACAACCCGACGATCGAGTCCGCGAACACCTACGCGAAGCGCGCCCTCGGCGCCCAGAACGGTCTGAACGAGCTCTCCAAGCGGTCGTACCGCGACTGGGTGGACGACAGCTCGACCAAGATCGACCAGATGCAGAAGATCGAGCACACCCTGCTTGAGGACATGGAGCAGAAGGCCCGCGAGCTGCGCTCCTCCTCCGAGCGGGAAGCGATCATCTCCGGTGCGCTGATCCTGCTCGTCCTCGGCGTGTCGCTGGTCGGCGCCTTCATCGTGGCCCGCTCCATGATCCGCTCGCTGCGCCGCCTCCAGGAGACCGCCACCAAGGTCGCCCAGGACCGCCTGCCCGAGCTGGTCAAGCAGCTCTCCGAGTCCGACCCGCAGGACGTCGACACGTCCGTGGAGTCGGTCGGTGTGCACTCCCGGGACGAGATCGGCCAGGTGGCCGCGGCCTTCGACGACGTGCACCGCGAGGCGGTCCGCCTCGCCGCCGAGCAGGCCCTCCTGCGGGGCAACGTCAACGCGATGTTCACCAACCTCTCGCGCCGCTCCCAGGGCCTCATCCAGCGTCAGCTCTCGCTCATCTCCGAACTGGAGTCCCGCGAGGCCGACCCGGACCAGCTGTCCTCCCTCTTCAAGCTCGACCACCTCGCGACCCGTATGCGCCGGAACGGTGAAAACCTTCTGGTCCTCGCGGGTGAGGAGCCCGGCCGCCGCTGGACCCGCCCGGTCCCGCTGGTCGACGTGCTCCGCGCCGCCGCGTCCGAGGTGGAGCAGTACGAGCGCATCGAACTGGCCGCCGTGCCGACCACCGAAGTGGCCGGCCGCGTGGTCAACGACCTCGTGCACCTGCTCGCCGAGCTGCTCGAGAACGCCACCTCGTTCTCCTCGCCGCAGACCAAGGTCAAGGTCACCGGTCACGCCCTGCCCGACGGCCGGGTGCTGATCGAGATCCACGACACCGGCATCGGCCTCTCCCCCGAGGACCTCGCGGCGATCAACGAGCGGCTCGCCTCGCCGCCCACCGTGGACGTCTCGGTCTCCCGCCGCATGGGTCTGTTCGTGGTCGGTCGTCTGTCCCAGCGGCACGGCATCCGCATCCAGCTGCGCCCGTCCGACTCCGGTGGTACGACCGCGCTGGTCATGCTCCCGGTCGACGTCGCCCAGGGCGGCAAGAAGCCCGCTCCCGGCAAGCCCGGCGCCCCGGCGACCGCCGGTGGTCCCGCCGCCGCGCAGGCCGCGGCCGGTGCGTCCGCCGCCCGCCGCGGAGGCGGCCAGGGCGGTGCCGGCGGTTCGCTCGGCGCGGGTGCCCCCGCCCCGGCCCTCGGCGGTGCCGGTACGGCCGGCGGACGCGGTGGCGCGCTCGGTTCGGGCGGGCCCTCCGGCGGCGGACTGCTCGGTGCCGGTGCCGGCCCGCGCGGCCAGGTCGGCGCGGGGCAGGGTCCCCGGGCCGCGCTGCCCGGCGCGGGCCAGAACGGCGGCCGTCCCGGTGCCCAGGGCGGCGCGCCGCGTGGACCGCAGGCCCCGCAGCAGGGCCGGTCCGGTGGCGGTGCCTTCGGCGGCCAGGACGCGTTCGGCAACCCGCAGGACCCCTTCGGTGGTCAGGATGCCTTCGGCAACCGTGGCCCGGTCCCGCCGCAGCGCTCCGCGAACTCCTCCGACCAGGGCCGTCAGCCCCAGCTGCCGCCGCGCGGTGGCCCGCGGGCCGAACTGCCCGGCGGCAACCCGCCGCAGGGCCGACCCAGCTGGAGCGACGACAACGCCCAGCCGCCGCTCTCCCGTGCCTCGCTGGACACCCCGCGCGGCCACGACGAGGACCCGAGCCACACCGCGCAGATGCCCCGCATCGACGACCGGCAGGATCTCGGCGCCACCTCGCAGATGCCGGCGATCCCGCAGGCCTCGTCGACCGGCGAGTTCCCCCGCCCGGACTTCAACGCGCCGAACGGCTCGCAGAACACCGGCTCGTACCCGCGACCGGGCACGACCGGCCCGCAGAGCACCGGCTCGTACCCGCGGCCCGGCGCGAACGGACCGCAGGACACGGGATCGTTCCCGCGCCCGAACGTGAACGGCCAGCACGACACCGGCTCGTTCCCCCGCCCGAACGTCAACGGCCAGCAGGACTCGGGCCAGTTCGTCCGCTCCGACGTCTTCGGCGGATCGGGCGGCTCGCAGGCGGGGGCCCAGAACACCGGGCAGTACGCCGCACCGCAGGCCTACGACAACGGCTCCACCGGCCAGTTCGCCACGCCGTCCTTCGACGGTGGCTCCACCGGACAGCACTCCCTGCCCGGCCGCCAGAACGGCTACGGGAACCACGGCCAGAACGGCAACGGCCAGAACGGCAACGGCCAGCACACCACGGGTCAGTTCGAGCGCCCGCAGACCAACGGACGCGGTGCCGACTTCGGCGCCGCCCAGCGTCCGCCGGTCCCGCCGGCCCGCCAGGAGCCCGAGGCGCTGCCGCCGGCCAGCGGTCCCGGTGACGGTCGTACCCCGCTGTACGACACGCTGGAGACCAACTGGTTCCACGGCGGCCAGCAGGACCAGCAGCAGCCGCAGAGCAACGGCAACACCAACGGGAACGGCCCGGCGTCGATTCCGCCGCTGCCCACCCAGCCGCCGGCCCCCGCGGCCGCGGCCCCCCAGCGTCCCGCCCAGGCAGCCTGGCGCACCTCTCCGAACGACGACCTCGTCCGGCAGGCGGAGCGTGTACGGCAGCCGGCGGCGGGCGGTGTCACCACCTCCGGTCTGCCGCGCCGGGTGCCCCGGGCGAACCTCGTGCCGGGCACGGCGCAGCAGCAACAGCACCACACCGGTCCGCAGGTCTCGCGTGCGCCTGATGACGTCCGCGGCCGGCTGACCAATCTCCGTCGGGGTATCGCGCAGGGTAGGCAGGCCGCACCCGGCCAGCAGACCGGCAGCTTCCCGAACCCCACTCACCAGCAGGAGCGTTAGTTGAGTCCGATGAGCCAGGCGGCACAGAACCTCAACTGGTTGATCACCAACTTCGTGGACAACACCCCGGGGGTGTCCCACACCGTCGTCGTGTCCGCCGACGGCCTCCTTCTGGCGATGTCCGAAGGCTTCCCCCGCGACCGTGCCGACCAGCTGGCGGCCGTCGCGTCCGGGCTCACCTCGCTGACGGCCGGGGCCTCCCGGATCTTCGAGGGCGGCACCGTGGCGCAGACGGTCGTCGAGATGGAACGCGGCTTCCTTTTCCTGATGTCCGTCTCCGACGGCTCGTCCCTCGCCGTACTGGCCCACCCGGAGTGCGACATCGGCCTCGTCGGCTACGAGATGGCACTGCTGGTCGACCGCGCGGGCGCGGTGCTCACGCCCGATCTGCGCGCCGAACTGCAAGGCAGTCTGCTCCACTGACAGCCTGGATCCAACCCACCTCACCAAATCACCGTCCGGCCGCCACAATCCCCCCACCGGCCACGTCCGACGGCACGACTGACCGACTTGCTGTCCCGCCCGGAGGAACGATGACCCCGCCCACCGCCTCTCATGATCCGTACGCGGAGCCGTACGGGGACGAGGGCGACCAGCCGCTGGTACGTCCTTACGCGATGACCGGCGGCCGGACCCGGCCGCGCTACCAGCTCGCCATCGAGGCGCTGATCAGCACCACGGCCGACCCGGCAGCGCTCATGGGGCTGCTCCCGGAGCACCAGCGCATCTGCCACCTGTGCCGTGAGGTGAAGTCGGTGGCCGAGGTGTCGGCCCTGCTCGCCATGCCGCTCGGCGTGGCCCGGATCCTGGTGGCCGACCTCGCCGAGGCCGGCCTGGTCGCCATCCACCAGCCGGGCGGCGACGAGAACAACGGCGGCGCACCGGACGTGACGCTGCTCGAAAGGGTGCTCAGTGGACTTCGCAAGCTCTGACGGAGGCCGGGCCACCACCTCCGCGAAGATCGTGGTGGCGGGCGGCTTCGGCGTCGGCAAGACCACGTTCGTGGGAGCGGTCTCCGAGATCAACCCGCTGCGCACGGAGGCCGTGATGACGTCCGCCTCGGCGGGCATCGACGACCTGACCCACACCGGGGACAAGACCACCACCACGGTGGCCATGGACTTCGGCCGTATCACCCTGGACCAGGACCTGATCCTGTACCTGTTCGGCACGCCCGGCCAGGACCGGTTCTGGTTCATGTGGGACGACCTGGTCAGGGGCGCCATCGGCGCCGTCGTCCTGGTCGACACCCGCCGCCTCGCCGACTGCTTCCCCGCGGTCGACTACTTCGAGAACAGCGGCCTGCCGTTCGTCATCGCCCTCAACGGCTTCGACGGGCACCAGCCCTACACTCCGGAAGAGGTGCGCGAGGCGCTGCAGATCGGACCGGACGCGCCCATCATCACGACGGACGCCCGGCACCGCGCGGACGCGAAGAGCGCGCTGATCACCTTGGTGGAGCACGCCCTCATGGCACGACTGCGGTAGTAGGCGTAGGCAAGTCCGACGTCGCATACGACAGTTGTCGTAAGGAAACCGGAGCCGACTGTGGCCTTTGACACGGTCGGCTCCGGTGTTCATAACGTTTCGGCAGAGGAATCCAGTGGTATCGCCACGCGTCGCGGTCACGCGGTACCGCTGCGCTCACATCGGCCCCGCCTTTTGGCGGGGCTCGCTCTTTATGACCGTTTTATCTGGGGCTTACATCAGCGTACTCCGCCGGTTTCCGGTGTTTGGAAGTGCGCAGGCCCCCGTGCTGGAATGCCTGAACTGCCCAATAGTCAAAGACGTACTGAGTAGTGGTCTGTGACACACCGGGCTCTGAGAGACTGCGGCACGACGACAGGTGCCCGCCGCCGAGAGGTTGTTGGTCGAGTGAGGCGAAGCAAGAACGGTCCCGAGCCGTCGGCACGGGGCAACTTCACCCCGCCGCCGCGCGCTGCGGCGCCCACCCCTGTGCCAGCCGCGGAACCACCGGCCGCGCCCGCGAAGAGCGGCGGTCGCTTCTCCCCGCGGAACTGGCGCGTGCCGACCAGGCTGAACGCGATTCTGCTCATACCCGTGGTCGTCGGCCTCGTGATGGGCGGCTTCCAGGTGAAGAGCTCCATCGACACCTGGCAGGAAGCCCAGGACGCGGAGAACACCGCGCGCCTGGTCCGTGCCGCCCTCAGCTACGGCGACGCCCTCTACAACGAGCGTGACATCACCGCGGCGCCGCTGCTCCTGAACAAGGACAAGGCCACGGTCACCGCGGCACGCGCGGAGACCGACAAGGCCGCCGACGCCTTCGACGCGGCGGCGCAGAACATGCCGCAGAAGGCCGGTCTGGAACGCCGTCTGAAGCTGTTCCGTGAGGCGGAGCCCTCGCTCACGAACCTGCGTAAGGCCGCGTACACCACCGATCTCACCGGTGTGCAGACCGAAGAGGGGTACACGCAGATCGCGCACCCCCTGATGGAGTTCGCCAACGAGCTCGGCCTGGGCACCGGAAACATCACGTCCTACGGCCGTACCGTCTACGCCATCTCGCTCACCAAGGCGGCGCTGTCGCTGGAGCGCTCGATCGGCATGCACCTGCTGATCAAGCCCGGCCCGGACGCCGGCAACCTGGCCTCGCAGCGCGTCGCCCTCTCCTCGTACGCCTACCTCGAAGGCATCGCCGTCGAGGAGTACATCGGCGGTGGTACCGAGGCGGACGCGCAGAAGCTGACCGATCTCCAGAAGAAGATCAAGAGCGACGGCGCGGCGATGGTCCAGCAGGCCAAGGCCAAGGACCCGAACTACGTGGCCCCGCCGTCCAACTCGACCGCGATGGTCTCGGCGCTCGCGACGCTGCAGAACACCGACCCGTCCACCCGGCAGGCGCTGGCCACCAAGGGCATCACCGCCGAGAACTGGTGGGCGGTCAACACCCTCAAGTACAACGCCTACCGCACCATCGAGTCGGACATGGCCGACAAGGCGGTGAGCGAGGCCTCCGGCATCGCCGACGACGCCAAGACCTCGGCGTTCATCACCGGTGCCGCGGTCGTGGTCGCGCTGCTCGCGGCGTTCATCCTGGCCGGCATGGTGGCCCGCCAGATGTCCCGCTCGATGCGCCAGCTGCGCAACGCCGCGTTCGGCATCGCCGAGCAGCGCCTGCCGATGCTGGTCGACCAGCTCTCCCGCACCGACCCCGGCCGGGTCGACACCCGGGTGGCACCGATCCCCATCAGCACGACCGACGAGATCGGCGAAGTCGCCCGCGCCTTCGACCAGGTCCACCGCGAGGCCGTGCGGCTCGCCGCCGAGCAGGCCCTGCTGCGGGGCAACATCAACGCGATCTTCACCAACCTGTCGCGCCGCAACCAGTCGCTGATCGAGGGCCAGCTGACCCTGATCACCGACCTGGAGAACAACGAGGCCGACCCGGACCAGCTGGAGAACCTCTTCCGCCTGGACCACCTCGCGACCCGTATGCGCCGCAACGGCGAGAACCTCCTGGTCCTCGCCGGCGAGGAGCCGGGCCGCCGCTGGGACCAGCCGGTCCCGCTGGTCGACGTGTTGCGCGCCGCCTCCTCCGAGGTGGAGCAGTACGAGCGTGTCGAGCTGTCCGGCGTCCCGGAGGCCGAGATCCACGGCCGCGCGGTCACCGACCTCGTGCACCTGCTGGCCGAGCTCCTGGAGAACGCGACGACGTTCTCCTCCCCGCAGACCAAGGTCCGCGTCACCGCGACCCGTCTCCCCGACGGCCGCATCATGATCGAGATCCACGACAAGGGCATCGGCCTCACCGCCGAGGACTTCGCGGACATCAACCACAAGCTGGCCAACCCGCCGACCGTGGACGCCGCGATCTCCCAGCGCATGGGCCTCTTCGTGGTCGGCCGGCTGTCCGACCGGCACGGCATCCGGGTCCAGCTGCGCCCCTCGGGCGAGCAGGCCGGCACCACCTCGCTGGTCATGCTGCCGGACGCGATCACCCACGGCGGTGGCGGCGAACAGCAGCTGGACCGCGACGAGTTCACCGTCTCGCAGATCATCCCGGAGCAGCAGTTCCAGGCCGAGAACTTCAGCCAGCCGCAGCTCCAGCCGATGCGTACGGCCGCCGAACTCGGCTTCGACGACAGCCGGTACGTGGAGGTCCCCGACGACATCCGCGACCTGGACCCCGTCGGCCGCTCCCTGATGCGCGAGGAGCGCCGTGCGGCCCTGGAGGCCCAGGCGGGGCCCGCGCAGGGCGCAGAGGCCCCGCAGAGCCCTCAGGAGACCTCTGAGATCCCGTCGTACGTCGACGAGTTCGACAGGGGCCGGCAGGGCTACGACAGCGCCGGTACGGCCTTCCAGGAGCAGCCCGCGGGCTTCGACTCCCCGGCGGCGTACCAGGAGCAGTCGCAGGGCGCGTACGACGAGCAGCAGTACTACGCGCCGAACGGCGGCCTGCCGCAGAACGACCCGTTCTCGCCGGACGCCTTCTCCACCGGCGGCGGCTACCCCGAGCCCGCCTATCCGGAACCGGTCCAGGAGAAGCCCGCGGCCGCGCACGCCGCCGCCTCCGAGTCCTTCCCGGCCTTCGGCGAGCAGCAGTCCTACCAGGACGACTGGCCGCAGCAGGACGGTTACCAGAACGGCTACCCGGCCCAGTACGCTCCGGAAGCGGAATCGGTGCAGGCCGGTGACGTGGACGAGCGGAACCGCGTAGGCTTCGACCGTCCGGGAGCGGCCCCTTCCGCAGGCCACCAGCTGACCGATGCCGGGCTGCCCCGCCGGGGCTCCACCGGCGGCGGCACGGGCCACGCGAACGGCACGGGTCCCGTACAGCAGGCACCGGCCGCACAGCAGACTCATCCCGCACCGGCGGCACCGGCTCCGGCGACGGGCGGCGACAGCAACTGGCGTTCCCAGAACGACGAGCGCTGGCAGCAGGCCTCGCAGCTGCGCAAGCCCAAGGCGGGCGGGGTCACCTCCTCAGGCCTGCCGAGGCGGGTGCCCAAGGCCAACCTGGTCGAGGGAGCCGCCGAGAGCACCCCTCAGGGAGGCCCACAGGTCTCCCGCGCCCCGGAGGACATCCGGGGCAGGCTGAGCAACCTGCGTCGCGGCGTCGAGCGCGGGCGCAACGCAGGCAGTGAAACGAACGGCCAGGGCTTCGGTCCTGACAGCACCTACAACCAGGAGCGTTAGTGTGAGCCCGATGAGCCAGGCGGCACAGAACCTGAACTGGTTGATCACCAACTTCGTGGACAACACCCCGGGGGTGTCCCACACGGTGGTGGTCTCCGCCGACGGACTCCTTCTGGCGATGTCCGAAGGCTTCCCCCGCGACCGTGCCGACCAGCTCGCGGCCGTCGCCTCCGGTCTGACGTCTCTGACGGCAGGCGCCTCCCGGATCTTCGAGGGTGGCAGCGTGAACCAGACGGTTGTGGAGATGGAGCGGGGATTCCTCTTCATCATGTCCGTTTCTGATGGTTCCTCGCTGGCGGTCCTCGCCCACCCGGAGGCCGACATCGGCCTGATTGGGTACGAGATGGCCCTTTTGGTGGACCGCGCGGGTACCGTCCTTACCCCGGATCTGCGTCAGGAACTCCAAGGAAGCCTTCTCAACTAACAGTCAGGCGGTGCGTTTTCGCGTCCCGGGGCCGTAAGGTTTCGGGACGCGGCTCCACAAGGATGGGTGCCCGGCACGGTCGGAGGAGGAGAGAAAGTGGCAACACCCCCAGGCGGTTCGAATAACGGCAACTGGTCGTACGGTCCTGCCCAGGGCCAGGGCGACGGTTCCGCGAACCGGTACAACTTCCCCTCCACGCCGAGCCACCGGCAGCCGTACGCACCGCAGGGCCCTGGTCCCTCGCCGTACGACCAGCCGCCGGCGCCGCGCATCCAGCCGGTACAGCCGCAGCGCCGTCCCGAGCCGTCGCCGGCCTCGGGGTCGAACAACCCCCTGGTGCGTCCGTACGCCATGACCGGTGGCCGGACCCGCCCGCGGTACCAGCTCGCCATCGAGGCGCTGGTGCACACCACCGCGCAGCCGCACCAGATGCAGGGCCAACTGCCCGAGCATCAGCGGATCTGCAACCTCTGCCGGGAGATCAAGTCGGTGGCCGAAGTCTCGGCCCTGCTGTCGATCCCTCTCGGCGTGGCCAGGATCCTCGTCGCCGACTTGGCGGAGGCGGGCCTGGTCGCCATCCATCAGCCCGGCGGCGACGAGAACGCCGGCGGCCAGCCAGACGTGACACTGCTCGAAAGGGTGCTCAGTGGACTTCGCAAGCTCTAGCGGCGGTCCTTCCCGCTCCACCACCTCAGCGAAGATCGTGGTGGCGGGCGGCTTCGGCGTGGGCAAGACCACGTTCGTCGGTGCCGTCTCGGAGATCAACCCGCTGCGCACAGAGGCCGTGATGACGTCCGCGTCTGCCGGCATCGACGACCTCACCCACACCGGGGACAAGACGACCACCACGGTCGCCATGGACTTCGGCCGTATCACCCTGGACCAGGACCTGATCCTGTACCTGTTCGGCACGCCCGGCCAGGACCGGTTCTGGTTCATGTGGGACGACCTGGTACGCGGCGCCATCGGCGCCATCGTCCTGGTCGACACCCGCCGCCTCGCCGACTGCTTCCCCGCGGTCGACTACTTCGAGAACAGCGGCCTGCCGTTCGTCGTCGCCCTCAACGGCTTCGACGGCAGCCAGCCGTACAACCCCGAAGAGGTGCGCGAGGCGCTCCAGATCGGCCCGGACACCCCGATCATCACGACCGACGCCCGCCACCGCGCGGACGCCAAGTCGGCCCTGATCACCCTGGTGGAACACGCGCTCATGGCGCGCCTGCGCTAGCGACGATCTCCACAGAGGGGCCCCTCCCGGACGGGAGGGGCCCCTCTGTCGTATCCGTACCCGTACGCGGTTCCGCGCGGTTCCGCCTCGGAGCCTCTCCGGACACACCACGGCCCCGCTCTCCCGGAAGGGGGAGCGGGGCCGTGGTCACGTGCGTGAAGGGCTCAGTGCCAGCTGTGCGGGGCGCGGAAGCCGTTCTCGCGCTCCAGGCGGCGCCAGCCGGCCTTGGGGCGGCCTCGGTGGGTCTGCTCGGTGTCGGCGGTCGGCCGGGCGGCCGCGCGGGCCAGGAGGACCGCCGTGATGGCGGCGACTTCCTCCGGGTCGGCGTTGCCCTTCTCGACGCGGATGTCAGGCACGTTCATGGGTGTCAGTCTCCGTGAGAGAGGTTTCCGCGGGATTACTGCGGGGGGTTGCCGTGCTTACGGGACGGCAGGTCGGCGTGCTTGGTGTGCAGCATCGCCAGCGACTTGGCGAGCACCTCTCGGGTCTCGGCCGGGTCGATGACGTCGTCGACCAGGCCGCGCTCGGCCGCGTAGTAGGGGTGCATGAGCTCGGCCTTGTACTCCTTGACCATCTTCTGCCGCATGGCCTCGGGGTCCTCGGCGGAGGCGATCTGCCGACGGAAGATCACGTTGGCCGCGCCCTCCGCGCCCATCACCGCGATCTCGTTGGTCGGCCACGCGTACGTGAGGTCGGCGCCGATCGACTGGGAGTCCATGACGATGTAGGCACCTCCGTACGCCTTGCGCAGGATGAGCGAGATCCTCGGCACGGTCGCGTTGCAGTAGGCGTAGAGGAGCTTCGCGCCGTGGCGGATGATCCCGCCGTGCTCCTGGTCGACGCCGGGGAGGAAGCCCGGTACGTCCAGGAAGGTGACGATCGGAACATTGAAAGCGTCACACATCTGGACAAAGCGCGCAGCTTTTTCGCTCGCCTCGATGTCCAGGACGCCTGCCAGCACCTGCGGTTGGTTGGCGACGATGCCCACGACCTGGCCGTCGATCCGGGCCAGCGCGCAGATGATGTTCCGCGCCCAGCGCTCGTGGACCTCCAGGTACTCGCCGTCGTCGACGATCTCCTCGATGACCTTGGCCATGTCGTACGGCCGGTTGCCGTCGGCCGGGACCAGGTCCAGGAGGACGTCGCTGCGACGGTCGACGGCGTCCGTGGACTCGACGCGCGGCGGGTTCTCGCGGTTGTTCTGCGGGAGGAGGGAGAGGAGGTAGCGGACCTCCGCGATGCAGGTCTCCTCGTCGTCGTACGCGAAGTGGCAGACGCCGGAGGTCTCCGCGTGGACGTCGGCGCCGCCGAGCCCGTTCTGGGTGATCTCCTCGCCGGTGACCGCCTTGACGACGTCCGGTCCGGTGATGAACATCTGCGAGGTCTCGCGGACCATGAAGACGAAGTCGGTGAGCGCGGGCGAGTAGGCCGCGCCGCCGGCGCACGGGCCGAGCATCACGGAGATCTGCGGGATGACACCGCTCGCCTTGGTGTTGCGCTGGAAGATGCCGCCATAGCCGGCGAGCGCGGAGACGCCCTCCTGGATACGGGCGCCGGCGCCGTCGTTCAGCGACACCAGCGGGGCGCCGGCCGCGATGGCCATGTCCATGATCTTGTGGATCTTGGTGGCGTGGGCCTCGCCCAGCGCGCCGCCGAAGATCCGGAAGTCATGGGCGTAGACGAAGACCGTACGGCCCTCGACCGTGCCCCAGCCGGTGATGACACCGTCGGTGTACGGCTTCTTGGCCTCCAGGCCGAAGCCGACCGCACGGTGCCGGCGCAGCTGCTCGACCTCCTGGAAGGAACCCGGGTCCAGGAGCAGCTCGATGCGCTCCCGAGCCGTCAGCTTGCCCTTGGCGTGCTGCGCCTCGGTCGCCTTCTCGCTGGGGCCCGCCACAGCCGCCGCACGGATCTCGTGCAGCTCGGCGACCCGCCCGCGCGCGTCCGTCGGTTCGCCGGTGGGCTCGCCCGTCGTCTCTTCCAAAACGGTCATGTAGCGACCTTACGAAGGACACCAAGCAATGCGAGACGTCGACTCCGTACAGTCTCCGACGCGTTTTCCTGGAAGCACTGAACAGAACCAGAACGACATGCAGCCGTTCCGACTGCTCAGGGGGCTGCACCGTTGTAGGGGTGCCACAAAGGCGGCACCTGAGACCCGGCTCACATTCGCAGGTGGCCCATACCACCCGCCGGGTGACGCGGACCCCGGACGGCGTCTCCCGCACCTTATCCGCACCCCCCGCCGCGGCGCCCCGTCTCGTCGCGATATGCACCACCCGACGTTACGGTGAGTAATGACCGCGACACGCGAGCGGATGATGTTGAAGGTTGAATGGAATGGGTCTACGGTGGGCTGCGTTAAGTTCGTTGAACGTTAAACATCAACGGTCCGCGTCTTCGGCATTCCCCGCTCGGAAGGCACGACCCGTCCCCTCAAGGAGCACGTCATGGGCATCTTCGGCCGCAAGAGCGACGAGACGACCGCCGCCGGCACGACCGCCGACACCGCCGCGCTGACCGGCGACTACACCATCGACCCCGCGCACACCACGCTCGGCTTCGTGGCCCGCCACGCGATGGTCACCAACGTCAAGGGCAGCTTCCAGGAGTTCGAGGGCACCCTGCACCTGGACGGCACGGAGCCGTCCAAGTCCACCGCCTCGCTCGACATCAAGATGGACAGCATCACCACCGGCAGCCCCGACCGCGACGGTCACCTGAAGTCGGCGGACTTCTTCAAGATCGACGAGTTCCCGACGATGACCTTCCGCTCCACCTCGGCGGAGGCCCTCGGCGACGAGGACTACCGCATCACCGGCGACCTCACCATCCTCGGCGTCACCAAGCCGGTCACCATCGACCTGGAGTTCAACGGCGCCGCGAAGGACCCGTTCGGCAACGAGCGCGTCGGCTTCGAGGGCAAGGCCGAGATCAAGCGCTCCGACTGGGGCGTGACCTGGAACGCGGCGCTGGAGACCGGCGGTGTCCTGGTCTCCGACAAGATCAAGCTGAACTTCGACATCTCCGCGATCAAGAACGCGTGAACCCCTCCCCGTAGCGCCCGCCCTCCGCTCCCCCGTGCGGAGGCCGGGCGCTCGGTCATGTCCGGGGCGACGTCCGGGGCCGTGTCCCCGCCCGGGAGGACAGCTCGGCCAGGGCGGCGGCCAGCCTCGCCGCCCGGCCCCGCGCGGTGCGGGCCGTGAGCAGTCCGAAGATCACCTGGTACCGCTCCGTCCGCCCGAGGGCGTCGAAGGCCGCCCCCGCCTCGGGGTTCCGCTCCAGCGCCGCCGCCAGGTCCTCGGGCACCCGCGCTTCGCTCTGCGGTTCGTACGCCGCGGCCCACCGCCCGTCCGCCCGGGCGGCGGCCACCTCCGCGAGCCCCGCGGGGCGCATCCGGCCGGCCTCGGCCAGCTCCGCCACCCTGCGCACATTGACCAGGGACCAGAGGCTGCCCGGCCTGCGCGGGGTGATCTTCTGCAGGAAGTACGTCGCGTCGAGCGCCTTGCGCTGCCCCGTGATCCAGCCGTGGCACAGCGCGACGTCGTTGACCTCGCCCCAGGTGACCGAGACCAGGCCCGAGCCCTTCTTGGCGACCTTCACCCAGAGGCCGGGATGCGGGGCGGGGTGGGCGGCGAGCCAGTCGTCCAGGCCGGAGGTGGTGGCGAAGGCCAGGGCGGGGGCTGTCTCGGCGGTGTCGAGTGCGGTCATGGCCACACCGTAGGGAGGGATTAGGTCGGCACCCGTCCTAATACTCAGTAGTCCAGTAGTCAGTCAGTAGTCGATGCTCGGGTACCAGTCCCCTCGCCCCTGCGGGGTCAGGTCGAGCAGGTGCCAGACGGGCGTCAGCAGGTCGATGCCGCGCTCCTGGATGTCGTCGGCCATGCGCGGATGGGCGGAGTACCTGTGCCGGACCGTGCCGTCGCCGTCGCGGGTGAAGACGGAGACCGTGGAGTCCTGCGCACCGTCCTCGTCCTCGCTCCCCAGGTCGTACTTGAACGTGCTGTCCCCACAGCTGAGCAGCCGCAGCCGGTGCCAGCCACGATCGCGGGCGTACGTCCGCAGGGTGGGCGGGTCGGCGGCCGCGGCAATGACGAAGTCCGCGTTGCGGGCCACGTGGTGGGCGATGCCGTTGTAGCCGTCGATCCACAGCGTGCACATCGGGCAGGCGCTGGTCTGGAGCTTGCCGTACATGAAGTGGTAGACGATCAGCGGCCGTTCGGGCCCGGAGAACAACTCGCTCAACGCGACCTCACGGACCGGGGCGTCACCGGCGTCGAGGTCGGAGGGGCCTTCGAGGAAGACGTAGTCGTCGACGGACGGGCCCCGCGGGAGCGCCCGACGCCGGGCCGCGACCTCCTCACGGTGCCGCATGAGTTCGATCTCGGCCAGCCGCAGCTCCTCCCGGGCGCCGAGATACTCCTCGGACTCCCCGGCCAGCCTCGTCTGCCGCGCCATCGCGTCCTCCTGGAACGGGGTCCCCTCCCAGGCCCTCAAGTCTAGGACGGCAACCTCGATCGCTCCTGTCGTGAGGCGCGGGCGGAACTTCGGGAAGCGCGCCGAAGGGTCTTGACCTCAAGTGAGGTTGGGTTTTTACGGTCGGGTTCATCAGGAGCAGGCAGGCGGAGACGGAGGGACCGGCCGTGGAGTACTCGCACACCGATGCCGAACTGATCCAGCAGCCCATCGGCTACTGGAGCTGGGCCGCTTTCAAGGCTGTCGTCGACCGCACCCGTGCCGCGCTCGCCGGGATCGGTGTCACTCAGCCGCAGTGGTGGGTCCTCGCGCAGGTCGCGCGGGCCGACGAGGTCAGGACTCGTGCCGAGGTGTCCGGCATCTTGCGGAACTACCTGGACACGGGCTCGGCGGGCATGGAGTCGGAGATCGATACGGTCATCGCGCAGGGGTGGATCACTGAGGACGCCGAGGGCCGCCTGCGCATCACGGGCGAGGGCAGGGTGTTCTTCGACGAGGCCGCGGCCGTGCAGGACAAGCTGCGGGCGGAACGGCACGCGGGCATCTCGGACGAGGAGTACCTCGTCACCCTGAAGGTGCTGCAGCGCTTCATCCGCAACACCGGTGGGCAGGCCTGGCACCACTAGCCCGACGCGGCGGCCCGAACCGGGCTCGCCGCAGGGCGCTTCGGTACCGGGAGCAGCCACCAGGCCGAGGCCACGGAGAGGAGCGCGCCGACGGCGATGCGGAGGTCACGCGGGTCAGAAGCCGCCGCCGAAGTCCCCGCTGTCCCCGCCCCCGCCCCCGCCCCCGCCGCCGAAGTCGCCGCCGCCTCCGAAGTCGCCGAAGTCCCCGGGGTCGAAGTCCGCGCCCGACACGTCGCCGCCCTGGTAGCCGCCGGTGCCGTAGCCGCCGAAGTCGCCGTAGCCGGTGCCGTAGTCGGCCGCGTAGGCCGGGGCGGACATCCAGCCGCCCAGCGCGGTGCCGAGGAGGAGGCCGGGCAGGATGCCGCCGCCGAAGTAGCCGCCCGCCCAGGGGCCGTAGGCCGGGCCCGCGTCCCAGTAGGGGCGGCGGCCGTACTCGGTGTCGACCTCGCGGACCACCGGGTCGCGGCCGTCGGCGAGGCGGGTGGCGTCGGCCGCGCAGACCGGGACCTCGCGGGGCGCGCCGCCGGGCGGGGTCCAGGCGGCGTCCGTCACGGAGGGGCCGTGCCGGGGGTCGAAGAAGCACGGGGGCCGGCGTTCGGGAAGAGGGCGGCCCTCGCGGCGGGCGGCCAGCTGGGCCAGCGAGAACCGGCCGTCCTCCAGGGCCTGGGTGACGGCCCGGACGTCCTCCGGTCTGCGGGCGTCGGCCATGGCGGACTTCGCCTGCTCGTAGGCGTTCAGCGCGCGTTCGTAGTCGGCGCGCATCGCGTCGTCGGCGCCCGCCTCGGCCGGGTGGAAGTCGAGGCGGTCCAGTTCCTCGCCGAACGCGGTGATGTCCTCGTCCACGACCACCCGGAGCCGGTCCAGGGCGGCCCGCTGTTCCTCCTCGCGGCGCCGGCGGTTGCGGCGGGCCAGGGCGTACGCGCCGGCCCCGCCGGCCACGACCACCGCTCCGATCGTGATCAGCGCCGTACTGGAGACCCCCGAGCCGCCCGCGCTCCCGCCGCCCCAGCTCGACGGCGCCTTGCCGCCCATGTTGGCCAGGGCGCGGCCGGTGAAGTCGGTCAGCTGGGCCTTGGCGCTCTCGCCCTGGACGCTGGTGACCAGGTTCCGCACGGCCGTCCGGGGCAGGACGGCGGAGTCGGCGCGGGCGTCGAAGCGGTCGCCGAGCCGGACGGCGTACAGACCGGTGACGCCGGTGGCGGTGCGCAGGTTCGTGAAGAGGTCCTGGGTGGGGTAGCCGGCCGGCAGGACGGCGATGAACAGGGGTTTGTCGGCGTCCTTGATCTGCCGGGCCAGGGTGTCGGCGTCGGCCGTGGAGAGCTGGCCGGCGGCGGCCGGGTCGACGTACACGGGGCTCCTGCGCAGGGCGTCGGCGATCGCCGAGACGCCGGTGGCCGCGGTGGCCTGCGGGGCGCCCAGGGTCAGGGCGACCAGCGCCAGCACGGCGAGCAGCAGCCCTGGGAGGCTTCGGGTCCGTCGCACGGACTTCATGCTTCGAAATTACCCGAAGCCTCCCAAAGCGAACATTTCCTACGCTGCCCGGTACGCCTCCGCCAGCTTCTCCACCGCGGCCGCGTACCTGCCGGTCAGCAGCAGATGGTCCGCGTCGGCGAAGGGCTTGGAGACGGCGGCCGTGACCGACTGGCCGACCTTCGCCTGGACCAGCAGCCGCGCCCGGGTGACCAGGTCACGGCCGGTCGCGTCGGCTCCCCTGCGTTCGGCGGCCCGGGCCGCGGCCCCGAGCGCCTTCAGGGTGGCCGTACCGCCCTGCGGGGCCTTGGTCAGGGTCGTCAGACCCCAGCCGTAGGGGTATTGCGGGTCGTACGACGCGTCGCCCACGTTGATGGGCAGCTGCGCCTCGGACTTCGGCCACGTGACCGGGAGCTGACCGGTGAAGGCCTTCCGGCCGTAGAGCACGTCGGCCACGCCGTCGCCCTCGGTGCCCGGCAGCCAGGAGGCCACCAGGGCGTCGATCTCGCCGAGCCGGTCGCCGATCAGCTGCGGCCGTCCGGAGACGATCAGCACCGCGCACTTCATGGCCGCGCACACCTTGTCCACGGCGGCCTGGTCGGCGGCGGACAGCGCCAGGTCGTTGCCGTTGCCGACGTCCCCGACGCCCTCGGCGTAGGGGGTCTCGCCGACGACGACCACGCCCACGTCGTACCCGCTGGTCGGCGCGGAGGCGTCCTGGGAGTAGGTGACGTCTCCCCCGGCGTTCTTCATTCCCTGGAGGATGGTGGTGCCGGTGGTGTGGGTGCCGGACTGGCCCTGCCAGGTGATGGTCCAGCCGCCGGTCTGGTTGCCGAGGTCGTCGGCGTTGGACCCGGCGACGTAGACCTTCTGCGACTTCTTCAGGGGCAGGACGCTCCCGGAGTTCTTCAGCAGCACCTGGGACTCGGCGGCGGCCTGCCGGGCGACGGCCCGGTGCTTCGCGGAGCCGATCCGCGCGGCGTTGCTCGTGTCGGCGTAGGGGTGCTCGAAGAGGCCCAGCTCGAACTTCTGGGTGAGGATGCGGGAGACCGCGTCGTCGATCCGCCGCTCGCTGACCTGGCCCGCCTTCACCTGGTCGATCAGGGTGGCGGTGAAGTCCTGGTAGCTGTAGGGGACCATCATCATGTCGACACCCGCGTTGACCGACGTGCTGACGTGGGACGCGTAGTCGCCGGGCAGCTGGTCGATGGCGTTCCAGTCGCTGATCACGAAGCCCTTGAAGCCCATCCGGTCCTTCAGCACCCCGTTGATCATGTCGGCGCGGGCGTGCATCTTCACCGGGCCCTGGCCGTCGCCGACGATGTCGAGCGAGGAGTACGAGGGCATGACCGTGCCGATCCCCCGGTCCACGGCGGTCTGGTACGGCGCCAGGTGGATCGCCTCCAGCTGCTGCCGGGTGACCGTGGTGACGCCCTGGTCGATGGTGTACGACCCGGTCGTGGACGAGCCGTACGCGGTGCCGCCGTCGCCGACGAAATGCTTGGCGGTGGCGAGGACCTTGTCGTTGTCCTTGAGGTCACGTCCGTCCGCGCGTCCCTGGAGGCCCTGGATGACCGTCTCCATGGACTTCACCAGGGCCGGGTCCTCGCCGAAGGACTCGTAGGAGCGGCCCCAGCGCTCGTCGCGGGTGACGCAGAGGCAGGGGGCGAAGTCCCAGGGGACGCCGGTGGCGCGGACCTCGGAGGCCGTCACCGCGCCCGCCTGCTCGGCCAGTTGCGGGTCGCGGGTGGCGCCGATGCCGATGTTGTGCGGCATGATCGTGGCGCCGGCCAGGTTGTTGTGGCCGTGCACCGCGTCGACGCCGTAGATCAGCGGGATCTGGTACCGGGTGGCCTGTGTCCGGAGCTGGAAGGAGTCGATCATCCGCGCCCAGGCCGCGGCCGTGTTGGGCGTGGGGGTGGAGCCGCCGCCGGAGAGCAGCGAGCCGAGGTCGTAGGCGGTGACGTCACCGCCGGTCCCGACCGCGCCGCGCTCGGCCTGGGTCATCTGTCCGGCCTTCTCCTCCAGGGACATCCGGGAGAGGAGGTCGGCGACCCGCTTCTTCACGGGCAGCTTGCTGTTCAGGTACGGCAGTCCGTGGGCGTCGACGACGACCTGCGGGGTCTCGGCGGGGGCCTTGGCGCCGGTGACCGTGAGCTTCAGCGGAATGGTCTCCGCGGATTCGGCCGAACGGTCCTTCAGCGTCGGCACCTTGATGGTCTGGGTGGCCCCGGAGGCGGTGCCGGCCGGGAAGGTGAGGGTGCCGGAGACCGGGGTGTAGTCCTTGCCGGAGTCGGCGGTGCCGCCGGCCGTCTCGTAGCCGACGGTCACCGGTTCGTCGAGCGGCGCCGAGCCGGTGGTGGCGACCGTGACCTTCACCGACGCCGTGCCGCCCTCGCGCACCGGGTAGACGGCCGCGTCCGTGGTGACGGAGGCCCGCAGGGACTGGTCGGCCTTGCCGTACAGCTCCACGTCGTCCATGGCGAACCGGCCCTGGACCCCTACGGGGAGGGTGACCGCGTACCCCCACATCCGGGTCAGGCCGAGGACGTGGTCGATACCGCCGACGGGCTGGTAGTCGGTGCGGTAGACGAAGTCCGTGAAGGGGATCTCGATCTGCTTCCAGCCGGTGAAGTCGTCGGTGAAGGAGGTCGTCCAGAGCTCCGAGGCCTCGCCGTCGGCGCCGCCGTCCTTGATCTCGAAGGCGGTCTTCCTGCCGTTGTCCTGGCCGTCCCACCAGAAGCGGATGCCCTTGTGGGCGGACCAGTCGTGGGCGGGTTCGGTGGCGGCGAAGTCGTGGGTGAAGCCGCCGTAACCGCTGATGTCGTAGGTCCCGGCGAGGACCTTGGCGCCCTCGGGGGCGTCCGCGCGGTCGGCGAACCGGAGCTGCGGCGGGTCGTCGCTGTCGCCGCCCCAGGTGAAGATGCCCTCGGCGGGCTGGGCGGCGAAGGGCACCTCGCCTTCGAAGCGGTCCACGGGAGTGGGGCTCGGATCGTCCGCGGCGCGGGCCGCGGACAGGGGCATCAGGGCTGCGAGCAGGGCGGTGGAGACGAGCAGGGCGGCTCTTGGCATGGACCTTCCCTCGACTCTCTGGTTCACTCGGGGCTCTCACAGTTCACTCATGGCTTAGATCACGACGTGAGTTAACTAACGGCTCGCACACCCGTCAAGACGTCCCGTCAGGAAGGGCGATGTGTCGATGAGAAGAACCCCCCACACCCTGCGTCTGGTGCTCGCCGGGCTGCTCACCGCGGCCGGCTTCAGCGCGGTCGTACCACCGGCGCACGCGGCCGGTGAACAGGTCACCGCGTACCTCACCACCACCGACGACTCCGCCGGGCGCCATGTCACGCGCGGCCTCCAGGCGCAGACGCCGTTCGCCTTCTCCGCCGGGACCGGCGGCAGCGGCGACAACATCACCGTCGACGAGAACACCCGCTACCAGACCTTCACCGGCGGCGGCGCGTCCTTCACGGACACCGCGGCCTGGCTGATGAACAGCAGCGGGGCGCTGTCCCAGGCCACCCGGGACGCGACCATGAGGAAGCTGTTCTCGCCGGCCGACGGCATCGGACTGTCGTTCCTGCGCAATCCGATGGGCGCCTCGGACCTGGCCCGGTACGGGTACACGTACGACGACATACCCGCCGGGCAGACCGACCCGAACCTGAACGGCTTCTCCATCTCGCACGACCTCGCGGACGTCGTCCCGCTCACCAAGCAGGCGCTCCAGCTCAACCCCTCCCTGACTGTCATGGCCTCGCCATGGACGGCGCCGGCCTGGATGAAGGACAGCGGTTCACTCAACGGCGGCTGGCTGAAGGCGGAGGACTACGGGGCCTACGCCTCGTACTTCGTGAAGTACCTCCAGGCGTACCAGGCGCAGGGCGTCGACGTCTCCTACGTGACCCCGCAGAACGAGCCCACCTGCTGCTCCGGCTACCCGTCGATGAGCTGGAACGCCTCGGGCCTGCAGTACTTCCTCAAGAGCGAGCTGCTGCCCAGGCTCCAGGCGGCCGGGCTGTCCACCAAGGTCCTCGCCCACGACTGGAACTGGGACGTCTACGACTCCTACGCGGCCGCGTCCGTCGACGACGCCACCATCCGCAACAGCCCGAACTTCGGCGGGATCGCCTGGCACGGCTACGGCGGTGACGTCACCAAGCAGACCACCGTGCACAACCAGTACCCCACGCTGGACGCCTTCGGCACCGAGCACTCGGGCGGCACCTGGATCGCCAACCAGCAGCGCGAGGACATGAACAACATCATCGACTACACCCGCAACTGGGCGAAGTCGGTGACCAAGTGGTCGCTCGCGGTGGACCAGAACATGGGCCCGCACAACGGCGGCTGCGGCACCTGCACCGGCCTGATCACCGTGCACAACGGGGACGGCGCGAGCGGCACGGTCGACTACACCGTCGAGTACTACACGATGGGCCACCTCACCAAGTTCGTCCGGCCGGGCGCCCAGCGGATCGCCTCCACGGCGTCCGCCTCGGTGCCGAACGTGGCCTGGCGCAACCCGGACGGCTCGAAGGCCCTGATCGCCTACAACGACTCGTCCAGCGCGAGGACGATGACCATCAACTGGGGCTCGCAGCACGCCACCTACTCGCTCCCCGGCAAGACCTCGGCGACCTTCACCTGGTCCGGCACCCAGTCGGGCGGCTCCGGCCAGAGCGGGGCCTTCGTCGGGCTGGCGGGCAAGTGCCTGGACGTGGCGGGCGGTTCGAGCACCAACGGCACGGCCGTCCAGCTCTACGACTGCAACGGCTCCACCGCCCAGCAGTGGACCGTCCAGTCCGACGGCACGGTCCGCGCGCTCGGCAAGTGCCTTGACGTGACCTCGGGTTCGACGGCGGACGGGGCGAAGGTGCAGTTGTACGACTGCAATGGAACCGGTGCGCAACAGTGGTCGTACAGCTCCTCCACCGGTGATGTCGTGAATACGGCGGCGAACAAGTGCCTCGACGTCACGGGCAACTCGTCGGCGAACGCGACCCGGGCGCAGATCTGGTCCTGCACGGGGGCCGCCAACCAGAAGTGGCATCTGCAGTAGGACGGTAGGAGTGCCATGAGGCGTGCGACGGGGGCGGCGGCCGTGCTGGGCACGGTCGCCGGTGCGCTGCTGCTGAGCGGGTGTGTGGCCGAGGACCTTCCGCTGGCCGCGGTGCGGGTCGGGCAGGACGGGAAGCCGCACGCGCTGATCCGGCCGTGCGGTGACGACCGGATCGAGGGTCTGGGACTCACCGGCACCCGGGCCCGGGACGGCTCCGGGCGGGATCTGTCCGGCTGGTCGGTCGACGACACGCTGCGGACCGGTGACGCGAGCTTCCCGCTCTTCGACCCGCCGGCCGACTGGCACGCGCAGCACACCGGGACCCAGCACACGGTGGCCGCGTACACCTATCGACTCGGCTTCATGAAGGGCGAGTTCAACTACGAGTACAGCGTCACGCTGACGTTCCGCACGACCGACCTGGCGAAGCTGAAGCCCGGCCAGGTCTGGGCCGACGGCCGGGCGATGAGCCTCGGCGAGTTCGAGAAGCTCGCCGAGGACTCCTGCTGAACCTTGCCGGCCCTTCTGGACCGGGGGTCTACTCCGCCGGTTCCACGCCCGCGCGCAGCAGACCGTAGGTGTAGGCGTCCTCCAGGGCCTGCCAGGACGCGGCGATGACGTTCTCGGCGACGCCGACCGTGGACCACTCGGTGCTGCCGTCGGTGGTGGAGATCAGCACCCGGGTGGTGGACTCGGTGCCGTGCTTGCCCTCCAGGATGCGGACCTTGTAGTCGGCCAGGTCGAACTTGGCGAGCTGCGGGTAGATCTTCTCCAGGGCGACGCGCAGGGCCCGGTCCAGGGCGTTGACCGGGCCGTTGCCCTCCGCCGTGGCGACGATGCGCTCGCTCTTGGCCCAGAGCTTGACCGTGGCCTCGTTGGCGTGGGTGCCGTCGGGGCGGTCCTCGACGATGGCCCGCCAGGACTCGACGCGGAAGTAGGTGCGCGGCCTGCCCTCGACCTCGGCCCGCAGCAGGAGCTCGAAGGAGGCGTCGGCGGCCTCGTAGGTGTACCCCTTGAGCTCGCGCTCCTTGACCCGCTCGACGACCCGGCCGACCAACTCGCGGTCGCCGCCGAGGTCGATGCCGAGTTCCTTGCCCTTGAGCTCGACGGAGGCGCGCCCTGCCATGTCGGAGACCAGCATCCGCATGGTGTTGCCGACCTGCTCCGGGTCGATGTGCTGGTACAGGTCCGGGTCGACCTTGATCGCGGAGGCGTGCAGGCCGGCCTTGTGGGCGAAGGCGGAGACCCCGACGTAGGGCTGGTGCGTGGAGGGCGTGAGGTTGACGACCTCGGCGATGGCGTGGGAGATGCGGGTCATCTCGCGGAGCCGGCCGTCGGGGAGCACCTTCTTGCCGTACTTCAGCTCCAGGGCGGCGACCACCGGGAACAGGTTGGCGTTGCCGACCCGCTCGCCGTAGCCGTTCGCGGTGCACTGGACGTGGGTGGCGCCCGCGTCCACGGCGGCCAGCGTGTTGGCGACCGCGCAGCCGGTGTCGTCCTGGGCGTGGATGCCGAGCCGGGCGCCGGTGTCGGCGAGCACGGTCGAGACGACGGCCTGGACCTGGGCGGGCAGCATGCCGCCGTTGGTGTCGCAAAGGATGACGACATCGGCGCCGGCCTCGGAGGCGGCGCGGACGACGGCCTTGGCGTACTCGGGGTCGGCGCGGTAGCCGTCGAAGAAGTGCTCGCAGTCGACGAAGACCCGGCGGCCCTGGCCCTTCAGGAAGGAGACCGTGTCCCGGACCATCTCCAGGTTCTCGTCGAGGGTGGTGCGCAGGGCCAGCTCGACGTGCCGGTCGTGGGACTTGGCGACCAGCGTGATCACCGGGGCGCCGGACTCCAGCAGCGCCCTGACCTGGGGGTCCTCCGCCGCCTTGGCGTTGGCCCGGCGGGTCGCGCCGAAGGCGACCAGCTGGGCGTGCTTGAAGTCGATCTCCTGCTGGGCGCGGGCGAAGAACTCGGTGTCCCGGGGGTTGGCGCCCGGCCAGCCGCCCTCGATGAAGCCCACGCCGAAGTCGTCCAGGTGCCGGGCGATGGCCAGCTTGTCCGCGACGGTGAGGTTGATGCCCTCGCGCTGCGCGCCGTCGCGCAGCGTGGTGTCGAAGACGTGGAACGAGTCGTCCAGCTCGTTGGTTTCCGTCTCGGTCATGGTCTCAAGGCTCCTGATGTCGAATCTCGGTCGTACCGGAATGACCGGCTCCACCGTCCCTCCATGGTCCCTCGCGCCTGTCCTCCGGCTGAAGGTGGGCCGGAAAACGAAAAAACCCCTCGCGGGTGCGAGAGGTCTGCGCGCGGGTCGAGGACGACGATGGCCACCCGTACCTGGTCGTACGTGGTGGTCACTGCGGACCGGCGCGCCTGCTGCCAATAATCGTGGCGAACGAGAGCACGGAGGCAGTCTGGCACAGCCCCGCCCCCGGCTCACTCACCGTCTCAGGATGCGGTCGTCACACTGGGTGCCTCGCGGGACGCCACCCGCGCCAGATCCAGGTCCTTCGTCTCCCGCATGGTGACGTAGACCACAAGCGATACGGCGGCGCAGCCCGCCACGTACCAGGAGAAGCCGGACTCGATCCCGGCGCTCTTGAACCACAGGGCGATGTATTCGGCGGTGCCGCCGAACAGGGCGTTGGCGAGGGCGTAGGGCAGGGCCACGCCCAGGGCGCGGACGCCGGTCGGGAAGAGCTCGGCCTTCACGCAGGCGTTGATCGAGGTGTACCCGGTGACCACGACGAGGGCGACCAGGGAGAGGCCGAGGGCGGGCCAGTATCCGTTCACGCGTTTGAGGAGGGTCAGGACCGGCACGGTGAGGACGGTGGAGCCGACCGCGAAGGTGATCAGGAGGGGGCGGCGGCCGATGCGGTCGGAGAGGGCGCCGGCGAGCGGCTGGAGGCAGGCGAAGACGGTGAGCGCGGTGAAGGAGACCAGGGTCGCGGTCTCCTTGGACAGGCCCGCGGAGTTGGAGAGGTACTTCGTCAGGTAGGTGGTGTACGTGTAGTAGGCCACCGTGCCGCCCATGGTCAGCGCGATGACCAGGAACGCCTCCCGCCGGTGCTGCCACAGCGCGCGCAGGGTGCCGCGCTCCGCCGCGTGCGAGGTGTCCTCCGCGTAGACCTCGGTCTCCAGCATGGTCCGGCGCAGGTAGAAGACGACGGCGGCCCCGAGCGCGCCGACGGCGAAGGGGATCCGCCAGCCGTAGTCGTGCAGCGCGGTGTCGGAGAGGGTGTGCTGGAGGATGATCAGCAGGCCGAGGCCCGCGAGCTGGCCCGCCGTCATCGACACGTACTGGAAGCTGGAGGCGAAGCCGCGCCGCCGGGGGTCGGAGGCCTCCGTCAGATAGGTGGCGCTGGCCGCGTACTCGCCGCCCACCGAGAGCCCTTGCAGCAGGCGGGCGACGAGCAGCACGAAGGCCCCGCCGTATCCGGCGACGTCGTAGGTCGGGGCGACCGCGATGAGAAGCGCGGACACCGACATCAGGGTGACGGTGAGGGTCAGCGCGGCCTTGCGGCCCTTCCGGTCGCCTACCCGGCCCAGTAGCCAGCCGCCCACCGGGCGCATGAAGAACCCGACGGCGAAGATGCCGGCCGTGTTCATCAGTTGCGCGGTGGGATTCCCGCTCGGGAAGAACGCCCCGGCGAAGTAGGTGGCGAAGCTCGCGTACACGAACCAGTCGAACCACTCGACCATGTTGCCTGCCGAGCCAACCCAGATCTTCTTCCAGTGTTGTCGTCCCATGGGCCGTTCCTGCCCGGCGGGCGAACGCGCGATTCCTTTACTGCAAATGCCTGACGAAGACGTCCTGTTCGTTGTTGTCGTCGCCGCGCGGGTCGAGGGTCCCGTCGTACGACGTGAAGGCGATCCGGCGGGCCGTCACTCCCCCGGGCACGACCTGTCCCTCGGTGGCGACCAGGGCGCGGGTGCCGTTCCGCAAGTCCCGCGCGTACAGGGGATATGCCGAGCCCTCGTGGGTGGTGAGGGTGACGTACCGGCCGTCCGCGCTGACCGCCGCGTCCCGTCCGTAGCCCTGGATGCGGTCGTTGCGGCCCGTGGCGAGGTGGTGGACGAACACGTTCCAGCTGTTGTCGGTGTCGTCCGGAACCAGATGGGTGTCGGCCGACTCGAAGACGACGGTACGGCCGTCGGCGCTGAGCGCGGGGTTCAGGGACTCGCGGGTGGTGGGCGAGCCGTCGGTGGAGCGGTCGAGCTGGGTGCGGGCGCCGGTGGAGCGGTCGTAGAGCCAGATGTCGCTCCAGTCGTCGCCGCGCGGGCCGTTGGAGTAGGTGTACTGGTAGACGATCCGGCGGCCGTCGTCGCTGACGGTGGCGTGGCCGGCGCCGCGCGGCTCCCAGGTGGGCTTGGGCTGGCTGATCCGCTCGGTGGTGTGCTTGACGCGGTCGCGCAGGAAGACGACCGGGCCGTCCGCGCCGCTGGCGGCGGTGAAGACGGCGTAGCGGGCGGTGCCGCTCAGGTAGGCGTGACCGCCCGCGCCGAAGCCCGCCGGGAGGCCGGTGTCGAGGCGTTCGGTGCGGCCCGTGCGGCGGTCCAGCAGGTGCAGGCCCGTGTTCGTGTACGCGAGGAAGCGGCCGTCCTTGCTGAGCGACGGGTCGGTGCCGTCGGCCGGGTGGGTCAGCTTTCCGGTGCGCAGGTCACGGACGAAGAGGCCGCCGTGCGGGGCGCCGGGGAGGAGGTCGGTGGCGGTGGAGGAGAAGGCGACGTAGCGGCCGTCGCGGCTGATGACCGCGCCGGTGGAGGCGCCGTCACCCGCCTTCCCGGAGGGCGTGACGCTGACGGCCTCCGTACGCGGTACCGCGGGTGCGGCGGTGGCCGTCGCCCCGGTCGCGGCCAGGGCGGCGGCGGCCAGGGCGGCGGCGAGGGCGGCGCGGGTGCGGACGTTCAAGGTGGTGATCCCCCGTGGTGTGCTGGTCGGTCGTGGGTGCTCAACCCGTCCGGGCGGGTCGTTCAGCGCCCGGTGTTCCGTACGAAGATGTCGGCGACGCCGTTGGTGTCGCCCCGGACGAGGTCGGTGGCCGTCGAGACGTAGGCGGCCACCCGGCCGTCGGCGTCGAGCGCGACGCTGTACGAGGTGCCGTCGGACTGGCCGGCGCCGAGGCTGACGCGGCTGATCGCGCCGGTCCTGAGATCCTTGACGAAGATGTCGGCGACGCCGTTCGTGTCGCCGGGGACGAGGTTGGTGGCGGTGGAGGTGAACGCCACCTCGCGGCCGTCGGCGCTCAGCCTCGCGTCCCAGCTGGGGCCGTCGGCCTCGGTGCCGTCGGCCGCGGTGCTGACGCGGACCGTGGCCTGCCGGGTGCGGTCGTAGACGAAGATGTCGGACTGCTTGTTGGTGTCGCCCGGGACCAGGTTGTAGAGGCCGGACCCGAAGGCGACCAGGCGGCCGTTGCCGCTGATCGAGGAGTCGTCGGCGTAGTTCTTGTAGGCGTAACCCGTCGGGCGGCTGATCTGCTCGGTGGTCTGCGTGCGCCGGTCACGGACGTAGACCGTCCTGGTCTTGGAGGTGTCCACCTGGGTGGGGTCCAGGTTGACCGGGGTGTCGAAGGTGACGTACCGGCCGTCCGCGCTGAGGGAGGGAGAGAGGGCGTCGGCGTCCGCGAGCACGCCCGAGGTCGAGTACTGCACCAGTTCGTCGCGGCCGGTGCGGCGGTCGTGGACGATCACGTCGGCGCGGCCGTTGGTGTCGCCGGGCACGACGTCCGGAGCGTCGCTGACATAGGCGACGACCCGGCCGTCCGCGCTGATCGCGGGCATCTGGTTCGGCGCCCAGTCCGTGGGGTGGCCGGTGCTGATGCGTTCCGTGCGGTGGGTGCGGCGGTCGTAGAGGTAGATGTCGTCGACACCGTTGTCGTCGCTCTTCTTGAGCGCGGCCGAGGTCACGAAGACGACGTAGCGGCCGTCGCCGCTGAGGGCCGGGCTGCTCGCCGGGCCCTTCGCGATCCGCTCGGTGCGGCCGGTGCGCAGGTCGCGCACGAAGACGTCGGTGACGGTGTCGTGGTCGCCGCGGACCAGGTTGCCGGCGGCCGAGGCGAAGGCCACGTAGCGGCCGTCGGCGCTCAGCGCGGGGGCGGCGGAGGCGGCGTCTGCCTGCCTGCCGCCCGGACCCACGCTGACGCGGGTGGTGGAGGGATGCGGTGCCGCGACGGCGGCCGGGACCGCGGCCCCGGTGAGCGCGAGCAGCACGGCGCCGCCCAGCGCGGCGCTGCCTAAGTGCGTGCGTACGGCAGTGGACATGATGACCCCCGTGGTCGTGTGGTCCCCCGGGTCCCCGGCCCCGTGCCGAGGGCTCTGTACCGAGGGCTCACCAGGATGCAACCGCACCGCACAAGCGGGGTCAATCACCCTTATTGCGTACAACCCGGTCGGAAGGTCACGCGTCCGCGAGAAGATCCGATTCCAGGAACTCCCGTACGTGGCCGAGAACCTGCGCCCGGCCGGTGCCGCGCAGCCCGATCGCCACATGGATGGAGAAGCCGTCGAGCAGGGCGCGGAGGCGGGCGGCGAAGCGGTCGGGGTCGACCGGGCGGAACTCGCCCGCGGAGACGCCCTCCGCGAGCAGCGCCACCAGGTCGCGGTGCCAGGCGCCCTCGATGGCGGCCTGCCGGTCGCGGGCGGCCTCGTCGGCGTTCTGCGAGCGGTTCCAGACCTCCAGCCAGAGAGTCCAGTGCGGGTCGCGGTGCCCCTCGGGGACGTACAGGTCGACGTACGCGTCGAGGCGTTCGCGGGCGGTGCCGCGCCGGGTGAGGAGCCGGCCGCGTTCGGTGCCCAGCCGGCCCTCGCTCCACTCCAGGGTCTGGAGCAGCAGTTCGTCCTTGGAGTGGAAGTAGTAGAGGAGGTGGCCGCTGCTCATGCCGACCTCGCGGCCGAGGGCGGCCATGGTGAGCTTCTCCAGGCCGCGTCCGGCGATCATCGTCATGGCGGCGGCGAGCACGTCCTCGCGGGGCGGGGCGTTCCGACGCGCACCGGCCATGGTCGGGCTCCTAGATCCTCGGCTGCTGCTGGGTGATGCAGTGGATACCGCCACCGCCGGAGAAGATCGTACGGGCGTCCACCAGGGTCACCGTCCGCTCGGGGAAGAGGCGGCGGAAGATGCCCGCGGCGATCTCGTCACGCGGGTCGTCGAAGCCGCAGAGCACGACCCCGCCGTTGCAGAGGTAGTGGTTGATGTAGGAGTAGTCGGCCCAGTGGCCGTCCGCCTCCAGGACGGTGGGGGCCGGGACCTCGACCACCTCCAATGTGCGGCCGCGCGCGTCGGTCTGGGACCGCAGCAGGCCGATGACCTCCTGGGTCACCTCGTGGTCCGGGTGTGCGGGGTCCGGCTGGGAGTGCGCGACCACGACTCCCGGGCGGGCGAAGGCGGCGACGATGTCCACGTGCCCGAGGGTGCCGAAGCCGTGCGGGGGGTAGTCGCCGGTGAGGCCGCGGGGCAGCCAGATCGCCTTGCGGGTGCCGAGCATCCCGTGGATCTCCGCCTCGACCTCCTCCTTCGTCCAGCCCGGGTTGCGCTCGGGCCCCAGCTGCACGGTCTCGGTCAGCAGCACGGTCCCCTCGCCGTCGACATGGATCGCGCCACCCTCGTTGACCAGCTTCGAGGCGTACGTCTTCGCGCCCGCGAGGTCGGAGACGTACGCGGCGATCTTCGCGTCGTGCTCCCAGCGGGCCCAGTGCTGGGCGCCCCAGCCGTTGAACGTCCAGTCCACGGCGGCGAGTTCACGCCCGTTCGTCAGGAAGGTGGGACCGATGTCCCGCATCCAGGCGTCGTCGAGGTCCCGTTCGACGGTGTCGACGCCGGGGCCGAGCAGCGTCTGGGCGTGCGCCGACTGGCCGGGGCCGCAGACGACCGTCACCGGTTCGAAGCGCAGGACGGTGCGGGCGACCGAGGCCCAGGCCATCCGGGAGGCGAGGAGGTCGTCCGGGTCGTCGAAGGTGGGGTTGGGGCCCGGCCAGGCCATCCAGGTCCGCTCGTGCGGGGTCCACTCGGCGGGCATCCGGAACCCGTCGGAGGCTGCCTTGTTCATGGGGGTCCTCACAGAAGGTGACGATGACAGACGTTTACAGGAAGTACAGACGGCTGAGGGAGACGGAGTCGGCGGGCTGCGAGCGGACGGGCTCGCCGTCGAGGGTGACCAGGCCGGTGCGCTGGTCGACGTCGACCGCTCCGGTGCGGGAGTTGAGCCGCAGGTCGGCGGGGCCGATGCCGCGGGTGCCGCGGACGGCGACCCGGCGGCGCCGGGTGGGCATCGTGTCGTGGCCCTGGTCGAGGGCCGCCTGAGCGACGAAGGCCACCGAGATCTCGGCGGGGGTCGCGCCGTGGGCCCCGAACTGCGGCCCCAGGACGAGGGGTTCGCAGGTGTCGGTGGCCGCGTTCGGGTCGCCGGTCACGCCGTACGCGGGGAAGCCGGACTTGAGGACGAGCTGCGGCTTGGCGCCGAAGTACTCGGGGCTCCACAGCACGATGTCCGCGAGCTTGCCGACCTCGATCGAGCCGACCTCGTGCGCGAGCCCGTGGGCGATCGCGGGGTTGATGGTCAGCTTGGCGATGTAGCGCAGCACGCGCTCGTTGTCGTGCCCGACGTCCGGGGCGCCCAGCTCGGCCTTCATCTTCCCGGCCATGGCGAAGGTACGGCGGACGGTCTCCCCGGCCCGGCCCATGCCCTGCGCGTCGGACGAGGTGATGCCGATCGCGCCCAGGTCGTGCAGCACGTCCTCGGCGCCCATGGTCCCGGCGCGGATGCGGTCGCGGGCCATGGCGGCGTCGCCGGGCAGGTCGGTCTTCAGGTCGTGGACGGAGACGATCATCCCGTAGTGCTCGGCGACCGCGTCCCGGCCGAAGGGCAGGGTGGGGTTGGTGGAGGAGCCGATGACGTTCGGGACGCCGGCCATCTTCAGCACGTTCGGCACGTGGCCGCCGCCGCAGCCCTCGATGTGGAAGGCGTGGATGGTGCGGCCTTCCAGCACCCGGAGGGTGTCCTCGACCGAGAGGCACTCGTTCAGCCCGTCGCTGTGCAGGGCGACCTGGACGTCGTGCTCCTCGGCGACCCGCAGGGCCGTGTCCAGGGCGCGGGTGTGGGCGCCCATGTCCTCGTGCACCTTGAAGCCGGAGGCGCCCCCCTCGGCGAGCGCCTCGACCAGCGGGGCCGCGTGCGAGGACGAACCGCGCCCGAGGAAGCCGATGTTGACCGGCCAGGCGTCGAAGGCGCCGAACGCGTGCTTCAGCGCCCAGGGCGAGTTGACGCCGACGCCCCACACCGGCCCGAACTCCTGCCCGATGATCGTCGTGACACCGGAGGCCAGCGAGGCCTCCATGATCCGCGGCGACAGCAGATGGACATGGGTGTCGACGGCCCCCGCGGTGGCGATCAGCCCCTCCCCGGACACGATGGACGTCCCGGTGCCGACCACGACGTCCACCCCGTCGAGGGTGTCGGGGTTCCCGGCCCGCCCGATCGCGCGGATCCGCCCCTCGCGGATGCCGATGGACACCTTCCGGATCCCCAGCACGGCGTCGATCACGACGACATTGCTGACGACGACGTCACAGGTCTCCCGGACGGCGGCGGCCTTGAGGTGCAGCCCGTCCCGGGCCGTCTTGCCGAACCCGGCCAGGAACTCGTCGCCGTAGCGCTGGGAGTCGTCCTCGACGCGGATCACGAGCCCCGAGTCGCCGAGCCGGATCCGGTCGCCGGCCCGGGGGCCGTGGGTGGCCGCGTACTCGTGCGGGGTGAGGCGGCGGGCCTCGGCGGGGTGGCCTCCGGGACGGCTCATCGCTCGGTCTCCTGCTCTCGAATGCCCAGGTAGCCGCAGGCGGCGGCCCGGCGCAGGGCCTCCGCGCGGGCGCCGGGCGCGTCCAGCGGTCCGTCGACGAGCCCGGCGAAGCCGATGGCGACCCGGCCGCCGCCGATCGGCAGCAGACCGACCTCCAGCGACTCCCCCGGCCCGAACCGCACGGACGACCCGGCGGGCACGGCGAGCCGCAGACCGTAGGCCGCGGCGCGGTCGAAGTCGAGACGCGGATTGGCCTCGAAGAAGTGGAAGTGCGAGGTGACGGAGACGGGCACGGACGCGGTGTTGGTGACGGTCAGCCGTACGACCGCCTCGGGGTCGGCGTGCTCGGGCCCCGGCAGCAGTGCGCCCGGACCCTCCTCGCCCAGTCCCCCGCCCCCGATCGGGTCGGTGACGACCGCGAGCCTCGACCCGTCGTCGAAGACGGCCTCGACGTGCACCTCGGTGACGATGTCGGCGACGCCGGGCAGCACGTCGGCCGGGCCGAGGACGGAGCGGGCCGCCTCGATCGCCTCGGCGAGCCGCCTGCCGTCCCGGGCGGCCTCGCAGACGGTGTCCGCGATCAGCGCGGTGGCCTCCGGCACGTTGAGCCTCAGGCCCCGGGCACGCCGGGCACGGGCCAGCTCGGCGGCTCCGAAGAGCAGCAGCCGGTCACGTTCCGTGGGGGTCAGCCGCATCTCGTTCCCTTCATTTGGAACGCCACTCTAATCAAAGACTTCGGCGAGGGAAAGCCTTGACGACCACCACGTCATGACTCACATTGAATGCCGTTCTAAACGCAGTGTGATCCGAGGGAGCCAGCCATGCCGATAGAACAGCGCGGAGTCGACACCATCCCGGACGGGATGGGGGTACCTCCCGCGCTCGAACGCAGTTGAGAGCGTGGGGGAGCACCAGCGGACCCAAGGACCTGGTCTCGATCCTGCTCGGCTCCAACCTCTGCCTCGGCGTGATCATCTTCGGCTGGCTGCCGCCGTCCTTCGGGCTCGGCTGGTGGTCGTCGGTGAGCGCGATCGTGGCGGGCACGCTGGTCGGCACGGTGTTCACGGCGCCGCTCGCGCTGGTCTCCCTGCGCACCGCGACCAACCTCTCCACCTCCTCCGGCGCCCAGTTCGGGGTGCGCGGACGCCTGGTCGGCTCGGTGGTGGGCCTGCTCCTCGCCCTCGGCTACACCGCGCTCACCGTCTGGATCGGCGGCGACGTGATGGTGGGCGTGCTGGGCCGGCTGTTCGGTCTCCCGGCGGACGGCGGGTCGTACGCCGTCGTCTACACGGTGCTCGCGGCGGCGACGGTGGCGGGCGCGGTCTACGGCTACCGGGTGCTGCTCGCCATGTCCAAGGTCCTCGCCGTCGGCATGACGGCCCTGCTGCTCCTCGGCGTCCTCGCGCCCCGCACTTCACCACCGCCGCGCTCCCCGAGGCCGGCGGCTACCTCCTGGGCGGCTTCTGGCCGACGTGGTGCCTGGCGGCCGTGGCCGCGGGCCTCTCCGGCCCGGTCGCCTTCATCACCCTCCTCGGCGACTACACCCGCTACATCTCCCCCGCCCGGCACTCCTCCCGCCGGGTCCTGCACGGCACCTGGCTGGGCCTGGTCCTCGGCCTCCTGGTCCCCCAGCTCTTCGGCACCTTCACCGCGTACGCGGCCCGGGCGGCGACGGACTACGCGGGCCCCCTGGTGTCGGCCTCCCCCACCTGGTACCTGGTCCCCCTGCTCCTCTCCGCCTCCGCCGGCTCGGTCGGCAACGCGGGCCTGATGCTCTACTCCATGGGCCTCGACCTGGACGCGATCCTGCCCCGCGCGTCCCGGGCCCGCGCCACCTACACGGTCGCCCTCGTCGCCACCGCCTGCGTCTTCGTCGGCCTCCCCCAAACGCTCGGCTTCGCTCGCGCCCGGGGGGACCCCCATCGCCTGGAACGCCCAGTCCGCGATGACCTCCTTCGTCCTCCTGCTGACCGCCATCGGCACCCCGTGGGCGGTCATCACCCTCATCGGCTTCGCCCGCTGCCGGGGCGTGTACGACGCGGACGCCCTCCAGGTCTTCAACCGCCGCTCGCGGGGCGGCATCTACTGGTACCGGTCTGGCTGGAACATCCAGGCGACGGCATCCTGGGCGATCGGCGCGGGCGTCGGCCTCCTGGCGGTCTCCCTGCCCTCGTACGAGGGCCCGCTGCTGTCGCTGACGGGCGGGGTGGACTGCAGCTTCCTGCTGTCGGGAGCCGTGGGCGGGGCGGTCTACCTGCTGCTCACCACGGGCCGGACGGGTATCGGCCACGAGGACGAGAACCGGTCCGCACCACTCACCAGCCGGTCCGGCGTCTGAGGACCGTCACCCCGGCTCCAGCCCCGGCAGGAACGACGTCGCGCCGAACGCCGGTTTGAGGTCGGTGAACCACGTCGCGCCCTCGTCGTACGCGGCGAAGAAGGGGCGGTCGACCAGGGCCGGGTCGCGGGCCTGGATGAGGTGGAGGACGAAGACCTTCTCGCCGGCCACCTCGGCGACGCCGTCCACGCAGACCTTGCCGGGCATCGCCGACATCACCGGGCCGCGGACGGTGCGGGCGAGGCCGGAGACGCGGGCGTAGGCGTCCCGGAAGATCGCGTGGCCGCGGGCGAGGGGGACGCCGAAGTAGCCCTGCGGGCCGGTGTCCCGCTCGACGAACTGGTAGTACGGCACGGCACCGAGCGTGGTGGTCTGCTCCCACAGCTCGGCCCAGGCGTCCGCGCTGTCGTTGATCCCGGCCACCAGCGGACCCTGGCAGCGGATCACGGCCCCGGTGTCGCGGACCCGGCGCATCGCCTCCCGTACGACGGGCGGGCGCAGCTCCTGGGGGTGGGTGAAGTGGGCCATCAGGGCGAGATGGCGGCCGCTCGCCACGACCTGTTCGAAGAGGCGGAGCAGGTCGTCGGCGTCCCGGTCGGTGGTGAAGCGGTACGGCCAGAAGGCGAGCGACTTGGTGCCGATGCGGACCGAGCGGATCGTGTCGATCGCGAGCAGCGGCTCGACATAGCGGCGCAGCACCTCCGTGCTCATCACCAGCGGGTCGCCGCCCGTGATCAGCGCGCTGCTCACCTCGGGGTGGGCCCGGAGATAGCCGGTGGTGGCGTCGATGTCGTCCGTCGCGATGCGCAGGTCGGCCTCGCCGACGAACTGCGGCCAGCGGAAGCAGTACGTGCAGTAGGCGTGGCAGGTCTGGCCCTGGCGCGGGAAGACCAGCACCGTCTCCGGGTACTTGTGCTGTAGCCCGGTGAGCCGGCGGCCCTCGTGCACCGGGACGTTGGCGTCGAGCTGGCCCGAGGGGTGCGGGTTGAGCCGCATCCGGATCTCGTGCGCGGCGCGCAGGACCTCGGCCCTGGGCGCCTCCCCGGCCAGCAGCCCGGCCATCCGGCGGACGTCGGCGGCGGGCAGCATCCCGGCCTGCGGGAAGGTCAGCCGGAAGACCGGGTCCTCGGGCACGGCCGACCAGTCGATCAACTCCTCGACGACATACGCGTTCGTACGGAACGGCAGGACCGAGGAGACGGCCCGCAGCGCCAGTCGCTGATCGTCCGTCAGGGACACACGCCGTAGCAGACCGTCCAGGTCACGGGGCGTGAAGGCGCGAAAGCGGGGGTGGTGCGCTGAACTCATGGTGCGGGGGCCCTCTATTCCGTGACCAGGACCGTGGACGGCCGCAACTCCACGAAGGCGGCCGCGTGCGCATCGTACTTCTCCCCGAAGTGGTGGATGAGCCGCCGGTGCAGCTCGCTCTCGTCGTCGACGACGATCACCTCGTGCGCCCCGGTGGCGTCCAGCGCCGCGCTGTACGCGCTGAGTTGGTCGAGCCGGCGGCGGGCCAGATAGGTGACGAGGTCGGGGGCGGCGACGTACAGCCGGTCCTCCAGGAAGACGAAGCGGCAGGTGAACTCCCGTCGCCCGTCGGTGGCGTCGACGAGGGTGACGGGGAGGTGGGTGAAGCGTTCCATCGGCTTGCCCTGCTGCCAGAGTTCGTCGAAGCGCTGCTCCACGAAGGTGCCGAGCGGGGAGCGGACCGCGACCTCCAGCTGCACGCCCTCGCCGGAGAGCCGGCCGACGGTGAGGAAGGAGACCAGACAGCGCTCGTCCCAGCGGTAGAGGGTGACACCGGGGGAGGTGGCGCACAGCCGTACCTCCAGGAGCTGCCGGGAAGTGGCGTCCAGACGGCGGGCGAACTCGTCGAGGGTGCGCAGGTTGCGCATGATGTCGCGGCGGATGTCGGCGCTCTGCTCGCCCAGTTCACGGCCGCGCAGGATGACGGCCAGCGAGTCGGGGTCCAGGAGCAGGATCTGGACGCGGGTGCCGCTCGCGGTGGCGGATCTGACGCCCCGGAAGAGCCGTTCGGAGAACTGCGGGCCGAACAGGTTGGAGAAGGTGTCCAGGACCTTCACGTTGGACGTGGCGCCGTACACCTGGGCGGCGAACCACTCGTAGTCCAGCCGGGTGTGCTCGCGGACCCGGCCCTCCTGCGCCCGGGAGATCAGCGGGCCGATGACGAACACGGTGACGACCACGCCGACGATGTCGGTGCCGAGGTTGAGGGCGAGGTTCTGCCCGTAGTTGTCCATCGTGGAGGCCCGCCACAGCAGCAGACCCGCGACGGCGGTGAGCAGGCCGAGCACGGTGAGGCTCTGCGGGCGGCGCGGGGTGCGTAACGTGCGCATCAGCCAGCGCAGCCGTGGCATCGGCGATCGTCCGCTCACTCGCGTTCCCTCCCCCGTGTGGAATCAGGAGATACCCGTACGGGGGAGGTGATACGCGTCGAACGGACAGCCGAAGATCGGTCGGAAGACCGGTCAGCCGAGCTGGTGCATCCAGCCGTGCTTGTCCTCGGCCGTGCCGCGCTGGATGTCGAGCAGCGCCTCGCGCAGCCGGAGGGTGACCGGGCCGGGCTCGCCGCCCGACTGCTGCCACTCGGCGTTCGTGCGCTTGACCGTGCCGACCGGGGTGATGACGGCGGCGGTGCCGCAGGCGAAGACCTCGGTGAGGGTGCCGTTCTCGGAGTCGCGCTGCCACTGCTCGATGGAGACCCGGGCCTCCTCGGACTCGTAGCCGAGGTCGCGGGCGACGGTCAGGAGGGAGTCGCGGGTGACGCCCTCCAGGATCGACCCGGTGAGGGTGGGGGTGACGATCACCGGCTTTTCATTGGATGCAGCGCCGTACACGAAGTACAGGTTCATGCCGCCGAGTTCCTCGACCCACTTGTGCTCGACTGCGTCGAGGTAGCAGACCTGGTCGCAGCCCTGGGCCGCCGCCTCGGCCTGGGCGAGCAGGGAAGCCGCGTAGTTGCCGCCGGTCTTGGCGTCGCCCATGCCGCCGGGGACGGCGCGGACGCGGTCCTCGGAGGCCCAGATGGAGACCGGCTTCACGCCACCGGGGAAGTAGGCGCCGGCCGGGGAGGCGATGACCAGGAAGAGGTACTCGTTGGCCGGCTTGACGCCCAGGCCGACCTCGGTGGCGATCATGAAGGGGCGCAGGTAGAGGGACTCCTCGCCGCCGTGCGCCGGGACCCAGTCCTTGTCCTGCTGGACCAGGGCGTCACAGGCCTCGATGAAGGTCTCCACCGGCAGCTCGGGCATGGCGAGCCGGCGGGCGGAACGCTGGAAGCGCTTGGCGTTCTGGTCGGGGCGGAAGGTGGCCACCGTGCCGTCGGGACGGCGGTAGGCCTTCAGGCCCTCGAAGATCTCCTGGGCGTAGTGCAGGACGTTGGTGGCCGGGTCGAGGGGGATCGGCGCGTACGGAACGAGCTGGCCGTCGTGCCAGCCGCGGCCCTCGGTCCACTTGATCGTCACCATGTGGTCGGTGAAGTGGCGGCCGAATCCGGGGCTGGCCAGGATCGCCTCGCGCTCGGCGGCGGCGGTCGGGTGCGCGGACGGCTTGAGCTCGATCGTGGGCGTCGTCATGAGTGGTAGTCCTTCACCGGTTGTAGTGATGGGCCGCGCTCACACCCTTGTCTCGTAGGACGTCCGAGCATTCCCTCATACCGCGGCTCCGCGTTCGATTATCGCGCGAGGGCCGGGATGGATGGAATCGGGGTGAAAGCGGACCGGGGTAGATGGTGACACCCGGCGGCAGGCATGGGGAAGCCGCCGGGCACGTGTGCGACCCGGCGGCTTCGAAGTGGTGCTTCGAGTGGCTCGGGTCAGCCGGCTACTCGTACGGCGAGCGCGTCGCCGATCTCCGAGGTGGAGCGGGCGGGCTTGCCCTGGCGCTCGGTGAGGTCGGCGGTGACGGCCTCCTCGACGCGGGCGGCCTCGGCCTCGTAGCCGAGGTGGCGCAGCAGCAGGGCGACGGACAGGACCGTGGCGGTGGGGTCGGCCTTGCCCTGGCCGGCGATGTCGGGCGCGGAACCGTGGACCGGCTCGAACATGGACGGGAACTCGCCGCTCGGGTTGATGTTCCCGCTCGCCGCGACACCGATGCCGCCGGAGACGGCCGCGGCGAGGTCGGTGATGATGTCGCCGAAGAGGTTGTCGGTGACGATGACGTCGAACCGGCCGGGGTCGGTGACCAGGTAGATGGTCGCCGCGTCGACGTGGATGTAGTCCGTGGTGACCTCGGGGAACTCGGCCGCCACCTTGTTGAAGATGTTCGTCCACAGGTGCCCGGCGAAGGTCAGCACGTTGTTCTTGTGGACCAGCGTGAGCTTCTTGCGCGGACGGGCCTGGGCGCGGGCGAAGGCGTCCCGGACGACCCGCTCGACACCGAACGCCGTGTTGACGGAGACCTCGGTGGCGACCTCGTGCTCGGTGCCCTTGCGGATGGTGCCGCCGTTGCCGGTGTACGGGCCCTCGGTGCCCTCGCGGACCACGACGAAGTCGATCTGCGGCTCGCCGGCCAGCGGGGTGGCGACACCCGGCAGGAGCTTCGACGGGCGCAGGTTGACGTGGTGGTCGAAGGCGAAGCGGAGCTTGAGCAGGAAGCCGCGCTCCAGGACGCCGGAGGGGACGCTCGGGTCGCCGATCGCGCCCAGCAGGATGACGTCGTGCTTCTTCAGCGCGTCGAGGTCGGCGTCGGTGAGGGTCTCACCGGTGGCGTGGTAACGCTGGGCGCCGAAGTCGTACTCCTGGGTCTCCAGCTTCACGTCCTCGGGGAGGACGGCGGAGAGGACCTTGAGGCCTTCGGCCACGACTTCCTGCCCGATGCCGTCACCGGGGATCACTGCGAGATTGATGCTGCGAGACATGTCGGCACCCTACTCCTCGTCCCATGGGATGACACAGGCTGTCCGTCATACGGACATGGCGCGTCGTTCCGTCGCCGGGCGTTCACCCGTACGTGTGACCGGTGTTGGCCCGCGCTGGGCATCGTCCCCGGTATGGACATCCCCGACTTCGGCATTCCGCCGCGGCTCGCCGCCCGGATGAGCATGGCCGAGCAGTACGAGTATCTGCGCACGCGGCTGGTGAGCCGCCGCACGCTGGTGTCGGCGGGTGCGATGGCGGGCACCCTGGCGGGCGGCAGTCTGCTGGCCGGCTGCGCCCGGACGGCGAAGTCGGCGGACCCGGCTCCGGCGACCTCGGCGGTCCGCGGCGCGGCGGTCGTGCCGTTCGGCCGCCATCTCGCCTTCGGCTCCGACCCGCGGACGCGGATGCGGGTCTCCTGGCAGGTGCCGTTCGCGGTGAAGAAGCCGTTCGTGCGGATCGGGTCGCGGCCGGACGCCCTGGGCCAGAAGGTCGCGGCGGAGATCCGGCATCTGCACACGCCCGGGGTGCGGGGGGTGCGCCCGGTGGTCGAGCAGTACTACGTGCACGCGGCCCTGGACGACCTCACGCCCGGCACCACGTACTACTACGGCGTCGGCCACGAGGGCTGGGACCCGGCCGCCCCGGCCCACCGCTCCGCCATCGCCTCCTTCCGCACCGCGCCCGCGCGTCCGGAGCGGTTCGTGTTCACGGCCTTCGGCGACCAGGGCGTCAGCCAGGCCGGCCGGGCCAGTGACAGCGCGCTGCTGAAGCAGAAGCCTGCCTTCCACCTGCACGCCGGCGACATCTGCTACGCGGACGGCAACGGCACCGGGAAGACCTCGGACGGCTACGACGCCCAGGAGTGGGACCGCTTCCTGAAGCAGAACGACCCGGTGGCCCGCTCGGTGCCGTGGATGGTGACGACCGGCAACCACGACATGGAGGCCTGGTACTCCCCCGACGGCTACGGCGGCCAGTACGCCCGCTTCGCCCTCCCGGACAACGGCTTCGACCCGCACGGCTCACCGGGCGTGTACGCGTTCACCTACGGCAACGTCGGCTTCGTGGCGCTGGACGCGAACGACGTGTCGTACGAGATCCCCGCCAACCTCGGCTACAGCGGGGGCCGGCAGACGAAATGGCTGGAGGAGAAGCTGAAGGAGCTGCGGTCGGCGAAGGGCGTGGACTTCGTGGTCGTCTTCTTCCACCACTGCGCGTACTCGACGTCCTCGCACGCCTCCGACGGCGGGATCCGGGCGGCCTGGCTGCCGCTGTTCACCCGGTACCAGGTGGACCTGGTCGTCAACGGGCACAACCACGTCTACGAACGCACGGACGCGGTGAAGGACGGCGGGGTCGGCCGCGCGGTCCCGGTCGGCGGCTCGACCGACCCGACCCGGGACGGCATCGTCTACGTCACGGCGGGCGGCGGCGGACGCGGCCTGTACGGGTTCCCCTCGGGGGTCGGGGACAGCTACGAGGGGCACGTCACCCGGCACGGCGCGGTGGACACCTCCCACTGGGCCAAGGGGCAGCACAGCGTGGCGGAGACGGTGGAGTGGTCCCGGGTGCGGTACACCGGCTTCTCCTTCCTCAAGGTCGAGGCGGAGACCGGTACGGCCCCGAGGCTGAAGGTGTCGGCACTCGCGCAGAGCGGTGCGCGGATCGACCACTTCGAGGTACGGCGCGGGCGGTGATCCGCAGGGTACGGCGCGGCTGTCCCGGCCGCGCCGTACCCCGTGCGGGTGCGGCTCCCGATCGGAGGGGCGGTTCGGCTCAGTGGCCGGTCTCGCCGCCGTTGTCGCGGCGGTCGAGGGCGCGCTGCAGCGCGGCGGCGGCGTTCTTGCGGTCGGACTCGCTCGTGCGGGACACGTGGCGGACTCGGCGGCGGACGGTCGTCTCGGCCATGGGAATCGACTCCTTCAGCACATACGTGGAGTACGGCAGGGGGGTTACGAGACGCCGGAAGGGGCGGGGAGCGGTGCCACAGGGGTTGCCTGTACGGGGCCCGGCTCACGACCGCCATTCGCTTGATCGAGCGAGACGTTCGGCTCCTACAAAAGTAAGGGAGCCGCCCGCATCTGTCTGCACAATTACTCGGACTTCCTACTATCTGAGACGGCGGAGTGGGTCACACGGCCGTGAACTGGGGTTTCGGCGGATGGGGCGACCACGGCAGCCGGATCGAACGGACTACATGACATCCCCGTCGCGCCAGTCGAAGACCAGCTCGTGGGCCGGGTCCAGGGCGCCCGCGCGGGCGGGACGCACGAACACACAGCCCTCCTCCTCCGGCAGCCGCACGATCCCCCGGTCCGGGGAGAGGGCGCAGATCCGGCCCGACCAGAGCCGCCAGCCCCGGGCGGTGTAGAGACGGGCGCCGTCGTCGCTGGCGCCGAGCGCGCCGAGGTCGTACGCCCGGTCGACGATCTCCTCCAGGGCGGCCATCACCTGACCGCCCAGTCCTCTGCGGCGGGCGTCGGCCCGGACGCCGACGGCCTCGACGTACCCGACGCGCAGCCAGCGGTCGCGGTAGCGGGCGCGGCGCTGCACGACCGAGCCGTGGGCCGCGAGTCCCTCCTCGTCGTGGACGAGGACGTGCAGGCCGCCCAGCCCGTGATCCCAGTCGCTGTCCCCGAAGTCCCCGCCGAAGGCCCCGTGCAGGAGGTCACGGGCGGCCCGGAGCTCGGCGGGGTCGAGGTCGGCGGTGTGCGCGATACGAAGTGACATGAACCCAGTATCGGGAGCTACCAGTCGACCGGTCCGTGGCGGTCGACGAAGCGGCCCGTGCCGGCGCCGGGCGGCTCGGTGGCGAGACGGACGACCGCGTCGGTGCCCTCGGTGACGGTCTGCGGACCGCTGTGCGCGTTGAGGTCGGTCGCCGTGTAACCGGGGTCGACGGCGTTGACGCGGATGTCCTTCAGGGCCTTGGCGTACTGCGTGGTGAGCATGGTCAGCGCCGACTTGGAGGCGGTGTAGAGGGGCGAGACGACGGTGGACTCGACGCGCTCCGGGTCGTGGGTGAGCGCGAACGACCCCATGCCGCTGCTGACGTTGACGATCACGGGGTCCGGCGAGCGGCGCAGCAGCGGGAGGAAGGCGGTGGTGGTGCGGATGACGCCGAAGACGTTGACGTCGAAGACACCGAGGGCGTCGGCGGCGGTCAGCTCCGCCGGGTCGCCGTGCGGGCCGGCGACCCCGGCGTTGTTGACCAGGACGTCGATCCGGCCCTCGTGGGCGGCGACGTCGGCGGCCGCGGCCGCCACGGAGGCCTCCTCGGTGACGTCGATCCGGACGAACCGCGCACCGAGCGCGGCGGCCGCCGCGGCGCCCTGCTCCGGGTCGCGGGCGCCGAGGAGCACGGTGTGGCCGAGCCCGGTGAGACGGCGGGCGGTCTCGCGGCCGAGGCCCTTGTTGGCCCCGGTGATGAAGGTGATGGTCATGCGTCGATCGTCGGCCCGGCGCGGGCCCGCTGCCAGGGACGCCTCGACCGTAGGAACGGCGGTACCAGGATGCCGGAGGCGGCAGGATGGAGACCATGGCGAGGAAAGAGGCGGACGGTCTGGGCCCGACGATCCGTACCTGGCGGGAGCGGCTGTCACCGGCGGCCGTGGGGGTGCCTGCGACCGGCCGCCCCCGCCGGGCGACCGGGCTGCGCCGGGAGGAACTGGCCGAGCTGGCCGGGGTGTCGGTCGACTACGTCGTACGGCTGGAGCAGGGCCGGGCCACGGCGCCGTCCGGGCAGGTGGTCGCCGCCCTGTGCCGTGCCCTGCGGCTGACGGCCGCCGAGCGCGAGCACCTCTACCGGATGGCCGGGCTGGTCCCGCCGGACGGCGGCCCGGTCCCGGACCACCTCCCGCCGGGTGTGCTCCGCGTGCTGGACCGGCTGGGCGGGGTGGCGGTCGGCGTGTTCACCGCGCACTGGCAGCTGCTGTGGTGGAACCCCGGCTGGGCCGCGCTGCTCGGCGACCCGGCGGCCACCCCGCCCGAGCTGCGCAACCTCGCCCGCGAGCGGTTCCCGGTCGGCGCCGGCGAGGCCCGCCTCTCGTCCTGGCCGGTACGGGTGGCCAACGCCGACGGCTCCGACCTCGCGATCGTGGCCGACCTGCGCCGCGCCACCGGCCGCTTCCCGCAGGACGCCCGGCTGGCCGGGCTGGTGCGCGAACTGGCCGAGGGCAACGAGCGGTTCGCCCGGCTCTGGGCGCGCGGCACGGTCGCCGCCCACCGCACGGACCGCAAGACGGTCGAGCATCCGCAGGCGGGTCCGGTGGAGGTGGACTGCGACGTCCTGACGGACTGCGACTCCGAGCTGAAGATCGTGATCCTCTCGGCGACGCCGGACACCGAGGGTGCGGCCCGGCTGCGCACGCTGCTCTAGCCGGGCAGGGCATGGGAACGGGCCGGGAAGCCTGCTCGTGGGTCAGGCTTCCCGGCCCGTGCTCGGGGGGGCTGAGGATCAGCCCATGTGCGGGTACGCGTAGTCGGTCGGCGCGACCAGCGTCTCCTTGATCGCGCGGGTCAGCGTCCAGCGCAGGAGGTTCTGCGGGGCGCCGGCCTTGTCGTTGGTGCCGGAGGCACGGCCGCCGCCGAAGGGCTGCTGGCCGACGACGGCGCCGGTCGACTTGTCGTTGATGTAGAAGTTGCCGGCCGCGTAGCGCAGCTTCTCCATCGTGTACGCGGCGGCGGCGCGGTCGTTGGAGATGACCGAGCCGGTCAGCGCGTAGTCGGACACCGACTCCATCTGGGTCAGCATCGCGTCGTACTCGTCGTCCTCGTAGACGTGCACGGCGAGGAACGGGCCGAAGTACTCGGTGCGGAAGACCTCGTTGTCCGGGTCGCCGCACACGACGACCGTCGGGCGGACGAAGTAGCCGACCGAGTCGTCGTAGGAGCCGCCCGCGACGATCTCGCAGGACGGGTCGGTCTTCGCGCGGTCGATCGCGGCCTTGTTCTTGGCGAACGCGCGGTCGTCGATGACGGCGCCGATGAAGTTCGACAGGTCGGTGACGTCACCCATGGTCAGGTAGTCGACCTCGGCGGCGAACTCCTCGCGGAAACCGTCGTTCCAGATGGACGCCGGGATGTAGGCGCGGGAGGTGGCCGAGCACTTCTGGCCCTGGTACTCGAAGGCACCCCGGGTGAGGGCGGTCTTGAGAACGGCCCGGTCGGCGCTCGGGTGGGCCACGAGGAAGTCCTTGCCACCCGTCTCGCCCACCAGGCGCGGGTACGAGCGGTACTTCTCGATGTTGTTGCCGACCGTCTTCCACAGGTACTGGAAGGTCTTGGTCGAGCCGGTGAAGTGGATGCCGGCGAGGTCGCGGTGCTCAAGGGCGACCTTGGACACCTCGATGCCGTCGCCGGTGACGAGGTTGATGACGCCCTTGGGCAGACCGGCCTCCTCCAGCAGCCGCATCAGCAGCACGGCGGCGTGGGTCTGGGTCGGGGACGGCTTCCACACGACCACGTTGCCCATGAGGGCGGGGGCGGTCGGCAGGTTGCCCGCGATGGCGCTGAAGTTGAACGGCGTGATCGCGTAGACGAAGCCCTCAAGGGGGCGGTGGTCCATGCGGTTCCAGACGCCCGGGGAGTTGGCCGGGGGCTGCTCGGCCAGGATCTGGCGGGCGTAGTGCACGTTGAAGCGCCAGAAGTCGATCAGCTCGCAGGGCGAGTCGATCTCGGCCTGCTGGGCGGTCTTGGACTGGCCGAGCATGGTGGAGGCGGCGATGGTCTCGCGCCACGGGCCGGAGAGCAGTTCGGCGGCGCGCAGGATGATCGCGGCGCGGTCGTCGAAGGACATCGCGCGCCAGACGGGCGCGGCGGCGAGGGCCGCGTCGATCGCGTCCTGGGCGTCCTGCCGGGTGGCGTGGTGCCCGGTGCCGATGACGGACTTGTGGTGGTGCGGCTGCACGACCTGGAAGGGCTCGCCGCCACCGAGCCGCTTCTCGCCGCCGATGGTCATCGGCAGCTCGATCGGGTTCTCGGCCAGCTCCTTGAGCTTGGCCTCCAGCCGGGCGCGCTCGGGCGAGCCGGGGGCGTAGCCGTGCACCGGCTCGTTGACGGGCGTGGGGACCTGGGTCACAGCGTCCATGAGATCCGTAACTCCTTGAACTTGAGCGGGTGGTGAGGCTTGGTGCGGGGCTCGCCGGGCTCAGCCCTTGCTGACCATCGAGCGGAGGAAGAAGCGCAGGTTCGCCGGCTTCTCCGCGAGACGACGCATGAAGTAGCCGTACCAGTCGGTGCCGTAGGCGGTGTAGACGCGCATCCGGTGGCCCTCGGCGGCGAGCCGCAGGTGCTCGTCGCTCCGGATGCCGTACAGCATCTGGAACTCGTACTCGTCGGGCTTGCGGCCCGCGCGCCGGGCGAGTTCCTGGGCGATGGAGATGAGGCGCGGGTCGTGGGAGCCGACCATCGGGTACCCCTCGCCCTCCATCAGAGTCCGCAGGATCCGGACGTACGCCTTGTCGATCTCGCTCTTCTGCTGGTAGGCGACCTCGGCGGGCTCCTTGTAGGCGCCCTTGACCAGGCGGACGCGGCTGCCGGCCGCGGCGAGGCGGCGGGCGTCGGCCTCGGTGCGGAAGAGGTAGGCCTGGATGACGCAGCCGGTCTGCGGGAAGTCCGTCCGCAGCTCCTCGTGGATGGCGAACATCGAGTCGAGGGTGGTGTGGTCCTCGGCGTCGAGGGTCACGGTCGTACCGATCGCGGCGGCGGCCTCGACGACCGGGCGGACGTTGGCGAGGGCGAGCTCGTGACCGCCTTCCAGCGCTTGCCCGAACATCGACAGCTTCACCGACATCTCGACGCGCTCGCCGAGGCCGAGGTCCTTCAGCCGCTCGACGAGCGCGAGGTAGGCGTCCCGGGCGGCGGCGGCCTGCTCCGGGGTGGTGATGTCCTCGCCGACGACGTCCATCGTCAGCTCCAGGCCGCGGCCGGTGAGCTCCTCGATGATCGGGACGATGTCGGCGACCGTCTCACCGGGGATGAAGCGGTCGACGACCTGCTTCGTCACCGGGGCCGCCGAGATCAGACGACGCATCCGGTCGCTGCGCGACGCGGCGAGAATCACGGGACCCAGCACGGGGCACCTCCACAACACATGCCGTAACGGCCGCGATCCGACGATTTGGATACGGCACGGGGAACCACCGTGAAAGTTAAGGATCCCTTCGATCGTGGGCCATCGACAGCTGTCACGCATCCGTGCCACGGATCTCAGACAGATGTATGAAGGCATCCGTGAATTGCGGGAGAATGCCCGGGTGACGTCGGAATTCAAGGGTGACTACCAGGAGCTGGTCGACGAGATCTCGGAGCTCCTCGGCGTCCCGGCGACCCTGGAGAACCGGGACTTCGAACTGCTCGCCTTCGGGGCGTACGACAGTGAGGGCGACCTGGATCCGTCGGCGCTGGACCCGGTCCGCACCCGCTCGATCCTGACCCGGCGCTCCACCTCGGCGGTCCGCGCCTGGTTCGAGGGCTTCGGCATCACCCGGGCGACCGGACCGGTCCGCATCCCGCCGACCCCGGAGGCCGGGGTGTACCGGGGACGGATCTGTCTGCCGGTACGCCATCGGGGCGTCGTCCTCGGCTATGTATGGCTGCTCGACGACGACCCGGGCCCGACGGACGCCCAGCTGGCCGCGGCCATGGAGGTGGCCGGGCGCATCGGCGCACTGCTCGCGGACGAGGCGCAGGCCGGGGCGGGGCTGGGCCGGGAGCTGCGGGCGGTGCTCACGGCGGAGCCCGGCTGGCATCGGGACGCGGCGGTGGCCGAGCTGCGGACCGCCCTCGGCGCTCGCGCGGACGTCCCGCACACGGTGGTCTGCGTCGCGCCCTGGCCCTCCGCCGACCCGGACGACGCCCCCTCCCCGCGGACGGTCCCGCACGCCACCGCGCTGTGCACGCTGCCCTGGGGCACGGCGGGCCACAGCCTGGCCGTACTGGTCCGGCTGCGCAGCACCGACGTGGTCACCCCCGCCCTGACGGCCGCCGCCCGGCTGCTCAAGGACGCGGAGGAGGCCCGCTCGGCGGCGGCCCGCGGGGCCGGGGCGCGGACGGCCGCCGCCGTCGCCGCGGGATTCGCGGGGTCGACGGCCCTGGCGGCCCCGGGCCGCGCGGCGGGGGTGGGCGACGCCCGGACCGGCCTCGCCGAACTGGGCGCGGCCTGGCAGGAAGCCGCCGCCGCGACCCGCGCCGCGCTGGCCGAGCCCCGGTTCGGGCCGGTCGCCGAGTGGGCCCGCATCGGCCCCTACCGGCTGCTGACCGCCCTGGGACCGGAGGCCTCCCACGACCGCGCCGTGAGCCCCCTGCTCACCCCGGCCCACCGCGAACTCGCCCGCACCGCCGAGGCCTACCTCGACTGCGCGGGCCAGGCAGGCCGCACAGCGGCGGCCCTCGGCATCCACCGCCAGACCCTCTACTACCGCCTCTCCCGCGTCGAACAGCTCACCGGCCTCGACCTGGACGACGGCGAGGACCGCCTACTGCTGCACATGGCTCTGAAGGGGGCACGGCTGTAGGCCTTCGTCTCCGGGCTGTACGGCCGCTTCCCGGCTGCGGCGGTGTCTGCCAACGACGGCGTCCGGCTACGGCGGCGTCCGGCTACGGCGGCGTCCGGCTACGGCGGCGTCCGGCCGAACGGCCGTAGCCGGGGGCACGGCCACGTCCCGGCGATACAGCCATGCCCCGCCCGCACCGCAACGCCCCGGCCATTCGGCCACACCACCCCCGCACCACCACGCTCCGGCCGCACGACCAGGTGCCGCCCGTGCCGCCGCTCCCTGCCCTGCGCCTCCTACCTCCGCCCCTTCCCCTTCGCGGTCTTCCGGTAGGCGCTGACGCCGTCCTCGTAAGGCACCGCGCCGGCCTGGCGGGAGGCGGTCGGCATGGTGACGTCGTCCACGTTGCGGACCAGCTTGATCTTGCCGAACAGCTGCTCGGGGATGACGAGTTCGTCGGAGCCGTGGTAGGCCATCTCCGGCCCGCTGCCCGACGCGCCGGTGTCTTCGAACTCGACCCCGCCGTCGGACTCGTCGGCGTGGTGACCCACCGTGACGTCGTCGGCGACATAGACGGCGACCAGGAACCGCCCCCACAGCCGGGCCTCCTTCTTGGCGGCGGCGGTGCCCGGGGCCTTCGCGCCGGGCGGGCCGACGACCGGGGCGACGTAGAAGCCGCGCCCCTTGCCGATGCCGTGGCCGGAGGCGATCCGGGCCACGTCCGGGCCGTCGATGATCAGACCGCCGACGTTCTCCGCGTTGGTGCCGTGGAAGCCCACGAACCGGTAGCCGGACAGCGACGCGCTCAGCGTCCGCTGCTGTTCGGCGATGTCGCCCTCGGGCATCTCCCGGCGGAACTCGGCCGCCTCCGGCGCCCCGAACTCGTCCGTGTCCCAGTGCCCCGCGTCCCAGTCCTCGCCGGTCTCGGAGGCGGTCTCGGACTCGGCCTCGGACTCCTCTTCGCTGCTGCTGTCGGTGTTCCGCCGGGCCGGGGCGGTGCGGAAGAACCCGCCCTCCTCGTCGCTGTCGCTCTCGCTGCTGGTGCTGGCGGTCGTGGCCACCCGGGTGACGACCGCGCGCACCGCGGCCCACACCGCGGCCGCGCCGACGGCACCCCCGGCCCCCTCCAGCCGGGCCAGGACCCGGCGCAGGACGTCGGGTTCGGCGTAGTTCGCCGGCGCCGGGCGGGTCGGGTGGCTCATCAGCCACACCAGCAGATCGGAGGCGGAACGGACCGTCACCGGGCCGTCGTCGCCCTGGATGACCAGCTGTTTCCCGTCCCCGTCGGTCTGGCGCTGCACGGACGGGCCGGACGGTCCGGCGGACTGCCCGGAGCGGCGGAACATCTCCGCCACGGCGGCGTTGCCTGCGGTGCCCATCATGCCCAGCAGCCCCGGCGACGGCGACCGCTCCTGACGGACCGTCGGCCGCGCCGGCGAACGCTCCCTCCGGGTCTCTCGCGCACCGGTGTGGCCGTGAGCGTGCATGGGATACCTTCCGCCGGGATCAGAAACGGTTCTCCTGACGTCGATAGCCGCCGGCGCCGGCGACGGTCCAGACCCTCCGGGGCAGCGTCGGCTGCCCGATGAGGCATCCGGCCGGTCCCCGCGCTCAGGTGCGGGTGGCGGCCTCGACGATCTGGCGCAGCCCCTCGGTGAGCGCGTCGCCGTCGGGCGCGGTCTTCGGGTCGAAGGTCCATGCCGAGATCAGGCCGGACATGAGGGTCATGTAGAAGCGGCCGAGGGTGTCGGCGGTCTCGTCGGAGACCTCCTCCTCCGGTACGCCCATCATCAGCGAGGTCAGTCCACGGCCGCCCTCGCGCTGGGCGCGGGCCAACTGGTCGCGCACCTCCGGCAGCTGATCGCCCATCGCCATGATCTCCACGCTGAGCCGCCACATCGTGCCGGGCTCGCGCATGGTGCCGACGATGTGCGACCACACCTCGCGGAACCGGTCGAGGGAGCCGGGCGCTCCGGTCAGCCCTGCGTCGCCGCCGTCGAAGGACAGCTCCTCCACCAGCGCGATGTAGGCCTGCGCGAGCAGCGCGTCCTTGGAGCCGTAGTGGTAGCCGATCGAGGCGAGGTTGGTCCCCGACTCCTTGACGATGTCGCGCGCCGTCGTCCGCGCGAACCCCTTCTCCAGCAGGCAGCGCTTGGCGCCTTCCAGCAGATCCTCACGGTGTCCCATGCGGACCACCCTACCCCGGGATCCATACAACCGTCCTAGACGAATGACTTATACATTCGTTCTAGACAAGCGTTTAATACGCCCGTACATTCCTCGGCATGACGAACCCGACGAGCACGACCACCACCCCACGTGAGACCGGCACCCTTGCGGGACGCCGTGAATGGACCGCGCTCGGCGTGCTGATGCTGCCGCTGCTCCTGGTCTCGATGGACGTCTCGGTCCTCTACTTCGCCCTCCCGGCGATCGGCGCGGACCTCCGTCCGAGCGGCACCCAGCAGCTGTGGATCCTGGACGTCTACGGCTTCGTCCTGGCCGGCCTGCTGATGACCATGGGCGCGCTGGGCGACCGCGTCGGCCGCCGTCGCCTGCTGCTCTTCGGCGCCGCGGCCTTCGGCGGCGCCTCGCTGCTCGCCGCGTACGCGGACAGCGCCGGGACCCTGATCGCCGCCCGCGCGGTGCTCGGCCTCGGCGGCGCGACCCTGATGCCGTCCACGATGGCCCTGCTGCGCACGATGTTCACCGACCCCGGCCAGCGCGCGAAGGCGATCGGCCTGTGGTCCGGGGTGATGACCGGCGGGATCGCGCTCGGCTCGGTGATGAGCGGGATCCTCGTCGAGCACTTCTGGTGGGGCTCGGTCTTCCTGGTCAACCTGCCCGCGATGGCCCTGCTCCTGCTCCTCGGCCCGTTCCTGCTCCCGGAGTCCCGCGACCCCTCCCCCGGCCGCTTCGACTGGCTGAGCGTCCCGCTCTCGCTGGCCGCCGTACTCCCGGTGATCTACGGCCTGAAGGAGATCCCCTCCGAGGGCTGGCACCCGCTGTACGTCGTCTCGGTCACCGTCGGCCTGCTCTTCGCCGCCCTCTTCGTCCACCGCCAGCGCACCACCGGCTCCCCGCTGATCCCGCCGGCCCTGCTGAAGGGCCGCGGCTTCACCCCGGCGCTGGTCCTCACCCTCGTCGCCTCGCTCGCCATGATGGGCTCGGCCGTCTTCACCACGCAGTACCTGCAGTCGGTCCTCGGGATGAGCCCGCTCGCGGCGGCGCTGTGGAGCCTGCTGCCCTCGGTGTTCATCGGGGTCGCCGGACCGGTCACGGCCCAGCTGGTGCAGCGCGGCGCCGACCGGGGGTACGTCGTCGCGGGCGGCTTCGCGGCCATGGCGGCCGGGTTCGTGCTGCTCGCCCTCGTCGGCACCGACTCGCTGTGGCTGGTGCTGACCGGGGCCGGCGTCCTCGCCTGCGGAATGGTCGCGATCATGTCCCAGCTGACCGACCTCGCGATGGGCGGAGCGCCGGTGGAACGGGCGGGCACGGCCTCCTCACTGCTGGAGACCGGCGCGGAGTTCGGCGGCGCGCTGGGGATGGCGGTGCTGGGGTCGATCGGTACGGCCGTCTACCGCCACGACATGCCGGCCACGGCTCCGGCACCGGCCCGGGAGACGCTGGGCGGCGCGCTGGCCACGGCGGGCCGGCTGCCGGGGCACGCGGGAGACGCCCTGGTCCGGACCGCGCGGGAGGCGTTCACCAGCGGGATGCGGGGGGCGGCGATCGCGGGGGCGGTGCTGCTGGTGCTGGCGGCGGTGGGGGCGGGGGTGAGCCTGCGCAAGAGCGCGTAGACAGCGGAACGCCGACCGGGCTGAGGGACTCTCAGCCCGGCCGGCGTCCGTGCATCTCGGGGTCAGACGAGGTTGACCGCACGGGCCGAGGTGGCCCCGATCTCCTCGGCGACCTCGGCCAGCACACCGGCGTCGACCGAGTCGTCGACGGTCAGCACGGCCAGCGCCTCGCCGCCGGCGACCGCACGGGCCACCTGCATACCGGCGATGTTGATGCCCGCCTCGCCGAGGATGCGGCCGACGGTGCCGACGACGCCCGGGCGGTCCTCGTAGCGCAGCACCAGCAGGTGGTCGGCGATGGCGAGGTCGACGTCGTAGTCGCCGACCGCGACGATCTTCTGGAGGTGCTTCGGGCCGGCCAGCGTGCCGGAGACCGACACCTCCTCGCCGTCCGCGAGCGTGCCGCGCACGGTCACCACGTTGCGGTGCTCGCTCGCCTCGGAGCTGGTGGTGAGGCGGACCTCGACACCCCGCTCCTGCGCGAACAGCGGCGCGTTGACGTACGACACCGTCTCGTCGACGACGTCCTCGAAGACGCCCTTGAGCGCGGACAGCTCCAGCACCTTCACGTCGTGCTGGGTGATCTCGCCGTAGACCTCGACGTCGAGACGGACCGCGACCTCGCCCGCGAGCGCGGTGAAGATGCGGCCGAGGCGCTCGGCGAGCGGCAGGCCCGGCTTGACGTCCTCGGCGATGACACCGCCCTGCACGTTGACCGCGTCCGGGACCAGCTCGCCGGCGAGGGCGAGGCGCACGGACCGGGCGACCGCGATACCGGCCTTCTCCTGGGCCTCGTCGGTGGAGGCGCCGAGGTGCGGGGTGCAGACGACCTGGTCCAGCTCGAAGAGCGGGGAGTCGGTGCACGGCTCCTTGCTGTAGACGTCGAGGCCGGCGCCGGCGACCCGGCCCTCCTTCAGCGCCGCGTACAGCGCCTCCTCGTCGACGATGCCACCGCGCGCGGCGTTGACGATGCGCACCGACGGCTTGACCTTGCGCAGCGCCTCCTCGCCGATCAGACCGACCGTCTCGGGGGTCTTCGGGAGGTGCACGGTGATGAAGTCGGCGACCTCCAGCAGCTCGTCCAGCGACAGCACCTTCACGCCCATCTGGGCGGCGCGGGCGGGCTGGATGTAGGGGTCGTACGCGACGATCTTCATGCCGAAGGCGGACATGCGCTGCGCGACCAGGGCGCCGATGCGGCCGAGGCCGACGACACCGAGGGTCTTCTCGGCGAGCTCGACACCGGTGTACTTGCTGCGCTTCCACTCGCCGTTCTTCAGCGCGGCGTTGGCCTGCGGGATGTGGCGGGCGCTGGAGACGAGGAGACCGCAGGCCAGTTCGGCGGCGGTCACGATGTTGGAGGTCGGCGCGTTGACGACCATCACGCCGGCCTTGGTGGCGGCGGAGACGTCGACGTTGTCCAGGCCGACGCCGGCTCGTGCGACGACCTTCAGCTTCTTGGCCGCGGCGATGGCCTCGGCGTCGACCTTGGTGGCGGAGCGGATCAGGATCGCGTCCACGTCGGCGATGGCGGGGAGCAGCTCGGCCCGGTCTGCTCCGTTGGTGTGCCGGATCTCGAAGTCCGGGCCCAGCGCGTCGACGGTGGCGGGCGACAGCTCTTCAGCGATGAGTACGACAGGTTTCGAGCTCACGTGAGTCCTCACAGGTCCAATGCGGACGGCCGTCCCGACGGCCGCAGGCGGTGGAGGTTGGCTAGCCGCGTGGAGACGCACGACGCTGTGGGCCTGACGCGTATGTAGTACGGCAGTGTAGTGGCGCGGCAGGAGTCGTCCTGCGCCTCTGCGGAAGGATCACCCGTCCGAGATTCGACGGGGTGGACAACGGGGCCGGAGCAGTGTGCTCCGGCCCCGTCGGCTGAGGCTTACGCCTCCTCGTTCACCCAGCTCATCAGCTTGCGCAGCTGCTTGCCGGTGGTCTCCAGCAGGTGCTCGGAGTCCGCGGTCTTGTACTCGTTGTACTTCTTCAGACCGCCGTGGTACTCGGCCATCCAGTTGTTGGCGAAGGTGCCGTCCTGGATCTCCGCGAGGATCTGCTTCATCTCGGCCTTGGTGGCGTCGGTGATGATCCGCGGGCCGGTGACGTAGTCGCCCCACTCGGCGGTCTCGGAGACCGACCAGCGCATCTTCTCCAGGCCGCCCTCGTACATGAGGTCCACGATCAGCTTCAGCTCGTGCAGGCACTCGAAGTAGGCGATCTCCGGCTGGTAGCCGGCCTCCACCAGGGTCTCGAAACCGGCCTTGACCAGGGCGGAGGTACCACCGCAGAGGACGGCCTGCTCGCCGAACAGGTCGGTCTCGGTCTCCTCGGTGAAGGTCGTCTTGATGACGCCGGCGCGGGTGCCGCCGATGCCCTTCGCGTACGACAGCGCGAGCGCGAAGCCGTTGCCGGTGGCGTCCTGCTCGACGGCCACGATGCACGGGACGCCGCGGCCCTCCTCGTACTGGCGGCGCACCAGGTGGCCCGGGCCCTTGGGGGCGACCATGCAGACGTCGACGCCGGCCGGGGGCTTGATGAAGCCGAAGCGGATGTTCAGGCCGTGGCCGAAGAACAGCGCGTCGCCGTCGTTCAGGTTCGGGGCGATGGACTCCTCGTAGACCTGGGCCTGGATCGGGTCCGGGACGAGGATCATGATGACGTCGGCCTCGGCGGCGGCCTCCGCCGGGGTGACCACGCGCAGGCCCTGCTCCTCGGCCTTCGCCTTGGACTTGGAGCCCTCGTGCAGACCGACACGGACGTCGACACCGGAGTCGCGCAGCGACAGCGCGTGGGCGTGGCCCTGGCTGCCGTAGCCGATGACCGCGACCTTGCGGCCCTGGATGATGGACAGGTCGGCGTCGGCGTCGTAGAACAGCTCGGCCACTTTGGGTTCTCTCCTTGGTGTGCAGATGTTGCGTCCCACCGTATGACGGTGGGCGGAAGGGAAGTCTCGGGGTCTCGGTATACGGGCGGCCGGTGAGCCGGGACGGATCGGCGGCCGCCCGTGTCAAGCCTTACGCAGAACGGTCGAGCGCGCGCAGCGACCGGTCGGTGATCGAGCGGGCGCCGCGGCCGATCGCGATGGTGCCGGACTGCACCAGCTCCTTGATGCCGAAGGGCTCCAGCATCTTGAGCATGGCGGTCAGCTTGTCGCTGCTGCCGGTGGCCTCGATGGTGACGGCCTCCGGGGAGACGTCGACGGTCTTGGCGCGGAACAGCTGGACGATCTCGACGATCTGGGAGCGCGTCTCGTTGTCGGCGCGCACCTTCACCAGAACGAGTTCCCGCTGAACGGCCGAACCCGGCTCCAGCTCGACGATCTTCAGCACCTCGACGAGCTTGTTGAGCTGCTTGGTGACCTGCTCCAGCGGCAGCGCCTCGACGCTGACCACGATCGTGATGCGGGAGATGTCGGCGTGTTCGGTGACCCCGACGGCGAGCGAGTCGATGTTGAAGCCGCGGCGGGAGAACAGCGCGGCGATCCGGGCGAGGATGCCCGGCTTGTTCTCCACCAGGACGGAGAGCGTGTGCTTGGACATGTTCTTCTGCGTCTCTCTCGCTCAGTCGTCTTCGTTGTCGCCGAAGTCGGGGCGGACGTCCCGGGCGGCCAGGATCTCGTCGTTGGAGGTGCCGGCGGCGACCATCGGCCACACCATGGCGTCCTCGTGGACGATGAAGTCGATGACGACCGGGCGGTCGTTGATGGAGTTCGCCTCTTCGATGACCTTGTCGAGGTCGTCCGGGGACTCGCAGCGGATCGCGTAGCAGCCCATGGCCTCCGACAGCTTGACGAAGTCGGGGACCCGGGTGCCGCGGGCGTCCGGGTTGACGTCGTCCGGGCCGGAGTGCAGGACGGTGTTGGAGTACCGCTGGTTGTAGAACAGGGTCTGCCACTGGCGGACCATCCCGAGGGCGCCGTTGTTGATGATGGCGACCTTGATCGGGATGTTGTTCAGGGCGCAGGTGGTCAGTTCCTGGTTGGTCATCTGGAAGCAGCCGTCGCCGTCGATCGCCCAGACGGCCTGCCCGGGCCGGCCGGCCTTGGCGCCCATGGCGGCCGGGACCGCGTAGCCCATGGTTCCGGCGCCGCCGGAGTTCAGCCAGGTGGCGGGCTTCTCGTACTGGACGTAGTGCGCGGCCCACATCTGGTGCTGGCCGACGCCCGCCGTGAAGATCGTGCCCTCCGGGGCGAGCTGCCCGATGCGCTCGATGACCTGCTGCGGGGAGAGCGAGCCGTTGTCGGGCAGGTCGTAGCCCAGCGGGTAGGTCTCGCGCCAGCGGCTCAGGTCCTTCCACCAGGCGGTGTAGTCGCCCTGGTTCCCCTCGCTGTGCTCCTTCTGGACCGCCTGGATCAGGTCGGCGATGACCTCGCGGGCGTCACCGACGATCGGCACGTCGGCGGCGCGGTTCTTGCCGATCTCCGCGGGGTCGATGTCGGCGTGGACGATCTTCGCGTACGGGGCGAAGCTGTCCAGCTTGCCGGTGACGCGGTCGTCGAAGCGGGCTCCGAGGGCGACGATCAGGTCGGCCTTCTGCAGCGCGGTGACGGCGGTGACCGCACCGTGCATGCCCGGCATTCCCACGTGCAGCGGGTGGCTGTCGGGGAACGCGCCGAGCGCCATCAGGGTGGTGGTGACGGGCGCTCCGGTGAGCTCGGCGAGGACCTTGAGTTCGGCGGTGGCGTGCGACTTGATGACACCGCCGCCGACGTACAGGACGGGCCGCTTCGCGGCGGTGATCAGCTTGGCGGCCTCGCGGATCTGCTTGGCGTGCGGCTTGGTCACCGGGCGGTAGCCGGGCAGGTCCATGACCGGCGGCCAGGAGAAGGTGGTCTTCGCCTGGAGGATGTCCTTGGGGATGTCCACGAGAACCGGGCCCGGACGGCCGGTGGAGGCGATGTGGAACGCCTGCGCGATGATCCGCGGGATGTCCTCGGCCTTGGTGACCAGGAAGCTGTGCTTGGTGATCGGCATGGTGATGCCGACGATGTCCGCCTCCTGGAAGGCGTCCGTGCCGATCGCCTCGGAGACGACCTGGCCGGTGATCGCCACGAGCGGCACCGAGTCCATGTTCGCGTCCGCGATCGGCGTCACCAGGTTGGTGGCACCGGGTCCCGAGGTCGCCATGCAGACGCCGACCTTGCCGGTGGCCTGCGCGTAGCCGGTGGCCGCGTGTCCGGCACCCTGCTCGTGACGGCAGAGGACATGGCGCACCCGGGTGGAGTCCATCAGCGGGTCGTAGGCCGGCAGGATCGTGCCGCCGGGAATGCCGAATACCGTGTCAGCGCCGACCTCCTCAAGGGAGCGGATGAGGGACTTCGCACCCGTGACGTGCTCGACGGGGGCGGGCTGCTGTCCTCCGGAACGGGGCCTCGGCTGCGGATGGTGGGCCGCGGCGCTCTGCTCGGTCATCGGCATTCTCTTCTCGATGCTGAGGGTTTTTGCGAGGTTCGTACGGTTTTCTGCCGCCGTACGCATGCTGTACAGGTGGTGCTGGTGCAACAAAAAACCCCTCGTGCCAAAAGGCAAGCGAGGGGAGCGCGCCGGTGTGGTCGCTGGGCTTTCCGGAGCCTTCTCCGGTGGGACCCAACTCAGCCGACGCGCTGTCCAAGTACGAGAATTCGGGTGCGCATGGGACTGACCCTCCCTCCGACGCGCACCACGTGTCAAGCGGGTGGGACGGGAGTCTCATTATGTGAGCGAAGGGCACTTCCGCCTCCGAGCACCGCGGGCACACCACTGGTGTACACCCCCGCGCCGCCGCCCGCACCACTGCCCGCGAACGCCGGCTCGGCCGGTGCGTGCGGAACCGGATAGTGGCCGGATCCGAGCGCCCGGCGCAGCCGGTACTCGTCCACCGGGCCGGAGAAGGCCATGCCCATCCCGTGGGTGCAGCCCATCGTGCGCAGCGCCGTGACCTGCTCGGGCAGGTCGACGCCCTCGGCCACCGACTGGAGTCCCAGGTCGCCGGCGATCCGCAGCAGCCCGCTGGTGATCTTGTGCAGCCGGGGCGACTCGACGACGCCCTCGACCAGGCTGCGGTCGAGCTTGAGCACGTCGACGGGGAGCTTGCGCAGGGCCGTGATCGCCGCGTAGCCGCTGCCGAAGCCGTCCAGCGCGATCCGGACACCGTGCCGGCTGAGCCCGGTCAGGCGCCGCTCCAGTTCGTCCAGCGGGACCCTGGGGTCGGTGTCGGACAGCTCCAGGACCAGCGCCCCGGACGGCAGGCCGTGCCGGGTGAGCAGGGCCTCCACGGAGCCGAGCGGCGAGGACCGGTCGAGCAGCCGCCGGGCACTGGTGCGGACGGCGATCGGCACCACCAGACCGTTGGCGGCCCGCTCGGCGGCCTGTTCGACCGCCTCCTGGAGGATCCAGCGGTCCAGCTCGGCGGTCTTGTCGCTGTCCTCGGCGACCCGCAGGAACTCGGCCGGGGTGAACAGCACCCCCTGCGAGGAGCGCCAGCGCGCCTGGGCGGAGACCGACTCGATCCGGCCGTTCTCCAGGCAGACCACGGGCTGGTGCAGCAGCGCGAACTCGCCGTCGTGCAGCGCGGCCCGCAGCCGGGTGGCCAGTTCCGCCTTGCGTACGACGTCCTGCTGCATCTGCGGCCGGTACAGCTCGACGCGGCCCTTCCCGGCCGACTTGGCGCGGTACATCGCCAGGTCGGCGTTGCGCAGCAGCTCGCCCGCGCCGAGACCCGGTTCGGCGAAGGCGACACCGATGGACGCGTTGACACGGACATCGTTGCCGTCAATGAGATACGGCTGGGAGAGGGTCACCCTGAGGCGGTCGGCGAGCTCCAGGATGTGCCGCTCCCGGGCACTGCGGTCACGGGTGTGGTCTCCGACGATCAGCGCCGCGAACTCGTCGCCGCCCAGCCGGGACGCGGTGTCGCCCTGGCGGACCGCGTCCTGGAGTCTGCGCGCGGCCTGGACGAGCAGTTCGTCCCCGGCCTGGTGCCCGATCGTGTCGTTGACGGCCTTGAACCCGTCCAGGTCGATGAAGAGCACCGCCGTGTTCCTCAGGGCGGGGCCCCGGTCGGAGGAGCGGCGGCCGGACAGGGCCTGCTGGACGCGCCGGGTGAACAGGGCGCGGTTGGGCAGGTCGGTGAGCGGGTCGTGCTCGGCGTTGTGCTGGAGCTGCGCCTGCAGCCGCACCCTTTCGGTCACGTCCCGGCTGTTGAAGATGAGGCCGCCGTGGTGCCGGTTGACGGTGGACTCGACATTGAGCCAGCCGCCCTCACCGGACCGGAAGCGGCACTCGATACGGGTGGTGGGTTCCTCCTGGGGGCGGGCGGCGAGGAAGCGGCGCACCTCGTGTACCACGCAGCCCAGGTCCTCCGGGTGGATGAGGCTGGCCAGTTCCGAGCCCACCAGGTCGTCGGCGGGCCGTCCGTAGACCCCGGCGGCGGCCGGGGAGACGTACCGCAGGACCCCGCTGGGCGCGGCGATCATGATGACGTCGCTGGAGCCCTGCACCAGGGAGCGGAAGTGGTTCTCCTGGTGCGCCAGTTCCTGGGTGAGGGTGATGTTGTCGAGCAGCATGATGCCCTGGCGGACGACGAGCGCGAGCACCACGCAGCCGGCGGTGATCAGGACGACATGGTCGGGGCTGCGGCCGTTGAGGACGTTGTAGAGGATGCCCAGGGTGCACACGGCGGCGGCCAGGTACGGGGTGAGCGCGGCCAGGGAGCCGGTCAGCGGGCGGCCCGCCGGGTACCGGCTGTGATCACCTCCCGGGGCGGGCGGGGGCACCTGCCTGGGCGTCGCGGCCCGGGTCCCGGGCACGTGCTCGTGGACCACGCGGGTGTGCCCGTCGGGCTCCTGGGCGCCCTGCGGCCGGGGCGCGGCCCACGGGGCGTACGCCAGCAGCAGCGACCCGGCGAACCAGCCCGCGTCGAGCAGTTGCCCGGAGCGGTAGCTGCTGTGCAGCAGCGGCGAGGTGAACAGGGCGTCGCACATCACCGTCAGGGCGAGCGCGCCGATCGCGGTGTTCACCGCGGTGCGGTTGCCCGGCGAGCGCCGGAAGTGCAGCGCGAGCACCATGCTGACCAGGGCGATGTCCAGCAGCGGGTACGCCAGCGAGAGCGCGGTGTGCGCGACGCTGGGCCCGTCGAACCGGGCGGCCTGGGCGAGCGCGAGGCTCCACGACAGGGTGAGCAGCGAGCCGCCGATCAGCCAGGCGTCCAGACCCAGGCAGATCCAGCCGGCCTTGCTCACCGGCCGCTTGGCCAGCACCAGCAGGCCGACGATGGCGGGCGGCGCGAAGCACAGGAAGAACAGGTCGGCGTAGCTGGGGCTGGGCACCGGCCGCTGGAGCACGACCTCGTACCACCCCCAGACCGCGTTGCCGAGGGCCGCCATCGCCGAGGAGAGGGCGAACAGCAGCCAGGCAGGTCGAAAGCGGACCCGCGGGGAGCGGGCGTAGAAGAAGCACGACACGGCGGCGGTGCCGGCGGCCGCGGTCAGACCGAAGTCGCCCATGAACAGGGCCACTTGGTTCGAGCCCCAGTCGAACGCGGAACCGACGGCGTATCCCGCGCAGACCAGGGCCAGGACGAGTTGGCGGACCACGCCGGTCCCGCCGCCGGTGACCGGCGGCCGGGGGTGCGGCATCCCCGCCGGAGGCTGTGCCCGCAGCGCTCCGGGGAGTGTGGTCGTCACAGAGGTCGGCGCTGTCACCGGATGCTCCCGGCCCGCGCCGTTCCCGGGTCCCTCGGATCCCGGTGCGCCGGGTGAGGGTGCCGCCCGCGCCCGCTGGGCCGGCGGTGGTGGTGATGGCTGGTGTGGTGGCCGCGTCTGCGCGCAGCTGTGCGCCAGGGTCGCCGCCGGCGGCTCCGCCGCGTCGGATCGTTCGTCCATAGGCCGTGCATCGCCCGTCGCCCCCCTCACAAATCTGAAATGTCCATCCCCGGCGCCGAACGGTGCGCGGCGCAGCCCCTGTCGGGACGATACACCAGTCTCGTCACTCAGGGACATAGCTTCTCTACGCTCCGTGACGACCAGCGGCAATACGCGCACGCACCGCGCCCGGAAGGTCGCGGACCGTACCGGAAGCGGATTACACGCGTGTTGCTGGGATTGTCAGTTGTCGGTGGATCCCGTCGTAAGGATCACGTTTCGCAACGGCTCCCGGTTCACGAAGCGGTTCAACTGCTCGACGACGACGCGCTTGGCGCGCGGCAGGAAGGCCGAGGTGGGGCCGCCGACATGAGGGCTGATCAGCACGCCGGGCGCCTGCCACAAGGGGTGTCCGGCCGGCAGCGGCTCGGGGTCGGTGACGTCGAGGGCGGCGGTGAGCCGGCCGCTCTCCAGTTCGGCCAGGAGCGCCTTGGTGTCCACGACGGGACCGCGCGCGATGTTCACCAGTAGCGCACCGTCCTTCATCCGTGCGAGGAACTCCGCGTTGACCAGGCCACGCGTGGTGTCCGTGAGGGGCGTGGAGAGGATGACGACATCGGCTTCCGGAAGCAGATTCGGCAGTTCGGTGAGCGGATGCACGGGACCGCGCGCCGAGGCGCGCCCGGAGCGCGCGACGCGCGCCACCCGCGCAACCTCGAAGGGCACGAGCCGGTCCTCGATGGCGGAACCGATCGCTCCGTAACCGACGATGAGGACGGACTTGTCGGCGAGGGCGGGGTGGAAGCCGCTCTCCCAGTGCTCCTCCTGCTGGGCCCGCACGAACCCCGGGACGCCGCGCAGCGAGGCCAGCGTCAGGGTGAGCGCGAGTTCGGCGGTGCTCGCGTCGTGCACGCCCCGCGCGTTGCAGAGGGGCACCCCGGGGACGATGAGGTCACGGGCCGCGATCATGTCGTCGACACCGGCGGTGAGGGTCTGGATGAGCCGGACGTTCCTCATCTCCGCCAGCGGCCGCGCCTTCACGTTCTGCCGCTTCATGTAGGGGACGACGTAGACGGCGCAGTCGGCGGGGTCGCCGGGGAAGGCCTGGTCACCGTCCCAGAAGAGGTAATTGAGCCCTTCGGGCAGGTCCGTGAACTCGTCGAGCGGGATGGGGAGCCATGCGTCGTGGGTCATGGTCAGGAGGCTATGTCAGGGGTATGTCGGCGAGCGGGTTAGGTTGGGGGTCCGGAGAAGGAGGTTCACGGGCTGGTGGAGCGCAGGACGATCGGCGCGGGGGCGCTAGCAGTGGGGGCCGTCGGACTCGGGTGCATGCCGATGAGCTGGGCGTACAGCGGGTCGCGGCAGCGGGGTGACGAGTCGGTGAGGGCGGTGCACCGGGCGCTGGACCTGGGCGTGACGCTGCTCGACACGGCGGACATGTACGGGCCGTTCACGAACGAGCTGCTGCTGGGGCGGGTGCTCAAGGAGCGGCGTGCCGAGGCGTTCGTGTCGACGAAGGTGGGGCTGCTCGTCGGCGACCAGCACATCGTGGCGAACGGCCGGCCCGGCTATGTGAAGCGGGCGTGCGACGCGTCGCTGCGCCGGATGCAGACCGATGTGATCGACCTCTACCAGTTGCACCGCGCCGACCCCGAGGTGCCGGTCGAGGAGACCTGGGGCGCGATGGCGGAACTGGTGCAGGCGGGGAAGGTGCGGGCGCTGGGGTTGTGCGCCGTGGGGGCGCGCGGGGGGCGCAGGTCCGGCGCGCGGTTGCATGACGCGACCCTTCGGCAGTTGCAGCGGGTGCAGCAGGTGTTTCCGGTCAGTGCGGTGGAGGCCGAGCTGTCGGTGTGGTCGCCGGAGGCGCTGGAGGCGCTGCTGCCGTGGTGCGAGGCGCGGGGCGTGGGGTTCCTGGCGGCGATGCCGCTGGGCAACGGGTTCCTGACGGGGACGCTCACGCCGGGTGAGGGGTTCGAGCCGGACGATCTGCGGGCGCGGCATCCGCGGTTCACGGCGGAGATGATGGCGGCGAACCAGCCGATCGTGGCGGAGTTGCGGAGGGTGGCCCGCCGGCAGGGGGACGAGGTCACCGCGGCTCAGGTGGCGCTGGCGTGGGTGCTGGCGCAGGGGCGGCACGTGGTACCGGTGCCGGGGGCGAAGCAGGGCCGGTGGGTGGCGGAGAACGCGGGCTCGGTGGATGTGCGGCTGAGTGCGGAGGATCTGGCGGAGCTGGGGCGGCTGCCGGCCGCGCAGGGATCGTGGGACTGAGTGGGTGGTGTGGAAGTGCCGCGGTCCGTCGTCGGCCGGGTGCGGCTCCGTCGTAGCTGGTCGCGCAGTTCCCCGCGCCCCTGGCGGGGCGCTGCTGCCGTCGGTTCACTGGTGGTCGCGCCCACGCGGCGGAGCCGCACATCGATACGGCCCCGCGCCCCTTTGGGACGCGCTGTACTAGCGTCGGCTGGGAGGGGCCGTCGAGAGGACCGTGATCGTGCAACGTCGAGCTGTGTCTGGTGTGTTGGTCGCGGTGGGGATCCTGGTGGTCTCGGGGTGTTCCTCCGGGGGCGGTGGTGAGGAGTTGCCCACGCCTTCGTGGGCCGGGGGCAGCTCCGCCGCTTCCGCCTCTTCCGGCGGCGTCACGGAGTCCGCGGCTCCCGCCAAGGGGTCCGTCAAGGTGGTGCGGACGGTCGCCACGGGGCTGAAGTCGCCGTGGGGGCTCGCGTCGCTGCCGGACGGGTCCGGGCTGCTGGTCTCCGACCGGGACGACGGGACGATCAGCAAGGTGGACGTGAAGACCGGGAAGATCACCGAGCTGGGGGTCGTCTCCGGGGTGTCCGCGGCCGGTGAGGGGGGTCTGCTGGGGATCGCGCTCTCCCCCGACTTCGCCTCGGACCACATGATCTACGCGTACTTCACCTCGGCCTCCGACAACCGGATCGTGCGCATGCTCTGGGACGAGGGCAAGCCGGCCGGGGAGCAGCTGGGCGCTCCCGACACGATCTTCAAGGGGATCCCCAAGGGGTTCATCCACAACGGCGGCCGGATCGCCTTCGGCCCCGACGGCATGCTCTACGCCGGCACCGGCGAGAGCGGGCAGCGCGGTCTGGCGCAGGACAAGAAGTCGCTCGGCGGGAAGATCCTGCGGCTGACCCCGGAGGGCGAGCCGGCCCCCGGCAACCCCTTCCCCGACTCCCCGGTCTACTCGTACGGCCACCGCAATGTGCAGGGCCTGGCCTGGGACGACAAGCAGCGGCTGTTCGCCTCGGAGTTCGGCCAGGACACCTGGGACGAGCTGAACGCCATCAAGCCCGGCGCCGACTACGGCTGGCCGGCGGCGGAGGGGAAGTCGGACGACCCCGAGTACGTGAACCCGATCGCCCAGTGGCACACCGACGACGCCTCCCCCAGCGGCATCGCGTATGTCGACGGCGTGATCTGGATGGCGGGCCTGAAGGGACAGCGGCTGTGGCGCATCCCGCTGGACGGCACGACCGCCGCGGCCGCGCCCCAGGCCTTCCTCACGGGTGAGTACGGCCGGCTGCGCACGGTCGTGGCGGCGGGCGGCGACAAGGTGTGGCTGGTGACCAGCAACACGGACGGGCGGGGCAGGCCGAAGTCGGGGGACGACCGGATCCTGGAGCTTCAGGTCCGGTAGCGGCGCCCGGCGGCCCGGCGCCAGCACCCGACAGCCCGGTGGCGGCACCCAGCGGCCCGGTGGCGGCGCCCGACAGCCCGGTGGCGGCGCCCGGCGGCCCGGTGGCGGCGCCTCACCGCCCGGCGGCGGCGCCGCGGCCGGGTGGGAACAGCTCCAGGCGGTGCGCGACCGCCGCCGCCTCGCCCCGGCCCGAGACGCCGAGTTTGCCGAGGATGTTGGAGACGTGCACGCTCGCGGTCTTCGGGGAGATGAACAGCTCCTCGGCTATCTGCCGGTTGGTGCGGCCGGCCGAGACCAGGCGCAGCACGTCCCGCTCGCGGCTGGTCAGGCCCAGGTTCTCGGCCGGGTCGAGGGCCTGGCGCGGGGTGGTGGCGGTGAGGGTGAGGCGGGCGCGCTGGGCGAGCAGGGCCACGGCGTCCGCGAGCGGACGGGCGCCCAGGTGCTCGGCGACCGCCCCGGACAGCCGCAGGAGTTCGGTGGCGCGGTCCCGGTCGTCGTCCCCCGACGCCTCTTCGAGCAGGACCTGGGCCAAACGGCGCCGGACCCGGGCGAGGTCGTAGGGGCGGTCCAGGCGCTCGAAGTCGGTGACCACGTCCGACCAGACCGCCGCCGTGTCGGTGCCCCGGGCGCGGTGCAGTTCGGCGCGGGTCCAGCGCTCGTACGCCTGCCAGACGGGGGCGCCGGTGGTGAGCTTGCGGACGGCCTCGGTGAGCCGGTCGAGGACCCCGGTGCGGCCCTCGGCCGCCGCGGGCAGGGTGCGGGCGTCGGCCTCGGCGGTGGCGGCGGCCAGCAGCAGGGGCCAGCCGTAGCGCTGGGTGCCGGGCGGGAAGCCGGCCGTCAGGGCGCGGTCCAGCTCGGCGCGGGCGTCGAGGAACCGGCCCTCCTCGGCCGCGACGCCGATGGCGATCCGGGCCACGGGCAGCTGGGCCTGGGGCATCGGGTCGTGGCTGCCGTAGTGGGCGGCGGAGATGGCCAGTTGGCGGGCGGCCTCGGCGGCGTCGCCCCGGGCCAGGGCGATATGCGCGAGGCGCAGGGCGCCGGCGCCCCGGGGCTTGGCGCTGGCCGCGGAGCCGAGCGCGCCCGCCGCGGCTTCGGCGGCCTCGTCCCACTGGCCGAGCGCGTAGAGCGACTCGGAGAGGTTGCCCCAGGCCCACACCTCGGAGTCCAGCAGGCCGTACCGGCGAGCGAAGGCGAGACCCTCCCGCAGGATCGGGACGGACTCCCGGGAGCGGCCGACCGAGTCCAGCTCGGAGGGGAGGTTCACATAGGCGCGGCCCGCGACATGGACCACGCCCTCCCCGAGGGCGGTGTCCTTGACCCGGTGCAACTCCGCCAGGCCCTGCTCGACGTCGCCCGCGTTGACCATGAGGCTGCCGAGGGTGATGCGCGCGTTCAGCTCGATCTCGCGGGCGCCCACCATCCTGGCGTACTCCACGGCCCGTTCGGCGGCGGCGAAGGCACCGGGGCCGGGTTCGTGGAGCATGGACCAGGCGGCCGCGTTGGCCAGCACGTCGGCGTGCACCTCGGAGGGCGGCAGGCCGCGCACCAGGTCCTGGGCGGTGCCGAGTTCCTGCCAGCCGTCGCCCCGGGCCAGGGCCTGGACCAGCCGGGAGCGCTGCACCCAGAACCAGGCGGCGCGCAGCGGGTCGCCCTCCTCCTCGACGAGCCGCAGCGCCTTCTTGGTGATCTTCAGGGCACGTTCGCGCTCCCCGCAGAAGCGGCCCGCGACCGCCGCCTCCGCCATCAGGTCGAGATAGCGCAGCGGGGTGGTGGCCGGATCGCAGCCGCACGGAGGGTAGACGTCGGTGTAGTCGACGGGGCGCAGGGCCGCGCGGATCTCCTCGGGGGCGGTGTCCCACAGCTCCATCGCCCGCTCCAGGAGCCGCAGTTGCTCGCTGTAGGCGTGCCGGCCGCGGGCCACCACGGAGGCGTCGAGAACGGCGGGCAGGGCCTTGGCGGGGTCGTGGGCCTGGTACCAGTAGCTGGCCAGGCGGGTGACGCGGGCGTCGGCCGGCACCAGCGTCGGGTCGCTCTCCAGGGCTTCGGCGTAGCGCCGGTTGAGCCGGGAGCGTTCGCCGGGGAGCAGGTCGTCGGCGACGGCCTCGCGGACCAGGGAGTGCCGGAAGCGGTAGCCGTCGCCGGCCGGGGTGGGGTTGAGGATGTTGGCGCCGACGGCGGCCCGCAGCGCCTCGATGAGGTCGTCCTCGGCGAGCTGGGCGACGGCCTCCAGCAGCCGGTACTCGACGGTGGAGCCGCCCTCGGCGACGATCCGGGCGACCCGCTGGGCACTCTCGGGCAGCGCCTCCACCCGGACCAGGAGGAGGTCGCGCAGGGTGTCGGTGAGGCCGGTGCAGCAGCCCTCGGTGGCGGCGACGGCGAGTTCCTCGACGAAGAAGGCGTTGCCGTCGGAGCGTTCGAAGATGTCGTCGACCTGGGTGGGGTCGGGTTCGGCGGCCAGGATGCCGGCGATCTGGCGGCCGACCTCCTCGCGGTTGAACCGGGCGAGTTCCAGCCGGCGGACGGTGCGCAGCCGGTCGAGTTCGGCGAGCAGCGGGCGCAGCGGGTGGCGCCGGTGGATGTCGTCGGCGCGGTAGGTGCCGAGGACCACGAGACGGCCGGTGCGCAGGGTGCGCAACAGGTAGGCGAGGAGGTGGCGGGTGGAGGCGTCGGCCCAGTGCAGGTCCTCCAGGGCGACGACCACCGTGCGCTCGGCGGCGACCCGTTCCAGCAGCCGTGCGGTGAGTTCGAAGAGGCGGGCCATGCCCTGTTCGTCGTGGCGGCCGGCGGTGGCCTCGCCGAGTTCGGGCAGCAGCCGGGCCAGCTCGTCCTCCTGGCCGGTGGCGGCCGTGGCCAGTTCCTCGGGCAGGGCGGCCCGCAGCGCGCGCAGGGCGGTGGAGAACGGGGCGAACGGCAGCCCGTCGGCGCCGATCTCCACACAGCCGCCCAGGGCGACGACCGCGCCCCGGCGGCAGGCGGCCGTGGCGAACTCCTCGACCAGCCGGGTCTTGCCGACCCCGGCCTCACCGCCGACCAGCAGCGCCTGCGGCTCCCCCGCATCGGCGCGGTCGAGCGCCCTGTTCAGTGTGTCCAACTCGTCGCTGCGGCCTACGAACACGGGACTCACGGACCTGGTTTCCACAGGCCAGAGCATCGCACGCGGCCCGTCACACAGGGCAGCGGTTTTCCACAGCGCCGGTGCGCTTGTCATACGCACCGATGTCGTACTTTCCGACTGTCGTGGCGCAAGCCGGTGAACGACCCCCGTACGGCCACCGGCTTGCGCGTCCTCGGTCTCCGGGCGGCCGGCGCCGCCCGGCCGCCCTGTCACGCGGCGCGCGGGAGCCGGCGCCGGCCGCGACGGCCGGTATGCGGTTCCGCCGGTACGGCGGCCTGTCGGGCCGCCTCCTCGCGGCGGGCGGCGCGGCGGGAGCGGACGGCCTCGCGGACGAGCCGGTCCTGCTCGGCCTGCCGGCGCAGTTCGGCGGAACGGATCTGGTGGAGTTCGAACTCGAACATGGTGTTTCCCTTGTGAGAGAGGGTGGTTGGGCTTCGCTTTCTGCGATGTCTCCACTCTCGTCTCCCAGGGGGGTGTGCCACATCGGGAGAGTTCCGCATCTTCGGGCGGCCGCCGGACCCCGGACACGCGTAAGGGGCCTTAGGTCGTCCGTAAGGTGCTTACGGACGCCCTAAGGCCCCTTCTGACCTGCGCTGTCTCAGCTGGTCGAGGGCAGGCCGAGGAGTGCGTCGGAGTACTTGAGGACCGCCAGCAGCAGTCCGATGACGCCGAGCGCGACACCGGCCCAGGCGACCGACTTGATCCACGGCGCCTGCGCCTTGCCGGGCGCGCCGAAGGCGGGCCGGACGAGCACCGCGACACCGGTGATCAGCGCGACCAGCGCGAACAGGCCGGCCCACAGCGCGGTGGTCTGCCACGCGTCGCCGTACACCTCCTTGACCTGCTTGGCGACGCTCGCGGTCGACGAGGTCTGGAGCTGGCCGATGAGGGTCTCGCGGGCCGCGGCCACCGTGCCGATCCAGCCACCCGTGAGGGAGACCAGGCCGAGCACGACGGAGACGACGGCAGCGGCGCCCTGGCCGACACCGGAGGGACCCTCCGGCTCCTCGTCCAGCAGGAGCGTTTCCTCGTCGTCCTCGTCGTCGGCCTCGTCGTCGGCCGGTCCGCCGGCGGCGAGTTCGTCGCCCGCCCCGGCGGACTCCGCCGCCTCGGACGCCTCGGCCGTCTCCGGCTCAGCGGCCTCCTCGGAGGCCTTGGTGACATCCACCGCCTTCTCCTCGGTAGCCGTCTCGTCGTTCTTCGCCTCGGCGCCGGTCCCGGCTCCGTCCACAGTCTTCGTTCCCATACCTCGCACCGTACGGACGCTGTCTGAGAGGTCTCTTAATGATCGTGCTCGGCGGTACGGGCGCGTACCGCGTGCCACTCGGGGGCGAGCACCGACCAGACCTCGGTGTCCGTGCGCACGCCCCGGTGGGGGTAGTTCTCCCGCATCACGCCCTCGCGGGTCATGCCCAGCCGCCGGGCCACGTTGATGCTGGCCTCGTTCACCGACGACGCATGCCACTCCACACGGTGCATGCCACGCTCGTCAAACGCCCAGTCCAGAAGCACACGCATCCCACGCGTCACCAGGCCCCGCCCGGCGGCCGCGGGCTCCAGCCAGCAGCCGGCCTCGCAGACCCCGGTGGGCGTGTCCCACACCCGGAACAGCAGCCCGCCGGCCAGCTTCCCGTCCAGCCACACCCCGTGCAGGCTGCCGCCGTCGACGGCACGCTTGTCGGCGTAGGACCGCAGATAGGCGCGGGCCTGCTCCAGGTCCCCGATCACGTCCGGCAGCGCGATGTGCCGGCCGATGAACTCGCGCCCCCGGTCGATGTTGGCCAGCAGCTCCCCGGCGTGCCAGACCTCCAGGGGCCGCAGCTCGGCACCGTCACCCAGGGATGTCACATACATCGTCGCGCCGCTCCTTCTCCCGTTGCCCGCGCCGTCCCGCCGAGCCTCTCACGGGCCCGGACGGACAGGTCGGGCCGGGCACCGGCCCGGCACCCCGGCCGGACAAGTCGCCTCGGCCGCGTCGGCCGCCTCAGTCGAACTGATCCCCGAGCGCCATCACCATGGTCCCCAGGATCATCAGCCAGAGGGCCCAGCGGGTACGGCCCCGGGCCCCCAGCGCCGACGCGCCCACGCAGACGGCGGCCCCGGAGCCATAGGCGACCGGCACCAGCCCGGGCACCCCGCTCAGTCTCATCAGCGCGGCGGTGAGCCCCATCAGGGCCAGCAGCGCCCCGGTCACGGTGGCGGTCCAGCGGGCCCGACGGGCGTCCTCGTAGAGGTCCTCGTCGTCCGCGGCCTCCACCTCGGTCGTCTCCGGTTCGGTGCCGGACTCGGCATGTGCGGTCATGGCGGGCGAGCGTAGTACCCGCACCTGGGGAAAGCGGCTGCGGAGCACCTCCACAACTGCTAGCTTCCGCTGGTCAGCCTTGTTCGGCCCCTCGCCGACGACCGAAGCGGGTGCATTGTTTGCCGGTTCGAACGAGCTCCTACGCATCGCCCTTCACTACGAAGATCACAAGGAGCCCGTTCAGCGATGTTCGACGCCGTCTCTCCCCCCTCGTCGAAGGACGACTCGCTCACTGACCGTCTGACCCTGCCCCGTTACCCGCTCAGCAGCACCTACGACGCCCGCTGGGCCGTCGAGAACCAGATGGGCCCGCACGCCCTGTGGCTGCTGGAATGGCTGGCCCCCGCCCTCGGCCTGGACGCCCTGCGCCCCTGCGCGCGCGTGCTCGACCTGGGCTGCGGCCGGGCGATGACCTCGATCTTCCTGGCCAGGGAGTTCCACGCCCAGGTCACCGCCGCCGACCTGTGGGTCAAGCCCGACGACAACGCCCGGCGCATCGCCGAGGCCGGGTTCGCCGACCGGGTGCAGCCCGTGCGCACCGAGGCCCACGACCTGCCCTTCGCCGAGGGCGGCTTCGACGCGATCGTGAGCATCGACGCCTACCAGTACTTCGGCACCGACGACCTCTATCTGCCCACGCTCACCCGGCTGCTGAAGCCCGGCGGACGGATCGGCGTGGTCGTACCGGCGCTGAAGGAGGAGATCGCCGGCAGCGAGCCGCCGGAGCATCTCAAGCCGTGGTGGGAGCCCGCCTTCTGGTGCTTCCACTCCGTCGACTGGTGGCACCGCCACTGGACCCGCAGCGGGGCCGTCGAGGTCGAGGCGGCCGACTGGCAGCCGGACGGCTGGCGGGACTGGCTGCTGTGGTGCGAGGTGGTCGCCGAGGAGAGCACGGACGACTTCCACGTCCGGATGGCGACCCGGAGCGCGGAGATGCTCCGCGCCGACCAGGGGCGCACCCTCGGCTTCGCACGGGTCGTCGGCCGCCGCAAGTAGCCCCTGCGCAGACGGTACGGCCCCGGAGGCGCTGCCTCCGGGGCCGTACCGTGTCCTGTGCCGCTGCCGCTCAGCCCTCGCTGACGCCCAGCTTCTCCAGGATCAGCTCCTTGACGCGGGCCGCGTCGGCCTGGCCGCGGGTCGCCTTCATGACCGCGCCGACCAGGGCACCGGCCGCGGCCACCTTGCCGCCGCGGATCTTGTCCGCGACGCCCGGGTTGCCGGCGATGGCCTCCTCGACGGCCGTGGTCAGCGCGCCCTCGTCCGAGACGACCTTCAGACCGCGCTTCTCGACGACCTCGTCCGGGGTGCCCTCGCCCGCGAGGACGCCCTCGATGACCTGCCGGGCCAGCTTGTCGTTGAGGTCACCCTTCGAGACCAGCTCGGTGACCCGGGCGACCTGCGCCGGGGTGATCGCCAGCTCGTCGAGCGAGGTGCCCGACTCGTTGGCGCTGCGGGCCAGTTCGCCCATCCACCACTTGCGGGCGGAGGCCGCGTCGGCCCCGGCGTCGATGGTGGCGACGATCAGGTCCAGCGCACCGGCGTTGATGATCGCCTGCATGTCGAAGGCCGAGATGCCCCACTCGGCGAGCAGCCGGGTACGGCGGGCCAGCGGCAGCTCCGGGAGCGCCGTGCGGATCTCCTCGACCCACGCGCGCGAGGGCGCCACGGGGACCAGGTCGGGCTCCGGGAAGTACCGGTAGTCCTCGGCCTCCTCCTTCACGCGGCCCGAGGTCGTCGACCCGGTGTCCTCGTGGAAGTGCCGGGTCTCCTGGATGATCGTCCCGCCGCCGTTCAGCACGGCCGCGTGCCGCATGATCTCGAAACGGGCCGCACGCTCCACGGACCGCAGCGAGTTCACGTTCTTCGTCTCGGAACGGGTGCCGAACTTCTCGGTGCCGTTCGGGCGCAGCGACAGGTTCACGTCGCAGCGCATCTGGCCCATCTCCATGCGGGCCTCGGACACGCCGAGCGCCCGGATGACCTCGCGCAGCTCACGGACGTACGCCCGCGCGACCTCGGGAGCGCGCTCACCGGCGCCTTCGATCGGCTTGGTGACGATCTCGATGAGCGGGATGCCCGCGCGGTTGTAGTCGAGCAGGGAGTGGGACGCGCCGTGGATACGGCCGGTGGCGCCGCCGACGTGCGTCGACTTGCCGGTGTCCTCCTCCATGTGGGCGCGCTCGATCTCCACGCGGAAGGACTCGCCGTCCTCCAGCTGCACGTCGAGGTAGCCGTTGAAGGCGATCGGCTCGTCGTACTGGGAGGTCTGGAAGTTCTTCGGCATGTCCGGATAGAAGTAGTTCTTCCGGGCGAAGCGGCACCACTCGGCGATCTCGCAGTTCAGCGCGAGACCGATCTTGATCGCGGACTCGACGCCGGTCGCGTTGACGACCGGGAGCGCGCCGGGCAGGCCGAGGCAGGTCGGGCAGGTCTGCGAGTTGGGCTCGGCGCCCAGCTCGGTCGAACAGCCGCAGAACATCTTCGTCTTGGTGCCGAGTTCGACATGGACCTCAAGGCCCATGACGGGGTCGTAGGACGCCAGCGCGTCCTCGTACGACACCAGGTCGGTCGTGGTGGTCACGGTGAAACTTCCCTCTCAGCCCAGCAGGACGTCGTCGTCGCCCAGCCGCTTCAGCTCGCGGTACAGCAGGGCGAAACCGGTGACGATCGCGACGGCGGACACGGTGGCGTCGATGAGCCGGAGCGTGTCGTGCTCGGCGCGGGCCTTCTTGATCTGCTTGGCGACACCGACCGCACCGAAGGCGGTGGTGGCCATGGACAGGTACGTGCCGGACTTCGACTTCTTGAAGCCCTTGGCCTTCGACAGTGCGTTGCTCACAGCGACGGAGCCTCCTCCAGGAGCGGGTGGCCCCACCTTTCCACGAAGGCGGCCTCGACGGCGGCGCCGACCTTGTAAAGCCGGTCGTCCTTCAGCGCCGGGGCGATGATCTGCAGGCCCACCGGGAGGTTGTCCTCCGGGGCGAGACCGCAGGGCAGCGACATGGCCGCGTTGCCCGCGAGGTTCGTCGGGATGGTGCACAGGTCGGCCAGGTACATCGCCATCGGGTCGTCGGCGCGCTCGCCGATCGCGAAGGCGGTGGTCGGCGTCGTCGGCGACACGATCACGTCGACCTGCTCGAAGGCCTTCTCGAAGTCGCGCGTGATGAGCGTGCGGACCTTCTGGGCCGAGCCGTAGTACGCGTCGTAGTAGCCGGAGCTGAGCGCGTACGTGCCGAGCATGATGCGGCGCTTCACCTCGGGGCCGAAGCCCGCCTCACGGGTGAGGGAGGTGACCTCCTCGGCGGAGTGCGAGCCGTCGTCGCCGGTCCGCCGGCCGTAGCGCAGGCCGTCGAAGCGGGCGAGGTTGCTGGAGCACTCGCTGGGCGCGATCAGGTAGTACGCGGAGAGCGCGAGGTCGAAGGACGGGCAGTCCAGCTCGACGATCTCGGCGCCCAGGTCCTTGAGGAGGGCGACGGACTCGTCGAAGCGCTGGAGGACGCCGGCCTGGTAGCCCTCGCCGCGGAACTGCTTGACCACACCGACGCGCATGCCCTCGACGCTGCCGTTGCGGGCGGCCTCGACGACCGGCGGCACGGGCGTGTCGATGGAGGTGGAGTCCAGCGGGTCGTGCCCGGCGATGACCTCGTGGAGGAGGGCAGCGTCCAGGACCGTACGGGCGCACGGGCCGCCCTGGTCAAGGGAGGACGAGAACGCGACCATGCCGTACCGCGACACGGCCCCGTACGTCGGCTTGACGCCCACCGTGCCGGTGACGGCGGCCGGCTGGCGGATGGAGCCGCCGGTGTCGGTGCCGATGGCGAGCGGCGCCTGGAAGGAGGCGAGGGCGGCGGAGGAGCCGCCACCGGAACCGCCGGGGATCTTGGTGAGATCCCACGGGTTGCCGGTCGGCCCGTACGCGCTGTTCTCGGTGCTCGACCCCATGGCGAACTCGTCCATGTTGGTCTTGCCGAGGATGACCACGTCGGCGGCCTTCAGCCGCTTGGTGAGCGTGGCGTCGTACGGCGGGATCCAGCCTTCGAGGATCTTCGAGCCGACCGTGGTCGGGATGCCCTCGGTGGTGAAGATGTCCTTGAGCGCGAGCGGGACGCCGGCCAGCGGACCGAGCTTCTCGCCCCTGGCCCGCTTCTCGTCGACGGCACGCGCCTGCGCCAGGGCGCCCTCGCGGTCGACGTGCAGGAAGGCGTGCACCTTCTCGTCGACGGCCTCGATACGGGCGAGGTGGGCCTCGGCGACCTGCACCGCGGTGAGCTCACCGGAGGCGATCTTCGCGGCGGTCTCGGCGGCCGTGAGCTTGATGATGTCCGTCATGGCTGTCTAGTCCTCCCCCAGGATCTGCGGCACCTTGAAACGCTGCTGCTCCTGGGCCGGGGCGCCGGAGAGCGCCTGCGCGGGGGTGAGCGAGGGACGGACCTCGTCCGCGCGCATGACGTTCGTCAGCGGCAGCGGGTGCGAGGTCGGCGGTACGTCTTGGTCGGCGACCTCGCTGACGCGGGCGACCGCGCCGATGATGTCGTCGAGCTGGCCGGCGAAGTGTTCGAGTTCTTCGGGCTTCAGCTCCAGACGCGCCAGCCGGGCGAGGTGGGCGACCTCCTCGCGCGTGATGCCAGGCATGCAGCGTTCCTCTGGGGTGAGTGTGTGTGGTTTGGGGCCAATCCTATGGGGCGGCGCCGGGTAGCCGTTAAACGGTTTCAGCTACGGGTGTCCCCGGGCCTCGCTCCGCAGGTAGTGGATGACCCGGCGCCCGGCTCTTCAGGGGCGCGAGGAAGTGCGCGAGCAACCACAGCGCGCTCGCGCCCGCCCCCCACACACAGCGGTCGGCTACTCGGCCGCCGGCAGAGCCGCCCGCGGCCGCTGCCACCCCCGCGACCCTCGTGCCAGCAACCACGCCGTCGCCTCCTCCGGCGGCATCGCCGCGGCGACCAGCCACCCCTGCACGGCGTCACACCCCAGGTCCCGCAGCCGCTCCCACGTCTCGTCGTCCTCCACGCCCTCCGCGACGACCAGCAGCCCCAGCGAATGCGCGAGGTCGACCGTGCAGCGCACGATCTCCGCGTCCTCGTTGTCGATGGCGAGCCGGGCCACGAACGACCGGTCGATCTTCAGCTCGCTCACCGGCAGCCGCCGCAGATGCACCAGCGAGGAGTACCCCGTGCCGAAGTCGTCCAGCGACATCTTCACGCCGTGCCCGGTCAGCCCCGCGAGGGTGTCGGCGGCCCGCTGCGGGTCCTCCAGGAGCACATGCTCCGTTATCTCCAGCTGCAACGCCCCCGCCGGCACCCCGTGCCGGGCCAGCCGCGCCGCCACCGAACCGGCGAACCCCGGTGTGTGGACGTCACGCGGCGAGACGTTCACCGCCACCGGCACCCGCAGCCCCTGCGCCCGCCACTCGGCGACCTGCGCGAGCGCGGTCTCCAGCACGTACTCCGTCAGATGGGGCATCAGGCCGGAGGACTCGGCGATCGCTATGAACTCGTCCGGCGGAACCTTGCCGCGCTCCGGATGGACCCACCGGACCAGCGCCTCCAGACCGGCCACCTGCCCGTCGAAGCGCACCTTGGGCTGGTAGTGCAGCTGCACCTCGTGCGCGTCCAGGGCGCGGCGCAGGTCTCCCAACAGTCCCAGCCGGTCCGGGGTGTTGGAGTCCCGCTTGGACTCGTACACCTCGACGCCGGTGCGGTCCCGCTTCGCCTGGTACATCGCCACGTCCGCCCGGCGCAGCATCCCCTCCGCGTCGAGCGCGTGGTCCGGGAAGACGGCGACACCCGCGCTGGCCTCCAGGACGAGCGTGAGTCCGTCGAGGTCGAGCGGCGAGGAGAGCGCCGTGACCAGCCCGCGGGCCACCCGCGTCGCGGACGTCGTGGAGTCGGCGACCGGCAGTAACACCGCGAACTCGTCGCCGCCGAGCCGCGCCGCCTCCGCGCCGCGCGGCAGCGCGGCGCGCAGCCGGTCGGCTATCTGGAGGAGCAGCCGGTCACCGGCGAGATGACCGAGCGTGTCGTTGACCGAACGGAACCGGTCGAGGTCGATCAGCATGAGAGCCGAGCGGGCGCCGATGCGTTCGGCGTCGTCGAGGGCGGTCCAGATCCGCTCAAGGAGCCACTGCCGGTTGGGCAGCCCGGTCAGCGGGTCGCGCAGCTGCTCCTCGGCGCGGGCCCGGGCTATCCACAGGGTGGAGTCGAGGGCGACCAGCGGGATGGAGAACAGCGGGAGCAGCAGCGGCTGGGCCATCGCGACCACGCAGATCAGCGGGGCGATGCCGAGCAGGGCGACGGCCACCAGGCCCTGGCGCATCAGGGCGGTGCGGGCGACGGTGGGCACTCCGCCGCCGCGCGGTGCGTGCAGGTACCAGAGCAGGGCGCGGGTGACGGCGAGATAGGCCACCGCGACGAGCACGACCTCGGGGGCGGTGGAGACGCTCCAGCCGGCCGGGTTCCAGGGCGACTCGACGGTGGGGACGCGGCCGAACGCGCCGAGCACCAGCGCGCCGGCGCCGATGCCGAGGATGTCCACCGCGCCGTGCAGGACGCCCTGCCGCCAGCGGTGGCGCCTGGCTATGCCGACCAGCACGACGACGGTGAGGCTGACCATGCCGGCCGGCACCCAGCCGTAGAGCAGGAGGACGGCCAGGGTGAGGGCGGCGCCGGAGCCGGTGCCGCCCCACCAGCGGGCGCGGCCGAGCAGCACCAGGTGGCCGACGATGATGCCGGTCAGTACGGCCAGCGACCAGCCGACCGTGCCGGACGGGAAGAGGGCGTGGTCGTCGGTGAAGGCGCGGTAGAAGCCCGCGCCGAGGGTGAACGCGGCGGCGGCGACGACCCCGGCGGGCAGCGCGGGCCAGGACAGGTGCCGGTCGTGGTCGCCGTCGGTCAGGTCGGGCGGCGGTTCGACGGCGGCCAGCGGCAGCGGGTCGCGGGCGTCGGCCGCGCCGCTCGCCACCGCAAGGCCCGGGCGCCGGTCGCCGCGCACCGCCCAGCGGCTCTCCCGCCACGCGCACGCCCGGCGGCGCAGCGGCAGCCGCGCGCCCGGAGCGGCGCTCTCGGTCGGTTCCATTCCCGTCCCTCTCACAGCCGGCGGTGCCCACGCCATGCGGTCCGTGCCCGTCAGAGCACGGGAATGCCCCGACCGCAGCTGGGCACGGCAGGCGCACATCCCAACAGTAGGCCGCAGAAGGCTTTCACGGGCAGCGGTCGTCGACGGTTGCCCGATTGCGCCCCGGCCACCCGTATGCATCTGGTATGCGCCGAACGGGTGGCCTTCAACCGCTACTCCTCGGTCGGAAGGGCTACTTCGGCCGCGGCGTCCGGTCCCTGCTCCAAAAGGACGACAAATCCGTCCTCGTTCAGAACCGGGACCTTCAGCTGCATCGCCTTGTCGTACTTCGATCCGGGGTTGTCACCGACGACCACGAACGACGTCTTCTTGGACACCGAGCCCGTCACCTTGGCCCCGCGGCTCTGCAGTGCGTCCTTGGCGCCGTCCCGGGTGTGGTGCTCCAGGGTTCCGGTCACCACGACGGTGAGGCCCTCCAGGGGACGCGGTCCCTCGTCCTCGCCGGTGGACTCGTCCTCCAGCGGGACTCCAGCGGCCTTCCACTTTCGGATGATCTCGCGGTGCCACTCCTCCGCGAACCACTCCTTGAGCGCGGTCGCGATGATGCCGCCGACGCCGTCGATGTTCGACAGCTCCTCCTCGGTGGCCTGCTCGATGCGGTCGATGGAGCGGAACTCGCGGGCCAGCGCCTGCGCGGCGACCGGTCCGACGTGCCGGATGGACAGGCCGTTGAGGAAGCGGGCGAGCGGGCGGGTCTTCGCCTCCTCGATGGTCTGCAGGAGGGCGAGGGTGTTCTTCTTGGGCTCGCCCTTCTGGTTGGCGAAGACCGTGACGACCTTCTCCTCGCCGGTCTTGGGGTCGCGCTTGGGCAGCCCGCTGTCCGGGTCCAGCACGTACGCCTTGATGGGCAGCAGCTTCTCCACCGTGAGGTCGAAGAGGTCGCCCTCGTCGACCAGCGGCGGGTCGGCCGGTTCCAGCGGCCGGGTGAGGGCGGCCGCGGCCACCCCGCCGAAGTGCTCGATGTCCAGGCACTCGCGGCCCGCGAGATAGGCGACGCGCTCCCTCAACTGGGCAGGGCAGGTGCGGGCGTTGGGGCAGCGGAGGTCGATGTCGCCCTCCTTCATGGCCCGCAGCGGGGTGCCGCACTCGGGGCACTCGGCCGGCATCACGAACTCCCGCTCGGTGCCGTCCCGCAGGTCGACGACCGGGCCGAGGATCTCCGGGATGACGTCACCGGCCTTGCGCAGCACCACGGTGTCGCCGATCAGCACACCCTTGGCCTTGACGACCTCCTGGTTGTGCAGGGTGGCGAACTCGACCTCGCTGCCCGCCACCGTGACCGGCTCGACCTGCGCGTACGGGGTGACCCGCCCGGTGCGGCCGACGCCCACCTTGATGTCGACGAGCTTGGTGTTGACCTCTTCCGGCGCGTACTTGTAGGCGATCGCCCAGCGCGGCGCCCGCGCGGTCGAGCCCAGCCGCCCCTGGAGACGGATCTCGTCGAGCTTGACGACGACACCGTCGATCTCGTGCTCCACGGAGTGCCGGTTCTCGCCGTAGTAGGCGATGAACTCCCGCACCCCGTCGAGGTCGTCGACCACCCGGTTGTGCGGGGAGGTGGGCAGCCCCCAGGTCTTCAGCAGGGCGTAGCCCTCGGAGAGCCGGTTCAGGCCCTCGAAGCCCTCCAGGACGCCGATGCCGTGGACGACCATGTGCAGCGGGCGGGAGGCGGTGACCCGCGGGTCCTTCTGGCGCAGCGAACCGGCCGCCGCGTTGCGCGGGTTGGCGAACGGCTTGTCACCGGCGGCGACCAGGCGCTCGTTGAGCTCGGCGAACTTCTCCATCGGGAAGTAGACCTCGCCGCGGATCTCGACCAGGTCCGGGACCTGCTCGCCGTGCAGCCGGTCCGGGATCTCCGCGATCGTACGGACGTTGGGCGTGATGTCCTCGCCGGTGCGGCCGTCGCCGCGGGTCGCCGCGCGGACGAGGCGGCCGTGCTCGTAGGTGAGGTTGACGGCGAGGCCGTCGACCTTGAGCTCGCACAGGAAGTGGTACTCCTGGTCGCCCAGTTCCTTGTGGACGCGCTCGGCCCAGGCCGCGAGGTCGTCGTCGTTGAACGTGTTGTCCAGCGACATCATCCGCGAGCGGTGCTCGACCGAGGTGAACTCCGTCTCGTACGAGCCCGCGACCTTCTGGGTCGGCGAGTCGGGCGTGCGCAGCTCGGGGTACTGGTCCTCCAGCGCCTCCAGCGACTTGAGGAGGGTGTCGAACTCCGCGTCGCTGACGACGGGGGCGTCCTTCACGTAGTACCGGAAGCGGTGCTCCTCGATCTGTTCGGCGAGCCGCGCGTGCTTCTCCCGTGCCTCGGCGGGCACCGCCGTCTGAGCCTGCTGCTGGTCGCCGGCCACCGTGTTCCTCCCGTTACTCTGGGTTGTCCGCGAGAGATCTCGCCGCCCGGACGCAGTGGGCGAGCGCCTGCCGGGCGTACCCGGGGGAAGCGCCCGCGAGTCCGCACGACGGGGTGACCGTGACGGATTCCGCGAGCAGCCCCGGCCGCAGCCCCAGCCTGCGCCACAGCGTCCTGACACCCATGACGCTACCGGCAGGGTCTGACAATGCGGCGTCCGTGCCGGGCACGACACCGACGAACAGCCGGGTACCGCCCTCGACGGCCTCGCCGATGGCGTCCTCGTCACGTTCGGTGAGGAGCGAGAAGTCGAAGGAGACGGCGGCGGCGCCGGCCCGGCGGAGCAGCGCGAAGGGGACGTCGGGGGCGCAGGAGTGCACGGCCACCGGGCCGTCGGCATGGACGCCGACCACCTCGCGCAGGGTGGCCTCGACGACCTGGCGGTCCACGGCCCGGTGGGTGCGGTAGCCGCTGGCCGTCCTGACCTGGCCGCGCAGCACGGCGGTGAGGGACGGCTCGTCGAGCTGGAGGACCACGTGGGCGCCGGGGATCCGGGCGCGGACGTCGGCGAGGTGCAGCCGCAGGCCCTCGGCGAGGGAGGCGGCCAGGTCCCGGCAGGCGCCGGGGTCGGAGAGCGCCGACTCGCCGTTGCGCAGCTCCAGGGCGGCGGCCAGCGTCCAGGGGCCGACCGCCTGCACCTTGAGCGGGCCCTCGTACTCCTGGGTGAACTCCTCCAGCGCGTCCAGGTCCTCGCCCAGCCAGGAGCGGGCCCGCCGGGTGTCCCGGCCCGGCCGGTCGCCGATCCGCCAGCCGCTGGGCTCCACGCGCGCGTACAGCTCCACGAGCAGGCCCGCGGTACGGCCGATCATGTCGGCGCCGGGGCCGCGGGCGGGCAGTTCGGGCAGGAAGGGGAAGTCCTCGAAGCTGCCGGTCGCGGTCTTTGCGGCCTCCCGGGCGTCGGTGCCGGGGAGCGAGCCGACGCCGGTGGCAGCGCCGAAGACGGTGTTTGCGTTCACGTGAGGAGCCTAAGCGGGGCGGGAGGCGCGGTGTGCGGGCGGCACCGGGTGTGCGGTGTCCCATGACCTCGTCGGGCCGGGCGACAACGTTTCGACAAATATTCGGCCCATGCACGGCCTCCACCCTGGTCCGGGCGGTTTCGCGCCGGTTCGTCGGCGGGTGGCGCTCATGACCACACCCCGACCGGCGACCGGACGGGGTTCACACGTGAAAACGGGGGTTGACACGTGCATCGATCGGAGAGTGCGACCGCGACGGCCTCGGCACCTTCGTCCGAACGGCCGGGGCGGCCCGGGCAGTCGGCGGCTGTGGCCGGACCGCTGTCGGCGGCGGCCGGACGCGGTGTCCTGGAAGGCGCCTTCGCCCTGCTGAACGCCCTGGACCAGGAGCAGGACGTCGGGGTCAGCGCGCTGGCCGCCGTGTGCGGTCTGCCCAAGACGACCGCGTACCGGCTGCTCGACCAGCTGACGGAACTGGGCGCCGTAGAACGGAGCGCGGGCCGCTACCGCATCGGACCGGGCATGTTCCGGCTGGGCCAGGGCTGGCAGCCGTATCCGGGCCTGCGGTCGGCCGCCCGGCGGCCGCTGCGGCGGCTGACGGCCGTCACCGGCATGACGGCCGAACTCGCCGTGCTGCACCGGGGCCAGACGCTGGTCCTGGACTGGACGACGACCGCGGACGTGCCGCGTCCGCTGCCCGACGACCGGCCGGTCTGGCCCTGGTACACGGCGGCCGGCAAGGTCCTGACCGCCTGGGTCCGTCCCGGAGCGGCACCCGGCCCGCTGCCCCGGACCTGGCCGGAGGAGGCCCGGCGGATCCGGGAGTCCGGGGCCGCCTACGACCACGAGGAGGTGCTGACCGGCGTGTGCTGTGCCGCCGTGCCCGTGTACACGGCGGACGGCGTGCCGGTGGCGGCGCTGAGCGTGCTGACCGGCCCCGACCACCGCCTCGAACGCCTCGCCGACACGGCCCGGCGCGCGGCGTCGGCCATCACGGCGGGACTCGGCCGCCACCACTGACCCCGAACCCCGCACCCCGCACCCCGGACACCGGGCCTCGGACCCCGAACCCGGACGCCGGACCTTGGGCCTCGGGCCCCGGACGTCGCGGTCGCCGTTCCGCTCAACGGCACGACCGGCGACAGGGCGGGGTCCGCCCCCCAGGCTGGGTCCGCGGACCGAGGCGCCAAGTGCCGGAGCCCCGGTCTGCGGCGGCTCGCCCCGGCGCCGGTCCCCGGCACCCCTCAGGGAGGACACCCATGACGTCGTCGTCCGCACGTCCCGTGACCGGCAACGGTGTAGGCGCCGGTCCGGCCGACGGCCGTCGCGACCCGCTGGCCCTGCTGACGGCGGAGTTCGGCGGCGGGCCCGACGTGTGGCGCTCGGCGCTGGGCGGCGCGGTGTGCGTGGCCGAACCCGAGGCGGCCCGCGCGGTGCTGGGCAACCGGCACGGCGTGGTGGCGGACACCTCCGACTTCTACCACCACCGGCACGGGGTCTTCGGGCCGCGCTCCGCGCAGATCGCCATCGGCCGCGCGGCCCGCGGCCTGATCCAGCGTCATCTGCGGGAACGGCGGGCCGAACTGCCCGGCCTCGTCGCCGAGTCGCTGGCGCCGCGCAGCGAGTGGCCGGACGCCGGGAACCGGCTCGTCGAGCGGCACCTGCGTGAGGTGCTGCTGCACCCGCAGGCACCGGCGCACCTGCGCACGACCGTGGCGGCGATCGTCACCCGCGCGGTCCTCGCGGGTGCCCGGCGGCGCCGCCCCGCCCCGTCCCGGCTGCTGTTCCGCCGCCGCGCGCTGCGCGTCCTGCGCACCGAGGTCCGCGCCCGGCAGCGGGCGCCGCGCCCACCCGGCGGCCCGGCGGAACCGCGCGACCTGCTCGACGTCGTCGTGGACGGGGGCGGTCCGGACGCGGACCCCGCGGAGCTGGTCGAGGTCTATCTGTCGTTCCTGTTCGCCACCGTCGGGTCGGTCGGGTTCGCGCTCGGCTGGGCGGTCCTGCTCCTCGGCACGCACCCGGACCGGGCCGCGGCCGAACCGGGCTGGATCGTCCGTGAGGCGCTGCGGCTGTGGCCGGTGGCCTGGCTGTTCGCCCGCACCCCGGCCCGGCCGCAGGAGCTGGGCGGGACCCGTGTCACGCCCCGGGACCGGCTCATGGTGTGCAGCTATCTGGTGCACCGGCATCCCGGGCACTGGGAGCGGCCCGACGAGTTCCTCCCGCAGCGCTGGGCCGAGGGCGCGCCCGACGGGGCCTACCTGCCGTTCGGGCACGGTCCGCACACCTGCGCCGGCGCGACCGTCACCGTACGGCTGCTGGAGGACCTCGTCGGACTCCTGACCCGTGACTGGCGGGTGTCGGTCACCTCTGACGGCGGCGGGCCCCAGGTGGGTCCGGCGCTGGCTCCGCCGCGGTTCACCGCGGTGCTGAGCCGTCCCGACGGCTGTCCCGAGAGGAGGTGAACCAGCATGCGCGCGCTGTACCTCAAGACGAAGTCGGTCCTCAACGTCCGTCGCTCGTACGGGCAGTTCTGGTACCTGTACCACCACATCTGACCGGCCCGGCGCGGGGAGGCGCCGTACGGCCGGCTCCCCGCGCCCCCAGGAGGGGACGCCCACGATGACCACCCCGCAGCACCCCGAGGACTTCCTGAGTTCCCTGCGGCTGCGCAGTGCCCAGGAGGAGGGGATCTTCTGGGTCGACGACCAGCGGCTCGGGGTCTTCGAGCCGGAGGCGGCGCGCCGGGTCAGCGCCGCGAACTGGCACCGGTTCGTCCTGCACGACCGCCTGGTCGACATGGTGCGCCGGCGGCGCAGCCCCGAGGTGCGCTGGAGCCGGATCCGCGCCACCTGGCTGACCCAGCTGCACGCCCTGGCGACGGCGGAGCAGCACGCACTGCTGATCGGCCGCATGGAGCGGGTGCTGGACGCGCGGGCCGGGCAGGACACCGACCTGACCCTGCTGATGCAGGACCTCGCGCTGCGCTCGCTGCTGCCCGTCGCGCTCGGCGGGCTCACCGCGGGCGAGGCCGAAGTGGTGCGCCGGGACCTGGAGATGAAGCTGGCGCGGCTGGTGTCGCCCGTGCCGGGCGGTGTCCTGCACCAGCTGCGGCACGTGGCCGTCCAGGTGCGGGCCGGGCTGGTGGTGCGCCGGGTCCTGCGGCAGCGCGCCCGCGGTCGGCGCGGGCGCGAGCCGGACCTCGCCGACCCGTTCGTGGACCTGCTGCCGGAACTGGGCATGGACCGCGCGCTGGACGTGGTGACCACCGTCCTCACCGCCATCGGGGGCCCGCCCGGAACCGCCCTCGCCAGCCTCCTGTACGAGTTCGTCCGGCACCCGGAGTGGCAGCGCCGGCTGGAGGCCGAACTGGGCGCCGTGAACCCGGTGGAGTTCCGTACGACGCCCACCCGGGCGGCGCCGGTGACGCACCGGTTCGTGAAGGAGGTGCTGCGGATGTGGAGCCCGCCGCTGCTGCTGGTGCGCCGCTCCACACTCGGGTTCGACCTGGGCGGCACGCGGCTGGAGCCGGGGCAGTGGTATCTGCTGAGCCCGCATCTGATCCACCGCGACGAGCGGGTCTGGGAGCGGCCCGACGTCTTCGACCCGGACCGCTTCCTGCCCGGCGCGCCGCACGGACCGGCGGACCGCGCCAGTTACGTGCCGTTCGGCTGGGCGCCGAAGAAGTGCGTCGGCGCGAACCTCGCGATCGTCCAGCTGATGGCTCTGTGCCACCTGCTGTGCACGCGCTACCGGCTCACCGTGGACCGGCCGGAGACGGTCACCATGGCTCTGAGGTTCGCGCCGGTGCCGGAGAACTTCCGCGGCCGGCTGGCTCTGCGCTGACCGCGCCGCGCCGCGCCGCGCCGGGCCAGGCCCGTGGTGCTAGCCAGGGAGCGGGCCGGGGCGCACGGTCAGGTCGTTGATCTCCGCGTCCGCCGGCAGGTCGAGCGCCGTGAGGATCGTGGTCGCGACCGACTCCGGGTCGATCCAGCGGGCGGGGTCGTACTCCTTGCCCTCCTGCTGGTGGACCTTGGCCTGCATCGGGCTCGCCGTGCGGCCGGGGTAGACCGAGGTGACCCGGACGCCGTTGCCGTGCTCCTCCTGGCGGAGGGAGTCGGCCAGCGCCTTCAGTCCGTGCTTCGAGGCCGCGTACGCCGACCAGCCGGCGTGCGCGCTGAGGCCGGCGCCGGAGTTCACGAAGATCACATGGCCGCGGGTGGTGCGGAGCTGGGGCAGGAAGTGGCGGGTCAGCTCGGCCGGTGCGATCAGGTTGACGTTGAGCTGGTGGCGCCAGGACTTCGGGGTCAGCTCGCCGATCCCGCCCAGGTCGACCACGCCGGCGATGTGCAGCAGCGAGTCGACCCGGTCCGGGAGCGACTGGTGGGAGAACGCCCAGGAGAGCTTGTCGGGGTCCGCCAGGTCGCCGACGAGGGTGCGGGCGCCGGGGAACTCGGCGGCCAGTTCCTTCGCGCGGCCCGCGTCGCGCGCGTGCAGGAAGAGTTCGTCCCCGCGCGCGTGCAGACGGCGGGCCACGGCGGCGCCGATGCCGGAACCGGCACCGGTGATCACATGAGTTGCCATGAGGGCCATGCTCGCATCAGCGGGCGCTCGGGTCCGCCTCCAGGTACGCGAGCGCGGCGGCGGGTTCCTCGGCGAAGAACACCAGCTCGGACAGGGGGCGCGGCAGGAAGCCCTCCGCCTCCATGCGGCGGAACTGTTCCTTGAGGCCGTCGTAGAAACCGGCGGTGTTGAGCAGGACCACGGGCTTGTCGGTGTGGCCGTGCTTCTTGAGCTCCAGGATCTCGGTGGCCTCGTCGAGCGTGCCGGTGCCGCCGACCATGATCACGACGGCGTCGGACTTCTCCAGGAGGAGGCGCTTGCGTTCCGCGAGGTCGGCGGCGATGACCATCTCGTCGGCGCCGGGGCGGGCCTTGTGGGCGAGGAAGCCGACGGAGACGCCGGTCAGCTTGCCGCCGGCTTCCTGGACGCCGTCGGCGACGACCTTCATGAGACCGGTGTCCGAGCCGCCCCAGACCAGGGAGTGGCCGCCTTTGCCGATCAGTTTCGCGAAGTCTCTGGCGGGGCGGGTGTAGCGGTCGTCGAGATCTGCCGCGGAGAGGAAGACACAGATTCGCATGCGTTCAGGGTAGGAGAGTCGTTTCGCGGCTGCGGGTGGGTGGGGGCTGGTCGCGCAGTTCCCCGCGCCCCTGAAGGGGCGCTGCGCTGAGTGTCGGGAACAAGTCGACGTCTGTCGGCGTCAGCCTTATATGGCCTCAGGACACACGATCACCATTGAAGACAGCGACCAGCACGTCCGTGTCACGCACGGCGGTCTGGTTCTCGCCGAGAGCGACCGGGCGCTTGTGCTGCACGAGACCGGTTGTCCCCCGCGCTACTACATACCCGCCGAGGACGTCCGGCTCGATCTGCTGACGGCCTCCGAGACGCACACCGTCTGCCCCTTCAAGGGGACCGCGTCGTACTGGTCCCTGCCGGACGCGCCGGACCTGGTCTGGGCGTACCCCGAGCCGAAGGCCGATGTCGCCCAGATCAAGGACCACCTGTGCTTCTACGAGGTGGAGGTCACCGGCTGACGTCGGACGGTCGAGGCGATCGTGGCCGAGCCGACGACGCGGGTGTCGTCGTAGAGGACGATCGCCTGGCCGGGGGCGACGCCGCGGACCGGGTCGGTGAACGTGACGCGCAGTTCGCCGCCGACGAGTTCCGCGCTCACCTCGGTCTCGCCGCCGTGGGCGCGGAGCTGGGCGGTGTAGACGCCGGGGGCGGTGGGGGCGGTGCCGCACCAGCGGGGCTTGATCGCGGTGAGGCCGGTGACGTCGAGGGCGTCGGCGGGGCCGACCGTCACGGTGTTGTCGACCGGGGAGATGTCGAGGACGTAGCGCGGCTTGCCGTCGGCGGCGGGGTGGCCGATGCGCAGGCCCTTGCGCTGGCCGATGGTGAAGCCGTACGCGCCCTCGTGGGTGCCGAGCTTGGTGCCGGTCTCGTCGACGATGTCACCCTCGGCCTTGCCGAGGCGCTTCGCGAGGAAGCCCTGGGTGTCGCCGTCGGCGATGAAGCAGATGTCGTGCGAGTCGGGCTTCTTGGCGACCGCGAGGCCCCGGCGCTCGGCCTCGGCGCGGATCTCCTCCTTGGTGGTGAGGGTGTCACCGAGCGGGAAGAGGGCGTGGGCGAGCTGCTTCTCGTCGAGGACGCCGAGGACGTACGACTGGTCCTTCGCCATGTCGGAGGCGCGGTGCAGTTCGCGGGAGCCGTCGGCGAGGGTCACGATCTTCGCGTAGTGGCCGGTGCAGACGGCGTCGAAGCCGAGCGCGAGCGCCTTGTCCAGGAGCGCGGCGAACTTGATCTTCTCGTTGCAGCGCAGGCAGGGGTTGGGGGTGCGGCCGGCCTCGTACTCGGCGACGAAGTCCTCGACGACGTCCTCGCGGAAGCGGTCGGCGAGGTCCCAGACGTAGAACGGGATGCCGATGACGTCGGCGGCGCGGCGGGCGTCGCGGGAGTCCTCGATGGTGCAGCAGCCCCGCGCGCCGGTCCGGAAGGATTGGGGGTTCGCGGAGAGCGCGAGGTGGACGCCGGTGACGTCGTGGCCGGCGTCGGCCGCGCGGGCGGCGGCGACGGCGGAGTCCACGCCGCCCGACATGGCGGCGAGGACGCGGAGGGGGCGGGTGCGCTGCGGGGTGTCAGTCATAGCCCCTCCAGGGTACGGGGGCGCGGGAACCGGGGCCCGCGAGTATCCGTTGGAGATCGCATGGGGGAGCGAACGGGTGATCAGGACCGGCGGCTCGGGCGGCGGGCGCTGCTGGTCGGCGGGGCGGCCGCCGCCGTGGGCACGGCGGTGCTGACCAGGGACGAGCTGGCGCGGCTGTACTGGCGGCTGCCGGGGGTGCGCAAGGCCCGGGTGGCGGGCGCGGTGGATTTCCGGGGCGCGCGCTGGGTGGCGGCGTCCCCGGCGAACTACCGGACGGCGGACCGGCCGGACGACTACCGGATCGACCGGGTGGTCGTCCATGTCACCCAGGGTCCCTACGCGAGCGCGGTGAAGGTCTTCCAGGACCCGGCGCACCAGGCGGCGGCGCACTACATCGTGCGCAAGGACGGCCGGATCACCCAGCTGGTGCGTGAGCTGGACGTGGCGTTCCACGCGGGGAACCGGTCGTACAACGAGCGGAGTGTGGGGATCGAGCACGAGGGGTTCGTGGACCGCCCGGAGGACTTCACCGACGCGATGTACGCGGCCTCGGCCCGGCTGACGGCCGCGATATGCCGGCGGTACGGCATGCCGGCGGACCGCGCGCATGTGATCGGGCATGTGGAGGTGCCGGGGACGGACCACACCGACCCGGGGAAGCACTGGGACTGGGAGCGGTACATGGGGCTTGTCCGGCGGGTCGGACAGGCCTGACCCCCAGTTCCGCCTGTGACTGAATCGTTATCATGTGCATGCCCTGCGCGGCCCCTGTGTCCGTTGCGTCCCGCACCCGGGGCGCCAGCTGCGCCTGATCAACTCCTTTTGCTTTCAAGGGAGTTCAGCATTACCAGCGTCCATGGCCGCCTCACAGTCACCCCGGTTCCCTCCTAACTTCGCCTCAGATTTCACACAGTCCCCAGGTCAAACATCCGGGGCCATGACCCACACCACAGATCCCGCCTTCGAGGCGGAGGGCAGCGAAGAGCAGGAAACCCGCGGCAGGCGACGGCGGGCCAAGGGCACGGACCACGCCAAGCCGGAGCACTCCAAGGCGGAGCGCGTCACCGACGCCGAGCACTCCAAGGCCGCGACGGTCAAGCGCGGCAAGGGCGTGCACCGGCGGAAGTTCCTCGGCGGCATGGCCGGGGTCGGTCTCGGCGCCGTCGGCGCGGCCGGCGCGACCTTCGCCCTGCTGACCGACGCGAGCGGCAACAAGGCCGGCGCCGCGACCAACACCGCCACCCTGTCGGTCCCGGACCTCCTGGAGGGCACCACCTCCGACAGCACCACCACCTTCACGCTGGAGGCGCAGACCGGCAGCGCCGAGGTGCTCAGCGGTGTCACCAGCACCACCGCCGGCTACAACCAGTCGTTCCTCGGCCCGACCATGAAGTGGACCAAGGGCAACGTCAACGTCCTCAACATCACCAACAGCCTGGGCGAGGACACCACGGTCCACTTCCACGGCGCGCACGTCCCGGCCAAGATGGACGGCGGTCCGCAGGTCGCGTTCTCCGACGGGGAGACCTGGTCGCCGACCTTCACGGTCAAGGACGAGCCGATGACGCTCTGGTACCACCCGCACGCGCTGGGCACCACCGCGAAGCAGGCGGTGCACGGCCTGGCCGGCATGATCATCGTCGAGGACAGCGACGACACCACCAGCGCCGACCTGCCCAGCACCTACGGCACGGACGACATCCCGCTGATCTTCCAGTGCCTGGCCGTGGACGCCGACGGCGACATCAAGTACGACCTGACCGGTTACCTCAGCAGCGGCCTGAGCTACCCGCTGCTGGTGAACGGCACCAACGTCGACGACACCACCCTCACCTTCACCGCGACCAAGACCCGGACCCGGTTCCGGCTGCTCAACGCCTCGCCGTCGGACATCATCACCATCCAGCGCAGCGACGGCGGCACGATGACCCAGATCGCCACCGACCAGGGCTACCTGGCGTCGGCGGCCGACGTCACCGAGATCCGGCTGGTGGCCGGCGCCCGCGCCGAGATGGTCATGGACCTCTCGGACGACGTCACCCTCCAGGCGGTCATCACCACCGGCTGGGTCCGCGGCGGCAGCGGCACGTACGACTTCCTGTCCGTCACCGCGAGCGGCAGCGACACTCCGGACGACCTGCCCAGCTCACTGCGGACCATCGACCGGTACGACACCAGCGACTTCACCGCGCGCACCATCACCCTGGGCCAGTCCGGTGCGACGATGCTGATCAACGGCTCGGCCGGCACGAGCATGTCCTCCATGGCCATGATCAGCACCACGCTGGGGTCCAAGGAGATCTGGACGATCAAGAACAGCACGCAGCTGGAGCACTCCTTCCATCTGCACGACGTGCCGTACCAGCTGATCTCCATCAACGGCGAGGATCCGACCGGCGTCGAACTCGGCTGGTACGACACCTACGAGGTGGTCGGCGGCGGCTCCATCGAGATCGCGATGGAGTTCACCGACTTCTCCGACGACACCTACATGTACATGCTCCACTGCCATCTCCTGCAGCACGAGGACGAGGGGATGATGGCGTCCCTCATGGTCACCGAGAGCTAGTCGCAGGACCGGCCTCTCGGGGAGGCTGCCGCCGGCAGTGGAAGTGCCGGCGGCAGCCGTTCGTGAGGTTCCGGTCACTGGCAGGCCCCCCGGAACACATCGACCTGGCCGCCCGTGCTGTCCGCCACCACGAGGTCGCGGACGCCGTCGCCGTCCAGGTCGGCCGCCGTCGCGTCGTAGGCGCCGGTGGCGGGCACGTCGGTCAGCTGGGTGAGGGTGCCCGTGGTGGCTCCCGTGTACGGCGTGACCGAGTTCCCCTTCAGCGAGGAGACCAGCAGGTCCGTGGTGCCGTCCCCGTCCAGGTCGGCGGCGCCCACGGCGACCGGCAGCGCGGGCGTGGCGTAGGCGGTGGCCGCGGCGAAGGTGCCGTCGCCGTCGCCGAGCAGCACGTCCAGCGTGTTGGCACCGTTGCTCACCGCGGCCAGGTCCGGGCTGCCGTCGCCGTCGAAGTCGCCCTCGGCCAGGGAGTAGAGCCGGGAGGTGGTCGCGTACGAGGTGGCGGCCCCCAGGGCCCCGGTGCCGTCGCCGAGCAGCACGCTCACTCCCGCGCTGCCCACGCTGGCGGTGGCCACGTCGGCATCGCCGTCACCGTCGAAGTCCCCGACGACCACACCGTGCGGCTGACTGCCGGTGGCGGTCTGGCCCGCGTCGGTGAAGGTGCCGTCCCCGTCGCCCAGCAGCACCCGCACGGTGCTGGTCTGCTGCTCCGCGACCACCAGATCGGCCGTACCGTCCCCGTTCAGGTCCCCGGTGGCCAGCGCCCGGGGCGACCCGGACACGTCGATCGCCGAGGCCGTACCGAAGGTGCCGTCACCGGAGTTGAGCAGCACGCTCACCTGGGCCCCGCCGAAGTCGGCCGTCGCCAGGTCCGGGCGGCCGTCGCCGTCGAAGTCGGCGACCACGGTCTGGTACGGCCGGGTCCCCACCGCGTAGGTGCCGCCCGCCGCGAACGTCCCGTCGCCGTCGCCCGGCAGGACCGTCACCGAGTCGGCGTCGAGGTTGGCGGCGACCACGTCGAGCGCGCCGTCACCGTCGAGGTCGGCGGTGACCACATGCCGGGTGTTGGTGGCGGCGGTCGCGGAGCCGGTCAGGGTGTACGCGGGGACACAGCCGCCGTCGGCGGCCACGGCGGGCAGCGCCGGCAGCGCGGCGGCGAGCAGCAGCCCGCCGGCCACGGCGGCCCGCATCCGGATGTGCCGGGTCATGCCGTACCGCCTTTCCATTCAGGGGATTTCATCGGACGGCTCAGTTCGGCTCGATGGCTGGGGGGCCGGTCACGCGGTTTCCAGGGGGGCAGCGCACCGCGTGACCGGCCGTTCAACGGAACGTAAAGTGCGCGCCTTTGCCGCGGCCTTTGTCGGCCTGTGACTTCTCTGGACGCGAACACACAGGGTCCGCGCCTCAGGCGCGGCCTTTCCCGTTGATCCCGCAGTCTGCCCGAAGAAGGGCACAGTGTCGACACCTTGCACTGTGAATGACTCAATACCTCTTGACCAAGCCCTACTGTCGACACTAGACACATGGCGGAGGAGCTTCCCACACGACGAGGAGAACGCCATGACCGATCCCCGGACCGGACAACGCCTGACCGGCAAGGTCGCCCTCGTCACCGGCGCGGGTGCGGGGATCGGTCAGGGCTGCGCGCTGCTCTTCGCCGAGCAGGGCGCCACCGTGGTCGGCTGCGACATCGACGCGGACGCGGCCGGACGGACCCGGAAACTGGCCGCGGAACGCGGGGTGAAGGTCGAGGTCATGGCCCCGCTGGACATGACGGTCCCGGCGGACGCGCGGAGCTGCGCGGACGCGGTGTTCGAGCGGTACGGCCGGATCGACGTGCTGGTGACGGCGGGCGCGATCGCCCCGCACATGGCGAGCACGGCGGAGATGGACTTCGACGCGCAGTGGACGCCGACCCTGCGCGGCGAGGTCGACGTGGTCTTCCTGCCGGTGCGGGCGGCCTGGCCGCACCTGGTGGCGTCCGGCGGCGGCTCGATCGTCAACTTCGCCTCGGTGAACGCCTTCCGGGGCAGCGGCACCTTCGGCATGGTCGCGCACTGCGCGGGCAAGTCGGCGGTGCTCGGCCTGACCCGGCAGCTGGCCGTGGAGGGCGGCCCGGCCGGGATCCGCGCCAACACCATCTCCCCCGGCATGGTGCGCACCCCGGCCACCGAATCGGCCGGCGCGCACCAGGGCGCCGCCCAGGAGGCCCTGCTGGCCAGGATCCCGCTGGGCAGGGTCGGCACCCCCGAGGACATCGCCTGGTGCGCCGTCTACCTGGCCTCCGACGAGTCCGCGTGGGTCACCGGCGGGAACTTCCCGGTGGACGGCGGGGTGCTGGCGAAGTGAGACCGGGGGCGGGCGGAGCGGGGGCCGTGGACCCGTGGGCCGTCACGTCGACGGGGTGCGCCGCCGACGTGACGGCTTGCGGCCCGCCTCCTGCTCCTGGATCTGCTCCTCCACCGAGCGCAGCGCCCGCACCGTCGCGCCCGCGATCAGCGCGGAGGCCAGCTCGCCGTCGCGCTCCTCGCAGGCCTGTAGCAGCCGTTCCTGGTCGTCGACGCTGTAGGCGAGCCGGCCGGGGCGGGTCAGGCTGAGGTGGCGGAGCATGAGCGTGCGCAGCGCCAGCGAGTCGAGGATCTGCTTGAGGGTGGCGTTGCCGACGATCTCGGTCATCCGCTCCTGGAGCTGCACATGGCCCCAGAAGTACGCGTCCACGTCGCCCTCGTCGGCGAGTGCGCGCATCTTCTCGACCCGGCCGCGCAGTTCGGCGAGTTCCTCGTCGGTGGCCCGGTCCACCAGGAGGCCGGCGAGCATGGCGAGGAGCTGCCGCCGGACCTGGTAGATGTCCCGGATGTCCTGGAGCGAGGGCGCCGCGACCCGGGGCCGGCGGCGCGCCTTCATCTCGACCAGGCCCTCCTGTTCGAGGACCATCAGGGCCTCGCGCACAGGGGTGCGGCTGGTGTCGAACCGCCGTGACAGGTCGACGCTGTTGAGGTCCTGGCCCGCGGCCAGCCGCCCCTCGATGATCCCGGCGCCCACCCACTCGGCGATCTGCGCGACCAGCGGCTCCCGCCGGTCGCGCAGCCGCAGCAGGCGGGCGAGCACGACATGGGTGTCCTGATCGGCCATCCGGCGCCCTCCCTGGTCCGTGTCCGGCCCGGTTCCGGGTTCACAGCGGACACAACGGTGTCGACACTATCGCACTTTCGTACCGCCCAGTACCCCGTTCACCCATAGTCTGTCGACAGCGATACGTCGTTCGGTTCAAGAGGCACGGTGAGGCATGGTGGTGACGGAGCACCGGGTGCCAGTATCGGGCAACGGCAGCCTCTGGTGCTGGGACACCGGCGGCTCCGGCCCTCCCGTGATCCTGCTGCATCCGCACTCCGGCAGCGGCGAGAGCTGGCCGTACCAGCGGCCGGTGCTGGCCGCCGCGGGCCACCGGGTCATCGGCTACTCACGGCGCGGCGCCCGCGGCTCGGCCGCCGGCACGGGCGCCGCCGTCGACGACGTGGCCGACCTGTCCGCCCTCGCCGACCAGCTCGGCCTGACCGCCTTCCACGTGGTCGGCGCCGCGGCCGGCGGCCGGATCGCGCTGGCCCACGCCCTCGCGCACCCCGGCCGGCTGCTCGGCCTCACCCTCTCGGGCAGCGCCCTGGACCTCCCGGTGCCGGACGCCGTCGCCCACCTGCCCGTCGAGTCAAGGGAGTTGGGCCCCGCGTACCGGGCCGGGAACCCGGACGGCGTCGCCGCCTGGCGGGCGGTCCACGACCGCGCGGGCACCGCCATCGGTCCCCCGCCGCCCCTGCCCCCGGATGCCCCGGAGGCCCTCGCCCTCCCCGTCCTGCTGATCACCGGCGACGCCGACCCCTACTGCCCGCCGTCGCGACTGCGCCGCCTCGAACGGCGCTTCGCGGACGCGGAGGCGCACATCGTCGCGGAGGCCGGGCACAACCCGCACTGGGAACGGCCGGACGTGTGGAACCCTCTGCTGCTCCGCTTCCTGAGCGGCTAGGCCCGCACGTCCAGGGCGACCAGGAACCGGGACACCATGTTGTACACCGCCACGGTCGCCGTCAGCTCGACGAGTTCGGTGTCGTCGAAGTCGGCCCGCAGGGCGTCGAACAGCGCGTCGGGCACCCGGACATCGCGGGTCATCGCGTCGGCGTAGGCGATGACCCGCGCGGTCCGCCCGTCGAACTCCGGCTTCTCCTTGCGGACTTCGGCCAGCTCCTCGTCCCCGAGCCCGGCCCGCCGGGCGTCGGGCTCATGGGCCTGCCATTCGTACGGCGCCCGGTTGAGGACCGCGATCCGCAGGACGACCAGCTCGCGGAGGTCGGCGGGCAGCGACATCCGCCCCCGGACGGCACCGAGCAGGCTGTTCCAGCCGTCGGCCACCGGCGGGCTGTGCAGCAGCATCCGGTCCAGCGGATGCAGGCCGCCGCCCCGCCGGGCGCGGACGCGGTCGGCGATCTCGCCGCTGCCTTCGGTGTCGGGGAGTCGTGCCATGGGGGGGGTCCTTCCGTTCCGTTGGGCTTCAGTCGAGCAGGGGGCGGGGAACGCGGTCCAACAGCCGTAGGGCGTCCAGCCGTTGCACCGGACCGACCGCCACGCCGTCGCCTCCGAACACCATCGCCCGCTCCCCCGTGAACCGCGGCCAGGGGGGCAGCGCGCCCCCGCCCGGATCGTGGTCCGTCACGAAGCGGGCCCAGGTGTCGGCCATGGTGCGGGCGAGTTCACGGTCGGCGTCGGTCCAGGGCCAGGGGCGGGCGTCCAGGGTGTCCAGGGCGTAGGGCAGTTCGGCGGTGTGGTGGACGCCGTGGTCGGGGAGCCCGTCCCGGGGCGGGGCGAGCGGGAGGCCGGCGGGCAGCGGCGGTCTCCGGGTGAAGCGGTACATCCAGGTGGGGGCGAGGGCCGCGTGGGTGCGCGCCCAGTGCCACACCGGGTACCCGAACCGGCTCTCGCCGGTGAACCGCCGTGCCGTACGGCGGACTTCGTCGCCGCCGCGCAGCGGGTACACCTCGTCCGTGCCGGGCTCGACGGGCAGCCGGCGCAGGATGTCCAGGGAGGCGTACACCGAGCCCTCGTCGTCGTTGGTGCCGACGAGGAGGGGGACGGCGTGCTGGCGGGCGGCGCCGAAGACGTCGTCGCTCGGTTCGGTGAGGACCCGGCCGTCGACGACCGGCCCGAAGTGGCCCTTGAGGACGAGTTCGACGCCGTCCAGCCGGCGCAGCACGCCGAGGCCGCGGTCCTCCGCCCAGCGCAGCCCCTGCTTCTGCGCGGTGGCCTGGTCCGGGAGCGGGCCCTCGGCCCGGCCGATGCCCGAGGCGCTCTGGCCGATCGCCGCGTGGAAGAGGTGCCGGGCGTCCGGTGCCGCCATGAGGTGGCAGATGTGGGCGGCGCCCGCGGAGTTGCCGGCGAGGGTGACCCGGCCCGGGTCGCCGCCGAACGCCGCGATGTTCTCCTGCACCCAGGTGAGGGCGGCGACGATGTCCAGCACCCCGTAGTTGCCGGAGGCGCCCAGGTCGTCCTCGGCGGCGAGTTCGGGGTGGGCGAGGAAGCCGAGGGCGCCGAGCCGGTGGTTGAGGGTGACGACGACCAGGCCGCGCCGGGCCAGCGAGCGGCCGTGGTGGATCTCCTGGCCGCCGTGGCCGTAGCGGTTGCCGCCGCCGTGCACCCAGACCATCACGGGCAGCCCGGCGGCGGGGGCCGGATCCGGGGTCCACACGTTCAGGTAGAGACAGTCCTCGCTCATCACCAGCGCCCGCCGGTCGGCGAAGTTGGCGTGGTACATGATCGAGTCGCGGGGCGGCTGGGGCTGCAGCGGGGCCGGGCCGAAGGTGTCGGCCCGGCGTTCGCCGTCCCAGGGCGCGGCCGGGCGCGGGGGGCGCCAGCGCAGCTCGCCGACGGGGGGTGCGGCGAACGGGACGCCCCGGAAGACGGCCACCTCACCGTCGTACTCCCCCGCCAGCGGGCCGAGTGCGGTGCGGGTCGTGATCACCCGGCCGCCTTGTGCAGCACGCCGTCCTTCATGATCACCCGGAGCCGGTCGCGGTCCTGGAGGATCCGGATGTCGGCGAGCGGGTCGCCGTCGACCAGCAGCAGGTCCGCGAGATACCCCTCCCGGACCAGCCCCAGCTCCTCCCCCATGCCCATCACCTGGCCGCCGTACTCGGTGGCCGCGCGCAGCGCCTCGGCCGGGGTGAAGCCGAACCAGTCCACGAACAGCTCCAGGTCCCGCAGGTTGCGGCCGACCGGGTTCCAGGCGAAGCCGTAGTCTCCGCCGGGCACGACCCGGATCCCGCGCGCCACCAGTTCGGGGACGACCGCGCGGACGGCGTCCCGGGTGGCCTCGACCTCCATGCCGGGCTCGGGTTCGCTGTCGGCCTCGTGGAGGTTGGCGTGGATGATGCCGGGGGTCGGGGCGACGAAGATCCGGTCGCGGGCCGCCTGGAGGAGGTCGAGGGCCTCCTCGTCGGCGAAGGTGCAGTGGTAGACGGCACGGATGCCGTGCCGTACGGCCATCTTGATCGACTCGGCGGCGTGGGCGTGCGCGGTGAGCCAGACGCCGTGCTTCTCGGCGGTGTGCGCGGCGGCGGCCACCTCCTCGTCGGTGAACTGCACGATCCGGGAGGTTCCCTGGACGACGGCGCTCTCACCGGAGAGGGACAGCTTGACGATGTCGACGCCGAGTCGGGCCATGTCGGTGACGAACCGGGCGACCGACTCCGGGTCGGAGGCGCGGTGGTCGATGCCGGGGAAGTCGTAGACGCCGGGCTCGACCATGCCCGCGCTGCCCTCCCAGGAGGCGGCCTTGAGGCGCGGACCCGGCATCCAGCCCTCGGCGAAGGCCTTGCGGGCGGCGACCTCCGTGCCGGGCAGCCGGTTGCCGCCGGAGTAGGCGCTGGTGATGCCGTGGTCGAGGAGGACCCGGCCGGCGTGCGCGACGAGCAGCGCCTTCTCCTCGGCGGGTTCGTCGCGGCGCCGGGAGAGGTGCTCGACGGTGGAGCCGAAGCCGAGGTGGGTGTGGGCGTCGACGAGTCCGGGGAGCAGGGTGCCGCCGCCTCCGTCGATGACGCGGGCGTCGGCGGTCAGGTCTCGTGGGATGTGCTCGGCGACGGCGGTGATGCGGTTGCCCTCGACCAGGACCTGGGCGGGGAACGGGTCTCGGCCCGTGCCGTCGAAGACATGGATGCCGGTGAACAACAGGGTCATGTGCGCGGCCTCCAGAAGCGGTGGCGCATCTCGCCGACTCCCCCGATCCGGCTGACCAGTTCGTCCTCCGGGGTCAGGAAGCGCTGCGGGACCCGGCGGTTGCCGACGCCCGCCGGGGTGCCGGTGAAGATCAGGTCGCCGGGGAGGAGGGTGCAGAACCGGCTGAGGTGGGCGACCAGCCGGGGAATCGGGAAGATCATGTGGGCGGTGCGGTCGTGCTGGACGGTCTCGCCGTTCAGCTCGCAGGTCAGCTCCAGGTCGTCCGGGTCGTCGATCTCGTCGAGGCTGACGAGTGCGGGGCCGACGGGGCCGAAGCCCGGGTAGGACTTGCCGAGCGAGAACTGGGCGGGTCTTCCCGCGAGTTGGCTGATCCGCTCGGAGAGGTCCTGGCCGACGGTGAGCGCGACGACCGGGTCCCAGCCCTTCTCCTCCGGTACCTGGTGGGCCTCGCGGCCGATGACCGCGACCAGTTCCAGCTCCCAGTCGACATGGCCGGGCGGGAGGGCGATCGTGGTGTGCGGGCCGGTGAGGCAGGTGGCGAACTTGGTGAAGACGAGCGGGACCTCGGGCTCCTCGTAGCCCGCCTCGGCGGTGTGCGGGCGGTAGTTGAGAGCGACCGCGAAGATCTGGCGGGGGGCCGGGACCGAGGGTTCAAGCTCGGACTCGTCGTAGGGGCGGGCGCCGCTCGCGGCGGCGGACCAGCGGCGCAGGTCGTCCCAGCGGGCGAAGAGGTCGGCGCCGAGGGAGGCCGGGACGTCGATGGCGCCCTCGGGGGTCAGCAGGACGGGACGGCCGGCGAGTCGTGCGATGCGCATGTCCCGATCACACCCACTGCTCAGCCGGCGGCTCGTCCTCGCCGTACGCCTCGCGCCAGGAGACCACCGGGTTGCGCAGCACGCCCAGGCCCTCGATCTCGGCCTCGACGACGTCACCGGGCTTGAGGTAGTTGGCGAACGGGTCCTCGGTGCTCGCGGCCACGCCCGCGATGGTGCCGGTGGTGACGAGGTCGCCCGCGCTGTAGGTCTGCGGGGAGTGGTAGGCGACCAGCTGCGGGATGGAGACCGACATCCGGCCGGTGTCGGACTTCTGCCGGACGTCGCCGTTGACCCGCAGCTCCATGTCCAGGGCGTGCGGGTCGTCGATCTCGTCGGCGGTGACGATGTACGGGCCGACCGGGCAGAAGGTCTCGATCGCCTTGGAGAAGGAGAAGACCCCGGACTCCATCTCCCGGCGCTGGATGTCCCGTGCGGTGATGTCGTTGAAGACGACATAGCCCGCGATGTGCTCGACGGCCTGCTCGGCGGAGAAGAACCGGCCCGGCTTGCCGATGACGATCGCGAGTTCGAGTTCGTAGTCCAGTTCCCGGGTGAGGTTCGCCGGGTACACGATCGGCTCGTCCGGGCCGATGATCGCGTCCACGTTCTGGAAGAACACGATCCCCTTGTTGACCGGGTGGGACCAGTCCACGCGGACCAGATCCTCGTGGTGCTCACGGAAGTTGCCCGCGGTGTGGAAGAACTTCTTCGGCACGATCGGGGCGCGGAGCCGGACGTCGGCGAGCGCGAACGTCCGTCCCGTCTCGCCCACTTGGCCCTCGCGCTCGAAGTACGCACGGGTGGAGGGCACTTCCAGTTCCACGACGGTGTCTCCGTCGAGTCGGCCCACCAGTCCGTGGTCCGGGCCGCCGTCGAACGTCACCAGCTTCATCAGACCTCCCTAAACTGTCGACAGACAGCCTCTCTTGAGCCCGCCTGGTCGTCAATAGGCGTGCAAAGTGTGGACACATATCGGTGCGGTGACCTACCGTCCGATCCATGCGGACGACATGGGACTTCACGGGGACGAGGGCGCTGGTCGCCGGGGCCGGCGGGATCGGGGAGGTGGTCGCGGGCGAGCTCGCGGACGCGGGGGCGGCCGTGGTCGTCCTGGACGTCGACGAGGGCAACCTGGCCCGGGTGGCCTCGGGGGCCGTCAAGGGGCTTTGCGCCGACCTGACTTCGGTGGACGCCTGCCGGGCCGCCGTCGACCGTGCGGTGGACCTGCTCGGCGGTGTCGACGTGTTCGTGCACGCCGTGGGGACCAATGACCGGCGGCCGGTGCTCGACACCCCGGACGAGGTCTGGGAGCGGATCACCTCGGTCAACCTCGACAGCGCGTTCTGGCTGGGGCGGGCCGTGGGCGGGGTGATGGTGCCGGCCGGGTACGGGCGGATCGTCTACCTGTCGTCCGTGTCCGGCCTGCTGGCCCACGCGAACCACGCGCCCTACGCGGCGACCAAGGGGGGCGTCGACCAGCTGATGCGGGTCATGGCACGGGAGTGGGCGGCGAGCGGGGTCACCGTCAACGCGGTCGCGCCCGGCTACACCGAGACCGACCTCACGCGTGAGTACCTCGCGGCGCCGGGGGTCCGTGCGTCCCTGGAGTCCCTCGTCCCCGCGGGCCGGCTGGGCCGGCCGGCCGACCTGACCGGGCCCGTGCTCTTCCTCGCGTCCGACGCCGCGGCGTTCGTCACCGGACAGGTGCTGTACGTCGACGGCGGGCGGACGCTCGTCTGAACTCCCCCCATCATCATGGCTTTGGAGGCCGTATGACCGCCGTTTTCGAACGATTCGCAGGGAAGACCGTGCTCGTCACCGGCGCCGGTACCGGGTTCGGTGCGGAGATCGCCGTGCGGGCGGCGCGGGAGGGGGCCGATGTCGCCGTCCACTACCGCGGTTCCCGCGAGGGGGCCGAGGCGACGGCGGAACGCGTGACCGCGCTCGGCCGCAAGGCGCTCGTCGTGCAGGCCGACATCTCCGAGCACGCGCAGATCACGCGGCTCGCGGAGGAGGTGTGGGCGCACTTCGGGCGGCTGGACGTGGCGGTCAACAACGTGGGGGACGTCGCCCGGGAGCAGATGTCCTGGCGGGACGTCACGGAGGAGTCGATCGACCATGTGCTGGCCGTCGACATCAAGGGCACGTTGTTGTGCACGCACGAGTTCGGGGCGCGGATGCTGGAGCAGGAGGGGGGTGGGGCGATCGTGAACATCGGGTCGACGGTGGTGGTGCGGGGCAGTGCGCGGGCGCCGCAGTACGCTGCCGCGAAGTACGGGATCATCGGGCTGACCAAGTCGTATGCGCACGCGTTGGCGCCGAGGGTGCGGGTGAACGTGTTCGCGCCGGGGTTCATCGAGACGGCGGCGACGTTGGGGCGGGAGGACTGGAAGGGCGGGCGGGGGGATGTGCTCAGGGCGGCTACGCCGCTCGGCCGTATACCCGGGCCGGAGGAACTGGCGGGCGCTGCGCTGTTCTTGGCGACCGAGGATGCGGGGCACATCACAGGTGGCTTCTTGGTGGCTGATGGGGGATACAACATGATTGGGGCGTAGAGGTTGTGGGTTGGGTGCGAGTGGGTGGGGGCTGGTCGCGCCCGCGCGGCGGTAGCCGCAAATTCAACACAGCCCCGCGCCCCCAAACAGGTGAGTTCCCCAGCCCCAGCTGAAATGCTCAGGCTCGTCGCTCGAAAAGCTCCGGCCCCCGGGATTCGGTTCGCATCCATCCCCGGGGGCCGGCCCTTGTCTCTTGGTCTGTTTACGACACCGTCAGGGTGAGGGCGCCCGTGTAGCTCTTGCCGGCGGTGATGGTGGTGGCGGTGCCGTCGACCGTGAGGGTGACGGTCTTGCCGGTCGGGGCCTCGATCGCCGCCGTGGAGGCCAGGGTGAGGGCGCTCAGGTACGACGTTCCCGTCACCGTCCAGGTCGAGCCGGCGCCCAGGGTCACCAGGACGCCGTTGTTGACGACGGCGCTCGGGGTGTTGGTGACCTCGCTGATCTGGCGGTACTCGGTCTTGGTGATGGTGGAGACGCTGTGCTTGGCGGTGCTGGCCGAGATGACGCCCTCGATGGTGGTGCGGGTGAAGGAGAGGGTGAGGTTCTGGCCCTGGAGGCTGGCGTTGCCGCCGCCCCAGACGGAGTTGTAGAAGTCGCCGGTGAGGGCGATGTCGGTGAAGGTGCCCTTCGCGTCGGTGGACTGGGAGCTGGTGGTGGTCCAGCTGGAGGACTTGGTCGGGGAGCCGGTCGGCTCGGTGTAGGTGCCGGTCGTCTCGCTGGACCAGGGGTAACCGGAGACCGTGACGCTGCTCGGGCGGTCGGTGTCCATGAGCTGGAAGAGGACGCCGTTGCCGCTGGTGATGGTGGCGCCGTCGGAGCCGTCGACGGTGACGGTGCCCGCGACGGCCTTGCACATGAACGTGGTCTCGCCGGTGTTGACCTGGGTGCCGCCGTCGATGGCGACCGAGCCCGCCGCGTACCACATGACCATGAAGCGGCCCGCGTCGATGGTGGTGGACTGCTCCGGGAGTGCGCTCAGCTCGGCGCTGGTCAGGCCGATGTCGAGGGAGTCGTTGAGCGCGGAGACCGCGTCGGCGGTGCTGTCGCCGTAGTGCGCCGAGGCACCCCAGTGGATCAGGGCGTAGTCGCCGACGTCGAAGGTGCAGCCGAGGAAGTGCTCGGTGACGTTGCCGATGGCGTAGCTGCCGTAGCCCTCGCCGCCGGTGTTGGCGATGGTGCTGTTGATGGCGGTGAGGGTGCAGTAGCTGCCGCCGTCGACCGAGAGGGCGCCCCACTTCTCGGAGGAGATCGAGGAGTTGATGTACGACGCCTTGGTGCTGGCGCCGAGCAGGTTGGTGGCGCGGACGTTGCCGGACAGGCCCAGCATCCACGGCACGGTGATCATGTAGCGGGTGTCTCCGGTGCCGGCCGACGGGTACTCGTCGGGGACGACACCGTCGGCGCAGTGGATGGTGGAGTTCTTGACGATCACGTTGGCGGTGGCGTCGGCGATGACCGCCGTACGGACCACGCCGACGTTGCTGATGTTCGCGCCGTCGAGGACGACGGTGGTGCCCGAGCCGGTGCCGACGACGGAGGCGCCGTAGCCGATGAAGTCGCAGCGGCCGTTGCCGTCGAAGGCGATCGTCGGGTCGGTGAGGGTGTAGCTGCCGCCGCCGGCGACGTAGACGCCGTTGAAGGCCTCGCCGTTGGAGAGCAGGGTGATGTCGGAGGCCGCGGTGTCGGTGACGGTGCCGCCCACGACGTCGGAGGGGACGGACTTGGACTCGTCCACTCCGTCGGCGTCGACGTAGATGGCCTGGCGGAAGGGGAAGGTGAGGGTGGAGTAGGTGACGTCGGTGGCCTCGGCGACGTTCAGGACGATGGTGCCGCTGTAGGTGCCGGCCGCGATGGCGGTGGCGACGCCGCCGTTCCCGTCGGTGAGGGCGGCGAGTTCGCTGCCGGTCTCCACGCCGTTGACGGTGAGGGAGAGGCTGTAGCCGTCGGGGACGGCGATGGTGCCGCCCTCCTCGATGGTCAGGCAGGTCGCGGTGGTGGTCTCGGTGAGGGTCAGGGTCTCGTCCGAGCCGACGGTGATGCAGGTGTCGGCCTTGGCGCCCTTGCCCTTGCCGTTCTTGCGGCCGGCGGCCTGGGCGGTGGCCGGGGCGAGCAGGGTGGGGGCGAAGGCGGCGGCCACCGCGATGATGAGGGCGCGGGGGCGGGCCCGGTTGGCGATCGGCCGGTCGAGCAGGTCGGTGGCGGAGCTGGTGTCCTCGTGGTCCGTCCGGTTGTCGGTGGGCAGCACTGTGAACTCCTTTGTCTTCCAGTGTTTTCGGGCAGGGGGTATCGCCGTGCGGCGACACGGGGGGGCACGGGCAGGGGTGAGCCGGGCGTGGCGCCCGTGGGCGCACGCCCTCCCTGCTCGGCTCGGTGGGGGGGTGGGTCAGTTGTGGGCGGGCGCGGCGTCCTGGTCGAGGCGCTCGCCGCGGATCCGGGCCAGCACTCGCGTGCGCAGTTCCGCGAAGCGCGGGTCGGCGCGGGTGGTGAGCTGGTCCCGATCGGTGCCGAAGGGCACGGTCAGGGTGTCGAGTACGGCCGTGGGGCGGCCGCCGAGGACGATGACGCGGTCGCCGAGATAGACGGACTCGTCGATGTCGTGGGTGACGACGACGACCGTGATGCCGAGGCCGCGCCGCAGTTGGAGGGTGAGGTCCTCCAGGTCGAAGCGGGACTGGGCGTCGACCGAGCCGAACGGCTCGTCCATGAGCAGCACCGGGGCGTCGTAGGCGAGGCCGCGGGCGATGGCGACGCGCTGCTGCATGCCGCCGGAGAGCTGCCAGGGGTACTTGTCGCCGACGTCCGCGAGGCCGACGGCGTCCAGGCACTCCAGCGCGGTCGCCTTGCGGGCCGCCTTCTTCACGCCCCGCCCCTGGAGCGGGAAGGCCACGTTGTCCCACACCCGCATCCAGGGCAGCAGCGAACCGCGGTAGTCCTGGGAGACCACGGCGATGTCGGCGTGCGGTTCGGTCAGCCGCTGGTCGCCGTAGCGGACCGCGCCCGAGGTGGGCGGGGTGAGTCCGGCGAGGCAGCGCAGCAGGGTGGTCTTGCCGGCGCCGGAGGGGCCGACGACGCACACGGACTCCCCCGGGTCGACCCGCAGGGTCAGTCCGGCGAGCACCCGGTGTTCCTGCGGGCTGCCCTGGCCGAAGGTCATGCAGAGGTCCTCGACGTGGAGGGCGGATCCGCGGGTCATACGACCACTCCGTTGCTCTTCTTCTCGATGGACTCGGTGGACACGGTGGGCAGGGGGCGGCGGGTCCGGGGCGCGCGCTGGTGGTACCAGCCGAGGAGGGCGTGCTCGCAGAGCAGGAGCAGCACGCTCAGGCCGTAGCCGAGGACGCCGATGAGGAGGGTGCCGGCCCAGGTGTCGGCGACGTGGAAGCTGGATCCGCTCTGCAGGATGAAGTTGCCGAGGCCGATCGGGGAGCCGTAGATCTCGCTGACGACCATCAGGACGACGGCGATGGAGAGGGCGACCCGGATGCCGGCGAAGATCTGCGGCAGGGCTCCCGGCAGGACCACCCGGCGCAGCTGGAGGTGCCAGGGGACGCGGTAGCCGCGGGCGGTCTCGTGCACGGCGGGGTTGATCTGGCCCACCCCGGCGACGGTGTTGAGCAGGATCGGCCAGACGGAGCCGAGGAAGATCAGGAAGATTTTGGGGCCCGAACCGATGCCCAGGGTGAGGATGATGACCGGCACGAAGCCGACGGTCGGGGTGGCGCGGGCGAAGTCGAGGAGCGGGCCGAGGGCCAGGCGCAGGGTGCGGACCTCGCCGATGACCAGGCCCGCGCCGACGCCGAGGACGGTGGCGAGGGCCAGGCCGAGCACGATGTTGCGGAGGCTGAACCAGAGGTCGTCGAGGAGGCCGCCGCCGGCGAGTTCGTCCCACAGGGTGTGCAGGACCGTGGTCAGCGGCGGGAAGTAGAAGCTGGTGCTGCCCGCGGTGGAGATCAGCAGGATCACGAAGACCAGGGCGGGGAGCCAGAGTTGGCGGATCGCCGCGCGGAGGGTCATGAGGCCTCCCCCGCCCGGACCGGGGGCCGCCAGCGCAGCAGCCGGTGTTCGGCGTACTGGGCGAGCAGGGTGATCGAGTAGCCGATCGCGCCCGCCGTGAGGATGTAGGCGTAGGCCCGGTCGGAGGCGCCGGCCTGCTGCGACTCCATGATCATGTGGCCGATGCCGGGCAGGGTGGTGAGCACCTCGACGCCGATGGCGACCAGGACGGAGGTGGTGGCGGCCAGACGCAGGCCGGTCATCACGGAGGGGACGGCGCCGGGCAGGATCACCCGGCGGAAGCGCAGCAGGCGGGGGATGCGGTAGCTGTGCACGGTCTCGTGCACGGCCGGGGTCACGCTCCGGGCGCCGTACTGGGACTGGAGCAGGATCGGGAAGACGCAGGCGATGAAGACGACCGTGGCCTTCATGCCCGGGGTGGAGCCGAGGACCAGCAGGAAGACCGGGAGCAGGGCGATGACCGGGAAGGAGCGCAGGATCTCCACCAGCAGCCGGGAGGACTCCTCGGCCGCCGCGTAGACCCCGGTGACCAGGCCGACCGGGATGCCGACGGCGACGGCGACCAGGAGACCGATGACCGCGCCGTCCAGGGTGTCGCCGATGGCCTGCCAGTAGGTCCCGCTGCCGAGCAGGTCGCCGAGGGCGCCGGCGACGGCGGCGGGGCCGGGCAGTGCCGTGGCACTCACCGGGCCCGCGGCCGCGACGAGCGCCCACAGCGCCAGCACCGCGGCCAGCGCGCCGAGTTGGAGGAGGCGGACCCTCACTGGGTCACCACGGGGGCCTGGTCCCAGTACACGTCCGCGTCCTTGGGCTCGTTGTCGAGCAGGCCGAACTCGTGCATCTTCGTGATCACCGTACGCATCATCGTCTTGTTGAGGTTCTTGTCGTAGTAGCTGATGTCGTGGGCGTCGATGAAGGAGGCGTCGACCTGGGTGTACTTCTTGTCGATGGCCTTGACGGCGGCCGGGTGGGCGTCGGCGTAGGTGATGGCCCTGGCGACGGCGTCGATGAACTTCTTCGCGGTGTCGCTGTTGGCCGACAGGTACTTCTGGCTGGCGAAGAGCAGGCCCTGGACCATGCCGGGCAGGTCGTTCATGCCGTTGCCGATGGAGCGCAGCCCGCTGTCCTTGGCGGCGAAGTAGAACGGGCCGAAGGAGAACACGGCGTCCGTCTTGCCGGACTTGGCGGCGTCGGTGAGCGACGTCGTGGGCAGGGCGACGAACTTGATCTTCGAGGGGTCGCCGCCCGCCTGCTGGGTCAGGTACTCGCAGATGAACTGGATGGTGCCGCCGAGCGCCGAGATGCCGACGGTCTTGCCCTCCAGGTCCTTGAAGGACGTGATCTTGCTGTCCTTCTTCACCAGGAGTCCGTCGGTGGGGTCGGTCTTCGTGGTCGCGGACTGCAGGCCGGTGACGATCCGGATGCCCATGCCCGAGGCCGCGCCCTTGAGGAAGCCCGAGCTGTCCGTCATCGCGAACTGGGCCTCGCCGTTGAGGACGGAGGGCGCGTTCTGCGAGGTGTCCTGGGCGCCGGCCTTGATGGTGACGTCGAGGCCCGCGTCCTTGAAGTAGCCCTGCTGCTCGGCTATGTAGAGCGGCTCGAAGATGGCGCCGTTGGAGCGCAGCACGGTGATCTTCGCCTTGCCGTCGGCGGTCTGGGTGCCGGCGGCCGAGTCGCCGCCGCAGGCGGTGGCGGTCAGCGACATGGTGGCGGCCAGGGCGGTCAGCAGGACGAGGGTGCGGCGCCGCGGGTTTCTCGAAGTCTGCATGGAACGGCTCTCCTTCGGGGCGTGGATCACTGCGTCCGCGCGGGGCCCGCGGCGGCGTAGGCGGTGGTGGATTCGGCGGGGGTCATGTAGGTGCGGAACAGGCCGTCGGGGTCGTACACGGCCCGGATCTCCTCCAGGCGGCCCGCGTTGGCCGGACTGAGCCCGTGGTCGGGGCGGTCCGCGAGGTTGTTGTCGGAGAACTGAAGCCCCGTGGACAGGTGCTGGATCGCGGCGAGTTCGCCGTGCGCCCACCGCTCGTGGAGGAGGTCCTCGGCCGGGTCCGTCCAGCCGGCGTTGGGCGAGAGGTAGAGCTTGGCCTGGCTGGACCAGCAGGCGTCGGGACGCTCCGGGAAGCCGCCCCACAGCATCCACAGGACGTGGCTGGTGGTGTCCGGCGCGGAGTCGAACAGCGGCCGGGCCGCGTCCAGCACCTTGTCGACCGGTTCGTCGGTCCAGATGCCGTCCAGTGCCCAGCGCATCCCGGCCGGGGTCATCCGGTCGGCGTGCGTGTACAGCTCGGCCATCGTGGTCGGGGCGCTCACCACCTCCCGCAGCGCCCGGTCCCGGAAGGGCGCGGTCTCCAGCAGGGCGAGCGGTTCGGAGTCCTCGTCCTGGGCGAAGGCGGTGGCGGTGACCGACACGGTGTGCCGGTCGAGGCCCTCCACGAACCCGACCTTGGCCGAGAACTCGACCTCCGCCGGCAGCAGTTCGAGCATGTCGTACGTCCAGGCCAGTACCTCGTCCCGGAGGTCGAGGGGGTAGCTGTGCAGGGTGCGCAGCAGCCGCTTCGGGGCCGGGTGCAGGGCGAGGTGGAACCGGGTGACGACGCCGAAGAAGCCGGGGCCGCTGCCGCGCGCCGCCCACAGCAGGGCGGGGTGGTTGGCGTCGGTGGCGTGCACCAGGGTGCCGTCGGCGAGGACGACGTCCACGGCGCGGATGCTCAGGCAGGCGGGGCCGAGGTGGCGGGAGTCCCAGCCGTAGCCGCCGCCGAGCAGGAATCCGCCGAGGCCGACGGTGGGGGCGTGGCCGGTGGGGAAGAACAGACCGTGGGGGGCGGCGGCTTCGAGCAGGGCGGGGCCGGTGGCCGCCGGCTGGGCGGTGGCCGTCCGGGTCGACGGGTCGACGGTGACCTCCGTCAGACGGGAGAGGTCGAGCAGCATCCCGCCGTCGCGGACGCCGTTGCCGACCCAGCTGTGCCCGCCGGAGCGGATGCCGATGGGCAGCCCCTCGGCGCGGGCCAGCCGGACGGCGGCGACGACGTCCAGCTCGTTGCGGGCGAGCACGATGGCGTCGGGGTGGCGGTCGGGTTTGCGTTCGTTCCAGACGGCGTCGAGACGGGCCCGTTCGTAGGACTCGTCGCCGCGCCGGATGAGGGTGCCCGGGGGCAGTTGGTGCATGGCCGTCTCCTCACGCGTTTCAACGGGGACCATACTGTCGACACTTTCGGCCTTCAAGGGATGTGTCATCGAAATATCTGGCATCTCTGGCGACACTAGGTGCTTCGCCGGGGAGGCCACAGATGGGTTGTCGGTCGGGTGCGGCTCGGTGGGGGCTGATCGCGCAGTTCCCCGCGCCCCTGGCGGGGCTCCTTACTCGTCGAAGTCGAAGAGTTCGGTTGGGTTGGTCACCAACAGGCGTTGCAGTACCGCTGGTTCGGGGGCGATGTGTTCGAGCAGGTCGACCAGTAAGCCGTCGTCCGGGGGGTCGCCGGTGATGTTGACGTGGGGATAGTCGGTGCCCCAGACGACGCGCTCGGGGGCGTGGGCGACCAGGGACGCGGCGAGGGTGACGGCGTCGGTGAACGGGGGGCCCTGTAGAGAGAGGCGGTCGACGCCGCTGACCTTGACCCAGACGTCACCGGTGTCGAGCAGGGTGCGCAGGGTGCGGGTGGCCGGGGTGTCACGGCCCGCGGTCAGGTCGACGCGGCCCATGTGGTCGATCACCACCCGGCCGGGCAGGGCGCGTACGACGTCGGTCAGGCCCGGCAGGTCGTCGCCGCGTACGTGCAGCTGGGCGGCCCAGCCGAGGCCGTCGACGCGTTCCAGTACGGCGTCGATCTCGGCGTTCGTCGGCCGGCTCCGCAGGTGCGGCAGGAAGTTGAGCCGGAAGGCGCGGACACCCGCCCGGTGCAGTTCCTCCACCTCGGCCCGGCTCGTGGTCTCGCCGATCAGGGCCACGCCCCGCACCCGGCCGCCGCCGGCCGCGAGGGCGTCGAGCAGCACCCGGTGGTCGTGGCCGTGACAGGACGACTGCACGACCACCGCTCTGGTCAGGCCCAGGTGGGCATGGAGGGCCCGGAGTTGTTCCTTGGGCGCGTCGAGCGGGGTGAAGGTGCGCTCCGGTGCGTACGGGAAGCGGCCCGCGGGCCCGAAGATGTGGCAGTGGGCGTCGCAACTGCCCGGTGGCAGGAGGAGTTTCGGCGCCCGGGGTGACGGGTGCGGGGGTGGACACCCCGGCGAGGGCGCGGGGAGCGGGAGCTGGGGCAGGACGGCCGGTGCGGGCGCGGCGGGTTCAGTCACAGCGCGCCGTCATTCCGCCGTCGACGACGATCTCGGTGCCGGTGACGAACCGCGCCTCGTCCGAGGCCAGGAAGAGCGCCGCGTAGGCGGTGTCCCGCCCGTCGCCCATGAAGCCGAGCGGGATCCGGGCCTGCCGCTGGGCGAGCAGTTTCTCCACGTCACCGCCGGCGCGCTGACCGGCGAGGCGGGCCTCGACCAGCGGGGTGTGCAGCTGCCCGGGGACGACGGTGTTCACCCGGATCCCGTCCGGCGCGTACTGGACGGCCGTGACCCGGGACAGCTGGATGACCCCCGCCTTGGCCGCCGCGTACCCGACCTGGGCGGCGCCGGTCCAGCGCAGCCCGGAGCAGGAGGAGGTGTTGACGATCGCCCCTCCCCCGCCCCGCCGCATCACCGGGATCACGTGCTTGCAGGCGAGGAAGGCGCTGGTGAGGTTGGTCCGGAGCTGGCTCTCCCAGTCCTCCGGGCTCAGCTCCACGGCGCCGCCGGGGCGGGAGCCCCCGACGTTGTTGACGAGGATGTCGATCCGGCCGGCGCGGCCGGCGGTCTCGGTGAAGTAGGCCTGGACGGCGTCGGGGTCGGTGACGTCCAGGAGATCGGTGCGGACCGTGCCGCCGTCGGCGCGGATCTGGTCCGCGGTGACCTCCAGCGCGTCCTTGTCCCGGTCGGTCAGGTGGACCGCGGCGCCCTCGCGGGCGAAGAGCACGGCGGCGGCGCGGCCGTTGCCCCAGCCGGGGCCGACGCTGCCGGCGCCGCCGATGACGGCGACCTTGCCGGCGAGCCGCCCCGGGCGGGGCCGGGATTGGGGTTCTGGCGTGTCCTGAAGCACAGGAGCCTCCCTCCATGGGGGATCGGAGCCTGCCGACAGTCATAGCCAAGTGTCGACACAAAGTAAACATGAGAGCTTTGTTGAGCGGATCTCCTGCACCTTCTTGCCAAGGGTGTCGACAGAGGGCTTGTATGGGCTTCGGTACCGAGGAAGCAGCCGAGCCGGAGGACAACCGTGCAGAAACCCCCCGTCTTCACCCCGGAGGAGATCGCCCGCTTCCGTGCCGAGCTCGACGCCCGGCGGGCGCCCGGCGCCCACGAGCCCGGCCGCTGGTCGGTGAGCCCGCTCAACCGCCGTACGGATGTGGTGGGTTCGCTGCCGGAGTCGGTCCGGCTGCGGGACGCCACCCTGCGTTCGCTGGAGACCCTGCCGGGCGTCACCGCCCCGGCGGGGGCCAAGCGCGCCTTTCTGCGGCGGGTGGTGGCGACCGGGGTGCCGGAGGTGGTCACCGCCGGGCCCGGCGGGCGCGCGGAGGACGTGCTGAAGGCCGAGGTGGACCTGGTCAAGGGCGAGAACCCCGAGTGCCGGGTGATCTGCCCGCTGATGCGCTCGACGGAGGACATCGACCGTGCCGCGCGGGCCGGTTACGACGCCGTCCAGGTGTGGGTGCAGGGCTTCGGCGAGACGGCGCTGCTCTACCGGCCCGACGTCTACGCGGCCGCCTGGCGGGGCGAGGAGTGGCGGACCCCTCGGGCCGCGCACGACCGGGCCGCCGTACTGGGGCGGGCGGCGCGGCTGATCGAGTACGCCCGCTCGCTGGGCCTGGAGGTGATCGCGCCGATGCTGATGGTGTCGTACCTGACGGAGGAGGACCACGCCACGACGGTCGCGGCGCTCACCGGGGCCGGGGCCGGCGAGCTGACCCTCTTCGACGGACCGGGCGCGCTGAGCCCGGAGGCCTACGGCTATCTGGTGTACCGGACGAAGGAGCTGGCGCCGGACGTCGAGGTGGGCCTGCACCCGCACAACACGTTCGGGCTGGCCGTCGGCTGCGCGGTCGCCGCCGTCCGGGCGGGCGCCAGCGCCGTGGAACTGTCGGTCAACGGCTACTGCGGCGGCCCCGGCAACGCCGATCTCGCCGCCACCGCCCTGGCCTTCGAGGCCGTCTACGGCGTCCGTACCGGGATCCGCACCGAGGAGCTGACGCGGCTCGCCCGGCTGGGGGCGGAGGTGACGGGCTACCGGACCGCCTGGAACCATCCGATCACGGGTCCGGACGCCTTCTGCTGGGGCGGTCTGGACTTCATCACCCAGGAGACGGCGGTCGACCCGCTGCTCCACAACTGCGTGGAACCGTCCCTGGTCGGCAACGAGCGGCGGATCCCCTTCACCCCGGACAGCGGCCCGTACACCCTGGCCGACCGGACAGCAGCTCTCGGCATCGACCTGCCGCCGGCCGCCCTGGACCAACTGCTCGATCAGGTGAAGCAGTTGATGGCCCGGGAGAACCGCCTCGCCGATGACGACGACCTGCGGGCGCTCGCCCGGGAGCTGGGCTGACCGGCCGGCCCGGTGCCCCTGACGGGTGGGTCACCGGGCCGGCGGTGTCGGCGAACTCCGGGCCCGTCGGCCTCAGGAGGTGCTGACACCCACGGTGAGCGTCGCCGTATACCCGTCGGAGACGCTGTCACCCAGTGCGGTCAGGGTCAGCAGGCCGGAGGAGGCACCGCCGCCGTCGTAGATCGTGTCGTCGTCGAGCTGGGTCTCCGTGGTGGTGTTGTCGGAGTACGGCGAGCTCGCCTGGACCTCGGTGTTGATGTCCGCGTCGAAGAACAGCTGCCCGGTGTGGATGATCGAGCCGCCGGTGTACGAGTCGTCGGTCAGCGTCACGTCGGTGTGCACCCGCATGTGGACGTGGACGGCCCGGGAGACGTAGTGGCCCGGCCAGATCGAGATCAGGCTCACCTCGCCGTTGGAGTCGGTCAGCTGACCGCCGCGCAGGAAGGTGCCGTCGTCGGTCTCGGTGTGGCCGTTCTTGCCGACGAAGCCGGAGTACTCGCCGAGCGCGTCGCAGTGCCAGATCTCGACCAGCGCGTCCGCGAGCGGGGCGCAGTCGTTGGCCTGGTCGACGACGGTGAAGGTGTACTGGACCTCGACGCCTTCCTTGTCCTCGCGGACGTCCTCTCGCACGAGCGCACCCTCGAGCGAGTAGGGACCCTCGGTGACCTCGGCGTTGAGGGTGCAGACGCCGGAGGAGGCGTCGCTGGTCGCGGTGGTGGCGTCGGCGCCGGCCTCCGAGGTGGTGGTGTCGGCGGAGGCGAGGCCCGCGGCCATCAGCCCGCCGGCCGCGGCGATGGTGGCGCCACCGATCAGCACACGCCGCCGTTTCATGGTGTTGTCCACACGGTGGCGGCCGCCGGCCTGGGCGGCGGAGTCGTCGGAGGAGAGGGGCTCGGGGGTCTGCCCGGAGGCAGAGGCGTTGTCTGTCATGTCTGGAGAACTTAGGGAACGACCTGAGGCAGGCCATGGCCACGCACTGTGAGATTGCTGGGGAAGAACCCCTCAACTCACCCTCTTTGGAACAGAGTTGGGGCAGATTCCGCGTGTTGCTCTCAGCTCAGTCCGGCGGCCCGGGCCCGCTCCACCGCCGGGCCGATCGCCTTCGCGACGGCCTCCACATCGGCCTGCGTGGAGGTGTGGCCGAGCGAGAAGCGCAGGGTGCCGCGGGCCAGGTCCGGGTCGGTGCCGGTGGCGAGCAGCACATGGCTGGGCTGGGCGACACCGGCGGTGCACGCGGAGCCCGTCGAGCACTCGATGCCCTGGGCGTCGAGCAGCAGCAGCAGCGAGTCGCCCTCGCAGCCGGGGAAGGTGAAGTGCGCGTTGGCCGGGAGGCGGTCCACCGGGTCCCCGCCGAGGATCGCGTCCGGTACGGCCGCCTGGACGGCGTCGACCAGCCGGTCGCGCAGGGCGCCGATCTCCCGGGCGAACCACTCGCGGCGCTCGGCGGCGAGGCGGGCCGCCACCGCGAAGGAGGCGATGGCCGGGACGTCGAGGGTGCCGGAGCGGACGTGCCGCTCCTGGCCGCCGCCGTGCAGCACCGGTACGGGGGTGTACTCGCGGCCGAGGAGGAGGGCGCCGATGCCGTACGGGCCGCCGACCTTGTGGCCGGAGACGGTCATCGCGGCGAGGCCGGAGGCGCCGAAGTCCACCGGGACCTGGCCGAAGGCCTGGACCGCGTCGGCGTGCAGCGGGATGCCGAACTCGTCCGTCACGTCCGCGAGTTCGCGGACCGGCAGGACCGTGCCGATCTCGTTGTTGGCCCACATGACGGTGGCGAGGGCCACGTCGTCGGGGTTGCGGGCGATCGCCTCGCGCAGGGTGTCCGGGTGGACCCGGCCGTAGGTGTCGACGGGGAGGTACTCCACCGTCGCCCCCTCGTGTTCGCCGAGCCAGTGGACCGCGTCCAGGACGGCGTGGTGTTCGACGGGGCTGGCGAGGACGCGGGTGCGGGCGGGGTCGGCGTCGCGGCGAGACCAGTAGAGGCCCTTGACCGCGAGGTTGTCGGCCTCGGTGCCGCCGGAGGTGAAGACGACCTCGCTGGGGCGGGCGCCGAGCGCTTCCGCGAGGGTTTCCCGGGATTCCTCGACCGTGCGGCGGGCCTTGCGGCCGGAGGCGTGCAGGGAGGACGCGTTGCCGGTGACGCTCAGGGCAGCGGTGAGTGCTTCTGCCGCCTCGGGGAGCATCGGGGTCGTGGCGGCGTGGTCGAGGTAGGCCATGGTGACGTCGATTCTACGTGGGGGCTCCGCCGCAGAACCGAGGGGCGCCGTGGCCGGCTCGGGCCGGTGGGTCACTTCCGGCCGTGCGGGGCCGGTCGCGCAGTTCCCCGCGCCCCTGACGGGGCGCTGCCCCTCGCGGGGCTCACAACGATCCCTCTACAGGCTCCAGGAGACCGTGTTCGACATCTCCATGGCGATGGCGAGGACCGCGAGGTCGGCGACGCCCAGGGTCAGGCCCAGGTAGGCGCGGCCCTTGCGGCCGGTGCCGCGCCACAGGGCGACCAGGGCCAGGACGATGGCGATCGGGCCGAGGAACATGTTGAGGACGAGGAGGCCGAGGAGGCCGAGGATGAAGGAGGCGACGGCCATGCCGTCGGCGTCACGGGTGCGGGTGCGGGTTTCGGGGCGGGTGGTGGCCGGGGCGGTGAGGTGCAGCATGACTCAGCTCCTGGGAGTCGTGGTGGACGGTCAGTTGGCCGAGGTGCGGCGGCGGCGGGCGAGGCGCTCGCGGAGCGCGAAGACGGCGAGCCAGACGGCGATCACTGCGGCCAGCCCGGCGGTGACGTCGAGCGGTGCGTGGGCCACGGTGCCCAGCACCACGCCGAGCAGCATGAGTGCGGCGACGAGGAACAACATGGGATGGGATCCCCCCTCCGTTAAGTTTGGGTGAACGGTTGTAGTAACAGTTGTTCACTGACTTTGAGTCTAGCAACTCGCACGGCTTTCCAATTCCGGAGAACAGTTGTTAACTGGATGACATGAGTCACACCCTCGGCATCCGACAGGCCCAGAAGCAGAAGACCCGCCAGGCGTTCCTGGACGCGGCGCTCGCCCTGCTGGAGGAGCAGAGCCTGAGCAGCCTGGGACTGCGCGAGGTCACCCGGGCCGTGGGCGTCGCCCCGACCGCCTTCTACCGGCACTTCCGCTCCACCGCCGACCTCGGCGTCGCGCTCGTCGACGAGGCCCTGGGCAGCCTGCATCCGATGGTCCGCACGACGGTGTCCAAGCCCGGCGAGGAGCGCATCACCCACGCGGTGCGGCTGATCGCCGACTATGTGTCCGCCCATCCGGCGCACGTCCGGTTCATCGCCCGGGAGCGGCACGGCGGGGTGCAGCCGGTGCGCGAGGAGATCCGCAGCCAGCTCGCCCGGTTCGCCGAGGAGGTCAAGACCGAGCTGGCCAAGGACCCCGAGGCCGCGGGGTGGAACGACGACGACCTGCTGATGCTCGCCCACCTCTACGTCGACCAGATGCTCATCACCGCCTCCCTGTTCCTGGAGTCCCTGGAGTCACCGGACCCCTCGGACACGGAGCGGCAGCGCGTCACCCGGGTGGCGACCCGTCAGCTGCGGCTGATCAGCCTCGGCCGGCAGCACTGGCTGGACTGACCCGCGGGCAACACGAAGGGGCGGCACGTCCGGTGAGACCGGACGCGCCGCCCCTGTCGTACGGCCCGCGGCGTCAGCTCTTCGTCGCCTGCTGGGTCGGGGCTCCGCTGGGCGCCGCACCGCCGGGGCCGCCCTGGCCGCCACCGCAGCCGCCGCCCTGGCCGCCACCGGGGCCGCCGCCCTGACCGCCGCCGCCGGGACCGCCGCTCGGCATCCCGGTCGGGGTGCCGGTCGGCTTGGCGGTGGAGTTGCCCGTGGGCGCGCCGGAGGGGGCACCGCTCGGCATGCCGGAGGCGTTGCCGGTCGGCATCCCGGACGGCTGCTGACAAGACTGCGACTGGCCGGAGTTGCCGCTGCTGGAGGACGACGAGTCGCCCGAGCCGCACGCGGTCAACAGCAGCGGGGACACGGCGAGCAGGGCGACCGCGGGGACGAGACGTACACGCTTCATGAGAGACAACTCCATAAAGGATGAGGGAGTCCTGAGGCGTGGCACTCAACCAACGGCGCTTAGGGCGCACTTGGGGCCGCACTGTCCCCAGCCTGTGATTCAGGTAAAGGACAGCCCAAGACACCGCGCTGACCTGCGCCTTCCCACACGATCGCTGTCTACTCGCTGATACAAGCCCGTGACAGAACGGGGCGTCAGCCCAGCCGGACCCGGGCCAACTGCCGTGACTGGGCGACCAGGCGGTCCGCGCTGTCCCAGACCTCGGCGTCCTCCTCCAGGAAACCGCCGGCCAGGTTGCGGGTGGTGATGGAGACGCGCAGCGGGCCCGGGGCGGGGCGGTGGCGGACGTGGACGGTCAGTTCCACCGTGGGGACCCAGCCCTTCAGACCGATCTCGAAGGCCGTGGGCGGCAGCGCGTCCACCGCCAGGAGCAGGGAGAGCGGGTCGGGGTCACGGCCGTCCGCGAGACCGAACCAGGAGCGCATCTCGCCCTTGCCGGAGGGCGCGCCGAGGGCCCAGCCGAGGGTGGACGGGTCCAGCTTGAGCATCAGGCGGTCGGTGATGGCGGAGCTGCCGTCGACCGGGGCAGGGCCGTCCTCGGGGCCGAAGCACTGGTCCATGGCCGGGAACGCGGGCGGGACGGCCGTCGTCCGGACGTCGTCGGGGAGGGTGGTGAGGTCGCCGTAGGAGGCGAGGACGCGGATGCGTTCGACCTCGTGGCCCTCGTCGTCGTACTGGAGGAGCGAGGCCTGGCCGGTGGAGAGGGTGCGGCCGGTGCGGACGGTGTCCGTGCGGATCACGGCGGGGCCCGGCTGGGACGCGGTCAGGTAGTGCGCGGAGATGGTGAACGGGTCCGGATGCGGCAGCGTGTCCGCGAGCGCCCGGCCGAGCACGGCGAGGAGATAGCCGCCGTTCACCGCGTTGATGATGGTCCAGCCGGCCGAGAGGTCGATGTCGTAGACCCCGGGAGAGCGCCGGGTCACCGCGGTGTCGCGGTCGAACTCGCTGTCGCCGATCACGGCCCGCGTGGATGCTGCTTCTGGCATGCCCGAACCGTACAATAGGAAATTACTAAGCGGTAGCTTTTGTGATCCACATACCAGCGGACCGGCCGGTAAGGGATCCCTCCGCCGAGTGAGGTTCCGGCAATTTCTAGGTAAGTGTCCGGACACGTCCGTAACCCGGGGCTCCGGATTCCCCTCTATGGGGACATGAGCCTCACCGGGACTCCGTTCCTCTACACGACCATCGTCCTGTCCGTGGTCGCCCTCATACTGCCGCTCTTCCTGTGGTCGAGGATGCGGGGACCCAAGGCCGTGCGTACGGCGGCCCGGGTCCTGATGCTGCTGTTCGCCCAGGGCACGGCGGTCACCCTGATCTTCGTACTGGTCAACAACCAGAACAACCTGTACGACAACTGGGCCGACCTGCTCGGCACCGGCAACCACGTCCAGCAGGCCGCGAACCTCGGCCGGGACGGTACCGGCGGCATAGCGCTGAAGACACTGCCCAAGGTGCGGCAGTCCTTCACCGCGGCGAGCGGACCGGGCATGCGCGGGGTGCGGGAAACCCAGCTCAAGGGCCGGATCTCCGGGGTGAACGCCGAGGTCTACGTCTGGCTGCCACCCCAGTACGACGAGCCGAAGTACAGGAACCACAAGTTCCCGGTCGTGGAGCTGCTGCCGGGCTATCCCGGTTCGGCCAAGGCCTGGTTCGGCTCGATGAAGGTGACCTCGCAGCTGGAACCGCTGATGCGCAGCGGCCGGGTCGCGCCCTTCATCCTGGTCGCGCCGCGCACCAACCTGCTGGCCGGGGTGGACACCGGCTGCGCCAACATCCCGGGCACGGTCAACGCCGACAGCTGGCTCAGCATCGACGTGCCGAAGATGGTGACCGACAACTTCCGGGCCGCGCCCGCCCCCGCCGGCTGGGCCACCGCCGGCTACTCGGCGGGCGCGCACTGCGCGGTCAAGCTGGCCGTCGCCCACCCGGACCGCTACCGGGCGGCGATCAGCCTGTCCGGCTACAACGACCCGATCGGGGAACGCAATTCGCTCGCCGCGCAGAGCATCACCCTGCGCGAGGAGAACAACCCCTATCTGCTGCTGAGGAAGGCGACCGCCCCGCCCCGGATCGCGCTCTACCTCTCCGGCGAGTCCGGTGACGGCTACCAGGCCGCCGTGGCGCTCGAACAGATCGCCAAGGCCCCGACGACCGTGCACGTGGTGTTCCTGCCGCGCAGCGACGGCGGCCACAACATGGCCCTGTGGCGGCCCCAGGTACAGACGGTCTTCGAGTGGCTCACGGTCAACATGGGCCAGAGCCGCGTCCGGTCCGGGACTACTCCTCTCGAACCGTCGAGCGCCGGTTCCACGCACGCGGCGCTCGCCAGTGGTACCGCATCGCGAGCAGGCGCAGCACGAAAGCGGTGACGACCGCGAGCCCGCTGGTGAACGGGCTCAGCGCGTCGTAGTGGATGCACAGCACCACCGTCGTCGCCCCGACGATCGCCGGGACCGCGTACAGGTCGCGGTCCCAGCGCAGCAGCGAGGGAACCTCGTTGGCGAGCACGTCCCGGAGCACGCCGCCGCCGACCGCGGTGGCGAGCCCCAGGGCGGCGGAGGCGGTGAGGTTGAGACCGTAGGAGTAGGCCTTGGTGGTGCCGCTGACCGCGAACAGGCCGAGGCCGGCCGCGTCGAAGACCAGGACCGCCGACTGGATCCGCTCCACGTGCGGATGCAGGAAGAACACCACCAGGGCGGCGATCAGCGGGGTGATGAAGTACCCCAGGTCCGTGAAGGCGGCCGGGGGTACCGCCCCGATGATCACGTCCCGGAAGATCCCTCCGCCCAGCGCGGTGACCTCGGCCATCACGCCGATGCCGAAGACGTCGAAGTTCTTGCGGACGGCCAGCAGCGCGCCGGAGATCGCGAAGACGAAGATGCCGATCACATCGAGCGTGTGCTGGATCGAGGGAGAGAAGAGTTGCTGGAGCTGCACCCTGACATTGTGTCCTGCCAGGGTGCATGCACCTTACAAAGCCAGGCCCACGGCCTACAGAGTCGGCTTCCCTGTGGTGAACAGCCAGGTCTGGAACAGGTCGTCGAGCTGCTGTCCGCTGATCTTCTCGGCGAGCCGGATGAAGTCGGCGGTGTCGGCGTTGCCGTAGCGGTGCAGCTTCGTCCAGGCGGGCAGGAGCTTGAAGAACGCCGTGTCGCCGATCCGTTCGCGCAGCATCTGCAGGGTCATCGCGCCGCGCTGGTAGACCGCCGAGGCGAACATCGTGTCGCGCTGCGGGTCGGCGACGGTGATCTGCCAGAAGGGGTTGTCGGCGGCCCGGGAGTTGTAGCCGGCCAGGAAGGAGTCGTGGGCCGAGCGGGTGCCCTGGTGCTCCGCCCACAGCCACTGGGCGTAGGTGGCGAAGCCCTCGTTGAGCCAGATGTCCTTCCACTGCGCCACGCTCACCGAGTCGCCGAACCACTGGTGGGCCAGCTCGTGCACGATCGTGGTCTCGCTGCGCACCGCCGAGTAGGCCGGCTTGCTCTGCACCTCCAGCGAGAACCCCGCCTCCGGCATGTCGTCGACGATGGCCCCGGTCTCCTCGAAGGGGTACGGCCCGAAGACCTGCGACCAGTAGTCGGTGGCGGCGGCCGTCACGGCGTAGACGTCGACGTTGTTGCTGTTGGCGAGCACCGGGTCGATGGCGACGTAGATCGGGATGCCCGAGGGCGTCTTCCCGGTGCGCACGTCGAACTTCCCGATGGTGGCGGTGGCGAGGTAGGTCGCCATCGGCTTCGACTCGCGCCAGTGCGTGACCGTCGAGCCGCCCTTGTCGTACGTCGACACCAGCCGGCCGTTGGAGACGCCGGTCAGGCCCTCGGGCGCCTTGATCCGGATGTCGTAGGTGGCCTTGTCGGAGGGGTGGTCGCTGGACGGGAACCAGGTGGAGGCGGCGTTGGGCTCGCAGGCGACGAAGACGCCGTCGGCGGTCTTCATCCAGCCGTAGTCCGAGCCGAAGACGATGGGGCCGTTGAGCGGCTCGGGTATCCCGCCGTAGGTGACGGAGACGGTGAAGTCACGGCCCTTGCGCAGGGCGTCCTTCGGGGTGACGGTGATCTCGTCGCCGCTGCGCGTGAACTGGGCGCGTCTGCCGTTCACTTCGACCCGGGTGACCTCCAGCTTCTGGAGGTCCAGATCGAAGGAGGAGAGGTTCTGGGTGGCGCGGGCGGTGAGGGTGGTACGACCGTCCAGGCGGCCGGTGTCCGGGGCGTAGGCCACGTCGAGGTCGTAGTGGCGGGCGTCGAAACCGCCGTTGCCCAGCTGCGGGAAGTAGGGGTCGCCGATGCCGTCGGCGCCCGGGGTGGGGGCGGGGGCGGCGGCGATGACGAACGAGGCGGCCGCCGCGGTTGCGACGGCCGCCGTACGTGCCGAACGGGAGAGGCGCATGAGTCGTCCCTTTCGAGCGTGCCGGTCAGTAGACGGACACGGTCGACTCTGCGCCCTTCGGTAAAGACATGTACATGACTTTACCTAGTTGTGTCATGGGCTACTTGTCGGTTGACTCCTGTGACTCCTGTGACGCCGCTGTGGAGGCGTCGGAAGCGTCGGCAGAGGCGGGAGTCTCGGACGACGCGTCAGCCGCGGGCGCCTCGGCCTCCTCGGCGGCCGGCTCGTCGGCGTCGGAGGCGTCCTCGTCGGAGGCGTCCGCCTCGGAAGCGTCGGCAGCGTCGGCCTCGGGAACCTCGGCTTCGGCGACCTCGACCTCGACCTCGACCTCGGCAGCCTCGGTTTCGGCGACCTCTGCCGCGACCGCCGCCGACGTCTTCGCCTCCTCCTCCAGGACCGCCTCGCCCACCAGCTCCGAGGCCTCCTTCGCCGCGGTCAGCAGGACCGTGTCCTGCGGGGCCTGGTCGGCGAAGTTCTCCGGGTGGTGGCAGGCGACCCGCTGGCCCGGGCGGAGTTCGAGGAGCTGCGGCTCGGTCGTCCTGCAGATCTCCGTCGCCTTCCAGCACCGCGTGTGGAAGCGGCAGCCGGACGGCGGGGCGATCGGCGACGGCACGTCACCGCGGAGCAGGATGCGCTCGCTCTTCTGGCCCCGGCGCTTCGGGTCCGGCACCGGCACGGCCGACATCAGGGCCTTGGTGTACGGGTGCATCGGCGTCTCGTACAGCTTGGGGCTGTCGGCGAGTTCGACGATCTTGCCGAGGTACATCACCGCGACCCGGTCCGAGACATGCCGGACGACGGAGAGGTCGTGGGCGATGATCACGTACGTGAGGCCGAGCTCCTCCTGGAGGTCGTCCATGAGGTTGACGACCTGCGCCTGGATGGAGACGTCCAGGGCGGAGACGGGCTCGTCGGCGACGACCAGCTTCGGCTTCAGGGCGAGCGCGCGGGCGATGCCGATGCGCTGGCGCTGACCGCCGGAGAACTCGTGCGGGTAGCGGTTGTAGTGCTCGGGGCTGAGGCCGACCAGTTCGAGGAGCCGCTGGACCTCCTTCTTGACCCCGCCCTCCGGCTCGACGCCCTGCAGCCGGAACGGCGCGGAGACGATGGAGCCGATGGTGTGACGCGGGTTCAGGGAGCCGTACGGGTCCTGGAAGATCATCTGGATGTCGCGGCGCAGCGGGCGCATCTTCGCGGTGGACAGGTGCGTGATGTCCTGGCCCTCGAAGGTGACCTTGCCGCCGGTCGGGTCCTGGAGACGGGTGATGACCCGGCCCATGGTCGACTTGCCGCAGCCCGACTCGCCGACCACGCCCAGGGTCTCGCCCTTGCGCACCTCGAAGTCGATACCGTCGACGGCCTTCACCGCGGCCACCTGCCGCTGCAGGATGCCCTTCTTGATCGGGAAGTGCTTCTGCAGGCCCTCGACCCTCAGCAGCACCTCCCGCTCGCCGGACGCCTTCCCGGACGCTTCCTCGGGAGCCGACGCCTGCTGCGGGATGACCGCCTCGTCGGTTTTCTTCGTGTCGCTCACAGCTTCGGCGCAATCTCTTCGGTCCAGATCCGCGTCCGGTCCTCGGCCGAGAGGTGGCAGGCGGACCAGTGGCCGCCGTCGACCTGCTGCAGCTCGGGGCGGACGGTGCGGGTGACGTTCCCCTTGGGAAGGTCCGCGTACGGGCAGCGCGGGTGGAAGGCGCAGCCCGAGGGGACGTTGATGAGGCTCGGCGGCTGGCCCTTGACCGGGATGAGCCGGTCGGAGGTCTCGCGGTCGATGCGCGGCATCGAGCCCAGCAGGCCCCAGGTGTAGGGGTGCTGCGGCTTCTCGAAGATCTCGTCGACCGGACCGCGCTCCACGCACCGGCCGCCGTACATCACCAGCACGTCGTCGGCGATCTCGGCCACCACACCCAGGTCGTGGGTGATGAGGACGACCGCGGAGCCGAACTCCTTCTGGAGGTCGCGGATCAGGTCGAGGATCTGCGCCTGGACGGTGACGTCGAGGGCGGTGGTCGGCTCGTCCGCGATGAGCAGCTCGGGGTTGTTGACCAGGGCCATGGCGATCATGGCGCGCTGGCGCATACCGCCGGAGAACTCGTGCGGGTAGCCGTCGACACGCTTGGCGGGCTCGGGGATGCCGACCCGGTCGAGCATCTCGATGGCGCGGGTGCGGGCGACCTTCTTGCTGACGTTGTGGTGGACCCGGTACGCCTCGACGATCTGGTCGCCGATCTTGTAGTACGGGTGCATCGCGGACAGCGGGTCCTGGAAGATCATCGCCATCTCGCGGCCGCGCAGCCGGCGCACCTCGTCCGGGGAGGCGCTGACCAGCTCCTTGCCGCCGAGCCAGATCTCGCCGGACATCCGCACGTTCTTGCCGCGGGCGCCGAGCCGGTGCAGGCCCATGATGGCCAGCGAGGTGACGGACTTGCCGGAGCCGGACTCGCCCACGATGGAGAGGGTCTTGCCCTTCTCCAGGGAGAAGCTGAGCCCGTCGACCGACTTGACGATGCCGTCGTCGGTCGGGAAGTGCACCTTGAGGTCGCGGACTTCGAGGAAGGCGTCGGACGGGCTGGACGGCGTGGGCTCGCCCACGGCCGCGCCGGTCTTGGAGAGTTCGGTCACGAGAGCCTCACCCGCGGGTCGGCGGCCGCGTAGAGCAGGTCCACCAGGAGATTTGCGATCACGACGAAGAAGGCGGCGAGCAGGGTCACGCCGAGGATCGGGGGCAGGTCGTTGTCGTCGATGGCCTGCACCGCGTACTGGCCGATGCCGTGCAGCGAGAACACGGTCTCGGTGATCACCGCGCCGCCGAGCAGCAGACCGAGGTCCATGCCGAAGACGGTGATGATCGGGGTGAGCGCGGCGCGCAGTCCGTGCCGGACGACTACCTTGCGCTCGCGCAGGCCCTTGGCGCGGGCCGTGCGGATGTAGTCCTCGTTCATCGTCTCCAGCATGCCCGAGCGGGTGAGCCGCGCGTAGATGGCCGAATACAGGAGCGCGAGCGAGCACCAGGCGGGGATCAGGGTGTTGGCCCATTGCGCCGGGTTATCGGTGAGCGGGACGTACGTTCGGCCGAAGATCGGCCATTGGTAGGTGAAGAGCAGGATCGCCAGGTTGCCCGTGAAGAACATGGGCAGCGAGACACCGGCGAGGGCCACACCCATGAAGGTGCGGTCGAAGATGGAACGCGGCTTCAGCGCGGAGACCACGCCGATCGCCACGCCGGAGACCAGCCACAGGACGGCGGCACCGAGGGCCAGCGACAGGGTCACCGGCATCCGGGAGGTGAGCTGCGGCCAGACGGCCTGGTGGGTCTTGAAGGAGTAGCCGAAGCACGGCGCGTCACAGTGCACCGTGGTCGGGCCCAGGTCGTAGGTGGCGCCGGAGACGATCCCCTTGATGAAGTGCCAGTACTGGACATAGACGGGCTGGTCCAGACCGAGGTTGTGCTTGACCGCGGCGATGTCCGCCTTCGACGGGCTCTTGCCGATGTACTGCTGCGCCAGCTGATCAGCGGTCTGCCCGGCGAGTCGCGGCAGCACGAAGAAGATGGCGAAGGTGACCGCGGAGACGACCAGCAGCAGGATCACCGCTGCGAGCGTCCGACGGAGGATGTACGAGATCACGGGGATCGGCGCTGGTGCCCGCGGGCCTCTCGGCCCGCGGGCACCAATGCCTTCACCTGCCTTCCGGGGCTGCTACTTCGACGCTACGCCGATGTTGAGGTAGTCGTACTGACCGCTGAAGGCCGCCGTGGAAACCAGGTTGGTGAAGGTGGTCGGGCGGGCCAGCAGGACCTTGAAGTAGGTCAGCGGCACGAGGGCCGCGTCGTCCATGGTCTGCTTGTCGATCTGCGTGTAGATGGTGTTGCGCTCGGTGTCGTCCTGCGTGCCGATCGCCTTGGCCAGCAGGTCGTTGACCGACTTGTTGTCGTACTGCGACAGGTTGGTGTTACCGGACTGGCTGATCGCCTGGCCGTTCAGGATCTGCTGCAGGAAGCCGTAGCCGGAGGGCCAGTCGGCACCCCACTGCATCATCATCAGGCCGACGTTCTGCTTGTTGGCGAAGTTCGGCACACCCGCGTAGTCGGTGAAGTACTTGCCCGACGGGTACTGCTTGAGGGTCGCGTTGATGCCGACCTTCTTCAGCGAGTTGATGATCGCCGTGGCGGCGTCGATCTCCTGCGGGCGGTCCGAGCGGGCCGTGATGTTGGTGTTGATCGACGTCTTGCCGCAGGCCTTCAGCTGCTCCTTGGCCTTGGCCACGTCGCCCTTGTTGCCGGTGGTGGCGTAGACGTCCGACTTGGTGTAGCCCGGGATGTCCGGCGGCAGCACCGTGGTGGCGATGTCACCGCGGATCGGGCCGCCCTCGGCGGTCTGCACCGAGACCTTGTCGATCGCGTACTCGACGGCCTTGCGGCACGAGACGTTGTCGAACGGCTTCAGCTTGGTGTTGATCGCCATGTAGACCAGACGGCCACCGTAGGTGTTGTCCGTGTTGGCCTTCTTGGCGGAGTCGGTGAGCACCTGGGCCTGCGTGGCGGCCTGGACACCCGTACCACCGAGGTCGATCGCGTCGCCGGCCTCGACGTCCTTGTCGATCGTCTCGGCGTTGACCTTCAGGTTGACGACGATCTTGTCCGGCAGCTGCTTGCGCAGCGGGTCGGTCTTCGGGTCCCAGTTCTTGTTGCGGACCAGAACGGCCTGCTTGCCGTCCTGGTAGCTCTGGAACTGGTACGAGCCCGAGGACACGATGTTCTTGACGTAGTCGACGCCGTTGTCCTTGGCCTGCGGCACCGGGGCCGTCTGCGGGGCCGAGACCAGGTAGTCGAACTCCTGGAAGGCCTGCTTCAGGTGGAAGACGATCGTGGTGTCGTCCGGGGTCTCGATGGACGAGAGGCCCTTGGCGCTCTTGTCCTTGTAGGGACCCTTGTACTTGTCGCCGCCGACCAGGAACTGCTGGAAGTAGTTCGGGCCGAGGGAGAGCACGTCACGCGCGAAGTTGGAGCGCTCGACGGCGTACTTGACGTCCTTGGACGTGATCGCCGAGCCGTCCTGGTACTTCAGGCCCGAACGCAGCTTGTACGTCCAGGTCTTGCCGCCGTCGCTCGGGACACCCTTGCTCGCGGCGAGGTCCGGGACCAGGGTGTTGCCCTTGGAGCCGGGGCCGGGCTCGAACGTCATCAGCGGGCGGGCGTACAGCCGGCTGAAGTTGTACATGTACGCGTAGTACGTGTTGCCGGGGTCGAACGAGTCCGGGACGTCGGACAGCTCGTAGGTGACCGTGCCGCCCTTCTTGTCGGACGCGTTGACGACACCCTTGGTGGCGGCGTTGGCCGCGGCGGAGCTGCCGCCGTCGTTGCCGTCCTTGTTGTCATCGGCCTTGCTGCACCCTGCAACGAGCAGAGTGGCGGAGCCGATGGCCGCGATCGCGGCCAGCGCTGACCTTCGCATGATGGGCGGGTTCCCCTCCATTGTCGGAAACTTTTCGGGCTCTCGATGGCGGCAGGCGTCAGCGGCTGCGCGGGTCGAGAGCGTCGCGGAGACCGTCACCGAGCAGGTTGAACGCCAGCACGGTCACGAAGATTGCGAGGCCGGGCACGATCATGTACTCGGGATCGACCTGGTAGTACGTCACCGCTTCGCGGAGCATGCCGCCCCAGGACGCCTGAGGCGGCTGGATGCCGACGCCGAGGAAGCTGAGGGACGCCTCGAAGAGGATGTTGGTCGGGATCAGCAGCGTCGAGTAGACGATGATCGGGCCGACCAGGTTGGGCATCAGCTCGCGGAACAGGATGTACGGGCCCTTGGCACCCATGCCGCGGGAGGCGTCGACGAACTCGCGTTCCCGGAGGGCGAGGGTCTGGCCGCGCACGATCCGGCCCAGGTAGGGCCAGTTGAAGAAGCCGATGACGAAGATCAGCACGCTGAGGTGCAGCGGCAGTCCGTTCAGGCCGAACGCCCCGCCCTGCAGGGTGGCGGAGATGGCGATGGCGAACAGCAGGAGGGGGAAGGCGAGGAAGGTGTCCATCAGCCGGCTGATGACGGAGTCCACGCGTCCGCCGTAGTAGCCGGCGACCACACCCAGGATCGCGCCGATGACGTTCGAGAGGATCGTGGCGCCGAAGGCCACCACCAGCGACACCCAGGAGCCCTCAAGGATGCGGGTGGCGATGTCACGGCCGAACTTCGGGTCCACACCCAGGGGGTGATCGAGGCTCATGCCGCCCCAGCCGCCGGTCGGCAGCGAGGTGTTGGCGTCGATCAGGTCCTGGTGGAAGGCGTTGGGGTCGAGGCCGAACAGGGCCTGGATGGGACGGGCCAGGATCGCGACGACGATCAGCAGGATCACGATGACGCCGCCCGCGACGGCCACCTTGTCCTTCTTGAACCGGGACCAGGCGATCTGCCCGAGGGAACGACCCTCGATCTGCCCCTTACCGGCACCCTCCAGCACAGCCTCCGGCTGCGCCTCGGCTGCCGCCCCGGTGGTCTCGATCGGTGCGGTCACGGTGAGCGACCCCTCTCGCCGGTGGTGACCGGCCTACGCCAGCCGCGGATTGCGGCTTTGTCGACTTGCTCGATCATGAGGTTTAAACCAACCTCATGTCTGACTGGCGAGTCTTCAGCGTCGCCGCGATCACCCGCCAGATCTGGCGGAGAAAGTATGCGCAACCGTGATGCAGTCCGGGGGATTCCGTTATCCGAACAGTGGGTAACGCCCCTCGGACGCGGGTCAGTTGGGACAGAGAGGTCAATCCGGGCGGAACGGAACCTTCCATCGCCATCTACGCGCGGAGAAATGTGTTCGTTACGTAAAACTTGTGAACCGTCTCAGCCGCCCCGGACGGAGCGCCCTGTCGGTTCAGTAACCGCCCTGAGCCGGTGGGTAGCCGTACCCGGCCACCGGCGCCGGCGGCAACGCCGCGTGCGCCTCCCGGTCGTAGAACGGGCGTGCCGTCGCCCGCATCCACATCACGACCGGGTCGTACTCGTCGGTCATCGCCACCGTCGACACCGGCAGCCCGTCCGGCACCGCCCCGATCGACTGCTGCATCATCGCGCGCACCGAGTCGACGGCGGGCGGCGAGGTGTCGTACACGTCCAGGCCGATCGCGAGGTACGGCGCCCCGAGCGCCGGCTGCACCCAGGCGCGCCGCAGCGAGCGGACCGCCGGGGTGCGGTGGGCGTTCTGCGACAGGAGCGCGTAGAACTGCGGGACCTCGATGGCCGGTTCCGTCAGCCGCAGCGGCCCCGCGGGCTGGCGGTCCAGGCCGGCCGCGATCCGGCGCAGGTCCAGCCAGGGGATGCCCACGCCGCCGCCCGGGGCGTGCGGGTTGAGCCAGAGGCCGTAGCGGTCGGGGTAGAGCGTGCGGGCCACGTCGACGCCCTCGACCACCTCGTACGAGCGGTTCCAGCCGCTCGCGGAGAGCTCCTGGGCCGAGGTCACGCAGGGGGCGTAGCCGTGGCCGTCGACCTCCATGTTCCCGTACTGGGCGTCCGGGGAGCCGGACTGGCCGTGCCAGAGCAGCATCCAGACCTGGCCGGAGGAGGGCGTGGCGAGGGCGCGGAGGAGTGCCTCGTAGGCGTCGTAGCGCCCGGGGGTCACCTGGCGCAGCATGTGCTCGACGCTGCCGCTGAGGCTCGCGCTCACCTGTCGTACCGCCCCTTCGAAGTTGCCCCGCGTGTAGTGACAAGCTTATGCGCCCAGTAGCTCGGGACCTGTTGTGCGTGGGCGAGTGCGGGCCCGTCGTGGTACTTCGCGCAGTTCCCCGCGCCCCCAAGGGGGCGCTTTCAGTGACCGTATTGATAGAAGGGGCGGACGTTCTCCCGCATCCAGTGGCCTACCGGGTCGTCCGCGACGTCGAGCAGGACGAGGTTCACGGGCCACCGGACCGGCACTCGGCCGAGGGCCCGGCCCAGGGCCTCCAGGGGCAGGGCGCGCAGGTCGCCCTCCCACTGGGAGAGTTCGACGCCGACGAACATGACGGGGTCGGCGGTCTCGACCGCGGCCAGGCACCGGCGGGCCGAGGCGACCACGCCGATCGCCGCGAACTCCGCCGCCGCGGCGGACAGGAAGTCCATCGGGTCGTCCTGCCAGTCCGGCTCGAAGAGGCGGACCCGGCCGCCCGAGGCGGGGCCGTCCAGTTCGGTGCGCCGGGACCGGCACAGCTCGGCGACCGCCTCCGGCGGCAGCGGAAGGCCGACCACTCCCCCGGGGTTCACGGCGACGCCGACCTGCGGCGGCAGGCCGCGCGCGAACTCGACGGCGGGGGCGATGGTGTACGACAGATGCGAGCCGACGACCAGCCGGAACTGCTCCTCGGAGCTGAAGACCGGGACGTACACCTGGCCCTCGATCTCCGTGGTGGGCAGGTCCAGCGCGCCGCTGTGCGGGCCGCCGCCCTCCGGCAACGGGACCCACAGGAAACTGCGGCTCAGTACCTCGATGAGCCGGGCCGCCGCGGCGGGCACGCCGAGGGAGGCCGACAGCACCTCCTCCAGTTCGTTGCCGGGCCAACCGCCGTGCGGGTGGGGGTGTGCCTGTGCCGGGAAGTCCGCGGGAATGTCCGCCGGGAAGTCCATCTCACTACCGCCTGCTGGAAACCACTGCTGAGGCTGGAAAGGCTAGCGGGTGGCGCCGACAAGTCCATCAGTCCGTCCGGCGCGCGAAGGCGATCCGGTGCAGCACGTCCGCCGCGTCCCGGTCGAGCAGCAACGCCGAGCCGACCCCCTCGGGCAGCTTCCCCTTCTCCGCCGCGCGCAGCAGCCGGCCGGCCGCCTGGCGGTGGCGCAGGAAGGCGTACCGGGAGACGCCCCGGCCGCGCTCGCGCTGGCCGTCCAGGGCCAGGCCGGGCGTGACGTCCAGAAGGAGCAGGTGCAGGGTGCCGCCGCGGCGGCGGGCCTCGCGGGCCAGCCAGTCGCGCACCCAGGCCTGGGTGCCGCAGTCGTGCACCACGACGCCCTCACCGGTGCGCAGGGCGCCGCGCAGTCCGGCGTAGTGGGCGAGCCGGACCAGCGGGCGGTAGACGGCGTAGGGCAGGAAGCGGGCCAGGCGGGCGTCCCAGCGGTCGCGGGTGTCCTGGGAGTCGATGCGTATGCCCTGGACGGTGCGGTGCATCAGGGTGGACTTGCCGCTGCCGGGCAGCCCGGTGACCACGACCAGGTCACGGGGGCCGAAGAGCAGGCCGTGCGGGCTGTGGCCGGCGCGGTCGCGCAGGTCGCGGACGACCCGGGCCGGGGTCTCGCCGCATCGCTCGCGGGCCGGGGCCGCCGGCTGGCCGGGCAGGGCGAGCCCTGTCGTCGTCGCGTATGCCGTGGTCCTTGTCACCGTGATCGTCCTCCCCGGGGGTTCAGGAAAGGTTCTCCCCACTTAATGTAAAGAGAAGGTAATGCACGGTCTCTCGCGGTTCCGTTCGCGTCCGGCCACAGCCCCGTTACAAAGCTCTGCCCGGCATGCAATGATGTGGCCGCCAACTGCATACCGGCCGTTTGAATCCGCGCGGGAGAGTCCCCAGCAGTCTTCACTGGGGCGCCGAAGGAGCAAGTCCCTCCCTTGAATCTCTCAGGCCCCGTTACCGCGCGGGCGAGGCACATCTGAAAAGCGGGCCGCCGTGTCGGTGGCCCCACCCAAGGTGCAAGCCGTGATCACGAAGGTGGTCAGGGCGAACCTCTCAGGTTCCGATGACAGATGGGGAGGACAGCCCCGCTGTCATGCCCTGGAACCCCCGGGACCTTTGGGAGACGAACGACCGATGAGCAGTACCGATTCCGCTGGACCGCGCCGTACCGCGCTCGATGCCCTGCACCGCTCGCTGGGCGCGACCATGACCGACTTCGCCGGCTGGGACATGCCCCTGCGCTACGGCTCCGAACGCGACGAGCATGTCGCGGTGCGGACCCGGGCCGGGCTCTTCGACCTCTCCCACATGGGCGAGATCACCGTGACCGGCCCGCAGGCGGCCGGTCTGCTGAACCACGCCCTGGTCGGGAACATCGCCTCGGTCGGCGTGGGCCGGGCCCGCTACACCATGATCTGCCGGGCCGACGGCGGCATCCTGGACGACCTGATCGTCTACCGGCTGGCCGAGAGCGAGTACCTGGTCGTCGCCAACGCCTCCAACGCCCAGGTCGTCCTGGACGCGCTCGTCGAGCGCGCCGCCGGGTTCGACGCCGAAGTACGCGACGACCGCGACGCGTACGCGCTGATCGCCGTCCAGGGCCCGGAGTCCCCCGGGATCCTGAAGGCGCTGACCGACGCCGACCTGGACGGCCTGAAGTACTACGCCGGGCTGCCCGGCACCGTCGCCGGGGTCCCGGCGCTGATCGCCCGCACCGGCTACACCGGCGAGGACGGCTTCGAGCTGTTCGTGAAGCCGGAGCACGCCGTGGCGCTGTGGCAGGCGCTGACCGAGGCCGGCGAGGGCGTCGGCCTGGTGCCCTGCGGGCTGTCCTGCCGGGACACCCTGCGCCTGGAAGCCGGCATGCCGCTGTACGGGCACGAGCTGACCACCGACCTGACCCCCTTCGACGCCGGGCTCGGCCGGGTGGTGAAGTTCGAGAAGGAGGGCGACTTCGTCGGGCGCGAGGCGCTCGCCGCGGCGGCGGCCCGTTCCGAGCAGAACCCGCCGCGCGTCCTCGTCGGTCTCGTCGCCGGGGGCCGCCGGATCCCGCGCGCCGGGTACCAGGTGGTCGCCGGCGGTGAGGTGATCGGCGAGGTCACCTCCGGTGCCCCCTCCCCGACCCTCGGCAAGCCGATCGCCATGGCCTACGTCGACGCGGCGCACGCGGCGCCCGGCACGGCGGGCGTCGGCGTGGACATCCGGGGCAGCCACGAGCCGTACGAGGTCGTGGCCCTGCCCTTCTACAAGCGCCAGAAGTAGCCACCGGGCGTGACCCTGCGCACATCTCCGCTGGTCACGCACGCCTCCAGCAGTCCCCCCTTCACCAGCACTCCCCCGCGTACAGGAGAATTCAGGCCATGAGCAACCCCCAGCAGCTGCGTTACAGCAAGGAGCACGAGTGGCTGTCGGCCGCCGAGGACGGCGTGGCGACGGTCGGCATCACGGAGCACGCGGCCAACGCGCTCGGTGACGTCGTCTTCGTCCAGCTCCCGGCGGTCGGCGACACGGTGACCGCGGGCGAGTCCTGCGGCGAGCTGGAGTCGACCAAGTCGGTCTCCGACCTGTACTCGCCGGTCGACGGCGAGATCACCGCGGTCAACGAGGACGTCGTGGAGGACCCCTCCCTGGTCAACTCGGCCCCCTTCGAGGGCGGCTGGCTGTTCAAGGTGCGCGTCACGGGTGAGCCGGCCGAGCTGCTCTCCGCCGACGAGTACACCGCCTTCACCGCCGGCTGAGGAGTCGTAGAGGTATGTCCGTCCTGAACACGTCCCTGCACGAGCTCGACCCGGAGGTCGCCGCCGCGGTCGACGCCGAGCTGGTGCGCCAGCAGTCCACCCTGGAGATGATCGCCTCGGAGAACTTCGCTCCGGTCGCGGTCATGGAGGCCCAGGGTTCGGTCCTCACCAACAAGTACGCCGAGGGCTACCCGGGCCGCCGCTACTACGGCGGCTGCGAGCACGTCGACGTCACCGAGCAGATCGCCATCGACCGGGTGAAGGAGCTGTTCGGCGCCGAGTACGCCAACGTGCAGCCGCACTCCGGTGCCTCCGCCAACCAGGCGGCCCTGTTCGCGCTGGCCCAGCCCGGCGACACCATCCTGGGCCTGGACCTCGCCCACGGCGGCCACCTGACCCACGGCATGCGGCTGAACTTCTCCGGCAAGCAGTTCGACGTGGTGGCTTACCACGTCGACGACTCCGGACTGGTCGACATGGCCGAGGTGGAGCGGCTCGCCAAGGAGCACCGCCCGAAGGTGATCATCGCGGGCTGGTCGGCGTACCCGCGCCGGCTGGACTTCGCGGAGTTCCGCCGGATCGCCGACGAGGTCGAGGCGTACCTGTGGGTCGACATGGCGCACTTCGCCGGCCTGGTCGCGGCGGGCCTGCACCCGAACCCGGTCCCCTACGCCGACGTCGTCACCTCCACCACCCACAAGACGCTCGGCGGCCCCCGCGGCGGCATCATCCTGGCCCGCCAGGCCTTCGCGAAGAAGCTGAACTCGTCCGTCTTCCCGGGCTTCCAGGGCGGTCCCCTGGAGCACGTGATCGCGGCGAAGGCGGTCTCCTTCAAGGTCGCCGCCTCGGAGGACTTCAAGGAGCGCCAGCGTCGTACGGTGGAGGGTGCGCGCATTCTCGCCGAGCGGCTGACGGCGGCGGACGCCCGCGAGGCCGGGGTGAACGTCCTGTCCGGCGGCACGGACGTGCACCTGATCCTCGTCGACCTGCGCGCGTCCGAGCTGGACGGCCGGCAGGCCGAGGACCGCCTCCACGAGGTCGGCATCACGGTCAACCGCAACGCCGTCCCCGACGACCCGCGGCCGCCGATGGTCACCTCGGGTCTGCGGATCGGCACCCCGGCGCTGGCCACCCGCGGCTTCACGGCCGAGGACTTCGCGGAGGTCGCGGACGTGATCGCCGAGACCCTCAAGCCGTCGTACGACGCGGCGGCCCTGAGGACCCGGGTCGAGGCCCTCACCACGAAGCACCCGCTTTACCCCGGTCTGAACAAGTAGTTCCCTGGTGGGGGCGCCCGACGGCGTGCGCCCCCGCCCTTTTCCAAGGAGTACCCCGTGGCCATCTCGGTCTTCGACCTGTTCTCGATCGGCATCGGCCCGTCGAGCTCGCACACCGTCGGCCCGATGCGCGCGGCCCGGATGTTCGCCCGCCGGCTGCGCAACGAGGGGCTCCTGGAGTCGGTCGCCTCGGTACGGTCCGAGCTCTACGGCTCCCTCGGCGCCACCGGCCACGGCCACGGCACCCCGAAGGCGGTGCTGCTGGGCCTGGAGGGCGCCTCCCCGCGCACGGTCGACGTGGAGACGGCCGACGACCGCATCGAGACGATACGGACCACCGGACGTCTGTCGCTGCTGGGCGAGCACGAGATCCCGTTCTCCTTCGACGACGACCTCAAGCTCCACCGCCGCAAGGCGCTCCCGTACCACGCGAACGGCATGACCCTCTGGGCCTACGACGCCTCCGGGGCCGAACTCCTCTCCAAGACGTACTACTCGGTGGGCGGCGGGTTCGTCGTCGACGAGGACGCGGTCGGCGCGGACCGCATCGTGCTGGACGACACGGTCCTGAAGTACCCCTTCCGTACCGGCGACGAGCTGCTGCGCCTGACGAAGGACACGGGCCTGTCGATCTCCGCGCTGATGCTGGAGAACGAGCGGGCCTGGCGCACCGAGCAGGAGATCCGCGAGGGCCTGCTGGACATCTGGCGGGTGATGCAGGCGTGCGTCTCCCGCGGCATGTCCCGCGAGGGCATCCTGCCGGGCGGACTCCGGGTGAAGCGCCGGGCCGCCGTGACCGCGCGCCAGCTGCGCGCCGAGGGCGACCCGCTGGCCCACGCGATGGAGTGGATCACCCTCTACGCGATGGCCGTCAACGAGGAGAACGCGGCCGGCGGCCGTGTGGTGACCGCCCCCACGAACGGCGCGGCCGGCATCACCCCCGCCGTCCTGCACTACTACGTCAACTTCGTGCCCGGCGCCGACGAGGACGGGGTCGTCCGCTTCCTCCTCGCCGCCGGCGCGATCGGCATGCTCTTCAAGGAGAACGCGTCCATCTCCGGCGCCGAGGTCGGCTGCCAGGGCGAGGTCGGCTCCGCCTGCTCGATGGCGGCGGGCGCCCTCGCCGAGGTCCTCGGCGGCTCCCCGGAGCAGGTCGAGAACGCGGCCGAGATCGGCATGGAGCACAACCTCGGCCTCACCTGCGACCCGGTCGGCGGCCTGGTCCAGATCCCCTGCATCGAACGCAACGGCATGGCCGCGGTCAAGGCCGTCACCGCCGCCCGCATGGCCATGCGCGGCGACGGCTCCCACAAGGTCTCCCTCGACAAGGTCATCAAGACCATGAAGGACACCGGCGCCGACATGAGCGTCAAGTACAAGGAGACGGCCCGGGGCGGGCTGGCGGTGAACATCATCGAGTGCTGAGGGCTCACTGCTTGACGGGGGTGACGCCCTTCATGCCGAAGCGGGCGGAGCACTGCTCGTCGGACCGGTCGCTCGCGTTCCAGACGCAGATCCACATGGTGTGGCCGACGTCGGGGACGAAGCTCGTCTTCGCGGCGCCCCAGGAGGCCTGGAACGTGTACGCGACGCCGTCGTTGCGGTAGAGCTCGGCGCCGCAGGACTGGTTCAGGGAGGTGTTGAGCACGCCCGCCAGCTCGCCGGAGCCGTTGTCGTCCAGCCAGGCGGAGCAGGCGGCGTCGTTGCCGACCCAGGAGGTGTCCGCCTCGGAGCCCTTGACCTGTGCCGGGTCGTCGCTGCCGTTGACGCCGCTGATCGACGACGAGGTGACGTGTACGGCGGCCGTCGAGGACGCGGCGGTCGTGGCGGGGGCGGAGGGCGAGCGCGCGCCGGACCCGTTCGGTGGGACGTCCGTCTCCGTGCCGGATGTTCCGGATGTTCCGGATGTTCCGGATGTGTCGGACGTACCGCCCGGGGCGGTCGGCGTCGGGCGTGCGGACCCGGCGGTGGGCGAGGCCGAACGGCTCGGGCTCGCGGAGGACGTCCGCTCCGTCCCGGCCACGGGCTCGACGGCGTCCGACGCGCTGCCGCCGGACGACGACCGCACCGCGCCGTTCCGCGAGTGGAGGGACGGGGTGAACACGAACGCCGCGACGGCGCCGAGGACGATCACCGCGGCGGCCGCGACCAGGAGCAGGCGTTTGCGCGGGTGGCGGGGTGACGCGGTGGACGGGGACCCGGTCCCGGGCGTCGGATCGGCATCCTGGTCCGGCGGCGGAACGGTCTCCAGCTTGCCGACGGGCGTCGCGGCGAAGGCTCGTCGCGAGGCGATGCGCGCCATGACCTCCGGCGGCCAGGAGGGAGCGGGAGCGGGCAGGTGCGCGTGGGCCGCCTCCCTCACCGCGGCGGCGGTGGGGCGGGCTTCGGGACCGGTCGCGAGACAGGACGCGACGAGGGCGGCGAGGTCGGCGTCCACGGCACGCAGCGGCTCGGCGTCGGGGACGACGCCGGGCGTACGGCCCGAGGCCGCGAAGAGCAGCAGCGCCCCGAGCGCGTAGACGTCCGCGGGCGCGGCCACGTCCTCGTCCCCGGCCTGCTGTTCCGGGGCCGAGAACCCCTGCGTTCCGTAGCCGCCGCCGCTCCTGGTGAGCCGGGCCTGGTCCGCGGCCCGCGCGATGCCGAAGTCGATCAGTTTCACGCCGTCACGCACCAGCATGACGTTGCCGGGCTTGACATCGCGGTGCGCGATCTCGTGCGCGTGCACGGCCGACAGCTGCGCGGCCGTCTCGGCCAGCAGCAGCCAGAGCGCCCCGGCGGGCAGCGGGCCGCGCAGCCGGACCGCCTCGTCCACGGTGAGCCCGGGTACGTACTCGGTGGCGAACCAGGGGCGTTCCGCGGTGCCGTCGCTGGCCAGCACCCGTGGCCCGACCCCGGCCGGGACCCGGTAGAGGATGCCGACCTCGCGTTCGAAGCGCTCGCTGGTGACCAGCCGCGGCCGGACCCGTTTGACGGCGGCGTAGCCCTTGCCGGACGCCCCGAGATAGACCTCGCCCATGCCGCCGACGCCGAGCAGGCCGATGATGTTGAAGCTGCCGATCTCCTGCGGATCGTCCGGGCCGAGCGGTTCGGCGACCGTGCCATCCATCATCAGCAGTTTCCCCGACCGCTCGCGTTCACGGCGGGCAGGCTATCGAGCAAGTCAGGGCCGTGCAAGACGAGTTGACAGCGCCATCGCCCTCGCCCCCCCGCCCGGCATACACGTCCGCGGGAGGACCGGTCCCCGCGGTGCGTTCCTACACTGACGCGAGCCGAGCCGGAGGTATGTGACATGGCGTACGGAAACTTCCCACCCCAGATACTGCCGCCGGGCAGCCCCTCCGACAGGGTGCCCTCGGCGCCGCCGGGAACGATCTTCGTCCTGGGTACGGAGGGCGGGTACGCCGTACCGCCGCGCCGGTACACCCTGCTGTTCGGGCGCGACCGCGAGGACGTGCACGTGCCGGTGGGCGTCGACGACCCGACCGTCAGCCGTCGCCACGGCGTGTTCACCTGCACGGGGACGGACGGCGACTGGTGGCTGGTCAACACCGGCAATCTGCCGATCGAGCTGCCCGACGGGGTGCTGATGCTCACCGGCCACAAGCGGCTCATGGAGTCCGGGTACACCCCGCTGGTGATCAACTCGTCCAGGCAGCGCTCCCATCTGGTGGAGGTCCGTGTCGTCGACGAGGACGACCGGCATCCTCGCTCCACGAGCGGTGCGGAGACCGTGGACCCCGAGACGGTCTACGAACTCTCCCCGCAGGAACGGCTGGTGCTCACCGCGCTCGCCCGGCGCTACCTGGAGGGCCACGACGCCTTCCCGCTCCCGCTGGCCTGGGAGGACACCGCCCGTCTGGTCAACGCCTCCCCGTACGCGACCAAGTCCTGGACCTACAAGTCGGTCGCGAACACGGTCGAGGACGTCCGCGAACGGCTGCACCGCCGGGGGGTGCGCGGACTGCTGCGCGACGAGGTCGGCGAGCCGGTCGGCTCCACGCTCAGTGTCAACCTGATCAGGGAACTGCTGAAGACGGCGACGCTGACCGCCCAGGACCTGGAGTTGCTGGTCGTCAGGGACTGAGCGGAACGCACGGTAAGTGCCCCGGCCGGTCCTCGGCCGGGGCACGCGGCGTTTCTCAGCCTGCTGCCTCGCCCCCGGTTCCGGCGTTGTACGTGACGTGCATGGTGCCGTGCTCGACCGCGAAGACGGCTGCCTGGTCCTCGGCCGAGTTCTGCTGCTGCTCCTGTTCGGGGTGGTGCGTCGTGGTCGTCACCTGGTTGTTGTCGCCGACGATGAAGGTGCCGGAGACATCCCCCGTGTGGATGTCCCCGTGTGCGGATTCCGCGGGCATGGTGGGCCTTTCCTGGTCGGTGTCGGGGAGGGTCAGGCGCCGCAGTCGTTCTGCAGGCTGTCCGCGGCCGAGTTCATCGCCGAGGCCTGGCTCGACGTGTCGACCACGGAACCTCCCGGATCGCTCTGGTACGACGTGTAGAAGCCCTCGATCTGCTGAGTGGCGGTCAGCATGTCGTAGAGGTCGGACTGCACGGAGCTGTCCTGGGCCTGCGAGACGGCCTCCTGCAAGGTGGACTCCATGGCGTTCAGGTCGCTGATGACGGTGCTGACGTCGGAGAGCACGGTGCTGGAGTCGGGAACGGTGGACGACTCGCCCGCGTTGTAGGCGTCCATGTCGCTGTTGTACGAGTCGACCGCACCGGACGCGATGGCCGCATCGGTGTTGAACTGCTGTGTCTCTGACGACAGGTCGGGGATCACGGTCGCGCACACCGGATCGACCGTGGGCGTGGGCGAAGGGCTGTCGACCGGGACCGATGCGACGACGGGGCGCGGCGGAAGGGCCGACGACGGGTCCGTCCGATCGTTCGCGTAGACCGCGGCACCCACGCCCAGCACGGCTACGGCGCCGAGCGCGCAGGCGAGGGCGAGTGCCGATATGCCGCCCTTGGCACCGGCCGCACCGGCCGCACCGGCGGCGGACAGCCCCGCGTGGCCCGCGCTCGTCGCGGTCGGGGCGGTGCCCGCGGCATGCGGCGAGTGGGTGACGGAGGGGTGCGCCGAGAGGTCGATCCGCCGCGGTACCGGTGCGGCCGCGTGCACGCCGGTCGCATGGGCGGCGACCTGCGGCTGTGCGGAGGCCTGGGACAGATCGATCACCGGCCTCGCCGCGTGCGCCGGCACGGACGCGTGCGCCGGCGCGGACGCGTGCACGGGGGCCGAAGTCGCGGACGTGGGGACGGTCGAGTGGGTGACGGCGTGCGTGCCGCCCACGCCGTGCGTCGGGGTGACCGCATGGGCCGTCGGGGTGACCGCATGGGCCGACGGGGCGACCGCATGGGCCGGCGGTGTGACGGCCGACGCCGCGCCGGCGGCCTGCTGACCCGCCGAATGCGCGTGCAGGGCGGCGAGTTCCCGCCACAGCACCTCCGCCTCCAGCACCAGGGCCGTCGTCTGCGCGGCCCGCCCGAGCGCTCTGCGGCGGGTGCGGGCCTCGTGCAGGAAGAACTCCTCGCCCTCCTTGTCCCCCGCGCTCCGCGCCGCCGACCAACCGGCTCCGAGCAGGCTGCCCCAGGCGTCGAACTGCCGGGACAGCGCCAGCTTCGGCGAGGCGGCACGGGCCAGCGCCGCGCCGAGCGGCGCGTGTCCGCTCCGTTCCGCCCGCAGCACCACGGCGTCCAGTGCCTGGAAGTGGGCCGCGAGGTCGTCCGGGGTGGTGTCCTTCGCCTCGACCCACGTGGTGAGGACCCGGCAGAGCCGATCGGCGGGGAACACCGTCTTCCGTACGTTCAGCACACACTCGGCGACGTCCGGCGGACAGCTGTAGCCGGTCTCCGAGGCGAGCAGCAGACCGTGTCGCACCAGACCGCCGGCGAGCGCGTCGGCGTCCGGCAGGCCGAGCAGCTCGTTCAGGTGCCGGGCGGCCAGCTCGGCGCCGGACAGCGAACCGAGCAGGTACAGCAGGTCGCGTTCCTGCGGACCGAGCCTGTTGAGCAGCGCGGGAAGGAGCTCGGGGAGGTCGGCGATGCCGGGCAGGCCCTTGCCGGTCGCGGCCGACAGGGCGATGCGCCGCAGCCTCAGCGGGTTGCCGTGCACCGCGTCGCACAGCGCGGGGACGATCCGCGCCTCGTCCGGCCGCAGGGCGCGGGGAAGCAGCGCCTCCACCAGTTCGGTCGCCGCCGGGGCCGTCAGCCCGTCGAGCCGGATCGCGTGCACGCCGTCGACGGCGGACCGCTGCTGCGAGGTGAAGACGAACGTGGACTGCTCGGCCATGTCGAAGAGCCGGCGCAGGTCCTTCTCGTCGAGTCCGGCGTCGTCCAGGTAGATCCGCAGCCGCAGGGTCTTCAGATGCTCTTTCAGCACCTCCAGGGACGGCTTGTAGTTCGGCGCGTCGAAGCTGATGTCGAAGAGCGCCTGGGCGAGGTCGTCGGCCGTGCGTCCGCCGGCCTCGACGTAGGCGGCGCCTTCGGGTCCGCGGGGCAGCTCGTGCGCGAGGTGGCGCAGCAGCGCGCTCTTGCCGACCCCGGACGCGCCCCAGACCTGCACCAACTGCCGTGTCCCGACGGCCTCTCGCAGGACCTCCACGTCCCGTGCCCGGCCGATCAGCGGCTCGCCGGCGGACCGCGGCAGCTGGGAGATCGGCCGGCGCTTGACCGGGTCCGGCAACGGCGCCCCCTGCACGATGCTCACGGTGTTGTTGCTGCCTACGACCACCGTTCCGGAGACGTCACCCACCCGGATCCCCCCGGCGGCCTCCGGAGCACCGTTGTTCTCTGGCATCTGCTTCCCCGTCCTCTCCAACGCCCGGGTCCCGGCACTCGGCCATGCTGACGCCGGCCCGTCCTGCGAACCCGGCGCTATTACGTGTTCGGCGAGATCGCCGGCGATCCGGCGGGCCCGGCCGCGACGGCGATCCGGGCGAGGTGCTCCAGGTCGAGGATCGTGACCCTGCGGTAGCCGGTCACGACCGCGCCCGAGTCCCGCAGCGCCCGCAGGGCCTTGTGGATCGACGACTCGGCGGCGCCGACCAGGGTGGCCATCTCCGGCTGGGACAGCGGGAGACGGGCTTCGTTCCGGCCGGGAGGCCCGTAGGTGACGGCCAGGTGGTGCAGGATCCTGGCCAGCCGTCCGAGCACGTCACACCCGGTGAAGTCGACGATCCGGCCGGTCGCCGTGCGCAGCTTGGCCACCACGCTCGCGCTGAGCGCGAGTCCGATGCTGGGGTGCTGTTTCGTGCACTCCAGGAGTTCGGAACGGAGGATGTGGCGGGCCAGCACCCTGCCGCAGGCGGTCACGGTGCCGACGCGCGGCTGGCCGTCGATCCCGGCGAACTCCCCGACCAGGTCCCCGGCCATCCGCACGGCCAGCAGCGCCTCACGGCCGTCCTGCGCCCGCGCGGTCACCTTGACCATGCCGCCGAGCAGGAGCAGGGCGAAGTCCGAGGTGTCGGCCTCCAGGATGGTGATCTGACCCGTCGGGTAGGCCACGCCGTGGCCGAGTCCCATGAGGATCGCGCGGTCGGCTTCGTCGACCCGGCCGAGCAGCCCGGCCGGCGGCCAGTAGGCCACGGCCCCGCGCACCCGTGTGTTGCTCATCGGCCACCTCTCTTCCCCGTGCCGCCGAAGCCGCACAAGCCGTATTAGTAGCCGGTCTACCCGGGGACCCCTCCTCTACGGTCGCGTCCATCATCTTGTCGACATCGGATGACCGGGACGTCGGCACATCGCTCCGTCGAAGTGCCTGCCCCCGTCGTGATCGCGGAGGAACTGTGAATCCGAGGTACGCCTACCGAGCCCTTCTGACCTGCGACATCGTCGGTTCCGCGGGCCGCGGCCAGCAACGGCAGCAGGAGATCCGGCGAGTCCTGCGCACCGCGCTGTCCGACGCCCTCGACGTGGCGGGCCTGGACGCGCGGGACTTCACGTACGTCGACACCGGCGACGGCTTCCAGCTCGTCGCCCCGGCCGCGCTGCCCAAGGCCGGACTGCTGGTCCCGCTGCTCCCAGAGTTGAGTGCGCGGATCCGCGAGCACAACCGGCAGGCCCCCGTGGACGCCCGGCTGCGGGTGCGGGCCGCGGTGCACGCGGGCGAGATCCTGGTGGATCCGGAGGGCGCGGTCTCCGGCGCCCCGTTCGAGACGCTGGCCCGGCTGCTCGACTCGGCCCCGCTGCGGCAGGCGGCCCTGACCGGTACCAGTGGCACCCCGGTGGCCGTGATCCTCTCGCGGCACTTCTACGAGGAGACGGTCGGGCACGGCTACGAGGGGCTGGAGGCCGACGCCTTCACCGCGGCGGACGTCCGGGTCAAGGAGTACGCCGCGCGGGCCTGGCTCTGGTACCCCGGCAGCCCGGTCGGACCGCGGGTCGATCCCGGCCGGGACTCCGGTTCCAACTCCGGTTCCAGCTCCGGCTCCGACTCCGGCTCCGGCTCCGGCTCCGACTCCGGCTCCGGCTCCGATCCCGGTTCCGGCGAGCGGCCTTCGGAACCCGGGCCGCGGACCGCGGAGCAGTTCGTCCGGGCCGACGGGAACGGCACGGCCTTCGCCGTCCACCGGGGCAACCAGTACATCCGCCACAACGACCGGGGTTGATACGCGCCGATGAACGAGGAACTCGCCGAGCTGGCCGCGAGCGGCGCCACCGCTCTGGTCACCGCAGTGGGCACCGATCTCTGGCAGGAGGCGAAGCGGCTGATGAGCGGCATCCTCGCCCGGGCTCGCGGCGGCCGCCGCGACGAGCTGTCCGAGGCGCTGGACCGGCAGTCGACCGCCGCGAGGGAAGCGGTCGACGCCGGGTCCGTGCGCTACTGGACCGAGGCCCTGTCCCAACTGCTCGACCGGGACCCGGAGTTCGCCCAGGACGTCCGGGCCCTGGCCGCGCTGGGAACACGGGACAGGCCGGACATCGCGATCCAGGTCAATTCCGCCACCGATTCGGGTGAGGTGTTCGCGGTGCAGCACGGTACCCAGTACTTCGCCGCCGGGCCGAAGTCCCGCGATTCCCGGGAACGGCCGTGAGCCGGCACGAGGGCCGGCGGGACGGCCTGATGAACGGACGGGTACGGGCGGCGCTGCTCGTGGCCGTCGTCATCGGGGCCTTCGTCGAGGTCGGCACGCCGCATCGGCAGTACGGCCCGTTCGTGGACGTGTTCGCCCTCGCGGCGGTGGGGGTCGTCGGCGCCGCGGCCGTACTCGGATCCGAGTCCGTGGCGACGCTCGCCCGGCAACGGGACCGGCTCGAACAGGAGGCCCAGTCCGCTACGACGGCTCCGATCTGCCGCTATGTCACGGGACCGGTGGCGCCGCAGCCCCGGTCCCAGCCCCAGCCCCCGAGGCCCCGGCCGATCCTGCGCGAGCGGCCGACCGACCTGAGCGTTCCCCGCTTCGGCGAGGGCGCCCGGGCCCAGGGCTATCCCTGGCTGCTGCCGGAGCGGACCGTACAGAACGGGATCGCCGCCGACGAGGCCACGGTCGGTGCCTTCGCCATCCGCGCGGCCTCCGTCATCGGGCCCGGCCACCGCTGCGCCCGGCCCGCCGAGCCGCGGCAGGACTCCTACCGGATCGGGCGGAGCCGGGACAGCCGGTACGCGATCGTCGCCGTGGCCGACGGCCTGTCCAGCGCGGCCTGGTCCGACGCCGGGGCCACCACGGCCTCCAGCCAGGCCGTCACCCTGCTGCGCGAGCAGGTCGAGACGCGGGGCTTCGGCGGCCTCGACGGGAAGGAACTGTACGGACGGATCGCGGAATCGGTCGCCGCGCACGCGGCCGGACGCGGCGTCGCCACCTCGCAGGTGGCCACCGTGCTGATCACCGCGGTGCTCGCGGAGCCGGACGCGAACGGCGTCGCGGAGGCCTGGGTCGCGTGGCTCGGCGACAGTTCGGCCTGGACACTCGATCCGCGCCTCCCGCTGTGGCGGACATCCGCCGGCGACACCAAGGACCGCGCGGCCACGGTCGTCTCCAACGAGGTCGCCGGGCAGCTGCCGGACACCCCGCAACTGGCCAGGGACCACTATGTCTCGCTGGCCCCCGGCGCCGCCCTCGCCCTGGTCACGGACGGGATCGGCGACGCGTGGGCGGACCCGGCCGGCGACGTCAACGCCTACTTCGCGAACGCCTGGCGCTCGCCGGTGCCGGCCACCCGGTTCACCGCCGACGTCGGCTTCGACGCACCGCAGTGCCTCGACGACCGTACGGCCGTCGTGGTGTGGAACGGTGGCCGGGCATGACCGAACCCCCTCTCCTGGCCGATCCGCGAGGCTGGGAGTTGCCGCGGGCCGTGGGCGTCGACGAGCTCGGGCCGTTGGCCGAGCCGATCTCCGAACACAACGGCCAGGCCGTCGCCGTACGACCGCTGGAGGACCATCCGGGCTGGCTGGCCAAGCTCTACCGGCCGGACCAGCACCCGGAGGACGCCCGCCGGCTCGACCTGCTGATCGCGGCTCCGGGCACGCTGCCCGAGGCGGAGCGTGCGGCCCTGTACGCCGGGACCTGCTGGCCCGCGGCCCGGATCCACGGGCCCGGCAACCCGGCCGTCGGCTGCGTGATCCCGATGGCGCCCGAGCAGTACCGTGCCGAGCTGCGGCGCGGCGCGTTCAGCGAGCGCCGCTTCGTGGAGATCGACTGGCTGGCGAAGTCCGACGAGTCGATCCGGGGCATCGGGCTGCCGTCCCCCGGCTTCGCGGGCAGGCTGGACGCCTGCCGCCGGCTGACGGAGCTCGCCGCGATCCTGGAGAGCCTGGGCCTGGTCTACTCGGACTGGTCGTTCTCCAACGCCTTCTGGAGCCCGGACCGGCGTTCCGTCTACCTCATCGACGTCGACGGCTGCCAGTCGAAGAAGATGCCCGACATCCATCAGCCGAACTGGGCCGACCCGCTCACCCCGCCGGGCACCGACGCGGACGAGTTCACCGACCGCTACCGGCTCGGACTGCTCGTCGCGAAGAGCATGACGGGCCAGCGCGACGCGCGGGTCTTCCACACCGTCGCCGGGTCGCACTGGCAGAACCAGCCCGCCGTCTCCGAGGTACTGCTCGACATGCTGCTCGCGGCAGACCGCGAGCGACGGCCCTCGGCCGCCCAGCTGCACCAGGCGCTGAACAGCGGGCCCTATCTCAGGACCGTGCCGCGTCCGACGCGCACCGCGCTGCCTCCGCTGCCCCCCGCCGGCGCCGCCACGGCCGTGAGGAAACACAAGCCGGCGCCCGTCGAGGCGGCATCGGCGCCCACGGCACCCACCGTGGAGAAGCCCTCGTCCACCTCGCACGACGTGTGGATCGTCGTGCTCGTCGTGGCCGTGATCCTGCTCCTCGTCATCGCCTCCAACCACTAGCCCAGAGGTGCACCATGTCACTCTGCCTTCCCACCTATGTGGTGATCGACGCGTCCTCGTCGATGAAGCCGCACGAGGCGGTGCTCAACGCGACCCTCTCCCGTCTCCACTACAACCTGGCGACCAATCCCCGCGTCTCGGAGTTCGCCCGGGTCTGCGTGGTCGCCTTCTCCACCGATGTGCACGTGGTGATCCCGATGTCGGACATGGAGCAGGTGCCGGCCATGCCCGAGGTGATCTGCGGCGGGCGCACGGAGTACGGCAAGACCTTCGACCGGGTACGGGAATGCATCGAACAGGACGTCAGCGACCTGAGGGCGCAGCACTTCAGCGTGTTGCGGCCGACGGTCTTCTTCCTGACCGACGGCGGGCCGACCGACGCGCGCTGGCAGAACTCCTTCCGCACGCTGGTGGACCGGGACTGGCCGCGTCATCCGCACGTGATCGCCTACGGCTTCGGCGGCGCCAAGCGCGACGTGCTGGAGCAGGTGGCGACCAAGGCGCTGTTCATCGCCGACGGTTCGGACACCGAGTCGGCGCTGAGCGCGGCGATCACCGGTCTGCTCAACACCCTGATCGCCTCGTCGAAGACCGGTCAGATGCAGATCGCCACCGACGTCAAGGGCTTCGAGTACGTCCAGGTCGCCCAGGAATACGTCGACTGATGAGGGACGTCGACCCGCGTGCCGCGTCGTCCTGGGCACCGCGCGCCTCCGTCGGACTGACCGCGCTGGCCGTGGCGCTGCTCACCTGCGGCGCCGCGATCGAGGTGACGGGCAATGTCCTCGACTCCGCCGCGAAGGGCGACGGCGGCGACTCGCACCCGGTGAGGACCGTGCCCCCGACCCACGGGCGCTCCCGCACCTCGCGGGCGCCGTCGCCGCACCATTCGCCCTCGTCCTCACCCACCGATCTACCCAGTCCCAGTCCCAGTCCCAGTCCCATCCCCAGTTTCGGTTTCAGTCCCACTCCCACCCCCACTGCCACAGGGAACTCGTTCACCAGGCAGTAGAGGGCAGGGCCGGCCGGCGGATGCCGGTCACCCCTCCGTCAGCCACGCCCGCGTGCCGAAGGAGGCGCACGCGCGGGACGCCACCGCCGCGGCTCGTGCCAGGGCGTCGGCGAAGGCCGGGCCGTCGAGGGCGGCGTGCGCGGTCAGGTGATGGGTGAGGGCGCCGTGCAGGACGTCCCCCGCGCCCAGGGTGTCCACCACCCGGGTCCCGGGGACGTCGACGAGGCCGCCGCCCCCGGGACCCGCCCAGGCGATCGGCGCCCCGCCGTCGGTGACGGCCGTCCAGGTCACCCCGTGGTCCCTGAGGAACTCCAGGGTGTCTGCGGGGGTGGCGGTGCCCGGCGGGTGGAAGTCCGCGGAGCACACGGCGACGTCGATGGAGCGCAGCAGCCGGTCCGTGCCGTCCTTCCAGCTGCCCGCGTCGAGGACGGTGGGCCGGTCGGCGGTGCGGGCGGCGGCCGCGACGGCGAGGGCCAGTTCCAGGTGATGCCCGTCGAACTCGGCGATGTCGCAGGACGCGACCAGTTCCTCCAGCTCGTTCAGGTCGTCCGGATCGGTCGGGGGGCGCAGCCGCCAGCCGGCGGCGTTGGTCGAGGCGACGGCGCGTGCGCCGGTCGAGGCGGTGACCAGGATCGAGGACACCGCGGGCGGCTCCGCGCGCCCGGCGGCCAGGTCCGTGACGCGCACCCCCAGCGCGTCGAGGTCCGCCCTGATGCCGAGGGCCAGCGGATGCGAGCCGATGCCGGTGAGCAGATGGGGCCGGCCGCCGAGCCGGCCGAAGGCCACGGCCGCCCCGGTGGCGGGTCCGCCCGCGGCGACCACCTGCTCACGGGCCGTCAGTTTCTCGTCCGGCCCGGGCACATGGTCCACCAGCTGGATGACGTCCAGGGTGCACAGGCCCACGAAGAGCCCCTCGGTCCTCGCCACGCGGCCAGTGTATGCAACCCGTTTCCCCGGCCAGGAGACATATGTCCGCCCTCGGAGCGGGCCGGGTCAGCACCGTGGCGCTGCTGTCCGGGGTCCTCCACACACAGTCGGCCACGGCGAGGGTGGCCCGCCTGTCCCCAGGGGCTACCGATAAGTAACCGCCTGCTCGTACGCTGCCGCCAACTCACCACCGAACCGAGGGAGTTGGGTCATGCGGGTACGGAGACGGCTGGCGGCGGTCGTGGCGGCCGGGGCCCTGTTCGCGATGGCGGGCTCCGCCGCGCACGCGGACACGGACCCGGACGCGGCGAAGTTCTCCGCGACCACCACCATCGGCACGCACAACGCGTACGAGAAGGACAAGTACACCTACTGGGCGCAGGCACTGGACTCCGGGGCCTCGCTGCTGGAGCTGGACGTGTACGCGGACAGCATCAGCAAGCGGTGGCGGGTCAGCCACAGCAATCCCTGGGGCAACGACAACAACTGCGAACACGCCGACACCCCGGGCGAGTTGTACAGCCAGAACCGCAACCAGGACCTCGGCAGCTGCCTCGACAACATGGCCGCCTGGGAGCAACTGCACCCGGACCACGCGCCCGTCGTCGTCAAGGTCGAGCTGAAGGTCGGCTTCAACAACAACGTCGGCCTCGGCCCCGACGAGTTGGACACGCTCGTCTCGCAGAAGCTCGGCAGCAGCGTGTACAAGCCGGCCGACCTGCTCGGCTCCTCGTACTCCACGCTCGACGCGGCCGCCAAGGCCGACGCCTGGCCCACCCGCGACCAGCTCAAGGGCAAGTTCGTCTTCGAACTGATCCCGGGCACGGTCGAACAGGCCAACCCCTTCGACCACTACTGGACCGACCAGGAGTACGGCGACCACCTGCGGGACCTGTCCGCCGCCGGGAAGATCTCCGAGGCCCAGGCCTTCCCTGCCGTGCTGGGCGCGGCCGCCGGCGACCCGCGCACCAGCCGCTACGACGCCTCCATCCGGCCCTGGTTCGTGTTCTTCGACGGCGACGCGGCCACCTATGTCGACAACGCCTACGACACGTCGTTCTACTCCGCGAACCACTACGTCCTGATCATGACGGACGCCGCCGGAGTGTCACCGGCGATCTCCTCCACCGGCCCGACCGACGCCGAGGTCGCGGCCCGGCTGGCGCTGCTCGCCGCCGACCACGCCAGCATCATCACCTCCGACTGGTCGACCAAGTCGGCGGCCGTGCTCGGCGAGGTGGCGGGCCGAAGCTGACAAATCCCGCGCCCGCGCGGATCTCCCGTGCCAAGGTGGGGAATACGGAATACGCAACTGCAACGCGTGTCACCCCACTGGCACCCAGGGAGCCTCCCACATGCTGCACGGAATCGACGTGAGCGCGTACCAGTCCTCCAGTTACGACACGGATGACCTCTCCTTCGTCTTCATCAAGGCGACGGAGGGGCATTCGTACGTCAACCCCAGGCTGGCCGCGCAGACCAAGACCGGGCGCGACGCCGGACTGGTCGTCGGCTTCTACCACTTCCTCTGGCCCGGCAACCTCACCGCCCAGGCCGAGTACTTCGTCAAACACGCCCCCGAGAAGGCCGGCGAGATCCTCGCCGTCGACTGGGAGACCACCGGCGACGGCACCCACGCGAGCAACGCCGAGAAGGACACCTTCATCCGCAAGGTCAAGGAACTCCGCCCGAACCACCGGGTCGTGCTCTACACCAACCGCGACTTCTGGCTGAACATCGACACCACCTCGTACGCCGGCGACGGCCTCTGGATCGCCGACTACGTCAGCGCCGGCCACCCCCGCATCAAGGCCAAGTGGCGTTTCCACCAGTACACCAGCGACCCGCACGACAAGAACGTGGCGGACTTCGACGACGAGGACGCTCTCAAGTCCTGGGCGAAGAAGGAGGATTGAGCGCCGGGGGACCGTCCGGCAGGTTTCGGGGCGGGGTGCCCGGGCGACACTGTGAACCGTGGTGAGCAGCCCCGCCTCCTTCTGGGTGGCCCTCGACGCCGGTGACCGGGCGGCGCTGCTGCGGGCGGCGACGCGGGTGCCGCTCGCCGCCGACCGGCAGTTCCTGGCCCAGGGGGAGGGCTCCGACCATCTGGTGGTGCTGCTGGACGGCTGGGTCAAGGTCGTCGCCCAGTCGCAGGCCGGTTACCGCGCCCTGCTCGCGCTGCGCGGTCCGGGCGAACTCCTCGGCGAGCAGGCGGCGGTGGAGAACGGCCGCCGTTCCGCCACCCTGGTCACGGCCACCGCCGCCGAGCTCCTGCACCTCCCGGCCAGCCGCTTCCACGTCCTGGCCCGTGCCCGCCCCGGCATCGCCGCGGCCCTGGAACAGACTCTGGTACGACGGCTGCGCGAGGCCGACGCCCAGCGCGCCGGCATCACCGAACCGGTCCCCGCCCGCCTCGCCGCCCTCCTCCTCGACCTCGTCGACCGGTGCGGCCTCCCGGAACCGCACGGCCCCGGCCGCCGCCTCGGCCTCAGCCTCTCCCAGGACGACCTGGCCGGCCTCCTGCTGACCTCCCGACGAACCGTCAGCCGGGTCCTCGAACAGTGGCGAGCGCAGGGCTGGATCGTCACCGGCCGCCAGTCCCTGGCGATACGAGCACCGGACCGCCTGGCCGAGCAGACCTCCAACGACTGACGGACGAGTACCGACCGGATGCGCCCCCGACCGGAAGTTCCGCGCCCGCAGACCTACTGGCGGACGGGGGCGGACCAGGGTCGGCCTCCGACCAGGAGGTCCGCACGCGGACACCGGCCGGCCAAGCAGGCACCTGGCAGCCGACGGACACGGGCGGACCCAGTCGGCCCCGCCCAGGAATTCCACGCCCGCAGACCAACTGGCGAAGCGGACGCCCGGCAGCTGACCGACAAGTGCGGACCGAGTCGGCCCCCCGCCCCGGAGTTCCGCGCGCGGCGGTGGTGGCGGGACCGGGCTCCCCAGATCGGTCCCGCCACCGGTCGCCCCCGCGGACTGCCCGTGCCGGGAGCGTCCCCCGATGTCGCTCTCGCACGTGGCGGTCCCCCGGGCCCGCGGGGAGTCAGGACGGCGCCGGCGCGGGTCGTGGTGCGCCCCGCGCATACGTGGATGGAACCTGCCGGGGACGTGGATGTCTACGCCATCTGGCGCACAGGGAGCCGATCCCGGCGGAGAGGGGAGGGGGCGGGGGCGGTCAGCCCCGGAAGTTCTCCGGGCGTTCCGGGGACGCCTCCGCGAGCGCCTTCCGTACGCCCTCCGTGTCCGCGCGCAGGCCGTACACCGGCGTCCCCGGCTGCTGGCGCCAGGAGTCGTCGATGCCGCCGTTGTCGACGGTGTCGAAGCCGAGTTCGTCGATCAGGGCCCGGACGACCCGCTTGGCGGCCTCGTCGTCGCCGGAGACCGGGACGGCCTGGCGGTCGGGGTCGCCGGCGGGGCGGCCGCGGTCCAGGATGTCCTGGGCGTAGGTGCCGTTGAAGGCCTTGATCACGCCGTGGCCGATCTGCCGCTCGGTCCAGCGGCTCTCCGCGACGCCCTCGTCCTCGATCCCGCCGATCCGGCCGTCCCGCTCACGGGGGTAGTAGTTGCCGGTGTCGATCACCGCGACGTCCGGCGCGGCCCCGTCCAGGAGGCCGGACGGCAGGTCCGGGACCGCCTTCAGCGGGACCGTGACGACCACGACCGCCGCGTCCCGCGCCGCCTCCTCGGCCCGTACCGCCGTCGCCCCGGTCTCCTCGGCCAGCGCGGCCAGCGTCTCGGGGCCCCGCGAGTTCGCCACGGACACGTCGTGTCCGAGGGCGGTGAGCCGCCGCGTGAGGTTGCCGCCGATGTTGCCCGCCCCGATGATGCCGATCTTCATGACATGCCTTCCGAGAGTCGTTGCACATGCATGCATTCGTCCGCTGTGCGGCGACAACCCCGGGGGCGCGGGACCTATTCCGCGGGCGCGGCGATCGGGTGAGGCCCCGCGCGGAAAACCCCGGCTAGCCGGCGAACGGGTCCGCCAGTTCCGCCCTCAGCACCTCCGCCGCGCCCTCCGCGTCCCCGGCCGCCAGCGCCCGGACGAGTGCCTCGTGGGCCGCGTCCCCGGTGTCCGGGTCGGTGGTGCGCAGGCCGGTCAGGGCGAGGAGTTCGATCAGGCCCTCGCGGAGCACCGGGGTGAACTCGGTGAACAGGTCGGCGAGGACGGGGTTGTGGGCGGCCGCGACCACCGCCGCGTGGAAGGCGATGTCGGCGTCGACGAAGGCGGGGTCGGCCGCCGCCCCCGCCGCCCGGCGGCCCGCCAGTGCCGCCTCGATCGCCGTGACGTCCTCCGCCGTACGGCGTTCCGCGGCGAGCCGGGCCGCGTGCACCTCGACGGCCGTCCGGACCTCGTACACATCGGTCACCGCGGCCCGGCGCAGCCGCGTCGGCCAGTCCTCGGCGGGCTCGGTGGCGATGACGAAGACCCCCGAGCCCTGCCGGGGCCGCACCAGTCCGGCGCCCGCGAGCGCCCGCAGCGCCTCGCGGACGGTGGAGCGGCCCACGCCGAGTTCCTTCGCCAGGGTGGTCTCGCCGGGCAGCCGGGTGCCGACGGGCCAGGTACCGCCGGTGATCTGCTCGCGCAGCCGGGCGGCGGCCTGTTCGACCAGGGGGCTCGGGCGGACGGGGCCAAGCGGCATGCGGTGTCACCAACTACGTTCGGGGGCCGGACCGGTTCACAGGGATTCTCACTTGTCTGAGGACCTGAGGACTCGCTAGCGTACCCGTCATGACGTTCCGCGGTCTTCTTCTCGGCTGCCGCGGCGGGGCCTGACGCGACCGGCACCCCGCCGCGGGTCGCCGTGCCGCCGGTCACCGTCCGACCGACGAGCCGAGAGGCAGCCGCCCCGATGACCCTGCTGTGGAACCCGCAGCGCCCCAGCCCGATGCCGTACGACCGCTACCGGCCCTTCCACGAACGCGTGCACGTGCCCGCCACGGCGGACCGGAGCTGGCCGTCCGCCCGGATCGAACGCGCCCCGCTGTGGGTGCCGGTCGACCTGCGCGACGGCAACCAGGCCCTCGCCGAGCCGATGGACACCCCGCGCAAGCGCCGCTTCTTCGATCTGCTGGTCCGCACCGGCTTCAAGGAGATCGAGGTCGGCTACCCGTCCGCCTCCCGCACGGACTTCGACTTCGTACGGCACCTGGTGACGAGCGGGGCCGTGCCGGACGACGTGACCCCGGTGGTGTTCACCCCGGCCCGGCGGGGCCTGATCGACCGGACCTTCGACGCGATCGAAGGGCTGCCCCGGGCCGTCGTCCACCTGTACATCGCCACCTCTCCCGTGTGGCGGGAGGTGGTGCTGCGCCGGGACCGGGCCGAGGTGTGGCGGACCGTGCGCGAGGCAGCCGAGCACATGGCGCGCCGGGCCGGGGACACGCCCGGCGTCCGTTTCCAGTTCTCCCCGGAGACCTACAACCTCACCGAACCCGACTTCGTCCTCGAACTCTGCGACGGACTCACCGAGTTGTGGGACGCGAGCCCGGACCGCCCGGTCACCCACAACCTCCCCGCGACCGTGGAGATCGCCACCCCGAACATCTACGCCGACCAGATCGAGTACGCCCACCGCCACCTGGCCCGGCGCGACTCGGTGATCCTCTCCGTCCACCCGCACAACGACCGCGGCACCGGCGTCGCCTGCGCCGAACTCGCCGTGCTGGCCGGTGCCTGGGGGTCCCCCCGGACGAAGTCTGGGGGAGGGTGGAAGGCTGTCTGTTCGGCAACGGCGAGCGCACCGGCAACGTGGACCTGGTCACCCTCGCGCTCAACCTGTTCGCCCAGGGGGTCGATCCGATGGTCGACCTCGGCGACCTCGACGCGGTCCGCGCGACGGTCGAGGAGTGCAACCGGCTCCCGGTGCACCCCCGCCACCCCTACGCCGGCGACCTCGTGCACACCGCGTTCTCCGGCACCCACCAGGACGCGATCGCCAAGGGGTTCGCGGAACACGCCCGCAGGGCACGGGAGTCGGGGGTTCCCGAGTCCCGGGCGCCCTGGTCCGTCCCCTATCTGCCGGTCGACCCGGCCGATCTGGGGCGGACGTACGAGGCCGTGATCCGCGTCAACTCCCAGTCCGGCAAGGGCGGTTCGGCCTACCTGCTGCGCACCCACCACGGCATCGACCTGCCGGAGCGGATGCGTCCGGAGTTCGCCCGGCTCGTCCAGGAGGCCACGGACGCGAGCGGCCGGGAGGCCACGCCGAAGGAGCTGTACGACCTCTTCCGCGCCGCCTACCCGGCCGACGGCGAGGTCCGGCTTGACGCCTGGTCGGTCCACGAGGAGGCGCCGGGCCGGCACCGCTTCGTCTGCACCCTGCGCACGGGCGACCGGGCCGGCGACCACGAGGGCACCGGCCCCGGCCCGCTGACCGCCCTCGCCGACGCGCTGACCGGCGCAGGCCACGCCACCCAGGTCCTGGAGGTCACCCACAGCGGGGCCCACGCCTTCGCCGAGTGCCGGGTATACGGGACGACGACGGTCTGGGGCGCGGCGGAGGGCCCCTCGTCACTGGCCGCCTCGGTCGGCGCGGTGCTGTCCGCGGTGAACCGGGCGGGGGTGCGATGAGCGTCGTCCTGCACGCGGAGGACGTACACGTGGTGCGCGACGGGCGGCCGATCCTCCAGGAGGTGTCGCTGACCGTCCGGGCCGGTGAGCACTGGGCGCTGCTGGGGGCCAACGGCGCCGGGAAGTCCACCCTGCTCGGCCTGCTCGGGGCCCTGGTCCATCCGACGCGGGGCACGGTGGAGGTCCTCGGCAGCCGGCTGGGCCGCGTGGACCTGCGCGAGCTGCGGACACGGGTGGGCCATGTCGACCCGCGCCACCCGCTGGGCGAGCCGCTGCGGGTCAGGGACGTCGTCCTGACCGGGCTGACCAACTCCGTGGCGCTGCTGCCGCGCTGGCGTCCGACCCCGGAACAGGAGGAGCGCGCCGACCGGCTGATCGACACGCTGGGGCTGGCCGCGCACCGGACGGCCCGCTGGCCCACACTCTCCCAGGGGCAGCGCGGGCGGACCCTGATCGCCCGCGCGCTGATGCCCGAGCCCCGGCTGCTGCTGCTCGACGAACCGGCCACCGGCCTGGACCTGCCGGGCCGCGAGCGGCTGCTCACGGCGCTGGACGCGCTGCGCCGGGCGCATCCCGGGCTGGCGACCGTGCTCGTCACCCATCACCTGGAGGAGCTCCCGGCGGGCACCACCCACGCCCTGCTGCTGCGCGACGGCCGCGCCCTGGCACAGGGCCCGGCGGCCGAAGTCCTCACCGGCGACCAGGTCGGCAAGTGTTTCGACCTGCCGCTCACCCTGGAACGCCACGGCGGCCGCTGGACCGTCCGCGTCGAGTCCAGGGCATGAGAACCGGGGCATGAGAAGGGGGCCCGCGATCCGCGGGCCCCCTGCACTCCTGGCGCCTACTTGCTCAGGTGCGCCCAGAACTCGTCGAACGACAGCACCTTGTCACCGTTCAGGTCCCGGCTGTTGATGATCGCCTGGGCGACCGTCTCGGTGACGTTCCAGTCGCCCTCCTGCGCAAGCGCGGACTTGAACTCGGCGGCGGTGATGAATCCGTCACCGTCCGCGTCGATCCGCTGGAAATGCGCGCGTGCCTCGTCGATGTCCGCCACCGATCCGCCCCTTTTATTCGTTTTCCATCGTCATGCAGACGTACTGTCGCAGGTCAGATTAACGGTCCACGCGAGCCCGCAGCGCAGCGGCCAGCCAGGCGAACTCCTCCGCGTACACGGCGAGGGGCTGCCCCTTGAGCACACAGAGCAGTTCGCGGTAGCGGGCGACCCGGTCGTTGAAGGCCGCGTCCAGCCGCGCCAGCACGGCGGCCGGGTCGGCGTCGCCGAGCACCCCGCGCAGCGCCTCGTCGGCCTCCGGCGAATCCGGTACGACACCCCGGCGCCGCGCCTCGCCCACCAGGTCGACGAGCCGCTTCATGAACCACAACGAGGCTCCGGGCGGCACGTCCGGCCCCCGGTCGGCCGCGTTGAACTCGGTCGCCCTGCGCATCTGGGCGCGGAACGCCGGGTCCTGGACCATCTCGGCCAGCTCCACCCACGCGTCGACCTGCTCCGGTGTGGGGTCGTCCGGCAGCTCCGCCACGGTGGCGAGCATCCGCTTGCGGATCTCCGGATCGACGGTGTCGAGCCCGTGCAGCGTCTCCTCGACGAACTCCTCCAGGATCCGCCGCCGCTCCGCCGCCGACAGCCGCGCCAGCTTGTTCATCAGGGTCGTCTCCTCCGCACTCGATCCGCGTCGCGCCACGGTCGACAGCACCGCCCGGGTCACCTTCAGGGAGCGGATCTGCGCGTCCAGCGCCGCCACATGCGCCGCCGCGACCTCCGCCACCGTCTGCTCGCCGGAGAGCACCGCCCGCACGTGCGCCAGGCCGAGACCCAGTTCGCGCAGGGTGCGGATCAGCTCCAGGCGGGCGAAGGACCCGGCGTCGTAGAGCCGGTAGCCGCCGGGCGACCGGCCCACCGGGGTGAGGACGTCCTCGTCGGACCAGTAGCGGATGGTGCGCACGGTCAGCCCGGTGGCGCGCGCCAGCTCGCCGATGGTGAAAAGTCCGGTGCCGTCTTCGATCATGTCTGCGAGTGTGGGCCTTCCAGCGGGTGGAGACTCAAGGAGCACGGTGGCGGAGACTCTGCGGGACATTCTCGACGCGGCGGCCCGGGGTGTCTTCCCGCCGCCCGACGGCCGGACGACCGTCGTCCCGCAGCCGTCCCCCCGGGACGCCGGGGTCCTCGCCTTCACCGCGCACGCGGTCGTCTTCGTCGACGAGGACCCGCGGTGGGTGTACGACACCCTGCGGGCGATCCCCACCGACGCGCTGAGCGCGCCGATGAACGCGCGCTTCCTCACCGCCCTGATGGACCGTACGGGCCGGGAGCACGAGACGATCGACGCGCTGCTGGTGGCCGGCCCGCTCCCCGGCCGCCCGGAGCTCCCCCTGACGGAACTGACCGGCCCCGGCCACTCCCGGGTCGCCTACGCCCACGGCCGCCGTGCCGAGGTGCGGGCCTGGGCGGCGGAGGGCGGGGTGCTGGTGCTGGGCCGGGGCGTCGCGGGCCGCCTGGAGGTCTCGGTGGAGGTGGACGAGGGGGTACGACGGCGGGGGCTGGGCCGCGCCCTGGTGACCGCCGCCCGGCAGCTCGCGGACGAACCGCTGTGGGCGCAGGTCGCCCCGGGGAACGCCCGCAGCACACGGGCGTTCCAGGCGGCCGGCTATGTGCCGGTCGGCGCCGAGGCGCTGCTGCTCAAGTCCTGAAACCCACGAGGCTCAGCGGAAGATGCCGGTGTGGCCGAGCGAGTAGCGGCCCGGCTGCGGGTAGACGGCGAGGCCGTGCGGGCCGCTGCCGACGTGGATGCGGGCCAGCTCCTTGCCGGTGCCGGTGTCGATGGCGTACACCTCGGAGTTGTAGCGGCCGGACAGCCACAGCACCTTGCCGTCCGCCGACACCCCGCCCATGTCCGGGCTGCCGCCGCCGGGCAGCCGCCACTTCTTCGTCAGCCGGTTCTCCGGGAAGTCGAAGACGGAGATGGTGCCCTCGCCCCGGTTGGAGATGTACATCTCGCGGGAGTCCCGGCTGACGTACAGCCCGTGGGCGCCCTTGCCGGTGTGCAGGAAGGTGGGCTTGGAGAAGCTGTCGCCGTCCAGGATCCACAGCCCGTCGGCCATCATGTCGGCGATGTAGAACAGTTTCCCGTCGGGCGAGACCTTGACGTCCTGGGGCATCGCCCCGTGGAACGGCAGTTTCTCCTGGCGCAGCACCTTCATCTTCTCGGTGTCCACCTTGAGCACCTCGCCGCTGAACTCGCAGGAGACGATGAAGTAGCGGCCGTCGAGGGAGAAGTCGGCGTGGTTGACGCCGTAGCAGCTGACCGGGAGGGACTTGACGGTCTTCATGGTGTGCGCGTCCCGGAAGACCAGGGCGCGGTCCATGGAGGCCATCACGATCGCGAACTTGCCGTTGGGCGTGAAGTACAGGTTGTACGGGTCGTGCACGGCGACCGGTTTGCCCGCCCGGCCGGTCCTCGGGTCGATGGGGGTGAGGCTGTTGCCCAGGTCGTTGTTGACCCAGAGCGTCTTCATGTCCCAGGACGGGACGACGTGCTGGGGCTGCCGGCCGACCCGGATGGTCCCGGTCACCTTGTACGTCTTCGGGTCGATCACCGAGACGGTGTCGGAGTTGGTGTTGGGCACGTAGATCCGGGACGGGAAGTCCTTGACCACGGGCGAGAGCCGGCCGGGGCGGTCGGCGGCGTACACGTCGTTCGGGTCGAGGACCGGGGGCATGCCCGGCAGGGCGTCGACGACCGGCTCGACCTTCTTCGCCTGCGGCTGCGCGGGCGCGGTGCTGAGGGCGGCCGGTTCCTCGGGGCCGCCGGATCCGCCGCCGCAGGCGGACAGCAGCGCCAGGGCGGCAAGGGCGGTGCCCGCGACCGACAGACGGGCGACTCTCGTGGCTTGCATCGGCGTTCGCATCAGCTCAGCAGCTCCGTGGTGGTGACCGCGCGCAGTCCACGGCGGTGGAGTTCTTGGAGTACGGCGGGGAGGGCGGCGACCGTGTCGGGGTACCCGAAGTGCATGCTCACCACCGAGCCGCCCCTGACCTCCGCGAGCACCTTGCGGGTGATGGCCGGCGCGCCGGGCTCGGTGTAGTCGAGCGAGTCGACGTCGTACGACAGCACATGCGGGTAGCCGGACTCGGCGGCGAGCCGGACCACGAGCGGGGTCGCGGTGGCCGCCCGGGAGGGGCGGAACCAGCGGCCGACCGACCCGGTGAGCCGCTTCAGCCGGTCCGCGCAGTCGGTGATCTCCTTGCGGGCGTCGGCCTCCGCCATGGCGTTGATGGAGATGTGCCGCTGGGTGTGGTTGCCGAGGTCGTGACCGCCGTCGAGGACACGGCGGGCCATGGCGGGGTGCGCGTCGAGCCAGGTGCCCACGGCCAGCACGGTGACGTGCGCCCCGTGCTGCTCGGCGGTGGTGAGGAGCCGGGTGGCCAGGGCGGGGTCGCCCTGGCCGTGGAAGGTGAGCGCGACGGAGGTGCCGGCGCGGGGGCCGTGGGTGATCTGGCGGGGGAGCGTCCGGGCCGGGGACGCCGTGGGGGAAGGCGTGGCGGAGGCCGTGGGCGGCGTCGGCGCGGGGGTGGTGGCGGGGGGCGCTGCGGTGGCCGTACCGGTGGTGCCGCAACCGGTGGCCAGCGTGCCTGTGGCGGTGAAGGCGGCGCCCGCGCGGAGGAGGTCGCGTCGGTTGGTGGGGGTCACCCGCACCATTTAAAAGGGGACAGGTAAGAAAATGGGCGATTGACCGGATAAGGGTTGTTCTTCGCTAGCGGTCGGCCACGCGCATCTCGAACCATGTCGTCTTGCCGCGCGGCAGGAGGTCGACGCCCCACCGGTCGGACAGCTTGTCGACCAGGAACAGGCCCCGTCCGCTGATGTCCAGTTCCTGAACCGGCATCAGACAGGGCAGCCCCCGCGAGGGATCGCGGACCTCGACCCTGATCCATCCGGGGCGGCGGCGCATCCGCAGGCCGAACACCCGGGCCCCGGTGTGCCGGACCGCGTTGCCGACCAGCTCGGAGACGAGTAAGACCGCGTCCTCGGTCATCTTGGGGCTGAGCCGCCACTGACGGAGGACGACCACCTGGGCCAGCCGGCGGGCGGTCGCCGCGGACTCGGGGCGGGACGGCAGCGGAACCTCCGCCTCCGTCGGGTTGCCGAACAGGTCGATCGCCTTGAGTGCCCGCTCGTCCTCGACCGCAGGCGACCAGCGCGCCGCGGCCGCACGGCTCTGTCCCCGCGGCTGTTCGATGCCCTCCAGCCCCGCCATGCCCCCATCATGGCCGCCGCGAGCGCCCTCCGGGGCCGTTCCGGCGGAATACGCCCCCGGGAAGCTCCCGCCCCACACCGGTCGATCGGCATATGCCATCGGCATCTCGGGACCTTCCACAACCCGCCCGACCTGCGACGACGACTCTTCTCCGGGCAATCGCCAGACCCCCTCGACAAGGCAGACTTAAGGGTGCCTTAAGGCTCCCATAAACCGCCCCATCGAGGGACCCGGAATCAGACATCACGTCAATTGCAAGGGGTTCGGCACTTTCACAACAGGGCGAAGATCACAGGAACTTCGCCTTGCCAGGCCCTTCCTCGACGAAGCTCCGCATACCGCGCTCCCGGTCCTCGGTCGCGAACAGCCCGGCGAACCAGTTCCGTTCGACGGCGAGCCCCGTCTCCAGGTCGGTCTCGACGCCGGTGTCGATCGCCTCCTTGGCGGCCCGCAGCGCGATCGCCGGGCCCTGGGCGAGCCGGGCGGCCCAGGCATGCGCCTCGGTGTACACCTCGGCCGCCGGTACCACCCGGTCGACGAGCCCGATGGCGAGCGCCTCGTCCGCCTTGACCATACGGCCCGTGAAGATCAGGTCCTTGGCCTTCGAGGGCCCGACCAGCCGCGGCAGCCGCTGGGTACCGCCGGCCCCCGGGATCAGCCCGAGCAGGATCTCGGGCTGGCCCAGCTTGGCGTTGTCGGCGGCGATCCGGTAGTCGGCGCAGAGCGCGAGCTCACAACCGCCGCCGAGCGCGTACCCGGTGACGGCGGCCACGACCGGCTTGGGAATCCGGGCGACGGCGGTGAAGGAGTCCTGGAGGTCCCGGGCCCGCAGCACCATGGCCGCGTGGTCCATGTTCTGCATTTCCTTGATGTCGGCCCCGGCCGCGAAGACCTTCTCCCCGCCGTACACGACGACGGCCCGCACATCCGCACGACGGCCGGCCTCTTCCGCCAGCTCCTTGATCCGGTCCTGCGTGGCCACATCCAGCGCGTTCATGGGCGGCCGATCCAACCGCAGCGTGCCCACACCTTCGGAGACTTCGAGGGTTACAGTCATGCCTCGCAGGTTAGCGGGCGTTCACCACCCCTACCCGAGGGGCGCGGGGAACTGCGCGACCAGCCCCCACGCACCCGCGGCCAAGCGACTACTTCGTCCAGTCCGCCCAAGACATGTTCCAGCCGTTCAAACCGTTGTCCGGCGACACCGTCTCGTCGTTCGAGTTCTTCACCGTCACCACGTCCCCGATGATCGAGTGGTCGAAGAACCAGGCGGCCGGCACCGACCGGTCACCCCCACCCCGGATGTCGCGCAGTCCGACGCACCCGTGGCTCGCGTTGTAGTTGCCGAACGCGTCGCCACCCCAGTAGTTGCCGTGGATGAACGTCCCGGACGTCGTCAGCCGCATCGCGTCCGGCACGTCCTTGATGTCGTACTCGCCGCCGTAGCCGACCGTCTCGCCGTTCATCCGGGTCACGCGCAGCTTCTCGCTGATGACCATCTGGCCGTTCCACGTGTCGTAGCCGGGCTTGCCGGTGGTGACCGCGAGGTTCTTCACGACCTTGCCGTCCTGCATGACCTTCATCGTGTGCTTCTTGGCGTCGACGATGGAGACCTGGTTGCGCCCGATCGTGAACTTCACGGTCTTGGCCTGCTCGCCGTACACCCCGTCACGGCCCTCGACGCCGTTGAGGTTGAGGGTGACCGAGACCTTGGTGCCGGACTTCCAGTAGTTCTCGGGCCGGAAGTCGAGGCGGTCGTTGCCGAACCAGTGACCCTGCACGTCGACCGCCGGCTCGGTCTTGATGGTGATCGCCTTCTCGACGGCCGCCGGGTCGGTGATGCCCCGGGTGAACCGGACGGAGAACGGCATGCCGACCCCGACCGTGGAACCGTCCTCCGGCGTGAAGTAGCCGATGAACGTGTTCTTCGGGGTGAGGGTGGTGAAGGACGAGTCCTCCGCCGACTCCCGGCCCTCGGTGTCCTTCGCGACCGCGTGCACCGTGTACTTCGTGGAGTTGGCCAGATGCGTCGACGGCGACCAGCTGGCACCGCCCGCCGCGATCGCGCCGTCGACCTTGTTGCCCTTGGCGTCCTTGACCTCGACGTCGGTCAGCTTGCCCTTGGCGGCGGTGACCTTGAGGGCCCCGCTGGTGTCCACACCGGTCGCACCGGACTTGGGACTGATACTGACCGTGGCGACGGACTGCTTGCTCGCCTGGGTCGTCGAATCCTTCGCCTTGCCGTCTCCGGCACCGGATCCCTTGTCGGAGGAGCCGCCCCCGCACGCGGTGACGGCCATGAGCAGAACGCCGGCTATGAGTGCCAGTCCGCCCTTCCCCCGAGTCCGCACCGACGCCCCCGATATCGGCCGCACGTTCAAGTCGTTCTCCCCTCCCAGGGGCCTGGTCAGGCCCCTCCCCGGCGCGTCCCGGCGGGCGCACTGGCGCATAGTAACCGGAGGGTTTTGAGCTTGGTGTTGGGCGAATGTCACCGTTGCGTCGCAACTTCCGCCCCCACCGACCCGGCCCCCCACCTGGTTACTTGACCGCGCTGCCCGCCTTCCACTCCTTCCATCCCATGTTCCACCCTCCGAGGCCATTGTCGGGAGAGACCTTTTTGTCTTTGCTGTTGACGACCTCGATCACGTCCCCGATCAGCGTGCGGTCGTAGAACCAGCCCGCGGGGGTGGCCGAGCTGCCGCCCTTCACGTCGCGCAGACCCACGCAGCCGTGGCTGACGTTCTCGCGTCCGGGGGCGTCCGGCGCCCAGTAGTTGCCGTGCAGGAAGGTGCCGGAGTCGGTGAGTTTGAGGGCGTGCGGGACGTCGGGGATGTCGTACTCGCCGCCGAAGCCGACCGTGCTGCCGTTCATGCGGGTCACCTCGTGCATCTCCATCACCACCATCTTCCCGTTGTAGGTGGTGTGGTCGGGCGCGCCCGCGGTGATCGGCACGGTGGCCAGCAGCTCGCCGTCGCGGCGGACCTCCATCGTGTGCTGGGTCGCGTCGACGAGGGAGACCTGGCTGCGGCCGACGGTGAAGGTGAACGTCTTCTGCTGGAGGCCGTAGGCGCCGCGGGCGCCCTCGACGTCGCGGAGTCCCAGGTCGACGGTGACGACGGTGCCGGGCTCCCAGTAGCGCCGGGGGCGGAAGTCGAGGCGGTTCTTGCCGAACCAGTGCGGGCGGATCTCGACCGGGGGCTCGGCGGTGACGTGGACGGCGCGTTCGACGGCGGCCCGGTTCTGGATCTCGCGGCTGAAGGCGAGGGAGACGATCATCCCGGTGCCGACGGTGGCGCGGTTCTCCGGGGTGACGTAGCCGATGAAGCGTTCCCCGGGGACCAGGGTGGTGAAGGTGGTGTGGCGGGCGGAGCGGCGGCCGTGGCCGTCGACGGCGACCGCGTCGACGGTGTACTTGGCGGCGAGCGCCAGAGTCGGGTCGTCGGGCCGCCAGGTCGTGCCGTCCGCCGCGATGTGCCCGGGGACCGGGGAGTCCTGGGCGTCCTGGGACCGGACGACGGTGACCGACTCCAGCCGGCCACCGGGCACCCGTACGGTCAGCGGTCGGCCGGGGCGTACGGCCTTGGTGCCGTCGTCCGGGGAGATCCGGATGACGTCCTGGGGGGCCGGGGGCGGGCCCCCGAGGACGTGGTCGACGCCCAGTCCGCCCGTGTCGTCGGAGGAGCAGCCGGCGGCCCCCGCCAGCAGTCCCGCCCATGTCAGTACCGCGGCCAACGCGGCCCCCGCGCGCCGTGCGCGCCCTTGTCCATGCCTCACGCGCGGCTCAACGAGCGTGCATGCCCCGGGGAAACGTGAGTGCGACGCCGGCACTGGGCAGAACAGAGGGAAGGACGACGAGCTGGGGAGCCGCCGCGCCCGTGCGAGAGCCGTCGCGGGCGCGTCCGTAGCGAGCCGCCGACCGTGCCCGGGACCGGGAGTCCGGGCCCGGTCGGCTGCCCGGACGCGGGTCGCGTGCGCCCCGGCGGTCGGCGAGCCGCGGGACACAATAAGGGGCCGACAGGTGACGAGCGCAGCCGAGCAGCAGGGGGCACGGGCACGGGCCCCGAGGGCCGACGCCCCCGCGGTCAACGGGACGGCCCTCCCCGTCCCGTCGGCCTGGCCGGGGGCGTCCACGCCGCTCGGCGCCCGGTTCCGGGTCGGCCCGGACGGGGTCGCGGGGACCAACTTCGCGCTGTGGGCGGCCGGGGCGGAGGCGGTCCGGCTCTGCCTCTTCGACGAGCAGGGGCGGGAGACCCGGATCCCGCTGACCGAACTCACGCACGAGATCTGGCACGGCTTCGTGCCGGGTGTGCTGCCGGGGCAGCGGTACGGCTACCGGGTGGACGGCCGCTGGGACCCGTGGACCGGCGCCCGCTGGAACCCGGCGAAGCTGCTCCTGGACCCGTACGCGCGGGCGGTGGACGGCGAGTTCGGGCTGCCGCCCGAGGTGTACGGGCATGTCCGGGACTGGCCGGACCAGCAGGTCGCCGACACCGTGCGCGACGACCGGGACTCGGCGCCGTACGTCCCCAAGGGCGTGGTCGTCCACGATGACGACGACTGGTCCGACGACCACCGTCCGAAGACCCCGTGGGCGGACTCCGTCATCTACGAGCTGCATGTGCGCGGCTTCACCAGACTGCACCCGGGGATACCCGAGGAGCTCCGCGGCACCTACGCGGGGCTGGCGCACCCGGCCGCCGTCGAGCACCTGGTGAAACTCGGCGTGACGGCCGTGGAGCTGCTCCCGGTCCACCAGTTCGCGCACGAGGACCACCTGCTCGGGCGCGGCCTCAGGAACTACTGGGGCTACAACTCCATCGGCTACTTCGCCCCGCACGCGGCCTACGCGGCCTCCGGTACGACCGGACAGCAGGTCGGCGAGTTCAAGCGGATGGTGCGGGCGCTGCACGCGGCCGGGATCGAGGTCATCCTCGACGTGGTCTACAACCACACGGCGGAGGCGGGCGAGCTGGGCCCGACGCTGTCCCTGAAGGGCATCGACAACCGGGGCTACTACCGGCTCCAGGACGACGCCCGGCGCTTCGCCGACTACACCGGCTGCGGCAACACGCTCCATGTGGTCCGGCCACATGTGCTGCGGCTGATCACGGACTCGCTCCGCTACTGGGTCACGGAGATGGGCGTGGACGGCTTCCGCTTCGACCTCGCCGCCGCGCTGGCCCGCTCGATGCACGACGTCGACATGCTCTCCCCCTTCCTCGCGGTCATCGCCCAGGACCCGGTGCTGCGCCGGGTGAAGCTGATCGCCGAGCCGTGGGACGTCGGCTCGGGCGGCTACCAGGTCGGCGCCTTCCCACCCCTGTGGACGGAGTGGAACGACCGCTACCGCGACGCCGTCCGGGACTTCTGGCGCGGCGCCCTCCCGGACGTCCGCGACCTCGGCTACCGGCTCTCCGGCTCCAGCGACCTCTACGCGTGGGGCGGCCGCCGCCCCTACGCCTCCGTCAACTTCGTCACCGCGCACGACGGTTACACCCTGCGCGACCTGGTGTCGTACGAGACGAAGCACAACGAGGCCAACGGCGAGCACAACCGGGACGGCTCGGGCGACAACCGCTCCTGGAACTGCGGGGTGGAGGGCGAGACCGACGACGAGGGCGTACGGGCGCTGCGCAGGCGGCAGTTGCGGAACCTGCTGACCACGCTGCTGCTGTCGACGGGCGTGCCGATGCTGGTCGCGGGGGACGAGCTGGGCCGCACCCAGCGCGGCAACAACAACGCGTACTGCCAGGACAACGACATCAGCTGGCTGGACTGGGAGTTGCCGGCGGACCCGGAGTGGCGGCCGCTGTTCGACCTCACCTCGCGGCTGATCGCGCTGCGCCACCGCCATCCCGTGCTGCGCCGCCGCGCCTTCTTCTCCGGCCGCGCCCACTCGGCGGACGGGCTGCGCGACCTGGCCTGGTTCACGGCGCACGGCGCGGAGATGACGGAGGGCGACTGGTACGCGCCGGCCGCCACCCTCGGCATGTACCTGTCCGGGCGGGACATCCCCGGCCGCGACGAGCGCGGGGCGCCGGTCCTGGACGACAGCTTCCTGACCGTCCTGCACGCCGGCGACCGGCCGGTGGACTTCGTCCTGCCGGGCCCGCCGTGGGCCGCGCGCTACGAGGTGCTCGTGGACACCGCGCGGGAGGACCAGGGCGAGGCACCGGGGGTGGTGCACGAGGCCGGGACGGCGATCACGGTGCCGGGGCGGTCGGTGCTGCTGCTGAAGGTGGTCGGCTGAAGGTGGTCGGCTGAGGCAACGTTGCAGGCCCGTGAAATCCGGGGCGGTCGGCTGGCGGGGGCGAAGGGTCCGCTGATCCACTGAAGCGCATGCCTGAGATATCCCGTCGTGCATTCGGTGGTCTCGTCGGCGGCGGCGCGGTCACCGCCGTCGCCGGAGCGGCCCCCGCCGCCGAGGCCGCCGAGCGTCCCTTCGAGGCCCGTCCGGCCGCCTCCGGCAGGCGCCCCAACCTCCTGGTCGTCCTCGGCGACGACCTGGGCTGGGCCGACCTCTCCTCCTACGGCGCCCCGCACATCAGGACGCCGCACCTGGACCGGCTGGCCCGCCAGGGCGTGCGCTTCACGGACGCCTACTCCGGCTCGGCGACCTGCTCCCCCACCCGGTTCAGCCTCTACACCGGCCGCTACCCGGGCCGTACGCCGGGCGGTCTCGCCGAGCCCGTCGCGGACCGCACCCAGGGCCTGGACCCCCGCCACCCCACCCTCGCCTCCCTCCTCAAGAAGGCCGGTTACGCGACCGCGCTGATCGGCAAGTGGCACTGCGGCTGGCTGCCCGACTACAGCCCCACCAAGTCCGGCTGGGACGAGTTCTTCGGCAACTTCGGCGGGGTGCTCGAATACTTCTCCAAGCTCGGCCAGCTGGGCACCTACGACCTCTACGAGGGCGACGCCGAGTACCAGGACCTGCGGTACTACACGACCGTGCTGACCGAGCGGGCGGTCGAGTACGTGGGCCGGAAGCACGACACGCCCTGGCTGCTGAACCTCAACTTCACCACCCCGCACTGGCCGTGGCTGGCCGAGGGCGACGCCGGGACCGGCGCCGAGATCGCCGCGAAGATCAGGGCCGCGAAGAGCCAGGCCGAGGTCAGTACCGCGCTCAACCACTACGACGGCGGCTCGGTCGCCAAGTACACGGAGATGGTGCAGAGCCTGGACGCGGCCGTCGGCGAGGTGCTGGACGCGCTGCGCCGGTCCGGGCAGGAGGAGAACACCCTCGTCCTCTTCGCCAGCGACAACGGCGGCGAGCGCTGGTCGTACCTGTGGCCGCTCAGCGGCGAGAAGTTCGTGCTCCAGGAGGGCGGCATCCGGGTGCCGACCATCCTGCGCTGGCCGGCCCGGGTCGACGGCCGCCAGGTCAGCCACGAGCCCCTGTTCACCCCGGACTGGACGGCGACCCTGCTGGAACTGGCGGGCGCCCGCCCCGACCCGGCGTACCCGCTGGACGGCACCAGCCTCGCGGGCTACCTGCTGCGCGGCGAACGGCTCCCGGAACGCGACCTGTTCTGGCGGGTCAGGGCCAACCGGGCGCTGCGGCGGGGTGATTGGAAGTACTACCGGGACGCGGCCGGCAAGGACCACCTCTACGACCTCGGCGCGGACCTCCGCGAACAGGCCGACCTCGCCCCGGACCGGCCCGAGCTGCTGGCCGAGCTGAAGGCGTCCTGGGAGAGGACCGCGGCCACCCTGCTGCCCTATCCGGGCTAGCCGAGGATCCCCCGCTGGTAGGCCGTCGCGACCGCCGCCGCGCGGTCGTTGACGCCCAGCTTGGCGTACAGGTGGGTGAGATGCGTCTTCACCGTGGCCTCGCTGATGAAGAGCTCGCGGGCGATCTCGCGGTTCGAGGTGCCCCGGGCGACCAGGGCGAGCACCTCGCGTTCGCGGGCGGAGAGCGGTTCGTTGCCGGGGGCGCCGGGGGTGCGGACGGCGGAGACCAGCCGGGAGGCGACCGCCGGGGAGAGCACGGTCCGGCCCTGGGCGGCGGCCCGGACCGCGGTGAACAGCTCCTCGCGCGGGGCGTCCTTGAGCAGATAGCCGGTGGCGCCCGCCTCGATCGCGGGGAGCGTGTCGGAGTCGGTGTCGTACGTGGTGAGGACCAGCACCTTGGCGCGGGCTCCGCGCCGGGTCAGTTCGCGGATGGCGTCGACCCCGCCGCCGCCCGGCATGCGCAGGTCCATCAGGATCACGTCCGGGTCGAGGGACGCGGCCAGCGCGACGGCCTCGACACCGCTCGACGCCTCACCGAGGACCGTGAACCCGGGCGCGGACGCGAACATGCCGCGCAGCCCGTCGCGGACGACGGGATGGTCGTCGACGATCAGCAGCGAGATGGGCGGGTCAGCGGTCATCGCGGACCAACGGTACGCGGGCCGACAGGGCGGTGCCGAGCCCGGGTTCGGACTCCACCGTCAGGGTGCCCGCGATCCGTTCGGCGCGGGCCCGCATGCCGTCCAGGCCGAAGCCGCCGGCGCGGCTGCGGGCGGGCACGGCGAGCAGGTCGAAGCCGGTCCCGTCGTCGCGGATGTCGAGAATGACCTCCTCGCCCAGGTAGGACAGGGTGACGCCGACCCGGGAGGCGCGCGCGTGCCGGGCCGTGTTGGACAGCGCCTCCTGGACGATACGGAGCAGGGTCGCCGCGATCTCCTCGTGCAGCTGCGCGGCGGTGCCGGTGACGGTGAACTCGGCACGGGTGCCGGTGCGTTCGCCCCATTCGGTGACCGTCTTCTGTAGCGCTTCGGGCAGTCCGTCGTGCTCCAGCGCCACCGGGGCGAGGTTGTGCACGGAACGGCGGGCCTCGCCCAGGCTGTGCCGGGCCAGGGCCAGGGCGCGGCCCACGTGCTCCCGGGCCTGGTCCGGGTCGGGGGTGTTGGTGACGACCTGGAGCTGGGCGATGATCCCGGCCAGCCCCTGGGCGATGGTGTCGTGGATCTCTGCGGCGAGCCGCCGGCGCTCGTCGGCGACCCCGGCCTCCCTCGCCTGGACGAGGAGCTGGGCGTGCAGGGCCGCGTTCTCGTCGAGGGCCTGGCGGAGGGCGGCGATGGTCTCGGTGCGCTCGGCGGAGCGCTGTTTCTCCTGCTCGGTGAGGTGGGCGATCCCCACCTGGAGGACGGAGTTGGCGACCAGCAGGACGGTGAAGACGACCCACTGGACCGCGCTCCGGAACGGCATGCCGCCGGTCTGCGCGCCGGCCACGGTGACCGCGCTCGCGAGCAGTCCGAGCCGCCGCCACCGGCGCGGCAGCAACTCGTCGGCGTCCATGTAGCCGCTGGCGGCGTAGAACGCGAAGAACGGGCTGAGCCAGGTGAGGACGAAGGCCAGGGCCCAGCGCACGACGTAGTACGCCGTCCCGGCCGGGGTCGGCGTCCGGCCGCGGTCGAGGCGGCGCGACCGGGTGCCGTGCCACCACAGCTGGAGCACGAGCGCGGCCCCGACCAGGGCCCAGGCGGTGTACCACGTCGCCGGGCCGGTCTGCGGGTCGGCGGTGGCGATCCCGAGGACGACGCTGATGCCGAGGAACCCGTACGGCACCCAGGTGTGCAGCTGCTCCCAGCGCCGGTCGATCCGACCGTCGTCCTCCGCCATGTCCCCCTCCCTCATGTCCCCCTCCCTCATGCCCCCCTCCGCCATCTCCCCCTCCGTCATGTCCCCAGTCTGCACGGCCGGCCGTCTACTCCCAGCGGAACCAGCGGGCGGCCCCGGCCGTCAGCAGCACGGCCCAGGCCGCGAGCACGCCCAGGTGGTCCCAGCCGGGCCAGTGCCCGGCGGCGGCCTGGTCCAGCGCGCGGGCCGCCGCGCCGAACGGGGTCAGCTGCACCACGCGGGCCATCGCGTGCGGCATCTCCCGCACCGGGATCCACACCCCCGCGCAGAACATCATCGGGAAGAACACCGCCGAGCCGATCGCACCGGCGATCTTCGTGGTGCGGGAGAGCGCGGAGACGACGGAGCCGAGGGCGAGCGCGGCGGCGGCCGCGAGCAGCAGCGCCAGCAGGTACCCGCCCGGCTGCCTCGGCAGTCGTACGTCGAACGCTAGCCGCCCGACGGCGAGCGCGAGCAGCGCCGAGCCCAGCGCGACCGTGCCCTGCACCGCCATCTGCGCCGACAGCAGCGCCGACGGCCGTACCGGGGTGAGCCGCATCCGGCGCAGGATGCCCCGCTCCCGGTAGCCGGTCAGCGCCTGCGGCAACGTCTGCACCCCGGACATGATCAGCGCGATCAGTACGGCGATGGGCACATAGGCGTCGACCGGCCGCAGCCCGCCCAGCGACGCGTCGGCGTCCCGGAACGACGGGATGGAGCCGAGGATCACCAGGAGCAGCGTCGGGAACAGGAACACCCAGAAGACCGCGCCGGGTTCGCGGCGGAACAGGCGGAACTCGGTCCGCAGGACGGCGGTGTTCATACCGTCTCCTCCTTCGTCAGGTCCAGGAAGGCGTCGTCGAGGGTCGCGTCCACGACCCGGAGCTGGTGGGCGGTGACGCGGTGCCGGGCGAGCAGGGTGATGACGGCGTTCACGGTCTCGTCGGTGCCGGAGAGCGTGATCCGGCCGTCCTTGCGCTCGACCGAGGCGAGGGCCGGGAGGGCGCTGAGGTCCCGGTCGTCCAGCGGGGCCGACGGGGTGAAGCTGATGACGGTCGCACCCGCGGTGCGGCGGATCAGCCCGGCCGGGGTGTCCAGGGCGGCCACCCGCCCCCCGTCGATGACCGCGATCCGGTCGCAGAGCCGCTGCGCCTCCTCCATGAAGTGCGTGACGAGCAGCACGGTGACCCCGCGGTCCCGGACGTCCTCGATCAGCTCCCAGGTGTCCCGCCGGGCCCGTGGATCGAGCCCCGTGGTCAGCTCGTCGAGCACGACCACCCGCGGATTCCCGATCAAGGCCAGCGCGATGAACAGACGCTGCCGCTGCCCGCCCGACAGCTTGCCGAACCGGGTGGAGAGCTTGTCGGCGAGCCCGAGGCGTTCGGCGAGCGGCGCCCACGCCGGCGGGCTGTCGTAGAAGGAGGCGTACAGTTCCAGGGCCTCGCGGACGGTGAGCTTGGCCTGCAGCTCGCTCTGCTGCAACTGGGCGCCGAGGACCCGGGCGACCTTCTCGTGCTCGGCGACGGGATCGAACCCGGCGACCCGGACCCGCCCGCCGTCGGGCACCCGCAGCCCCTCCACACACTCCACGGTGGTGGTCTTGCCGGCGCCGTTCGGTCCGAGGATCCCGAAGATCTCCCCCTCCTCGACGGCGAAACCCACCCCGTCCACGACGGCCCGGCCGCCGTACGTCTTCCGCAGGTCTGTCACTTCGATGACGGTTGGCATACCCCGAGGGTCCCGTCCGGCCCCCCGCCGCCACATCGCCCGGCCCGCTCGAACCGGCATCAACCGATCGGCTGATGCCGCCCGTCCAGTTGTACGACCCTTCGAACGCGCTGGTCGCAGCCATGGCGACGGAATCCGGTCCGGCCAAAACTCGGTAGGCGTTGTCAGTGCCGGTCCGTAGGCTCGCCCCTGATGCCTCCGACACGTGCAACCACCGAGGAACGGTCCGCCGTCCGTACCCTGCTGCGCCTGTGGCCGTACGTGCGGCCGGTGCGGGTACGGCTGTTCAGCGCCGCGCTGGTGGCGATAGTCGCCTCCTGTACGGGGCTCGTGATCCCCCTCGTCCTGAAGTGGATGGTGGACGGCCCGGTCGCCGACCGCGACCCCGGCGGGGTCTGGCTCGGCGCGCTGTACCTGCTGCTGCTCGGATGCGCGGAGGCGCTGCTGTTCGGGCTGCGGCGCTGGCTGGTCGCCAGACCCCTCTCCCATGTCGAGGCGTCGATGCGCGCGGGCCTCTACGGCCATCTCCAGCGCCTGCCGGTCGCCTTCCACGACCGCTGGGCCTCCGGCCAGCTGCTCTCCCGGGCCACCACCGACCTCATGCTGCTCCGCATGTTCCTCGCCTTTCCGCTGACCTTCCTGCTGGTCAACGCGGTGACGATCCTCGTCGGCGTGCTGATCATGCTGGCCCAGGACTGGACACTCGGCCTGGTCATCCTGGCCCCCGCCGTCCCCATGGTGTGGACCTGCGTGCTCTTCGAGAGGCGGTACGCGGAGGTGGCCCGGCTCGCCCAGGACCAGGTGGGCGACCTGACGACGGTGGTCGAGGAGAGCGTGCTCGGCATCCGCATCATCAAGGGCTTCGGCCGGCACCGCAGCCAGGCCCGCGCCTTCCGCGAACTGGTCCGCACGCTGCGGGGCACCGAGCTGCGCAAGGCGCGGATGCTGGCCGCCATCTGGGCCGTCATCGTGACCCTCCCCGAACTGGCCATCGGCGCGGCCCTCTTCTGGGGCTCGGTCCAGGTCGCCGACGGCGACCTCAGCGCCGGCACCCTCGTCGCCTTCCTCTCCACCGCCCTCGCCCTCCGCTGGCCGGTCGAGTCCATCGGCTTCCTGCTGGCGATGAGCCAGGAGGCGGCGACGGCGACGGAGCGGTACTTCGAGGCACGGGACGCGTTGGAGGAGGGCGAGGACAAGCGCCCCGTCAGGGGCGCGGGGAACTGCGCGACCAGCCACGGACAACCCGCACCCGACAACGATGGCATCCGCTTCCACTCGGTCTCCTTCCGTTACCCCGACGCCTCCCCCGAATCCACCCCCACCCTCGCCCACATCGACCTCCACATCCGCCCCGGCGAATCCATGGCCCTCGTCGGCGCCACCGGCAGCGGCAAGACCACCCTCACCGCCCTCATCCCCCGCCTGCACGAGACGACCTCCGGCCGGATCACCCTGGACGGCACCGACATCACCGCCCTGTCCCGCGAGGAACTCCGCACCCTGGTCTCCGTGGCCTTCGAGGAACCCACCCTCTTCTCCGCCTCCGTCGGCGAGAACGTGCTGATGGGAGCCGACGACAGCGCCGGCGAGCCCGAGCTGGCCCGCGCCCTCGCCGTCGCCCAGGCCGACTTCGCGCACGCCCTCCCCCAGGGCACCGCGACCCAGGTCGGCGAGCAGGGCCTCAGCCTCTCCGGCGGCCAGCGCCAGCGCCTCGCGCTCGCGCGGGCGGTCGTCGGCCGGCCCCGCTTCCTCGTCCTGGACGACCCCCTCTCCGCCCTGGACGTCCACACCGAGGCCGCCGTGGAGGCGGCCCTGCGCGACGTGCTCGCCGACACCACGGCGCTGATCGTCGCCCACCGCCCCTCCACCGTGCTGCTCGCCGACCGCGTCGCCCTGCTCTCCGGCGGCCGCATCACCGCCGTCGGCACCCACCAGGAACTGCTGCGCGGCAACACCGAGTACGCCCGTCTGATGTCCGGGGAGGATCACCGCCGATGACCGCCGCCACCTCCCTGCCCGCCCCCGACGAGGACGACGAACTCCCCCGCCCGGCCGAAGCCGCCGCCGGCGACCCCTTCGACCACGACGTCCTGCCCACCCCGCCCGGCGCCACGGCGGACCTGCTGCGTTCGCTGCTCGCCCCCATGAAGGCGCGGGTCGCCGGCACCACCGGGCTCCTGCTGCTCCAGCAGGCGGCGGTGCAGGCGGGCCCGCTGCTGGTGGCGTACGCCATCGACCGGGCCGTACCGGCGTTCCGCCGCCACGACCACGGCCCGCTGATCGCCGTGGCGGTCGGCTACGCCCTGAGCGCGCTGCTCTCCGGCGGCCTCCAGTACGCGTTCATCCAGGCCTCCGCGCGCGTCAACCAGGACGTGCTGCTCGACCTGCGCGGCCGGATCTTCCGCCACGCGCAGGCGCTCAGCATCGACTTCCACGAGCGGTACACGTCCGGCCGGCTCATCTCCCGCTCCACCACGGACGTCGAGTCGCTCCGCGAACTCCTCAGCGAGGGGCTCCAGGAGCTGATCACGGTCATCCTCTCCTTCCTCTACATCTCGGCGATGCTGCTCTGGCTGGACCTGGGCCTGGGCGCGGTGGCCGTGGCCTCGTTCGTCCCGCTGTACCTGCTGGTGCGGATGTACCAGCGGCGGGCCGTGCGGGTGTACAAGGCGCGGTCCACCGCGATCGCCTCGGTGATCGTGAAGTTCGTGGAGACGATGAACGGCATCCGCCCGGTGCGCGCGTTCCGCCGGGAGACCGCCAACGACGCCGAGTTCGCCGTGCTCAACCGCCGCCACGAGCGCACCAACGGCGACGCGCTGCTGGAGATGGCGCGGTACGTGGTCGGCTCCCGGCTGGTCGCCAACACGTCGGTCGCGGTGATCGTGCTGTGGGGCGCGTACCGGGTGGCGTCCGGCTCGCTGGAACTGGGCGTCCTCGCGGCGGCCGTCCTCTACCTGCGACGGCTCTACGACCCGATCGACCGGCTCGGCATGTTCCTCAACTCGTACCAGTCGGCGGCCGCCTCGCTGGAGAAGATCGCGGGTCTGCTGGCCCAGACCCCGACCGTGCCGGAGCCGTCCGTGCCGCGGGAGCTGCCCGCGCCGGAGAGCAGCCTGCCGGGCCGCGGGGTCGTCTTCGAAGGCGTCCGGTTCGCCTACCGCACCGGCGGCGAGGTGCTCCCCCGCTTCGACCTCGCCCTCCCCGCCGGGCAGACGGTCGCGGTCGTCGGCTCCACCGGCGCCGGCAAGTCGACCCTCGCCAAACTCCTCGCCCGCTTCTACGACCCGTCCGACGGGCGGGTCCTGCTGGACGGCGTGGACCTGCGCGAACTGGCCGTGCCCGAGCTGCGCCGCGGGGTGGTGATGGTCACCCAGGAGGCGTTCCTGTTCTCCGGCACGGTCGCCGAGAACATCGCCATCGGCCGGCCGGACGCCACCCGCGAGGAGATCGAGCAGGCGGCCAAGGCGATCGGCGCGCACGAGTTCATCGCCGCGCTGCCCGACGGGTACGAGACGGACGTCCGCAAGCGCGGCGGGCGCATCTCGGCGGGACAGCGCCAGCTGGTCGCGTTCGCCCGCGCCCTGCTCGCCGACCCGGCGGTGCTGATCCTCGACGAGGCGACCAGTTCCCTGGACGTCCCCGGTGAACGGGCCGTGCAGCGGGCCATGTCGACGGTCCTGAAGGGCCGTACGGCGGTGGTGATCGCGCACCGGCTGTCCACCGTGGAGATCGCCGACCGGGTGCTGGTGATGGAGCACGGCCGGATCGTCGAGGACGGCCGCCCGGCCGAACTGATCGCCGGGACCGGCCGGTTCGCGGATCTGCACCGCGCCTGGCGGGACAGCCTGGCCTAGACGGGAGAACGGGGGCACTCAGGGTGATCGACGCGTACGAGGATCCGGGCACACCCGACGCGCGCGGCGGCTGGCACTACCTGTGGTGGCTGGTGCGCTGCCAGCCGGGCCGCTCGCTCGCCGGGGCGCTGCTGGGCAGTACCTGGCTGACCCTGATGGCCGGGACGCCGTACATGATGGCCCGGGCCGTCGACGACGGTCTGGTGCCGGGCGACATGGCGGTACTGGCCGGCTGGACCGCGGCGATCTTCGTCCTCGGCGCGGTCAACTCGTGGATCAGCATCATGCGCCACCGCACGATGACCCGGGTCCGCATGGACGCCTACTTCCGCACGATCAAGGTGGTCGTCGGGCACGCGGTCCGGCTCGGTGCGGAGCTGCCCCGGCGGGGCGGGGTCGGCGAGGTCGTCACCATCGGCGTCGGCGATGTGCACACCATCGCCCAGGCACTGACCGTCGTCGGTCCCGGGGTCGGCGCGGTCGTGGTGTACGGGGTGGTGGCCGGCCTGCTGCTGCCGATCTCCCCGCTGCTGACGGGCGTGGTGCTGCTCGGGATGCCGGTGCTGGCCCTGCTGGCGGGCCCGCCGGCCCGGCGGCTACAGGGCAGGGAGACCCAGTACCGGGAACGCCAGAGCGTCCTCACCGCCCGTATCGGCGACCTCGCCGGCGGCCTGCGTGTCCTCAACGGCCTCGGCGGCAAGGGCCTGTTCGCGGACGCCTTCCGGCGCGACTCCCAGCACCTGCGCGCCCAGGGCTACCGGGTGGGTGCGATCGCCAGCTGGGTCCAGGCGCTGGGCGTGGGCCTGCCCACGGTGTACCTGGCGGTCGTGACCTGGCTCGCGGCCCGCTCGGCCGCCCAGGGCGACATCACGGTCGGCCAGCTGGTGTCCGTCTACGGCTATGTCGCGGTCCTCGTCGGCCCCGTCGCCTTCTTCGTCGACATGGGCTACGAACTCAGCCGGGGCGTGGTCGCCGCCCGCCGAGTCGTCCGCCTCCTGCGCACACCCCCGGAACCCGACACCGGCACCGCACACCCGCCGGCCGAACCAGCCGTCCTCCACGACCCCGAGTCCGGCGTCCGCGTCCGCCCCGGCCGCCTCCACGCCCTCGTCGGCGCCGGCCCCACGGAGACGACGGCGGTGGTGGACCGCCTGGGCAGGTACGCGCCGTCGGACGCGACCTGGGGCGGCGTACGCCTGGACGCCGTACCGCTACCCGAAGTCCGCACCCGCATCCTGGTCGCCGACAACGACGCCGACCTCTTCGAAGGCCCCCTGAGCCATGTACTCACCGGAGGCGCAAACGCGCCCCAAAGGGGCGCGGGGCTGCATCAAATCTGCGGCTGCCGCCGCGCGGGCGCGACCAGCCCCCATCAACCCGCCGAAGCACCTCAGAACGCCGGCCACAACGCGCCCCAAAGGGGCGCGGGGAACTGCGCGACCAGCCACAACGGCGGCGCACCCGCCGACGCGCCCCCGGCCCCACCCCCTGACGCGCACCTCACCCAGGCCCTCCACGCAGCCGCGGCGAACGACATCGTCCAAGGCCTCCCCCACGGCCTCGACTCCCCGATCGACGCCCAGGCCCGCAACCTCTCCGGCGGCCAACGCCAACGCGTCCGCCTGGCCCGCGCCCTGCTCACCGACCCGGAGATCCTGCTCGCCGTGGAACCCACCTCCGCCCTGGACGCCCACACCGAGGCCCTGGTAGCGGAGCGCCTCCGCAGCGCCCGCGCGGGCCGCACCACCCTCCTCACCACCACCTCTCCCCTGATGCTGGCCCGTGCCGACGAGGTGATCTACCTGGTCGACGGCAAGGTCGCGGCGACCGGCACACACGAGGAACTGCTGGCGGACACCCCCGGCTACCGCGCCCTCGTCACCCGGGACGCGGAGGAGGAGATCGCCAGGTGACGACGAACCAGCTCCCCGTCGCGGGACGGGCCGCCGTACGCCGCGCGGCCGTCCGCCTGGTGAAGGCCGACCGCGTCGCCTTCACCGTCGCCCTGCTGCTGAACGCGGCGGCGGCCGCCACCGGTCTCGCCGGCCCCTGGCTGTTGGGCCGGATCGTGGACGCGGTCCGGGCCGGCCACGGCGTCGGCGCCGTGGACCGCCTCGCCCTGTGGATCCTGCTCTGCTCGCTCGCCCAGCTGCTGCTCGCCCGCTCCGCCCGCTACCTCGGCCACCGCTTCGGCGAGCGCACGCTGGCCCGGGTGCGCGAGGAGTTCGTGGACCGGGCGCTCGCGCTGCCCGCGTCGGTCGTGGAGCGGGCCGGCACCGGCGACCTGACCGCGCGCGGCACCTCCGACGTGAACGCCGTCGGCGTCACGCTGCGGGACATCGGGCCCGAGCTGCTGGTCTCCTCGGTGCAGGCGCTGTTCGTGATGGGCGCGGTGTTCGTGCTGGACCCGATGCTCGGCCTGTTCGGGGTGGTCGGGCTGACCCCGATCTGGTTCGCGCTGCGCTGGTATCTGCGCCGGGCCCGGGACGGCTATCTCGCCGAGGGCGCGGCCACCTCCGGGGTCGCGGAGATCGTCACGGCGACGGTGGCGGGCGCCCGCACGGTGGAGGCGTTCCGGCTCCAGGAGCGGCGGATCGCGGCGAGCCGGGACGCGCTGGAGACCAACCGGAAGGCCCGCTTCTACACGCTGTACCTGCGGACCGTGTTCTTCCCGGCGGTCGAGGTGTCCTACACCGTGCCGGTGGCCGGGGTGCTGCTGGTCGGCGGCCTGCTGCACACGGGCGTCGGCGTGGTGGTGTCGGCGGCGCTGTATCTGCGGCAGTTCACCGAGCCGCTGGACCAGATCCTGGTGCGGGTGGAGCAACTCCAGTCCAGCAGCGCCTCGTTCGCCCGGGTGGAGGGGCTGGCGCAGGCGCCCCGGGCGGCGGCGGACCGGGCGGCACCGGCGCCGGCGGACGACCGGATCGACGTCCGCGAGGTCCGGTACGCCTACGAGCGCGGCGGCGAGGTGCTGCGCGGGGTGGACCTCACCGTGCGGCCCGGGGAGCGGCTCGCGGTGGTGGGGCCGTCCGGCGCCGGGAAGACCACGCTGAGCCGGCTGCTGGCGGGTGTCGACGCGCCCGGGGCGGGGACGGTGACCGTGGGCGGGGTGCCGATCGCGGGGCTGGAGCCGGAGCGGCTGCGCCGCCAGGTCGTCCTCGTCACCCAGGAGCACCACGTCTTCCTCGGCACGGTCCGGGACAACCTGCTGATCGCCGAACCCACCGCGGGCGACGACGCCCTGTGGACGGCGCTCACGGCCGTCGGCGCCGACGGCTGGGTCCGTGCACTGCCCGAGGGTCTCGACACCCTGGTGGGCACCGGCGGTCGCGCCACCGACGGTTCCCAGGCCCAGCAACTCGCCCTGGCCCGGGTGGTGCTGGCGGACCCGCACACGCTGATCCTGGACGAGGCGACCGCGCTGCTGGACCCGGCCACCGCCCGGCACGCCGAGCGCGCGCTGGCCGCCGTGCTGGAGGGCCGTACGGTCATCGCCATCGCGCACCGGCTGCACACCGCCCACGACGCCGACCGGGTGGCCGTGATGGAGGACGGCCTGCTCTCCGAACTCGGCACCCACGAGGAGCTGGTGGCGGCGGGCGGGGCGTACGCGGCGCTGTGGGCGACCTGGCACGGCGACCGGGCGCCCTGACCCCGGTCCCCCGCATGCACGTCCGGACTGCCCGAACTCTCCGCATACCGAACATGAACATCCGGTCAACGAACCATTTCCGGCCAAGTTTCTGACGCGGTCCTGACAGATGGCGTTTTCTGGTGCCACTCTTCCCACGGCCGACTCACAGCAACCCCACAGAATCACCCTCTCGCTGCTGCCGGGTCGGCACTGCACGCGCACGTGGTTCCGCCCTGTTCTGCCCGGACCGCCCACCCGCGGCCCGGATCTCCCCTGGCCGTGTGACCCGCGGCCACGCAGAAGGAGTCAGTGTTGAGCAGCAGTTCCTCTCGCAGACGCACCCCCCACCGCACCGCAGTAGTGGCCCTCGCGGGCGTCACCGCCCTGATCGCCGCGGCCGTCCAGTCGGGCGCCGCCAGCGCCGCCCCCGCGGCCCCGCGGGCCGGCCAGGTCAACCCGGCCCACGCGGCCCTGCAGCTCTCGCCCTCGCAGCGCGCCGAGCTGCTCCGCGACGCGACCTCCGAGCGGGCCGCCACCGCCGAGGCGATAGGCCTCGGCGCGCAGGAGAAGCTGGTCGTCAAGGACGTCGTCAGGGACGCCGACGGCACCCTGCATACGCGCTACGAGCGCACCTACGCCGGGCTGCCGGTGCTCGGCGGCGACCTGATCGTCGACACCGCCAAGTCGGGCGCCACCGAGCGCGTCGTCAAGGCGAACAACAACACGATCAAGGTCGCCGGCCTCACCCCGGCCAAGAGCGCGGCGAGCGCCGAGAAGACCGCCCTCGCCGTCGCGAAGACGCTGGGCTCCACCAAGTCGGCCGCCGACGGCGCCCGCAAGGTGATCTGGGCCGGCTCCGGCAAGCCCGTCCTCGCCTACGAGACGGTCGTCGGCGGCTTCCAGGACGACGGCACGCCCAACCAGCTGCACGTCATCACGGACGCGGCCACCGGCAAGAAGCTCTTCGAGTACCAGGGCATCGAGAACGTCACGGGCACCGGCAACACCCAGTACAGCGGGACGGTGTCGCTGACCACGACCCAGTCGGGCTCGACGTACAACCTGACCGACGGCGACCGCGGCGGCCACAAGACGTACAACCTGAACCACGGCACCTCGGGCACCGGCACGCTGTTCTCCCAGTCGAGCAACACCTGGGGCAACGGCACCACGTCGAACGCCGCCACCGCGGGCGCCGACGCGCACTACGGGGCCGCCGAGACCTGGGACTTCTACAAGAACACCTTCGGCCGCAGCGGCATCAAGAACAACGGCGTCGGCGCCTACTCCCGCGTCCACTACGGCAACTCGTACGTGAACGCGTTCTGGGACGACGGCTGCTTCTGCATGACGTACGGCGACGGTTCCGGCAACGCGGACCCGCTGACCGCCCTCGACGTGGCCGGCCACGAGATGAGCCACGGCGTCACCTCGAACACCGCCGGTCTCAACTACAGCGGCGAGTCCGGCGGGTTGAACGAGGCGACCTCGGACATCTTCGGCACCGGCGTGGAGTTCTACGCGGCCAACTCCTCCGACGTCGGTGACTACCTCATCGGCGAGAAGATCGACATCAACGGCGACGGGACGCCGCTGCGCTACATGGACAAGCCCAGCAAGGACGGCGGCAGCGCCGACTACTGGTCCTCCTCGGTCGGCGGCCTCGACGTGCACTACTCGTCCGGCGTCGCGAACCACTTCTTCTACCTGCTGAGCGAGGGCAGCGGCGCCAAGGTCATCAACGGCGTCAGCTACAACTCGCCCACGAAGGACGGCCTTCCGGTCACCGGCATCGGCCGGGACAAGGCCCTCCAGATCTGGTACCGGGCGCTCACCACCAAGTTCACCTCGACCACCAACTACGCGGCCGCCCGCACCGGCACCCTCGCGGCGGCGGGTGAGCTGTACGGCACCACCAGCACCGAGTACAAGGCGGTGCAGGACGCCTGGGCGGCCGTGGCGGTCGGCTCGCGCTCCGGCGGCGGTGGCGGTACGGGCACCTCGTACGAGAGCACCACGGCCGTGTCGATTCCGGACAACGGGCCTGCGGTCACCTCGTCGATCACGGTCTCCGGCCGGACCGGCAACGCGCCGAGCAACTTGCAGGTAACGCCGAATATCAGCCACACGTGGCGCGGTGACCTGGTGGTCGATCTTGTCGGCCCGTCCGGTACGTCGTACCGCCTGAAGAACTTCAGCTCGTCCGACTCGGCGGACAACGTGACCGACACCTACACGGTCAACGCCTCCTCGGAATCGGCCAATGGGACCTGGAAGCTGAAGGTCCAGGACCAGGCCGCTCAGGATGTCGGCACGATCAACAGCTGGAAGCTGACCTTCCCGTAAACCGCAGGACACGAGGGTGCGACGCGGGCGCCGTCCGGGGGCTTCAGGCCCTCGGGCGGCGCCCGTTTTACATGGCCGCAACGTTCACCCAACACCTGCTTTTCGGCCAACATCACTTCAGGGTCCTGACATGTACGCGACCTTGATGTCACTCTTCCCTCACCCGTCGCACAGCACAGCAACTTCACATCACCAAAGCCGGGCCGGTAACCCCACTCCGCCCGGACTCCCCACATCATGAAGGAGCTTGAGTGAGCCCCCTCTACGCGCGTCACAAGCGCACCACGCTCGCCATCGCCACCGCTGTCGCCGCCGGCGCCCTGCTCACCACGGGTCTGACCGCCAACGCCTCGGCCGCCACCAAGCAGCCCCTGGCCGGCGCCCCGACCCTGCTCTCCAACTCCGCCCGCGCCGCCCTGATCCACGAGGCGCAGGCCGACGTCACCGAGACCGCGCAGCAGATAGGCCTCGGCGCCAAGGAGAAGCTGATCGTCAAGGACGTCGTCAAGGACGTCGACGGCACGGTCCACACGCGCTACGAGCGCACCTACGCGGGCCTTCCGGTCCTCGGCGGCGATGTCGTCGTGCACACCTCGAAGGCCGGCAAGACCGAGGGCGTCACCAAGGCGACCAAGGCCACCATCAAGGTCGCCTCGCTCAAGCCGCAGGTCACCGCCGCCAAGGCCGAGAAGACGGCGCTGTCCGCCGCCAAGACCCTCGGCTCCACCAAGTCGGCCGCCGACGGCGCCCGCAAGGTGATCTGGGCCGGCTCCGGCACCCCCGTCCTCGCCTACGAGACGGTCGTCGGCGGCTTCCAGGACGACGGCACCCCCAACAAGCTGCACGTCATCACCGACGCGGCCACCGGCAAGAAGCTCTTCGAGTACCAGGGCATCGAGAACGCGACCGGCACCGGCAAGACGCTGTACTCCGGCACGGTCAGCCTCACCACCACGCTGTCGGGCTCGACGTACTCGCTGACCGACGCCTCCCGCGGCGGCCACAAGACGTACAACCTGAAGCACACCACCAGCTCCGGCACCGGCACCCTGTTCACCAACACCACGAACACCTGGGGCACCGGTGCCGCCTCCAGCTCCACCACGGACGTGACCGCGGCCGCGGACGCCGCCTACGGCGCGCAGGAGACCTGGGACTTCTACAAGGACACCTTCGGCCGCAGCGGCATCAAGAACGACGGTGTCGGCGCCTACTCCCGCGTCCACTACGGCAGCAGCTACGTCAACGCCTTCTGGGACGACGACTGCTTCTGCATGACCTACGGCGACGGCTCCAGCAACACCCACCCGCTGACCTCGCTGGACGTGGCCGGCCACGAGATGAGCCACGGCGTCACCGCCAACACCGCGGGCCTCAACTACAGCGGTGAGTCCGGCGGCCTCAACGAGGCCACCTCCGACATCTTCGGCACCGGCGTCGAGTTCTACGCCGGCAACTCCTCCGACGTCGGCGACTACCTCATCGGCGAGAAGATCGACATCAACGGCGACGGCACCCCGCTGCGCTACATGGACCAGCCCAGCAAGGACGGCGGCTCCGCCAACTACTGGTCCTCGTCGGTCAAGAACCTGGACGTGCACTACTCGTCCGGTGTCGCCAACCACTTCTTCTACCTGCTGTCCGAGGGCAGCGGTTCGAAGACCATCAACGGGGTGTCGTACAACTCCCCGACCTACAACAGCTCCACGATCACCGGCATCGGCCGCGCCAAGGCGCTGCAGATCTGGTACAAGGCGCTGACCACGTACTTCACGTCCACCACCAACTACTCGGGCGCCCGCGCCGGCACCCTGTCGGCGGCGGCCGCGCTGTACGGCTCCAGCAGCACCGAGTACGCGACGGTGAAGGCCGCGTGGACCGCGGTCAACGTCGCCTCGTGACGCACTAGCGCCAGGTACGGAACGGGCCCCCGGGACGCAACCGTCCCGGGGGCCCGCCCTACTCTTGGCTCCCATGTCCTTCACGTACGAGGCGGTCGGCGCGACCCGCGAGAACCTCGCCGCCTGCCCGCCGGGCTTCCACCCCCTCCATGTACGCACCCGCATAGGCGAGGGCCGGGAAGTCTTCCACAAGGCCGCAGAGGCCGTCCTCACCTGGGAACTCCACCGCGCCCTGGGCGTGGGCATCGACGCCGCCGCCGACCGCGCGGCCCCCGGCGTCGATGTCACCGTCACCCTGGCCGGCCTGATCAAGGCCCCCTGCCGGATCGTCTGGACGGCGGAGGAGTCCCGCCGGGCCGGCTGGGCCTACGGCACCCTCGCCGGCCATCCCGAGAGCGGCGAGGAGGCCTTCCTCGTCGACCGCACCGGCGACGGCACGGTCTGGCTCACCGTCGCCGCCTTCAGCAGGCCCGCCAAGTGGTACGCCCGGGCGGCAGGACCGGCCACCCGCGGCCTCCAGCACGCGTACGCCCGTCGCTGCGGGGCGGTACTGCGCCGATTGTGCGCGGAGTTCTCCGAGGACTGACCAGCGGGGCGAAGCCGGCTGCCTCGCCCCGGTGCCGGGTCAGCGCATCAGCACCCCGGCCCCCTCCACCGCGCCCTCCGAAGGAGCCGTCACCAGCCCCAGTTCCGCGCCGGACGCCAGCAGCCGGTGGGAGGGCAGGACGCGGACCGTGTAGCCGTAGGGGCCGGTGCGGTCCAGGGCGAGGGGGCCCTCGTAGGTCCAGTGGCCCTCCAGGTCCGGGCCGCCGGTCGGCTTCAGCGGGACCGTCGTGGCGTCCGTGATGCGGTCCTCCGGGTCGACGCGGCCGGAGACCGCCTGGACCTCCACGTCGTCGGGGCCGAGGTCGCCGAGGCGGACGCGGACACGCAGGGCGAGGGTGGTGCCGAGTTCGGCGGTGGCCGTGGCGGTGGTGGTCGCCACGTGGTCCACCGAGACACCGTGCCAGGCGGCCCGCACCCGGCCCTTCCAGACGGCCAGTTCACGGGCCGCGTCCCCGGTCATGGACCGGTGGGCGTGGGCCGCGGGGGTGTAGAGGCGTTCGACGTACTCGCGGACCATGCGGCCCGCCAGCACCTTCGGGCCCAGCAGGGTCAGGGTCTGCCGGACCATCTCGATCCAGCGGTCGGGCAGCCCGGTCCGGCCGCGCTCGTAGAAGCGGGGGGTGACGCGCTGTTCGAGGAGGTCGTAGAGGGCGGCGGCCTCGATGTCGTCCCGGTGGTCGGGATCGGTGCCGGCGCCGTCCGCCGTCGGGATCGCCCACCCGAAGTCCGGCTGGAACCACTCGTCCCACCAGCCGTCCAGGACCGAGAGGTTGAGGCCGCCGTTCAGGGCCGCCTTCATGCCGCTCGTCCCGCACGCCTCCAGCGGGCGCAGCGGGTTGTTGAGCCAGATGTCGCAGCCGGGCAGCAGCTTCTGGGCCATCGCCATGCCGTAGTCGGGCAGGAAGACGATCCGGTGCCGGACCCGGGGGTCGTCGGTGAACCGGACCAGTTCCTGGACCAGCCGCTTGCCGCCGTCGTCCGCCGGGTGCGCCTTTCCGGCCACCACGATCTGGATCGGCCGCTCGGAGTGGAGCAGCAGGTCCATCAGCCGGTCCCGGTCGCTCAGCATGAGCGTGAGCCGCTTGTACGAGGGGACGCGGCGCGCGAACCCGATGGTCAGCACGTCGGGGTCGAGGGCCCGGTCGATCCAGCCCAGCTCGGCCGTGCCCGCGCCGCGCTGCCGCCAGGACGCCCGCAGCCGCTCCCGCACCTCCAGGACCAGCTGCTCGCGCAGGCTGCGGCGCAGGTCCCAGATCTCCTGGGCGGCGACGTCACCGACGGCGTCCCAGCGCTCGGGCCCGCCGACGGTCAGCGCCTCCTCGGTACGGCGGTCGCCGAGCTGCCGGGCGCCCAGCCGCACCACCTCGGGAGCCACCCAGGTCGGCGCGTGCACCCCGTTGGTCACGGAGGTGATCGGCACCTCGTCGGGGTCGAACCCCGGCCACAGTCCGGAGAACATCTCCCGGCTGACGCTGCCGTGCAGCAGCGAGACCCCGTTGGCGCGCTGGGCGAGCCGCAGCCCCATCACGGCCATGTTGAAGAGGTTGGGCTCACCGCCGGGATAGGTCTCCATGCCGAGGCGCAGGATCTGCTCCACGGCGATCCCGGGGAGTTCGGCGTCGGGGCCGAAGTGGTGGGCGACCAGCTCGCGGTCGAAGCGGTCGATGCCGGCCGGGACGGGGGTGTGGGTGGTGAAGACGGTGCCCGCGCGGACCGCCTCCAGGGCCGCGTCGAAGTCCAGCCCGGTGGCGGCCAGTTCGGCGATCCGCTCCAGGCCCAGGAAGCCCGCGTGGCCCTCGTTGGTGTGGAAGACCTCGGGCTCCGGGTGGCCGGTGAGCCGGCAGTACGTCCGTACGGCGCGCACACCCCCTATGCCCAGCAGCATCTCCTGGAGCAGTCGGTGTTCGCTGCCGCCGCCGTAGAGCCGGTCGGTGACCCCGCGTTCGCCGAGGTCGTTCTCCTCCACGTCGGAGTCCAGCATCAGCAGCGGCACCCTGCCGACCTGGGCCAGCCAGATCCGGGCGCGCAGCAGCCGGCCGCCGGGCAGCGCGAGGGAGACCTGGGCGGGGGTGCCGTCGGCCTCCTTCAGCAGCGCGACGGGGAGTTCGTTGGGGTCGAGGACGGGATAGTGCTCCTGCTGCCAGCCGTCCCGGGACAGGGTCTGCCGGAAGTAGCCGTGCCGGTAGAGGAGACCGACCCCGATGAGGGGGACGCCGAGGTCGCTGGCCGACTTGAGGTGGTCGCCGGCCAGGATGCCGAGGCCGCCCGAGTACTGGGGCAGGGCGGCCGTGATGCCGAACTCGGGTGAGAAGTAGGCGACGGCGGCCGGGAGTCCGGCGGACTCGGGCCGGGTCTGGTACCAGCGGTCGCCGGTCACGTAGTCGCCCAGGTCGTCGGCGACCGCGGTCAGCCGGCGCAGGAACCGCCGGTCGCCGGCCAGCTCGGCCAGCCGTGCCGGGGGCACGCTCCCGAGCAGCCGCACCGGGTCGCCCTCACAGGCGGCCCAGCCCTCGGGGTCGACGGACTGGAAGAGGTCACGTGTCTCGGTGTGCCAGGACCAGCGCAGGTTACGGGCCAGGTCGCTGAGGGGGCGCAGGGGGTCGGGGAGAACGGGACGGACGGTGAACCGACGGATCGCCTTCACGTTTCCACTCCACGCGTTCGCGGTGAGAGCCGTACGGCGGTGTGCGGCTCGGAGTCCCTCAGACAGTACCGGTGCCGGGGGTGCCGTCGGGGGTTGCGGCGCCGGACGGGCCGGTTGCCGTCACGCCTTCTTGTGGGGTCCGGCCCCGCGCGAGACCCTGCCTGCCTGAGCTGAGGAGGGGGACTCACAGCCATGTCACGGACGCGCACCCGGCGTCTGCGTCTGGCGGGGGGCTTGACCGCGGTCGTCACGGCCGCGGTGCTGTCGTCGGCCACCCTGCCCGCGCACGCCGTTTCGGAGGGGACCGTGGTCGGGGCCGGCCGGCCCGGCTCGGTCGGCGGAAGTTATCTGGTGACCCTGAAAGCGGGGATCGAGGGGGCGTCGGCGGCCGGGAAGGCCGTGGCCGCCCGCTATGGGGCGAAAATAAGCCATACTTACGACAGTGTGCTGAACGGCTACGCCGTCGAGGCGAACGCGAGACAGGCCAGACGGCTCGCCGCCGACTCGCGGGTCGCCTCCGTCGTCCAGGACAGCCGCGTACAGCTGGAGCGCACCCAGCGGAACCCGCCGTCCTGGGGCCTCGACCGCGTCGACCAGGCCGGTCTGCCGCTGGACCGGTCCTACAGCTGGCCGGCGTCGGGGGGCGCGGGCGTCACCGTCTACGTGATCGACACCGGCATCCGGATCACCCACGCCGACTTCGGCGGACGCGCGAGCTACGGCTGGGACTTCGTCGGGAACGACGGCTCCGCCGGCGACGGCAACGGCCACGGCACCCATGTCGCCGGCACCATCGCCGGCACCCGGTACGGCGTCGCCAAGAAGGCCCGGGTCGTCTCCGTGCGGGTCCTGGACAACACGGGCGCGGGCACCACCGCCCGGGTCATCGCCGGGATCGACTGGGTCACCGCGCACGCCCGCAGACCGGCGGTCGCCAACCTCAGCCTGGGCGGCCCGCACAGCGCCCAGCTCGACGCCGCCGTACGGAACTCGATCGCATCCGGGGTGACCTACACGGTCGCGGCCGGCAACGAGGGCGTACCGGTCGCCCGCTCCTCACCGGCCGACGTCCCGCAGGCCCTCACCGTCGGCGCCACCGACCGCACCGACGCCCGCGCCGGCTTCTCCGACTACGGCGCCGCCGTCGACCTGTTCGCCCCGGGCGTGGCCATCACCTCGGACGGGAAGGCGAGCGACACCGCGACGGCGACCTACTCGGGTACGTCGATGGCGGCACCGCACGTGGCGGGCGCCGCCGCGCTCTATCTCTCCGGCCATTCCAAGGCGCCCCCGGCCCAGGTCGCCAAGGCCCTGATTGCGGGGGCGGCGAGCGGGAAGGTGTCCGGTGCGGGGCTCGGTTCGCCCAACAGGCTCCTGCGGGTGCCGAAGGCGTAAAGCGGTTTCTGGTGTGGGATCACGCCACCGGCCCCGTTCGGTCGAGAACGGGGCCGGTCTTGTGCGTAGACATACGGCTGAGTAGTTAACAAAGTGCCGGATTGCCCACCCGAATAGGGTGGGAAGGCTCCTCCGGTACACCCCGCAGACACAGCACAGATACCGCGCACCGGTACAACCTTCAGGTACACCCTCCGGACACACCCGCAGGACCCATCTCCCCACCACCCATCCGCCCACACCCTCGTTGCCGCGGACAGGAGCGGTCATGCCCGCCACGCACCAGCCGTCAGCACCTCCGATACGGCGCACGCCACCCGGCGCCACACCCCCCGCGGACGAGGCCACCGCCGTCGGCCGCATACCCGTCCTCGACGTCCGCCCCCTGATCCAGCAGGGACGCCGGCCCGCCAAAGCGGTGACCGGGGAGTCGTTCGAGGTCACCGCCACCGTCTTCCGCGAGGGCCATGACGCCGTCGCCGCCAACGTCGTACTGAAGGACCCCAAGGGCCGCCCGGGCCCCTGGACGCCGATGCGGGAGCTCGCCCCCGGCACGGACCGCTGGGGCGCCACCGTCACCGCGGACGGGAAACCGGGCCGCTGGACCTACCAGGTCGAGGCATGGGGGGATCCGGTCACCACCTGGCGCCACCACGCCGAGATCAAGATCCCGGCGGGCATCGACACCGAACTGGTCCTGGAGGAGGGCGCCCGGCTCTACGAACGGGCCGCCGCCGGGGTCCCGAAGGCCAGGAAGCGGGAGATCCTGCTGGCCGCCGTCGCCGCCCTGCGCGACGAGGAACGGCCCGCCCCCTGGCGCCTGGCCGCCGCCCTCACCCCCGAGGTCGACAAGGTCCTGGCCCGGCATCCGCTGCGGGAGCTGGTCACCGCCTCCGAGCCGCTGCCGCTGCTCGTCGAGCGCGAACGCGCCCTGTACGGCTCCTGGTACGAGTTCTTCCCGCGTTCGGAGGGGACGCCGGAGCGGCCGCACGGCACGTTCCGGACAGCGGCCCGGCGGCTGAAGCCGATCGCGGACATGGGCTTCGACGTCGTCTACCTGCCCCCGATCCACCCCATCGGGACCACCTTCCGCAAGGGCCGCAACAACACCCTCATCCCGGGCCCCCAGGACGTGGGCGTGCCCTGGGCGATCGGCTCGCCGGAGGGCGGGCACGACGCGGTCCATCCGGACCTGGGGACGCTTGAGGACTTCCAGTGGTTCGTGGAACAGGCCCGGACGCACGGACTCGAAGTCGCCCTGGACTTCGCGTTGCAGTGCTCCCCGGACCATCCCTGGGTGGAGAAGCACCCGGAGTGGTTCCACCACCGGCCCGACGGCACCATCGCCTACGCCGAGAACCCGCCGAAGAAGTACCAGGACATCTACCCCATCGCCTTCGACGCCGACCTGGACGGCCTGATCGCCGAGACGGTCCGCGTGCTGCGGCACTGGATGTCCTGCGGGGTGCGGATCTTCCGCGTCGACAACCCGCACACCAAACCGGTGGTGTTCTGGGAGCGGGTCATCGCCGAGATCAACACGGCCGACCCGGACGTGATCTTCCTCGCCGAGGCGTTCACCCGGCCCGCGATGATGCGCACCCTCGCCCAGGTCGGCTTCCAGCAGTCGTACACGTACTTCACCTGGCGCAACACCAAGCAGGAACTCACCGAGTACGCGACCGAACTCGCCGCCGAGACCGCCTCCTACATGCGGCCGAACTTCTTCGCCAACACCCCGGACATCCTGCACGCCTACCTCCAGCACGGCGGCCGCCCCGCCTTCGAGGCCCGCGCCGTGCTCGCCGCCACCCTCTCCCCCACCTGGGGCATCTACAGCGGCTACGAACTCTGCGAGAACACCCCCCTGCGTGCGGGCGGCGAGGAGTACCTCGACTCCGAGAAGTACCAGCTCAAAAACCGCGACTGGGCGCAAGCCGAGACGGCCGGTATCGCCCCGCTCATCACCCGCCTGAACGCCCTGCGGCGCGGCAGCCCGGCCCTGCGGCAGCTGCGCGACATCCACTTCCACCATGCCGACAAGGAGGAGGTGATCGTCTACAGCAAGCGGAGCGGATCGAACACGGTTCTGGTGGTCGTCAACCTCGACCCCCACCACACCCAGGAGGCCACGGTCTCGTTGGACATGCCGCAACTCGGCCTGAACTGGCATGAGTCGGTGCCGGTGCGCGACGAGCTCACCGGCGAAACCTACAACTGGGGCAGGGCCAACTATGTGCGCCTGGAGCCGGGTCACCGGGCCGCGCACATCCTCACCGTCCTGCGACCGTCCCCGCGGATCGGAGGGTCACCCACACAATGATCGTCAACGAACCCGTCCCGGACACCTTCGAGGACACGCCCGCCAAGGACCGGGATCCCGACTGGTTCAAACGCGCCGTCTTCTACGAGGTCCTGGTCCGTTCCTTCCAGGACAGCAACGGCGACGGCATCGGCGACCTCAAGGGCCTGACCGCGAAACTCGACTATCTGCAGTGGCTCGGCGTCGACTGCCTCTGGCTGCCGCCCTTCTTCAAGTCCCCTCTGCGGGACGGCGGTTACGACGTCTCCGACTACACGGCCGTGCTCCCGGAGTTCGGTGACCTCGCCGACTTCGTGGAGTTCGTCGACGCCGCCCACCAGCGCGGCATGCGCGTCATCATCGACTTCGTCATGAACCACACCAGCGACCAGCACCCGTGGTTCCAGGAGTCGCGCAAGGACCCCGGGGGTCCGTACGGCGACTACTACGTGTGGGACGACAAGGACGACCGCTACCAGGACGCGCGGATCATCTTCGTCGACACCGAGGTCTCCAACTGGACCTACGACCCGGTCCGCAAGCAGTACTACTGGCACCGCTTCTTCTCCCACCAGCCGGACCTCAACTACGAGAACCCGGCCGTCCAGGAGGAGATCCTCTCCGCGCTCCGCTTCTGGCTCGACCTGGGCATCGACGGCTTCCGGCTGGACGCGGTGCCGTACCTCTACCAGAGCGAGGGCACCAACTGCGAGAACCTCCCCGCGACCCACGACTTCCTGAAGCGGGTCCGCAAGGAGATCGACGCCCAGTACCCGGACGTGGTGCTGCTGGCCGAGGCGAACCAGTGGCCGGAGGACGTCGTCGACTACTTCGGCGACTACCGCAGCGGCGGCGACGAGTGCCACATGGCGTTCCACTTCCCGGTCATGCCCCGGATCTTCATGGCCGTGCGGAGGGAGTCCCGCTACCCCGTCTCCGAGATCCTCGCCAAGACCCCGGCCATCCCGTCCGGCTGCCAGTGGGGCATCTTCCTGCGCAACCACGACGAGCTGACCCTGGAGATGGTCACCGACGAGGAACGCGACTACATGTGGGCCGAGTACGCCAAGGACCCACGGATGCGCGCCAACATCGGCATCAGGCGGCGCCTGGCCCCCCTCCTCGACAACGACCGCAACCAGATCGAGCTGTTCACCGCCCTGCTGCTCTCGCTCCCGGGCTCGCCGATCCTCTACTACGGCGACGAGATCGGCATGGGCGACAACATCTGGCTCGGCGACCGCGACGCCGTCCGCACCCCCATGCAGTGGACCCCCGACCGCAACGCCGGCTTCTCGTCGTCCGACCCGGGGCGGCTGTACCTGCCGACCATCATGGATCCCGTCTACGGCTACCAGGTCACCAACGTCGAGGCGTCCATGTCGTCGCCGTCCTCGCTGCTGCACTGGACCCGCCGCATGATCGAGATCCGCAAGCAGAATCCTGCCTTCGGACTGGGGTCCTATACCGAGCTCCAGTCGTCGAACCCGGCGGTGATCGCGTTCCTGCGGGAGTACGAGGACGATCTCGTCCTCTGCGTGCACAACTTCTCCCGGTTCGCCCAACCCACCGAGCTGGACCTGCGGCGCTTCAACGGACGCCATCCGGTGGAACTGTTCGGCGGGGTGCGCTTCCCGGCGGTCGGCGAGCTGCCGTACCTGCTCACCCTGGCGGGGCACGGCTTCTACTGGTTCCGGCTGCGCGCGGACGCGGCCCAATAGAGCTCGACCGACGAGAGCCCGGGCGGGCCCGGTTTCCCCCGGCCCGCCCGGGGCACGCATCACTCACACCCCCGACGATCCGGGGAAAGGACGTACCGCCATGGCGGAAACGGTCACCCCCTCCACGCCCCCTCTGCTCGCCTCGCTCGACCCGCTCCTGCGCGACTGGCTGCCCCGGCAGCGCTGGTTCGCCGGCAAGGGCCGCCCGGTCACGGGCTTCGCCACGGTGGCCGAGACCGAACTGCTGCCGTCCGACAGCCGGCTGGGCCTGCACCATCTGCTGGTCCGCGCCCACCAGCCGCCCGCCACCGCCGGGGCCGGCGACTGCTACCAGCTCCTCATAGGCGTGCGCGAGGCGCTGCCGCCCCGGCTGGCGCCCGCGCTGATCGGACACGTGACCGACGGCCCGCTGGCCGGACGCACGGTGTACGACGCCTTGTACGACCCCCGGCCCGCGGAGATGCTGCTGGAGGCCCTGCGCACCCGGGCCCGCATCGGCGGGCTGCGCTTCGAGCGCGACCCCGGCCAGGAGATACGCGACGGGCTGGTGGCCCGCCTGCTGACCGCCGAGCAGTCCAACTCCTCGGTCGTCTACGGAGATACGTTCATCCTGAAGCTGTTGCGCCGGGTGGTGCCCGGCGTCAACCCCGACCTGGAGATACCCCTGGCGCTGGCCCGCGAGGGCTGTGCCCGGGTGCCCGCCCCGACCGCCTGGCTGCGGGCAGAGCTGGGCGGGGAACCGTATGTGCTGGCCGTGCTCCAGCCCTTCGTGCGCGGCGCGACCGACGGCTGGGAGCTGGCGCTGCGGGAGCTGGCCAAGGGCGAGGACTTCACGGCCGAGGCGCGGGCGCTGGGCCGGGCCACCGCCGAGGTGCACACCGCGCTGGCCCGGGCGCTGCCGACCGTCACCCTCGGGCGCAGCCAGCTGGAGTCGCAGGTCGCGGGGATGGTGGAGCGGCTGGAGGCGGCCGCACAGGCGGTACCGGCGCTGCGGCCGTACGAGGACGGGCTGCGGTCCGCCTACCGGGCGCCGGCCCAGCTGGCCGCCGAGGGCAGTACCTGGACCGCCCAGCGGGTGCACGGCGATCTGCATCTGGGGCAGTGCCTGCGCTCGCCGTCGGGCGAGTGGTCGCTGATCGACTTCGAGGGCGAGCCGGCCCGCCCGCTGGCCGAGCGCCGGATGCCGCAGCCGGTGGTCCGGGACATCGCCGGGATGCTGCGCTCCTTCGACTACGCGGCCCACTCCGTGACCCCGGCCGACCCCGGCTGGGCGCACCGCTGCCGGGCGGCCTACTGTTCCGGCTACGCCGAGATCACCGGCACCGACCCGCGCACCGATCCCGTCCTGCTGCGGGCCTACGAGACCGACAAGGCCGTCTACGAGGTCGTCTACGAGGCCCGGCACCGCCCCGACTGGCTCCCCGTACCGCTGTCGGCCGTACACCGCCTGGCCACCCCCGACCCGAACTGATCCCGGGAGACGCGTCCGTGACCTCCAAGAACCCCGTGTCCGTAGCCGACGGCGACCGTGAGCGGCTGCTGCACGGCACCCATCACGACCCGCACGCGGTCCTCGGCGCGCACTCCGTCCCGGGCGGGGTCGCCGTGCGCGCGTTCCGCCCGTACGCCCGCGCGGTGACGGTCGTCGCCGGAGAGGACCTGCGCGCCGAACTCCACGACGACGGCGACGGCTTCTTCTCCGCCCTGCTCCCGCTCACCGAGGTGCCGGTCCACCGCCTCCTCGTGGAGTACGACGGGACGGTCCAGGAGGTCGAGGACGCGTACCGCTTCCTGCCCACCCTGGGCGATCTGGACCTCCATCTGATCGGCGAGGGCCGGCACGAGCGGCTGTGGGAGGCGCTCGGCGCGCACCCCACGACCCACCAGGGCGTCGCCGGCACCCGGTTCGCGGTGTGGGCGCCGAACGCGCGGGGCGTGCGGCTGGCCGGCGGCTTCAACTTCTGGGACGGCACCGGGTATCCGATGCGGTCGCTGGGATCCTCCGGGATCTGGGAGCTGTTCGTGCCGGGCATCGGCGAGGGCGAGCTGTACAAGTTCGACATCACCCGCCCGGACGGCTCGCACACCCTGCGGGCGGATCCGATGGCCCGCCGTACCCAGACCCCGCCGGACACGTCGTCGATCGTGGACGCGTCCCGGCACGAGTGGGCCGACGCGGAGTGGATGGCCCACCGGGCCGACACCCCCGTCCACGAGTCCCCCTTCTCGGTCTACGAGGTGCACCTCCCGTCCTGGCGGCCGGGCCTGACCTACCGCGAGCTGGCCGAGCAGCTGCCCGCCTACGTCCGGGACCTGGGCTTCACGCACGTCGAGCTGATGCCGGTCGCCGAGCATCCCTTCGGCGGCTCCTGGGGCTACCAGGTCACCGGCTTCTACGCACCGACGGCCCGCCTCGGCACCCCCGACGACTTCAAGTACCTGGTCGACGCGCTGCACCGGGCCGGCGTCGGCGTGCTGATGGACTGGGTGCCGGCGCACTTCCCGCGCGACGACTGGGCGCTGGCCGAGTTCGACGGGCGCCCGCTGTACGAACACGCGGACCCGCTGCGCGCCGCCCACCCCGACTGGGGCACCCTGGAGTTCGACTTCGGCCGCCGCGAGGTGCGCAACTTCCTGGTCGCCAACGCGGTGTACTGGTGCGAGGAGTTCCACATCGACGGGCTGCGGGTGGACGCGGTCGCCTCGATGCTCTACCTCGACTACTCGCGCGAGCCGGGCCAGTGGACGCCGAACGAGCACGGCGGCCGGGAGAACCTGGACGCGGTGGCGTTCCTGCAGGAGATGAACGCGACCGTGTACCGCCGGGCCCCGGGTGTCGTCACGATCGCCGAGGAGTCGACGGCCTGGGAGGGCGTCACCCGCCCCACCGACTCCGGCGGTCTCGGCTTCGGCCTGAAGTGGAACATGGGCTGGATGCACGACTCGCTGGAGTACATGCAGCACGAGCCGGTGCACCGCAAGTACCACCACCACGAGATGACCTTCTCGATGGTCTACGCGTACAGCGAGAACTACGTCCTGCCCATCTCCCACGACGAGGTCGTGCACGGCAAGCGCTCGCTGGTCTCGAAGATGCCCGGCGACTGGTGGCAGCAACGCGCCAACCTCCGCGCCTACCTGGGCTTCATGTGGGCCCACCCCGGCAAGCAGCTCCTGTTCATGGGTCAGGAGTTCGCCCAGGGCGCGGAGTGGTCGGAGGCGCGCGGCCCGGACTGGTGGCTGCTCGACCCCGGCTACGGCGCCGAGGCCGACCACCGGGGCGTGCGCGACCTGGTCCGCGACCTCAACACGGTCTACTCCGCGACCCCGGCCCTGTGGCAGCGGGACACCGACCCGAGCGGCTTCCAGTGGATCGTGGGGGACGCGGCGGAGGACGACGTCTTCGCGTTCCTTCGGCTGGACGCCGACGGCACCCCGCTCCTCGCGGTCGCCAACCTCTCCCCCGTGGTCCGCCACGACTACCGCCTGGGCGTCCCGGACGAGATCCCCGCCTGGCACGAGACCCTCAACACGGACGCGGCCCGCTACGGCGGCAGCGGTGTCGCCAACCCCGACCCGGTGAAGCCGGAACACCACCCCTCCCACGGCCGCCCCACGAGCATCCGCCTGTCCCTGCCACCGCTGGCTACGGTGTGGCTGCGGCCTGCCTGAGCCCGTCCGGCAGGCCGCCGGTGTGCAGCACCCCCAGTCGCTGGGTCGCCCGGGTCAGGGCCACGTAGAGGTCGCTGGTGCCGTACCGTCCCGGTTCCACCACCAGGACGGAGTCGAACTCAAGACCCTTGGCCTGGCGCGGGTCGAGGAGGACGACGGTCCGCGTCAGGTCGGGTTCGGCGCCCGCCGTGACGCCGTCCAGACGGGCGGCCAGGGAGCGGTGCAGGTCGCGCGGGGCGATCACCGCGAGGCGGCCCTCGGCGGGGGTGAGTTCGACGACCGCCTTCGCGACCGCGCTCGGCAGGTCGTCGGCCGCCCGCCGGATCCACGGCCGTACGCCCGTCGAGCGGACCGAGCTGGGCGGCTCGAAGTCCGGGTTCTCCGCGCGGACCACGGCCGCCGCGAGGTCCATGATCTCGGACGGGGTGCGGTAGTTGACGCCGAGGCGGGTGTGGTCCCAGCGGTCCTCCACGTAGGGGTGCAGGATCTCCGACCAGGAACCCACGCCCGCCGCCTCCGCCGTCTGGGCCGGGTCGCCGACCAGGGTCATCGAGCGGGTCGGGCTGCGGCGCATCAGCAGCCGCCAGGCCATCGGGGAGAGTTCCTGCGCCTCGTCCACGATGATGTGCCCGAACGCCCAGGTCCGGTCGGCCGCCGCGCGTTCGGCCGCGCTGCGGAAGTCCTCCTCCTCCTGGCGCTCGGCGAAGCGCTCGGCGTCGATGATGTCGTGCGCGGACAGCACCTCCGAGGAGTCGGGATCATCGTCTTCCTTGTCCTCGAACTCGTAGGTCCGGGAGGCGTAGGAGACGTCGAGGACGCCCTGGGCGTACGCGATCTGCGTCTCGCGCTCGCGTTCCGCCCGGGCCCGGGCGACACGCTCGTCGACGCCCAGCAGTTCGGCCGCCTCGTCGAGGAGGGGGACGTCCGAGACCGTCCAGGCCCGGGTCACCGGGCGGCGGACCGCGGCCGCGTCCTCGGCGCCGAGGTACCCCTCGGGGGCGGCGAGGAAGTCGGCGAGCAGGCGCCGCGGGGTGAGCAGCGGCCACAGCTGGTCGACGGCGGACCAGACCTCGGGGTTCTCGGCGAGTTCGTCGCGGATCTGGGTGATGTCGGAGGCGTCGAGCAGGCTGCTGCCGTCGAAGGGGTCGGTGCCCACGCGTTCGGCGTACAGCTCGGTGAGGGTGTTGAGGATGTGGCCCTCGAAGTACTCGCGGGACGCGTTGTGCGGGAGCCCGGCGGCGCGGGTGCGCTCCCGGGCCATGTTCACCAGGCCGTCGTCGAGCATCAGGACCTCGCGGTCGTGCTCGATGGCCAGGACGGGGTCGGGCAGCGTCTGCCGGTCCCGTACGACGGCGGCGAGCACGTCGGCCATGTCGGCGCGGCCCTTCACGGCGGCCGCCTCGGGGGTGTCGGCGGCCGTCGCCTTCACCCCGGGGAACAGTTCGCCGACGGTCGCCAGCAGCACTCCGGTCTCGCCGAGCGAGGGCAGCACCTCGCCGATGTAGCCGAGGAAGGCGGGATTGGGGCCGACGATCAGGACGGCACGCTTGGCGAGCAGTTCGCGGTGTTCGTAGAGGAGGAAGGCGGCGCGGTGCAGCGCGACCGCCGTCTTTCCGGTCCCCGGGCCGCCCTCGACCACCAGGACTCCCCGGTGGGGCGCGCGGATGATCTCGTCCTGCTCGGCCTGGATGGTCTGCACGATGTCGTTCATCCGGCCGGTGCGGGCCGAATCGAGGGCGGCCAGCAGCACCGCGTCGCCGGACGGGTCCTCGTGCCCGGTGCGCTCCCGGTCGCCGAGGTCGAGGATCTCGTCGTGCAGGGCGCTGACCCGGCGGCCGTCGGTGGCGATGTGCCGGCGGCGGCGCAGGCCCATCGGGGTGTGGCCGGTGGCCAGGTAGAAGGGGCGGGCGACCTCGGCACGCCAGTCGACGAGGACCGGGGTGCGCTCGGTGTCGTCCAGCCGCAGCCCGATGCGCCCGATGTGGTGCCTGGTGCCGGAGGTGAGGTCGATGCGGCCGAAGCACAGCGAGCCGTCCACGGCGTTCAGTGCGGCGAGCAGTCCGGAGCGCTCGGCGACCAGGATGTCCCGCTCCAGGCGGGCCTGCATCGGCTTGTCGCCGAGGGCGAGGGCGTCCGCGACCGAGTCCTCGGTGTCGCCGCGCAGGGCGTCCACCCGTGCGTACAGTCCGTCGATGAATTCCTGCTCGTGCCGCAATTCATCATCTGGAAATTCGGTGTTTGACAATTCCGCTCCCGCCCGGATATACTGTGCCCACTGAACTTCTTCGCGACTCGGCCGATTTCATCGTCGACTTGAAGTCGCGAACTCTTGAATATACGCAAAGAAATCCCCCGAGCGCAATTGCCCGGGGGATTCTTCGTATAAGCGGCCGGTTCAGTCCAGTACGTCGGCCAGTTCCGCCAGCAGCCGCCGCCGGGGCCGGGCACCCACCATCGCCCTCACCGGCTCACCGCCCCGGAACACCATGAACGTCGGCATCGACAGCACCTTGTAGGCGTTGGTCGTCTCCGGGTTGGTGTCCACGTCCAGCTGCACCACCTTCAGCCGGTGGCCCTCCTCCCGCGCGAGCGCGGTGAGCACCGGCCCCATCTGCCGGCACGGCGGGCACCAGTCGGCGGTGAACTCCACCAGCACCGGCAACTCCGCCCCGATCACCTCCGCCGCGAAGTCCGCGTCCGTCACCTCGGCCACACCCGCCGCCTTGATCATCGCCTGGACCCTCCCAGTTCGCAGGTCGGCTCCGGACCCCCCGGAACCAGCGCCTCGGCGGCCAGCTCTTCCCGCGCCTGCTCCGCCCGCACCAGCTGGGCCCCGACGGTCGCCCGCACCGCCTGCAACTCGCCGATCAGCGCGTCCAGCTCCGCCAGCTTGCGCCGGTAGACCGCGAGCGAGGCGGGGCAGGTGTCGCCCTCCGGGTGCCCGGCCCGCAGACACTCCACGAACGGCCGGGTCTCCTCCAGCTCGAACCCGAAGTCCTGCAACGTCCGGATCTGCGTGAGCAGCCTCAGATCGCTCTCGTCGTAGGTCCGGTGACCGTTCCCGGAACGCCGCGCGGGCAGCAGCCCGCGCGCCTCGTAGTACCGCAGGGTGCGCGTGGTGGTCCCGGCCCGTGCGGCCAGCTCGCCGATTCGCATGTCCACGACCGTACGACTTGACGCCGACGTCAACGCAAGCCCGGCGCGACCCCCGCGGACTCCTCGACCTCCAGCAGCGAGGCGCTGTGCCGCTCCTCCTCGAAGGCCCGGCGCCCGCCGCGCAGCCCGAACAGCCGCTTGGCGAGGGCGATATAGAGCACCGCGAGGATGTTCAGCACCAGAGTGGCGATCTTCAGATAGCTGACTTTCTCGGTGAGTTCGTAGATCTCCAGCGGCAGAAAGGCGGCCGTGGCCACCACGGTCAGGTATTCGGCCCAGCGCTTGGCGTACCAGAGGCCGACCGCCTCGACGAGTTCGATCAGCGCGTACGCCAGCAGCAGTCCCGCCACCAGCAGCAGCGTGGAGTGCTTGTAGCCGAAGGCCTTCTGTATGGAACCGACGACCGGTGAGTGGTCGAGGTCGTAGTGGAAGTGCCGGAAGACCGGCCGGAAGGTGTCCAGGTACTCGTTGAACAGCCGGCGCACCGCGTCCTGGCTGTTGGAGAACTTCCACACCGCGACCGCGACCAGCACGATGAACACCCCGCGCACGGCCCGCTCGATCGCGAGGAATCGCAGGATGAACAGGTCCCGCAGCACCTTCCCGCGCGGCACCAGCGGGGCGTCGTCGGCCGGCCCCGAGCCGTGCGGCTCGCCGAGCACGAAGTCCCCGCAGCGCAGACAGCGCCACACGTCCCCGACGGCGGTCTGCGCGTGCAGCCGGACCCGCAGCCGCGGGTCGTCCGGGGCATAGGTCACATGTCCCTTGCGCGCGCAGTGCCGCCGATCCCAGTCGATCTTCATCCCCCGTGCCTCCCTGCAGACGTGCCGACGTGCCGTTCCGGTGTTCCGGTGGAACAGGAACGGCACGTTAGTGGATACGGCCGACAAGCGGGCGGGAGGGCACTGCCGGTGGACATGCCTCCGGGCGGCTGAGCAACGGGGGAGTTCTCAGCCGCCCGGAGAGCGGTGACCGGACGGCCGGCCCGGGTTCAGGCCGGGCCGGACGTCCGGCGGTATGCGGGGGCCCTACGCCTTGGCCAGCTCCTCGCGCTGCTCGGGCAGTTCGGGCGTGGTGCCGCCCTGGCCCTCGTCCAGCAGCGTCGTCTCGTCGAAGGGCAGCTCGCCCGCGAGTACCTGCTGCACCCGCGTCTTGTCGATGTCCTTCGTCCAGGTACCGATCAGGACGGTGGCGACGGAGTTGCCCGCGAAGTTCGTCAGGGCGCGGGCCTCGCTCATGAAGCGGTCGATGCCGACGATCAGGCCGACGCCGTCGACCAGCGCGGGCTTGTGCGACTGCAGACCGCCGGCCAGCGTGGCCAGACCGGCGCCGCTGACGCCCGCCGCGCCCTTGGAGGCCAGCAGCAGGAAGAGCAGCAGCGGGATCTGCTCGCCGATCGACATCGGCGTCCCGAGGGCGTCGGCGATGTACAGCGAGGCCATGGTCATGTAGATCATGGTGCCGTCGAGGTTGAAGGAGTAGCCGGTCGGGACGGTGATGCCGACCACGGCCTTGCTGACGCCCAGGTGCTCCATCTTCGCGATGAGCCGCGGCAGCGCGGACTCGGAGGAGGAGGTGGACAGGATCAGCAGGAACTCCCGGGCGAGGTACTTGAACAGCGTGAAGATGTTCAGTCCGGCGACGATCCGCAGCAGCGCGCCGAGCACCACGAAGACGAAGAGCACACAGGTCACGTAGAAGCCGAGCATCAGCACGGCGAGACTCTTGAGCGCGTCGAGACCGGCGGACCCGACGACGGCGGCGATCGCGCCGAACGCACCGATCGGCGCGGCCCACATGATCATGCCGAGGATGCGGAAGACGAGCCGCTGGATGTGCTCGACACCGCGCAGCACCGGCTGGCCCACCGACCCCATGGCCTGCAGCGCGAACCCGGCGAGCAGCGCGATGAGCAGCGTCTGCAGCACCTGGCCCTCGGTGAAGGCGGAGACGAAGGTCGTCGGGATGATCGACAGCACGAAGTCGACCGGGCCGAGCGCCTCGGCGTCCACCTGGCTGTGCCCGGTGGCCTTCAGGGCCTCGGTGAGGTGCAGCCCGTCACCGGGGTGCAGGATGTTGCCGACGACGAGGCCGATGGAGAGCGCCACCAGCGACATCACGAGGAAGTAGCCGAGCGCGATACCGCCGACGGCACCGACCTTGGCGGCCTTCCGTACGGACCCGATCCCGAGCACGATCGTGCAGAAGATGATCGGCGAGATCATCATCTTGATCATATTGACGAATCCGGTACCGAGGGGCTTGAGCTCGACACCGGCGTCGGGCCAGATGAGCCCCACGACGATACCGAGCGCCACCGCGGCGATGACCGCGATATAGAGGTAGTGGGTGCGGTCTCTCTTCACGGTGGGTGCGGCTGGGGCCGTAGGCGTCGTCGTCACGGCTCGCCTCCTTGACGTCATCGTCGTTGCGACCGGCGTGCGGCTCACGTCCGGGGGATGTGGGGGATGCCGTGACTATCTCCCGTTCTGTGAGGGCGGTCACCCTTCCGTTCATTTAGTTCGCGCGTAACCCGGGAGGCACACTGCTGACATGCGCTTCCCGTCCGTCCCCCGCCCCCGCAGCCTCGCCGGCCAGCTGTTCGCCATGCAGGCCGTGCTGATAGCGGTGCTGGTCGCCGGTTACGCGCTGTTCACCTACGTCAGCGACCGTCACCAGGCCGAGGAGGCGGCGACCCGGCAGGCGACGGCGGTGGCCCGGTCCGTCGCGGACTCGCCGTCGGTCCGCTCGGCGATCCACACCCGCGACCCGTCGGCCCGGCTGCAGCCGTACGCCCTCCAGGTGATGCGGGACACCGAGGTCGACTTCATCACGATCATGACCCCGGACGGGATCCGCTGGACCCACCCCGACAAGAACGAGATCGGCAAGCACTATCTGGGCCATATCGAGGCCGCCCAGCAGGGCTACACCTACAGCGAGACCTACAAGGGCACCCTCGGCGCGTCGGTGCGCACGGTGACCCCGGTGGAGGAGAACGACCGGGTGATCGGCCTGGTGAGCGCCGGCATCAAGGTGGAGGCGATCAGCCGCCGGGTCCAGGAACAGGTCACGGCGCTGCTGGGGGTCGCGGCCGGAGCCCTGGTCCTGGGCGCGGTCGGCACCTACGTCATCAACGCCCGCCTGCGCCGCCACACCCACGGCATGAACGCGGCCGAGCTGAGCCGGATGCACGACTACCACGAGGCGGCGCTGCACGCGGTGCGCGAGGGGCTGCTGATGCTGGACGGGCAGTACAGGGTCGCGCTGATCAACGACGGCGGCCAGGAACTGCTGGGCGTGGACTCCGAGGGGGACGTGGTGGGCCGTTCGGTGGCCGAGCTGGGCCTGCCGGCGCCCCTGACGGGCGCGCTGCTGGCCTCCGAGCCCCGGGTCGACGAGGTACACCTGACCGCGGACCGGGTCCTGGTGGTGAACACCTCCCCGGTCTCCGGCGGCGAGCGCCGCGGCACGGTCGTGACTCTCCGCGACGTCACCGAACTCCAGTCCCTCATGGGCGAGTTGGACTCGGAACGCGGCTTCACCCAGGCACTGCGCTCCCAGGCCCACGAGGCCGCGAACCGCCTCCACACGGTCGTCTCCCTGATCGAACTCGGGCGGGCCCCGGAGGCCGTCGACTTCGCGACGGCCGAGCTGGAACTGGCGCAGGCGCTGACGGACCAGGTGGTGGCCGCCGTCAGCGAACCGGTCCTCGCCGCCCTGCTGCTGGGCAAGACCGCCCAGGCGAACGAGCGGGGCGTGGAGCTGGTGGTCTCGGACGAGAGCCGGCTGGATGACGGTTTGCTACCGGAGAGCCTGTCGGCGCGCGATCTGGTCACCATCCTCGGCAACCTGATCGACAACGCGGTGGACGCGGCCCAGGGAACGGTACGGGCGCGCGTGACGGTCACCGCCTACGCCGACGATGACGACGCCGAACTGGTGATGAGGGTGACGGACACGGGCGCGGGGGTCGACCCCGCCCACGCCGAGCTGGTCTTCCAGCGCGGCTTCTCGACGAAGCCGGCCGGACCCGGCGGACGGGGCCTGGGACTGGCACTGGTCCGGCAGGCCGTGGCACGGCTGGACGGCACCCTGACCGTGACGGAGGCGGCGGAGGGCGGCGCGGTGTTCGAGGTGCGGCTGCCGCTGCGGGCGGCGGCGGTCGGGGGTGACGTGTGATGGCCGAGCCGATTCGGGTCCTGGTCGTCGAGGACGACCCGGTGGCCGCGGACGCGCACGTCATGTACGTGGGCCGGGTCCCGGGATTCGTGGCGGTGGGCAAGGCGCACACCGGAGCGGAGGCCCGCCGCATCCTCGACCGCACCCCGGTCGACCTGCTCCTCCTGGACCTCCACCTGCCGGACGTCCACGGCCTCCAGTTCGCCCGTTCCCTCCGCGCGGCGGGGCACCAGGCGGACGTCATAGCGGTGACCTCCGCACGGGACCTGGCCGTGGTCCGCGAAGGCGTCTCGCTCGGCGTCGTCCAGTACGTCCTCAAACCCTTCACCTTCGCCACCCTCCGCGACCGCCTCACCCGCTACTCGGAATTCCGCGCGGCCGTGGGCGAGGCCAGCGGCCAGGACGAGGTCGACCGTGCCCTGGCCGCCCTGCGCGCCCCCACCCCCGCAGCCCTCCCGAAGGGCCTCAGCGCCCCGACGCTGGAACGGGTGACCGTCGCCCTGCGCGAGTCGAAAGAAGGGCTGACCGCCGCAGCCCTGGCAGAGAGCGTGGGCATCTCCCGCATCACGGCCCGGCGGTACCTGGAACATCTGGTCGAGGCGGGCCGGGCCGGACGGAGTCCGCTGTACGGGCAGGTGGGGAGGCCGGAGTTGGTGTATCGGTGGGGGAAGCGGTGAGAGCGGCGGCCCGGATGCGGGCTTGGACGGCTTCGGTTGGGGCGTTGCCACGGGAGAGGGCGTCAGCGGCCTGCAGGTAGGCGGCGCATGCCTCCGCCGTGCGACCCACCATTTCCCAGGCTTCGGCGAGACCTACGAAGGTCAGCCCCATGCCGTACCAGTCGTCATATGCCCTTCGCATCTCAAGTGACTTGCCGTAGGCGTCGAACGCCTCATCCAGGCGGCCCACCTCGGCGAAGGCAGCGCCGAGGTTCATGAGGGCGACGGCATGGCGCTGACCATCGCCGACCTGCTCGTACAGACTGATGGCACGGCTGTATTCGTCAATCGCCTCGTCCTGACGACCGTCCTCCCGCAACGCGGAGCCGAGGTTGTTTCGTACGCTCGCCTCTCGGTGGCCGTCTCCGATGGTCCGGTACAAGTCGCAGGCACGCGTTTGTGCCTCGATCGCCTTTCGCGCCTCGCCCGACCCGCGCAGAACGATCCCGAGGTTCATCCACGCCGTGCCCTCCCCGTAAGGGTTGCCGACAGCCCGGTGCAGGTCGCGAGCGCGTTCATGAGCCTCGATCGCCTGTGCTGTCTCGCCAACCTCTCGCAGCGCCACGCCGAGGTTGTTCCAAGCGTTGCCCTCATGAAAAGGGTTCCCCAAGCGACGAGTGGCTCGCAGTGCTACCCGGGCGATGGCGAGCCAGTCCTCGAAGTAGCGCCGCCATTCGAGGTACATGCCCAAGCAGGCTGCCAGCCGCACGGCGGCGTCCGCGTACCGCTCCTCCCACGCCCACCCCACCGCCGTCACCAGCCCGGCGCGCTCCCCGTCGAACCAGGCCAACGCCTCTACCCGATCGCCGAACCGTTCCGGCTCCGCCCTCCCCGGCAGCCACCGCAACCAGTCATCCGCAGCATCCGCCCACCGCAAGTAGAACCCCAGCACCCGCTCCCGCGCCGCCTCCCCCTCCTCACGCAACCCCGGATCACCGGCCACCACCCCCACCCCGTAGGCCCGCACCAAGTCATGCAACCGCCACCACCCGCGCTCGCTCCCCCGCTCGACAAGATGTGCACGAGCCAATGCCCTCAGGTCCCGCAGCGGGGGGACATCAGCCCCCACCAGCGCGGCGGCGGCCTCGTCACTCACCTCCGGCCCCGGCGCAAGGGCAAGCAGGCGCAGCAGCCGTGCCTGCCCAGGCGGCAGCCGACGGTAGGACAGCTCAAAGGCTGCGCGAACACTGCGCTCCCCGTCGTCGAGATGGAAAAGCCGGTCATGCGAGGCCGCCAACTCTCCGACGAGTTCCGCGAGCGGCATGCCCGGATCCTCCGCCAGCAACGCTGCCGCGATCTGAAGAGCGAGCGGCAAATGCCCGCACAGATCAGCGAGTTGTGCGGCGGCCCCAGGGTCGTCCGCCACTCGGCGGTCCTCAGGATCAGCGATCTCCAGGGCCAGTTCGAGCAGTCGCCGCGCCTCCTCCGCCGTGAGCTGATCCAACGGCACCAGTCGCGCCCCGAGTTGGGACAATCGATCGCGTGACGTCACCAGCACCCGATGCCGCCCCTCCCCCGGCAGCAACGGCCGCACCTGGTCCGGCGACGAGGCGTTGTCCGCCAGCACCAGCACCGCCCCGCGCTGGGCGAGCACCGACCGATAGAGAACCGCCCGGTCATCAGCCGTAGTCGGAATGTGCTCCGGCGCCACCCCGAGCGCCCGCAACAACGACTGCAGAGCCTGGTCGGCGCTGACCGGCTGCTCGTCGTACCCGTGGAGGTCGATGAAGAGCACCCCGCCGGGGAACCACCCCTTCCCGCACGCCAGATGTGCGGTCCCGACAGCGAGCGCCGTCTTCCCGATGCCCCCGAGCCCGGAGACCGCGGTCACCAGAACGGCCGCGGAGTCGTCGAGCGCCCGCAACAGCTCGGCCGTCTCCTGCTCCCGCCCCGTGAACCCACCGGGCCGTGGCGGCAGCGAGGCCAGCGCCTCCGGCGCCGCGGCCGCACCACCCTGCTGGACGACCACCTGGACCCCGACCACCTCGCGCAGAAAGACCCCGCCACGGAAGTCGGAGTGATCACGGCCGTACCAGGCGTCGGCGCTGCCCGGCGCATGCCGTTCCATGGCCGCCGCAACCGCACCCGCCACCCGCGGATCACCGCCGAGCAGCGCCCTGACCCGGTCACCCCAGGCCCGTAACGCCTCCGGCCGCCCAGAACCCTCCGCCGCCTCGGCCAGTACCCGCCCGGCATCGCCGCCCGCGCCCTCGGTCAGGGCCGCCAGCAGAGCCGATAAAGCCGCTCTCATGTGCCGTTCCGTCCCCCTGTGCCCCTGCTACGTGAGCGTCAACGGTACGGCGTCAGGCCGGGGTCCGGGCCGGTCTCGCCGGCCGCATGTACAGCAGGACCTGCACGCCGAGCCCGATCACGGCGAGCGCCTCCAGCACCGACAGCCCGACCAGCAGTCCGCCGCCGTCGCCGCCCGCCCAGAAGACCACCAGCGCGGCCAGCGGCACCGCGCAGAACGCCGTCAGATCGATCACGGCCTGGATGGTCTTGCGGGTCCGCCGCCGGGTGTCGGTCCGGTGGTAGGCCTCCCAGCCGAAGGTGGCGAACTCCGCTCCGTCGGAGGCGAGTTGTGCCAGCCGGGGACCCAACTCGTCCCGCACGTACAGCCCGATCGCCGAGATCTTCTCGTCATTGACCAGGTACGTCCACCCGAGCACCACGCACACCGGCGGCAACGCCAACAGCATCGACGGCTGCTTCGCCTGCGCCGCCGCGGCGATGACGGCGGCCACCACGCCGAGTGTCACGTACAGCAGGTTGTCCCGGAACCCGATCCGCGCCTTCTGCTCGTCCTTGACCGTCTGGTACTCGGCGAGCAGCAACTGCCCGACGCTGACGCGCGGCTCCGGCATACAGCTCTCCCCACCTCACAGGCCGACTCACGTCGCAGGACCATACCGCCTCCGAACTGCCCCTTTCCTCCGTTCGTACGATTTCTCGGCCGTCGTGTCCGAGGCCCTGGAACAGTGGCCGGCCATGGCCAAGCTGCGTGAGGTCGTCGAGGCCGACGAACAGGAGATCGGCCCGGTCGACGCCGAGGCTCCGCGGCGTGCAGAGGACGAGTGGTAAGCAAGCGCCTCAAGGCCACGGGCAAGGGCGGAGGCACCCTGGTACTGGACGCGCGGAGCCTCTCCCGCCAGGTCGACGGCGATACGGGGATGCGCGCCCGGATCAAGGCAGCGGAGCTGAACGGCCGCCGAGTGGCGTTGTCGGCCCTGACACCCCTGGAAGTCCGGCGTTCGGAGCAGGCCGGCCGACGCCTGGCATTCCTGCTCGCCCGATTCGACGTCAGACCGGTCGACAAGGCAGTCCTGCACACAGCGGGCCGCCTTCTGGGCACGACAGGTCTGGACGGCCACGAATATCTGGTGGACGCGGTCGTGGTCGCCACCACGGCTCTGTGTCTGCCGCCGGTACGACTGGTGACATCGGACCGCTCTCACATACCCACGCCGACCGCGGCCGCACGTGAACTGCCGCAACAGCCCGAGATCGGCCTGATCACCGTCTGATCGTCGGAGCAGGCCAACAGACCGGTCGTACGGGTGACTTGGCGCTACCTTGGGCAGATGCCCGCGAAGCGACCGCGCCCCACCGCCGGTGCCGTCCTCCTCACCGCACTGCCGGAGGAGTACGACGCCGTACGCGCCCACCTGATCGACGCAGAGGAGTTCACCCATCCCAGAAACGGCACCCGGGTCGAACTCGGCCGGCTCGCCGACACCTCCTGGACCGTGGCGATCGCCGAACTGGGTGTGGGTGCGCTGACCGCCGCCTCGCTCACCACACAGATCGTCGACTGGCTCGACCCCGAGGCGGTGCTCTTCGTCGGGGTTGCGGGCGGGCTCAAGGACGACATCGAGATCGGTGACGTCGTGGTCGGCACGAAGGTGTACGCCATCCACGGCGGCAAACAGACCCCGGAGGGCTTCCAGGCCCGGCCCGAGGTCTGGCAGGGCTCGCACCGGCTGGTGCAGGCGGCGCGTTCCGCGTTGCGGAACATGCCGGAGGTGCGGGGGCACCGGAAGCCGATCGCGGTCGGCGACGTCGTACTGGCCGATGACCGTTCGGCCTTCACCACCCACATCCGCCACCACTACAACGACGCCTGCGCGATCGAGATGGAAGGCACGGGCGCCGCCCACGCGGCCCATCTCAACGGCCAGTTGGACGCCCTGGTCATCCGCGGCATCAGCGACCACGCCGACGCTGACAAGCACGCGGCCGACGCCTCGGGCTCACAGCGACTCGCCGCCGAGCGTGCCGCGTCGGTGGCGGCGGGCGTGCTGCGCAAACACCAGCCCCGGGAGTCCACCGACTCCGAGGAGGATCCCCAAGCACGGTACGGGGGCGACCACATCGATTTCCGGGGCGGGACCTTCCACGGGCCCGTCGTCGGCAAGCAGACCGGACAGCAGCGATAGCGGCAGCGGTACGGTCCACGGCGCTGTCCCGGTCGCGAACACCGCCCTCCCACCCCGCCTTCCCGGCTTCACCGGTCGCTCGGCGGAACTGAACCACCTGCTCTCCCGCCTGGCACCTACCTCGGAGAATGGCCTCCCACTCCTCATCTCCGCGGTCACCGGCATGGGAGGCATCGGCAAGACGGCGCTCGCGGCGGAGGCCGCGCATCGAGCACGTGCGGAGGGGTGGTTCCCGGGTGGGTTCCTCTTCGTCGACCTGCGCGGTTACGACGACAATCCCGTGACGGCGGATCAGGGGGTTCTGGCCCTGCTCGACGCGATGGGAGTGCAGGGGGCGAATCTGCCGCTGACGACGGCAAGGCAGTACGACGTATACCGCGACCTGCTCGACAAGCGGCAGGAGCGGATGCTGGTGATCCTGGACAACGCCTCGGCTGCTTCCCAGTACCTCCCCCTCCTTCCCGGCACTGAACACCACCGGGTGCTGATCACGTCCCGGGACCTCCCGGGCGGCGTCCCCGTACACGTCGTCGGCCTCGGAACACTCGATCCGGAGGAGTCCGTCGCCCTCATCACCGACGCCCTGCACTCCACCGACCCGGCCGACGGCCGCCCGGCCCGCGAACCGGAGGCACTGCGCGAACTGACCGCCCTGTGCGGCCACTTACCCCTGGCTCTCCAGATCGCCGCGGCGATGCTGCGCCGACGACACCGGGACATCGCGTCGCTGGTCGCCGAGATCAGGAGTACCGGCAGCACGATCGGCGCCCTCGACCGCCCGCAGCTCGGCCCCGACTGGTACGGCCGCTCGCTGACCCTACGCCCTGTGCTGGCGACGTCATACGCCCGGCTCTCGGCGGACCAGGCCCGTCTGTTGCGCCTGCTCGCCCGCGGGCCGGGGGCGGAGACATCGACGGAGACAGCGGCGGTTCTGGCGGAACTCGCGTCGCACCATGTGCTGGAGGTGTTGGAAGGGCTTGCAGCCGCCCATCTCGTCATGCCCGTCCGGGGCGCAGGGCCCACCGAGTCCGGAATGCGATGGCGGCTGCACGATCTGGTGCGCGAATTCGGACTGGACGTGGTGCGGGAGGATGTGAAGCTGTTCGAGGAGGGATCTGCCGCGCGGGAGCGGGTGCTCGCGTATTACGGAAAGGGTGCGCGGGCGGCGGACCGCTGGTTGCGCTGGCTGCCGGGCAAGCAGATACCCGGCCTGTTCAGAGGGCAGGAAGCGGCTTTGGCCTGGCTGGACCAGGAGCGGGTCGGACTGCTTGCAGCCGTCGGCTGGACGCGGGAGGAGCGGTTCGAGCGAAAGGGGGCGGATCTGGCGCTGTGGCTCGCGGAGTACCTGGATCGGCGGCGGGCTTTCGATGACAAGATCACAGCGATGTCGCTGGCGCTGGATGCAGGTAGGCGAGTCGGAGACATGGACGTCCAAGTCGCCGCCCTGACCGGCCTGGGAATAGCTCTGCGAGAGGTGGATCGGGGCCAGGAGGCTGTCGAGGTACTCACCCGTGCCTGCTCACTTTGTGGGAAAGCAGGCGACCGCCGCCGGGAGGGCATGGTGTGGGGCAACCTCGGTTCGGCCTTGCTGAGCACGAACCAGGTGCAGGAGGCGGTCGAGGCTCTTACACGTTCCCGCACCCTGTTCGAGGAGGCCGGGGACGTCCAGGGCGCGGGCATGGCGTGGAACAACATTGGCGCTTTCTTTGCGAACGCAGACAGAGTGCAGGAGGCGATCGAAGCGTTCACGTGTGCCCGTGACCTCTTCCGGGAGGCAGGCGACCGCCGCCAGGAGGGCATTGCTTGGGGCAACCTCGGCGTGTGCTTGCGCGAGGCAGGGCTGGTGCAGAAGGCCGTCGAGGCATACGGCGAAGCACTGGCCATGTGTCAGGAGTCCGGCGACTGGTACGGAGCCGGCCAGACCCTCGGAAACCTGGGCCGCGCCCACACGGCCCTCCAGGCCGAAGCCGCAGCCCGCTCCGCTTTCCTCCAAGCCGCCGAAGCCTTCACCCGAGCCAAGGCCCCCGCCGAAGCCGCCCAAGCCCGAACCCAGGCCTCCGAGCTCCAGGACTGACCGCCCCCTGGCTCCGGGCGTCGGTGGCAGCGGACACGCATGTGATGTGCGCGGGGCGGGTGGCGGGCCATCAGGCAGACGTCACAGCGGTCTTGTCCGCATTCACCTCCGCGCCGCTCCGCGACCCGCCGACCCGGTACTCGGAGCCGTTTTGCCGACAGGTGGGGAGGCCGGAGTCGGTTTGCCAGCGGGTTCCGCAGAGCCGGTGAGCCTGGCCGCACGGCGGGCCAGTGCGGCGTCCCGTACGGCGCCCGCGCGGTCGTAGAACTCGGCGGCACGCAGCCATGACGAGCGCGCCCGCGCCGGTTCGCCCGCCCTCTCATGGATCATCCCAAGGACGTACAGGGTCTTGCCGCACCCGTGCCAGTCCTCGAACTCCTCGGACACGGCCAGGGCCTGCAGGCAGGCGTCCACCGCCTCGCGCGGCTTCCCGAACGCGTCGAGCGCCTGGCCGTAGCCGTGCCAGGCACGGCTTTCACGAAGTCGATCGCCCGTCTCGCGGTAGAGCTGGATGGCCCGCCGCACTGTCTCGACCGACTCCTGGACCCTGCAGCACTTACGGAGGATGACCGCCAGGTTGGTCCGGACACCGGCCTCGGAGTGCAGGTCTCCCGTGCGCTGGAAGCAGCCGAGTGCGTCAGTGAGAGCACGGATGGCATCGTCGAACTGCCCGACATCGCCCAGCGTGTAGCCAATGTTGCACGCGGCCTGGGCCGCACCACGCTCCTGCCCGACGGCCCGGTAGAGGAAGAATGCCTGCCGGTATGCCTCGATCGCCTCCCAGACTCGCCCTGTGTCCCGCAGCGAGATGCCCGTCCTGTTCCAGGCCTCGGCCTCGCACTTCCTGTCACCGGCCCGCCGAGCGGCGCCCTGGGCGGCGCGCCCCACGACGACTCCGTCATCGGAGTAACGGCGGAACTGGAGATACTCGGCCAGGTAGCCGGCCAACAGGAAGGCATCGCGGGCGAACTGCGGATCGGCAGCCCACCGGGTGGCCGCCACCAGGTTCTGGCGTTCCTCGTCGAGCCAGATGAGGGCCTCTCCCCGGTCCCGGAACGGCTGGAATCGGATGCTTCTCGGCGGAGGCCTGTCAAGGGCCGGTACGCACATGCACGTCCGCCGCCCTGGCACGCTCCAGATAGAAGGACATCACCCGGGTCCGGGCCGCCCCGCGTTCCGTCGCTGTGGCCTCCTGCGCCGCGTATTCCCGGACGAGATCGTGCAGCCTCCACCGCCCCGGACAACTCCCCGGCTCCACCAGATGCGCTCGTTCGAGGGCGGCCAGCAGGACACGCACCGTGCGGCCCCGCTTTCCGTGGAGAGCCTCGACAGCGGCCAGGCCCGACTCCGTACCCGGCAGAAGCGCAAAGAGACGGAGCAGGCGGGCTTCTGCTTCGGGCAGCCTGCGGTAGGAGAGGTCGAAGGTGAGACGCACACTGAGTTCGCCGTCGTCCAGACAGTCGATACGACTCTGGGCTTCGATCAGTTCGGTGACGAGTTCGTACACCGGAGTACCGGGGTCGGTGGACAGCAGAGCGGCGGCGATCTGCAGTGCGAGTGGTAGCCGACCGCACAACTCGGCCAGCAGGGAAGCCGACTTCGTGTCGTCCGCAACTCGCGTGTCAGCGGGGTCCGCTGTCCGCAAGGCACGGTCGAGCAGGCCGACAGCAGCGGCCGCCGGCAACCCGTCGAGGGTCAGAAGGCGCGCGCCCAGTGCGGCGAGCCGGTGCCGGGAGGTGATCAGGGCTCGGTGTCCGAGACAGCCGGGCAGCAGGTCCCGGACCTGGCCGGCGGACGAGGCGTTGTCGGCAAACAGGAGGAGGGGACCTCGGTCTCGGGCAATCTCCGTGAGCTTCGTGCGGTACAGCGCGCCGCGTTCCTCGGTACCTGTGGGGAGTTGGCCGGGCGGCACGCCGAGTGCCCGGAGCAGCGCCTGAAGGGCAAGGTCCGCTGTGACGGGAGTGCCCTCGTAACCGTGCAGGTCGACGAAGAGAACACCGCCGGGGAACCATTTTCTGCCGCGAGCCTCGTGCGCCGCCGCCAATGCGAGCGCAGTCTTGCCGACACCACCGAGGCCCGAGACCGCCGTGACCGGGACGGACGTAGAAGCGTTCGCCGCACCGGGTTCGAGGGCATCGAGGAGCGTACGCAGTTCCGCTTCGCGCCCGGTGAAGCCCGACGGCATGGCGGGAAGGGATTCCAGAGCGGTGGGGGCGGCACCGCAGTGATGATGACTGTGGTGATGCTCGGTCTTTCCGGTCACTGGACCGAGGAACACGGAGTCCCGGAAATCGACGTGATCACCGCCGAAGATGGGACCTTTGGATTCGCCCTGCACTGTGTCGCCTGTCCGAGATCTTCCAATGCCCGCACGGTACGCCGGCTATCACTGCGAGACAGTCCCTCCTCGACGCCCCGGTCAGCGCCCCGTCACGTCATGCGCCATAAACGGTGGAGCGGTGTCCCACCTGCACGACCCACACCACGAGTTCACCGTTGTCGATGGTGTAGATGACGCGATAGTCGCCGACGCGCAGCCGCCGCCGGTCCGGCTGGGAGACAAGCGCGGTGGTGCTGAAACCGAGCGGGTCGGTCTCCAGCTCCGTCAGTTTCACCAGGATGCGCAGCGCCATGTCCCGAGGGATCTTGCGCAGCTCCGCCTGCGCCTCAGGCCTGAAAACGGTTCGGTACTCACTCACTGCGTGCCAGTGTTTCCTTCATGACGTCCTCGATCGGGACGCCGGCAGCCGGATTCGCCATGCGCTCGTCGATGATCCGGTTGATCTCGCGCTCTTCCCATTCCTGGTACCTGCGCAGCACCTCGATCGACACGACCGCGGCGACTTCCCTGCCCCGTCGAGTGATGACCGTCGGAGTGTCGTCACGATCAGCCCGTTCAACCACCTCGGCCAGGTGGGCACGCACGTCACGGATGGACTCTATGGGCATCTGCGTCATACGATCAAAAGTACCAGATGCCCCATGTGTACACAAGCGCTCACCTCCCTTGCCGACCTGACCCTCACCAAGGACGCCCGCCGCCAACGCTCCCGCGGAGGCCGCCGACACCCGCGACAAAGCCGCCAAGATCCCAGGCTGACGCCATGCCTGCCGTAGAGGGCGACCCGGAGCGAACCCTCCCGGTAACGCAGCGACTCGTACACCTCCCCCGGCATGAACCGGCAGGCGCACGCGGTCAGCGCCCGCCACCGCCTGCCTCACCGGCACCCGCGAAGCCCTCCGCGCCCTCATTCGCGACATCAAAGCCGGCGGAGCCGACCACCTCCTCCAGGGCTGTCCGACCTCAGACGACGTCGCGTGCGTGGCCCGCCGGCCGGTCCGGGTCGATGTGCCAGCTGATGACGCGGCGGGGGTGGACGCGGATCACGTCGTTGCTGAAGAAGTCCGGGGCGAGCGGCGGTTCGTCGAGGGTGAGCAGGTCGGCGTGGCCCCGGATCTCCACGCCACGGCCCCAGCCGGGCTTGACGGCGCCGGGCTCGTCGGGGGTCATGTCGTCGACGAGCAGGGAGACCTCGGGGCGCGCCTGGACGTTGCGGTACTTCTGGCTGGCGCGCAGGTTCGGGCCGCCGATGTCGATGGTGCCGTCGGCGTTGAGCCTGAAACCGACGGGGCGGACCTGGGGGCCGGTGGGGCCGGAGGTGGCGAGGCGGGCCAGCGACTGGGTACCGAGGTACTCGCGCTCCTTGGCGGTGAAGGTCATGCCTGTGGACCGTAGGACCTCAAGCCTGCTTGAGGTCAAGTGACGGCCGCACCGCGCGACAGCCTTCCCCAGCAAACCCCCGCACGCTCATTGACCTGACTAGACCACTCCACTTACCTTCACACGGCAAGAGACGAACCCCCAGGCCACAGCGCAGTGGCCGCCGAGGAGGTCGTGCCCGTGCGCCCCACCGCCGTCAGCATCCTTGCCCTCGCCCTCGTCACCTCGGCCGCCTCCCTCACCGCGTGCAGCGGTGGGTCGGGGAGCAGCCCGGACACCGTGAAGGTGTCCTTCAAGCAGTCGATGGACAACTCCGTCAAGGTGACGGACAACTACCTCGCGGACATCAAGAAGCAGTTCGAGAAGGAGTACCCGGGGAAGAAGGTCGAGCTCGTCCCCATCAAGGCCACGGACTCGGAGTACTACACCAAGCTGCAGCAGATGCTCCGGTCGCCGAGAACCGCCCCCGACCTCGTGTACGAGGACACCTTCCTCATCAACTCCGACATCACCAGCGGGTATCTGAAGCCCCTCGACTCCTATCTCGCCAAGTGGGGCGACTGGGGGCAGTTCATCGACACCGCGAAGACGGCCGCGAAGGGCGAGGACGGGAAGACGTACGGCGTGCCCGACGGGACCGACACCCGCGGGCTCTGGTTCGACAAGCGCGTGTTCGCGAAGGCCGGGCTGCCGGCCGACTGGCAGCCGAAGAGCTGGGACGACGTGCTCGCCGCCGCCCGCACCATCAAGGCGAAGGTCCCCGGCGTCACCCCCCTCAACGTCTACACCGGCAAGCCGGCCGGCGAGACCGCGAGCATGCAGGGCTTCGAGATGCTGCTGTACGGCACCGACGACGGGACCAGCGACCCCCTGTACGACAAGACGAGCAAGAAGTGGATCGCCGGGGGGCAGGGGTTCAAGGACGCGCTGTCCTTCGTCGAGACCGTGTACAAGGACAAGCTCGGCCCGGACGTCTCCGACGCGCTCGACCCCAACTACCGCAACACGCTCTGGGGTGAGCTGATGCCCCAGGGCAAGGTGGGCATCAACCTCGACGGGTCCTGGCTGCCGCAGTCATGGGGCAAGGGCAGCGGGCACGAGTGGTCCGACTGGTCGAAGCAGCTCGGGCTCGCCTACATGCCCACCCAGCACGGGCAGGCCCCCGGCAAGGTGAGCATGTCCGGCGGCTGGACCTGGTCCATACCCGCCAAGGCCGGCAACCCCGACCTCGCCTTCGACTTCATCAAGACCATGCAGACCAAGGCGAACGCCGAGAAGTGGTACATCGCCAACTCCGGGATCGCGGTGCGGAAGGACGTCGCCGGCGACCCGTCGTACACGGCCGCCCAGCCCGGCATCGAGTTCTTCACCGATCTCGTCGCCAGCACCCACTACCGGCCCGCCTACCCGGCGTACCCGAAGGTCTCCACCGCCATCCAGGAGGCCATGGAGAGCGTGACCACCGGTGACGCCTCGGTCGACAAGGCGGCGAGTACCTACGATTCGACGCTCAAGGACGTCACCGACGACCAAGTGGTCACCCAGTGACCACCCGGCGCGTCGCCCGCGCCCTGCCCCGCGCCCTCCCCCTCACCCCCGCGCTGGTCCTGCTCCTCCTCTTCCTCGGCGGGCCGATCGTCTACTGCGCCTGGATCGCCTTCACCGACCTCCAGCTCACCGGCCAGGCGCACTCCTCCTTCGTCGGTCTCGCCAACTTCCGCCGGGCGTTCCACGACGACGCCTTCCTCAACGCCGTCTGGCTGACCCTCGTCTTCACCGTGCTGTCCTCGCTCGTCGGGCAGAACACGCTGGGGCTGGCGCTCGCCGCGCTGATGCGGCGGGCGTCGAAGCCGGTGCGGACGCTCACCGGCGGGATCGTGATCACGGCGTGGGTGCTGCCGGAGGTCGTCGCCGGGTTCCTGCTGTACGCGTTCTTCCGACGGGAGGGCACCCTCAACGCCATCCTGGACTTCCTCCGTCTGCCGTCCCAGAACTGGCTGTTCACGCTGCCCATCCTGGCCGTCTCGTTCGCCAACGTGTGGCGGGGCACCGCCTTCTCGATGCTGGTCTACTCCGCCGCCCTCGACGAGATACCCACCGAGATCGAGGAGTCGGCGGAGGTGGACGGCGCCGGCGGCTGGCGCCGGATGTGGCACATCACGCTGCCCATGATCCGGCGGTCCATCGGGACGAACCTGATGCTCAACACCCTCCAGACGCTCTCCGTCTTCGGGCTGATCTGGGTGATGACCCGGGGCGGGCCCGGCGACAGGAGCCAGACCCTGCCCCTGTTCATGTACGAACAGGCCTTCCAGAACAGCATGATCGGGTACGGGACCGCGGTCGCGCTGCTCCTTCTCCTGGTCGGTTCGCTCTTCTCCGTCGTCTACATGCGACTGCTGCGCACGGAGGTGTGAACCCGGACATGCCCCGCCGCCAACGCCGTTCCCGCCGGCTCGCCGCCGACCTCGGGCTGCTGATCGTGGCCGCCGCCTTCGTGCTCCCGCTCGCCTGGGTGCTGCTCTCCGCCGTCGATCCGCACGCCGGTCTGCGGGTCCGGATCCCGGACGGGTTCACCTTCGCCAACTTCGACGCGATCCTCACCCCGGACATCACCTACACCCCGCTGCTCAACAGCCTGGTCCTGTGCGGGGGCGCCACCGCGCTCACCGTGGTCTGCGCCGCCCTCGCCGCCTACCCGCTCTCCCGCTACCGGTCCCGGCTCAACCGCCCGTTCCTGCTGTCCATCCTCTTCGCCACGAGTCTGCCCATCACCGCGATCATGGTGCCGGTGTACGCGCTGTTCGTACGGATCAACCTCATCGACACCATGCAGGGCACCATCCTGTTCTTCGCCGCCTCCCAACTCCCCTTCGCCATCTGGCTGATGAAGAACTTCATGGACGGCGTACCGAAGGAGCTGGAGGAGGCCGCCTGGACGGACGGCGCCAACTCCGCCCAGTCACTGGTGCGGATCGTGCTGCCGCTCATGGGACCCGGGCTCGCCGTCGTCACCGTCTTCGCCTTCGTGATGATGTGGGGCAACTTCTTCGTCCCGTTCATGCTGCTGCTCTCGCCGGACCAGATGCCCGCCTCCGTCAGCATCAACGACTTCTTCGGCAACCGTGGCATGGTCGCCTACGGCCAGCTCGCCGCGTTCTCCGTCATCTACTCGACGCCGGTGATCCTGCTGTACGTGCTGGTCGCGCGGCGGCTGGGTGGCGGGTTCGCACTGGGCGGCGCCGTCAAGGGATGAACAGGTAAGCATCGCTCGTGAATCCGTACGCTCCCACAATCCGTGTTCCTGGCCGAACGGACCGTAGTCAATACCCTCGCGCACCCCTACCTTGTCGGCTGTGCGCCGACCCCCAGCTCTGCCGAACCAGCCAGGCCCCCCCTTCAACGCCCCCGCCGCCCGCAGATTCCGTGCGGCGCTCGGCATGGGGCCCGAGCACGTGGCGTACGACTTACAAGCCTCGTACGGCATGCCGTACGCCACCCCGGATCTCGTACTCGCCTGGGAGGGCGGGGAGTTGGTTCCCACCAGTCCCGAACTGACTGCCCTCGCGGGCGTGTTGTGGTGCACCCCGGGCGAACTGATCGGCCGCCCGCGGACCTTGCGCGAACACCGGATCGCCCGCGGCCTGGCCCCGGAGGACGTGGCGGCGGCCCTCGGTCTCGGTCTCCTCCCGTACCTGAAGCTGGAGGAGGACGAGGAGTGGCGGGGCACCGACCGCCTGACCGTCGCCCTGGCCGGTTTCCTCCGCCTCTCCCTGCCGGACGTCATCGCGCTCACGGGGAAGGAGGAGCAACTGGCGGAACTGCTGCGCGGCGCCGTCACCACCACCCGGCGGCAGCCCTACGTCCGGCAGGTCTGCAAGCTGATCCCCCTGGACAAGCGACTCATCGAACAGACACTCGGCGAGCTGCACGAGTCGTACCAGGCACAACTGGCGACAACGCTGTCATGGGGCGACTTCACCGCGACGAACCGGATACAGAAGCTGGGCGAGGACTTCCTGGCCGGCATCGTCATGCACTTCTGGAACACGGTGGAGAAGGGCACTTCCTGAACGCCCCCGGCTAAAGCGCCCCGCAAGGGGCGCGGGGCTGTATTCGATATGCGGCTCCGCCGCGTGGGCGCGAACAGCCCCCACTCACCCGCAGCCGAAAACGAACCGCAGCCTAGAAAACCGACTCCGCCTCGTCCATCCGGTCCTTCGGCACCGTCTTCAACTCGGTCACCGCCTCCGCGAGCGGCACCATCTCGATGTCCGTCCCCCGCAGCGCGGTCATCCTCCCGAAGTCACCCCGGTGCGCCGCCTCCACCGCGTGCCACCCGAACCGCGTCGCCAGCACCCGGTCGTACGCCGTGGGCGTGCCGCCCCGCTGGACGTGGCCGAGGATGACCGGCTTGGCCTCCTTGCCGAGCCGCCGCTCCAGCTCGTACGCCAGTGCCGTACCGATGCCCTGGAAGCGCTCGTGGCCGTACTGGTCGATCTCGCCCTTGCCGTAGTCCATCGTGCCCTCGCCGGGATGGGCGCCCTCCGCCACGCACACCACGGCGAACTTCTTGCCGCGGGAGAACCGCTCCTCGACCATCTTGACCAGGTCGGCGGGGTCGAAGGGCCGCTCGGGGAGGCAGATGCCGTGGGCGCCGGCGGCCATGCCGGACTCCAGGGCGATCCAGCCGGCGTGCCGGCCCATCACCTCGACGACCATCACCCGCTGGTGGGACTCTGCGGTGGTCTTGAGCCGGTCCATCGCCTCCGTGGCGACGCCCACCGCGGTGTCGAAGCCGAAGGTGCGGTCCGTGGAGGAGATGTCGTTGTCGATGGTCTTCGGGACGCCGACGACCGGCAGGCCCGCGTCGGACAGCATGCGGGCCGCCGTGAGCGTGCCCTCGCCGCCGATCGGGATCAGCGCGTCGATGCCGAACTCCTCGACCATGTCGGTGGCCCGGTCGCACGCCTCGCGCAGCCGGTCCCGCTCCAGTCGCGACGAGCCGAGGATCGTGCCGCCGAGGGCCAGGATGCCGCTGACGGCGTCCAGGTCGAGGGTGCGGTAGTGGCCGTCGAGCAGACCCCGGAACCCGTCCTCGAAGCCGATGACCTCGTCGCCGTACTGCGCGACAGCGCGGTGTACCACCGATCGGATGACGGCGTTCAGGCCGGGGCAGTCGCCGCCTGCGGTGAGAACTCCGATGCGCATGGTTGGTGTGTCTCCTGCTCGCTGTCGTTGCCGGTGAGCCGATCCGATTGTTTCATGCCACGCGGGGCGGTGAAATCCTGACGGGCGCCTTATCCGGCGTCGGGGGTATTGTCAAGAGGGTTCCGCTCACCCCGGTGGGCGATTTTTATGCGGCCGCACCAGGTACTACACAGAGCACCAGTACTACACAGAGACGGAGTGCACACGTGACGCGCAGCGTGTACGTGACCGGGATCGACCGCGGCGACGGCCGCCAGGTGGTCGAACTGGGCGTGATGGAGCTGCTGACCCGGCAGGTCGACCGGGTCGGTGTGTTCCGCCCCCTCGTCCACGACCGGCCCGACCGCCTGTTCGAGCTGCTGCGTGCGCGGTACCGCCTCGCCCAGGACCCGGCGACCGTCTACGGCCTGGACTACCACGAGGCGTCCGCTCTCCAGGCCGAGCGCGGCGCCGACGAACTGGTCTCCACCCTGGTCGACCGCTTCCACCTGGTGGCGCGGGACTACGACGTCGTCCTGGTCCTCGGCACCGACTACGCCGACACCCAGTTCCCGGACGAGCTCTCCCTCAACGCGCGGCTCGCCAACGAGTTCGGCGCCTCGGTGATCCCGGTGGTCGGCGGCCGCGACCAGAACACCGAGTCGGTGCTGGCGGAGACCCGCAACGCCTTCCGGGCGTACGACGGCCTCGGCTGCGACGTGCTGGCGATGGTCGCCAACCGGGTCGCCCGCGAGGACCGCGACGAGATCGCCGAGCGGATCGAGGGGCGGCTGCCGGTGCCGGTGTACGTGCTGCCGGACGAACCCGCGCTGTCCGCGCCGACGGTCGCCCAGATCAGCCACGCGCTCGACGCGAAGGTGCTGCTCGGCGACGACTCGGGGCTCGCCCGGGACGTCCTGGACTTCGTGTTCGGCGGGGCGATGCTGCCGAACTTCCTGCCCGCCCTGACCCCCGGCTGCCTGGTCGTCACCCCGGGCGACCGCGCCGACCTGGTCGTCGGCTCGCTGGCCGCGCACAGCGCCGGCACCCCGCCGATAGCCGGCGTGCTGCTCACCCTCGACGAGCGGCCCAGCGACGAGATCCTCACCCTCGCCGCCCGCCTCGCCCCGGGCACCCCGGTCCTCTCGGTGGCCGGCAACAGCTTCCCGACCGCGGGTCGGCTGTTCTCCCTGGAGGGCAAGCTGAACGCGGCCACCCCGCGCAAGGCGGAGACCGCGCTCGGCCTGTTCGAGCGGTACGTCGACACCGCCGGCCTCAACAAGCGGGTCTCGGCGCCGAGCAGCGGCCGGCTCACCCCGATGATGTTCGAGCACAAGCTGCTGGAACAGGCGCGTTCCGACAAGCGGCGGGTGGTGCTGCCGGAGGGGACCGAGGCGCGGGTGCTGCACGCGGCGGAGGTGCTGCTGCGCCGGGGGGTATGTGACATCACACTGCTCGGCCCCGTCGACCAGATCCGCAAGAAGGCCGCCGACCTCGGCATCGACCTCGCCGACGCCCAGCTGATCGACCCGGCCACCTCCCCCCTGCGCGACACCTTCGCCGAGCAGTACGCCCTGCTCCGCGCCCACAAGGGCGTGACCGTGGAGCTGGCCTACGACGTGGTCTCGGACGTCAACTACTTCGGCACGCTCATGGTCCAGGAGGGGCTCGCGGACGGCATGGTCTCCGGGTCCGTGCATTCGACGGCGGCGACGATCCGCCCGGCCTTCGAGATCATCAAGACCAAGCCGGGGTCCTCGATCGTCTCCTCGGTGTTCTTCATGTGCCTCGCCGACAAGGTGCTGGTCTACGGCGACTGCGCGGTGAACCCGGACCCGGACGCCGAGCAGCTCGCCGACATCGCCGTCCAGTCGGCCGGTACCGCCGCCCAGTTCGGGGTGGAGCCGCGGATCGCGATGCTGTCGTACTCGACGGGTACGTCCGGTTCGGGCGTCGACGTCGACAAGGTGCGGGAGGCGACCGAGCTGGCGCGCTCGCGCAGGCCCGACCTGAAGATCGAGGGGCCCATCCAGTACGACGCGGCCGTGGAGCCGAGCGTGGCCGCCACCAAGCTGCCGGGTTCCGAGGTCGCCGGGCAGGCCAGTGTGCTGATCTTCCCGGACCTCAACACCGGCAACAACACGTACAAGGCCGTGCAGCGGTCGGCCGGCGCGATCGCGGTCGGGCCGGTGCTGCAGGGGCTGCGCAAGCCCGTCAACGACCTGTCCCGGGGCGCTCTCGTCCAGGACATCGTCAACACCGTCGCCATCACGGCGATCCAGGCCCAGAACCCCAGCGAGAAGGCGTCCGAGCAGTGAGCCGCACCCGTGTCCTCGTCCTCAACTCCGGCTCCTCGTCGGTGAAGTACCAGCTGCTGGACATGCGGGACAGCAGCCGGCTGGCGGTGGGTCTGGTCGAGCGGATCGGCGAGCAGGCCTCCCGGCTGAAGCACTCCTGCCTCACCACCGGTGGGACCCGCGAGCTGAACGGGCCGATCGCCGATCACGAGGCGGCCCTGAAGACCGTGGCGGAGGAGCTGGCGAAGGACGGGCTCGGGCTCGACTCGCCGGAGCTGGCCGCGATCGGGCACCGGGTGGTGCACGGCGGGATGTTCTTCACCGAGCCGACCGTGATCGACGACGAGGTGCTCGCCGAGATCGAGCGGCTGATCCCGGTCGCCCCGCTGCACAACCCGGCCAACCTGACCGGTATCCGCACCGCGCGGGCACTGCGTCCGGACCTGCCGCAGGTGGCCGTCTTCGACACGGCGTTCCACACGACGATGCCGGAGTCCGCGGCCCGTTACGCGATCGACCCGAAGATCGCCGACCGGCACCGCATCCGCCGCTACGGCTTCCACGGCACCTCGCACGCGTACGTCTCGCGGGAGACCGCGCGGCTGCTGGGGAAGGCACCGGAAGAGGTGAACGTCATCGTGCTGCATCTGGGCAACGGGGCGTCCGCCTCGGCGGTGGCGGGCGGGAAGTGCGTGGACACCTCCATGGGGCTGACGCCTTTGGAGGGACTGGTGATGGGAACCCGTTCCGGTGATCTGGATCCGGCCGTCATTTTCCATTTGGCGCGAGTTGGCGGAATGTCCATGGACGAGATCGACACTCTTCTCAACAAGAGGAGTGGTTTGTTCGGTCTGTGCGGTGACAACGACATGCGGGAGATCCGGCGCCGGATCGACGAGGGTGACGAAGAGGCGGGGCTCGCCTTCGACATCTACATTCACCGCTTGAAGAAGTACATCGGTGCGTACTGCGCCGTCCTCGGCCGGGTGGACGCGGTGGCCTTCACGGCGGGGGTCGGCGAGAACGCGGCCCCGGTGCGGGAGGCGGCCGTGGCGGGTCTGGAGGGGCTGGGGCTCGCCGTCGACCCGGAGCGGAACGCGGTGCGCGCGGACGGGGCGCGGCTGATCTCGCCGGCGGGGGCACGGGTCGCGGTCGCGGTGGTGCCGACGGACGAGGAACTGGAGATCGCCACCCAGACGTACGCACTGGTCGGAAATAACAGCTGAGCAGCTTAACGCCCATTTGTATCTTCCACCAGACGGAATATTCCGTAGCGAAACAAACCGATAGGATCGCCCCATGCGCCGTTCGAAAATCGTCTGTACTCTCGGCCCCGCGGTCGACACCCACGAGATGCTCGTCTCCATGATCGAGGCCGGCATGAACGTGGCCCGGTTCAATTTCAGCCACGGCACGCACGCCGAGCACCAGGGGCGGTACGACCGCGTCCGGGCCGCCTCCAAGGAGACCGGCCGTGCCATCGGGGTCCTCGCCGACCTGCAGGGCCCGAAGATCCGTCTGGAGACCTTCGCCGAGGGACCGGTGGAGCTGGAGCGCGGTGACGAGTTCGTCATCACGACCGAGGACGTCCCGGGCGACAAGACCATCTGCGGTACGACCTACAAGGGCCTGCCGGGCGACGTCTCGCGCGGCGACCAGATCCTGATCAACGACGGCAACGTCGAGCTGAAGGTCCTGGACGTCGAGGGCCCGCGGGTGAAGACGATCGTCATCGAGGGCGGTGTCGTCTCCGACCACAAGGGCATCAACCTGCCCGGCGCGGCCGTCAACGTGCCCGCGCTGAGCGACAAGGACATCGAGGACCTGCGGTTCGCGCTGCGCATGGGCTGCGACATGGTCGCGCTGTCCTTCGTGCGGGACGCCAAGGACGTCAACGACGTCCACCGGGTGATGGACGAGGAGGGCCGCCGGGTCCCCGTCATCGCCAAGGTGGAGAAGCCGCAGGCGGTCGAGAACATGGAGGGCGTCGTGCTGGCGTTCGACGCCGTGATGGTCGCGCGTGGTGACCTCGCCGTCGAGTACCCGCTCGAAAAGGTCCCCATGGTGCAGAAGCGCCTGATCGAGCTGTGCCGCCGCAACGCCAAGCCGGTGATCGTGGCGACCCAGATGATGGAGTCGATGATCACCAACTCGCGCCCGACCCGCGCCGAGGCCTCCGACGTGGCCAACGCGATCCTGGACGGCGCCGACGCGGTCATGCTGTCCGCCGAGTCGAGCGTGGGCGCGTACCCGGTCGAGACCGTGAAGACGATGTCGAAGATCGTCGCCGCGGCCGAGCAGGAGCTGCTGAGCAAGGGCCTGCAGCCGCTGGTGCCGGGCAAGAAGCCGCGTACGCAGGGTGGTTCGGTCGCGCGTGCCGCGTGCGAGATCGCGGACTTCCTGGGCGGCCGGGGCCTGGTGGCCTTCACCCAGTCCGGTGACACCGCCCGCCGGCTGTCGCGCTACCGCGCCCAGCAGCCGATCATCGCCTTCACCACCGACGAGAACACCCGCAACCAGCTCACCCTCAGCTGGGGCGTGGAGTCGCACGTGGTCCCGCTGGTGAACAGCACGGACGCCATGGTGGACATGGTGGACATGGAGCTCGCCAAGATCAACCGCTTCAACCCGGGCGACACCGTGATCATCACGGCCGGTTCGCCCCCCGGTGTCTCCGGCACCACCAACATGCTCCGCGTCCACCACATCGGCGGCACCGCCGGCAACTGACGCACCCGCGAAGGCTCTTGTACGGCGCTGAGGGCGCCCCCTGCGACAGGGGGCGCCCTCAGGTGTTGCGCGGCTCCCGAACGGGCTTGTGGGTGCGCTCAGTCGGTCGTGTACACGTGCATCCCGGGCACGTGCAGGGTGCCACCGAACTGGCCGGCCTGGACGACCTTCACGTTGGTGAAGTAGATCAGCGGGATGTTCAGCGGCGGCGGGTTGTCCGGGTCGAACGTGATCGGGATCAGACCGAACAGGTTGCCGGAGATGGACTCCGTGTACATCACCGTGTCGCCGTCGCGGATGGTCGACGTCGAACCGGAGGCGGCCTGGACGTGGTACGTCTTGCCGGACAGCGAGTCCTTCACCGTCTGGTGCAGGTCGCCGATGTCGGTGCCGCCCGAGATGACGTACTTCAGCACCTTCTTCTTCTCACCGCTGGCCGTCTTCACCTCGACCACACCCTGGTAGTCGGCGCTCTTCAGCAGCAGCGAGCTGGCGCTCAGGTACCAGGGGTCGTCCGCCACCGGCACCTTGTTGTCGACGCCGCTCTCGTCGTCGGTGGCGACCGGGCAGTCGTCGGCCGACGAACTCGCGCTCGCGGAGGCGCTCGGCGAGGCGGTGTCCGTGGCGGCGTCCGCGGCCGCCTTGGTGGCGTCGTCGGCCGCCTTGGTCGCCGTGTCGGTGGTGTCCTTCACGGTGTCCGTGACCGTCTTGGCCGCTTCGGAGACGGTGTCCTTGGCGGTGCCGGACGTGCCGCTGTCCTTGCTCGACGAGGAGTCCGAGGACGACGAGTCCGAGGTCGCCGAGGGCGAGGGGGTCGCACTCTCGGTGGCCGTCGAGCTCGACGAGGTGGACGTCGTCGTGCCGCCGCTGAGGATGCCGGAGATCGCGTCGCCGATCGAGTCCAGCAGTCCGCCACCGCTGCTGCTGCTCTCGGAGGCGGACGGCGACGGGCTCGCCGTGCTGCCCGAGTCCGAGGAGCCGGACGAACCCGACGAGTCCGAGGAGCCGGACGTCGAGGACGACTTGGACGCGGACGGCGTCGGCGTGGCCGCGTCGTCGGAACCTGAATCCGAGGACGAGGACGTGTCCGAGGAGGACGTGGAGTCCTTCTTGTCGTCCGACGCCGTGGCGGACGGCGTCGCCGAGTCCGTGGCGTCGTCGCTCGCGCTCGCCGAGGCGGAGGGCGAGGAGGACTCCAGCGCGGAGACACAGTCCTTGTACTCGTCGGCCGTGAGGCTCTTCGAGGTCGGCGACGACGTGTTGTTGCTGTCGGCGAGGGCGAGCGTCGATGTGAAGCCCATGCCCATGAGCACGGCCGTCGGCATCGCCACGGTGGCTATCGCCTTGCCCGCCGGCATGTGGAACCTGGTGAACAGCGGCTTCTTTGGTGCCGCGTGGCGCGGCCCGGTTCTCACACGGGACTCGTCCACCCCAGTCCCGTGGGTCACCTCGTCAGCCGGCACTGTGCCTCCCGTTCGCCCCGTCCAGCGGGCTCGTTCCTGACAGGTCATTCGCCTCGTCCACGCCGTCCGCACCCGTGAAGTAGGTGACCTCGTCGGGGGTGTCGCTCCCGGCCGGGGGGACGTCGCCCTCCGGCTGCGGCTGCGGGGGGACACCCGGCGACCAGGCCACCGCCATCGCTCCGCCGACCAGGGCGAACAGGAAGCCCACGACGAAGCCGCCGAAGTTGGACACGGGCAGGGACACCAGCGCGAGCAGGATCGCGGCGACTCCCGCGAAGGTCCGTACGTGCTTCTGGAACCAGAGGCTGATGCCCAGGACGACGAGCAGCACACCGATGATCAGGGATCCGGCACCCGCGGTGGTCGACATCGCGATCGTGAGATGACCGAGCTGGAGATGCGCGTACGGGAAGTACATGATCGGAAGGCCACTGAGCAAGACGAAGAGACCGGCCCAGAACGGACGCGTTCCCCGCCAGTCACGGAACTGCTGCCTCCGGTGGCTGAACTGACCGGGTGCGGCGGCAGGGGTCTCGGCGCTCATGGAAAACAGCTCCCTGGTGCGGTGTTGCTGTGGTGGTGATGTGTACCGCGCGTGAAGCACGCCCGGAGTGTGGACGGGCGGGGGTCCGTAAGGCCCCCCGCCCGTTCATTGAGTGCTCAGTAGCACTCGTGCGTTCCGGTCGACACCGACATGTGCAGACCGCTCAGCTTGAAGGTTCCGGCGGTGGTGGCCCACGCCGTCTGCTTCACGTTGGTCAGCGTGGCCGAGTCGGCCTGCTGCGAGAAGCCGTACGGGTTGGCCTGCTCGCTGCCACCCTTCATGCCCGGACCCTTGCTGGCGTCCTTGGCGGCCACACCGATGTCGATGTTCGTGAACGTCGCGTCGGCGCTCAGGTCGTCGAGGTCGATGTAGAGGTTCGACGCCTCGACCGGGGCGTCGGCACCGGCCTTCAGCGTGAGGCTGACCGAACCCAGAATCGGGATGTTCGGCGTGACCACGGACTGGCACATGTTCTGGATCTTCGCGCTCTTGAACGCGGAGACAGCGACGGGGTGAACCGTCTTGTCGCCGCTGAGCGTGTAGCCCGAGTCAAGAGCTCCGTACTGCTCGAAGCCCGTGCCGTCGAGCCGGTCCGCGGTCACCTTGAACGACTGACCGGAAACGCTGAACGACGCGGCGAGAGCGCCCTGCGCGAGGGCGACACCTATACACGCCGTGGCGGCGACGCTGGGCACCATGACCACAGCGAACCGCTTCCATCTGGTCCCGCCACGCACCTGGGACTCCATATTTCCTCCTTCTCGGACGTACATCTCCTGGCCCGGACTTGCCCCCAACGGCGGCTCAACCGGGCAGGGATGGGAGAAGTGCTACGTCCTCGGAAGGGGAGCGCCCGAGCTCACAGGCGCGAACCGCACCTCGATCACCGGCGATCACCCCCGAGCGACAACCACTGGTCGCGCCTGACACGCATCACGCACAACCTTGCTGGACAGGCTTCGCCTCAGGCGAAGACCCCCCTGCCCAAGAGCCGGCGCCACTGCCGCCGACTCTGCTCGGTGGGGACCCAGATGAACCCGCGGGCCCGACTGGTTGTTGGGGTACGGGAATGGACCGAGCGTCGCCGATCGTGGTGCATTCTCGCCGCCCGCACAAGGGGCTTCGTTACTGGGTAGTAACGGGCGGATAACCGAAGGACGACCCGCTGGTCTCGGAGAGCGACTCTGGGTGGCTTCGAGGGGGAGAACAAAACTGTTGATCCGTGGACGGAACCAGACAGATCAACGCCCCTGATTTACTGCGAGTAACAGCGGCCGCGATTACCAAGATTTGGTAAAGAGCGGCCGCCGTGACACCTCGTCGGCAAATCTTTCACTCGGGCATCACAGGACGTGACGTTTAGCGACTGGTCAGAACAGCGCCCGCGCCAGCGCCCGGCGCGCCCCCACGACCCGGGGATCGTCGGTGCCGACGACCTCGAAGAGCTCAAGGAGCCGCCGCCGTACGGCGTCCCGGTCGTCCCCGGCCGTCCGCTGCACGGTCTCGATCAACCGCCCGAAGGCGTCCTCGACATGCCCGCCCACCAGATCCAGGTCGGCGGCCGCGATCTGCGCCTCGGCGTCGCCCGGCTTGCCGGCCGCGTCCTCGCGCACCCGCTGCGGGTCCATCCCCTGCACCCGCTTGAGCAGCTCGGCCTGGGCGAGCCCCAGCTTGGCCTCGCTGTTGGCCGGGTCGTCGCTCAGCACGTTCTGGTACGCCTGGACCGCACCGCCGAAGTCACCCGCGTCCAGCGCCTGGACGGCGGCCTCCAGGAGGGCGTCGTACGGACCGGCCGGGATCGCGGTCTCGGCCGGGGCGGCACCCGGCTGCGCGTCCGGGTCGACGACCAGCCCGGTCAGCCCGAAGCGCTCCTCGGCGACCTGGATCAACTGGTCGAGGGTGCCGCGGATCTGCTCCTCGCCGGCCGCCCCCTGGAAGAGCGGCAGGGCCTGCCCGGCGACGACGGCGAACACCGCGGGGATCCCCTGGATCCCGAACTGCTGCATCAGCATCTGGTTGGCGTCGACATCGATCTTGGCCAGCAGGATGCGGCCGTTGTACTCGACGGTGAGTCGCTCCAGGACCGGGCTCAGCTGCTTGCAGGGCTGACACCACTCGGCCCAGAAGTCGATGACGACGGGGACTTCGGCGGACCGCTGCAGGACATCGCGCTCGAAGCCGGCTTCGTCGACGTCGATGACCAGATCGGCCGGGGAGACGGCGCCGGCACCACCCTGCCGGGCCGTTTCGGCGCGCGTCTGCTCGGCCTTGGCCTTGGCCTCCTGGGCCGCCTTCACCGCGGCGAGGTCGACGACGCCGCTCATGGACATGTTCCGTGGCTGCATGCGTCTATCCTCCCCCGTTCCCGCGTGTGTGTGAAAAGCGTTGTGAAAGACAGTTCCGCTGTGCGCTTTCTGCGGCGCCGGGTCCCCACCCCACGCCTCATGGTCGTCGCCCGTGCGGTCACCCACGAGCTTTCGCTACGACCCGTAGCGTAATCCCTTCGCGGGTCCCGGCGACACCACATTCCGGTGATCTCCCTCACGGCATCACATGAACCGCCGGTTATGGTCGTGGAATGCAGAGCCGCACCCCCGCCAGCCGTACCGGACGCCCGCGCAGCGCCGCCGCGGACGCGGCCATCCTGGCGGCGACCCGCCAGGCGCTGGTCGAACTGGGCTGGTCCAAGCTCACGCTGGGGGACGTGGCGACCCGCGCCGGGGTGGCGAAGACGACGCTCTACCGCCGCTGGGCCGGCAAGAACGAACTGGTCGTCGACGCGGTCGCGGAGCTGTTCGACGAGCTCGAACTCCCCGACCGCGGCAGCCTGGCGAACGACATCGAGGGCGTGGTGCTCCAGTTCGCGGCGATCCTGGACCGCCCGGAGGCCAAGAGCGGGCTGATGGCGGCGGTGGCCGAGTCGACCCGGGACGAGGCGCTGCGGGAACGTATCCGCGCCTCGATCGTGGACCGTCAGAAGCGGCTGGTGGTGGAGGGCCGCGAGCGGGCCCAGCGGCGCGGCGAACTCCCCGAGCAGCCCGACCCGTGCGAGGCGGACCGCACGGCGGACCTCATCTTCGACCTGGTGGCGGGCTCGGTGGTGCACCGCGCGCTGGTGAGCGGCAAGCCGGCGGACGAGGAGTGGGTGCACAGCCTGACGCGGATCCTGCTGCTGGGCCTGGCGGGCGCGGCGGGCGACGCCGAAGCCCGCTGAGGCGCGCTCGGGCCTGAGGGGGTCAGAACCCGGCCGGTTCCGTGTACACCCCCCACTCGTCGCGCAGCACCCCGCAGATCTCGCCCAGGGTCGCCTCGGCGCGTACGGCGTCCAGCATCGGCTCGATCATGTTGGCCCCGGAGCGGGCGGCGCCCAGCATCGCGTCCAGGGCGGCGCGCACCGCACCCTCGTCGCGCGCGGACTTCCGCTCTCCCAGCACCCGCACCTGCTCCCGCTCCACCTCGTGCGAGACGCGCAGGATCTCCAGGTCTCCGGTGACGGACCCGGTGTGGACGTTCACGCCCACCACCCGCTTGTCGCCCTTCTCCAGCGCCCGCTGGTACCGGAACGCGGACTCGGCGATCTCGCCGGTGAACCAGCCGTCCTCGATGCCCCGCAGGATCCCGGAGGTGACCGGCCCGATCGGGTGCCGTCCGTCGGGGTGGGCGCGCAGTCCGCGCTCCTTGATCTGCTCGAAGATCTTCTCCGCGTCGGCCTCGATCCGGTCGGTGAGCTGCTCGACGTACCAGGAACCGCCCAGCGGGTCCGCCACGTTGGCGACCCCGGTCTCCTCCATCAGCACCTGCTGGGTGCGCAGCGCGATCTCCGCGGCCTGTTCGCTCGGCAGCGCCAGCGTCTCGTCGAGCGCGTTGGTGTGCAGCGAGTTGGTCCCGCCGAGCACGGCGGCGAGGGCCTCCACCGCCGTACGCACCACGTTGTTGTACGGCTGCTGGGCGGTCAGCGAGACCCCCGCGGTCTGGGTGTGGAAGCGCAGCCACTGCGACTTGTCCGACCGCGCCCCGTACACGTCCCGCATCCACCGGGCCCAGATCCGGCGCGCGGCGCGGAACTTGGCGATCTCCTCGAAGAAGTCGACGTGCGCGTCGAAGAAGAAGGAGAGGCCGGGTGCGAGGACATCGACGTCGAGCCCGCGGCTGAGCCCCAGTTCGACGTACCCGAAGCCGTCCGCGAGGGTGTACGCCAGCTCCTGCGCGGCCGTGGCCCCGGCCTCGCGGATGTGGTAGCCGGACACGGACAGCGGCTTGTAGGCGGGGATGCCGGCCGCGCAGTACTCCATCAGGTCGCCGATGAGCCGCAGGTGCGGCTCGGGCTGGAAGAGCCACTCCTTCTGGGCGATGTACTCCTTGAAGATGTCGGTCTGGAGCGTGCCGTTGAGCACCGCCGGATCGACGCCCTGCCGCTCGGCGGCGACCAGGTACATGCAGAAGACCGGCACCGCCGGACCGCTGATCGTCATCGACGTCGTGACGTCGCCCAGCGGGATGTCCTTGAACAGGACCTCCATGTCGGCGGCGGAGTCGACGGCCACCCCGCAGTGCCCCACCTCACCGAGCGAGCGCGGATCGTCCGAGTCCCGCCCCATGAGCGTCGGCATGTCGAACGCCACGGACAGCCCGCCGCCGCCGTTGGCGAGAATCATCTTGTAGCGCTCGTTCGTCTGCTCGGCGTTCCCGAACCCCGCGAACTGCCGGATCGTCCAGGTCCGCCCCCGGTACCCCGTCGGATAAAGCCCCCGCGTGAACGGGTACTCCCCCGGCCACCCGATCCGCTCGAACCCCTTGTACACGTCCCCGTCCCGGGGCCCGTACACCGGCTCCACCACATCCCCGGAGAGCGTCGAAAAGTCCGCGCCCCGCGCACGAGCCGCGTCAAACCGGGCCTGCCAGCGTCGGCGGCCCTCCTCGATGGCGTCAGCGTCCATACCATCGAATTTACTAGGACGTCCAAGTAAATGTCGACGAAGAACCGCCGTACGGGTGTTCCGTACGGCGGTACGGCCCGGATCTAGACCTTGGCGACGGCGGGAGAGCCCTCGGTCACCTTGGCGTCGAGTTCACGGGTGACCCTGCGCTCCACGAAGAAGGCGGCCGTCGGGATGGTCCCCGCCAGCAGCACCCACAGCTGCTTGCCGACCGGCCACTTCGCCTTGGAGCCCAGGTCGAAGGCGAAGACCAGGTAGACGACGTAGAGCCAGCCGTGCGCGATGGCGACGACCCGCGTGACGTCGCCGGCACCGTCGATATGCAACCCGTACTTGCCGATCATGCTCAGGCACAGCAGCACCAGCAGCACACCGGTGATATAAGCCAGGGCACGGTAGCGGGTCAGCACGCTCTTTTTCATGAGGACGAGCGTAACCACCCGTTCGGGTAGATCTTGGGGCGGGTCACCCGTGTGCCGCCAGCGGGTTCACTCCTCGTCGAAGTCGTGCGCCGAGACCCGGAGCGGGCGCAGCATCGCGAAGATCTCGGCGCATTCCTCGGAGTCGTAGGCGCCGAGGCCGAAGTCCATGGCCATGAGGTCGCGGGTGGCGGCCTCGACGACCTCGCGGCCCTTCTCGGTGATGGTGGCGAGGGTGCCGCGCCCGTCGTTGGGGTTGGGGCGCTTGTCGACCAGGCCGGACTTGACCAGCCGGTCGACGGTGTTCGTGACGGAGGTGGGGTGCACCATGAGGCGCTCGCCGATCTTCGACATCGGCAGCTCACCGGCCTTGGAGAAGGTGAGCAGCACCAGCGCCTCGTAACGCGCGAACGTCAGCCCGTACGGCTTGACCACCGCGTCGACCTCGGCCAGCAGGATCTGCTGGGCCCGCATGATCGAGGTGATCGCGGCCATCGACGGTACGTTTCCCCAGCGCCGCTTCCAGAGGTCGTCGGCTCGGGCGATGGGGTCGAAGGGGAGACTGAGTGGCTTGGGCACGTCACCGACCCTACCGGCCGGTCATATAGCGGTCAGCCGTGTCTCGGCTTTCGGGCACCTTTGCCGTCACGGCACCCGCGGCACCGCCCGCCGGGCCGCCACCGCCAGCCCCCAGCAGCACAGCGCGCCCACCACCCCGGCCCCCGCGACCGCGGCCCGCACCCCCACCGCCTCCGCCGCCACCCCCGCCAGCGTCATACCGACACCCTGGACGGTCATCAGCCCCGCGCTGAGCACCGTCATCGCCCGCCCCCGCAGCTCCTCGGGCACGGCCCGCACGAACCACTGGTCCAGGCCCAGCGTGTACGCCGACCCCGCCCCCGCCAGCAGCAGGAGCAGCAGCGAGAGAGCCAGGGACGGATGCAGGGCGTAGCCCAGGTACGGCAGCAGGGTGAGGCAGACCAGCGGGAGGGCGATCCGCTCCCGGGCGGCCGGGCCGAGCCGGGCCCCCGCGTACAGCTCCCCGGCGACCGTGCCGACCGGCAGCGCGCACATCAGCAGGCCGAGCCCGGGGGATCCGGCGCCGAGCCCGTCGGCGTAGGGGGCGGCGAGTGCCTCGGGGACGACGGCGAACATCGCCGGGACCCAGAAGAGAAGGAGAAGGAGGCGGATCCGGCGGTCGGCGAGGAGGCGGCGGGTGCCGCCGCCCTCCGGGGCCCGGGGGCGGGCGGGGCGGGGCCGGGTGCCCAGGCGCAGCAGCACGGCCGAGGCCAGGAAGCCGGCGACGGTGATCAGCAGCGCGTGGCGCGGGGCGAGCACGGCGAGCAGCAGTCCGCCGAGGCCGTAGCCGACGAGCAGCGCGCTCTGCGCGACGATCCGCAGCAGGGAACGGCCGAGCACGAACAGGTCGCCGCCGCCCAGGATGTCGGAGAGGGTCGCCATCCGGGTGCCGGCGAACACCGGCGAGACGACGGCGAGCGCACAGCGCAGCGCGAGCAGCACCCCGATCCCGGTCCCCGGCAGCGCCATCACGGCCACGCACCCCGCGCACACCAGGTCGCACACCACCAGCACCCGGCGGGCCGGATACCGGTCGCCGACCCCGGCCAGCAGCGTGCCGCCCACCAGGTACGGCAGAAAGCCGAGCGCGAAGGTCAGCGCGCTGAGCAGCGGCGACCCCGTGAGGTCGTACACCAGCACGGACAGCGCGATCTCGCTGACGATCACGCCGAGCATCGACAGCACATGAGCGGCGAAGACGGCACGGAACTCGGGAACGGCGAGGACCCGGCCGTAGCCGACGGGCCGGGGAAGGGCAGGTGCGGACATGGACGGCAGCGTGCCCGGACCGGCGCCCGGCGCTTAGAGTTTCGGCACCAGCCGAATCTTCCGCACCTCCCCACAGGACCCCGCCATGCCCTCCCACCTCCACTTCGACGAGGACGACTTCCTCCGGTGCCGGTTCGCCGTGTCGCCGCTGTGGGAGACGCAGGAGGCGGTGCGCACCCTGCGGCGGCCGGACCGGCACGGCTACCACGCGCCCTGGCTGCGGCGGATCCGGGCGGTGGCCGCCGGTCTCGACCTGACCCCGCTGTGGCTGCTGATGCCCCGGCGCGGTCACTCCCCGGACTGGCTGGTGCCGCCGCCGACCGGCCCGGCGGCCTCCGTCGAGGAGGAGCTGGCGGTACTGCGGGCGGTGGACCCGGAGACGGCCCGCGCCGACACCGCCCGCTCGCTCGCGGACACCCCGGGCGCACGGGAGTCGGCGACGGCCCGGGCCTGGCTGGCCGATCCGTCGCGCCTGGTCCGGGAGCTGACGGACCTGCTGGAGGAGGCCTGGCGGGTCCTGGTGGCCCCGGACTGGCCCCGGCTGCGGGCCCTGCTGGAGGCGGACATCGCCTTCCACTCCCGGCGGCTGGCGGAGGTGGGCCTCGGCGGACTGCTGCCGGAGATCCACCACCGCTGCGGCTGGCGGGCCGGGACGCTGACCGTGGAGTCGGCGGGCGTGTACGAGCGGCGCCTCGGCGGGCAGGGCCTGGTCCTGATGCCGAGCGTGTTCACCTGGCCGGACGTGATCAGCACCTTCGAACCGCCGGCCCGCCCGACCCTGGTCTACCCGGCCCGGGGCATCGGCGGCCTGTGGACCGACCCGGCCGCCACCACACCCGACGCGCTGGTACGACTCCTCGGCCGGGGCCGGGCCGCCGTCCTCACCGCCCTCACCGACCCCGCCACCACCACCGCCCTGGCCCACCGGCTGCGACTGGCCCCCTCCTCCGTCTCCGCCCACCTGGCCGCCCTGCGCGACACGGGCCTGCTCACCTCGCGCCGCTACGGCCACCAGGTGCTGTACGAGCGGACCCCACTGGGCATCGCCCTGGCGTCCGGGACCTCGGACAGCGGGCCCGCGCCACGATGAGGCCCCTGTCCGGAGCACCCGACGCGGCCACCGCCCGGGCGGCCCACGCCGAGCCGCGGCTGCGGGACTCGTACCCGTTCCCGAGCCACGGGGGTCCGTCGCCGTGCACGGTCTACGGCGGCGACCACACCGAGCCGGGCCGGACCGCCACGGCGGAGGCGGCCGTCGCGCTCGTGGTCCGGCATCTGCCGCCGAAGCCGGGGCAACGGCCCTAGCGGCGGTTCGTGCGGCGCAGGTGGTGGCGGACCGCGCGCTGGGCGACCGGGCCGAGTTCGTCCAGCGCGGCGGCCAGGGCGCCGAGTTGCTCCAGGGCGTCCAGGGCCGCGTGGGCGCCGGACGGGTCGACGCCCTCGTACAGCTCGATGCCGACGAAGGACGCGGCGACCGCGCGGGCGAGCCCGGCCGGGTCGGCGAACTCCCCGAAGGGCGTGGCGGCGAGAACCCGGACCAGCACCGTCCGGATCTCGGCGATCCACAGGTCGAGCCCGGCCGCAGTGGCGGGCCCGAGCGCCTCGTGGGTCTGCGCGCCGGCCAGCAGCTGCCCGAGCAGGGCGACATGGCCGCCCGTGCGCGCCTCCTCGTGGATCTGCCGCCCCACGGTGAGCAGTTCGGAGAGCGAGCCGACGGCGGCGAGGCGGGGGCGGAAGCGGTCGACGGCCTGCTCGGCGCCGTACCGGCAGGCGGCGGCGAGGAGCTCGTCCACGGATCCGAAGTGGTAAAAGACGAGCGCCTGGTTGACCCCGGCCGCCGCCGCCACCGTACGGGCCGAGGTCTTGGCGATGCCCTGCTCGGTGAGCGTCCGCAGCGCGCCCTCCAGCAGCTTGTGCTTCGTCTCCAGGGACTTGGCGGTCTCCGGGCTCACGCGCGCGACTCCTCGCGGACGGGCCGCAGTCCGGGTCGCACCCCGCAGCCGCGGATGTCGGTGTACGACGCCTCGAAGGAGCCCTGGTAGCCGAAGAGCGGCCCGAAGTACCGGTTCACGACCCGCACCCGGATACGGAAACGGCCGGCCCGGTCGTCGTAGGACTCCCGCACCTCGGCGGTGGCGCCGACGAGTTCGGGGACGCGGACGTCCACCGGGCCCTCCCTGAACCGGTGTTCGCCGGAGCGGATCAGCAGGGAGCCGTCGGACTCGGCGTGGAAGTGCAGCTCGCTGGCGAGGTGCTGGTGGGTGCCGAGGTAGTCGAGGATGCGGTCGCCCTTGGGGCTGAGCACCATCTGGGCGTCGAAGCGGCGGGGGCGGCCGGGCAGGTCGAAGGTGCGCACGAAGGTCACCGTCTCACGGCCGTAGGTGTCGGCGTAGGGCACATTCTCGATCTTGAAGGGCACGTTCCGGGCGGCCCTCGGGACCAGGATGTTGCGGGTGGTGCCCAGCGCCAGGAACGGCTTCACGAAGGCCCCGCCGTGCCAGATCCGGTCCATCACGCCGTGGCCGGTGCAGGCCTCGCCGCTCGTCAGGCCGACCGAGAACCGGCGCTGGAGCTGCGGGTGCAGCCGGTCGAAGTCGGGGCCCATCACGGTGCGGAACATCGAGGTCACGGCTGCTTCTCCAGGGTGCTCAGGACGCGCGGGGCGGTCACTCGGACGGGTGGGGTGCGCAGGCAGCGGCGGGCGGCCGGGGTGGTGGCGCGGGGCGGGGTGCAGAGGGCCAGGAAGAGGGCGACGACCAGGAGGAGCGGGACCAGGAAGGCGACGGTGGGCGGGAGGGCGTCGGGGACCCGGCCCCGGATCAGGGCGGTGCCGCAGCCGGCGACCGTCAGCGCCCGGGCCGCCATCTCGGCCAGCCAGTTCCACCGGGCCCGTTCCGGGGTGATCCCGCGTTCCAGCCACAGCCGCAGCCGGTCGAAGGACCAGGCGGTCGCCCAGCCCATCAGCGGGCGCAGGACCAGGCGGTCGGCGAGCGCACCGAGGGCGCCCCAGCGGGGCCGGTAGTCGTAGCCGGTGAGGAAGCGGACGCCGTCGGCGACCGGGACGTACCGCCAGTAGCCGCCGCCCTCGGCGAGCAGCGAGAGCGGGTGCGGGGAGGCGAAGCGCAGGGCGGAGGTTCGGGTGCCGTCGGGGCGCTCCTTCTCCCCCGCCGAGACACCGGTGCCGGCGATCGTCAGGAAGGGCAGCACCCGCGTGGCGTAACGGAAGCGCTGCGGCTCGCCCGTCACCCGTGGGAGGTAGTCGATCTCGGTGAACCTCAGGTCCCAGCGCTGGTGCCGCCCCGGGTCCTGGGTGCGTGCCCACAGTTCGTCGAGGTCGGCGCGGATGTGCGCCTCTATGTAGAGCCCCATGGCGTCGTACCCCCGTCACCTGGTCTTCCGAGCTTATTTTGAGCGGTCGCTCAAATCCCCGGACAGGACGGTACTCGCTTTTGAGCGATCGCTCAATCGCGGGGCCGAAGAAAACCCCGGCCCGCGCGGGCCGGGGTTTCCGGGAGAGCCGAAGGACGGCCGAGGGAGGGGCCGGGGAAGGCCGGGGAAGGGTCGACTACTCGGCGAGGTGCCGCTCGACCGTCTCCACCTTGCTGGTCAGCCCGTCGGTGACGCCGGGCCGGATGTCCGCCTTGAGGACCAGGGAGACGCGCGGGGCGCGCTCCTCGACGACGGCGACGGCACGCCGCACGACGTCCATGACCTCGTCCCACTCGCCCTCGATCGAGGTGAACATGGCGTCGGTGCGGTGGGGCAGCCCGGACTCGCGCACGACCCGGACGGCGTCGGCCACGTACTCCCCCACGTCCTCGCCCACGCCCAGCGGCGTCACGGAGAAGGCGACGATCATGCCTTCACCACGCCCTCCTGGCGGGCGCGGGCGGCGATGACCTCGTCCTCGGCGGCGCGGCGCAGCTTGCGCTCCGCGAAGAAACCACCCGCCGGCAGGACGGAGAGGACGAAGTAGAGGAGTCCGGTGCCCAGCGGCCACTTGGCGCGGTTCCAGGCGTCCGCCCAGAAGATCACGTACAGGATGAACAGGACACCGTGGACCGCGCCCATCACGGGAACCGCGTTGAAGTCCGTGGTCCGCTTGAGCACCGAGCAGACGAGGAGGATCAGGAAGGACACGGCCTCCGGGGCGGAGACCAGGCGGAGGCGGCGGATGGCGGTGGCGGTCTTGATGTCCACGAGTCACCTTCGGTGGGAGTGACGTCCACTCTTTGTGAACGCGAGCACAAACGTTCACCCATTGTGGCAAAGGAGCCTCGCCCGTCCGGCGCGGGGGTGGGAGGCCGGGTCCCTCGACGGAGGGGACGGGGCGGGATGCAGTTCGTTTTCTTCATGACCCTGCCGGGTCTGGTGGTGGTGCTCACCGTCCTGGCCTTCGTGGACCAGCTGCTCATGCGGGCCGGCCGGGCCGGGGTGCTGCCCTGGCGGAACTCCGCGCGCCAGGGCCAGATCTCCGCGACGGGCTTCGAGCAGCTGCACGCGGCCCTCTCCCCCGGCAAGCAGAACGAGCTCAAGGAGCGGCAGAGCGCGCTGGTGCTGCGCGACGACGAGGAGGACGGCGCCCCGCCCCGCTCCACCGTCGACCTGACGGCCGGCACCGCCGTGATACGCCTGCCCGGCGAGCGCGGGGCCCGCCCCTAAGGGGTGGATCCGGGTCGAGGTCCACCCACGGGACCTGTCGCCGCCGTCTGCCTGCGGCTACCTTCGCAGCGTGGCGATGTTCCGACTTCAAGGAAGCAAGGTGCTCGCCGTCGAGATGACCGGGGACGCCGTGAAGGCGAAGAACGGCTCGATGGTCGCGTACGACGGGCAGATGGCGTTCAAGAAGCTGAGCGGCGGCGGCGAGGGACTGCGGGGGATGGTGACCCGGCGGCTCACCGGCGAGCAGATGACGGTGATGGAGGTGAAGGGGCACGGGACGTGCTGGTTCGCGGACCGCGCGTCCGAGATCAACCTGGTCGGCCTGCAGGGCGACAAGCTGTACGTCGAGTCGAGCAACCTGCTCGCGACCGACGCCGGCCTGCGCACCGGCACCACCTTCACCGGCCTGCGCGGCGCCTCCCAGGGCAACGGCCTGTTCACCACCACGGTCGAGGGCCACGGCCAGGCGGCGATCACGTCCGACGGCCCGGCGGTCGTGCTCCGGGTGAGCTCGCAGTACCCGCTCACCGTCGACCCGGGCGCGTACATCGCCCACCAGGGCAACCTCCGCCAGTCCTTCCAGTCCGGTGTGACATTCCGCACGCTCTTCGGGGAGGGCGGCGGGGAGGCCTTCCAGATCCGGTTCGAGGGGGACGGCCTGGTGTACGTGCAGCCGAGCGAGCGGAACACGATCGCGGGTGATGTGTGACATGGCACTGCGCGAGGTGAACTCCAAGATGGTCGAGGCGACCGTCCTGCCCGGGCAGCGGCTGTACAGCCAGCGCGGGGCGATGCTCGCCTACAAGGGCGAGGTGTCCTTCACGCCCAACATCCAGGGCGGCCAGGGCGGGGTGATGTCGATGCTCGGCCGCCGGGTGGCCGGCGAGGCGACCCCGCTCATGTCGGTCGAGGGCAGCGGCACGGTCTTCTTCGGGCACGGCGGCCACCACGTGCACGTGATCACCCTCACCGGCGACACCCTCTACGTCGAGGCGGACCGGCTGCTCGCCTTCGAGGGCACGCTCCAGCAGGGCACGATGTTCATGGGCTCCCAGGGCGGGGTGATGGGCATGGTGCGCGGCCAGGTCACCGGCCAGGGCCTGTTCACCACGACCCTCCAGGGCCACGGCGCGGTCGCCGTGATGGCCCACGGCGGGGTCTTCGAGATCCCGATCACCCCGCAGCGCCCGGTCCATGTCGACCCCCAGGCCTACGTCGCCCACCACGGCGACGTGCGCAACAAACTCTCGTCCGCGCTCGGCTGGCGGGACATGGTGGGCCGCGGCTCCGGCGAGGCGTTCCAGCTGGAGCTCAGCGGCAACGGCATGGTGTACGTGCAGGCGTCCGAGGAGAAGCTGTGAGCGCATACGGAGCGGCCGGCCCGGTCGTGTACGACCCCATGACCCTCCCCGTCGACGACAACGTCAACAAATACACCTTCTGCGTGGAGCTCAAGAGCGGCCAGTGGTTCCTGCAGAAGGGGAAGATGATCGCCTACTACGGTTCGATCGACTTCAACGGCGTCGGACACGGCCGGCTGGACCGTCTGGTCCGCACTTCGTTCCATTCGCCTCTGCACGCGAGCGACTGGGTGGTGGCGGAGGGCTCGGGCAAGATGCTCCTCGCCGACCGGGCCTTCGACGTCAATTCGTACGACCTCGACGACGGCAACCTGACCATTCGCTCCGGCAACCTGCTCGCTTTTCAGCCAAGTCTCGCGCTCAAACAGTCGATCGTGCCGGGTTTTCTGACCCTTATCGGAACCGGAAAGTTTGTGGCTGCATCTAACGGTCCGGTGGTGTTCATGGAACCCCCGATCCGGGTGGACCCGCAGGCGCTGGTGGGATGGGCCGACTGCCCCTCCCCGTGCCACCACTACGACCACGGCTACATGACCGGTGTCATGGGCGGTCTACGTGCACTGACAGGCCTCGGCGGGGCCTCCGGAGAGGAGCATCAGTTCGAGTTCGTAGGGGCCGGTACGGTCCTGCTCCAGTCCACCGAGACCCTGATGGCCGAGCAGGCCACGGGAGCGGTTCCGCACGAGCCCGGAGTACCCGGCGGAGGCGGGCCCTTCACAGGTCATTCACAGCAGCAGGGCACACCGCGCCTTCCCGGACAGCTGGGGGACCTCCAGCGTCGCTTCGGGCTGTGAGCGGTAGTCTGCGGAGTGTGACATCGAACGCGTGCGCACAGTCACACCACCGTCACTAGTTCGCCTTTCAACATTTTAGGTAGACTTCATACATGGAGACCGAGACGGCCACGCGCTGGCTGACCGATGCGGAGCAGTGCGCCTGGCGCACCCACCTGGAGGTCAACAGGCTGTTGACGTACCAGCTCGAAAAGGACCTGCAGCCGTTCGGCCTGACAATGAACGACTACGAGATCCTGGTGAATCTGTCCGAGTCGGACGAGTACCGGATGCGGATGAGCGACCTCGCGTCCGCGACCCTCCAGTCCAAGAGCAGGCTCTCCCACCAGATCACCCGTATGGAGAACGCGAACCTGGTCCGCCGCGAGAACTGCGAGTCCGACCGCCGGGGGCTGTTCGCCGTCCTCACCGAGCACGGCATGGAGACCATGAAGAAGGTGGCGCCACATCATGTCGCCTCCGTGCGACGGCACTTCATCGACCTGCTGTCGCCGGAGGCACTCATAGAGCTGGACAAGGGCCTCAAGCCCATCGCCGAGCACCTGCGCGGCCAGCGCGGGCGCCCGTGACGACAGACAGCACCTGAAGGCAGCGGCGGACGAGGGTTCAGGTCTCGTCCGCCGCTCGCTGCAGCGCCCCGTCAGGGGCGCGGGGCTGTATCGGATGTGCGGCTACCGCCGCGCGGGCGCGACCAGCCCCCACCGCCCCGCAGCCGGGATACAACCCGCACCCCAACGGCGGACACCACCGCCACACTCCCCGACAGCGCGAAGCACACCCCCAGCGGCACCGCCCCCAGCACCACCCCCGCCGCCACCGACCCACCCGAACTCCCGGCGTTCACCGCCGCGTTCACCCACGCCCCGGCCCGGGTCCGCTCCCCCTCCGCCGCCGTCTCGTCGGCCAGCAGATACGCCGTGGTCAGGATCGGAGCCACGAACACCCCCGCCACCGCCATGGCCCCGGCCAGCGTCCACATCCCCGGCGCCAGCCCGGCGACCACCAGGGCCGCCCCCAGCCCCGCCGACAGCCACGCCAGCCGCTCCCCCGCCGGGCGGCGCCACTCCACCGCCCCGTTCAGCAGCCCGCCCACCGCGCTGCCCGCGGAGAGCGCGGCCAGCACCCAGGGGACGAGCCCGTAGCCGTACGACCGCTGCTCGGCGAACGCCATCACCAGCAGGTCCGCCGCGCTCAGCGCGAGTCCCAGACCGGCGGCCGCGACCACCGGCGCCGCCGGAAACGGACCGGGCGACCGCCCCTTCTCCCTCTTCGGCGGGACCGCTCCCCGCACCGCCGGTGACCTCACGAACGCACACGTGCCGGTGAGCATCAGCACCGCGCTGAGCAGCAGCCCCGCGGGCGGCGGGCCGAACCGCAGCAGCAGGCCCACCAGGGCCGGGCCCGACACGAACAGCAGTTCCTCGGCGACCCCGTCCAGGCTGTACGCCCGCCGCAGCAGGGCGGGGTCGTCGACCAGCCGGCCCCACACCGCCCGCATGGTGGGGCCGAGCGGCGGTGCGACACAGCCGGTGAGCGCGGCGGCCGTGGCGAGGGCCGCCGGGGGTGCGCCGGGGCGCCAGGTCAGGGCGGCCAGAAGGCAGAGCAGCGCGCTGTGGGCGGCTGCCAGGGGCGGCAGGGCGCGCCGTGGGCCGTAGTGGTCCACCAGGGTCGCGCGGACGGGCAGCAGGACGACCACCGTGCCGCCGAAGAGGGCCATCACCAGACCGGAGACGGCGTAGGAGCCGGTCGCCCTGGTCACGGAGAGCAGTACGGACAGCGAGACCGTGCCGTAGGAGAGACGGGCCGCGAGGGCGGCCAGGAAGGTGCGGCGCGCGTGCGGGACGCGCAGGACGGCGGCGTACGAGGGCCGCCGGGCAGGTGAAGGGCGCGATGAGGTCAGCGCGGACATGAGGGGGTTCCTCTGGCGGAGGCGGAAGAGGGGACACCGGAGCGCGCCGCGGCACACGGGGTGCTCGCGGCGCGGGGTGCGCTCTTACGCACAGGAGAGGAACATGCCGGTCAAGTTAGCAGCGGCGGCCGGGGACCGGCCATGGTCAGGCCGCCGTCAGCCCTCCGTCAGGCCCGCCACCAGTTCGTCCGCCGCGCGGTACGGGTCCAGTTCGCCGGCGACGACGCGTTCGGCGAGGGCGCCCAGGTGGCGGTCTCCGTGGAGGTCGCCGATGCGTTCGCGCAGGGCGGTCACGGCGATCGTCTCGACCTCGCGGGAGGCGCGGGCGAGGCGGCGTTCCGCGAGGACGCCCCGCTCCTCCATCCAGGCGCGGTGTTTCTCCAGGGCTTCCAGGACCTCGTCGATGCCCTCGGCGCGGGCCGCGACCGTCTTGACGATCGGCGGGCGCCAGTCGCCGGGGCCGCGGGACTCGCCGAGGCCCAGCATGTGGTTCAGTTCGCGGGCGGTGGCGTCGGCGCCGTCCCGGTCGGCCTTGTTGACGACGTAGACGTCGCCGATCTCCAGGATTCCGGCCTTGGCGGCCTGGATGCCGTCGCCCATCCCGGGGGCGAGCAGGACGACGGAGGTGTCCGCCTGGGAGGCGATCTCGACCTCCGACTGACCCACGCCGACGGTCTCGACGAGGATCACCTCGCAGCCGGCCGCGTCCAGGACCCGGATGGCCTGGGGGGCGGACCAGGCGAGCCCGCCGAGGTGGCCGCGGGTGGCCATCGAGCGGATGTAGACGCCGGGGTCCGAGGCGTGGTCGGACATGCGGACGCGGTCGCCGAGGAGGGCGCCCCCGGAGAAGGGGGAGGACGGGTCGACGGCCAGGACGCCGACCCGCTTTCCCTGTTTGCGGTAGGCACTGACGAGCGCCGAGGTGGAGGTCGACTTACCGACTCCCGGGGAGCCCGTCAGGCCTACGACATACGCGTTCCCGGTCAGTGGCGCCAGAGCCGCCATGACCTCTCTGAGCTGTGGTGACGCCCCCTCCACCAGGGAGATCAGCCGGGCCACCGCACGGGGCCGGCCCGCCCTGGCCTGGGCCACCAGTGTGGAGACGTCCTGCATCACAGCTCCGTTCGCGCGCGTTCGCTCAGGGAAACGTACTCAGGCCTTCGGTACCCGCACGATCAGTGCGTCACCCTGGCCGCCGCCACCGCACAGCGCGGCCGCGCCGACCCCGCCGCCGCGCCGCTTGAGCTCCAGGGCGAGGTGCAGGACGAGCCGGGCGCCGGACATGCCGATGGGGTGGCCGAGGGCGATGGCGCCGCCGTTGACGTTCACCCTTTCCGTGGACACGCCGAGGTCCTTCATTGACTGGACGGCGACGGCGGCGAAGGCCTCGTTGATCTCGATGAGGTCCAGGTCGCCGACCTCCAGGCCCTCCTTCTTGAGCGCGTGGCCGATGGCGTTCGACGGCTGGGACTGGAGCGAGTTGTCCGGGCCGGCCACGTTGCCGTGGGCGCCGATCTCGGCGAGCCACTGGAGGCCCAGCTCCTCCGCCTTGGCCTTGCTCATGACGACCACGGCGGCGGCGCCGTCCGAGATCTGCGAGGAGGTGCCGGCGGTGATGGTGCCGTCGCGGGTGAAGGCGGGGCGCAGCTTGCCCAGGGACTCCGTGGTGGTGTCGCCGCGGATGCCCTCGTCCTTGCTGAAGACGACCGGCTCGCCCTTGCGCTGCGGGATCTCGACCGGGGTGATCTCGGCCTCGAAGATCCCGTTCTTCTGCGCGGCGGCGGCCCGCTGGTGGGACAGGGCGGCGATCTCGTCCTGCTCGGGGCGCAGGATGCCGAGGCGGGTGTTGTGCTTCTCCGTGGACTCGCCCATGGCGATGTTCTCGAAGGCGTCGGTGAGGCCGTCGTAGGCCATCGCGTCGAGCATCTCGATGGCGCCGTACTTGAAGCCCTCGCGGGACTTGGGGAGCAGGTGCGGGGCGTTGGTCATGGACTCCTGGCCGCCCGCGACCACGATGTCGAACTCGCCGGCGCGGATCAGCTGGTCGGCCAGCGCGATGGCGTCGAGGCCGGACAGGCACACCTTGTTGATGGTGAGCGCCGGGACGTTCATCGGGATGCCGGCCTTCACGGCGGCCTGGCGGGCCGGGATCTGGCCGGCGCCGGCCTGCAGCACCTGACCCATGATCACGTACTGCACCTGGTCGCCCCCGATCCCCGCACGGTCGAGGGCGGCCTTGATCGCGAAGCCGCCGAGGTCGGCTCCGGAGAAGGACTTCAGCGAGCCCAGCAGTCGTCCCATGGGCGTCCGGGCGCCCGCGACGATCACCGAGGTGGTTCCAGAGGTTCCAGAGGTCATGAGCGGTGAATCCCCTTACCGGCTGCACTGCCGAGGAGTGAACGAGGGTTTACTTCGAATGTATTGCGTGGCACTCCGTGCCGTCATCGGGCCGTCAGTGTGATCGCTGGCACGTTGCGTAACCATCGTCGTAGCGCTGCACTGAATCCATGCTGACGCGAATCGACCACATCGGGATCGCCTGTCACGACCTCGACGCGACCGTCGAGTTCTACAAGGCCACGTACGGCTTCGAGGTGTTCCACACCGAGGTCAACGAGGAACAGGGCGTGCGCGAGGCCATGCTCAAGATCAACGAGACGTCCGACGGGGGCGCCTCCTACCTGCAGCTCCTGGAGCCGACGCGGGAGGACTCGGCGGTCGGCAAGTGGCTCGCGAAGAACGGCGAGGGCGTGCACCACATCGCCTTCGGTACGGCGGATGTGGACGGGGACGCGGCCGACATCCGGTCCAAGGGCGTACGCGTTCTGTACGACGAGCCACGGATCGGCTCCATGGGGTCGCGGATCACCTTCCTGCACCCAAAGGATTGCCACGGCGTACTGACAGAACTGGTCACTTCGGCGGCTGTTGAGTCACCTGAGCACTGACCCTCGTACATATGGGCCGGTAGGGTTGGGGCGGGTCGTCCCTTCGCACGTTCGCAGGGCCGGGGCGGCCGCATGCCGGGGTCCGGGTTTCGGGGGACGAGCGTCGGGGCAGCAGCCCGTGCTCCGCCGTTGATCTGACACCATTCCCCGGGGGCCCCGTTCGGCGGATGGACGGAGCTCGTTCGGAGAAGGTTGCGACCAGGGGACGGATGGGACCGCGCAGTGCGGGGCTACGAGAGCCAGGAGCGAGAGCCGGCGGCTGACGTCGACCACCTCACTCGTTTCGAAGCCGAGATGAAACGGCTGAAGACCGAGCGGGAAAAGGCGATCCAGCATGCCGAGGACCTCGGCTACCAGGTCGAGGTGCTGCGCGCCAAGTTGCACGAGGCGCGGCGCACCATCATGTCCCGGCCCGCGTTCGACGGCGGTGACCTCGGCTACCACGCCGAGCAGCTGCTCCGTAACGCCCAGATGCAGGCCGACCAGATCCGCCAGGAGGCGGAGCGGGTGGCCGCCGAGGCCAGGGCGCAGACCCAGCGGATCCTCCAGGAGCACGCCGAGCAGGCCGCGCGGCTCCAGGCCGAGCTGCACCAGGAGGCGGTGACCCGCCGCCAGCAGCTGGACCAGGAGCTCGCCGAACGCCGCGGGACCGTCGAGTCGCACGTCAACGAGAACGTGGCCTGGGCCGAGCAGCTGCGGGCCCGGACCGAGTCGCAGGCACGGCGGCTGCTCGACGAGTCGCGGGCCGAGGCCGAGCAGGCCATGACGGCCGCCCGGGCCGAGGCCCAGCGGCTGACCGACGAGGCCCGCCAGCGGCTGACCAGCGACGCCGAGGCGGCCCGCACCGAGGCCGAGCAGATCCTGCTGCGCGCCCGCCGGGACGCCGAGCGGCTGCTGAACGCCGCGTCCACCCAGGCCCAGGAGGCCACCGACCACGCGGAGCAGCTCCGTAACTCCACCGCGACGGAGTCGGACTCGGCCCGTCGGCAGGCGGGTGAGCTGAGCCGGGCCGCCGAGCAGCGGATCGCGGAGGCCGAGGAGGCGCTGCGCAAGGCGCAGTCCGAGGCCGAGAAGCTGGTCACCGAGGCCGAGGCGAACGCCTCGAAGGCCCTCTCCAGCGCCGAGGCCACCAACCAGCAGCGCACCCAGACGGCCAAGGAGCAGGTCGCCCGGCTGGTCAGCGAGGCCACCAAGGACGCCGAGGCGACCAAGGCGGAGGCCGAGCAGGTCGTCGCGGACGCCAGGGCCGAGGCCGAGAAGATCATCGCGGAGGCCTCCGAGAAGGCCCGTACGCTCACCGCCGAGGAGAGCGCCTCCCAGCTGTCCAAGGCGGCCAAGACCGCCGAGGACGTCCTGAACCGGGCCTCGGAGGAGGCCAGGCAGACCACCAAGGGCGCCGTCGAGGAGGCCGAGCGGATCCGGTCCGAGGCCGAGGCCGAGGCGGACCGGCTGCGCGCCGAGGCGCACGACACCGCCGAGGGCCTCAAGGGCGCGGCGAAGGACGACACCAAGGAGTACCGCGCCAAGACGGTCGAGCTGCAGGAGGAGGCCCGCCGGCTGCGCGGCGAGGCCGAGCAGCTGCGGGCCGACGCGGTCGCCGAGGGCGAGTCGATCCGGGCCGAGGCCCGGCGCGAGACCGTCCAGCAGATCGAGGAGGCGGCCCGGTCCGCCGAGGAGCTGCTCGCCAAGGCCAAGGCCGACGCGGACGAGCTGCGGCAGACGGCCACCACGGACAGCGAGAAGGTCCGCACCGAGGCCATCGAGCGCGCGACCACGCTGCGCCGGCAGGCCGAGGAGACCCTGGAGCGCACCCGGCAGGAGGCCGAGCGGCACCGTACCGAGGTCCTGGAGCAGTCCGAGGGGCTCAAGGCGGACGCCGAGCGGGCCGCGGACGAGCTGCGCGCGGAGACCGAGCGGGGCGTCGAGGCCCGGCGCGCCGAGGCCGCCGACGAGCTGACCCGGCTGCACACCGAGGCCGAGGACCGGCTCACGGGCGCCGAGCAGGCGCTCACGGAGGCCCGCGAGGAGGCCGCCAGGATCCGCCGGGAGGCCGGCGAGGAGACCGAGCGGCTGCGGTCCGAGGCCGCCGAGCGGATCCGTACGCTCCAGCAGCAGGCCGAGACGGAGGCCCAGCGGCTGCGTGACGAGGCGGCCGCCGACTCGTCCGCGTCCCGCGCGGAGGGCGAGGCCGTCGCCGTACGGCTGCGGTCCGAGGCCGCGGCCGAGGCGGAGCGGCTGAAGCAGGAGGCCCAGGACACCGCCGACCGGGTGCGTGCCGAGGCGCAGGCGGCGGCCGAGCGGCTGTCCACCGAGGCGTCCGAGACGCTGGCCGCCGCGCAGGAGGAGGCCGCCCGGCGGCGCCGCGAGGCCGAGGAGCTGCTCGGTTCCGCCCGCCAGGAGGCCGACCAGGAGCGCGAGCGGGCCCGCGAGCAGAGCGAGGATCTGCTGGCCCAGGCCCGTAACCGGGTCGAGGAGGCGCAGGCCGAGGCGGTGCGGCTGGTCGAGGAGGCGGACCGACGGGCCACCGAGATGGTCTCGGCCGCCGAGCAGCACGCACAGCAGGTCCGCGACTCGGTCTCCGGGCTGCACGAGCAGGCGCAGGAGGAGATCTCCGGGCTGCGCTCGGCCGCCGAGCACGTGGCGGACCGCACCCGGCGGGAGGCGGAGGAGGAGTCGGACCGGGTCCGCGCCGACGCCTACGCCGAGCGGGAGCGGGCCAGCGAGGACGCGAGCCGGGTCCGGCGCGAGGCGAGCGAGGCGTCCGAGGCGGCGAAGGCGCTGGCCGAGCGGACGGTCGCCGACGCCATGGCCGAGTCGGAGCGGCTGCGCTCGGAGGCGTCCGCGCACGCCCAGCGGGTGCGCACCGAGGCCTCCGACACCATCGCCCAGGCCGAACAGGACGCGGGACGCTCGCGCGCCGAGGCCCGGGAGGACGCCAACCGGATCCGTTCGGACGCGGCGACCCAGGCCGACACCCTGATCACGGAGGCCCGCAACGAGGCGGAGCTGCTCCAGAACGAGACCATCGCCGAGGCCGACCGGGTCCGCGCCGACGCGATCGCCAAGGCGGAGAAGCTGATCTCGGACGCCACCGGGGACGCGGAGCGGCTGCGCGCCGAGGCCGCCGAGACGGTCGGCTCCGCCCAGCTGCACGCCGACCGCACCCGCAACGACGCGGAGCGGCTCAAGGCCGACGCGGAGGCGGCGGTCGAGCGCCTGCTCAACTCCGCGCGCGAGGAGGCCGAGCGGACCCTCGACGAGTCCCGCAAGGACGCCAACAAGCGGCGCCAGGACGTGGCCGAGCAGGTCGACACGCTGATCAACGAGACGACCGCCGAGGCCGACAAGCTGCTCACCGAGGCGCAGGCGCAGGCCCACAAGACCACCGCGGACGCCGAGTCGCAGGCCGACACCATGGTGGGCGCGGCCCGCAAGGAGGCCGACCGGCTGGTGTCCGAGGCCACGGTCGAGGGCAACGCGCGGGTGGAGAAGTCCCGTACGGACGCGGACGAGCTGCTCGTCGGTGCCCGCCGGGACGCCACCGCCATAAGGGAGCGGGCGGAGGAGCTGCGCGAGCGCATCACCACCGAGATCGAGGAGCTGCACGAGCGGGCCCGCCGCGAGGCCGCCGAGACCATGAAGTCCACCGGCGACCGCTGCGACGCGCTGATCAAGGCCGCCGAGGAGCAGCTCGCCAAGGCCCAGGCCAAGGCCAAGGATCTGGTCTCGGAGGCCAACTCCGAGGCGGGCAAGGTCCGGATCGCCGCCGTCAAGAAGGCGGAGGGGCTGCTCAAGGAGGCCGAGCAGAAGAAGGCCACGCTGGTGCGGGAGGCCGAGGAGCTCAAGGCCGAGGCGATCCGCGAGGCCCGCCGCACGGTCGAGGAGGGCAAGCGCGAGCTGGAGATCCTGGAGCGCCGGCGGGAGAACATCAACGGCGAGATCTCCCGTGTCCAGGACGTCCTGGAGGCGTTGGAGTCCTTCGAGACCCCGTCGGCCGGCAAGGACGGCGGAGTCAAGGCGGGCAGTTCGGTGGGCGCGCCCCGATCGGGTGGCAAGGCATCAGAAGGCTAGAGACCGGAGTCGGTTCTGTAGTGTTCTGGGGCTTTTGATTAAATCTGCGGCAGAGGCTTTGGCAAGCGATCTCACAGGTCGCCACTCAAAAGGGGTGTCATTCTCCAGATCAAACACGTATCCGCTCGATGACACACCGCTTCGGCCCCTAGGATTCCCCCTATCACCTCACCGGTCTCTTTCGACAGGAACCCCATGAGCGACACTTCCCCCTACGGCTTCGAGCTAGTGCGGCGTGGGTACGACCGCGCTCAGGTGGACGAACGGATCTCCAAGCTCGTCTCCGACCGTGACAGCGCTCTCGCCCGCATCACCGCTCTGGAAAAGCGCATCGAGGAGCTCCACCTCGAGACGCAGAACGCCCAGGCTCAGGTAACCGACGCGGAGCCGTCGTACGCCGGCCTCGGCGCGCGTGTCGAGAAGATCCTCCGCCTCGCCGAGGAGGAGGCGAAGGACCTGCGCGAGGAGGCCCGTCGCGCCGCCGAGCAGCACCGTGAGCTCGCCGAGTCGGCGGCCCAGCAGGTGCGCAACGACGCAGAATCGTTCGCTGCGGAGCGCAAGGCCAAGGCCGAGGACGAGGGCGTCCGGATCGTCGAGAAGGCCAAGAGCGACGCGTCGCAGCTGCGCTCCGAGGCCCAGAAGGACGCGCAGTCCAAGCGCGAGGAGGCGGACGCCCTCTTCGAGGAGACCCGTGCGAAGGCCGCGCAGGCCGCCGCCGACTTCGAGACGAACCTCGCCAAGCGCCGCGAGCAGTCCGAGCGCGACCTGGCGTCCCGCCAGCAGAAGGCCGAGAAGCGCCTCGCGGAGATCGAGCACCGCGCGGAGCAGCTCCGGCTGGAGGCGGAGAAGCTGCGCACCGACGCCGAGCGCCGGGCGCGTCAGACCGTCGAGACGGCTCAGCGCCAGGCCGAGGACATCGTCGCCGACGCGAACGCCAAGGCCGACCGGATCCGTTCGGAATCGGAGCGTGAGCTCGCCGCGCTGACCAACCGCCGCGACTCGATCAACGCCCAGCTGACGAACGTCCGCGAGATGCTGGCGACGCTGACGGGCGCGGCCGTGGCCGCCGCCAGCTCGCCGGCCGAGGACGAGCCGATCTCCCGTGGGGTTCCGGCGCAGCAGTCCCGGTAACCGCTAGCGCGACATCAGGGGCCCGTATCTCCTTCGGGGGGTGCGGGCCTTCGTCGTTCGGCTGCGGGCCGGTGGGGGCTGGTCGCGCAGTTCCCCGCGCCCCTAAAAGAAAAGGGGCGCTGCAGCAGGCGCCCCTTTAGTGGCGCGGGGAACTGCGCGAGCAACCACACACGACCCGAACCCGGCCGAAGGCCTCGGGTGGCACCCCCTGCACCCCCGTCTTAGCGTGGCCGCATGATCGAGCTGGAGGGCCTGACGAAGCGGTACGGCGACAAGACGGCGGTCGACCACCTCACGTTCGCCGTCCGGCCCGGCATCGTGACCGGGTTCCTCGGGCCGAACGGTGCGGGGAAGTCCACCACCATGCGGATGATCCTCGGGCTGGACCACCCGACGGCCGGCGACGTGCGGATCGACGGCAAGCGGTACGAGCAGCTCAAGGACCCGTTGACGTACATCGGCGCGCTGCTCGACGCCAAGGCCGTGCACGGCGGGCGCAGTGCCTTCAACCATCTGCTGTGCCTCGCGCAGAGCAACGGGATCGAGAAGAGCCGGGTGGCCGAGGTGCTCGACACCGTCGGGCTCACGGCCGTGGCACGGAAGAAGGCCAAGGGGTTCTCGCTGGGGATGGGGCAGCGGCTGGGGATCGCCGGGGCGCTGCTGGGCGATCCCCGGATCCTGATGTTCGACGAGCCGGTGAACGGGCTCGACCCGGAGGGGATCCACTGGATCCGGACCCTGATGAAGTCGCTCGCCGCGCAGGGCCGGACCGTGTTCGTGTCGAGTCACCTCATGAGCGAGATGGCGCTGACCGCCGAGCACCTCGTGGTCATCGGGCAGGGACGGCTGCTCGCCGACACCTCCATGGCCGATTTCATCCGGGCCAACTCACGCTCGTACGTCCGGGTCCGCTCCCCCCAGCGCGAGCGGCTGCTCGACGTGCTGCACGGGGCCGGGATCACCGTCGTGGAGACGGGGACCGGGGCGCTGGAGGTGGAGGGCGGGAAGGCCGAACCGATCGGGGAGCTGGCCGCGCAGAACGGGATCGTGCTGCACGAGCTGAGCATCCAGCAGGCCTCGCTGGAGGAGGCGTTCATGCAGTTGACGGCGGAGTCCGTGGAGTACCACGCGCACACCGATTCGCCCCCGGTGCCGCAGGCCTGGGGCACCGGCTGGGACAAGGGGGCGTGACATGGCGGTCGTCACCCAGGCCGTGCGGTCCGAGTGGACCAAGATCCGGTCCGTCGCCTCCACCGTGTGGACGCTGTCCCTGGCCGTGGTCGTCTCCGTGGCCCTCGGGATGCTGCTCTCCGCGCTGGCGAACCACGCGTTCGGCAACATGCCCGTGCGTGAGCGGGTCTCCTTCGACCCCACGAACATCAGCTTCGCCGGGATGACCCTCGGCCAGCTGGCGATGATCGTGTTCGGGGTGCTGGTCGTCTCGAACGAGTACAGCACCGGGATGATCAGGACCTCGCTGGCCGCCGTGCCGCAGCGGGCCACCTTCCTGTTCAGCAAGATCGGGGTGGCGGCGGCGCTGGCCCTGGCGGCCGGCATGGTCACCAGCTTCGCGGCCTTCTTCCTCGGGCAGGCGATGCTCGGCTCGCACCGGGCGTACCTCGGCGACCCGGGGGTGCTGCGCGCGGTCATCGGCGGCGGGCTCTACATGACGCTGATCGCGGTGTTCTCCATGGGCGTGGCCGCGATGCTGCGCTCGCCGATGCTGTCGCTGGGCATCCTGATGCCGTTCTTCTTCCTGATCTCCAACATCCTCGGCAACGTCGACGCGACCAAGAAGATCGGCCGGTTCCTGCCGGACCAGGCGGGCAGCCACATCATGCAGGTGGTGCCCAGGGTCGGGGACGACGTCCCGTACGGGCCGTGGGGCGGCCTCGGGATCATGGGGCTGTGGGTGATCGCCGCGCTGGCCGGTGGCTATGTCCTGCTGAAGAAACGGGACGCCCAGTGACCTGATCGGTACCGCCCGGCTTTGCCAGCTCTTGATGGGAACCGTCAGCGCCCGGATATCCTCCTAACCCTTACGGGGGCGTCTGCCCTGCTGTCCTGATCCTTTCGATGGGTGCGGAGCATGATCGAGGCTGTCGGCCTGACCAAGCGCTACGGCGACAAGACCGCCGTCTACAACCTTTCCTTCCAGGTACGGCCGGGAGCCGTCACCGGCTTCCTCGGGCCCAACGGCTCGGGCAAGTCGACGACCATGCGGATGATCCTGGGTCTGGACAACCCGACCGCCGGTTCCGTCACCATCGGCGGCTACCCGTACCGCAGGCTGCCCAACGCCGCCCGCCAGGTCGGCGCGCTGCTCGACGCCAAGGCGGTGCACGGCGGCCGCTCCGCACGCAACCACCTGCTCTCCCTGGCCCAGCTGTCCGCCATCCCGGCCCGCCGGGTCGACGAGGTGCTCGGGGTCGTCGGTCTGCAGGACGTGGCGGGAAAGCGCTCCAAGGGCTTCTCGCTCGGTATGGGCCAGCGGCTCGGCATCGCCGCCGCGCTGCTCGGCGACCCCCAGGTGCTGCTCTTCGACGAGCCGGTCAACGGCCTCGACCCCGAGGGCATCCTCTGGGTGCGCAACCTGATGAGGTCGCTGGCCGCCGAGGGCCGTACGGTCTTCGTCTCCTCGCATCTGATGAGCGAGATGGCGCTGACCGCCGACCACCTGATCGTCATCGGGCGCGGCCAGCTGCTGGCCGACATGAGTGTGACGGACTTCATCTCGGCCAACTCGGCCGACTTCGCGCGGGTGCGCACCCCGGACACCGAGCCCCAGCAGCGCGAGAAGCTCAGCTCGGCGCTGACCGAGGCCGGCGGCCATGTGCTGCCCGAGCAGGACGGCGCGCTGCGGGTGACCGGCCTGCCGCTGCCCCGCATCTCCGACCTCGCGCACGAGGCGGACGTACGGCTGTGGGAGCTCTCCCCGCACCAGGCCTCGCTCGAGGAGGCGTACATGCGGATGACCCAGGGCGCCGTCGACTACCGGTCCAGCATCGACCAGAAGGCCGGTCTCCAGCAGCCGCTGCCGCCGGGCGCCCAGCCGCCCATGCCGGTGCCCGGGCAGGGCCAGCCGGGCTGGTACGCCCCGCCGCCGCCCCAGCAGGGCGGCGCCCCGTTCACGAACCCGTACGGGGCGCAGGGGGCGCCCGCGGGGCCCTACGGCGCTCCGCAGGGGCCGTACAACCCCTACGCGGCCCCGGCGCCCGCGCCCGCCCCGGCGCCCGCCGCCGAATCGTCACAGCCGGTCTCCGCGCCCTCCACGGCCCCCGCCGCGCCCGCCTCCGCCCCCGCCGACCTGACCAAGCCCGAGGACGCCCGATGAGCACCCACCAGCCCCCGATGCCGCAGGCGACCCCGGCCGCGCCCGACTGGCAGGCGGCGCCCGGCGGTCCGTACCCCGGCTACACCTCGCCGATCCCGGTGGTGCGCACCCACCTCGGGCACGCGATCTCCTCCGAGTGGACGAAGATCCGGTCGGTGCGCTCGACGATGTGGACGCTCGGCGTGTTCGTCCTGCTCGTCGTCGGCATCGGCCTGCTCGCCGCCGCGGTGGTCAGCGGCTCCTCCGCCGAGGACCTCGGCGGGGAGAACGCCCTGTCCCTGGGCTTCTTCGGACTGCTGCTCGGCTCCATCTGCGTCATCACGCTGGGCGTGCTGACCACGGCTTCCGAGTACGGCACCGGCATGATCCGCACGACGACGGTCGCCTGCCCGTCCCGGCTGCGGGTGCTCACCGCGAAGTCGATCGTCTTCTTCGCGGTCGCCTTCGTGATCACCCTCGCGGCCAGTTCGTTCGTGGCCATGACACAGGTGTCGATCCTGGGCGACAACGCCCGGACGCCGACCGGCGGGGAATGGCTGAAGGCGACCGTCGGCGTCAGCCTCTACATCGCGCTGCTCGGGCTGCTCGCCCTGCTCATCGGCTCGGTCATCCGGCACTCGGCGGGCGCCATCACCATCATGATCGGCGCGGTGCTCGCCCCGCTGGTGATCGCGCTGTTCATGTTCTCGTCGTCGCTGGAGAAGGTGCGCACGGCGCTGTTCCAGTACTCGATCCCGAACCAGATGAGCATCTTCTACTCCAACTCGCTCAGCCAGGACGGCCCTTCGGGCTGGGACCCGCTGTGGATCATCCTGGGCGTGACGGCCGTCGTGTTCGCGGGCGCCTGCGCGCTGCTGGAGAAGCGGGACGTGTAGCCGTACGGCTCTCAGAACTTCGGCGCGTTACCGGACCGCCGCACCCGCGTGGTGCGGCGGTCCTTCGCGTTCCAGCAGGCCTTGTGCCAGTGCCGGCGCTCGTCCACGCCCGAGTGCTCGGGCCAGGCCACCACGTGCGGGACGCCGGAGGGGATCACCTGGTCGCAGCCCGGGCAGCGGTACGTCTTGCCGACCGCGCTGGCGCCCGCCACATGCCGTACGTTCCACTCCTCGCCCTGCCAGTCCTCCGTGGACTGCCAGCCGCCGTACCGGTCCGCGCGGTCGTCCTCGGAGCTCCGGCCGGAGGAGGAGGCTCCATTCGGGCCCTGGGGTCGGTTGCGACGCGGGGACACGGAACACCTCTCGGGGCTATACAGGAAGCAAGGGCTGCGTCCAGCCTACGACGCGCGCACGGGGGTACGCGTAGGGCACCAACCCCCACAAGTCCCCCTCCAGGGCGACCCATTCTCCAGACAATCCGCAAATCTCTTCGCCAGGCCGTGTCCTCGGCACGTGTCAGACGGTTATGCCGGGAGGGGGAGCTCCGGGTCGGAGCCAGGAAAGCAGGAAATGCGATGCACGTAGGAAGTTTTGTGCTGGCGGCCCAGTTCCCGGGCCAGGGCCAGGGGGAGGCCCTGCACCGGGCGGTGCGCACGGCGGAGGTGGCCGAGGAGGCCGGGCTGGACGCGGTCTGGCTGGCCGAGCACCACTTCGTGCCGTACGGCACCTGCCCGTCGGCGGTCACGCTGGCGGCTTTACTGCTGGGCCGCACCCAGCGCCTCCGGGTCGGTACGGCGGTCAGCGTACTGCCCACGGTCCACCCGGTGGCACTCGGCGAACAGGCCGCGCTGCTGCACGTGACGAGCGGCGGCCGCTTCACCCTGGGCGTGGGCCGGGGCGGGCCCTGGGTGGATCTGGAGGTGTTCGGATCCGGACTGGAGGCGTACGAACGCGGCTTCCCCGAATCACTCGATCTGCTGATGCGCTGGCTGCGCGAGCCGGCCGTGTCGGCCTCGGGCCCGCGCTTCTCGTTCCGTGAGGTCCCGGTCGTGCCGCGCCCCTCGGAGGCGCTGACGGAGGTGCCGGGGCCGGAGGTCGTGGTCGCCTGCACCTCGCAGGCGAGCGTCCGCCTGGCCGCCGAGCAGGGGCTGCCGATGCTGCTCGGGATGCACGTCGGGGACGAGGAGAAGGCCGAGATGGTCGCCCTGTGGCGGCAGTACGCGCGGGCGGCCGGGCGGCCGGGCGAGGAGATCTCCGGCGCGGCCCATGTCTCGGCCGGCGTCTGCCAGATCGCCGACCGGCGCACGGAGGCGGTGGAGACGCTCACCAAGGCGATGCCGGGCTGGCTGAAGCAGGGCCTGGAGGCCCATGTGACCGTGGACGGCCGGTTCCGTTCGATGCGAGACCCGCTCGCGTACACCGAACTGCTCTGCGGGCTGCACCCGGTGGGCACCCCGCGGCTCTGTGCCGACCGGCTCGCCGCGACCTCGGAGCGCACCGGCATCTCCCGCTTCGCCCTGCTGACCGAAGGCTCGGGAGACCTCGCGGCCACCGAGGAGAACGTACGACGGCTGGGTGCCGAGGTACTGCCGCACCTCCGGTGACCGCGGTGCCGCGGAGAGCTTGCCGCCCCAGTGACTGATGCACCTCCCGCGTGTGGAGCGGCAAGCAAGCGGCTCACTGCGTCAGCAGTACCGGAGCTCCGCGTCAGCAGTCCCGGAGCTCCGGGGACTGGTTCAGCAACTGACTGCGCACCGAGGTGAAGCGGGCCAGCGTCTCGTCGACCGAGGCGTCCAGCGGGAACACCGCAACCCGGTGGCAGTTCTGGAAGGCCAGCCGCACACCGAAGTGCCGCTGCAGGGCGCCGCGTATGGCGTCACTCGCGAGCGCACGCAGCAGCTGACCGCGTGCCTGCTCGTCCGGCGGAGGCGTCTGGTTGTCGGCGAAGGCTCCGCCGTCCACCTTCAGCTGGGCCACCAGGGAGCTGATCATCTCCCACGCGTAGGGCAGGGAGGTCCGGACGCAGTCGACGAATTCTGCTTCGTCGACCTCGCCTCGCTCGGCCTGTTCGAGTAGGGCCGGTGAGACGTCGAGCGACATGGGTTCTCCTCTCGCACCCCCGGACAGCGGGGGTTGCCGGACAGGTAAGGGAGTTCGCGATACCGAACACGCTGAGTACACACATCGCGACCTCCCGTTTACTACGGTAGGCAACGGACGGTGACCCCACCAGGAGATTGCGTATATGCGACGGTCCCTTTAGGCACACAATCGGCCAGGTTTGAACAGGGGTGTTCAGACGACCCAGCAGCAGCGGTCGGTGGGGGGCCTGGTCGGGTTTGGTGTTCAAGAGGGGCGGCCCGGAGGGCCTCGGTTGAGGGTGGTGGCGGGAGACGGGTGGGCGAATCGCGTGAGGGGTGGGGCGTCGAGTAGCGTTGCCGACCATGCGTCTCGTCATCGCCCGGTGCTCCGTCGACTACGCCGGCCGGCTCACCGCCCACCTTCCCTCGGCTCCCCGCCTGATCCTGGTCAAGGCGGACGGCAGCGTCTCCATCCACGCCGACGACCGGGCCTACAAGCCCCTCAACTGGATGTCGCCGCCGTGCACGCTCAAGGAGGGGGCCGGTGACGAGGAGGGCGTCTGGACCGTCATCAACAAGGCGGGCGAGAAGCTCATCATCACGATGGAGGAGGTCCTGCACGACTCCTCGCACGAGCTGGGCGTCGACCCGGGCCTCATCAAGGACGGCGTGGAAGCGCACCTGCAGGAGCTGCTGGCCGACCGCATCGAGACCCTCGGCGACGGCTACACCCTCATCCGCCGCGAGTACATGACGGCGATCGGCCCGGTGGACATCCTCTGCCGCGACGCCGAGGGCCAGACCGTCGCGATCGAGATCAAGCGCCGGGGTGAGATCGACGGCGTCGAACAGCTCACCCGCTACCTCGAACTCCTCAACCGCGACCCCCATCTCGCCCCCGTCCGCGGCATCTTCGCCGCCCAGGAGATCAAGCCCCAGGCCAAGGTCCTCGCCACCGACCGCGGCATCGGCTGCACCATCCTCGACTACGACGCCCTCCGCGGCATCGAGGACGACAAACTGCGCCTGTTCTGACGGACAACCGCCATCGGGCGCCCCCCGCCCAATGAGGCCGCCGCCCCGGCACGGCCCCGCTCAACGGCACTCCCGCCCCCAGGGGCGGCCCCCGTTCGATGCGGCAACCGCCGCCGGGACAGCCCCCGTTCCACGAGGCTCACGCCTCGGCATGGCCCTGTTCAGTGAGGCTGCAGCTGCCGAGGCAGCTGGCCCCCGTTCGATGCGGCAGCCGACGTCGGACAGCCCCCGTTCGATGGGGCTGCCGCCGTAGATGCGGCCCCCATTCGATCCGCCGCGACGGCGCTCCGCCACGACGGCGCGGACCGGCGGTGCCGAGCGCCGCTCAGGCCGGTGGCGAGTGCCGGGCACGGCTGAGGGCCGGTCTCCGTGTGGGAGACCGGCCCTCGGTCGTGGCTCAGATGACCGTGCCGGTGGATGTGCCCGGGCTGGTGCCTTCCGATGCGCTCGACGTGGTGACCGACGGGGAGTCGGAGACCGGGCCGCTGGCCGAGTTGGAGGCGTCGGTCGGCGTGGGGTCCGCGCTGTCGCTGGGGGCCGTGGAGCCGCCCGTCGGGGGAGCCGTCGTCGTGGACCCGCCGCTCGGTGTACCGGTCGAAGGCGACCCCGGGGTCGTCGGAGACGTCGGCTTGCTCGTCGTCGGCTTGCTGGACGTGCTCGGGGTTCCCCCGCCGGACGTGCCCTTCGTGCCCGACGGCGTGTCCGACGGAGTCACCGTGTCCGTGGGCGGGGTCGGGTCGTCCGAGGTGCCGAGGGTGCCGTCGGGGCCCGGGTCCGTCGGCTTGGCCGAGGTGGTGCCGGAGTCGCCGGTGCCGGAACTCTGCTTGGGGTCGGCGCCGAGGCTGCCGTCGCCCGTGCCCTCGCTCGCCGACGGGTTGACGCTGACGTTGTTGGCCGGGTCGTCGGCGTTGTCGTGGGAGGTCATGCCCAGCCCCACCACCGTGCCGAGGACCGCGGTGAGGAGCACGCCCGCGCCGACCGCCACCAGGTTGCGGCGGGCCATCCGCACCAGGCCGTTGCCCTGGGCCGGCGCCGGCTGCGCCGGGACCCGGTGGGTGATCAGGGTCTCCGAGACCGGGGAGTGGACGGCCGGGAAGGGCGTCGTGACGCCGCCCGCCGGGGATATGGACTCCTCGTGGCGGGCGTCGGGGATCTCGTCGCCCGCCATCGCGGCGAGGAGCGGCAGCACCTCGCCGGAGCGGTCGGCGACCAGGGCCAGCGCGCGCCGGCCCGCCGTCGTGCCCCGCTTGTCGGAGAGGGCGCCGCGCAGGCCGATCGAGGCCTCCAGTTCCGCCCGGGCCCGGTCCAGCTGGTCGCCGCAGAGCGCGAGGATGCCCAGCTCGTGGTGGAAGTAGGCCTGTTCGCCCACCTCCCCGGCGAGCCGGGAGGCCTCGGCGCCGGCCCGCAGCGCCCGCTCCCAGGCGCTCCAGTGCAGCCCCGCCGCGAACGCGGGCGCGGCCGTGCGGGCCAGTCGTACGGGCGTGGACTCCTCGTCCTCGCCCGGGGGCACGGTGTCGGGGACCAGGACCGTGAGAGCGGCGAGGATCGCGTCGGCCTCCGCGCAGACCCGCTCGGGGGTGACCGACGGGTGCCCGGCCCACCAGGCGTAGTGCTGGGCGGCGGTGAGCGCCCGGGCCGAGGTGTCATCGCCGTAGCCGGCGGCCTCCAGCTGCTGCAGGACGCCCGCGGCGAGCCGGTAGCGGGAACCCACCGGGGAGACCAGCCCGCAGGCCGCCAGTTCGCCGAGAGCGGCGTCCGCGTGGGTGTCCCCGACGAGCGCGGGGAGGTGGGCCTGGTGCGGCACCTCGCCGCCGAGGGCGACGGCGAAGCGCAGGGTGGCCCGGGCCGAGGTGCTCAGCCGGGCGGCGAGCAGCGGGGCGGGCGCGGCGGCCTCGCCGAGGGACGGGAGCGGGACCTCGTCGGTGGCCTCGGCGTCGAAGGGCGCGTCGACCGGGATGGCGTCCTGGAAGACCCCCAGCTCGTCGACGGCGCCGGTGCTGGCCCGCAGCTGGTCCCGCTGCCGCAGCAGCGAGCCGGCCTGGACGAACCGCAGCGGCAGGCCCTCGGACTCGAACCAGAGGTCGCCGGCCCAGTTGGCCTCCTCCTCGGTGAGCACCCGGCCGACCGCGCGCTCCAGGATGTCCACGCCCCCGGCCCGCTCCAGGCCGCTGAGGAAGACCTCCTCGACGGCGGAGTCGGCGGACGGCGCCGGTACCTCCGGGGTGGCGCCGATCAGGAACGCGCACTCGGGGGTGGCGTCGATCAGCTCGTCGAGTCCGGCGCCGCCGAACTCGATGTCGTCGAGGACGACGACGGCGCCGATGTCCCGGACCAGTCCGAGGAGTTCGTCGTGGTCGGGGCGGTGCCCGGGCGCCTTGTAGACGGCGTAGAAGAGGTCGTGGAGCAGGTCGTCCGAGGTGCGGTGGAAGCCGCTGAGGCGGACCACGCCGTCGGGGGCGAGGTCGGAGCAGTCGTCGGCGACCAGGTCGAGCAGCGCGGTGCGGCCGGAGCCGGCGGGGCCGGTGAGCCGGACGGAGCGGCCGCGGGCGAGGAGCCGTACGAGACGCTCGCGGTCGTCCTGGCGCTCCAGGAGGTGCAGTTCGGGCTGGACGGGGCCGGGCGGTACCGGCGGCCGGGCGGCACGCTCGTACTCGGCGCGCTCGTCGGCGGTGCGCTTCTCCGGTCTGGCGGGGCGCTCGGCCGGGGGGCAGGGTTCTATCTCGCTCCCGTCGACCGGGTTGACGGTCAGCAGGAAGTCGCCGGAGACCAGCCGGGCCGTGCGGGCCGTGGCCGGCGTGCTCTGGCCGAAGTCGTTGGTGAGGGATTCCCTGGGCGGGCGCTGGCGCGGCGTGCTGCCGTCACCGTCCTGGCCGTACCCCTCGGGTCCCGGGTTGATCGGGTCCATAGGTTCCTAGCCCCCCAAAAGCGTCGTGTGCCGTGAATTCCGGCCCCTCCCGGCCTGTTGCACACCGCGCTGTCGCTTCTGGTCCGGGCCCGCGCTCGAAGGGTGGCAAGGGCGGCGGGCGACCGAACCTTAAACCTTGGCACAGTATCTACGACAGTCCGGGGTACCGCGCCGTCCGGGACATCACAGTCTCGTGAGGATTGCGTCTGACATGCGCTTGTGCGCGGTCCGTCCGGGTCACCCCCGTCGCCCGGTGCACACCGGATCACCACCGCACGGCCCGTCCCGGTGTCACACCCGGGGCAGTGACTCCACCCCGATGCCCCCCTCGATCGCCAGGATCCGGTGCAGCCGGGTGGCCACCAGCAGGCGCTGCATCTGCGGTGGCACACCGCGCAGCACCAGGCGGCGGCCGCAGCGGCCGGCCCGCCGGTGGGCCCCCATGATCACCCCGAGTCCGGTGGCGTCCCAGGAGTCCAGCTCGGACAGGTCCAGCACCAGATCGCCGACTCCGTCGTCGACGGCCGTGTGCAGGACCGTACGGGCGTCCGCCGCGCTGCGTACGTCGAGGCGGCCCCCGACGACCAGCTCGGCGTGGTCGCCCCTGATGTACATATGCGCTCCCCGAGAGTGCGTGTCCTACTCCGTGAAATGTGATGTCCGGTGATGCAACCTCTGACTGCGTTCGGCGGCCAGAGGTTGCCATTTGTAAGCGAACCGATACCGAATTCACCCCCTGGGGTGAAAGCCCCAGGGCTTGTGCGCTTTCAGTGGCGGTCAGGGGCTGTACGCACTGATGTTTCAGTACGTGTAGAAGCCCTGCCCGCTCTTGCGTCCGATGTCACCGGCGTCAACCATCCGGCGCATCAGCTCCGGCGGGGCGAACTTCTCGTCCTGCGACTCGGTGTAGATGTTGCCGGTGGCGTGCAGCAGGATGTCGACGCCGGTGAGGTCGGCCGTGGCCAGCGGGCCCATGGCGTGACCGAAGCCCAGCTTGCAGGCCAGGTCGATGTCCTCGGCGGTGGCGACGCCCGACTCGTACAGCTTGGTGGCCTCGACGACGAGCGCCGAGATCAGCCGGGTCGTCACGAAGCCGGCGACGTCCCGGTTGACCACGATGCAGGTCTTGCCGGTGGACTCGGCGAACTCCCGCGCGGTGGCGAGGGTTTCGTCGCTGGTCTTGTAACCGCGGACCAGTTCGACGAGCTGCATCATCGGCACCGGCGAGAAGAAGTGGACACCGACGACCCGTTCGGGGTGCTCGGTGGCCGCCGCGATCTTGGTGATCGGGATGGCGGAGGTGTTGGAGGCGAGCACGGCGTCCGGGCGCACGATCTTGTCGAGCGCGCGGAAGATCTCGTGCTTGACCTCCAGCTTCTCGAAGACCGCCTCAACCACGATGTCCGCGTCGGCGACGGCGTCCAGGTCGGTGGTCGTGGTGATGCGGGCCAGGGCCGCGTCGGCGTCGTGCGCCTCCAGCTTCCCCTTGCTCACGAACTTGTCGTACGAGGCCTGGATACCGCCGACGGCACGGTCCAGCGCCTCGTCGGTGACGTCACGCAGGACCACGTCCCAGCCGGCCTGTGCGGCGACCTGGGCGATGCCGGAACCCATCAGGCCGGCACCGATGACGGCAAGCTTCCGTGCCACTCCGCTCCCCTTACACGCTGTTTAGGTATGGCTCTTGGGCGGACCCTAGCGCTCGTCGGGGGCCGGGCAACCCGGTAAGTAATGCGTGTCACGGTCTCAGGGGGTGAGACAACCGTCACGTCCCGTCAGAGGAGACCGGCGGCACCGCTCATTACGCGCCACGCACGGCGCAGTTGAGGACCTTCCCGCTCAACAGGTCCTCGATGTCGCCGAGAAGGGCCGGTACCTCTCGTGACACTTCGCGCGGATCACACCCCTTGACCATTTCGCGCCTGATGACCGCCATGACCGAGTTGTGCAACCGGTTGGGCCGACCGGCGATCAGCTCCGGCATCGGGTCGCCGACGGCGGCGCCGGTCTCCTCGCGCAGCGCGGGCGCCTCATGGATGATCCGCAGGAACCTGGCACAGCCGGACATCAGCCCGATCCGCGGCGAGACCGCCTCCACCTCACCCCGCAGCTCCCGCAGCACGGCGACGGCGGCCGACTCCCCCTCGCGGCGGCCGCGCACCCAGCCGGCCGGCCGGTCGGCCAGCCCGGCGGAACGGCCGAGGAAGAGGTCCTCCCTGGCCGGGAAGCAGTCGTGGACGCAGTCGCCGGCGGGGCCGGACCGGCCCGCACCTTCCCGACCAGGCGCGGCCCGGTGGCGGCCGTGCGCGGTGTCGACCTCACCGTCCACGAGCGCGAGATCCTCGGCTTCCTCGGCCCGAACGGGGCCGGCCGCCGACCCGGCCGGAGTGCGCCGCGTCCGCGGTCACGCCGCCCGATCCGGCGGCGTCGGCCCGCAGGTCCCGGTGCGGGCGCTCTCCCACCTGGTTCCGTTCCGCTACCTGACGGACGCCGTCCGGGACGCCTGCGCGGGCTCGTACACGAGCGCGCACATGCTCCACGGCGCCCTGGTCGCCGTCACCTTCGCGACACCGGCCGTGACAGTGGGCACACGCGTCTTCCGTACGGCGGGCGCGTAACTACGCTGGTCACATGGTCAATCTGACGCGCATCTACACCAGGACCGGCGACCAGGGCAGCACCGCCCTCGGGGACATGAGCCGGGTCGCCAAGACCGATCTGCGGATCTCGGCGTACGCGGACGCCAACGAGGCGAACGCGGTGATCGGGACGGCGATCGCGCTGGGCGGTCTGGAGGACGAGGTCGTCGCGGTGCTCACCCGGGTGCAGAACGACCTCTTCGACGTCGGCGCGGACCTGTCCACACCCGTGGTGGAGAACCCGGAGTTCCCGCCGCTGCGGGTCGAGCAGTTCTACGTCGACAAGCTGGAGGCGGACTGCGACCGCTTCAACGAGCGCCTGGAGAAGCTCCGTTCCTTCATCCTCCCGGGCGGCACCCCGGGCGCGGCCCTGCTCCACCAGGCCTGCACGGTCGTCCGGCGGGCCGAGCGGTCGACGTGGGCCGCCCTTGAGGTGCACGGAGAGGTGATGAACCCGCTGACCGCGACCTACCTCAACCGGCTGTCGGACCTCCTGTTCATCCTGGCCCGCACGGCCAACAAGGAGGTCGGGGACGTGCTGTGGGTCCCCGGCGGGGAGCGCTGACGCGGGCCGCCTCCTCGGCCGCACGACGTACGCCGGCGCGACCGGGCCGTGGATGCCCACCGGAAGGTCCGCAGCGACGAGGTGTCGCCGTCGCCGACGTACCGGGCGGCGCCCTGGAGCAGGGCGCAGGCGACCGCCGCCATGAGGACCGTACGCACCCACAGGCGGCCCTCGTGGCGGGCGCGCGCCGTGCCGTAGCGGGCCGGCCCCGGAGGGCGCGGGGCGCCGGCCAGGGACGCGCTCGGCGTCATCCGGGAGGACGGCGAGCGCGGGGCTGGCGGAGGTGCGGCGGCTGATCGCCGAGTTCGCGGCGCGGCCGGTGCGGGAGCCGAGGGGATGTCCGACGCGGAGTTCGCGGTCCGCCTCGACCTGGCCGAGGCCACCGCGAAGACCCACGTCAGCCGGTTGCCGGCGAAGGCGGGGCCGCACAGCCGGGTGCAAGCGGCCGTGCCGGCACAGGAGTTGGGGATCTGATCGCCGTATACAGAAGTGGTCCAGACCTATTGACCGGTGGTCCAGACCTTTCTATTCTCTCGGCACCATGGGCATGAAGGCTCAGTCATGCCCACGTCATCCCCGAGAGAGGGAGGCGCAGCATGCGCTTCAGACACAGAGCCGCGGCGGGGTTCGCGACCCTGTTGCTCCCCCTGGCCGGCCTGGTCGGCCTCGCGAGCCCGGCCCAGGCCGCGACGTCCGCCACGGCCACGTACACCAAGTCCTCGGACTGGGGTACCGGCTTCGGCGGCAGCTGGACCGTCAAGAACACCGGCACCACCTCCATCAGTTCCTGGACCGTCGAGTGGGACTTCCCCTCCGGAACCTCGGTCACCTCCGCGTGGGACGCGGACGTCACCTCCTCCGGCACCCACTGGACCGCCAAGAACAAGTCCTACAACGGCACCATCGCCCCCGGCGGCTCCGTCTCCTTCGGCTTCAACGGCGCCGGTTCCGGCTCGCCCGGCAACTGTCTGGTCAACGGCGCCAGTTGCGACGGCGGCACCACCGTCCCCGGTGACGCGGCACCCTCCGCGCCCGGCACCCCGACCGCGTCGTCCATCACGGACACCTCGGTCAAGCTCGCCTGGTCCGCGGCCACCGACGACAACGGCGTCAAGAACTACGACGTGCTGCGCGACGGCAAGGTCGTCTCCACCGTGACCACCACGTCGTACACCGACACGGGGCTCACGGCCGGCACCGACTACTCGTACACGGTCCAGGCCCGCGACACCGCGAACCAGACCGGACCGGTCAGCGGCGCGGTCGCCGTCCACACCACCGGCGGCACCACCACTCCCCCGACCACCGGCTCCAAGGTCAAGCTCGGCTACTTCACCGAGTGGGGCATCTACGGCCGCAACTACCAGGTCAAGAACCTGGTGACGTCCGGCTCGGCGGCGAAGATCACGCACATCAACTACGCCTTCGGCAACGTGACGAACGGCCAGTGCGCGATCGGTGACGCCTACGCCGACTACCAGAAGACGTTCACCGCCGACCAGTCGGTCAGCGGTGTCGCCGACACCTGGGACCAGCCGCTGGCCGGCAACTTCAACCAGCTGCGCGAGCTGAAGGCCAAGTACCCGAACATCAAGATCCTGTGGTCCTTCGGCGGCTGGACCTGGTCCGGCGGCTTCGCGCAGGCGGCGGCCAACCCGACCGCCTTCGCGAACTCCTGCTACAACCTGGTCGAGGACCCGCGCTGGGCCGATGTCTTCGACGGCATCGACATCGACTGGGAGTACCCGAACGCCTGCGGGCTGAGCTGCGACACCAGCGGCTCGGCGGCCTTCAAGAACCTGATGTCCGCACTGCGCGCCAAGTTCGGTGCCGGCAACCTGGTCACCGCGGCCACCACGGCCGACGGCTCCGCCGGCGGCAAGATCGACGCCACCGACTACGCGGGCGCCTCCCAGTACGTCGACTGGTACAACGTGATGTCGTACGACTTCTTCGGCGCCTGGGCCACCACCGGGCCGACGGCCCCGCACTCCCCGCTCACCTCGTACTCGGGCATCCCGACCGCCGGCTTCGACACGGCCGACGCGATGGCCAAGTTCAAGGCGCAGGGCGTACCGGCGAGCAAGCTGCTGATCGGCATCGGCTTCTACGGGCGCGGCTGGACGGGCGTGACGCAGGACGCGCCGGGCGGTACGGCCACGGGCGCGGCGGCCGGCACCTACGAACAGGGCATCGAGGACTACAAGGTCCTCAAGACGTCCTGCCCGGTCACCGGCACCGTCGCGGGCACCGCGTACGCGCACTGCGGCAGCAACTGGTGGTCGTACGACACCCCGTCGACCATCGCCGGGAAGATGAGCTGGGCCAAGACCCAGGGCCTCGGCGGCGCGTTCTTCTGGGAGTTCAGCGGCGACACCAGCAACGGCGAGCTGGTGAGCGCCATCAACTCCGGGCTGTCGTAAAAGGCACCACGGGTAAAAAGCACCACTAAGCGACGTTGACGCGCTGACCGGGCGGGGCTGCTTCCAGCCACGCGAGGAATCCGGTCAGCGCGTCTTCGCTCATCGCGAGTTCGAGGCGGGTGCCCCGATGGGTACAGGCGAGGATCACGGCGTCCGAGAGCAGCGCCAGTTCCTCCTCGCCCTCGGGGAGGCGGCGGCCGGCCACCTCGATCTGGGCCCGCTCCAGGACCCGGCGGGGGCGGTAGGCGTAGGAGAAGACGCGGTACCACTCGACGCTGTCGCCGTTGTAGCGGGCCACGCCGTAGCTCCAGCCCTTTCCGCTGGCGTCCGGTTTCTCGGGGACGTCCCAGCGCAGGGAACAGTCGAAGGTGCCGCCGGAGCGCTGGATCAGTCTGCGGCGCAGGCCGAAGAGGAAAAGTCCCAGTACCACCAGCGCGACCACGATTCCGGCCACAGTCAGAGCGAGGACCATCGGCACCGACCTCCCCGTCTCCTAGGTAATGGAACGTAAAAAGACCCAGATCTACCTCAGCCGCGGCTGGGTCCGGATGGCTCCGGTCCCAGCCGCGGCTGAGTTACGTCAACGCATACGCGCAGTGTGTCAGCGAGCGGTCGCCGCCCGCAGGCGGACGTCGGCGCGCCGCTCGGCGGTGGCGTCGCCCTCCGCCTTCGCGCGCTCCAGCTCCCGCTCCACGCGCTGGACATCGATCTCGTCCGAGAGCTCGGCGATCTCCGCCAGCAGCGACAGCTTGTTGTCCGCGAACGAGACGAAACCGCCGTGCACCGCGGCGACGACCGTCCCACCTTCACTCGTACGGATGGTCACCGGGCCCGACTCCAGCACACCGAGCAGCGGCTGGTGACCGGGCATGACGCCGATGTCGCCGGACGTGGTGCGCGCGACGACCAGGGTGGCCTCGCCGGACCAGACCTGGCGGTCCGCGGCGACGAGCTCGACGTGCAGCTCAGCAGCCAAGGGTGGCTCCTCGGGTCACCACCCGGCAGGGGTGCCGGGTGTTGGGGTCAATTCTAAGGGGCGTGAGAGAGGGGGCGGGACGCGCCCGCCCCCTCACACGAAGAACACAAGGAGTTCCGGAGAACTCAGGGTGTTCAGGAGACGCCCAGCTCCTTGGCGTTGGCCTTCAGGTCCTCGATGCCACCGCACAGGAAGAACGCCTGCTCCGGGAAGTGGTCGTACTCGCCGTCGATGATCGCGTTGAAGGCCGCGATCGACTCCTCCAGCGGGACGTCCGAACCGTCGACGCCGGTGAACTGCTTGGCGACGTGGGTGTTCTGGGACAGGAAGCGCTCCACGCGACGGGCACGGTGGACGGTGAGCTTGTCCTCCTCGCCCAGCTCGTCGATACCGAGGATCGCGATGATGTCCTGGAGGTCCTTGTACTTCTGGAGGACCGTCTTCACGCGCATCGCGGTGTTGTAGTGGTCCGCCGCGATGTAGCGCGGGTCCAGGATCCGGGACGTGGAGTCCAGCGGGTCCACGGCCGGGTAGATGCCCTTCTCGGAGATCGGACGGGAGAGCACCGTCGTCGCGTCGAGGTGGGCGAAGGTGGTGGCCGGGGCCGGGTCGGTCAGGTCGTCCGCGGGGACGTAGATCGCCTGCATCGAGGTGATCGAGTGACCACGGGTCGAGGTGATGCGCTCCTGGAGGAGACCCATCTCGTCGGCCAGGTTCGGCTGGTAGCCCACCGCGGAGGGCATGCGGCCGAGCAGGGTCGAGACCTCGGAACCGGCCTGCGTGAAGCGGAAGATGTTGTCGATGAAGAACAGCACGTCCTGCTTCTGGACGTCACGGAAGTACTCGGCCATGGTGAGGCCGGCCAGCGCGACGCGCAGACGGGTGCCCGGGGGCTCGTCCATCTGGCCGAAGACCAGGGCGGTCTTGTCGATGACGCCCGAGTCGGCCATCTCCTCGATGAGGTCGTTGCCCTCACGGGTGCGCTCGCCGACACCGGCGAACACGGAGACACCGTCGTGGTTGTTGGCGACGCGGTAGATCATCTCCTGGATGAGCACCGTCTTGCCGACGCCGGCACCACCGAACAGACCGATCTTTCCACCCTTGACGTACGGGGTGAGAAGGTCGATGACCTTGACGCCGGTCTCGAACATCTCGGTCTTCGACTCGAGCTCGTCGAAGTTCGGGGCCTTGCGGTGGATGGACCAGCGCTCGCCCTCGTACTGCTCGTCGACGTTCAGCACCTCACCGAGGGTGTTGAACACCTTGCCCTTGGTGAAGTCGCCGACCGGGACGGTGATGCCGTCGCCGGTGTCGGTGACCGGGGCCTGGCGGACCAGACCGTCGGTGGGCTGCATGGAGATGGTGCGGACCAGGCCGTCACCCAGGTGCTGGGCGACCTCCAGGGTCAGCGTCTTCTTCTCGCCGGCGTTGGCCGGGTCGGCCACCTCGACGTGAAGGGCGTTGTAGATGTCCGGCATCGCGTCGACGGGGAACTCCACGTCGACGACCGGGCCGATGACCCGGGCGACGCGGCCCGTGGCCGTCGCGGTCTCAACAGTGGTGGTCATTATCGGTCACTCCCCGCGGTCGCGTCGGCCAGGGCGCTGGCGCCACCGACGATCTCGCTGATTTCCTGGGTGATTTCGGCCTGGCGGGCCGCGTTGGCAAGACGGGAGAGCGTGTTGATCAGCTCGCCCGCGTTGTCGGTGGCCGACTTCATCGCGCGCCGCGTGGCGGCGTGCTTCGAAGCCGCCGACTGGAGCAGCGCGTTGTAGATACGGCTCTCCACGTAGCGCGGCAGCAGGGCGTCGAGGACGTCCTCCGCCGAGGGCTCGAAGTCGTACAGCGGGAGGATCTCGTCGCCCTTGGCGGCGCCCGCCTCCGTGCCCGCGGCGGCAGCCGCTGATGTCACTGTGTCGAGGCTCAGCGGCAGCAGCCGGTCGCCGAGCGCCGTCTGCGTCATCATCGACACGAACTCGGTGTAGACGATGTGGAGCTCGTCCACGCCGCCGTCCGCCGTCTCCGTCTCGATGGCCTCGATCAGCGGGGCCGCGACCTTCTTGGCGTCCGCGTACGAGGGCTCGTCGGTGAAGCCCGACCACGACTCCACGACCTTGCGCTCGCGGAAGTTGTAGTGGGCCAGACCGCGGCGGCCGACGATGTACGTGTCGACCTCCTTGCCCTCCGCCTCAAGGCGCGCCGTCAGCTGCTCGGCGGCCTTGATGGCGTTGGAGTTGAAGGCACCGGCGAGACCGCGGTCGCTCGTGAGGAGCAGCACCGCGGAACGCGTCGGCGTCTCCGCCTCGGTGGTCAGCGGGTGCTTGGTGTTCGAGCCGGTACCGACCGCCGTGACCGCGCGGGTGAGCTCGGTCGCGTACGGCGCGGAGGCCCGCACCTTGCGCTGCGCCTTGACCACACGCGAGGCGGCGATCATCTCCATCGCCTTGGTGATCTTCTTGGTCGCGGTGACGGATCGGATGCGACGCTTGTAGACCCGGAGCTGGGCTCCCATGAGTCAGGTCCCTTCCTTACGTCACTTGGCCGCGGCCGGGGCGTCCTCGCCGAGAAGCTTGCCGTCCGAGGTCTCGAACTGCTTCTTGAAGTCGGCGATCGCGTCGGCAACAGCGGTGAGGGTGTCGTCCGACATCTTGCCGCCCTCCTTGATGGAGGTCATGAGTCCCTGCTCCTTGCGGTGCAGGTACTCGAGCAGCTCCTTCTCGAAGCGGCGGATGTCGGAGACCGGGACGTCGTCCATCTTGCCGGTGGTGCCGGCCCACACGGAGACGACCTGGTCCTCGGTGGACATCGGCTGGTACTGAGCCTGCTTGAGCAGCTCGACCAGACGCTGGCCACGCTCCAGCTGCGACTTCGACGCGGCGTCCAGGTCGGAACCGAAGGCGGCGAACGCCTCCAGCTCGCGGTACTGGGCGAGGTCGAGACGGAGGCGGCCGGAAACCTGCTTCATCGCCTTGTGCTGCGCGGAACCGCCGACTCGGGAGACGGAGATACCGACGTTCAGCGCGGGGCGCTGACCGGCGTTGAACAGGTCCGACTCCAGGAAGCACTGGCCGTCGGTGATGGAGATGACGTTGGTCGGGATGAACGCCGAGACGTCGTTGGCCTTGGTCTCGACGATCGGCAGACCGGTCATCGAACCGGCGCCCATGTCGTCGGAGAGCTTGGCGCAGCGCTCCAGCAGACGGGAGTGCAGGTAGAAGACGTCACCCGGGTAGGCCTCACGGCCCGGCGGGCGGCGCAGCAGCAGGGACACGGCGCGGTAGGCGTCGGCCTGCTTCGAGAGGTCGTCGAAGATGATGAGGACGTGCTTGCCGTCGTACATCCAGTGCTGGCCGATGGCCGAGCCCGTGTACGGCGCCAGGTACTTGAAGCCGGCCGGGTCGGACGCCGGGGCGGCGACGATGGTCGTGTACTCCAGCGCGCCGGCCTCTTCCAGGGCGCCACGCACGGAGGCGATGGTCGAGCCCTTCTGGCCGATGGCGACGTAGACGCAGCGGACCTGCTTCTTCGGGTCGCCCGAGCGCCAGTTGTCGCGCTGGTTGATGATCGTGTCGACGGCCAGGGCGGTCTTGCCGGTCTGGCGGTCACCGATGATCAGCTGACGCTGGCCGCGGCCGACCGGGGTCATGGCGTCGACGGCCTTGTAGCCGGTCTCCATCGGCTCGTGCACCGACTTACGGGCCATGACGCCGGGAGCCTGAAGCTCCAGGGCACGGCGGCCGGACGTCTCGATCTCGCCGAGGCCGTCGATCGGGTTGCCGAGCGGGTCGACGACGCGGCCGAGGTAGCCCTCGCCCACCGCGACGGAGAGGACCTCACCGGTGCGCTGCACCGGCTGACCCTCCTCGATGCCGCTGAACTCACCGAGGACGATGGCGCCGATCTCGCGCTCTTCCAGGTTCAGCGCGAGGCCGAGGGTGCCGTCCTCGAACTTCAGCAGTTCGTTGGCCATGGCCGAGGGAAGACCCTCGACCTTCGCGATGCCGTCGCCGGCAAGGGTGACCGTACCGACCTCCTCGCGCGAGGCCGCGTCCGGCTTGTACGACTGGACGAAGTTCTCCAGCGCGTCCCGGATCTCCTCCGGCCGGATCGTGAGCTCCGCCATCTGGGTTCCCTGCTCTCCTTGTTGGGCCCGAAGTTTCACTTGGGGGGTCTGGGGGCGACCCCCAGGATTCTTCTTGTACGGCCCAACCCGGGCCGTCGTAAGTACGTACTGCTCTTGAGTTCGGTGTCAGCTCGCCATGCGGCGGGCCGCGTCCTCGAGCCGGTCCGCGAGGGAACCGTTGATGACCTCGTCACCGACCTGCACCCGGATCCCGCCGACGACCGCGGGGTCGACGTCGAGGTTGAGGTGCATCGTGCGGCCGTAGAGCTTCGCGAGGGCGGCGCCCAGGCGCTGCTTCTGCGGCTCGCTCAGCGGCACCGCCGAGGTGACGACGGCGACGACACGGCTGCGGCGCTCCGCGGCGAGCTTGGACAGGGCCTCCAGGCCCGCTTCCAGGCTACGTCCCCGCGGCACGGTCACAAGGCGCGTGACCAGACGCTCGGTGACCGGCTTGGCGCGGCCTCCGAGCAGCCGGTGCAGCAGCTCGGTCTTCGCGGCGACGGTGGCCTTGCGGTCGGTCAGCGCGGCGCGCAGCTCCGTGCTGGAGGAGACGATCCGGCCGAACCGGAACAGCTCGTCCTCGGCGTCGTCCAGCGTGCCGGACTTCTCCGCGGCCGTGAGGTCGGCGGTGTTCGCCAGCTCCTCCAGCGCGTCCACCAGGTCGCGGGGCTGCGACCAGCGGGAGCGGACCAGGCCGGACACCAGGTCGGCGGTGGTCTCGGAGACCTGGCCGCCGATCAGACGCCGGACCAGCTCGGCCTTCGCCTCGCCGGCCTGTGCCGGGTCGGTGAGGACCCGGCGCAGGCCGCCCTCGCGGTCGAGCAGCGCGGTGACGGCCGCCAGCTCGTCGGCGAGCAGCGTCGCGTCCACGGACGTCGAGTCCGTCAGCGCGTCGAGACGCTCGCGTGCGGCTGCCAGGGCCTCGCGGCTCGCTCCGTTCATCGAGCCGCCTCGGCCTTCTCCTCGAGCTCGTCGAGGAAGCGGTCGATCACACGGCTCTGCCGGGCGTGGTCCTCGAGGGACTCACCGACGAGCTTGCCGGCCAGGTCGGTGGCCAGGTGGCCCACGTCCTGACGCAGCGACTGCGCGGCGGACTTGCGGTCGGCCTCGATCTGGGCGTGACCGGCGGCGACGATCTCCTCGCGCTGCCGCTGGCCCTCGGCGCGCATCTCGGCGATGAGCGTGGCGCCCTGCTCCTGAGCCTCCTGGCGCAGGCGCGCGGCCTCGTGGCGGGCCTCGGCCAGCTGCGCCTTGTACTGCTCAAGGACGCTCTGGGCCTCGGTCTGCGCGGCCTCGGCCTTCTCGATACCGCCCTCGATCGCCTCGCGGCGCTGCTCCAGAACCTTGTTGATGTTCGGAAGGAGCTTCTTGGCGAGGAAGCCGAAGACGATGACGAAGGCGATCAGGCCGATGACGAGCTCTGGGATCGGCGGGAAGAGGGGGTTTTCGGCCTCCTCCGCCGCCAGCTGAACCAGGGGGCTCATATCAGTGCCTTTCGTCTAGTCAGTGGTTGATCGACAGATCACTTGCCGTAGACGAACGGCATGACCAGACCGATCAGGGCGAGCGCCTCACAGAAGGCGAAGCCGAGGATCTGGTTGGCACGGATCAGACCGGCCGCCTCGGGCTGGCGGGCCAGCGCCTGGGTGCCGTTGCCGAAGATGATGCCGACGCCGACGCCGGGGCCGATGGCAGCGAGGCCGTAACCGATGGAGCCGAGCGAGCCGGAGACAGCGGCAAGGGTCTCAGTGGCAGCCATGATTCTTCCTTCTTTTCTGATGCCGGCGGGGGTTGGCCACCGGACGACTAGCAGGTGTGGGGTGCGAGGCGCTCAGTGGTGCTCGGCGAGCGCGCCCTGGATGTAGGTGCAGGTCAGCAGGACGAAGACGTACGCCTGCAGGGCCTGGATGAAGAGCTCGAAGGCCGTCATCACGATGGTCATGATGAAGCTGACGCCGGCGTAGGCGATGCCGATGCCGTTCAGCAGGTACCAGCTGGCGATCGTGAAGAGCAGCAGCAGGGTGTGGCCCGCGAACATGTTCGCGAACAGTCGCACCGCGTGGGTGAACGGCCGGACGAGCAGGTTCGAGAAGAACTCGATGACCATCGCCAGCGGCAGGACCGCACCGAGCGACTTGTCGTAGCCGGTGACGTTCTTGAAGAAGCCGACGAAACCGTGGCGCTTGAAGGTCAGCGAGACCCACAGGACGTAGACGATGAGTGCCAGGACGAGCGGGTACGAGATGATCGCCGTCACCGGGAACTGGGCGAGCGGAATGATCGACCAGAGGTTCATCATCCAGACGAAGAAGAACAGCGAGACGATCAGTGGAACGTACTTCTCGCCTTCCTTCTTGCCGATGGTCTCGTAGACGACACCGCGGCGGATGAAGTCATAGCCCGACTCGGCGACCATCTGCAGCTTGCCGGGAACGACCTGCGGCTTGCGGAACGCGGCCCAGAAGAAGCCGACGATGATGACCGAGCCGAGCAGCGCCAGCAGCATCGTCTTGTTGAAGTACAGGTTGCTGTCGGCATCACCCCAGAGGGGCTTGAACAGGAACGAGTGCAAGCCGGGAGCCGGGAAGCCACAGCCGTCGAAGATGTGGCAGTCGGTCTCGAAGGCGAGCACCTGCGTCGGGTCAGCACTCACCGCGGGCTCCTTCAGCGTGGCGCATAGGTACGGCAACCTCGTTGTGTCGGCGCGGCGCAAGGCCGCGGTTCGGCACGGGACTGGTGTTACGGATGTGGGGGCGGCTGGGGGGCATCTCGCCTCGCGATTGAGCAGGCGTCAGCTCAGATGCCCGCGCCCGCGATGCCGCAGTTGGCACCGGACGATAGCAGCATCTCTCGTGCGGCTTTATCCCGGCCCTACCTCTCACGACGGCTGCCCGGTCTTCTCGGGCTCGACGTAGAGGATCTTGGCCTTCATGTGGGCGCGCGCCTGGGCGGCGATCCACGTCAGGGTGCCCGCCAGGAGAGCGGCGGCGAACGCCCGGGGGTTGAACAGCGTCGTGTCCTTGAAGGCCGCGACGAAGATGAACAGGACCAGCAACTGCGCCGTGTACAGCATCAGTCCCATGGCCTGGAACAGGTGCGGAAGCGATTTCGCGGTGCGCTGCAGAACGTAGAGGCCGATTCCCATGAAGAGGATCACCACCAGCGTTCCGACGACCGCGCCGAGAGCCCCCTTGCCACCCGCGACCACACCGCTGACAACGGCGGCGAGTACGCCGACGGCGGCCGTGGGTACGGCGGCCTGGGCCAGGTTCCGGGCGTCATTGGACGGCATGGCGGCAACTCCGCTTTCACAGGGGGGCAGGTGTCGTCATGGACGAGCGTAGTCCCGGTCGGAGGGGCGAAAACCTCACGCCGACCTCACGCCAATGGACCATCGCACTTGGGTCCTTCGGCTCTGTCCGGGGTTCTCGTGAACCGTATCACAAACTATTTGATGAGGTCTTTACCTGGTAGGTGTGCCAGCTGTCACACATGAGAGTGAACGTGCCCGTCCGAGCGAAAACCGAGCCGTTGTGTCTGGTATTGGGGGTCTTTGATCCCCCACGACTTGGCAATGCTCTAGTCAGATTCTTACCTTGGCAGGGTCAGCGGGAGGTCTCGGAAGTGCGCCGATCCAGGAAGCGCGAACGGGCTCCTATGGCGGTCGCGCCGTTGGCCGGGGCGGACACCGGAGAGCGGTACTCGTCGCTTTCCGGCTTCTCGACGGCCGCCGCCGGCTGCGGGGATCCCGCCTCCGGCGCCTCGGCCGCCTCGGCCGCCAGGGCGGACCGGCGGCGCCGGTAGCGGGGCGGCACGACGGCCTGCGCCCACATCGGGGCGCGCGGGGTGAACCGCGGCAGCAGGAGCAGCGCCAGGCCGATCGCGCTGAGGAACACCACCCCGAGCACGATCCACATGGACGCGGAGTTCACCGAGTAGGCCAGCGCCCCGAAGCCGATCAGCGCCGACCAGAAGTACATGATCAGCACGGCCCGGCTGTGCGAGTGGCCGATCTCCAGCAGCCGGTGGTGCAGGTGGCCCCGGTCGGCGGCGAACGGCGACTGGCCGCGCCAGGTGCGCCGCACGATGGCGAGGACCAGGTCGGCGGCCGGCACCGCGATGATCGTCAGCGGCAGCAGCAGCGGGATGTAGACCGGCACCATCTGGTGGACGGTGTTGCGCTCGGACCCGGCGAACAGGTTCATCACGTCCGGGTCGACCTGGCCCGTGACGGAGATCGCACCGGCGGCCAGCACCAGGCCGATCAGCATCGAGCCGGAGTCGCCCATGAAGATCCGCGCGGGATGCATGTTGTGCGGCAGGAAGCCCAGGCACATGCCCATCAGGATCGCCGAGAACAGCGTGGCCGGGGCGGCGGCCTCGATGCCGTACGAGTACCAGATCCGGTAGGCGTACATGAAGAACGCCGCGGCGGCGATGCACACCATGCCGGAGGCCAGGCCGTCCAGGCCGTCGACGAAGTTCACCGCGTTGATGGTGATGACCACGAGGGCCACCGTCAGCAGGGTGCCCTGCCACGGGGTGAGCGCCACCGTGCCGACGCCCGGGATGGGCAGCCACAGGATCGTCAGACCCTGCATGACCATGACGCCCGCGGCGATCATCTGACCGCCCAGCTTGATCAGGGCGTCGATCTCGAACTTGTCGTCGAGCACGCCGATCAGCCAGATCAGCGCCGCACCGCTCAAAAGGGCCCGGGGCTCGTTCGACTTCGCGAAGACCTCGTTGAGGTTGGTCATGTGGTCCGCGACCAGCAGACCCGCGCACAGGCCGAAGAACATCGCGATCCCGCCGAGCCGCGGAGTGGGTTCTCGGTGCACGTCACGTGCCCGGATCTCCGGCATGGCCCCGGCCACGATCGCGAACTTCCGTACCGGCCCTGTCAGCAGATACGTCACCGCGGCCGTGATGCAGAGCGTCAGCAGGTATTCACGCACGGGCTTCCCCACAGGTCTCGCTGGCCATCACAGCCCCACACCCTAGCGAGGGACGCATATGCATGGGGACTTCCGGGTAGCGAAGATGGTTGCACGGGTGGCTGTGAGCCGGACATAAGACAGTCTTCACCAGGTTCGTTACGACCCTCCGCCTACCCCGTCCCAGCCGGGATACGGCGGAAACCCGGCCGTGAGCCCGCGCACCTCCGCCCGCACGCGCGCCCCGTCCGCCCCGCCGCGCAGCACGGCGCCGAGGAGGGCCGCGATCCGGGTCATCTCCGGCTCCCCCATGCCCTGGGTGGTCACGGCGGCGGTGCCCAGGCGCAGCCCGCGGGCGTCGCCGTGCGGCAGGGCGCAGCAGTCCAGCACGATCCCGGCCGCGGCCAGCCGGCCCCGGGCGGCCCGCCCGTCCACGCCGAGCGGCAGCGGGTCGGCCGTGATCAGATGCGTGTCCGTGCCGCCCGTGGTCACCGCCAGCCCCTGGTCGGCCAGCGCGGCCGCGAGAACCCGCGCGTTGGCGACCACCTGATGGGCGTACCCGGTGAACGCCGGTGTTGCCGCCTCCCCGAACGCGACCGCCTTCGCGGCGATGGTGTGCAGCTGCGCGCCGCCCTGGGTGAACGGGAACACGGCCCGGTCGAGCCGCTCGGCCAGCTCCGGCGATCCGCACAGCAGCATCCCGCCACGGGGGCCGCGCAGCACCTTGTGGGTGGTCGCGCACACGACGTCGGCGTACGGCACCGGGTTGGGTGCCGCTCCCCCGGCGACCAGCCCGATGGGGTGCGCGGCGTCGGCGATCAGATACGCGCCCACCTCGTCGGCGACGGCGCGGAAGAAGGCGTAGTCGATGTGGCGGGGGTAGGCGATGGAACCGCACACGATCGCCTTGGGCCGGTGGCCGCGGGCCAGCGCCCGCACCTGGTCGTAGTCGATGAGCCCGCTCTCGGCGTCCACCCCGTACCCGACGAAGTCGAACCAGCGGCCGGAGAAGTTGGCCGGCGACCCGTGGGTGAGATGACCGCCGTAGGGCAGCCCCAGGGCGAGGACGGTGTCGCCGGGGCGCAGCAGGGCGGCGTAGGCGGCCAGCACGGCGGAGGACCCGGAGTGGGACTGCACATTGGCGTGCGCGGCGCCGAAGAGGGCCTTGGCCCGGTCCACGGCGAGCCGCTCGGCGACGTCCACGATCTCGCAGCCGCCGTGGTAGCGGGCGCCCGGGTAGCCCTCGGCATACTTGTTGGCGAGCGGTGAGCCGAGCGCGGCCAGCACGGCCCGGGAGGTGAAGTTCTCGGCGGCGATCAGCTGCAGCGACGTCGACTGCCGGGTCAGCTCCCCCAGCAGGATCTCCGCCAGCTCCGGGTCCTGCCGCCGCAGCAGCGGACCGGCCTCATCGAGGGTAGGGGTGACCGGCATGACGGGCTCCGGGCGGTCGACGGTGACGTAGGTCCAATGTAGGCCCGGGGTGCGTGGGGTGCGCGGTGTGTGCGGCGCCTCGGGCTACATCCGTGCCGGGACGCCGGTGAGCGCCGTGACGACCGGGTCCAGCGCCTCGTGTATCTCGTCCCCGATGGACTGGAAGAACGGCAGCGGGGCGCCGTACGGGTCGTACACCTCGTCGGCCTCGGCCGTGGGCGCGAGGAGCCAGCCGCGCAGCGCCGCCGCCGCGCGGACCAGGGCGCGGGCGCGGATCACCACGCCCTCGGTGAGCGGCGGCAGGGTCGCCGGGTCTATCGCGCGGACCAGACGGGTGAACTCCTTCAGGGTGAAGGTGCGCAGGCCCGCCGAGTGGCCCATGGAGATGACCTGGGCGCGGTGGTCACGGGTGGCGGTCAGCACCAGGTCGGCGCGGATGACGTGCTCGTCGAGCAGCTCCCGCCCCACGAACCCGGTCGGGTCCGCGCCGAAGTCGGCCAGCACGGCCTCCGCGTTGGCCTCCATGGGGGCGCCCTCGTGGCCCCAGGTGCCCGCGCTCTCCACGATCAGCCCGCCGCCGAGAAAGGTGCCGAGCCGGTCCGTCACGAGATGGCGGGTCAGCCGCTCGGTGATCGGCGAGCGGCACACGTTGCCGGTGCTGACATGGAGGATCCGGAAGCTGTCACGAGGCAGCCCCACGAACGTCGTCGTGATCTCCGCCGCGCTCTCCCCGTTGCCTATGCCACGCCCCGCGTCAGGGGCTGTCAATTCGCCACCTCGAGGTCGGGTACGACCTTCCGCAGCTCCTCCGCCGAGATCGCGCCGGCGCGCAGCAGCAGCGGCACCTCGCGGGTGACGTCGACGATGGACGAGGGCACGTTGCCCGGGGTCGGGCCGCCGTCGAGGTACACGGAGACGGAGTCGCCGAGCATCTCCTGCGCCGCGTCACAGGTCTCCGGGGACGGGTGGCCGGTGAGGTTGGCGGAGGAGACGGCCATCGGGCCGACCTCGGTGAGCAGCTCGATGGCGACCGGGTGCAGGGGCATGCGGACGGCGACCGTGCCCCGGGTGTCGCCGAGGTCCCACTGCAGGGACGGCTGGTGCTTGGCGACCAGGGTGAGGGCGCCCGGCCAGAACGCGTCGACGAGCTCCCAGGCCATCTCCGAGAAGTCGGTGACGAGACCGTGGAGCGTGTTCGGGGAGCCGATCAGCACGGGGGTGGGCATGTTGCGGCCCCGGCCCTTGGCGTCGAGCAGGTCGGCGACCGCCTCCGAGGTGAACGCGTCGGCGCCGATGCCGTACACCGTGTCGGTGGGCAGCACCACCAGTTCGCCCCGGCGGACGGCGGACGCGGCCTCGCGCAGACCCGTCACGCGGTCGGTCGCGTCATTGGTGTCGTATCGCCGTGCCATGTCTAGCGGGCCTCCTCGTACACGAAGTACACGTACTTCCGGGACATCCGGTTCCGGGGATTCCGGGACTTGCGGCAAACAGTCTGGGGGGTGCTCACGGCAGCGCCTTGCGCGCGGTCGCGAAGCGGGGGCGCTTGTTGAGGTCCGGGTGGTCGGCCGCGTCGGCCCAGCCCCGCTCCTCGGTGAAGATCCACGGCACCTGGCCGCCCTGGGTGTCGGCGTGCTCGATGACGACGACACCGCCCGGGCGCAGCAGCCGGTGCGCGGTGCGTTCGATGCCCCGGATGAGGTCCAGGCCGTCCTCGCCGGAGAACAGGGCCAGCTCCGGGTCGTAGTCGCGGGCCTCGGGGGCGACGTACTCCCACTCGGTGAGCGGGATGTACGGCGGGTTGGAGATCACCAGGTCGACATGGCCGTCGAGGTCGTGGAAGGCGTCCAGGGCGTCTCCCTGGCGCAGGTCGACCCTGGAGCCCGCCACGTTCTTGCGGGTCCACTGGAGCGCCTCCTCGGACAGCTCCACGGCGTGCACGCTGGACCGCGGGACCTCCTGGGCGAGGGCGAGCGCGATGGCGCCGGAGCCGGTGCACAGGTCGACGATGCACGGTTCGACCACGTCCATCGCGCGCACCGCGTCTATGGCCCAGCCGACCACCGACTCGGTCTCCGGCCGGGGCACGAACACGCCAGGGCCCACCTGGAGTTCGAGATACCGGAAATATGCCCGCCCGGTGATGTGCTGGAGCGGCTCGCGCTGCTCGCGGCGGGCGATGGCCTCCCAGTAGCGGGCGTCGAAGTCGGAGTCCTGCACGGTGTGCAGCGCGCCCCGCTTCACGCCGTGCACGAACGCGGCGAGCTCCTCCGCGTCGTTGCGCGGCGAGGGCACGCCGGCGTCGGCCAGCCGCTGGGCGGCCTGGGCCACCTCGGCGAGCAGCAGGTTCACGCTGGTCCTCCGTGTAGTAACTCGTACCTCTTATGCAGCTGCCAGCTTCGCGGCCGAGTCCGCGTCGACGCAGGCCTGGATCACCGCGTCGAGGTCGCCGTCCAGGACCTGGTCCAGGTTGTACGCCTTGAAGCCGACACGGTGGTCCGAGAGGCGATTCTCCGGGAAGTTGTACGTGCGGATCTTCTCGGAGCGGTCGACGGTGCGGACCTGGCTGCGGCGGGCGTCGGCGGCTTCCTTCTCCGCCTCCTCCTGCGCCGCGGCGAGCAGCCTGGAGCGCAGGATACGCAAGGCCTGCTCCTTGTTCTGCAGCTGGCTCTTCTCGTTCTGGCAGGAGGCCACGACTCCGGTGGGCAGGTGCGTGATGCGCACCGCGGAGTCGGTGGTGTTGACGGACTGCCCGCCGGGCCCGGAGGACCGGTAGACGTCGATCCGCAGGTCGTTCGGGTTGATCTCGACGTCGACCTCCTCGGCCTCCGGCGTGACCAGGACACCGGCCGCGGACGTGTGGATCCGGCCCTGCGACTCGGTCGCCGGCACGCGCTGCACGCGGTGCACACCGCCCTCGTACTTCAGCCGCGCCCAGACGCCCTGCCCGGGCTCCGTGGCGCCCTGGCCGCCCTTGGTCTTCACGGCGACCTGGACGTCCTTGTAGCCGCCGAGCTCGGACTCGGTGGAGTCGATGATCTCGGTCTTCCAGCCGACGCGCTCGGCGTACCGCAGGTACATGCGCAGCAGGTCACCGGCGAACAGCGCGGACTCGTCACCGCCCGCCCCCGCCTTGATCTCCAGGATGACGTCCTTGTCGTCGGACGGGTCCCGGGGCACGAGCAGCAGCCGCAGCTTCTCGGTCAGCTCGTCGCGCTGCTTGTCCAGCTCCTTGACCTCGGCGGCGAAGTCGGGGTCGTCGGCGGCCAGTTCACGCGCGGTCTCGATGTCGTCGCCGGTCTGCTTCCAGGAGCGGAACGTGGCGACGATCGGGGTGAGCTCGGCGTAGCGCTTGTTCAGCTTGCGCGCGTTGGCCTGGTCGGCGTGGACCGACGGGTCGGCGAGCTTCTTCTCCAGGTCTGCGTGCTCGACGACGAGTTCCTCGACGGCCTCGAACATGTTGGGCTCCTGATACTGCTACTGCGACGGAAGGGAAGGCGGGCGACCAAAAACGCCGGTCCCGGGCACACCCCTCACGGGGGCGTGGCCGTGGACCGGCGAAAGAGGGCTCGCTACTTCTTGGAGCCGGCGGCAGCCTTGCCGAAGCGGGCCTCGAAGCGGGCCACACGGCCACCGGTGTCGAGGATCTTCTGCTTGCCCGTGTAGAACGGGTGGCACTCGGAGCAGACCTCAGCACGGATGGTGCCGGACTGGATGGTGCTGCGAGTCGTGAACGACGCGCCACAGGTGCAGCTGACCTGCGTCTCGACGTACTCGGGGTGGATGTCGCGCTTCAAGGGATTCTCCTAGATTTCGGGAGGGCACCGGGTCGCCTTCGCGGGCTTGCGGGGCGTGAACCGGGGCCGACGTATCAGTCTGCCAGGACTGACCGCATCCCCCAAAACCGAGGGGTGCGGTGATCTATTCCCCGCGGGCCGGCGGGGGCTCGTCGCGCGGCCGGACTACGACGTCACGACGCCCTTGGCCTGGCCCGTCGCCGTGCCCTTCGTCGCCGACGCCGGGATCGGCTCGTCGTTCTTCAGCGCCTTCCAGACCTGCTTGGCCTTGGCCTCGGCGACGATCACCCGGTTCGGGTTGGACGGGTCGTACTCGACCGGCATGGTGACCATGCGCATGTTCTTGGCGCTGATGGACTTCAGGCCGTTCGCGAAGTCGATCAGGGAGTTCACCGAGCCCAGGTCGGAGTCGGTGGTGACAGTCCTGGTCGCGGTGTCGGCCAGGTCGTACAGCTTCTTGGGGCTGGTGAAGATGCCCACCTGCTTGACCTGGTTGATCAGGGCCTTCACGAACGCCTGCTGGAGCTGGATGCGGCCCAGGTCGGAGCCGTCGCCGACGCCGTGCCGGGTGCGGACCAGACCGAGCGCCTGCCGGCCGGTGAGCGTGTGGGTGCCGGCCTTGAGGTCGAGGTGGCTCTCCCGGTCGTCGATGGCCTTGGTGGTGGTGACCTCGACCCCGCCGAGCTCGTCGACGAGCTTCTCGAAGCCGGAGAAGTCGACCTCCAGGTAGTGGTCCATCCGGATGCCGGTGATCGACTCGACCGTCTTGACCGCGCAGGCCGCGCCGCCCGTGGAGTAGGCGGAGTTGAACATCACGCCGGTCGCGGCGGAGTGCTTGACGCCCTGCGCGTCGGTGCAGGACGGGCGGTCGATCAGGGTGTCCCGGGGGACGGAGACCACGCTGGCCTTCTTGTGGCCCTCGTAGACGTGGATGATCATCGCCGTGTCGGAGCGGGCGCTGCCGTCGTCCGCGCCGCCGCCGAGCTTCTTGTTGGCGCCGGACCGCGAGTCCGAGCCGAGGACCAGGATGTTCTCGGAGCCGTTGTCGACCTTGGTGGGGCGGTCGCTGCCGAGCGCCTGGTTGATGTCGACGGTCTTCAGGTTGCCGTTGAGCTTGAAGTACAGGTACCCGACGCCGGTGCCGCCCAGCACGAGGATGCCCGCCGCCGTCCAGGCCGTGACGAGAAGCGCCCTGCGGCCCGCCCCTCGGGGCTTGCGGTGGTTCGTGGCCTTCGTGCCGGGCCCGGGTATGCCCGGACCGGGTGTGCTCTCCGCGGACATGGGCTCCTCTGTTCTCCTGCGACTGCTCGGTACCCCCTGCTTTCAGGGTCAGGTCCGGCGTACCCGGATCATCGGCACGTACCGGACCATCGTCGCTCCGCCTGGTCAGACGGCGAAACTCGGGAAAGGGTTGCACAACGCAGCGTGCCCACCGCGTGGAGCGATGGGCACACTGAGTGATCGGGAGTCATCGGGCAAGTGGGGCGAACCCCCGCTCACCAGCCATGTCAGCCGAAGATGTCGTACTGCTGGAAACCGGTACCGAGCGACTTCCTTGTGCCGAAGATCTCACTGGTCCCCTTGCCGGTGCCCGGGTAGAGGTACAGCGTGCCGCCGGTCGTACGGGCCAGCAGGTCGGCCTTGCCGTCGCCGGTCATGTCGCCGACCGCGGCGAGGGTGTTGAAGCCGGTCCAGGCGGAGCGGACCTTCACCCGGGCCGAGAAGAGGCCGGTGCCGGCCTTGCCGGTGCCCTTGTACAGGTACAGGTCGCCGCCGGTGCTCTTGCGGGCCAGCAGGTCGGCCTTGCCGTCGCCGTTGAAGTCGCCGACGCCGCGCAGCTGGTTGTACTGGCTCCAGCCGCTGCCGATCCTGACGCGGGCGCCGAAGGTGCCGTTGCCCTTGCCCGGGTACAGCCACAGCACCCCGCTGGAGTCCTCGGAGAGGACGTCCGGCAGGTAGTCACCGGTGAGGTCGCCGGGGATCACGATGGCCTTGCGGGTCTTCCAGTTGGTGAAGAGCTTCGTCGTGGTCCAGGTGCCCTTGGTCCGGTCGCTGTTCAGCACGACGTGGTCCCAGTAGACGTTGCCGCTGGAGGCCACCCGGTAGACGAGGTCCTGGTAGCCGTCGCGGTCGAGGTCGGCCTGCAGGATGACGTTGACGCCGCTGAAGTCGCCCCAGGAGACGCGGGAGGCGAGCGAGCTGCCCTTGGAGTCCAGCTCGTAGCCGACCTTGGTGGACGACTTGCGGGCGAACAGGTCGGCCTTGCCGTCGACGACCTTGTTGAACTGGCTCAGGTTGGTGTCGGTGATCTGCGCGTAGGCGGCACCGACATAGGTGCTGACCTTCGTGAAGACGCTGTAGGAGCCGCTCACGACGCACTCCGTGGTGCCGTCCGTGACACCCCAGGAGACCACGCCCACGATCCGGCCGCCGACGACCAGCGGGCCGCCGGAGTCACCGTTGCAGGTGGTGGTGGAGCCGGTGTCGGAGCCGGTGGCGGGCTTGCCGGCGCAGACCATGTGGGTCTTGGTGTACAGACTGCCGAAGTAGCCCGAGCAGGTGCTGTCGGACTGCATCGGCAGGGTGGCGGTCTTCAGGGTCGGGGAGATGTCGTCCGAGGTGGAGCTGGTACGGCCCCAGCCGTAGACCTTGGCACTCGTGCCGGCCTTGTAGGAGGCCGTGTCGGTGCTGGTCGTCAGCCTGATCGGAGTGGCCTTGACCGGGACGTCCAGGGTGAGCACGGCGATGTCGTTGTTGATCGTCGTCGGGCTGAACGAGGGGTGGTTCCACTGGCGCGCCACGCCGGTGAGGGTGCCGCCGTGCACACCGGTGCTGTCGGGCAGGCTCGCGGTGCCGGTGATGACCGTGCCGTAGGCGGCCCAGTTGTAGGCCTTGCCGTTCTCGTCCTTGACGCAGTGCGCGGCGGTGAGGATCTTCGTCGGCGAGACGACCGTGCCGCCGCAGAAGAAGCTGATGTCGGTGCCGTCGTACCAGAGCTGGGCCATCCAGGGCGCCGAGGAGATGGTGGTCGTACTGCCACCGATGATCTTCGGCGAGACGGCGGAACCGCTGCTCGACGTCTTCGTCGTGGTGGACTTGGCGTTGACGGCGGCGACGGCGTCGGTGACGCGCTGCTTCAGCGTGGCCTGCGACGGCGTGCTGACGACCGGCTTGACCGTGGGCACCGGCTGGGTGGCCGCGCTGGCGGACGTCGAGATCAGTGCGGCCGTGACGGCGGCGGCGATTCCGGCCGCGGCCACGGGCAGAGCGAAACGTATCCGGCGTCTGTGACGACCGCTCCCGGACGTGGGTGTACCCACCTAAGTCCCCCCTCGGGATCAGGAGTTCGTGAATCGGTCAATTGACCGAAGGGCGTGATCGTACATCGCAGAAGGAAACGCGAAGGGCCGCCCCCCGCGTCTTGCGGGGGGCGGCCTTTTTCTTTGCTCCGGGATGACCGGGGCTACGCGTCCGCAGTGCCGTCGTTCACCGGGCGGACATGCCGAACCGCAGTCCGGCGGCCGGAAGTCCGCCCGTACCCGGGGCGTAGGTGGTGACCGGCTGCGCGGTGCCTCCGGTCACGTTCGCCCACGGCATCGCGTAGAGGGAGCCATAGGCACCCGGTCCGTAGGGCATGCCGATGTAGAGGCCGGCCCGCGTGCCGTGCAGGCTGGTGCCCACCGCGTGCGCGGCGGTCGGGGTTCCCGGCATGCCGGTACCGTTGCCGGCCTCGATCCACCGGTCGGCGACGCCCGGCGCGCTGTACAGACCGAAGACGTGCACCGCGCCCGCGTCGGCGACGGTGCCGATGTCCTCGCCCGGGACGCCGACGGCCATCACCAGGCTCGCGTCGGTCACGGTCGACGCCGGGTCCCGGTTGGCGAGGGTGACCTGGGCGCCCATGCGGTCGCCGGCCTCGGGTGCTCCGGAGACGTCGTCGGGCGACTGGTCGTAGCCGCTGTTGACCTCCGAGATCCCGAAGACCTTGTCCACCCTGACCACGACGGCACGTCCGGCGTCGGCCTTGTTCGCCCCTCCGTAGGTGAGGTCCTCACCCGGGACGCCGATGCCGATGTACGTGGCCCGGATCGGCCACGGGAGGCCCCTGTAGTACAGGGCTTGAGCGGCCGAGACCGACGCACCGAACTGGTCCCCCGCCTCGGCCTGGTCGCTGATGTACGGGCTGACCTCGTCGACGGATCCCGCATGGGCCGGGACGCCGCTGTCGTTCAGTTCATGGGTCATCACGTCGACCTGACCCGCCACCGCCTCGGACGCGTTCGGGCCGGGGGTGGCCACAAGGCCCTCGCCCGGTATGCCGACCACTACGTACTCGGGGCTCGCGGCCACGGAGGACCCGTACTTGTCACCCGCCTCCAGCGTTCCCGCCACGCCCGAACTGCCCTGGACCAGGGTCCGGTTGACGCTGCCGCGCAGATAGAAGACGGCACCTGTGTCCGCCTTGCCGTCGATGTCCTCACCGGGGACCCCGATGACCAGGTACGGCTCCTGGTCGAGCGTGAGGCCGGCGGCGACGGCGGCGCCCATGCGGTCGCCGGACTCCGAGGACGCGGCGAGGATGCCCTCGGCGCCCGTGCCCTGTTCGAGGTGGAGTGCCGCCTTGCCGGTACCGAGACCGCCGGAGGCCCCGTAGATCACGTCCACGGTGCCGGCGTCCGTCGCGCTGCCGACGTCCTCTCGGGAGGTGCCGACGACCAGGTCGGTGCAGCCGTCCTTGTTGTAGTCGACGGTGGCGAGGGAGTCGCCGAAGTAGTCGTTCGGCTCGGCGTCGCCGGGCACCGAGGCGAGGTCCTGGTTCAGCTCGGACGTGCCCTTGCCACCGCCGTGGACGACCCGGACGAGGCCCGCCTTGGCGTCACCGCCGACGGTCGCCTCGGGGTCGGCGACGGCCATGTCCTCCTTCTTGTCGCAGTTGAAGTCGCTGCCGGTCGTCGCCGGCTGAACGGTGGCGCCGAGCGCCTGGGCGACGTCGATGCGAGGCGTGTCGGCGCCCGTGTAGGAGACGGTCTTTCCGCTGTTCTCCAGCCGTGCCTCCAGGTTCGCGACGCTGTCGTTCGGGAACGCCTGCCGCAGGATCGCGAGCGCGCCGGCCACATGCGGCGCGGCCATGGAGGTGCCGCTCTTCGAGGCGTACCCGTCCCCCGGAACCGAGGAGACGATGCTCGTACCGGGAGCGAGGAGATCCAGCAGCGGGCCGCGGTTGGTGAACGCGGACAGCTGGTCGTCGTCGGTGGTGGCACCCACCGTGATCGCTGAGGGAACGCAGCCGGGGGCGCTCACCGCGTCGGTGTACCCGCTGTTGCCGGCCGCGACCACGGTGGCGACCCCGGCGGCGAGCAGGCTGTCGATGGCTGCCTTGCGCGCGTCGTTCTCGCAGGCGGAGGCGTACCGGCCGGCACCCAGGCTCAGGTTCGCCGCCACCACCGGTGTCCCGGACTGCCGCAGTTGCAGCACCTTCTCCAGGGCGGCCAGTTGGGAACTGGTGAAACTGCCCACGCACGGTGCGGCGCCGGGGCCGCAGTAGTCCTCGGAGTCGAACTTGCTGAACACCTGGAGGGCGACGATGTTCGCACCCGGGGCGACACCGCGCTTGGGGGCTCCGGTGATGCCCTCGCCGTTGCCTGCGATGATGCCGGCCACGTGTGTCCCGTGGTCGCACTCGGTGATGGTCGCGCAGGGGCCGGTCCCGGAGTCGGCCGAGCCCGTCCCCTCCTGGTGGTCGGTCCCGTCAGGACACAGGCTGGTGGCGCCGAGGTCGGGGTCGGTCGTCGAGAAGCACGCCTCGGAGATGACCCGGTCCTTGAGGAACGGGTGATGGGTGGCGATCCCGGTGTCCAGGACGGCCACCACGCTGCCCGCACCGGTCAGGCCCTGTGCGTAGGCCTGGTCGGCGCCGATGATCGGGACGCTCTCGTCCAGTGACGGCCGCGCCGGGACGTCCTCCGTGACACTGACCACACCCGGCTGGGCGGCCAGCTGGTCCAGCCCGCCGCGGTCGACCTTGAGGGTGACGACCGGCAGGGTCTTGAACGACTGCACCGTCTCACCGGCCGACGCCGCGGCGGAGAGGTCCGTGCGGTTCCCGGTGACGACGTTGACGCGGGCGATGCCGCCGGACGAGGTCGCGTCGTACAGCGGCGGATCGATCGGATCACCGGTCGCCGCGGCCGCCGCGGCACTGTCTGGCACAGCGGCCTGGGCCGGAACGGCGCCGAGAGTCAAGGCCGTCACCACGGTGACGACCGTGGTCCATAGGGGTTTATTCACTGAAACTCCGGTGGGAAGCGGGCATGGCTGAGCCCGCTGACGCGTATGCGGGAAAGAGCGAGGAGCCGAGCGCGAAATGGCCGGACGGCGAAAGGTTCCGTCGTCCGGCCAGACCGCTCGTGGGCGTGATCGGTCAGAAGGCAGTACTGCGGATCACGTGGCGTTGGCGCCGTTCTTCGGGTTGCCCTTCAGACCCACGGCCTTGTAGTAGATGTACGCGTAGCTGTAGCAATCGGGCCGGCTCAGGATGAAGTACGCCTTGCAGCTGTAGGTCTTCATCGTGGTGTGGAAGGCGTTGTCGACGTTCGACTTCTTGCTGCGGTCGAGGTAGTACTTGTAGCCCTTGTACGTGTTGCCGATCAGGCCGTAGCCGTAGTCGTGCATGTCGCACGCGCTCCGGAAGTTGAAGCCGCCCGGCTTGCTGATGTTGGGCCCCGGGGTACTGCAACCGTCGTTGTTGATGCCCACGACCCAGTTGCCGGTCGGCGTCTGCTTCCACAGCGGCTTGTGCCAGCCGTAGTGCGCGGCCCACGCGGCGCAGCCGTCCTCCAGGTACCACAGCCAGTCCGTCGCGCGGTTGCAGTGGCGGGGGTAGGCCTCCGGGTCGGAGATCTCCCCGCTGGTGAAGTCCGTGGCCGGCGGGGCGGTGGCGGCGGCGTTGGTGATGTCGGCCGCACCGTGGAAGGTCGACTCGGCGGTGGGACGCGCGGGGCCGTCGTTCTCGACGTTCGGGGCGGCCGAGTCACCCGGGAAGGTCAGCTCCCAGGCACCGTTGGACGGCGAGGTGACGTCGGACACCCGCCCGGTGGAGTCGTAGGCGTACGACGCGACCGGCTCGGCGGCCTCGACCGGGTTGACCACGGAACGCAGCAGGCCCGAGGCGTCGTAGGAGTACCGCGCGAGCGTCTGCGTGGTGGTGCCGACGGTGAGGCTGATCTCCTTGGCGCGGCCCGCGAACTCACCGAGAGTCGTGCCGGTCGCCGTGGTGGCGGCCGAGTACTTGACCGACAGCGACTGCTCAGGGGTGTCCCCGGCGGCGGCCTCCTTGACGGTGGAGATGCGGCCCTGGGCGTCGTAGCCGGCGGTGGAGAGGCTGCCGTCGGCGACGTTGCCGACGCCGGTGACGCGCCAGGTGTCGGTAGCCCCGGTGATCTGCTTCCACGTGTAGGTGGGGGTCAGGGTGGCGATGCCGACGGCAGCGCCGGCGTCGGTGTCGGCGGACTGGTCCGCGTCCACGGTCGACGCGGGCGCGCCGATGACCTCGGCGGCGGTGGACACCAGGGTGCCGGCCGCCTCGTCGAACCTGGTGGTCACGGTGAGCTTGCCGCCCGCGGTGGTCGCGTACTTCTGGACTCCGCCGCCGCTCGGGAAGTCGACGCTGCTCGTCAGCGCGTAGGTGATCGGGACGTTCGCGTCGAGGTCGGTGACGACGACGGAGTCGGCCTTCTGCTCCAGCTTGCGGTTGAGCTGGCCGCCCATGAACTCGGCTTCCCAGCCCGGACCGAAGACGCCCATCTCCGGGCGGGAGGCGGGTGCGGACTCCGGCTTGGCGACACCGCCCGCTTGGGCGTTGACCGTGTGGCTGCGGCTCATGAGGCCTGCTGCCACATCCGTCTCGTAGATCTCGAAGGACTTGTCCGCGGTCGAGTAGACCCCGGGACCGACCTGTTCGGTTTCGCCTTCCGCCAGCGGCGGATCGACGACCGTGGCCGCCAGGGCGAGCGACGTGCCCGCAGGCGCCGCCCCCGCAATCTCCTGTGGGAGCAGCAGGGACAAGGACAGCGCGGCGAATACGGGTATCGCAATTCTGCGCACGAGTTCCCCCCTCGTGTAGCAAAGCGTGAATTACCTGAATGATCACCGCGGACACTAGATCAACTCCGATCACTTCCACAAGCATCAGAAACGGAATACAAAATCCCGCTTCCCATGGACGGGTAAAGCGGCGCCTATTGACCGAGAAAAGCCCGTGTAAATGAGTACGCGTACTCATGCGCAGCGTGGAGTGGCGACTGGAGACTGCGCGCATGACACCCATCGCTGCCCCCATCAGCGCGTTCGCCCACCGCCGGCGCGTCATCGTGGCCGCCGCCCTCGCCGCACTGGCACTAACCGGCTGCGGCGGCAACGGCTTGAGTGGCAACGCCTCGAGCGACAGCGGGAGTGCCACACGGTCGACTCCCGAGCAGGCGGCGTTCGCGGCGATGCTCGACAAGGTCGCGCGGCCGTGTTCCTCGACCACCGAGTCCGCATCCGGACCCACGGAAGAGGAACCGACCGGTCCGGAAGGGGGGGAGCAGACCCTCGCCCCTGGCGAGACTCCCCCGGCTGAACCGATCGAGCCCGGCGCCCCCACAGAGGCTCAACTCAGCGACCGGGACCGGTGTGCGAGTGTCCAGCACGAACAGCGCATCATCCAGGCGTTGCAGGCGGTCCCGGACCCCACCCCCGCCAAGGTTCGCAAGAGCCTGAACGGCCTCGGCTACATCGACGAGCGCATCCACGGCCTCCAGCAGGACGGCAAGGTCACGCGCTTCTACCTCGACCTGCGCGAGAAGGGCGGCCGACTCTGCGAGGCGGGTACGGCGGCGGGCGAGGAAACGGATGTCACCCCGTGTACAGCGCCCGCCACCGGATCGTTCGCAGTCAAGAAGCTGTTGTCCGACGGGACGTGACCGCCCGCCTTCCACCGAGACCGGATTCCGGCCGCACCGACGGAGCCTGATCGACTCTCCGAGTGGAGCCCGGCGCCGAATGCCCTGCCGGATCAGGTCAGCCCCGAACGATCTCGGCCATATTAATAAGCCCGTCCACGCTCACCGATCCCACTGCCACCCCCTTCACCTTGGCAAAGTGGAGGTAAAGGTGCCGCACATCGAAAAGGGCCGCCCTCCGCTGCTTGCGGAGGGCGGCCCTTTTCCCTGCTTTACGACCTGGACGACAACACTCAGTCGCCGTTGCCGGGCGTCGGCGTCGTCTTCTGGATCTGCATCAGGAACTCGACGTTCGACTTCGTCTGCTTCATCTTGTCGAGCAGCAGCTCGATCGCCTGCTGCTGGTCGAGCGCGTGCAGCACCCGGCGCAGCTTCCAGACGACGGCCAGTTCCTCGTTGCCGAGCAGGATCTCTTCCTTACGGGTGCCGGACGCGTCCACGTCCACCGCCGGGAAGATGCGCTTGTCGGCGAGCTTCCGGTCGAGCTTGAGCTCGGCGTTGCCGGTGCCCTTGAACTCCTCGAAGATCACCTCGTCCATGCGGGACCCGGTGTCCACCAGGGCGGTGGCGAGGATGGTCAGCGAGCCACCGTCCTCGATGTTGCGGGCCGCGCCGAAGAAGCGCTTCGGCGGGTACAGGGCGGTCGAGTCGACACCACCGGACAGGATGCGGCCGGAGGCCGGCGCGGCCAGGTTGTACGCACGGCCCAGACGCGTGATCGAGTCGAGCAGCACGACGACGTCGTGGCCCAGCTCCACCAGACGCTTGGCACGCTCGATGGCGAGCTCGGCGACCGTGGTGTGGTCCTCGGCCGGACGGTCGAAGGTCGAGGAGATGACCTCGCCCTTGACCGACCGCTGCATGTCGGTGACCTCTTCCGGACGCTCGTCGACCAGGACGACCATCAGGTGGCACTCGGGGTTGTTGTGCGTGATCGCGTTGGCGATCGCCTGCATGATCATGGTCTTGCCGGTCTTCGGCGGGGCCACGATCAGACCGCGCTGGCCCTTACCGATCGGCGCGACGAGGTCGATGATGCGGGTGGTGAGGATGCCCGGGTCCGTCTCCAGACGGAGCCGGTCCTGCGGGTAGAGCGGGGTCAGCTTGTTGAACTCCGGGCGGCCACGGCCGTGTTCGGGCGCCATGCCGTTGACGGAGTCGAGGCGGACCAGCGCGTTGAACTTCTCGCGCCGCTCGCCCTCCTTGGGCTGACGGACCGCGCCGGTGATGTGGTCGCCCTTGCGCAGGCCGTTCTTGCGGACCTGGGCGAGGGAGACGTACACGTCGTTCGGGCCGGGCAGGTAGCCGGAGGTCCGGATGAACGCGTAGTTGTCGAGGATGTCCAGGATGCCCGCGACCGGGATCAGGACGTCGTCGTCGGCGAGCTGCGGCTCGGCGCCGCCGATCTCGTCACGGCCACGGCGGCCACGGCGGTCCCGGTAACGGCCACGGCGGCCACGACGGTCACCGAAGTCGTCCTCGTCCTGCGGACCGGTGTTGCGGTCCTGACGGCCGCCGCCCTGCTGCTGCGGCTGCTGCTGCTGACGGTCCTGCCGGTCCTGCCGGTCCTGGCGACCGCCCTGGTCCTGGCGACCGCCCTGGCCGCCGCCCTGCTGCTCGTCGCCCTTGTTGCGGCGGTCGCGGTCACGGCCACGCTCACGGCGGTCGCGGCGGCCGCGGCCCTCGCCGTCAGCGGCGTCGCCCTTGGCCTCGCCCTGCTGCGGCTGCGCGGCGGGGGTCTCCGCCTTCGGCTCGCTCTTCGCCTCGGCGACGATCGTGTCCGCACCGTTCGCGGTAGGGCTGCCCGCCTCGGCGGTGGCGCGGCGACGGCGGCGCTCGGCCGGCGCGTCCTCGCTGGCCGGCTGGCCGGGGATCTCGATCTGCTGCTGGGCCACGGCCTGCTCGGCGGGGGCCGCGACGGGCTGCTCCGCCTTCTTCTCGGCGGCGTCCTCGCCCGTACGGGCCTTGGAGGTGGCCCGGCGCTTCGGCTTGGTCTCGGTGGCCGTCTCGGCCTTGGCGGGGGCTCCCCCGCCGGCCTGCGCCTCCTTGATGACCTCGATCAGCTGGCTCTTGCGCATCCGCGCGGTGCCCCTGATGCCGAGGCCGGATGCGACCTGCTGAAGCTCGGCCAGCACCATGCCCTCGAGGCCGGTACCGCGGCGCCGCCGGGAGCCGGCACCGGTGGCAGGCGCGGAGGCGTCCGTGGCGGGCGCGGCAGCGGTCTCCTCGACACGTGCGCCCATCAGATCGGTGGTGTCGCTCACGAAGGGTCCTTCCCTGGAGCGGACGTCGGCCTGTCTGGCTCGGCGACCGGTTGTGCTGTCCGGCTTTCGGTCCTTGCTGTGTGGACCGTGCCGGGGCGGTGGTCCGCCAAAGCGGCGGAGAGAATTTCTGATGACGGCGCTTCCGCAGCCGTGGCACCCGGTGTCACGAGGCGAGGTCGCACCAATTCCGGAGCGTGCCCAGCGGCCCGCTCAGTGCCCGCGTACGGCGTACTGCCCATGTACGACATACGAAACGCTGAGTGGCTTGGGAGACTCCCGGAAGAATGTCTGTCCCGGACGGGGACACGAAGCACCTCGCCATGGTGGGGTCGGGTGCAGACTTGAGGTTAACACTACCGGATCCAACAAACATTCCCCCTCTCCAAATCCGGCAATCGTGCGCGTCACATGTCACTCGAGGGCGCGAGCGGCAGCACGCTCGCGCCGTACAGGTCCAGGTCCAGGCGGTTGGCGGCCCAGTCCGCACCGGCCAGGGCCTGCACCTTGTCGGCGCTCTCGGCGTCGGCGAGCGCCATCACGGTGGGGCCGGCGCCGGAGATCACGGCCGGGATCCCGTCGGCGCGCAGCCGCTCCACCAGTGCCGCGCTCTCCGGCATCGCCGGGGCGCGGTACTCCTGGTGGAGACGGTCCTCGGTGGCGGGCAGCAGCAGCTCGGGGCGCCGGGTGAGGGCCTCGACGAGCAGGGCGGCACGGCCCGCGTTGGTGGCGGCGTCGACGTGCGGCACGGTGCGCGGGAGCAGTCCGCGCGCGGTCTCGGTGAGGACCGGCTTCCCGGGCACGAAAACCACCGGAACGATGGAACCGGCGGGCTCCATCCTGATCGCCCGGGCGGCGCCGGACTCCATCCAGGAGAGCGTGAAGCCGCCCAGCAGACAGGCCGCGACGTTGTCGGGATGGCCCTCGATCTCGGTCGCCAGCTCCAGGAGCGCGGCGTCGTCGAGCCGGGTCTCGCCGCCTATGGTGACGGCGCGTGCGGCGACGATGCCGGCGCAGATCGCGGCGGAGGAGGAGCCGAGGCCGCGGCCGTGCGGGATGCGGTTGGCGCACACGATCTCCAGGCCGCGGGGCTGTCCGCCCAGCAGGTCGAAGGCGGTGCGCAGGGAGCGGACGAGAAGGTGGCTCTCGTCGCGCGGCAGCGTCTCGCTGCCCTCACCCGCGATGTCGATGTGCAGCCCTGAGTCGGCCACCCGGACGACGACGTCGTCGTAGAGCCCCAGCGCGAGGCCCAGGGCGTCGAAGCCCGGGCCGAGGTTGGCGCTGGTGGCGGGGACGCGCACCCGGACGGCGGCGGCGCGGAACGCTGGACCGGCCATCGCTCGATGACTCTCCTTGAGCTGCGTGATGGTCGAATGACACTCGATAGGTACGTGACGACCCTCGGGCCGTGGAGACGGCGCGGCACCGCGCCATATGCGGAGGCATATGCAGCGGGCGGGTTCGGTACAGCCTATCGAAGGAAGGTTCTGTGGCGACATAGGGCGCACAGGAGGCGCACGATGCGTGTCGTAAGCCCCCTGTGCCCCCTTCGTAGGGAGTGCCCTCGCACTCCCTGCCTCTGAGGCACTCCTGGGGTACGTCTCGAGTACCCCTTGAGCGGTTCTCTAGGCTAGCCCGAGGCGCTCGGCCGCGGCGGCCGCGTCGACCGGCACGGTGACCGGCTGCGGGGCGCCGGCGACGGCCCAGTCGGGGTCCTTCAGGCCGTTGCCGGTGACCGTGCAGACGATGCGCTGGCCGGGGTCGACCTTGCCCTGCTCGGCGGCCTTCAGCAGACCGGCCACGGAGGCGGCGGAGGCGGGCTCCACGAAAACCCCCTCCTGCGCGGCCAACAGCCGGTAGGCGCGCAGGATCTCACGGTCCGTCACCTCGTCGATGAGGCCCTCGGACTCGTCCCGCGCGGCGAGCGCGAACTGCCAGGAGGCGGGGTTGCCGATCCGGATCGCGGTGGCGATGGTCGACGGGTCCTTGACGACCTCGCCGCGCACGATCGGGGCGCTGCCGGAGGCCTGGAAACCCCACATCCGGGGGGTCTTGGCGGAGATGCCGTCACCGGCGTACTCCTTGTACCCCTTCCAGTACGCGGTGATGTTGCCCGCGTTGCCGACCGGCAGGACGTGGATGTCGGGCGCGTCGCCGAGCATGTCCACGATCTCGAAGGCGGCCGTCTTCTGGCCCTCGATGCGCACCGGGTTGACCGAATTGACCAGCGCCACCGGGTAGTTCTCGCTCAGCTTGCGGGCGAGGGTGAGGCAGTCGTCGAAGTTGCCGTCGACCTGGAGGATCTTCGCGCCGTGGATGAGCGCCTGGCCCATCTTGCCGAGCGCGATCTTGCCCTGCGGGACGAGCACGGCCGAGACCATGCCCGCGCGCACGGCGTACGCGGCGGCGGAGGCGGACGTGTTGCCCGTGGAGGCGCAGATGACCGCCTGCGCGCCCTCCTCCTTGGCCTTGCTGATGGCCATGGTCATGCCGCGGTCCTTGAAGGACCCGGTCGGGTTCGCGCCCTCCACCTTGAGGTGGACCTCGCAGCCCGTGCGCTCGGAGAGCACCTGCGCGGGCACGAGGGGCGTGCCGCCCTCGCGGAGCGTCACGACCGGCGTGGTGTCGGAGACGGGCAGCCGGTCCCGGTACTCCTCGATGATTCCGCGCCACTGGTGGGTCATTGCTGGTTACTCTCCTTCAACCCGCATGATGCTGGCGACACCCCGCACGGTGTCGAGCTTGCGCAGCGCCTCGACGGTCCCGGACAGGGAGGCGTCGGAGGCCCGATGGGTGACGACGACGAGGGAGGCCTCGCCGTCCTTGCCGGTCTGCCGAACCGTATCGATGGAAACCCCGTGCTCGGCGAACACGGTGGCGACCTGGGCGAGAACACCCGGTTTGTCGGCGACGTCGAGGCTGATGTGGTAGCGCGTGACGACATCGCCCATCGGTGAGACGGGCAGGGCGGCGTACGCCGACTCGCCGGGCCCCGTTGCCCCGCTGAGCCGGTTGCGGCAGACGGCGACCAGGTCGCCGAGGACCGCGGAGGCCGTGGGCGCACCGCCGGCGCCGGGCCCGTAGAACATCAGCTGGCCGGCCGCGTCGGACTCGACGAAGACGGCGTTGTACGCACCGCGCACCGAGGCGAGCGGGTGGGTCAGCGGAATCATGGCGGGGTGCACGCGCGCGGTGACGGAGCCGCCGTCGCCGGCGCGCTCGCAGATGGCGAGCAGCTTGATGGTGCAGCCCATGTTCTTGGCGGAGGCGAAGTCGGCGGCGGTGACCTCGGTCATGCCCTCGCGGTAGACGTCGTCGAGGCGGACCCGCGAGTGGAAGGCGATCCCGGCGAGGATGGCGGCCTTGGCGGCGGCGTCGAAGCCCTCGACGTCGGCGGTCGGGTCGGCCTCGGCGTACCCGAGCGCGGTGGCCTCGTCGAGCGCCTCCTGGTACCCCGCCCCCGTGCTGTCCATCTTGTCGAGGATGAAGTTGGTGGTCCCGTTGACGATGCCGAGCACCCGGTTGACCTTGTCGCCGGCGAGGGACTCGCGCAGCGGCCGGATCAGCGGGATCGCGCCCGCGACGGCGGCCTCGTAGTACAGGTCCTTGCCGTTCTGTTCGGCGACCGCGTGCAGGGCCGCGCCGTCCTGGGCGAGCAGCGCCTTGTTGGCCGACACGACCGACGCGCCGTGCTCGAAGGCGGTGGTGATCAGGGTGCGGGCGGGCTCGATACCGCCGATGACCTCGACGACCACGTCGATGTCCCCGCGTTTGACCAGGGCGGTCGCGTCGGTGGTGACCAGGTTCGGGTCGATGCCCTCGCGGACCTTGGACGGCCGCCGCACGGCGACCCCGGCGAGTTCCACCGGGGCGCCGATCCGCTGGGCGAGGTCGTCGGCGTGCGTCGTCATGATGCGCGCCACCTCTGAGCCGACAACCCCACAGCCCAGCAGCGCCACCTTCAGCGGACGCGTACGCATCATCCGACCTCGTTTCCTCATACCGTCTACGGTTGGACCAGTCTCACTCACTGGACGGCAGTTTCTACCCTTCGTCCGGATCGTGAGACATCTATTTCATTTTCGGGAGGCGGAAGACAGGAGATCTTCCGCCCCTCTCAGCCGACGTCGAGACGCAGGAGGTCCTCCTCCGTCTCCCGGCGGACGATCACCCGGGCCTCGCCGTCGCGCACCGCGACGACGGGCGGCCGGAGCACATGGTTGTAGTTGCTCGCCATGGACCGGCAGTAGGCGCCGGTCGCCGGTACGGCGATCAGGTCACCGGGTGCCAGGTCGCCCGGCAGGAACGCGTCCTTCACGACGATGTCCCCGCTCTCGCAGTGCTTGCCGACGACGCGGGCGAGCATCGGCTCGGCGTCGCTGGTCCGCGAGACGAGAGCGACGCTGTACTCGGCGTCGTAGAGCGCGGTCCGGATGTTGTCGGACATGCCGCCGTCGACGGAGACGTAGGTGCGCAGCCCGTCGAGGGGCTTGACGGTGCCGACCTCGTACAGGGTGAAGGCCGTCGGCCCGACGACGGCCCGCCCGGGCTCCACCGAGATCCGGGGCGTACGCAGCCGGGCGGACTCGCACTCCCGCGACACGATCTCGGTCAGCGCCTTGGCGATCTCGTGCGGCTCGCGCGGGTCGTCGTCGCTGGTGTACGCGATCCCGAGTCCGCCGCCCAGGTCGATCTCCGGCAGCTCCACGCCGTGCTCGTCCCTGATGTCCTTCAGCAGCCCCACGACCCGGTGCGCGGCGACCTCGAACCCGGACATGTCGAAGATCTGCGACCCGATGTGCGAGTGGATGCCGATCAGTTCGAGCCCGTCGAGTTGCAGCGCCCGCCGCACGGCCTCGGCGGCCTGCCCGCCCGCCAGCGGGATCCCGAACTTCTGGTCCTCGTGGGCGGTGGCGATGAACTCGTGCGTGTGGGCCTCGACGCCGACGGTGATACGAATCTGCACGCGCTGGCGCCTGCCCCGGGACTGGGCGATGTGGGCGACCCGGACGATCTCCTGGAAGGAGTCGAGCACGATCCGCCCGACACCGGCGTCGACCGCCCGCTCGATCTCGTGCGTCGACTTGTTGTTGCCGTGGAAGGCGATGCGGTCGGCGGGCATGCCGGCGGACAGCGCGGTGGCCAGCTCACCGCCGGAGCACACGTCCAGGTTGAGCCCCTCCTCGTGCAGCCAGCGCACGACGGCACGGGACAGGAACGCCTTCCCCGCGTAGAACACGTCGGCGTCCGGGCCGAAGGCGCCGCGCCAGGCCTGGGCCCGGGCGCGGAAGTCGGTCTCGTCGAGGACGTAGGCGGGGGTGCCGTGCTGCTCGGCGAGGGTCTTCACGTCGACACCGCCGACGGTGACCACACCGTCCTCGCCACGGCTGACGGTCTGGGCCCACACCTTGGGGTCGAGGGCGTTGAGGTCGGTGGGCGGAGCGGCGTAGTGGCCCTCGGGAAGGACGTCGGCGTGCCGGGGCCCGGCAGGGTGTGCGGAACGGCTCATTGCTCTTCTGGCGCTCTCTTCAGAGGTGATCGGGTGCGTCGATGCCGAGCAGGGACAGGCCGCCGGCCAGCACCGTCCCGGCGGCTTCGGCGAGGGCGAGCCGGGCACGGTGGGCGGCCGAGGGTTTCTCGTCGCCGCGGGGCAGCACGGTCGTCAGGTACGGCAGGGCGGCATCCGCGACGGTGACGAGGTGCCGGGCGAGCCGGTCGGGGGCGCGGTGGGTGGCCGCGGCGGTGAGGATGCGGGGGTAGTCGGCGAGGGCGGTGACGAGGGCGCTCGTGCCGTCACCAGGTGCGGCGTCGCCGTGTACCGCGTCGCCGGGGACGGCCGCGAACCCGAGCCGTCCGGCGCCGCGCCCGACGGCGCGGGTGCGGGCGTGGGCGTACCGCACCCGGAACAGCGGGTTGCCCTCCCGCTGCACCAGGTGGTCGGCGGTGATCCGGGGCCGGTCGTGGGCGGCGGGATGCAGCAGAGCCCACTGGGCGGCGTCCGGCCCGAGCGGCAGGGGGTCCTCCGGTGCCGGTACGGGCCGCAGGTTCACGGGGTCGCCGTGATCGACCTCACCGCGCCCGCCCTGCGCGGCGACGATCCGCACCACGGCGTCGGCGACGACCTCGGCCCGGATCTCGTACGGCACCCGCAGCGCGACCACCTGCCCGGCGAGAGCGTCACCGTGGCCGTAGCGGGGCCCGAGGGCGCGGATCTCCGCGACCAGGGTGGCCGTGGGCGACCCGGCGGAGCTGAGGCTGATGTTGAGGAACCCGGGTCCGGTGACGACGACGTCGTCGACGCCGGCGCAGTTCGCGAGGTGGGGCAGCAGGATCTCGGCGACCCGCAGCGGCGGCTGCCCGGCCGGCCGGGCGAGCTGCAGCGCGATGTTCGTGGCGTAGTCCCCGCAGCCTCCGGGCCCCGGCGGGGTCACCGCGGCCCACTGCGGCACGCTGACGCTGAGCTCCCCGTCGTCCACAGCACGACGTACCGCGCGCAGCACGGTACGGGAGAGCTCGACGGGGGTCACGGGACAAGCGTAGGGGAGGAGGGGGGTGGGTAGGCGAGTCGGTTCGGGGACGGTCCGGCATGTGGACGGTGTGTCCAGGACTCCGTGACGGGCGGGTCTACGGCACTCCCCCGGTCACGGGTAGACGGGGTTGCCCCCGGCCCGCTCCCCGGAGTACTCGACCTCGCCGTCCTCCCCTTCCTGCGCGCGCTCCTGCCGCCCCGTCCGCCGCTCCATCAACTCCCGCACCATGCGGACGAGTTCGGCCGGTTCGAAGGGCTTGGCGAGAAACGCGTCGACGCCGACGTCGAGGCCGGTCTCGACCTCGTACTGCGTACAGGCAGACACGATGGCCAGCGGAAGATCACGGGTTCGTGGATCGGCACGCAGCTGGGCGGCCGTCCGCAGTCCGTCGAGCCGGGGCATGACCACATCGAGGGTGATCACGTCGGGTCGTACCCGATGAACGACTTCCAGACACTCGGCACCGTCGGCCGCGGTCACGACCTCGAGACCCTCCAGTTCGAGATTGACCCTGATCAGCTGTCGGATGACCTTGTTGTCGTCCACAACAAGCACCCGCCCCGACGCGCCTGGCACAACTCGAGAGTAGGTCCGGACCGGCCACCGCGTCCGGGTTTTCCGGACTTCCACCTCGTGCGGGCGAGCCGTGCCCGCCGGGCGGCCGGGCGGCTAGCCTCTCGCTCTACCGATCTTGCCATCGATCCCGCCGTCGATCCCGCGACCGGTCGTGGCGAGGGAAGACGAGCGAAGGAGCCGGACTGTGCACAGCGCCGCCGCCACGCCCCAGGGTGACCGGATCCGCTGGGTCGAACTCCCCGGGCGCGAGCCCACCCGGGTCTACGTCCACGGTCTGGGCGCCAGCTCGCCCGCCTACTTCACGGAGACCGCCGTCCACCCCTCGCTGGCCGGCCACCGCTCACTCCTGATCGACCTCCTCGGGCACGGCATCAGCGACCGCCCCACGGCCTTCGACTACACCCTGGAGGCACACGCCGACGCCCTGGCCCGGGCCCTGACCGAGGCGGATGTGACGGGGGCGGACCTGATCGCCCACAGCATGGGCGGTTCGGTGGCCATCGTCCTGGCCGTCCGCCACCCGCACCTGGTCTCCCGGCTGGTCCTGGTCGACGCCAACCTCGACCCGATCACGCCCCGGCCCGGCGCCCTCGGCAGCAGCGGTATCGCCGCCCGCTCCGAGGAGGAGTTCCTGGCCGGCGGCTGGCAGGAGATCCGCGACCTGGCCGGCCCGCACTGGTGGTCCACCATGCGCCTCGCCGGCCGCGAGGCCCTGCACCGCAGCGCCGTCCACCTCACCCGCGGCACCACCCCCACCATGCGCGAACTCCTCCTGGCCCTGCGGATCCCCCGCACCTACCTGCTGCCGGAAGCAGACGCTCCGCTGCCCGGCACCGAGACCCTCACCGCGTCCGGCGTCACCGTGGTCCCGATCCCCGACTGCGGCCACAACATCATGCTGGACAACCCGGACGCGTTCGCCCGAGCCACCGCCACCGCACTCGACCGGGCACCGATGGACGCGTAAATCGAACACGTGCTTGAATTCGGGCATGCGATCGTTTCCCGCCGACCTGGCCCGGGCGCAGCAGGAATGGAGCGCCACCTACCGGCAGCTCGCCGAGCGGCCCGGCCGCACCGAGCTGCGCCGACGGCTGCATCGGCTGTCGACCCAGCTGTTCTTCCACCCTTACTGGCAGCAACGGCGACCGAGCCCCGCGGCATGGTGGGAGCTGCGCCACCCGCGGCACGTCCCGCCGTCCGGACACTGAACCGAGGGTCCCCGAATGACAAGCCGGAGTGCGGGACCGTACGTCCCGGAAGATCCTGAAGGCATGGCCGGACCGATACGCGTGATCGTGCATCCCCCGTCCCCCACGGGCGGCCGCCGCGTACGCGTCGACGGCGAGATCCTCGGCCTCGCCCACAACGCCACCGACCTCGCCGAGTTCCTCCGCCGAGCCGGACTGGAGGTCGACCCGGCGGAGGTCGCGGAAGCACCGTGGATCGATTGGCGCGGGGTGGGGCCGGAGCGCTGGGGGCCGGAGACAGATGGCTGACACACCGTCACATCAGCTGGCGTGGACGGGACTTGCGCGGCGAGCCTCCTACCCGCCGGCCAGCCGACGCCTCCACCACAGCTCAGAACCCCACTGCCGGTCAGCGGCGAACGGATCCGGCAGCGTACGCATCACATACCTGTCGTCCAGGGCACGCACGGTGTGTGCCAGCTCCGCCCGAGGCCGCAGCGGCAACTGCCGCACGACCTCAGCGAGGACGTCACGGGCATGGCGCACATCGTCGAAGGAACAGCCCCGGCACGAGCACTCCGGATCCCGCGGGTAGAGAGGCCGTCGCCCCGGCACTCGCAGGAAGGCCCGATACCGTCGCAGAGCGCGGTCGGTGGCACCGGGGTAGACGTAGTAGTCGCCCGAGAGCCGCTCCATGCGGTCGATCGCGGCGCTGGTTCGGGCGGAGAGACCGTGGATGCGGCCTGGCGGCACGCTCCACTCAACGCGAGGTTCCTGTTCGGCGCGCAGCACGCCGGGCCGCCTACGCGGCATCGGCCTTTCGGTACATGGTCATGACCATCAGCATGCCGGACGATCCCCCAGGGCGTGGCCGGACGCCGCCTTCGACGGCGGACCGACCCGAGGACGGACCGAGCCGTGACGGACCGACCCGATGACGGACCGACCCGAGGACGGACCGACCCGAGGAAACCCGGTTCCGCCTGGCCCCTCGGATGCCCAGGACGGGCGGGGAAGAGGATGCGACGCTGGAGTGAGGGACCGGCGAGTGGCGGTCCGCGCGCGTCTCGACCGGTCCGGGGCCCTCTCCTTCGGCCTGGCGACCCCGTTCCGGTACGGATGCGATGGATGCGGCGGCTCGGAATCGTGCGGTGGGTCGGTGAACCCACCGGCCGGGCACCACTCACCGAGCGTCGCCAGGCGGCCGTACCGCGTGGATCCGGCCCGCCGGGGCCAGGAGCGCGCGACCAGCCCGGAAGGCAGGTGCGTCCCATGCGCACGTCGACCCGTATCGCCGGTGCCGTCACCGGCCTGACCCTCACCTTCGGCGGTGTGGTACTCGCCGCTCCCGCGGCCCGGGCGGACATCCCCGCCTGCACGAAGATGGCCGAACTGGCCGGTGCCACCGCCTCCGACTCGGTCACAGCGGCCTGCGGCCGTGGCGTGGTCGGAGACCTGCAGAGTTGCGTGACCGGGCTGACCGGGGCCGGAGTGGCGGGCGGCGCCGCGACCGCTGCCTGCCGGGCCGCGGCCCACGAACCGCGTTAGCCTCTCCGCGCCCGGGCAGTCACCGCCCGGACGCGGCGCCCAAGAGGAGGAGGAAGTCATGCGCATACGAAGAATCCTGGGCCTCGCCCTGGCCGCGGCGACCCTTGCCGGCGTGAGCGCCGTCGGCGCTGTCGGCGCCGGGGCCGCCGCCTCGTCTCCGAACATCTCCAGAGACGACTGCACGGCCGCCGGCGGGCAGGTCGTCGCACGCCCCTACGCCGGCTACGTCTGCTCGCTGCCCGACGGGACCACGCAGACGATCACCTGACCGGTCGCCGCACCGCAGGGCGACCGGCACGGGTGGGCATGGCGTCAGCGCCGTAACAGCACAGCCAGACCAAGGAGCCGACCGGCACAGTGCACCCGCCGGTCGGCTCCGCCGCGCTCCTGGACAACCCGGGGACGACCCGGGGGACGACCCGGGGCACGACCCCGGCGACGACTCCGTCGTTCGGCCCATCAAGGGCCCCGGCCGCCACGCCGAAAAGGACCAGGCGGAGTCGCCCCACCCTCGCGTTCCGGCGGTACACCTCCGCGCCCCGGCCCGCCCCGATGACGGCGGACCCGTACGCAGGCCGACAGGCCCGGAGGAGATCCCGCATGCGCGTCCGCCTGCCCCTGACCGCCGTCACCACCGCCGCGCTGCTGCTCGTCACGGTCACCGGCACGACTCCCGCCGCGGCGGAACGCAACCCCGACGGCACACCACTGCTGGTCAAGGTGTCCCACGGCGACCCGTACGCGAAGTGCACCATCGGAGCGAGGTCCGCCGACAGCGTCGTCCACCCGGGCACCGAGGTCGAGCCGTACCTGTCCGTCGATCCGCGTGACCCGAGGCGCGTGGTCACCGTGTTCCAGCAGGACCGCTGGAACGACGGCGGCGCCCGTGGCCTGGTGGCCGGCTGGTCCACGGACGGCCGCACGTTCCACCGGAGCACGCTGCCGTTCAGCCTGTGCGCTCCCGGCGGCGCGGACTACGAACGGGCCACCGACCCCTGGGTGAGCACCGGACCGGACGGCACGGTCTACGCCGGCGGGGAGGGCGTCGACTTCACGAAGAGCACGCGCACCGCCCTCCTGGCCGCCACCTCCCGCGACGGCGGCCGCACGTGGCGGAACCTCACCACCACGCACGTCGACGAGCAGCCGTTCTTCAACGACAAGCCCTCCCTCACCGCCGACCCGGTCCGCAAGGGCACCGCCTACCAGGTCTGGAACCGCCTCGACAACGACCCGCCCGGCCCCAGCTCCCTCGACGGCCCCGGCTACATCTCCCTCACCCGCGACGGCGGCCGCACCTGGAGCGAGGCCCGCCGGTTCGTCGACACCAGCGCCGTACCCAACACCCAGACCATCGGCCATCTGATCGTCGCCGACCGGCGCACCGGCACCCTGTACGACTTCTTCGACCGGATCACCTACGCCGACGACCTGACCACCGTCGTCGAGGCCCACTACCAGATGGTCACCTCGACCGACGCCGGAGAGACCTGGAGCGCCCCGGTCACCGTGGCCCGGGACACCTCCGTACCGGAGGTCGACCCGAACGACCCCGCCAAACCGCTGCGCGACGGGACCACCCTGCCGAGCCCGGCCGTCGACCCCACGACAGGCACGCTCTACATGGCCTACGAGGGCGCGGACTTCTCCGGCGGAAAGTTCGACTCCGTCCAGCTTGTACGGTCCACCGACGGCGGACACACCTGGGGAACCCCGGAGCTGATCAGCCCCAAGAACGTTCCGGCCTTCTCCCCGTCGATCGCGGTCACCGAGGCGGGCACGGTCGCGCTCACCTACTACGACCTGCGCTTCCTCAAGCCCGGCAACACCACCACCCTCCCCACCGCCTACCAACTGGCCACGCTCCGGCACGGAAACCCGAAACTCCGGACCGAACGACGGATCTCCCGGGTCTTCGACTGGCTCCAGGCACCGTTCTCCGGGGGCTACTTCCTCGGCGACTACCAAGGCCTGGCAGCGGACGGCAAGGGCGTACGGCCCGTGCTCACCCTCACCAACTCCGGCGCCCCGCAGAACCGTACGGACGTGTACACCGGCAGCCTCCGCACCCCCTGACCGACACGGACGCCGCGAGGTGGGTCGACTCGGACCTGTCTGACGTGCCCGACGGGTCGGCACGGTCCCTGCGACTCCCCCTACGCTCACGCTCGCGCGGGGGCGGGCGCCCCGCGGCGCGTGGCTGCGGGGCGCCTTGTGGGTTTCAGTCGATCGTCTCCCCGTCGTGCGTACCGCCCTTGCAGACGTTGTTCGCCAGATCGGCCGTTCCGCCGCCCTGATTGCACTGAGAAGGGGTGACGTAGGACGAGGCACCCTGTGCCGTGGCGGCGGTGGCGGTGGCGGCGCCTGCGAGGCCGAGTCCGGCGAGGGCTGCCGTAGCGATGACGGCGGCGAGGATTCGACGAATGCGCATGTGGTTCCCCTTTCACGGATTACCTCGGTCGGGGCACTAGCCAGTTTGATCTTCACCCAAGTGGGTGGCACGTCACGTTGGGCCATTCGGGTGATATCGCGATGTCGCTACCGGGTGCGCGGCGGTGCGGCGCCCCTGGCCCCGAAATTGCTCCCGGCCTGCAGGAACACACCGGCCCAAGCAGGTAGTGGGCTCAAGCTGGTCTACGAAGTGGGCTGGCTCTCCAGCACTGTGTCCACCGTCAGGCTTCCTGCCAGCGTGCCCGTCAGCCACTCCGCGAGGTTCACTCCCTGGGGGCCAGCACTCGCCTGTCTTGCCCGTGTGCACCCTGTAGAGAACCACCCCAGCTACACCGCACCACTCCCCTACGTCAGGTGGCTGATTGCTGTGTGCACCGGCGAGGAGTTCGACAAGGCATCCGGGCTTCCGGACTCGAAGGAACCGAAGAAGTCGGCTGTGTCCTGATACGACTTCGCCCCCCGATACCTCGCCATGAAATGGCCCCACGCCGCCCCCAATACGCGCAACGGCATCAATGAGTCACTCACCAGCGTGACCGTGGAGCTCCTCGACGAGCGGGCTGGACGGCCGTCCGATCGGCCTTCACTGGGTGTCGAAGGCATCGCGACTGCTGACCGATCTTGCTGAACCGGCCACGGCCCGTGCGGTGCTTGACTCGCTGAAACTCGAGCTCGACGGCAAGGCTGCGGCAGCCGAGACAGTGCGGCGTAAGCGGCGGACCCTTGTCAACGCTGCCAACTATGCGGTCGACCTGGGGGAGCTGCGCGAGAACCCGATCACGGCCGTCCGCCGACAGAAGCCGAAGGTCTCCAACCAGGTCGATCCTCGCGTTGTCGCGAACCCCGAACCGGCTCGGAATCTCCTGACGACCGTCCCGTCCTCGACCTACTACCGGGTTTGGCAGGAGGTCGGTGACGACTCAGTCAAGGTCGATCACGGGAAGCCGGCACCCTATGCGCGTAAAAGCCGGGCTGAGGCCAAGCGAGTAGCTCGCGTGCTTGAGCACTATTGCGGCTTTCCCGTACCGGTGGAACCGATGCTCGTCTTTGTCGGTGTGACCGATTTGAACGTGGTCGCCACGCAGCTCAGCGTACGTGTGTACAGGGAGCCTGAAGTGGCGGCACTGGCGCCGCTTTCCGGGGTGCTGACGGCCGAGCAGGTCGAGCGGGTGTACGGCGTAGCTCGCCATCGTCAGGCTTGGATCCGGGCATGAGCCGGTGCGTCCCAGCGAAGCGCCGTACTCGATGCGTGTTCTGTGGGTGGTCTTCAAAGCATGAGCTTGACCCCCGGCTGGGCGAGATGACCTGTCAGTGCCGTCTCCTACACTCCGCTTTCGATCAAGCACTTCGAACGGAGGGAGGATGCGGATGGGCGGCGACGAATGGGCCCGCACTGGCCCGTATCAGCGTGATCTGGCGGCCGCGTTCCGGCAGGCCCAGGAAGACGAGCTGGCGCGGGACAGCCGCGGCTTCGGGGGACGGTCCGTTGAGCAACTCTGGCACGACCCGGAGTGGCAGGAGTACATCTTCACCGGGGGCACGGGAACCGTGCTGGACTTCCCCCTCATGATCGAAGCCGAGGACACGGACGACGGTCCGTTCATGCGGCCGCTCACCGATAGTGAGGTGCGCGCGTGGGCTCCTCACGGCCGGCCCACCTACGAGGAGTGGAACGCCGCTCTCGACTCCGGGTGGTTGGACTTCCCGGGCCGAAGCCAAGGGAATTGCACAGTGCTCTACCGCGACGGTAGGCCCGTGCGCATGGGGTACTGGGGCGTCACCACCGACTAGCAGGGAACCAGTAGCGCCTGGCGATGTGGCCCCGCACCTGTTCCGAGGGTACGTCGATTTGCGAGCCTCACCTGGCGTGATGCCCCAAGACCCCGTCCGCGCCTCGCCCACAGACCCCGACATGGAGCCGCTTCGGGCTGCATCTGACTGCACATACGCGAAGACCCCGACCTCAGCGTTTCCGCTGGTGACGGGGTCTTTAGGCACCTCATACGAAGTGCCCCCGGCAGGATTCGAACCTGCGCACACGGCTCCGGAGCCCAGATGAGCTGCTGACGCGATTGATCCTGTGACCTGCGGCGGAAGGCATCGCCAGGACTCCGCCACGCAAGATCATTACGCCCCTATTACGCGGGTGCCCTGTTGAGGTCCCGGCCCGGCCCGTATGGTCGAGGCATGATCTCGGGTAGCAGCGGGCGACCGGACGGCGACGGCACGGAGTTCACTGCGGAGGGCTTGGGGCCCGTGCTCCAGGAGGCTTGCGCGACGGCCGGGCTGGACTCCCGAGACGCCGAGCTGCTGCGGCTCGGTTCGAACGCCGTCTACCGTCTCACCTCGTTACCCGTCGTAATCCGCATCGCGCGTGATCCTTCCGTCCTCACTGAGATGGATCGAGCCGTGGGCGCGGCCAGGTGGCTGGAGACACAGGACTTCCCCGCCATGCGCGTGCCGGCCTCGATAGCCCAGCCGCTCGTCATCGCCGACCGCGTGGTCACCTTCTGGGAGAGCGTCCAGGAGCGCGAGGAGTACGCAACGGTCGGCGAGTTGGCCGACCTGCTCCGCCGTCTACACTGGCTCGAAGAACCCGATTCTCTCGGCCTGCCGTACTTCGACCCGCTGGCCAAGCTGACGGCGTCCATGGAAGGCCTCGACGGCATCTCGGATGAGGACCGGACGTTCCTGGACGAGCGAGCGACAAGACTCGCCAAGGACTACGACCGGCTGGACTTCGTCCTCCCCTTCGGCATGATCCATGGCGACGCCAATATCGGAAACATCCTCCGCCACCGCGACGGGCACGCTGTGCTCATCGATCTCGACGGCGTCGCGCTCGCTCCGCGTGAGTGGGATCTGGTCCTGACGGCGATGTTCTACGAGCGTTACCACTGGCACACCGAGGCGGAGTACGCGGAGTTCGTTCATCGCTACGGCTTCGACCTGATGAACTGGCCTGGGTACGACACCCTCGCCGACCTGCGCGAGCTGATGATGGTCGCGTGGCTCGGCCACCAGGTCACGACCAGCGACTCAGCCGCGGCGGAATTCGCTCGTCGGGTGCGGTCCCTTCGCACCGGACAGGGGCGGGACGAATGGGGCCCGTTCTAGTGATTATCTACACTGCCGGCCCTAGCCGACGGCTAGGATCTCGCCGAGTGCTCCTCTTGCGGTCTCAACGAACAGGTCCATGACATCGCTATACTCCTGATCGCCGTCCGTGAATGCCGCGCGTATTTCCGCTTCCCTTTGCGGGCTCAGGTTGTTGGTGAGCGCGCCCTCTACGAGAGTGGCAACACGTTCGTATTCAAGCTCCATGATTGCCAGGCAGCGCACAGCAACAGCTGAGACCGGCTCAGGGCCCTCCAACTGGACTGTGTGGCTTGCTTGACTGGCCACGCTGCGTGCTTGTCGCGCTGCGGTTCTCTTCTCCTGAGAGTCGGGCGAGGGGGAGGAAGTCGATTGCAGCACGTTGAAGTATTGCCAATTTGCCTCACGCGCTTGGGCCATGGCAGTCAACAGCGACTGATACGCGGCCAGTCTTTGCTCGCGCAGCCATTTCTTATGTTCCGCATGAAGCTCACGTATGTGATTGCGCTCCTGAACGGCCTCCTGATGCAATTGCTGCCGCTCAAGAGCTTTGTCCTTGCGTTTATCGGAGCGAGCATTAATGGCGCCGGTCAGACCGACGCCCAGCAGAGCTGAAGCAGCCGCGATGATGGGCGTCAGCAGGTCACCCATGAATAGATCCTCTCTCCGTGCTGGGCGATCTGGGTGAGAATTAGACTGCCGATGTCGGGGCTGCCGCCACCCATAACCTGTGTTCCCTGGCTTGCTCGGTGAACGCCTGCGCATCGGCGCTGCTGCTGGCCACCGCGAGGTTCTGACGGAACTCCGCAAGATAGCTGACGCATCGCGCCGATTTGAGCTGCTCGCCCAGGTCCAGCGCGTCAAGTGCCACCCGGCATGCCTCCTCGACGTCGCCGGCGCGGAGGTGGGCGTCGGCGAGAACCATGGTTGCGAAGAAGTCACTCCGGACATGGCTGCCGCTCATGGCGTTCTCGGCATGAGCGACGGCCTGCCGGGCGCTGTTGACGTCACGGAAGCAGTGGGCGGCCTCTGCAGCAAGCTCTGCCTCGTCGAAATAACTGATCCACTCGGGCTCGTCGTCGTTGTTCCGGCTCTCCAGCGCCTTCGTAGCCGCGCTCAAGGCGGCTTCACAAGCCCGAACGTCTCCAGTCCGGGCAAGCGCGCGTGCCTCCATGGCGTGGAACTGGGCGCGAAGCGTGGGCGTGGCCACGGGAGAGATACCCATGAGAGCAGCACGGGCGAGCGTCGCACCCTGCGTATATCGGCCGAGGAACGTTGCCTGATGGCTCATGGCGGACAGAATGCTTCCGGCGAGTCGGCGGTCATTGGCGTCCTGGGCCAACCGGAGAGCTTGGAGGAAGTACCTCTGTGCCAAGCCGTGCCGACAGGCGTCGTAGGACATCCAACCGGCCAGGAGCGTTGCCTCCGCCACGGTGGAGAAGAGAGCTCGGCCAACCTGTTCGTTGTACTGCCCACGGAGGAGTGGCGTCACTTCGGTGCTGAGGTACTGCACAGCTGCATGCCGTGCATGGTCGCCGCCGAACCGGTCGTCCAACTGGGCGAACATGTCCGCGGTGGTCTTGATGGCGGCCACATCTCCGAGACCGACGCGCATGCCGTCCCGACGCTGCTGAGGAACAGCCGGCTCGGGCGCGACCAACCACCGAAGCGACGCCTCGTTCCAAGCTGGCTCGGACGGCTCGGCCTGCAGCAGAGGCTCGTACCGGTTGAGATCGGCGCGCCACAACTGACCGACGGTCTCGATCGCTCCTTCGGGGCTCCCGGGGTAGCTGGCGTCCAAGAGGCCCGTGTCCCGCTCGCCTTCGTGGTTCAGCCCCAGCTCGGCGGCGCTGAGATCGTAGACCTCGCACAGAAGCGGACCGTAGAAGTCGTCCGGCACGCTGTGTCCGTTCTCCCAGCTGGCGACGCGGCGCTTCACGCTCGCGTCGGACGGGAGCTGATGGCCACGGCGCATGGCAGCCTGGCGTAACTCCCGGACCAACCGCGGCTGGCTCCAGCCTCGGGTCACGCGGGCTTGCCGTAAGCGAACGCTGGTCGATTCCAGCGAAGACGTGACCATTCCCTCCCCGCCTGTGAACGGGCGCGACTTCCGGGGCGCACGGTTCTCTGACCTTACGACCGAATGTACGCGCTGTTCATGACCGCGCGCTGCAAGTAGTCAGAGACCGAAGGGCGTTGGCCCCATGACGGGGGATGACGCGTCCACGCGTGACGCGTCATCCCCCGTCACCTCTCGTCATCTGCCCTGGCCAGGGGGCTGACCTCGACTCTGGACACAAGGCGGCGTCGCAGCCGCAACTGTCTCCGGTTCTGACCGAGGTGAGATGACGTGCAGAGGATGACGAGGAGGGGCATCGAATGGCTCTCCGCTGCCGCTGACGATCCTACGGACTGCCGGGCTACCTGGGCGGACGATCCTCAGGCGCCCTACATGCTCCCGACCGGCCACCTCTTCGACATGGTGACCGTCGAGCAGCGAGTCGGTATGGAGGCGTTCGATCAGCTGCTTCGGCGAGGACTGCCGTTCGGCCCGACGGTGCTCGATCACCGGAGCCGGCGGGTGGGCTTCTTCCTTGGTTCACAGAGCCGGGAGGACTTCACTCACTACCTCGAACGCGAAGAGGGCACTCCCCCTTCGTACCGCTACCTGAGCGGCGGATCGGTGGTCGTCGTCCCCGGCCCTATGCCTATGCCCGGTGACCGTTACGAGTGGCTCCGTGCCCCGACCCGTCGACCGATCGCCAACCCGCTCCGCCCGGTCGCCTTGGCCACGATGCTCGTTGCTTCCGCCGAACTGCTCGCTCGTGTGGACCGGTATGGGGAGCGCTACCCGTCTGCCGCTGCCTTGGCTCAGGCCACATTCGAGGGGAGCGCGGCCGATGCCGGATGACACCTCGGAACGGCGAGACGCTGCCACCTGGTCACCTTTGGAAAGGGACGGCTGGTATGCCGCTCGCAATGCCACGACCGCTCTACGAGACGCCTTGATCCGCGCGGGGATGGAGAAAGACTTCCCCTATCTGCGCGCCGACTTGAACGCCTTCGGGCACGGCCTGGTCGAACTCGGGCGGATTTCGCCGGCGACCGCGGAGCGGCTGGCCGAGTTGCTGCGCCTGGGGCTGGCTACGGGCGTGCAGCGGCTTGAGAAGAGCGGCGACGGCGCCACCGAACATCGCGCAGGAGAGGACTGAGCCATGACCGACCGACGGGGAGTCGTCGCCAAGCGCGCCGAGAACCTGATGCCCGGAGTTCCTTACGTCCGTGGTTGGGGTCAGGCTCGACGCAGCGCACGCGCTTTGGCCGCACAACTATCGGCCCTGGGTGTGGAGTCGGACTTCCCTGGCCTCGCGGCTGACGTGAATGTCTCCGGCGACGGCCTGGTACACCTTGGGACCATCCGGCCGGAGGCGGCAATGGTGCTGGCCGAATTGATCACTTCGGGCCTCGCGGCAGAGGCGGAGACGAGCCCCGACGCACTGCCGACAGCGAGGCGCCCAATCCGCCGAAGGTCATCAGCAGCCTGAACCTATCGACCGATGAGACTCCGGTCGGCCGCAGTGCTGGCAGGCTCCTGCGGTCGACCGGGCCGGCCCCGCACATCGTCGCCTCCCCCGACGGCCGATGTGCGGGGCCTTCTGCTGCACGCCGACCCTTCGTCTGTCGTCTGCCGCTCGGCCGGGACCGGCGCCCCAGCGCCGCAGCCCGGACGAAGCGGCAGGCCGGCGCATGCCTGGAGCGCTGCCATTCTTGATCAAACGCTGGACAGAGGCCCCAACTGGGTTTAGTAGGTTCCTCCGCCAAAGAAAGCCAGCCAAAATGGTCGGTGCGCCGACCGATCAGGCACGCGTGTGTCTCGCTGCACCCCTTCGGGCCTTAGCCATGTTGAAGGCCCTGCCGACCTCCACCAAGGCCTACCGATCACTTTTCGCTTGCACGGAAATCGAAGCCCCCCTGCCTGTGGACCGTGTCAGCTCCTCCACGCTTTCGGAAATGTAACCAGTCCACGAATTGGTCTCGTCTTCGACTGCCTTGCCGGCTTCCCCTCGAAGAGCTGAAACTATATCCAGCAAAGAATTTATCTCTTGACCAGTGGGAGATTCGATATTTACAGACAGATAGGCCCTTGAAAACTTGATTTGAGCATCCGCCAGAGACTGTTGCAGAAGGAGTCCGGCCTTGATGTATCGAGTCCAGGATGCCGAGTACCCAAAAACCCGATCAAATAGTACAGCCCCGCCACCCAAGGCAAGAAAGACGAAGCCCCATTCCGCAGACACCAGAGCGGGCGCCGCTGAATGTATCAATGGCAAAACCGCTCCGATAATTACGGACACTGCCGCGACAGCGCGGAGAAGCTTGGATTTCCGGGAAGGCGATATTCGGCGCTCAAGATACCATATGGAAGTATCGATCACGTAGCTCTCGGCGAGGGTGAAAAGTTCAACAACCATCGCTAGGCGACTGTCCTGAGGGGATGGAAATCCCTTCAACCTGGAGGGATGCAAGTCTGATATCCGCCGAGACCACACCGTCGACCCCCTGCTTTCTGATCGCACAAGTCACTGAAGTAGGAGCGCATACTATCCTGCCTTTTCCTTACACCGCATGACCACAGGAGTCGGGTCGGCACCAGCAATAAAGGGCTATATATAGCATTATGCGCCATATGTGCGATTTTACCTTTACGGTAAAATTGACTATATTTTTGGGACCATGCTGTGCAGGCAGGTTCGACAAGCGGGTCCGCGAGGATCCGACCCAGCGTAGTGTCCCCTCTAACGGCATCCACACGTTGCTGACACGGACTGGGATTCAAGCCATGCGCATACTCCACATTAGCGATCTTCACATCCGCCCTGCGTGGCAAGCAGACCAAGGCAAGATCGTGAACGCGTTCTTGCGTGATTTGAAATTGCAGCACACGCAAGAGCAGATTGATGCCGTTATACTCAGTGGAGATATAGCTTTCAGCGCACAGGCGGATCAGTTCAGTTTTGCCCGCAGCCACTTGCTTGACCCGATTCAAGAAATGCTATCGCTTGATCGTTCTCGAATTATTATCGCCCCAGGCAATCACGATGTCGATATTTCACTTATTGATGAATATGCCGAAGACGGGATGCGCGCTCGACTCTCAGATCGAGGCTCTGTAAATTATCTCCTAGATAGCGAAAGCAACCTCATGAGGGCGATCGACAGGATGCGCCCGTGGCGACAATTTCACGAGGATTACTACGAAGGCGCTGAAGTTGAGAATATATCTCCATTGGCGTCTGTCCATAGATTCTCCGTTGAAGGGAAATCCGTTGCCGTCGTGACGCTAAACTCGGCGTGGAGGGCTACGGGAGCCGGCGACGACGCGGATCGCGCGCACCTGATAGTGGGCGACCGGCAGCTTTCGATGGCGGCCGACGCTGCGGCTGGGGCGGACATACGCATCGCGGTAATGCATCATCCGATTGACTGGCTGGCTGAGTTCGATCAGAACGACGCAAAGCGCGAACTGAACAAGGGCTTTCAGATTCTATGCACGGGACACACACACGTCAATGAACCTCGCGCCATACAGGGCACCCTTGGAAATCTTGTTCACAGTGCAGCAGGTTCTCTGTATAACTCTCGCGAGTACGAAAATTCCTACTCGATCATAAATGTTAAGCCAGATTTGTCCGGCGGCAATGTGGGTATGCGCACTTACTACGAGATGCGCGATGACTTCGACATGGCGGTGAATATTGCGCCAGGAGGAGAAATAAATTTCAGCTTTGAAGAAACACAACAGATTGCCTCTGTCGCGATAACTCACAGCTCCGCCGACCTCGCTGCGTCGGCGTTGCTGGACACCGTTAAAGAACGAAGCATTCTGGCCGTGGATAGCCCTGCGGACGCAAATATCAATGATCTGTTGATCCCGCCAGTCCTACTCCCTCTGCCGTTGGAACAATACCTGTCAGCAAGTGACCCGGAGGAAGGCGTCAATGCGATTGAACGGGATGACGTCAGGGAACGACTTGCAACCGACAGGCATTTTGTATTTGTGGGTGAAGATTCCAGTGGGCTCACAAGTGCACTGCAGTGGCTCGTCTATCAAGCTTACGCCCTGGACCCTAACCTGACACCTGTCTTGGTCGATAAAGGAGAAATTGGGCCGGGCAAGGACCCACTGTCGGCGGCTGTACGTAAAGAATTGGCTCTTGCGGGCATCCCCGCTGGGCCGAGAGATCCCCTGCCTAAGATGGCTTTGGCCATCGATGTTACTGATGTGGCGCGCACCCGTAAGACCCAGCGCATTATGGAATTTATTCGCGCGCAGCCAGACCACATATTCGCTATCGGTTGTCGACGAGACGACGAGAACTTGATAGTGGAGTTGCTCCAAAGTGAAGGTATCACACCATGCACGCGCTACTTGGGTGTATTTGGTCGCCGAGAGATTAGAAGTCTTGTCGCGCTATCGGGGACGGAACATGCGGAAGAAACTGTAGGAGCTGTCCTGTCGCTTCTGAAGCGCGAGCGTCTCCCGCGTACACCCTCTATTATCGCCGCACTCGTTTCTATCGTAGCCGCAGGAAAATCGGTGGCCCAGGGAGAAAACGATACAGCGGTCTTGGAGGCTTATCTGGGAATGCTCCTGGGGCGCGGAGAAGAAGGCGAGGAGCGTGATCACAAACTCGACTACAGGCAGCGACAGCACATCCTTTCTTGCCTGGCGGAGAAGTTTATCAGAGATAACGTCAGACGCCTGCCCCGCATAGAAGTCGAACGGTTTCTTCTGGACTACTTTGAGGCTGTTGGTTGGTCTGAGCCTCCGGGTGATGTAATCAAATCATTTGTCGCGCGGCGCGTTCTCGTGGAGCGAGATCAAAAGATTTATTTTCGGCATCTTATGTTTATGTACCTCCTGGCTGCACAGGGAGTTCAAGACTCGGATGACCTTCGACAACTCGTCCTATCAGATGCGTTGTTGTACGCGCCTGTAATCCGTCATGTTGCCGCACTCAGGCGAAGCGACAAAGAGCTCTTGCGGCATGTGTGGGATCTCTATACGGAGTGTCGCGACAATATGGGCCTGGGGGGTGTCGACCTATTTGCAAGTACGGCGCTCAAAGAAGGTTGGGGAGGCGACGACGATACTGCAAAGCTCTTGAGTAAGGTGATCCCGTCAGAAAAGTCCACTCCGGGCGATTCGGAGGAATCGGAACGGGATATCGAGGACATGCTCGATCAGATGGACGCACTCTTCTCCATCAGAGATGAAGATGAGGAAATCGTTCGGCGCAGAAACAAGTTCGCCGATTTTGCGGAGTCTTTGGATCTCATGTCGTCTGTCTTGCGCAACAGTGAGCTGGTGCAGGACATACCGCTGAAGAGCAGCGTCCTTCGAGATGCGATTGAGGGGAGGGCTAATTTCGCCGCTATAATATCCGGGAACATGCGAGAGTTCTTCACTTCCTCGGATATCCTAGAGGGCATGCTGCGCACCGCTGGTGTGTCGGAGGACGATACCGCTGAGATAGTGGAGCGGGTCATGGTTTTGGCCCCAATTTTGTCCGCTTGGGCTGCCATGGCTGACTCGATGGCTACTGCACGACTTTCTCAGGGGATTTCGGAGGCGATGAAGGACGATAATTTCACCGCCGATCCGGGGCGAGCCCTCCTAGGGGTACTTTTTTCGCAGCAAATAAATCACCCGGAATGGGTTAAGTACGCGAAGGAAGTTCTGCGTCGACACGGAGAAAGGAAGGCTGTTCAAGAGGCTATCCGGTTTATTTCCACCGGAGTTTATATGGATCCGAATACTCAGCCTGGTCGTCAACGGGAACTGGAGGGAATAATCTCATCCTGCCTGGTTTCTTTGCGGACGTTTCCGGATAACGCAGTTCGTGAGGAGGTTCGTGCACGAATCGGTCGAGAGCTTCGTAATCAACGTCAACGAAAAATGATTAGCCCGACGTCTGCAAGTGGAGAGTCCGATGGACTCATAGGACCCGGGATTTAGTCTCAGTGGGCGGCCAAGCCCATTGCGAGGGGCCGCTCCTGCCGGTGTTGTGAAAAAGTCGCCATGCACTATCAGTATTTTCTGGTGGTGCACAGCGGCCGGTGTATCAGCCGGGCCCGGGCGCGGCTCGCAGAGCGAGCCGCCTTGATAATGTAGAGAAAGTGTGAGCCACCAGAGCCCTGACTACAGCCTGAAGGACAGTTCCAACTCGTCGCCCGGTAGGTGGAATTCCTCCAGGGCCAAGGGCTTGTCCCCCTCCGTGAGGGTCACGCGGAGGACGTGCAGGAGTGGCACCCCGTCCGACAGTCGCAGTGCCTGGGCCTGGTCTGGTAGGGGCATGCGGGTGCGGATGTACTCGGTGAAGTGGAGTTCGTGGCCCAGGTCGGCGAGCGCGGAGTAGAGCTCCGGTGCCGGCGGAGGCGCCTCTTCCTCGTACTTGGTGTCGATGAGCACCGAGAACGGCACGTACGTCCGGTGGAGTTGGCGGAGGTGGCCGTTGTCTGCCGTCTGTAGGGCGTCGTACGTGAATATCGGCTCGCCCGGCGGAATGCGGAGCAGGTCCGCGAGGACCAACGGGGCGTCGGTGCGGGTCGCGACTGGTGGTTCGGCGTCGGTCCAGCGGATGCCGTCGGCCTCGATGTAGCGGCCGTCCGATGCTCGTCGTACGCCGCGCGGGCGGGTGAGGCCGGGGCGGCTGTGCGGGGAGCGGGCGAAGGTGCCGCGGCCCATGATGGCCTCGACGAGACCGGACGCTCTTAGCTCGGCCAGGCCCTGACGGACTGTGGGGCGCGTCACGCCGAACTGCTTCGCCAACGCCTCCTCCGACGGAAGCGGTTGGCCGGCCGGGAAGGTGCCGTCCAAGATGCCATCGCGCAGGTAGTCGGCGATCTGCCGGTACTTCGGCTGCGTGTCCTTCGGCGGCATGCGGGCCCTCCGTGGCCGTGGTCGCTGCTTCTTCCATCCGTGGTTGGTACGTGCCGTCCATGGATGGTCATAGCTTCTCCCACTCGAAGGCGGTTGACAACCCGTACTACGGGTCGCCACTCTTGTTGGTGTCACCCGTAGTACGGGTGGTCTAGCAGCCCGGAGGATCGGCCTCCGGGTGCCTGAGACGAGGAGAGACGAACAGTGGCAAGCCTTCCGATCGACACCGCGAAGTACACGGGGATCATCTGCGCCGTGCCCCCGGCTCCGCGGGTCGCCAACCGAGAGACCGGTCAGCTGCGGGTGGACCGTGAGACCGGCAAGACCATGTACCAAGTCGGCCTCTGCCTGATGGCCGGAGCGTCGGCGGACGTCGTGAACGTGAGCGTGGCCGGTGAGCCGGCCGGTGTGCAGCTCGGCATGCCGGTCGCCGTGCGCGACCTGGTCGCAACACCCTGGGAGAACGAGGGACGGCACGGCATCGCCTTCCGCGCGGCGGAGATTCGGCCTCTGAGCGCTCCCGCTCCGGCGGGTAAGGGGGCCGGGCAGTGATGAACTTCGCCGCCACCACTTCGGCCGGTTCCACCGGGCCGAGTTGGGTTCTGGTGGTGGCCGCAGCGCTGGGGTTGGGTCTGCTTCTGGCGGGCCCGGCCCTGCGCCGCCGCTACCCCATCGCATGGTGGTTGTTACTCGGCTTCCCGGCCGCCGCCTTACGGGTCATGCGGACCTGGCGGCCTCTGATGGCCGGGTGCGGCCTCGCCGTGAGTCGGCGGCCGGCGTTGACCGTCGTGTCCGGGCTCGTCGGCAACGGGGCGCCTCCGCCGCAGCCGCGAGTACCCCGGCACGGTCTCATACGACCGGCCTCCGGAGGCTTCGTCGTGCTGGTGCGACTGCTGCCGGGCCAGGTGCCGGAGGACTTCGTCAAGGCTGCGCCCGCCATGGCGGAGGACTGGCAGGTTCACGCGGTGCGGGTGACCTCCTGGAAGCCAGGGGTCGTACGGATCGTCGCGTCGGCGGCCGATCCATTGGCCGATCCCCGGGTTCCGAAGCAGCGGGGGCCCGGTCATCTGCTGCGGGTGGCCGTGGGCGTGCTGGAGACCGGGGTCGCGTGGGTGGTCGACCTGCGGCGCGTGCCTCACTGGCTGATCGTGGGGGCCACCCGTTCCGGCAAGTCCACCCTGATCAACGCCCTCGTGGCCGGTCTGGCTCCGCAGCACGTCGCCCTCGTCGGGATCGACTGCAAGGGCGGCATGGAACTGTCCCTCTACGAGCCGCGTTTGTCGGCCCTCGCCACCAACCGCGAACAGGCGGTCCGGCTGCTGACCGCGCTCGTGGACATGACCCTCGACCGGATGACCGTCTGCCGAGCGGCTCGCGTCCGCAACATCTGGGGGTTGCCCGACGAGGAACGCCCTGTTCCCGTCGTCGTGATCGTCGATGAGCTGGCGGAACTGTTCCTCGTCGCGAACCGGAACGAGAAGGACGAAGCGCAGGCGGCCGGAACTGCGCTCATCCGACTGGCCCAACTGGGCGCGGCCCTCGGGGTGTTCCTGGTCGTCGCCGGCCAGCGTGTCGGTTCCGACCTGGGGCCCGGCGTCACCGCCCTGCGGGCACAACTCGGCGGCCGGGTCTGCCATCGCGTCGCCGACCCCGGTACGGCCGAAATGGCGCTCGGCGACCTCAACCCGGACGCGCTCAAGGTGGCGCAGGCCATCACCCCGGAACAGGCCGGTACGGCCGTCCTCGCCTCCGGCGACGGCTGGGAACGAGCCCGGTCACACCTGATCACGGAAGCGGAGGCCGAAGCCGTCGCTGCCGAGTACGCGCACCTGACTCCCGTCCTGTCCGAGCTGCACGTCGAAGCGCTGTGAAAGGGGCCTGTCGTGCTGGTGTCCATGTCCGCCGCTCTGCTGCTCGGCCTGCTGATCTGGTTCCTCCTGCGCATCCGGTACCTGAGGTGGGCCGACACGCTGCTCTGCGGAGCCTTCGGCTTCCTGCTGGCCAAAACCGTGGCGGCACCGTTCGTTCAGACGGTCCTCGACGGCGTGAACGGCTTCCTCGGCCAACTCCGCTTCTGAAAAACCCCGTTGACCCGAGAGGGGGACACCCCGTGTCCGCGTACGTCATCCGCTCCGGTGATCGCGCCGAGTTCCTGGCCGGTCTGCGGGAGCTGATCGACTTCCTGACAGCCAACCCCGCGGTCGTCGTACCGCGGCGTGCACCCGTCGCCGTCCTGGTGGACGCATCCGACTCCGCCGGTCGGCGAGAGGGAGTGGAGTCCGTTGCCGCTCCGCTCGGCGTGCCGACGGAGGACCTCGGCCAGGGGTACTTCGACGCACGCCGTGAGTTCGGACCGATCGCGTACGTCGTAGTCGCGATCCCGCCCGAGGAACAGCAGTGATCGCCCGTACGAAGGGCTCCCGACGGGGCGCGAAGTCGCCAAACCCGACCCCGTCAGGAACCCACTCCATCCGCCACATGAGCAGTGAAAGGAGCACTCACACTTTGACCAGCGCGCATCATTCGCGCAAATCCCCGCTGCCCGACTGCGAACTCAGGCAGCGTGACTCGGAGGTCTCGACCTGCGCCGGACGGGAACAGATCGTCCTCGTTGGGCTCGACGACACGGAGCACCGCCTGTGCCCCGCGCACGCTGCGGCGCTCTGGCTCACGGATCCGACGCTGCGCTTCAGCGCCAAGACTCGGCCGGAGGGCATCTCGGCCGTGATGGGGCACGCGTTCGGTGGCGGCGGGGGTGGTCGCCGATGACCACCTCTCTCGTACCGGGGAGCGCTGCGGCCCTGGTCGCCAGGGCTGCGGAACCGGAGTTCGCCGCTTGGCGCCGGAACATAGTCCGGCTCGGTGGCTGCACCAATCCGATTCACCTGGTCGGTTCGGCGACTGTCTTCGACACAACCACCGGCACGGCTCTGCTCTCGTACGGGTCGGACGTCTACGGCGGTCGAATGCTGATCGCTTGTGGCAACCGGCGGGCAACGGTCTGCCCTGCCTGCTCGGCGCTGTACCGGGCGGACACGTACCAACTCGTCCGGGCCGGACTCGTCGGCGGCAAGAACGTCACGGAGGCGGTCAGCGGGCACCCGCGCGTGTTCGCCACGCTCACCGCTCCCGGCTTCGGCCCGGTCCACACGCGCCGGGAACGCGACGGGCTCGTACGCGCCTGTCGTCCCCGTCGGCCCGGAGAGCGCTGCCCCCACGGGTATCCCATCGGATGCCGTGCGCACCACTCGGCCGACGATCCCCGCCTCGGTGAACCGCTCTGCCCGCGCTGCTACGACTACGCGGGCGCCGTCCTCTGGCATGCGCTCGCTGGTCGGCTCTGGCACCGGTTCGGGCTGGAGCTACGGCGGGAGGTCGCACGGCGGGTCGGGGTGTCGCGCACGGAGTTCGGGGAAGTCGCTCGGCTCTCGTACGCGAAGGTCGCCGAATACCAGCGGCGCGGCTTGGTCCACTTCCATGGCGTGATCCGGCTCGACGGACCGGACGGTCCCGACTCGTCCCCGCCGGGCTGGGCGACCGTGCCGGTCCTAATGGATGCCGTGAGGGCGGTGGCCGGCCGGGTGCAGCTGACCGCTCCGGGGGCGGGCGTCGTCGGTCACCGGGAGATCCGCTTCGGCAAGCAGGTCGACGCACGACCGGTCACCACGTACCGACCGGATGCAGAGGAGCGGCCTGCCTCCGCGGCGGCCGTGGCGGGCTACATCGCCAAGTACGCCACGAAGGGGGCGGAGTCCGCTGGCGCGGTGGACGGTCGGATCTATCACGCGCGGGACCTGGTCATGCTGCCCGTGCGAGCACACGTGCTGCGCATGATCGGCACGTGCTGGTGGCTCGGTGGCCTGCCGGAGTTCGAGTCGCTCGGGCTGCGCCGTTGGGCTCACATGCTCGGGTACGGCGGGCACTTCTCGACCAAGTCACGCCGGTACTCGACCACGTTGACCGCGCTTCGGCAGGCCAGTGCCGACCATCGCGCGGAGCAGCAGCGGGCGTCCCTCGGTCTGGCCGACTGCTCGACCGTCACGGTCGGCCAGTGGCGCTACGCGGGGCGCGGCTATTCGCCGGCGGCGGCGCTCCTGGCTGCCGCTGTGCGGGACGGCGGTGGTCGTCATGGCGCGTGAGAACCGAGGTAGGGCGGCTGAGCTGCTCACCGTGCGGCAGGTGCTCGACGAACTGGGCGGTATCTCCCGGCGCACCTTCTACCGCTGGCGGGAACTGCGTATCGCCCCTGCATGCATCCGGTTGCCGAACGGGGAGCTCCGGGTTCGGCGGGACGTGCTGAACGACTGGTTGGAGGAGCGGGCGGAGGGGGCGGCGTCGTGAAGTCGTACAAGGTCGTCATCTGGAAGCTCAGCATCAACCGTTCGGCGAAGAAACCGACGTACCTCGTCCGGTGGTCCGTGGACGGCGAGCCGTTCCACGAGTCGCACAAGACCACGGCGCTCGCCGATCGCTTCCGGGCGAAGCTGCTTCGGGCGGCGGACAAGGGCGAGCCCTTCGACACGGTGACCGGTCTGCCCGACTCCCTGCGCGGGGGCAAGGCCGCTCTGTCCTTGTTGGAGCTGGCGCTGAGGTACCTCGATGCCCGGTGGCCCGAGGCGTCAGCGAAGCAGCGGGACAGTATGACGGATGCCCTGGCAACGGTCATGCCCGCGCTGGTCAAGTCGGTCCGGGGGCGTCCTGTCCCGGCGGATCTGCGGCGGGCACTGCGTTCGTACGTCCTGCCTCCGCCTCGGAGGGACCGCGAGCGGCCCGAGGAGATCACGGCAGCAGCGAAATGGATCGAGAAGGCGTCGCTCCCGGTGGCCGAGCTTCAGGAGATCACCCGGGTGCACGACCTGATCGACGCGCTCACGCGGAAGCTCGACGGCAAGCCTGCGGCGACGCAGACGTACCGTCGGCGGCGTGCGGTGGTCTTCAACGTTCTCGAATACGGGGTTGAGCTGGAGGCGCTGCCCTCGAACCCGCTGAGCCGAGTGCGGCGTAAGAGGGGGAAGCGAGCGGTGCAGGAGGTTGACCGTCGGGTCGTGGTCAACCCCCGGCAGGCGCGGGAGTTGATGGCGGCGGTCACGTACGTCGGAGGGTATGAGCGGGCGAGCGGCCGGCGGTTACGGGCGTTCTTCGGCTGCCTGTACTACGCGGCCATGCGCCCCGGTGAGGCGCTCGGACTGCGACTCTCGGACTGCACGCTTCCGGAAAGGGGCTGGGGCCGGATTGATCTGGCAGAGACCAGGCCCACCGCCGGTAAGGCGTGGACCGACTCCGGCGAGGCACACGATCGGCGCGGCCTGAAGCAGCGGGCGGACGGTGAGGTACGCATCGTGCCGATACCGCCCCCGCTCGTGCGACTGCTTCAGGATCACATCAAGGAGTTCGGTACGGCCGACGACGGCCGGCTGTTCTCCAGCGAGCGGGGCAACGTGATCGCCGCCTCGTCGTACTCGCGCGCGTGGAAGCAGGCCCGAGCCTTGGCGTTCCCACCCGAACAGGTCGGCTCCGTCCTGGCGGCTCGTCCGTACGACCTCCGGCACGCGGGCGTCTCCCAGTGGCTCAACTCGGGCGTTCCCGCCCCAGAGGTGGCGGCTCGCGCAGGCCACTCGGTGGACGTCCTCCTGAAGATCTACGCCAAGTGCATCGATGGCCAGGAGCAGGTGATGAACGACCGGATCCTGAAGGGTCTGGGGGAGGAGGACGACACCGAGAACGAGACGTGAAACGGCCCGCAGGACTGCGATGAGCGCGAGCTCCGGAGAGATCCGGAGCTCGCGCTCATCTTGGGACAGGGAGTTCATACCGGTGTGCTGAGCAGTTGATCAGTAGTGGCTGGCCAAGGGCCGTCGAGGTCGACACCGGCTGTGCCACGCTGTCCGTCATGGAGTACGCGACGGTCCGGGGGCTGACCTTGCCCGCACAGCTGACGTTCCTGCTCGATCAGGGCCGGTGGCGCCATCCGGGCGACGTCGAGATGGCGAGACTGATCCCGTGGTTCGAGAGTCCACTTGACTTCCTGAGAAGCACGGAGCAGATGGAATCCGAGTCCAGGTCACTGGACACCTTCGACGACGAGCCGTACTCCGCCTTTCTGCACGTGGCGTGGGGCAGTAGCCAGGAGACGCCGGTCGAACTGCCCTGGCTGGACGTCGAGCAGGCGTTCTTCATCGCGGTGAACCGCGTGCTGGGCGATGATGTCGCCCTGGCCCTCGACTACCGCACCGACCCCGCGGACCCACGGGTTGTGGGCAGCTACGTCCGGACGGACCCCGTGTCATACGAGTGGCGCGTCGTGGCGCCCACATTCTCTGTCTTCGTTGCTGCTTTGGATCTTTAGGAGGTTGCCTCGGAGGGCCTGAAAGATGCCATTGACCTGCCTGAAAGCCCGACAAGATCATTACGTCGTCATTACGTGATCACTGTCATGAGGCTGCGTCGAGCCGCATCCCCCTGCACCAACAACAAGACCCCGCACCCAGCGAACACGCTGGCGGCGGGGTCTTTAGGCACCTCATGCGAAGTGCCCCCGGCAGGATTCGAACCTGCGCACACGGCTCCGGAGGCCGTTGCTCTATCCCCTGAGCTACGGGGGCGTCTGGCGTTGAGCGCTTGCTCGCGGCGACGGGTAGAACACTACCAGCTCGTGCGGGGTGTTCATGAACGGGTTTCCGGGCGGTGGGTGGGCTTGGGGTGGGGCGAAGCTGATCGTGGCTGGCGTGAGGGTTGCGCCAGGCTGCAGGGGGTCCGGCTCCGCGGATGCCGGCGGCAGGGACGGTGGTGGGTGGTGTCGTCGTGGCTTTCGATGTCGGGGGGAGAGGGTATGCGTGCGGCTGGGGGCTGACTGTGTGGTTCGGTGCGTTGGTTTGGGGTGTGTTGGTGTTAGGCGGGGCGTTTGCGGGGGGTGGTCTTTTTTGCCGTCGTGGGCTTCTTCGTTGTTGTGGGCTTCTTCGGGGTTGTCTTCTTGGCTGTGGTCTTCTTCGGCGTCTGCTTCTTGCTGGGTAGTGGGGTGATCTCCGCCTCCGCCGGCTCTCCTCGCGACTCCTTCGCTGCTCGCACGCTCTTCTCCAGGGCTGCCATCAGGTCGAGGACCTTGCCGGCCGGTGCGGTGGAGGGGGTTTCCGGTGGGGTCTCGCCCGCCGCCTTTGCGGCGATGACCTCTTCCAGTGCGTCGCGGTACTCGTCGTGGAGGTCCTCCAGGTCGACCTCGCCGAGGGTGTCCATGAGGGCGTCGGCGAGGTCGAGTTCCTTGTCGCGGACGGTGACGTCGGTGTCGGGGGCGATGCCCTCGGGGGCGCGGACCTCGTCGGGCCAGAGGAGGCCGTGCATGGCGATGGCGTCGCCGACGACGCGGAGCATGCCGAGGCGTTCGCGGCCGCGGAGGGCGTATTTGGCGATGGCGACCTTGTGGCTGCGTTTCAGGGCCTCGCGGAGCAGGGTGTACGGCTTGGCTGCGGGGGCGCCGGAGGCGGCCAGGTAGTACGCCGCGTCCATCTGGAGCGGGTCGATGCGCTCGGCCGGGACGAAGGCCACGATCTCGATGGTGCGGGCGGTGGGGATGGGCAGGTGGGAGAGGTCGTCGTCGGTGATCGGGATGATCGTGCCGTCGGCGTCCTCGTACCCCTTGCCGATCTCCGACTGGGTGACCTCGCGGTCCTCCAGCTCGCAGAACTTGCGGTAGCGGATGCGGCCGTTGTCCTCGGTGTGGACCTGGCGGAAGGAGATCGAGTGGCTCTCCGTGGCGTTCACCAGCTTGATCGGGATGCTGACGAGACCGAAGGAGATCGCGCCGTTCCAGATGGATCGCACTTGTGGCTCCTTCCGGCCGACGGTCGGGGGGGTCGGGGCAGGAGAGGTTTGTGTGAGATTGTCATCGTATGACGCCGATCACTGAGGTGGACGGGCGGAGGGTCGCGCTCAGCAATCTGGAGAAGGTGCTGTATCCGGCGACCGGGTTCACCAAGGGCGAGCTGTTGCACTACTACGCGACGACGGCCGGGGTGCTGCTGCCGCATCTGCGGGACCGGCCGGTGTCCTTCCTGCGTTATCCGGACGGGCCGGACGGTCAGGTGTTCTTCACCAAGAACGTGCCGCCGGGTACGCCCGAGTGGGTCACGACCGTCGAGGTGGCGCGGTCGGAGGGGGCGGCGCGGATGGTGCTGGTGCAGGACCTCGCGAGTCTGATGTGGGCGGCGAATCTGGTCACCGAGTTCCATACGCATCAGTGGCGGGCCCAGGCGCCGGACGAGGCGGACCGGCTGGTGTTCGACCTGGATCCGGGGGCGCCGGCCTCGGTGGTGGAGTGCTGCGAGGTCGCGCTGTGGCTGCGGGAGCGGCTGGCGGCGGACGGGATCGAGGCGTACGCCAAGACGGCCGGGTCGAAGGGGCTGCATCTGCTGGCGGGGGTGCGGGGGGCGAGCAGCGCGCGGGTGAGCGAGTACGCGAAGGGGGTGGCGGTGGAGGCGGAGCGCGCGTTGCCGGGGCTGGTGCTGCACCGGATGACGCGGAGTCTGCGGCCCGGGAAGGTGTTCGTGGACTGGAGTCAGAACGCGGGGCGGAAGACGACGGCCACGCCGTACACGGTACGGGCGCGGCGGACGGAGACGGTGTCGGCGCCCGTGACGTGGGAGGAGGTCGCGGAGTGCCGGGCAGCGGGGCGGCAGCTGGAATTCCGGGCGGGGGACATCGCGCCGCGCGTCCAGGACCACGGGGATCTGCTGGCGCCGCTGCTGGACGCGGGGCGGGCGACCCCGCTGCCTTGAGGACGTGTGCCCGCCGAATCGAGGACGTGTGGGGGGGGCGAGCGCCTCCCGGTGCGCTGAGGTTGCGTGAGGCCCCGCCGCTCTGAAGGGTCGCGCCGGGGCCGTCGGGCGCCTACACCCTCCCCCACGTGTTCCGGTCCCGCGCCATCGCGTGCAGGGCCTCCACGTCCGCCGGTTTGAGGACGCCGCCGAGGCGGGACAGGGCGTCCAGGTCCCGGTCGCGGAGGACGCGGACCTCGCGGGGCGGGGCGGTGAAGGTGACGTCCGCCGGTTCGGTGAGGGCGAGGACGGGGCGGACCTCGGCCGTGAGGGCGTACGAGGCACGGTCGGCGTGGGCGCGGAGGCGGCGCAGCAGGGGCTGGGGGTCGCGGCGGCCCAGGGTGACCATCGGGTCGGCGACCAGGACCTTCTGCCTGCGGGCGGAGAGCGCGTGCACGCAGAAGATGCCGCCGGGGCCGATCAGCAGGTGGTGGAGGCGGTCGCCGCCGGGGAGCGGGACGGAGTGCAGGGCGTGCCAGCCGGCGCCGTCCAGGCGGTCCAGCGCGTCGCCGACGGTCTGTTCGGCGGCCAGGGCACGGCGGCGCGGGTCCGGGCGGAGCCGGTGGGCCGGGCCGGGGTCCCGGTCGAGGGCGATCAGCAGCGCCTCGCCGGGGCGGTTGGGCGCCAGGTCGTCGTCGGGGTGCAGGGTCAGCCGCGCCAGCTCGGCGGGCGTGGGCACCGGGGGCGGGCCGACCGTGACCGGGCCGGTCAGGAAGGGCCGCAGGGTTTCGAGTACGTCGTCCAGGCGCTCCTCGCTGAGCACGTTGACCCGGCCCGCCTCACGGTCGTACCAGGCGATGTTCCGTCCGTCCGGGCGGCAGACGTACAGCCGCTCCTGGCCGTGCCGCCAGGTCGGCACCACGCGCAGTCCGCTCATTGCGACATCACCCCTCGACCATGGGAACAGGCGGGGTGCTCCAGGGGCAAGAACCCGGCTACCTTTGACAGGGGTTGGCGCGCGCGACGGGGAGGCGCCGGTGCGGATCCGTGAGGAGCAGTACGAGGTACCGGCTCCGGACAGTCCGTGGAGCGAGGTGGTGGCCGGGCTGTGGATGGGCGGCCACGAGTTCCGGGGGCGTTCGGGGCGGCTGGAGTCCGCCGTCGTACGGGACGAGTTCGACGTGGTGCAGAGTCTGCTGCGGCTGCCCGGACACGGGCCCGGTGACGGGATCGAGCACCATGTGTGGCCGATACCGGACGGGCCGCTGGACGGGACGCAGCTGGCGGGTGTGATGCGGCTGGCGCGGGCGGCGAGCGAGGCCCTGGACGCCGGGCGGTCGGTGCTGGTGCGCTGCTACAGCGGGTACAACCGGTCGGGGCTGGTGGTCGCGCAGACGCTGGTGCACCGGGGGTGTACGGCCGAGGAGGCGATCCGGCTGGTGCGGGCCCGGCGCTCGCCGTGGGCGCTGCACAACGAGCTGTTCGTCGCCTATCTGCGGGCCGGTCTGTCCACCGCCCGACTGCTCGAGGACCTCGCCGAGTAGCCTCTCCTCTGCACCGGCCCCCGTACGCGGCCCCGAGGTGCAAAAAGGACTTCCCTACAAATCTGCGAATAAGGTGTACGGGGCCCGAGACCCATGGCCCCCGAGCTCAGGAGCAGCGTGCCGACCCGTCGTCCCGTCCGTGCCGCCCGCACCGCGGCCGCCGTCGCCCTGCTGGCGGTGGCCGCGGCGGGCTGTGGCGACTCCGGCGGACTGGAGGCGGCCGGGGCGGCCCCGACCGCGATCAGCCCCGCCCGGCTCTGGCCCGACCTGCGGCCGGCGTCCAGCCCGGCCTGGCCCTACGACGAGGGCAGCTCGGAGACGGTCAAGGGGATCACGGTTCCCGGCGAGGACATCCGCACGGTGGATCCCGTGGCCGTCGTACGGGCGGAGATCGCCTCGGACCCGGCGGACTACGGGGCCAAGGGGGCGTACCACGCGACCGCGGAGCGGATGCGGGAGTGCACGGCGGGCGGCGGCGGGGCGCGGTGCCCGCTGCTGAAGCCGTACTACCGGGACCTGACCGGGGACGGACGGGACGAGCTGACGCTCGGCTTCCGGCTGTATCCGACCAACCAGACCGCGCTGCGCGTGTACACCGTCGAGAAGCACCGGCTGGTGCAGGTGCTGGACGACAACGACGCGATCATCGGCGTCGAGCTGGCCGGGCGGACGGTGATCGTACGGTCGCCGGCCGGGATCACCGGATACGAGTACCGGACCACCTGGGCGTGGGATCCGCAGCAGAAGGCGATGGTGTTCTCGCGGGACGAGTTCCTGCGCACGGGCAAGGGGCGGCACCACAGCCGGACGCCGTCACCGTCGCGTTCGGCCTCGCCTTCGGCTTCGGCTTCGGCTTCGGCGGGTGCGTGATGAGGCTCCCCCGGTGGGCCGGGACGCTCGCGGCGAAGTCGGCCGCGTTCATCACGGTGATGTGCTGCGCGCTGGCCGCGCTGCTCGGCGTCCTGGTGCATGTGTCGGTCACCGACCAGACCGTCGCGCAGGCCCGGGACCAGGCGCTGTCCCGGCTCGCGGACGCGACGGCCGACTTCCGGGCCGGGGACGCGCTGGGGCGGGACGCCGGGGTCGACCCGGCCGGGCTGCCGCCGCGGCTGCGGGCGCTGGCACTGGCCGGGAAGCGCGGCACGATGGTCGCCAAGGACGACGGCCGCCCCCTGATGTGGGCGGCGGGCCCGGCCGACGGGCACCGGGCGCTGGCGGTGGCCGTCGACTACTCCCAGCAGGCCCGTACGATCGCCGCGCTCGACAGCTCCATCCTCTGGTCGTCGGCCCTCGCGATCGGGGCGACGCTGCTGGTCGGCGCGTTCGCGGTGACCCGGGTGACCCGGCGGCTGCACGGCACGGCCCAGGTGGCCCGGCGGATCAGCGCCGGGGACCTGGACGCGCGCGTCGACGACCCCCGGACGAAGGACCCGACCCGGCCGCAGGACGAGGTGGCCGCGGTCGCCGCCGCGCTGGACGGCATGGCCGCCTCGCTGCAGAGCAAGCTGCTGAGCGAGCAGCGGTTCACCGCGGACGTGGCGCATGAGCTGCGGACCCCGCTGACGGGGCTGCACGCGGCGGCGGAACTGCTCCCTCCGGGGCGGCCGACGGAACTGGTGCGGGACCGGGTGGCCGCGCTGCGCACCCTCACCGAGGACCTGCTGGAGATCTCCCGCCTGGACGCGGGCCGGGAGCGGCCGGAGGCCGACGCGGAGGCGCTGGGCACGCTGGCCGAGCGGGTGGTGCGGGCGTCCGGGACGGAGACCGAGGTCAAGGTCGTACGGGACGTGTGGGTGGAGACCGACCGGCGGCGGCTGGAACGGGTGCTGGGCAACCTCGTCGCCAACGCGCACCGGCACGGGCGGGGGCGGGTGGTGCTCACGGTGGAGGGGAAGGTGGTCACCGTGCGGGATCACGGGGACGGGTTTCCCGAGTACCTGGTGGCGCACGGTCCGCAGCGGTTCCGGACGGAGGGCGGGGCCAAGGGGCACGGGCTGGGGCTGACGATCGCGGTGGGGCAGGCGGAGGTGCTGGGGGCGCGGTTGGGCTTCGCGAACGCGGTGGGGGGCGGGGCGGTGGCCACGCTGACGCTCCCCTGAGGTCGGCGCTCCCTCAGGGGGGGTGCGGGTGCGTTGCGCGGCTGCGGGTGCGTTGTGGCTGGTCGCGCCCACGCGGCGGAGCCGCATATCGATACAGCCCCGCGCCCCTGGGTTGATGCACTCGGCCCAAGCCGAAGGGCGGCCCCTCCTCCCTCCTCCTAGCGTGGCGATTAGTCAGGTCCGCCCAGAACGACCGCCCGCCGGAGGCCCCATGTCCCCCCGCCGCCCCCTCGCCCGCGCCGTCGCGACGGCCGCCGCCACCGTCGCCTTGGCCGCCCTCTGCGCCACCGCCCCCGCCCACGCGGACGACGACTGGAACACCGGCGACCCGGGGAACGGGTCCTACGACGACTCCGGCAGACCCAACGGCATCGGCAACACGGGCAACCTGAACAACCCGAGCGATCCGAATCACCCAAGCAACCCCAGCAACCCGAATGACCCGAACGCCCCCTACAACCCCGGCGTCCCGAACAACCCCGGCAACCCGAACGGCAACGGCTCCGGTCGCGTCGTAGGTGTCGTCACCGCGCAGAACGGCATCTGGCTGCTCGACCGTCCGGACCGGAACGGCGGGCGTGTCAGGTTCGTCCGGCGGGGTGCGGAGGTGTTCATCACGTGCCGGACCATCGGGGAGTCCGTGTACGGCGACCGCGTCTGGTACCGGATCGGCAACGGCACCTGGGCCTGGGGTCCCGCCCACTACATCGACACCGCGGGCGATACGCCACGCTGGTGCTGAGCGACAAGGCCCGCAACTCCCACTATTTGGGTAAGTTCCGGACATGACCAAGGCCGGAACGACCGGATCCACCCTGGCGGCGCCCGAGTCCCCCGCCTCCGCCGTACGCCTCCCCCGGCGCCGTGGCATGGAACTCGCCCTGATCGTGCTGGCGGTCCTGCTCTCCGTGTACGGCTACTGCGCGGTCGGCCTGGCCCACACCGGCACCGTCCCGCCCGGCGCCGCCGGTTACGGTGCCGGGCTCGGCGTGCTCGCGCTCGTCGCGCATCTCGCCGTACGCCTGCGCGCGCCGTACGCCGACCCGTTGCCGCTGCCGATCGGCGTGCTGCTCAACGGACTCGGCCTGGTCCTGATCTACCGGCTGGACCTGGAGACCCCGGGCGACCGCGCGGCCCCCGCCCAACTCGTCTGGTCCACGCTGGGCGTCGGCTTCTTCATCCTGGTCGTGCTGATGCTGCGCGACCACCGGGTGCTGCAGCGTTACGCCTACGTCTGCGTGGCCGCCGCGCTGGTGCTGCTGCTCCTGCCGATCCTCTTCCCGGCCGTCAACGGGGCCCGGATCTGGATCAGGGTCGCCGGATTCTCCATCCAGCCCAGCGAGTTCGCGAAGGTGCTGCTCGCGGTGTTCTTCGCCGCGTACCTGGCCGCCAACCGCAACGCGCTCGCCTACGCGGGCCGCCGGCTGTGGTTCATGCAGTTCCCGACGGGGCGGGTGCTCGGCCCGATCGTCACGATCTGGCTGGTGAGCGTGGGCGTCCTGATCCTCGAACGCGACCTCGGCACCTCGCTGCTCTTCTTCGGGCTGTTCGTCGTCATGCTGTACGTCGCCACCGGGCGCACCGGCTGGATCGCCGTGGGCCTGGTGCTCGCCGTGTTCGGTGCGGTCGCGGTGGGCCATCTGGAACCGCATGTGCACGGCCGTATCGAGGACTGGCTGCACCCGTTCGCGTCGATCGAGGCGGGCCAGGGGCCGAACCAACTCGCCCAGTCCCTCTTCGCGTTCGCGGCCGGCGGGGTCCTCGGCACCGGACTGGGCCTCGGCCACTCCATCCTGATCGGCTTCGCCGCCAAGTCGGACTTCATCCTGGCCACCGCGGGCGAGGAACTCGGCCTCGCCGGACTGTCCGCGATCTTCCTCCTCTACGGCCTGCTCGTCGAGCGCGGCTACCGGGCCGGCCTCGCCCTGCGCGACCCCTTCGCCCGGCTGCTCGCGGTCGGGCTCGCCTCGATCGTCGCGCTCCAGGTGTTCGTCATCGCGGGCGGGGTGACCGGGCTGATCCCGCTGACCGGCATGGCGATGCCGTTCCTCGCCCAGGGCGGCTCCTCGGTCGTCACCAACTGGGCGATCGTGGCCCTGCTGATCCGGGTGAGCGACTCGGCCCGCAGCCAGTACGACGGGCGGGTGGCCCCGTGAAGGCCGGGTACGGCCGCCAGCGGGGCGGCATGGCCCGGTACGTCCGGCGGGCCCGCGCCTTCTGCGCCCTGCTGCTCCTCGCGCTGCTCGTCAACGCCGCCCGCGTCCAGGTCGTACAGGCCCGCTCCTACGACGACAACCCGGCCAACCGCCGCGCCTCGATCGCCCGTTACGGCCTCCCCCGCGGCGACATCCTGGTCGGCGGCGTACCGGTCACCGGCTCACGGGACAGCAAGGAGCAGCTGCGCTACGAACGCACGTACCCCGAGGGCCCGTTGTACGCCCCGGTGACCGGCTTCGCCTCCCAGCTGTACGGCACCACGTTCCTGGAGCACGCCGAGGACGCGCTGCTCTCCGGCACCGACCCGATGCTGGCGCCGTTCCCGCTCTGGAACGACGACACGGGCCGGTCGTCGACCCCCGGAGGCAACGTCGTGACGACGCTGAACCGGGGGGCCCAGGAGGCCGCCTACCGGGGCCTCGGGGCCCGCAAGGGCGCGGTCGCCGCGATCGAACCGGCGACCGGCCGGATCCTGGCCCTGGTCTCCACCCCGTCGTACGACCCCGCCGAGCTGTCCGGCAACAGCGAGACGGTGACCTCGGCCTGGGCGCGGCTGAACGCCGACCCGGAGAAGCCGATGCTCAACCGGGCGGTCCGGCAGACGTATCCGCCGGGCTCGACCTTCAAGGTGGTCACCGCGGCGGCCGCCCTGGACGCGGGCGTGGTCACCGACCTGGACGCGCCGACCGACTCCCCCGACCCCTACCGGCTGCCGGGCACCACGACCCGGCTGACCAACGAGGGGGACGGCTGCGCGGACGCCTCGCTGCGGGCGGCCTTCGAGTGGTCGTGCAACACGGTCTTCGCGAAGCTGGGCGTGGACGTGGGCGTCGCGAACATGACGACGACGGCGGAGGCGTTCGGCTTCAACGACACCCGGCTGCGCATCCCGTTCACCGCCGCGCCGAGCACCTTCGACACCACCCTGGACCGGGCGCAGCTGGCGCTGTCCTCGATCGGGCAGTACAACACCCGGGCCACCCCGCTGCAGATGGCGATGGTCGCGGCGGCGGTGGCGAACGGGGGGACGGCCCGGCCGCCGTATCTGGTGGACCGGACCGTGCGGCGGACCGGCGAGACGGTCGCCACGGGCGGCGCGGGGGCGGTACGGCAGGTGATGAGCCCCTCGACGGCCGTCCGGATGAAGGAGCTGATGACGGACGTGGTCCGGGAGGGCACCGGCACCAACGCGGCGATCCGTGGCGCCACGGTCGGCGGCAAGACCGGCACCGCGCAGCACGGGATCGGCAACTCCGGGGTGCCGTACGCCTGGTTCGTGTCCTGGGCGCTGGCGGACACCGACCTGGAGCCGAAGGTGGCGGTGGCGGTGGTGGTGGAGGACGCGTCGGCGGACCGCGGGGACATCAGCGGGGGCGGGGACGCGGCGCCGATCGCCAAGGCGGTGATGCGGGCGGTGCTCGGGCTCTGAGCGGTTCCGCCCGGCTCCGCACGGCTCCGCATCGGCGTAGACGCGGAGTCAACAAGTCGTGCGCGGGGGCTTGACCGTCTTGCTGACAGGCAGTCTCATAAGAGCGGACGAAGACGTACCCCCGGGTAACGAGGTGAGGGAGCCATGACGACCCTGACGGATGCGGAGGCGGTCGACGGACTGCGGGACGCGCTCGGTCTCCTCAAGGACCGCGAGCAGGTGGCCGAACGGCTGCTGGTCTCCTCCGCGAAGCACTCCTTCGACCCGGACAAGGAACTGGACTGGGACGCGCCCTTCGAGGAGGGCAAGTGGTTCTGGCCGCCGGAGCTGGTGTCGCTCTACGACACACCGATGTGGAAGCGGATGAGCGAGGAGCAGCGGATCCTGCTCTCCCAGCACGAGGCCGCGGCGCTCGCCTCGCTCGGCATCTGGTTCGAGCTGATCCTGATGCAGCTGCTGGTCCGGCACATCTACGACAAGGCGGCGACGAGCGCGCACGTGCGCTACGCGCTGACCGAGATCGAGGACGAGTGCCGGCACTCGAAGATGTTCGCGCGGCTGATAGAGCGCGGAGACGCGCCCTGGTACCCGGTGAGCCGGGCCCACCAGAACCTGGGCCGCCTCTTCAAGACCATCTCCACCACGCCCGGTTCCTTCACCGCCACCCTGCTCGGCGAGGAGGTCCTGGACTGGATGCAGCGGCTGACCTTCCCGGACGAGCGGGTCCAGCCGCTGATCCGGGGGGTCACGCGCATCCACGTGGTCGAGGAGGCCCGGCACGTCCGGTACGCCCGCGAGGAGCTGCGCCGCCAGATGCTGACGGCGCCGCGCTGGTCGCAGGAGTTCACGCGGGTCACCTCCGGCGAGTTCGCCCGGGTGTTCTCGGTCGCCTTCGTCAATCCCGAGGTCTACACGAACGTGGGTCTTGACCGGCGGGAGGCCGTCGCGCAGGTGCAGGCGAGCGGGCATCGGCGGGAGGTCATGCAGACGGGGGCGAAGCGGCTGACGGACTTCCTGGACGACATCGGGGTGCTTCGGGGGGTCGGGCGGCGGTTGTGGAAGAGCTCGGGGCTGCTGGGCTGAGTTCACAGTGCAGGTGAGTGGGGGTTGGACTGTGCGGGCACGGTTGGCCGCGAAGTCCCCAACCCTTCGTCCGGGCCTTCCGTCGCCGTCTTCGGCACCGTCGGCGGCGTGTAGTGGGCCAGCGGCCGGGCCTTCGGGTCCGGGCGTACGGCGCCCAGGATCGGGTTGGCGGCGATCGGGGAGACCTTGATCTTCGCGCCGGGGCGCGGGGCCTGGACCACCTTGCCGTCGCCGAGGTAGAGGGCGACGTGGGTGGCCTCGGGGAAGTAGAGGACCAGGTCGCCCGGGCGCAGCTCGTCGAGCGGGACGTGCGGGAGGGTGGCCCACTGTTCCTGGCTGGTTCTGGGGATGGGGGTGCCGGCGTGGTCCCAGGCCTGTGAGGTCAGGCCCGAGCAGTCGTACGACACCGGGCCCGCCGCGCCCCACTGGTACGGCTTGCCCAGCTGCTCCACGGCGTAGCGCACCGCGCGGTCGCCCTCCTGGGAGGGGGGCGGTGTGGTGGCGCTCAGGGCGCCGGAGAGGGTGAGTTTCCGCTGGGCGTCGGCCGTCCGGTCCTGTTCCAGGGCGGCCAGGTCGGTGAGCTGGTCGGGGGTGAGGGCGGCCAGCATCCGCTCCACCTCGGAGAGACGGGCCCGCACCTCGTCGCGCGCCTTCTTCTGGCCTTCGGCGAGGGCGAGCCGGGCGTCGAGCGCCTTGCGGGCCTGGCGGGCCAGGTCGAGCTGCTTCTTCTCGTCGTCCGCCAGGCGGCCCACCGTCTCGGCCCGCTCGCGGGCCAGCCGGCCGATGACATGACCCTCGTCGAGGGCGTGCTGCGGGTCGCGGGCGAGGAGCAGCCGCAGGTACGGGGAGAGGCCGGTGGTGCTCTGGTACTGCTGCCGGGCCAGCCGGCCGGCCTCGGACCTGCTGCCGTGCAGGGAGCTGCGGGCCCTGGCCAGCTCGTCGTCCAGCCGGGTCACCACGGTCCGCTGCCGGTTCAGCCGTTCCTCGGTCGCGTTGTAGGTCTCGGCGGCCTGTTCGGTCTGCCGGTACGCCTGCTGAAGGTCGGTCAGCAGCTCGGCCACCGGCCGCTCGGGGCCCGGCGCGGCGAGTGCGGGTACGGGCCCGAGGACGGCCTGGGCCGCCACCACCGCGGCCGTACAGGCCAGCCGCAGGAACCTCTCTGACATGCCATCACCTCCGATGCGGAACGGTCCTTCCGCCCGGCATCGTGGTAATCAGACGTGATAATCGGACATGTCCGCTCGGTTCGCACGGCGCGTGTGCGCGGTTCGGCGCACAACTGTCACTCGTCGGTATGGTCCGGCTTCGACCACGGCCACTTCGGCCTGCCGCCGCCGGCGCCCTTGCCCGTCGGGTCGTACGCGTACTTCCAGCCCTGGGTGAGGCCCAGGCGCTTGCTGTGCCCGCGGGGCACCCGGCGGTAGACCAGGACCGTGGGACTGCCCCCGGCCGGGTCCGGGACCGGGATGCGGTACGTCTTCGGGGGGTGGCCGGTCATGCCGAGCAGCACGGGGAGGACGCGGCCGTCCATGGGGCCGCCCTCGAAGGGGGTGTCCTGACTCTTCACGGCACCAGTCTCAGCCATCCGCCGCGAGGGCGTCGACGAGGGCGGCCGTCTGCGGGTCGCGGCGCGCGGTCACGCTCAGTACGGCGACGAACTGGTCCACCAGCCAGTCCCGCAGCTCGTCGACGGGCGGCTGCTTGCCCTCGTCGAGCCAGATCAGCGAGGCCGCCTCCACCGCCGTGATCCACATCCGGACGGTCATCCGCAGCCGGGAACCGGGGTCGGCGACGTCGAGGTGGCTGAGGATGTGCTGGGCGGCGGCCCGCCGTACACCGTCCACGATCGCCGTCGTCCGCGAGGTCTCCACCACGCTGCCGCCCTGGAGCAGGGCGCTGAAACCGGCGTCGTGCTGGTCGACGAAGGCGAGGTAGCGGTCCAGGGCGCGGGAGAGACGGGGCAGCAGCGGGCCCTCGCGGGGCTCGTCGAAGCAGTGCTCCAGCTCCTCGGCGGCGGACCGCAGCGCGGCCTCGTAGAGCTGCTGCTTGCCGCCCGGGAAGTACCGGTACACCAGCGGCCGCGAGACCCCGGCCGCCTCCGCCACGTCGTCGAGGGAGACCTCCTCCGGCGCGCGGTGCGCGAAGAGGGAGAGGGCCGCGTCGAGCAGCTGGCTCCGCCGCTCTTCGACGGACAGCCGACGGTAGGCGGGGGTGGCGGCCTGGGGGGTCATATGTGCAGGGTATGTGTTCCGCCGGGGGCGCCGCGACGGGCACCGGCCGTGGTCGGGTGCGGCGCCGTCGTGGTTACTCGCGCAGTTCCCCGCGCCCCCAAAAAGAAGGGGCGCGGGGAACTGCGCGGCCAGCCACCACGCACCCGCGGCCGAGAACCGGCCTGGCGGATCAGGCAGCCCCGGTCACCGATGCCAGGTAGGCGCCCGTCTTTTCCGGCTCGTAGAAGAAGTTCTCGAAGTCGGCGGGGTCGTTGAAGCCGTTGGCGAAGCGGTCGGCGACCGGGGGGAGCTGGCCGGCGGCGCCGATGAGGTTGAGGATGTGCTCCGGCGGCGGGGCGAGCATGGCGTTCGTCCACTTGGTGACGTGCTGGGCGGTGTTCCAGTAGCGGTCGAAGGTCGCCTGCATCCAGGTCTCGTCGAACTCCTTCTCACCGTGTTCGAGGATCGAGGCGAGGTAGGCGGCGGCGCACTTCGAGGCCGAGTTGGAGCCCTGGCCGGTGATCGGGTCGTTGGCGACGACGACGTCCGCGACACCGAGCACCAGGCCGCCGCCGGGAAGACGGCCGATCGGGTTGCGGACGGTGGGGGCGTAGCGGCCGGCGAGGGTGCCGCCGGCGTCGGTCAGCTCGGCCTTGGTGGCCCGCGCGTGCTCCCAGGGCGTGTACCGCTCCATGAGTTCCAGGGTCAGGGAGAGGTGCTCCGAGGGGTCCTTGACGCCGTTGAAGACGTCCAGCGGGCCGCCGGGTATGCCCTCCCAGAAGAGGATGTCGGCCGGGCCGGAGGTGGTCAGGGTCGGCATCACGAAGAGCTCGCCGACACCGGGGACCAGGTTGCAGCGGACCGCGTAGTAGTCCGGGTGCTCGGGGCGGGGGCCGAGACCGTGGACGTAGGAGACGGCCAGCGCCCGCTGGGGCTCCGTGTAGGGGGAACGGGCGGCGTCGCGGCCGAACATGGAGACCAGTTCGCCCTTGCCCGCCGAGACCATGACCAGGTCGTAGGTACGGGCGAAGTAGTCGAGATCGCCGACCGCCGCGCCGTGGATGACCAGCTGGCCGCCGCGCTGCGCGAAGGTCTCCATCCAGCCGGCCATCTTCACCCGCTGGTCCACCGACTGCGCGTACCCGTCGAGCTTGCCCACCCAGTCGATCGCGCGGGCCGCGGGGCCCTCGCCCCAGGAGCCGGGGGCGGCGACCGAGACGCCGAGTCCTTCGATCTTCGGGGCCTGGGACTCCCAGAAGTTCAGCTGGAGATCGCGCTCGTGCTGCAGTGCGGTGTCGAACATGCACTGCGTCGACATGACCCGGCCGGAGCGGATCTCGTCCGCGGTCCGGTTCGACATCAGGGTGACCTCGTAGCCGTGCGACTGGAGGCCGAGGGCGAGCTGGAGACCGGACTGGCCGGCCCCCACGACGAGTATCTTCCGCATACGGGGGCTGCTCTCCTACTCGGGGGATTACTCGGGGGTTTCGTCCAGCGCGTGGGCGACCAGGGACAGCAGTGTCTCGATGGCCGAGATCCGGCGGCGGGCGTCCATGATCATTACAGGTACGCGCGGAGGGATCGTCAATGCCTCGCGCACGTCCTCCGGTTCGAAGCGCTCGCTGCCGTCGAAGTGGTTGACCGCGACGACGTACGGCAGCCCGCAGCTCTCGAAGTAGTCCAGCGCCGGGAAGCAGTCCTTCAGGCGCCGGGTGTCCGCGAGGACGACGGCGCCGATCGCGCCGCGCACCAGGTCGTCCCACATGAACCAGAACCGCTGCTGGCCCGGCGTGCCGAACAGGTAGAGCACCAGGTCGTCGTCGAGCGTGATGCGGCCGAAGTCCATGGCCACCGTGGTGGTGAGCTTGCCGGGCGTGGCGGTGAGGTCGTCGGTCTCCTCGCTCGCCTCGGTCATCAGCGCCTCGGTCTGTAGCGGCGTGATCTCCGAGACGGCGGTGACCAGCGTGGTCTTGCCGACGCCGAACCCGCCCGCCACGACTATCTTCGTCGCGATGGGGGCCCGGCCGCGGTCCGTCTGCCAGGACCGCGGCTGCTCCTCCTCGTCAAGGAGCGGGGCGACGCCGGTGGCGTCAGAGACGGCGTAGTCCACTCAGCACCCTTTCCAGCAGAGCGCGGTCCGGGCGGCCGACGCCGTGACCGGTCCCCGTTCCGTACACACGGATCTTTCCCTGGTCCGCGAGGTCACTGAGCAGGACCCGGACCACACCGAGCGGCATCTTCAGCAGCGCGGCGATCTCGGCCACCGTGCGCATCCGGCGGCACAGTTCGACGATGGCCAGCATCTCCGGCATCACGCGGGAGTTGAGGGAACCATTCGTCAGTTCCTTGCGCTCCTTGGGGGCTTCCAGTGCCGCGACGAACGTCTCCACGAGGAGGACGTGACCGAAGCGGGTACGGCCGCCGGTGAGCGAGTAGGGGCGGACGCGGGCGGGCTTGCGGTCGCCGCCGCGTACCGGGAGGTTGTTCTGCCTGCCGTTCTTCGGGGCGCTGCTCATCGGCCGCTCCTCGTCGCGTCGCCCTCAAGGGATTTGCGTAGCTCGGTGCGGAGTTCGGGGGTGAGGACGTGGCCGGCGCGGCCGACGAACAGTGCCATGTGATATGCCACCACGCTCATGTCGCACTCCGCGCTGCCGTGCACCCCGAGCAGCGAACCGTCGCTGATCGACATCACGAACAAGCTGCCCTCGTCCATGGCGACCATCGTGTGCTTGACCGGGCCGAAGTCCATCAGCCGGGCGGCGCCGACGGTGAGGCTGCCGATGCCGGAGACGATGGTGGCGAGGTCGGCGGCGGAGCCGCGCGGGCCCCTGCGCTTCTCGGTCTTCGCCTCGCGGGCCGCCTCGGTGACGCCGGGGTCGGAGGAGAGCAGGAGCAGGCCGTCGGAGGAGACCACGGCGACCGACTGGATACCGGGCACCTCCTCGATGAGGTTGCTCAGCAGCCAGTGCAGGTTACGAGCCTCACTGCTCAGTCCGAAGGTACTGGGCGCGGTCAACTGCTTGCCTCCTCGACTGTGCCCCCCGTGGCTTCTTCGGATACGGCTGTTCCGGGTGCGGCGCGTACGGCGCTCGGCACCTGGTTCTGGCCGGTCTGCTCGGCGATCTCCGCCTCCACGTCACGCCGTCCGGCGTCGGCGCCTCGGCGGAAGCCGCCGAGCCTGCGGCGCAGGGCGTCGGCGTCGACGCCGGTGCCACGCTGGCGGGGCGGCGCGGCGGGGGCGGTGATCCTGGGGGTGCGCTTGGGGAGGCCCTTGCTGGTGACCTCGTCCTCGGCGTCGTCCTCGTCCTCGACGGCGCCACCGGCCTGCGATGCGTACTCGGCGTCGGCGGTCGCGGGCAGCGGGCGCGAGTGCTCCTCGCCCACGCCGAAGCCGCTCCCACCCGCACCGGCCGGGCGGGCGTCGAGGTCGGACGCGGGTGGCCCCGACTGCGCGTACTCGCCGTCGGCGGCCGCGTTCACGGACTGCGCACCCGGCCAGTCGTCGCCCCCGCCCCGCCGACGCCGGGGACGGTCCTCGTCCTCGGCGGCCGACGGTGTGCCCTGCGCCCCGGGCCAGTCGTCGTCCCCGGACAGCCGACGCCGCGGCCGATCCTCGTCCTCGACGGCCTGCGGTGTGCTCTGCGTCCCGGGCCAGTCGTCGTCCTCGGCGCGCTGCCGTCGGGGGCGGACCTCGGCGTCGGCGGGGTGCGCACGCTCGTCGGCGGCACCGGAGGTCGTCCGCTCCTCGGCGGGAACGGCTCGTGTCCGCTCCTCGGCCTCCTCGGAGACCTCCGTCTCCGTGAGCGGGACCAGCAGTTCCATCGTCGTCTCGGCGAAGGTCTCCGCCGGTGCCTTCGGGCGGGCCGTCGGCTCGGGGGCCTGGGTCTTCGGTGCGGGCGCCTGTTCGTGGGCGGGCTGTTCGTCGGCCTCGCGTACGGCCTTCTCGGCGAGGGACACGAGGGGGTCGCCGGAGGCCGAGCGGCCGTGCAGGACGTTGGAGTTGGCCTCCGCGTCCGCGCCGGGGAGGGAGAAGCCGTGGCCGCCGGTGGCCGAGGCGGCGGGGGCCGTCGTCGTGGGGGCCGTGGCCAGCAGGGGCTGCGGGAGGACGACGACCGCCGCCACCCCGCCCTGCTTCTGCTCGCGCAGCTGGACCCGGACACCGTGCCGGTGGGCGAGGCGGGCCACCACGTAGAGGCCGAGGCCGAGACCGTCCTCGCCCTCGTGGTCGTACGGCGACTCGGGGTCGAACTCGGCGAGCCGGCCGTTGAGGCGGACCAGGCGGTCGGCGGCCATGCCGATGCCCTCGTCCTGGACGGAGAGCATGACCTCGCCGCTCTCCAGGAGCCAGCCGGAGACCTCGACCGGCATGTCCGGCGGGGAGGACGCGGTGGCGTTCTCCATGAGTTCGGCGAGGAGGTGGCTGAGGTCGTCCGCGGCGAAGCCGGCCACGTGCGCGTGCGGCGGCAGGGCCGCGATGCGGACCCGCTCGTAGCGCTCGATCTCGCTGACCGCCGCCCGGACCACGTCCACCAGCGGGATCGGGCCCGCGTGCGTCTGGACGTGCTCGGTGCCGGCGAGGACCAGGAGGTTCTCGCTGTGGCGGCGCATGACCGTCGCGAAGTGGTCGAGCTTGAAGAGGGTCGCGAGGCGGTCGGGGTCCTGCTCGCGCTCCTCCAGGCCCTCGATGACCGCGAGCTGGCGTTCGACCAGGCCCAGCGTGCGCAGCGCCAGGTTGACGAAGGTGCCGCCGATGCTGGTGCGCAGCCGCGCCAGCTGGGCGGCGGAGTCGGTGAGCTCGGTGCGCAGTTCCTCGCGGGCGTCGGCCATCTTCTGGCGCTGGCCGACCAGGTGCTTGCGGTCGGTCTCCAGGGTGGCGATGCGGTCGTAGAGCTCGACGGCGTGCGCGTGCAGGGCGTTGACCGAGCGGACGACCTGGGCGAACTCGTCGTTGCGGCCGGTGAAGGCGACCGGTTCCGCGGTGCGCGGGTCCTCGGCCCCGGCGAGCCGGGCCGAGCCCCGGCGGAGCACCGAGAGGGGGCGGGTGAGGGTGCGGGCCATGGCGGTGGCGATGCCGACCGCGACCAGCATCAGCGCGCCGAGCACCGCGACCCGGATCTCCAGCGCGGTGACGTCGTCGTCGCGGAGCCGCTCCAGGTCCTGGGTGCGGTGTTCGTAGAGCGCGGACTCGACGCCCCGCATCAGCTCGACCCGGCCGGACAGCGCCGCGTCCAGCTTCTTGGTGCTGGTGGAGAGGTCGTCGTCGGAGAGGGTCGGCTGGTCGGTGAGGGCGGCCAGGAACTTCTCGGCGTCGTTGACGTCGTTGCCGGTGACCGTGGAGTCGTAGGACTCGACCGCCGCCTTGGGCGCGGTGTCCCGGAAGTCGGCGACGGCCGCGTCGGCGCGCAGCCTGGCCTGCTGGGCGGCGGCGGTGAGCGCGTCGCGCTGCTTCCGGTTCGCCGCGGAGGTGCTCGTGCTGGTGGTGGACAGACCGGTGAGCGGGTCGATCGTGGTCTGGGTGGTGCTGGGGATGTTCAGGGCCGCGAGGAGCAGGCCGCGGGCGGCGGCGGACTGCTGCACGGCGGAGTCCAGCTCGGCGAACGCGTAGGCGCCGGAGCCGGCCCTGGGGGGCATCTGCTCGGCCAGCTGTTCGGCGAGCCGGTGCAGTTCGGTGATCGTCTGCGAGTACGCGTCGTGCGTCTGGAGGGCGGTGCTCTGGCCGGTCAGCGCGGAGCGGCGGACGGCCGCGATGCCGTCGAGGTCGGTGCGCAGCCAGCCCGGGGTGTCGGTGTCCGCGCGCAGGTCCTCGACCTGGCGGTCGACGCGGGCGCTGCGGTCCTCGGAGGGCGCCTTGGCCTTGGGGCGGCCCGCCGCGATGTAAGAGGTGACCTCGTCGCGCTCGTCGGCGAGCGAGTTGGCCAGCGCCAGCGCGTCCTGGGTGCGGCTCGCGAGCGTCACCAGGTCCTGGGAGTCGCTGAGCTGCCCGGAGGCGGTCAGCAGGGCGGGCGCCCCGGCTCCCGCGATCGCGGCGGCCACCACGGCCACGGCGACGATCAGCCGGTTCCGGACGTGCTTGGGGCGGCCGGTGCCGACGGGAGCGACGGCGCCCGTTTCGGAGGCCGTCTTCTTGCCTGTGCGCCGAGGCCGCGTCTTCTGCACCGGTGCTCGCATTCCTGAACTCGTGTACCCAAGGGGCCGGGTGGCACCCCGTCATGATCCCCGGCAATTCGGTGCCAAGTGGTGCGTGCACCCGATACGTGCACTGATACGTCGGTCCCCGACCCTCCCAGCGCCGGTGGGCGGTGGTCTCGCATCGTCGGACCCGCCACCCGAAGGAGTGAACATCGGAGGGGAGTTGGCGGGCAAGTTCCGGCGGCCTGTGCACGGTCCTTTTCCGGCGGGCCGGTTGGACGCGGACGGCAGGCTTTGACAGGATTCGCCACCACGTCTTCCCGGAGTGCGCCATTCCCTCCCAAAACAGGCGGCTGACCTGCGAGACCGCGTGAATTCCCGGGCGGTTGCCAGCCTTTGGCGAAGACCGTGAAGGGGTCGTGCAGACTGGCCGAATGCGTACTGAAGTCGTTTCGGAGCCCGGCACCCCCGATCGCCCCAACGAGGACTTCGCCGGTGTCGGCCTTCCCGCCTCGGGGCAGGGGGGTTGCGTGATCGTCCTGGACGGGGTCACTCCGCCGAGGGACGGGACCGGGTGTCTGCATTCCGTCCCCTGGTTCACCGCGCGCCTGGGCGGGGCGCTGACCGAACTGACCGTTTCGCGGCGAGATCTGACGCTGCGGGAGATCCTCGGCGAGGCGATCCGCCGCACAGCCGAGGCACATGGTGACACCTGTGACCTTTCTCACCCGCGCACCCCGCAGGCGACGGTCGTCCTGACCCGCTGGTCCGAGACCGCCCTGGAATACCTCGTCCTGTCCGACTCCGCGCTGCTCCTGCGGTCCCCCGACGGCACGGTCACCGCGGTCCTGGACGACCGGCTCGACCGGGTCCCCCGCGCCTCGCTCGCCTCGGACGCGATCGCCGACGCCACCGTCCGCAACAAGGAGGGCGGCTTCTTCACGGCCGCCGCCGACCCCTCGGTCGCCGCCCGCGCGGTCACCGGGACCGTGCCCCGGCACGAGGTCCGCGCCCTCGCCGCCCTCACCGACGGGGCGACCCGCTGGACGGAGAAGTTCCGCGAGGGCGACTGGACGGCCCTCTTCGACGTCGTCGGCAAGGAGGGCGCGCGGGCGCTGGTGGACCGGGTGCGGGAGCTGGAGGCGGCCGACCGGGAGGCGCGGACGTTCCTGCGCCGGAGCAAGACGCACGACGACGCGACGGCGGTGTACGTCGAGCTCTGAGGCCCGCCGTGCGGCCGGCTACTTCTCCATGACGCCGTTCAGCTGGTGGAGCAGCCGGGCCAGCTCCGCGACCTCCAGGCGGGGCCAGTGGGCGAGCTGGCGGACGTAACGGCCGCGGCGGGCCTCGCGGACCGTGCCGACCCGGCGCCGGCCCTCGTCGGTGAGGGCAACCAGCCAGGCCCGCCCGTCGGCCGGGTCGGGCTCGCGGGCGATCAGGCCCAGCTCCTCCAGGGCGCGCAGCTGGCGGGACATGGTGGCCTTGCCGACGCCGATGTAGGCGGCGAGGTCGGTGGCGCGCTGGCCGCCGTACTCGTCGAGCCGGACGAGCAGCCCGTACGCGGCGGACTCCAGGTCGGGGTGGACCTCCCGGGCCATCTCGCCCTGGCTGGCCCGGGCGCGGCGCAGCAGCACCGTCAACTCGCGTTCCAGCGCCAGGAACTCCTGGTCCGCGCCGTTCGGCGGCAACCCGGTGGCGGTGGGCCGTCCGTCGCCCTTTTCGTCCTCGTGCACGTCAGCACCCCTGATCGGTTTCGCAGTCGTCAACGACCCGAGACTAAAGTCCCGGGCTTGCGCAACGGGCGCCACTGGCTGTGGTGCTGCGTTCGCGTCCAGTCTCACCCTGCTGACGCGGTGGTGAGGCAGGGGCGGTTGACTGCGCCCCGCGTCGCCACAACTCCCACGCTCGCGCGCGGATGTTGCGGGAGCTGTTCCGGTCTGCGTGATCAACGAATCCGCAGGACCGGCACGCGAACCAGGCCTGCGAGACCCGGTTCGCCCTGTCCAGGTGCCCGCACTCGGCACAGGTGCGCGAGGTGTGTGCCGGATCGACGTACACCACCGGCACCCCGGCCTTGCGGGCCTTGTACGCGATGAACTGCTCCAGCTGGGCGAAGGCCCAGCTGGAGTGGGTGGCCCGTTGGGGCTTCCTCAGCCGTACCCGTTCGCGGATGCCCGTCAGGTCCTCCAGGGCGATCCCGCGACCGGTGCGTTCCGCCTCGGCCACCACATGCTTCGCGATCTTGTGATTGATGTCCTTCGCCCGCCGCGCCTCCTTGCGGCGGCTCTTTCTTCAGTCGGCGCTTGGCGGACGGGGTGTTCTTCTTCTGCAGCTTGGCGCGCAGCAAGCGTTCTCGGGTACGGATGCGGTTGAGTTCGCGTCCGGCCATGATCTCGCCGTCCGAGGTGGTGGCGATGTTGACGATGCCCAGGTCGACACCGAGGAAGTCCCTCGGATCGGTGTTCAGCGGCGCTTCGGGGACCTCGCAGGTGGCATTCAGGAACCATATGCCGTCCCGCCGCAGCAGGTCGGACTCGCCCTTGCGGTACAGAGCGAGGGTGGCTAGTTGTACCGGTGCTGCGGTGAACGCCACGTCCTTCATCCGCCCGGCGGTCGTCCAGACCGAGACCCGGCGCCGGTCGATCTGCCAGGACAGCATCCGGTCGTCATAGGGCTGCGCACCCTCCGAGCGGAAGACGACCGGCTTCTCCGACGCACGACGGTAGCGCTTCGAGCCTGGCCTGCCCAGATTCCCGGTCCTCAGGTTGGCCCTCAGCGTGGCGTACGCGTCGCAGGTCTTCTTGATGACGTGCTGAGCGGCCTGCGCACCCAGTCCCCAGCGCGCCTTGATCTCACCGTAGGTATGCTCGCGCAGCGCGAAGTTGCTCTTCACGCCCTTCTCGAACGCCACACTGCTGGCCCAGGTGGCGGCTTCATTGCAGGCGCGCAGGGTCGCCTCCAGCGCCGCCGCCTGCACGGGCGTCGGCAACAGCCTGACCTGCACCATCAGCTTCACGATCACCGAACCTACACACGCGTACGACTGCCCACCACGTGTTCATCAAGCATCACCCGGCCGAGTGAACCAACCACCGCACGGACGCAGCACCAGCTCTGCCGGACACGGTGTTCTGTCTCAGCGAAGTCAGTCGTCCTCGGGTCGCGACCTGCATGGCCTGCAACGGCTGAGACGCGTGCACTGGGTTCACTCATGGCCGTGACATCCTCAATGAGTCGACCATTCACGAAGCGAGCGTCGGCCGGGAAACGAGCAACGAGGCTTTATCCGGGTGTGGTGATGGCTTGGTTGATCGCGGAGGCGACGCGGGTGAGCCGCCGGCAGGAGTCGTGGGACCAGGTACGTCCGTCCGTCACTCACACGCTTTGCAGGCCGAGGGCGCTGGCGCCTGCGATGTCGGCGTGGGGTGAATCGCCGATGACCCACGCGCCTGGGAGCGGGACGCTGACGGCATCGGCTGCTGCTCGGAAGATCTCCGGTTCCGGCTTCTTGTGGCCGACTGCTTCGGAGATGACCCAGCGCCTGTGCTGTGGTCAGCGCCTCGCGGGCCGACCGAGCCAGGACGACCCGGTCGGCGGCGCCGTTGTCGTCGAGAAGGGCACGAACGACAGCGGTTGGCACCACGTCGCCGTATCGGTCGGTGAGGGCTGCGGCGACTTGGCCACGCGCGGTGTATCCGCTCGCGTCGATGGCCATCGCCCAGGTGAGATCGGAGCCGGGCAGGCCAGCGGCAACAGCGGCACGCCCTGGAGTAGACCATGGAGCCTCCTGCGAAGGAGACCAGCGGCGGAAGGCGACGAAGCCGAGCAGACCCGAGCGCCACTGCGGCCCTCCGCGCCGCAACCGTCAGGATACGGTTCCTCCCAGGCCCGAAGCCCTGAGGTTCCTCGCAAGAGCCCCTCTGAGAGTTTCCGTCTTTCCCCGTGTCTTCTGCGTACCTGCCGAGTGACTCCGCGTCGTGTCGCGCCGTGTCAGGTCGGCCGCCTCTGGCATATGTGGGACCCCCACCTCACCCCACGGAGGCACGTCATGCCTGTGCACAGACCCTCCCCCATCCCGCTCACCGCGCTGCTGGCCCTGCTGCTGGCGGCCCTCTCGCTCACCCCCGCCCACGCCGACACCGCCGCCCCCGCCCGCGGTTCGGCGTACATGGGCATGGGCGTCCTGGCCCACGACGGCCAGAACGGCAGGCCCAGGACCGGTGACGCCACCCAGACCGAAGGCGTCGACGTGGCCAGCTACCAGGGCAACGTCGCCTGGCCGACCCTGCTGAGCAGCGGGGTCAAATGGGCGTACTCGAAGGCGTCGGAAGGCACGTACTACACGAACCCCTACTTCAGCCAGCAGTACAACGGCGCCTACGACGCCGGCATGATCCGCGGCGCCTACCACTTCGCGACCCCGGACACCACGAGCGGCGCCGCCCAGGCCGACTACTTCGTCGACCACGGGGGCGGCTGGTCCCAGGACGGCCGGACCCTGCCCGGTGTCCTGGACATCGAGTGGAACCCGTACGGCGCCGCCTGCTACGGCAAGTCGGATGCCGCGATGGTCAGCTGGATCAACGACTTCCTCACCACCTACAAGGCCCGCACGGGCCGCAACGCCGTCATCTACACCGCCACCAGCTGGTGGTCCGACTGCACCGGCAACTACAGCGGCTTCGGCTCCGTCAACCCGCTGTGGGTCGCCCGGTACGCCTCGGACGTGGGCACCCTGCCGGCCGGATGGTCGTTCTACACGATGTGGCAGTACACCTCGACCGGTCCGACGGTCGGGGACCACGACCGGTTCAACGGCGCCCTCGACCGGGTGATCGCACTCGCCAACGGCTGACCGGCCCGCACAGGGCGAAGGCCCGGGTCCCTCGCGGGGCCCGGGCCTCCTGTCATCCGGCAGCGTCCGTCACGCCGCTGCCGGAACCTCCGGCGCCGTGTCCGCCGCACCGTTCGCGGCGGGCGCGAGCGCCAGCTCCAGGACCTGGCGGACGTCGGTCACGGCGTGGACGTCGAGCTTGTCCAGCACCTCGGCCGGGACGTCGTCCAGGTCGGCCTCGTTGCGCTTCGGGATGATGACGGTCTTCACTCCCGCGCGCTGGGCGGCGAGCAGCTTCTGCTTCACGCCGCCGATGGGCAGCACCCGGCCGGTCAGCGAGACCTCGCCGGTCATCGCCACGTCCGTGCGGACCAGCCGGCCGGAGAGCAGCGACGCGAGGGCCGTCGTCATCGTGACGCCGGCGCTCGGGCCGTCCTTCGGGACCGCGCCCGCCGGGAAGTGGATGTGGACCCCGCGGTCCTTCAGGTCGCCGACCGGGAGCTCCAGTTCGGCGCCGTGGGAGCGCAGGAAGGACAGGGCGATCTGCGCGCTCTCCTTCATCACGTCACCCAGCTGACCGGTGAGGGTCAGGCCCGCCGCGCCCGTCTCCGGGTCGGCCAGGGACGCCTCGACGAAGAGGACGTCACCACCCGCGCCGGTGACCGCGAGGCCGGTCGCCACGCCCGGCACCGCGGTGCGGCGCTCGGCCGGGTCCTGGGCGGACTCGGGCACGTGGTGCGGCCGGCCGATCAGGGCGCGCAGGTCCTCGTCCCTGATCGTGAACGGCAGCTCCCGCTTGCCGAGCTCGTGCTGCGCCGCGACCTTGCGGAGCAGCCGGGCGATCGACCGCTCCAGCGTGCGGACGCCCGCCTCCCGGGTGTACTCGCCGGCGAGCTTGCGCAGCGCGCTCTCGTCCAGGACGACCTCGCCCTCGTCGATACCGGCCCGCTCCAGCTGGCGCGGGAGCAGGTGGTCCCGGGCGATGACGACCTTCTCGTCCTCGGTGTAGCCGTCGAGGCGGACCAGCTCCATACGGTCGAGCAGGGCCTCCGGGATGGCTTCGAGCACGTTGGCGGTGGCGAGGAAGACCACGTCGCTCAGGTCGAGTTCGACCTCCAGGTAGTGGTCGCGGAAGGTGTGGTTCTGTGCCGGGTCGAGGACCTCCAGGAGGGCCGCAGCGGGGTCGCCGCGGTAGTCGGAGCCCACCTTGTCGATCTCGTCGAGCAGGACGACCGGGTTCATCGAACCGGCCTCCTTGATCGCCCGCACGATCCGGCCGGGCAGCGCGCCGACGTACGTACGCCGGTGGCCGCGGATCTCCGCCTCGTCCCGCACACCGCCGAGGGCGACCCGGACGAACTTGCGGCCCATGGCATGGGCGACCGACTCCCCCAGGCTGGTCTTGCCGACACCGGGCGGCCCGACCAGGGCCAGCACGGCACCGCCGCGCCGTCCGCCGATGACTCCCAGCCCTCGGTCGCTACGGCGCTTGCGCACCGCCAGGTACTCGGTGATGCGCTCCTTGACGTCCTCCAGACCGGCGTGCTCGGCGTCCAGGACCGCCTTGGCGCCCTGGATGTCGTACTCGTCCTCGGTCCGCTCGTTCCACGGCAGTTCGAGGACGGTGTCCAGCCAGGTACGGATCCACGAGCCCTCGGGCGACTGGTCGCTGGACCGCTCCAGCTTGTCGACCTCCTTGAGGGCCGCCTCGCGGACCTTCTCGGGCAGGTCGGCGGCCTCCACGCGGGCGCGGTAGTCGTCGGACTCCTCGCCCTCCTTGGCCGAGTCGCCGTTCAGCTCGCGCAGCTCCTTGCGGACCGCCTCCAGCTGACGGCGGAGCAGGAACTCGCGCTGCTGCTTGTCGACGCCCTCCTGGACGTCCTTGGCGATGGTCTCGGCGACGTCCTGCTCGGCGAGGTGGTCGCGGAGCTGCTGGGTGGCCAGCTTGAGGCGGGAGACCGCGTCCACGGTCTCCAGGAGTTCGATCTTCTGCTCGGTGGTCAGGAACGGCGAGTAACCGGAGTTGTCGGCCAGCTGGGACACGTCGTCGATGGCCTGCACCCGGTCCACGACCTGCCAGGCGCCGCGCTTGCGCAGCCAGGCGGTGGCGAGGGCCTTGTACTCCGTGACCAGTTCGGTGACATGACCGGGCACCGGGTCCGGGACGTTCTCGTCGACACGGGTGCCCTCCACCCACAGGGCGGCGCCCGGGCCGGTCGTACCGGCGCCGATGCGCACCCGGTAGCGGCCGCGGATCAGCGCGCCCGGGTCGCCGTCGGCGAGGCGGCCGACCTGCTCCACGGTGCCGAGCACACCGGTGCCCGGGTAGGTCCCGTCGACCCGCGGCACCAGCAGCACCTTGGGCTTGCCGGGCTCGGTACGGGCGGCGGCCTGCGCGGCCTCCACGGCGGCGCGTACATCAGGGTCCTTCAGGTCCAGCGGGACCACCATCCCGGGCAGCACGACCTCGCCGTCGAGAGGCAGCACAGGGAGGGTGAGTGATGCGGACGTCGAAGCCATGATCTCCCCTTAGGCAGTCAACTTGAGCTATGTCGACTCAATGCTTGGGGGCGGAGAAATGTTCCCATGCATATGTTCGCTCTGAGCGATCGACTGGTGACCTGGCCGGACACGGTCCCGCGCCGGGAAAAACAGTTGATCCGCGCGGGCGCATTCCCCGTACGGTCGCCCGATGACCGACACCGACCGCACGGCGACCCTGCTCGCCGCCTACGACGCCCAGATGCGCGCCGTCCAGCCCACCCCCGCGCCCGGGATCACCTACGAGCACGACGGCGCCCTGCTGCGGGTCGTCGGCCAGCACCGCGGCTTCGTGACCGGGCCGCGCGACTGGGGCGGGCTGCGCGGCGCCGGTCTGGACGCGGCGATCGCCCGGCAGCGGGACTTCTTCGCGGCACGCGGCGAGGCGGTGGAGTGGAAGGTACGGGGCCACGACGTCCCGGCGGACCTCCCCGACCGGCTCCGCGCGGCGGGCTTCGTACCCGAGCCGCAGGAGACGGTCGTGATCGCCCCGGTCGCGGACCTCGCCGTACCGACCCCGGCACCGTCCCCGGAGGTGACCCTGCGCCGCATCACCGACGACGCGGACCTGGACCGTGTCGCCGCGCTGGAGACCGCCGTCTGGGGCGAGGACATGGCCTGGATCGCGCAGTACCTGCGGGGCCGGCTGACAGTGGATCCGGACGGCACCGAGATCTACGTCGCCGAGGCCTCCGGAGAGCTCGTCTCGGCGGCCTGGGTGGCCTTCCGCCCGGGCACCGACTTCGCCATGCTGCTGGGCGGCTCGACCCTCGCGGCCTGGCGTGGCCAGGGCGTCTACCGCGCCCTGGTGGCCCTACGAGCGACCCGCGCGGCGGCCCGGAGCGCGGCCTACCTCCTCGTGGAGGCCTCCGACGACAGCGCCCCGATCCTCAAACGCCTCGGCTTCAAGGCGGTCACGACGACCACGCCGTACGTCTGGACACCGGCCGGCTGACCAACGCCGCCCACTTCAGCGCCCCGACAGGGGCGCGGGGCTGTATTCGATATGCGGCTCCGCCGCGCGGGCGCGACCAGCCACGACGGAGCCGCACCCGGCAACCGCCCGAAACCCGCCACGGCGAGTGGCCCCGCCGAACGCCACTGCCACGACTTCGCAAGGCCATCGCTACACCACCGCAACGCAACCCACAGGAAAATCCCCGAAACTGCCAGCTGGTTCACAGCCAGAAGCCGAACAGCTGAACAGCACCACGCAACGGGGCCCGGGGGGACACATGGATGAGAAGCCGACAACCGGGCCGAGCCGGCGGGCCGTGCTCACCGGTGCCGCCGTGGTCGCGGCCGGCGCCGCGGTTCCGGTGGTCGTACAGGCCGTGGACGACGACGGAGGCGGGGGCGGCACAACCACCCCCGCCCGCACCGCCTCCGCCGCCCCCGTGGCGAGCCGCCCCCCGGCCTCGCCCCTCCCCCGCACCGACCCGCGCCCGAACATCCTCTTCGTGCTCACCGACGACCAGCCGAAAGAGACGGACTGGGCGATCCGCCGGACCGCCGACTGGCTGGGCGGGCAGGGCGTGACCTTCGCGCGGGCGCACGCCAACACCCCGCTCTGCGCGCCCTCCAGGGCCTCGATCATGTCGGGCCGGTACGCGCACAACCACGGCGTCCTCGACACCCGCCACCCCTACCGCCTGGACCAGCACACCACCGTCCAGCGCCGGTTGCAGGCGGCCGGCTACCGCACCGGCCTGTTCGGCAAGTACCTCAACTTCTGGCACACCGGGGACAACCCGCCGTACTTCGACGAGTGGCTCCTCCAGGAACCGGTGGCCTACTACAACGGCCACTACAACGACAACGGCACGGTCCGGAACATCCCCGGCTACAACACCACCGTCATCAGGGACCGCGCCCTCGCCTTCATCGACGCGTCACGCACCGACACCCGGCCCTGGTTCGCGTACGTCGCCACCCGCAGCGCGCACGAACTCAACATCCCGGAGCGGAAGTACGCGCACGCGCGCGTGCCGGAGTGGCCGGGGCGGCCGTCCGTCCACGAGGCCGACAAGAGCGACAAGCCGCCGTTCCTGCAACAGGCGGACCACACCTACGAGCAGGGAAAGGCGCTGCGCACCCGCCAGTTGCGCACCCTGCTGTCGGTGGACGACGCGATGCGCGACCTCCGGGACAAGCTGCGCGAGCTGGGCCAGCTGGAGAACACGCTCGTGGTGTACACCAGCGACCACGGGCTGTGCTGGGCGGACCACGGCTGGCTGCGCAAGTCGGTGCCGTACCGGCCCAGCCTGGAGGTGCCGTTCTGGCTGTCCTGGCCGGCCCGGGGCCTGGGCAAGGGGACCGTCGACGACCGGCTCACCGGCCATGTCGACATCGCCCCGACGTTCCTGGACGCGGCCGGCCTCACCCCGGACACCCCGCACGACGGCCACTCGCTGCTCGACACCCGCAACGACCGCGACCACCTGCTCGCCGAGTGGTGGTGGAACCGCCAGGACCAGGAGCCGATCCACACCTGGGCCACCCATATCGGCAGGTCGACGCAGTACACGGAGTACTACCGCACCCGCCTCGACCGGCAGGGCCGCCCCGCACAGGGCGACGGCGAGGTCCTCTTCCGGGAGTTCTACGACCTGGCCACCGACCCGTACCAGCTCACCAACCGCCTGCACGGCGCGACGGCGGAGCAGGAACGGGCCCTCGGCGTACCGGAGTCGGCGAAGGCGCTCGCGGCGGCGCGGCGCGCCTGAACGCCGCGCTCAGGCCGTGACGGCGCCGGCCGCCGGACCCCGTTCCCGGTACCAGCGGCGCACGGCCGGCCAGAGTCCCATCCCGATGCCCAGCGAGATCAGATGGCCCCAGTTGGTCATCGGGTCCTCGAAGGCGACGAGGTCCGTGAGCAGGCTGTAGCCGACCAGGGCGAGCAGGGGCCAGCGCAGCCAGGGGGCGAGGAGGCCGGAGAGCGCGCCGATGCTGGCGGCGACCCCGAAGCTGATGCCGTAGTCGAGGCGGTGCAGGGAGGTGCCGGGCAGATGGCCGACCAGGACCGCCAGGCCGACCGGGACCTCGGTGGCGAGGGTGGCCAGCACATGACCGGTCAGGAAGACGAGGATCGCGCGCGCACCGCCTATCCGCCGTTCCAGCGCGGTCAGCACGAGGACGAACGCGAGGGCGTACGGCGACAGCAGCCCGCCCGCGATCCACAGCGCGCTGGCCAGCAGGACGAAGGCCGGGGTGCGCAGGAGGTGCGCCACATCGGTGCTGGAGTCCTGGTAGACCGAGTGGAGCAGCCCGGGGCTGGCGTAGCTCGCGAAGAGCGAGGTGAGGGCCAGGATCACGGTGTAGGCGAAGGTGGCCGGGGTGCCGGTGGGGCTCGGCAGCAGGCGCCAGGGGCGCAGCCGGAGGGCGGGACGCGTCGTCCGAGGGAGCGGGATCGAGAGCGCGACCGGGCCGCGCTGGCGGGGCACGCCGTCGAGCAGGACGGCGATCTCCGCGGCCGGGAGCGGCTCGGGCGAACCGACCGGAAAGGGATCGTGCGCGGCGGCCGGAGCGGGAAGCGGTTCGGCGGCCGGAACCGGAAGGGGCTCGGGCTCGGGCGTCGATGCGGCCCTCGCGGTCCGTTGCACGGTGAGGCGCTCCTTCCGTTTCACCCCACCCTTCGCCGTCCCATCAGCCGCTGTCTATGACCGAGGCCACGCGGCGGCCGATTCACAGGATTTTCTGAAGAATCAGGAGGGGCCAGGAGGAACCATATGAGCCGCATCCGGCCACCGGCGGGCCCGCAGCGCCGGGCGACCCCTCGAACGGGTGACGCCCGTGCGACGCTCCGACGCCCATGACGCGACGCTCCGACGCCCGTGACGCGACGGCCCGACACCTGTGGTGTGACGGCCCGACGCCCGTAATTCGCGTGGCCGCAAAGCTCCGTTGGGGCAGGATGACGGGCATGACTCCCGCGGCCCCCCGGTCCGACCTGTCCGACCGTTCCGACCTGTCCGACAGCCCTCCCGTGGTGCTGGACCGCCGCACGGGGCCGTACGGCGAGGTGGTCCTGCGCCGGCACGGCGACCTGCTGCAGATCATCGCCAACGGCTGCTTCCTGATGGACACCTCCGACGGCCGCTCGGAGCGGCTGCTGGTGGACGCCGCGCGGGCGGCCCTGGACGGGCGGCCGGATCCGGCGGTGCTGATCGGCGGGCTCGGCGTCGGGTTCTCGCTCGCGCACGCCGCGCGGGATCCCCACTGGGGGCGGATCACGGTCGTGGAACGGGAGGCCGCGGTCGTCGACTGGCACCGCGCCGGCGGACCGCTGTCCGCGCTCTCCGCACGCGCGTTCGCCGATCCGCGCACGATGATCGTCGAGGACGATCTCGTGACCTACGTCAATGAGACTTACGACACGTTCGACGCGCTGTGCCTGGACATCGACAACGGCCCCGGCTGGACCGTCGACGAGGACAACGAGGGGCTCTACTCACCGGCCGGACTCGCAAGCTGCGCAAGGGTGTTGAGACCGGGCGGGGTACTGGCCGTATGGTCGGCGCAGCCCTCTGCGGAATTCGAGGGAACCTTGTGGAATGCCGGGTTCCAGCGGGTGCGTACCGAAGAGATCCCGGTTGCCCGGGGCGTTCCGGACGTCGTTCACCTTGCCGTCCGCCCTGGATAGCGAGTGCGCCTCCTGTCCCCGTAATGTGCATCCCTGACGCGGATCATTCAAGCGTCAATCGCAGTCATGGGATCACCCCACTGGTTCCGGAAAGCACACAGGGGCGGGCGATGGAGCAGACACACACCTCCCACAACAGCGCGGCGGCGGCAACTCCGGGCGCCCAGCGCCGGGTTCTGGTCGTCGAGGACGATCCCACGATCGTCGACGCCATCGCGGCCCGCCTGCGCGCCGAGGGATTTCTCGTGCAAACCGCGGGTGACGGCCCGGCCGCCGTCGACACCGCCGAGGCCTGGCAGCCCGACCTGCTGATCCTCGACATCATGCTGCCCGGTTTCGACGGTCTGGAGGTCTGCCGGCGCGTGCAGGCCGCCCGGCCGGTGCCGGTGCTGATGCTCACCGCGCGGGACGACGAGACCGACATGCTGGTCGGCCTCGGGGTCGGCGCCGACGACTACATGACCAAGCCGTTCTCGATGCGGGAACTGGCGGCACGCGTGCACGTACTGCTGCGGCGGGTGGAGCGGGCGGCCATCGCGGCCTCCACGCCCCGCTCCGGCATCCTGCGCCTGGGCGAGCTGGAGATCGACCACGCACAGCGCCGGGTCCGGGTGCGCAGCGAGGACGTGCACCTCACCCCGACCGAGTTCGACCTGCTGGTGTGCCTCGCCAACACCCCGCGCGCGGTGCTCTCCCGTGAGCAGCTGCTCGCCGAGGTGTGGGACTGGGCGGACGCCTCCGGCACCCGCACGGTCGACAGCCACATCAAGGCGCTGCGCCGGAAGATCGGCGCCGAGCGGATCCGCACCGTGCACGGTGTGGGCTACGCGCTGGAGACACCGACGCCATGAGCGCCGGGCCGGCCGGACCAAGAGGACCCGGGGGGCCGGGAGGACCCGGAGGCCCCGGAGGACCCGGGGAAGAACCCTGGGGCGGAGTACGCCCGTTCTCGATCAAGACCAAACTGGGCGCGCTCGTCGTCGTCTCGGTGCTGATCACGACAGGTCTGTCGATGATCGCCGTGCACACCAAGACGGAGCTCCGCTTCATCACGGTCTTCTCGATGATCGCCACACTGCTGATAACGCAGTTCGTGGCGCATTCGCTCACCGCGCCGCTGGACGACATGAACACGGTGGCCCGGTCGATCTCCCAGGGCGACTACACGCGCCGGGTGCGCGAGAACCGCCGGGACGAGCTGGGCGACCTGGCCGAGACGATCAACGTCATGGCCGACGAGCTGGAGGCCCAGGACCGCCAGCGCAAGGAGCTGGTCGCCAACGTCTCGCACGAGCTGCGCACGCCCATCGCTGGCCTGCGGGCCGTCCTGGAGAACGTCGTCGACGGCATCGCCGAGCCGGACACCGAGACGATGCGTACGGCCCTCAAGCAGACCGAGCGCCTCGGACGCCTCGTCGAGACCCTGCTGGACCTCTCCCGGCTCGACAACGGGGTCATCCCGCTGCGCCAGCGCCGCTTCGAGGTGTGGCCGTACCTCTCGGGCGTGCTGAAGGAGGCCAACATGGTCACCGGCGCCCGCGGCCTCGCCTCCAACTCGGGCAGCCACACGCGCACGGACGTCCATCTCCACCTCGACGTCTCCCCGCCGGAGCTGACCGCGCACGCCGACCCGGAGCGCATCCACCAGGTCGTGTCGAACCTCATCGACAACGCGGTCAAGCACAGCCCGGCGCACGGTCGGGTGACCGTGAAGGCGCGGCGCGGGCCGCAGCCGGAGTCGCTGGAGCTGGAGGTCCTGGACGAGGGCCCCGGCATCCCGCGCTCGGAGTGGCACCGGGTCTTCGAGCGCTTCAACCGGGGCGCCGTACGACGGCCGCACGGACCCGGCAGCGACGGCGGCACCGGACTAGGGCTGGCGATCGCCCGGTGGGCGGTGGATCTGCACGGCGGCCGGATCGGCGTGGCCGAATCCGACCGGGGATGCAGGATTATCGTCACTCTGCCGGGGCTTTCATCCGTGCCAAGTTGACGTAAAGTTCGATCCGGAGCCTCAAGATCCACCTGTGGTCCCCACGGTCGTCGGCGCAGCCGGACACGTGTGATCAGGTGCGGACTCCGCGCACGTCGCGGCGGAGACCGGAGCGAAGTGATCTCCGGGGCGGCGGAGCCATGCCTGGTTCAGTCCTTTTGCAACGCAACCACGCTTGTTTCCCGCCATATCAAGCCCCGAAACACAGTTTTCGATGTGACTTACGCGACGATGAACCGGCCCGACCTGACCTTCGCGGTCTTGGAGGCGTAGCCTTTATTCCCGCTGTCCATCACCTTGTGAAGCGGAAGAGGGCGGTTGCCGCCGTGTCGCCACAGTCCCCCAGTAACTCGAGCATCTCGACCGACGCAGACCAAGCGGGCAAGAACCCCGCAGCCGCGTTCGGACCGAACGAATGGCTCGTCGACGAGATCTATCAGCAGTACCTCCAGGACCCGAATTCGGTAGACCGAGCCTGGTGGGACTTCTTCGCCGACTACAAGCCGGGGGCGCCCGCCGCCTCGGCTCCGGCGGGTACCGCGGCCGCGGGGGCCGCGGGCACCACCACGACACCCGCGCAGGCACCGCAGGCCGCGGCTCCGGCCGCCCCGGCGCCCGCGCAGGCCGCGCCCGCCGCTCCGGCGCCCGCCCCGGCTGCTCCGGCCGCCCCGGTGGCCCCTCAGGCCGCCGCGCCTGCTCCGGCGCCCGCGAAGCCCGCCGCCGCTCCGGCCGCCGCCAAGCCGGCCGCCGCCGCGAAGGCCGCGCCCGCCGCCGCGGCTCCCGACGGTCCCGAGCTGATCACGCTCCGCGGCCCGGCCGCCGCCGTCGCGAAGAACATGAACGCCTCGCTGGAGGTGCCGACGGCCACCTCGGTCCGCGCGGTCCCGGTGAAGCTGCTGTTCGACAACCGCATCGTCATCAACAACCACCTCAAGCGCGCCCGGGGCGGGAAGATCTCCTTCACGCACCTGATCGGCTTCGCGATGGTGCAGGCCCTCAAGGCCATGCCGTCGATGAACTACTCGTTCGCGGAGAAGGACGGCAAGCCGACCCTGGTCAAGCCGCCGCACGTGAACTTCGGCCTGGCCATCGACCTGGTGAAGCCCAACGGCGACCGCCAGCTCGTCGTGGCCGGCATCAAGAAGGCCGAGACCCTGAACTTCTTCGAGTTCTGGCAGGCCTACGAGGACATCGTCCGTCGCGCCCGCGACAACAAGCTGACGATGGACGACTTCACCGGCGTCACGGTCTCCCTGACCAACCCCGGCGGCCTCGGCACCGTCCACTCGGTCCCGCGTCTGATGCCCGGCCAGTCGGTCATCATGGGCGTCGGCTCCATGGACTACCCCGCGGAGTTCCAGGGCACCAGCCAGGACACCCTGAACAAGCTCGGCATCTCGAAGGTCATGACGCTCACGTCGACCTACGACCACCGGGTCATCCAGGGCGCCGCCTCCGGCGAGTTCCTGCGCCAGGTCGCGAACCTCCTGCTCGGCGAGAACGGCTTCTACGACGAGATCTTCGAGGCGCTGCGCATCCCCTACGAGCCGGTCCGCTGGCTCAAGGACATCGACGCCTCGCACGACGACGACGTCACCAAGGCCGCCCGCGTCTTCGAGCTGATCCACTCCTACCGGGTCCGCGGCCACGTCATGGCCGACACCGACCCGCTGGAGTACAAGCAGCGCAAGCACCCCGACCTGGACATCACCGAGCACGGCCTCACCCTGTGGGACCTGGAGCGCGACTTCGCGGTCGGCGGCTTCGCCGGCAAGTCGATGATGAAGCTGCGCGACATCCTCGGTGTGCTGCGCGACTCGTACTGCCGCACCACCGGCATCGAGTTCATGCACATCCAGGACCCGAAGCAGCGCAAGTGGATCCAGGACCGCGTGGAGCGCCCGCACTCCAAGATGGAGCGCGAGGAGCAGCTGCGGATCCTGCGCCGCCTGAACGCGGCGGAGGCCTTCGAGACCTTCCTTCAGACGAAGTACGTCGGCCAGAAGCGCTTCTCCCTGGAGGGCGGCGAGTCCGTCATCCCGCTGCTCGACGCGGTGATCGACAGCGCGGCCGAGTCCCGCCTGGACGAGGTCGTCATCGGCATGGCCCACCGCGGCCGGCTGAACGTCCTCGCCAACATCGTCGGCAAGTCGTACGCGCAGATCTTCCGGGAGTTCGAGGGCAACCTCGACCCGAAGTCGATGCACGGCTCCGGCGACGTGAAGTACCACCTGGGCGCCCAGGGCACCTTCACCGGCCTGGACGGCGAGCAGATCACGGTCTCGCTGGCCGCGAACCCGTCCCACCTGGAGACGGTCGACCCGGTCATCGAGGGCATCGCCCGCGCCAAGCAGGACATCATCAACAAGGGCGGCACGGACTTCACGGTCCTGCCGGTCGCGCTGCACGGCGACGCGGCCTTCGCGGGCCAGGGCGTGGTGGCCGAGACCCTGAACATGTCGCAGCTGCGCGGCTACCGCACCGGCGGCACGGTCCACATCGTCATCAACAACCAGGTCGGCTTCACGGCGGCGCCCGAGTCCTCGCGCTCCTCCATGTACGCCACCGACGTGGCCCGCATGATCGAGGCCCCGATCTTCCACGTGAACGGCGACGACCCGGAGGCCGTGGTGCGCGTCGCGCGCCTGGCCTTCGAGTTCCGCCAGGCGTTCAACAAGGACGTGGTGATCGACCTCATCTGCTACCGCCGCCGCGGTCACAACGAGTCGGACAACCCGGCCTTCACCCAGCCGCTGATGTACGACCTGATCGACAAGAAGCGCTCGGTGCGCAAGCTCTACACCGAGTCCCTGATCGGTCGCGGCGACATCACCCTGGAAGAGGCCGAGCAGGCCCTGCAGGACTACCAGGGCCAGCTGGAGAAGGTCTTCACGGAGGTCCGCGAGGCCACCGCGCAGCCGGCCGCCGCGCCCGCGCACGAGCCGCAGGACGGCTTCCCGGTCGCCGTGCCGACCGCGATCTCCGCGGAGGCCGTGAAGCGCATCGCCGAGTCCCAGGTCAACATCCCGGACTACTTCACCGTCCACCCGCGTCTGCTGCCGCAGCTGCAGCGCCGGGCGGCGATGATCGAGGACGGCACGATCGACTGGGGCATGGGCGAGACCCTGGCCATCGGCTCACTGCTGATGGAGGGCACCCCGGTGCGCCTCTCCGGCCAGGACTCCCAGCGCGGCACCTTCGGCCAACGCCACGCGGTCCTCATCGACCGCGAGACGGGCGCCGACTACACGCCGCTCCTCTACCTGTCCGAGGACCAGGCCCGCTACAACGTCTACAACTCGCTGCTCTCCGAGTACGCGGTGATGGGCTTCGAGTACGGCTACTCGCTCGCCCGTCCGGACGCGCTGGTGATGTGGGAGGCGCAGTTCGGTGACTTCACCAACGGCGCCCAGTCCATCGTCGACGAGTACATCTCGGCGGCCGAGCAGAAGTGGGGCCAGACGTCCGGCGTCACCCTGCTCCTCCCGCACGGCTACGAGGGCCAGGGCCCGGACCACTCCTCGGCCCGTATCGAGCGCTTCCTGCAGCTCTGCGCCCAGAACAACATGACGGTCGCGATGCCGACGCTCCCGTCGAACTACTTCCACCTCCTGCGGTGGCAGGTGCACAACCCGCACCACAAGCCGCTGGTCGTCTTCACGCCGAAGTCGATGCTGCGTCTCAAGGCGGCGGCGTCCAAGGCGGAGGAGTTCACGAGCGGACAGTTCCGTCCGGTCATCGGCGACTCCTCGGTCGACCCGAACGCGGTCCGCAAGGTCGTCTTCTGCACCGGCAAGGTCTACTACGACCTGGAGGCCGAGCGGCAGAAGCGCGGCGTCACGGACACGGCGATCATCCGCCTCGAGCGCCTGTACCCGCTGCCGGGTGCGGAGCTCCAGGCCGAGGTCAACAAGTACCCGAACGCCGAGAAGTACCTGTGGACCCAGGAGGAGCCGGCGAACCAGGGTGCCTGGCCGTTCATCGCGCTCAACCTGATCGACCACCTGGACCTGGCCGTCGGCGCCGACGTCCCGGCCGGCGAGCGCCTCCGCCGCATCTCCCGCCCGCACTCGTCGTCCCCGGCCGTGGGCTCGGCGAAGCGCCACCAGGCGGAGCAGGAGCAGCTGGTGCGCGAGGTGTTCGAGGCGTAGGCCTGCGGAGCACTGCACGGAAGGGTCCGGTCCTCGTCACGGGGGCCGGGCCCTTCGGCGTATACGGGTGGGCAGGACATTAGGCTGGTGGGCACCCGTCATCGGGCATCGACCACAGGTATGCAGGAGAGCACCCCATGTACTTCACCGACCGAGGCATCGAGGAACTGGAGAAGCGGCGCGGCGAGGAAGAGGTCACCTTCGAGTGGCTCGCGGAACAACTCCGCACCTTCGTCGACCTCAACCCCGACTTCGAGGTCCCGGTGGAGCGCCTGGCGACGTGGCTGGCGCGGCTGGACGACGAGGACGACGAGGAGTAGGGCGCCTGGCCAAGCGCCCCGAGGGACAGCGCCCCGAAAGGGGCGCGAGGAACTGCGCGAGCAACCCCCACCGGCGCGCAGTCGAAGCACGACGCCCAGACCCACGGCCGATCAATCACGCGGGAACACCGTCTCGTACGACAGCTCCAGCCCCCCATGCACCATCAGCACCGCCCCCACCGCCGCCCATCCCACACTGCGCCGCCGCACCGCCCACGCGGCGACCGGCGCTCCGACGGCCAGCTCGGCCAAGGCCAGCCAGTGGGCCCTCGGCATCCCCGCTCCCCGGGCCCCGTCGGGGCCGGCGCCCTCGACATGCCTCGCGTCGGCCACCGCGCCCAGCAGGCGGTGGGCCGGTTCGCCGGCGTCGAGGCCCTCCGGCAGTTCCACCCCCGCGCGCGTGAGGACCGCGAGCAGCCCGTGCAGCCGCGCGCGGGCGTCGGCGGCCGGGTCCGGCATGGTCAGCCCGTCGAGCAGCTGCGCGTCCAGCACCGGGTCGAGCCCCAGCCGCGCCGCGAACGTGTGCATCGCCTCGCCCTCCCCGGCGGGCGTGCCGTCGGCGAGCCACACATAGCCGACCGGGCGGCGGAAGCCGGAGGCAAGGGTGTAGCCCGCACGGTCGGCGTCCCACCACAGCCCCAGCACCGGCCACGGGGAACCCACGGCGAGCGCGGCGGCCCAGCCGGTCAGGACACGGTCGACGGGTTCGCCCGCCCGCAACCACGGTGAGCCCTCGGGAACGAGGACGCTCCACTCGCCGGCCCCGGTCAGCAGCATCCGCTCCCGCAGCAGGGGGGCGAGCGGGGCGACGGCGTCGGGGGCGGCCCGGCACAGGAGCAGGGCGCCGGGGGCTGTCGATGCATCCGTCGGCATGGAAACACGCTAAGCAATGCATCCGCTCGCCGCCTGATGTGGAACCTGGCCGAGCCCCCTCGGCGTCAAGCGTCGACCCGCCCCCCTCACACGAATGGGTGTCTTGACTTCCCGCAGCCACGATATATCGTGTTTCACGGAAGACGCGATATGGCGCGAGCCGCGTATGCGCGTACCGGTACAGCCGCCGTACCCGGCCGAGGGAGGTCCGCACCATGTCCAAGTCCGAGTGGTCCGTCGCCAAGCCCGACAAGCTCGTTTTCGACAGCCCCGTGAGCGATCTGCATGTCCGCATCGTCAACGGAACAGTCAACGTCGTGGGCACGGACGAGGGTTCCGCCCGCCTGGAAGTCTCCGAGATCGAGGGCCCGCCCCTGATCGTCACGCACGAGGGCGGCACCCTCACCGTGGCCTACGAGGACCTGCCCTGGAAGGGCTTCCTCAAGTGGCTCGACCGCAAGGGCTGGCGGCGCAGCGCGGTGGTCTCGCTCGCCGTCCCGGCGGACACCCGCGTGGAGGTGGGCGTGGTCGGCGCCGCCGCGGTCGTCTCCGGGATCAACGGCACCTCCGTGGTGAAGGGCGTCACCGGCGACACCACGCTGGTCGGCCTCTCCGGCGAGGTCCGCGCGGACACCGTCTCCGGGAACCTGGAGGCCCAGGCCGTCACCGGCGACCTGCGGTTCAACTCCGTCTCCGGCGACCTGACCGTGGTCGAGGGCTCGGGCTCCGCCGTGCGCGCCGACTCGGTCAGCGGCTCCATGATCATCGACCTGGACCCGGACGGCCCGACCGACGTCCGGCTGACCAGCGTCTCCGGCGAGATCGCCATCCGGCTGCCCCACCCGGCCGACGCCGAGGTCGAGGCCAACACCGCGAGCGGCTCGATCTCCAACGCCTTCGACGGACTGCGGGTGCACGGCCAGTGGGGCGCCCACAAGATCACCGGCCGCCTCGGCGCGGGCAACGGAAAGCTCCGGGCCACCACGGTCTCCGGCTCCATCGCCCTGCTGCGCCGCCCGCCCAAGGAGGACGAGGACGAGCGGACGGCCTGGGAGTCCACGCCGCCGTCGAGCCCGACGGGACCGGGCGGTCCGGGCGGTCCCAGCGGGCCGAGCGAGCCGGTGGGCCCCGTCGGACCGGTGGACCCGGTCGGACCCGTCGGCCCGGTGGGCCCGGTGGGCCCCTCCGCCGCCGCCGCCACCGACGCAGGGCCGCACAGCAAGCCGGGAGACAATGCCGACGCGGACGCCGATGCCCCCGAGTCCGGCTCCGCCGCCCCCGAGTCCAAGCCCGCAGCCCCGGCCGACGGTACGACCGACAAGAAGGTGCTCTGACATGCCTCCCGTCTTCGCCCACGGCCGCCTCCGCCTCTACCTGCTCAAGCTGCTGGACGAGGCGCCGCGCCACGGCTACGAGGTGATCCGGCTGCTCGAAGAACGCTTCCAGGGCCTGTACGCCCCGTCGGCGGGCACCGTCTACCCCCGCCTCTCCAAGCTGGAGGCCGAGGGCCTGGTCACCCACACCACCGAGGGCGGCCGCAAGGTCTACGCCATCACGGACGCCGGCCGGGCCGAACTGGCCGACCGCAGTGGCGAACTGGCCGACCTGGAGCTGGAGATCCGGGAGTCGGTCGCCGAACTCGCCGCCGAGATAAGGGCCGATGTACGCGGTGCGGCCGGCGATCTGCGCCGCGAGGTGCGGGCGGCCGCCTCGGAGGCCCGGCGCGGCACCGGGACGGGGGCCGGGGAGTTCGGCGACCTGGGCGACAAGGAGTCGTGGCGGGCCGCCAAGGAGGAGATGCGGCGCGTCAAGCAGGAGTGGAAGGAACAGGCCCGCCGCGCCAAGGACGAGAGCCGCCGGGCCCGGGACGAGGCCCAGCGGGCCCGCCGGCAGGCCCAGGAGGCCCAGGCCCGGGCGCGGGCCCAGGCCCAGGAGGAGATGCAGCGCATCGCACGCCGGGTGCAGGACCACGTCCAGGACCACTTCGCGCGCGGCGACTGGCCCACGGGGGTCCGCGAGGGCCTCACCGAACTCGCCAAGGAGTTCGGCGACTTCGGGAAGGACTACGGCAAGGAGTTCGGCAGGGACTTCGGTTTCGGCGGCCGCGCCGAGCCGGAGCCCGGTACCGGCCCGGACCTCCGCAAGCCGCCGTCGACGTCCGCGACCGCACCGGCACCCGCGCCGGAGTACTCGAACACCCCCGAGGACTTCCCGGCGCAGTACGTCCCGTCGTGGGCGCACGGCGACGAGACCGGCACCGGCGACCCGGTCCGTGACCTCGACCGGCTGCTGGACCGCTTCCGCGACGACATCCGCGACGCGGCCCGCGACCACGGAGTCACCGCGGACCAGCTCCGCGACGCCCGCCGCCACCTGTCCACGGCGGCGGCCCACATCGGAGCACTGCTGCGCGAAGCGAAGCACTGAGAACCGGCGAGCAAGGCAGACGGGACGAGGAAGGCAGGCGGGACGAGCCAGACGGACGAGGCGGGCGCAGAGGGCCCGGACACGCGACGGACCCGCCCCGGCCCGGCCCCTCCCTCCTCCCCTCCCCCCGCTCAGGAGTGGGTCAGCACGATCTTCCCGAACTGGTCGCCGGACTCCAGCCGTTCGAAGCCCTCGCGGGCGCGGTCGAGCGGGAGGAGTTCGTCGATGACGGGGCGTACGCCGGTGGCGGCGCAGAAGGAGAGCAGGTCCTCCAGCTCGTCCTTGGTCCCCATGGTCGAGCCGACGACCTTCAGTTCGAGGAAGAAGATCCGGGTCAGCTCGGCGTGCGAGGGCCGGTCGCCGCTGGTGGCGCCGGAGATGACGAGGGTGCCGCCGGGCCGCAGCGACTTCACCGAGTGGGACCAGGTGGCGGCGCCGACGGTCTCGATGACGGCGTCCACGCGCTGCGGCAGCCGGGCCCCCGGCTCCACCGCCTCGACGGCGCCCAGCTCCACGGCCCGCTTCCGCTTCGCCTCGTCCCGGCTGGTGGCGAAGACCCGCAGCCCGGCCGCCTTGCCGAGCACGATGGCGGCCGTGGCGACACCGCCGCCCGCGCCCTGCACGAGGACCGAGTCGCCGGGCCGTACACCCGCGTTGGTGAAGAGCATCCGGTACGCCGTCAGCCAGGCGGTGGGCAGACAGGCGGCCTCCGCGAAGGAGAGCTCCTTGGGCTTGGGCAGGATGTTCCAGGTGGGTACGGCCACCCGCTCGGCGAAGGTGCCCTGGTAGCGCTCGGTGAGGATGGACCGGGGCTCGTCGGGGCCGACCCCGTGACCGCTCTGCCCGATCACGGAGTGCAGGACGACCTCGTTGCCGTCCTCGTCGACGCCGGCGGCGTCACAGCCGAGGATCATCGGCAGCCGGCCCTCCGGGAGACCGACACCGCGCAGGGACCAGAGGTCATGATGGTTGAGGGAGGCGGCCCGGACATCGACGGTGCTCCAGCCTGGCCGGGCCTCGGGGGCGGGACGCTCCCCCAACTCAAGGCCGGAGAGCGGCTGGTCGCGGTCGATTCGGGCGGCGTAGACGGCGAACATAAGGCCGACGATAGGTTCCCGCCGCCGCACGCGAAACCGGACGCCCCTGTGACACATCCCCTCTTGCGCACAGGGCCCTGTACCAGCGCCCCGCACATAGCGCCCCGTAAGGGGCGCGGGGAACTGCGCGCTCAGCCCCCACCCACCGGCACCCGACCACGCCCGCTGCCGCCCCCCACGCGGGGGTCTGGGGGCGGCAGCCCCCAGCACGACGGTCACCTCGCAACCACCCGATCGGGTGGGCGGGTGGGCAAAGAAATGGCCCCGCCCAAAAAGGACGGGGCCATCGATGTCACCGGCGAGCGACACCCTCGGCCCGCGCGGCCGCCGCCACCGCCGCAGTCACCGCAGGAGCGACCCGCTCGTCGAACGGAGACGGGATGACATAGTCGGCGGCAAGATCGTCGCCGACGACCGCCGCCAGCGCCTCCGCCGCCGCGATCTTCATCCCCTCGGTGATCCGGGACGCCCGCACCTGGAGCGCGCCCGCGAAGATGCCCGGGAACGCCAGCACGTTGTTGATCTGGTTCGGGAAGTCCGACCGCCCGGTCGCCACGACCGCCGCGTACTTGTGGGCGACGTCGGGGTGCACCTCGGGGTTCGGGTTGGCCATCGCGAAGACGAAGGCGCCGTCCGCCATGGAGGCGACCGCCTCCTCCGGGACCGTACCGCCGGAGACGCCGATGAAGACGTCGGCGCCGGCCAGCGCGTCCTCGAGGGTGCCCTTGAGCCCGGCCTTGTTGGTGAAGCCGGCGACCTGGCGCTTGACCTCGGTGAGGTCGTCGCGGTCGGCCGAGATGATGCCCTTGCGGTCGGTCAGGGCCACATCCCCGATGCCGGCCTCGACCAGCATCTTGGCGATGGCGACCCCGGCCGCGCCGGCGCCCGAGATGACCGCCCGGAGCTGCCCGATCTCCCGCCGGCTGAGCCGCGCCGCGTTCCGCAGCGCCGCCAGCGTCACCACGGCCGTACCGTGCTGGTCGTCGTGGAAGACCGGGATGTCGACGCGCTCCTGGAGCTTGCGCTCGATCTCGAAGCACCGCGGTGCCGAGATGTCCTCCAGGTTGATTCCCCCGAAGGAGGGGGCGAGCCGGACGACGGTCTCCACGATCTCGTCGACACCGGTGCAGGCGAGCGCGATCGGAACCGCGTCCACGCCGCCGAACTGCTTGAAGAGGATCGCCTTGCCCTCCATCACGGGGAGGGAGGCCTCGGGGCCGATGTCCCCGAGTCCGAGCACGGCCGTGCCGTCGGTGACGACGGCGACGACGGACGACTTCCAGGTGTAGTCGTTGACCAGCTCGGGCTGTTCCGCGATCGCGGTGCACACGCGCGCGACGCCGGGCGTGTACGCGAGGGAAAGGTCGTCCTTGTCGCGCAGCGGCACGGTGGCCTGCACGGCCATCTTGCCGCCACGGTGCAGCGCGAAGGCCGGATCGAAGGAATCGAGGGGCTCGGCCCCGCCGTCCTGGTCCGCATTGCCCGACGTGCTGTCGCTGCGAGGATTGACGATCTCCGCTGCCACTTGTCTTACCCCTTAGGTATGCATGGTTTGAGGGTCGGCCACTCCCGGTGAGGGGGTGGGCGGGCACCGCGCAGGGCCCGATCACTGATACGTACGAGTGGCACGTACGAGCTCCTGCGCGACGGGCGCGCCGCACACGCGCCCTGAGCCCCGGATGAGGGGTGTAAAGAACCTTCTTACCGGACGGACCGCGCCCACGACGAGTCGAATAGGTGCAAGGTCACATCACGGATGTCGTAGACAGCCGACAGATGAGCGGCGAAGTGACCGTCGTATGCCGTGCTGCCGCGCCGCGGGATGAACCGGAGATGAACCGAAGATCTTGCGGCCGGAAGGTGGGATTCCCGCAGATGTGCGGGGGCGGCGGGCCGGGAAGGGGTCGACCTGGCGCGTCTCGGGGGTCACCCGTTATCCGATTTTGACATGGTGACAGGCCTGAATGGAGCAATCCCAATGGCAGGATGCCGTAAACCCACGAGGTCGCGACACCCGAAGGTGTGTGTTTCCGTCGACCCAACGGCATATCGACATATCAGACACATCGGTATATCGGCTTGTCCTACCCACTGCCGGAGGAACCCACCATGACCGCAAGCTCCACCCGTCGTACCACCACCTCGCGCTCCCAGATTGCCGCGTTCGGTGCGATCGCGGTCGCAGGCGCCCTTGTCCTCACCGGCTGCGGTGACCAGACGGACAAGGGGGGCGACACCGGCTCCTCCTCGTCCACCTCCTCGGCCCCGCTGGCGAGCAAGCTGCCGGACAGCATCCGCAAGGCCGGTGTGATCAAGGTGGGCTCCGACATCGCCTACCCGCCGGTCGAGTACATGGAGAACGGCAAGGCCGTCGGCGTCGACCCGGACATCGCGGCCGCGCTGGGCAAGCAGCTGGGCGTGACGTTCCAGTTCCAGAACGGCAAGTTCGACAACCTGATCGTGGGCCTGCAGGCCGACCGCTTCAACGTGATCATGTCGGCGATGAACGACACGAAGAACCGCCAGAACGGCATCGACTCCGACACCGGCAAGAAGGTCGGCAACGGCGTCGACTTCGTCGACTACTTCACCGCCGGTACCTCGATCCTGGTCCAGAAGGGCAACCCGAAGGGCATCAAGTCCCTGGACGACCTGTGCGGCAAGGTCGTCGCCCTGCAGAAGGGCACCACGTCCGAGGGCATCGCCAAGGCGCAGAGCGAGAAGTGTACGAAGGACGGCAACAAGGCCATCGACCTTCAGACCTTCGACACCGACCCGGAGGCGCTGCTCCGGCTGAAGCAGGGTGCCTCGGTCGCCGACCTGAACGACTTCCCGGTGGCCGCCTACAACGCGAAGACCTCGGGCAGCGGCAAGGACTTCGAGGTCGTCGGCGACCAGATCGAGGCCGGCCCGTACGGCATCGCGGTCGCCAAGGAGAGCACCCAGCTGCGCGACGCGCTCCAGGCCGCGATGGCCGCCATCATCAAGAACGGCGACTACCAGAAGATCCTGGAGAAGTGGAACGTCACGCAGGGCGCGGTCACCGAGGCGAAGATCAACGGCGGCTCCTGAACGGCCTCGGGCACGACTGAAGGACTGTCACTGTGACTGAACCGGTCGACAAGGTTCCGGCGGCGGCGGTGCCGCCGGAGCAGATCAAGGCCATCCCGGTCCGCCACTACGGCCGCTGGGTGTCCGGCGTCGTGGTCCTCGCCCTCGTGGTGATGATCGGGATCGCCTTCTCCAACGCGAAGATCAACTACAGCGTCATCCCCGACTACCTCTTCGACAAGGGCATCGTCTCCGGCGCCTGGACCACGCTCTACATCTCGGTCCTCGCCATGGTGCTCGGCGTCGCGCTCGGCGTGATCCTCGCGGTGATGCGGCTGTCGTCGAACCCGGTCACCAGCACGGTGTCCTGGTTCTACATCTGGTTCTTCCGGGGCACCCCGGTCCTGGTCCAGCTGCTGCTCTGGTACAACATCGCGCTGGTCTTCCCCATCCTGAACCTGGGGTTCTACAAGGACGAGATGAACCAGGTGATGACCCCGGTCCTCACCGCCCTGCTGGGCCTCGGCCTCAACGAGGCCGCGTACATGTCGGAGATCGTCCGCGCCGGCATCCAGTCGGTCGACGAGGGGCAGACGGAGGCCTCGCACGCGCTCGGCATGACCCAGGGTCAGACGCTGCGCCGGGTGATCCTGCCGCAGGCGATGCGGGTGATCATCCCGCCGACCGGCAACGAGTTCATCAACATGCTGAAGACCTCGTCGCTGGCCTACGCGGTCCAGCTCCCCGAGCTGATCAAGAAGGCCACGGACATCTCCAGCACCTCGCTGGCGGTCGTCGAGATGTACTTCGTCGCCTGCATCTGGTACCTGTTCCTGACCACGATCTTCAGCATCGTGCAGTACTACATCGAACGCCGTTACGCCCGCGGCTCCTCGCGCAACCTCCCGCCCACCCCGCTGCAGCGGCTGCGGCGGAATCTGTCCCAGTGGGGTTCGTTCCGTCGCCCGGAGGTGGCCCGATGACCTCTCTCGCCAAGGACATCACCCCGCCGAGCAGCGGCGCCCCGATGGTCAAGGCCGAGGGCGTGCACAAGTCGTTCGGGCTGTCGCACATCCTCAAGGGCATCGACCTGGAGGTGCTGCCCCGCGAGGTGTTCTGCCTGATCGGCCCGTCCGGCTCCGGCAAGAGCACGTTCCTCAGGTGCATCAACCATCTTGAGAAGATCAGCGCCGGCCGCCTGTACGTGGACGGCAGCCTGGTCGGCTACCGCCAGCACGGCGACAAGCTCTACGAGCTGAAGGAGAAGGAGGTCGCGGCGCAGCGGCGGGACATCGGCATGGTGTTCCAGCGCTTCAACCTCTTCCCGCACATGACGGCTCTGGAGAACGTCATGGAGGCGCCGGTCCAGGTCAAGCGCGAGTCCAGGGCCGTGGCCCGGGAGCGGGCGGAGCGGCTCCTGGACCGGGTGGGTCTCGGCGACCGCAAGGGCCACTACCCGGCGCAGCTCTCCGGCGGCCAGCAGCAGCGCGTCGCGATCGCCCGCGCGCTCGCCATGCAGCCCAAGCTGATGCTCTTCGACGAGCCGACCTCCGCGCTCGACCCGGAGCTGGTCGGCGAGGTCCTGGACGTGATGCGGGACCTGGCCGAGGACGGCATGACGATGATCGTCGTCACGCACGAGATGGGCTTCGCCCGCGAGGTCGGCGACAGCCTGGTCTTCATGGACGACGGTGTGGTGGTCGAGTCCGGCCATCCGCGCGACGTCCTGGGCAACCCCCAGCACGACCGGACGAAGTCGTTCCTGTCGAAGGTGCTGTAGCGGTACGACCCACGAGGGGCGGTACGAGCATGCTCGTACCGCCCCTTCGGTCTGTGTGGCGGCGGCTACTTGACGGCGAGCAGCAGGGTGTCCGAGGGCGAGCACCACACGGGCCGGGCCTCCCCGAACCCCTTCTCGCGCAGCACGCGCGCGTGCCACTCCGGCGAGGGCATGTCACCGTCCGCGTGTTCGCCGTAGATCTCGAAGCGGCGGGCGGTCGGACCGGCCAGCACCGGGTCCTGGGCCGCCAGTTGCCACCACTCGGCCCAGTCCAGCGCGCCCGAGGCCTTGGCCTGATCCATGCGGAGATGCCGCTGGGCCCGCTCGGCCGCGTTGATCCGGGGCGTGCTGTCGTCGATCATGTGGTCCGCGTTCATGAAGACACCGCCGTCGCGGACGAGTCCCGCGACCTGACCGTAGAGGGCCGCGAGGGGTTCGCTGTGCAGCCAGTGCAGGGCCGTGGCGGTCAGGACGGCGTCGTACGCGTCGTACGGCAGCCTCGTGGTCCACTGGGGGTCCTTGAGGTCGGCGGTGACGAACGTGGCCCGGTCGTCGCCCGCGAAGGTGCCCTCGGCGATGGCGAGCAGGGCCGGGTCGAGGTCGACGCCGACGCTCACCGCGTCCGGGAGGCGGGCGAGCAGCCGGGCGGTGATACTGCCGGTGCCGCAGGCCAGGTCGAGGACGCGCGGGGCGGTGCCGGCGAGCGCCTCCACCATGTCGAGCATGATCCGGAACCGTTCCTCGCGGTCCGGCATGTACCACTCCTGCTGCCGGTCCCAGCTCTCCTGCCAGGCACCCCAGTCGGCACCGGCAGTGGTCGTCGTAGCGTCCGTCATGACACCTCTCCACCCGCATGTCCCGTAATACCCTGGAAGCACGACCGGCTGTTACCCGACCGCACGACCGACCATAGAGCGCCCCCGTAAGGACTACAAGTGGAACTGGCCTATTACTCGGATTACGCCGTCCGTCTCGTCAACAGCGAGGAACCGGCCCGGGGCAAGGACTCCCTGACCTCGGTCGAGGCCGTCCGCGACCTCTTCGGCGGCAACCAGCAGGCCGCCCGGCGCGCCACCGACGCGGACCTCACCCGCTTCCGCTCGGTGCGGGCCCGGCTGCGCTCGGTCTTCGAGGCCGCCGACAAGGGCGAGGAGGCCCTCGCGGTCGACCTGCTGAACTCACTCCTGCTGGACTTCCCGGTCAGCCCGCAGATCTCGGGCCACGACTTCCGGGACGACGACGGCCGCCCGCTGTGGCACATGCACCTGGCCGACCACCCCTCCAACGCCACGGCCGGCTACGCGGCGATCGCGGCGATGGGCCTCGCCTTCCACCTCACCGAGTACGGCGTCGACCGGCTCGGCCTGTGCGAGGCGCCGCCGTGCCGCAACGCCTACCTCGACACCTCCACCAACCGCTCCCGGCGCTACTGCTCGGACCGCTGCGCGACCCGCGCCAACGTGGCCGCCTACCGGGCCCGCAAACGCCTGGAGGCGGAACGGCCGGAGAGCACCGGCCGCAGCGCGGAGACCGCCCAGCGCACCAGCGCCAGCGGCGAGCGCTGACCGCCCCCGAGCGGCCGCCACCGCACCAGGGCCCGGCCCAGGATCAGCTCCTGGGGCACGGTCCCGTAGTCCGTGCTGTCCCCGCCCGCGTACGCGTTGTCCCCCAGCACCCACCAGCCGCCCTCGCGCGGCTCCACGGCCCGTTTGACGACCAGCAGGTCCTGCTGGAAAGGGTGGCGCAGGACGACGACGTCCCCGGCCCGCACCCGGGCCCCGTACCGCACCAGGAGCTGATCCCCCTGGTACAGCGTGGGCACCATGGACGGGCCGGTCACCTCGGCCAGTCCGAAGGGCGCGGCGCCCCTCCCCCGCTCGGTCTCCTGCGACAGCTCCGGCATCCCCGGCACCTCCCCGGTCCGTTCCTCCACCAGTCTCAGTCTGACCCTGGACTTTTGTCCTAAGCCCATGGGGGCACTCGCGAAATCACGCTTCCCAGGGAGTAATGTCCCACCTGAGAAGACGATCACGAGGAAGGAATGCTCCATGCTTTCCCGCCTGTTTGCCCCCAAGGTCAAGGTCAGCGCCCACTGCGACCTGCCCTGCGGCGTGTACGACCCGGCCCAGGCCCGCATCGAGGCGGAGTCGGTGAAGGCCGTGCAGGAGAAGATGGCCGCCAACGACGACCCGCACTTCCAGGCCCGCGCCGTTGTCATCAAGGAGCAGCGCGCCGAGCTCGCCAAGCACCACGTCTCGGTGCTGTGGAGCGACTACTTCAAGCCCCCGCACTTCGAGAAGTACCCCCAGCTGCACGTCCTGGTGAACGACACCCTGAAGGCCCTGTCCGCCGCCAAGGCGTCCACGGACCCGAAGACCGGCGAGAAGGCCCTGGAGCTCATCGCCGAGATCGACAAGATCTTCTGGGAGACCAAGAAGGCCTGAACCATGGCCTTTTGAGTTGTGCCGGTCTTACCCAGCCGCACCCGGACCCCGGTCTTCCCGGGGTCCGGGTGCGGTTTTTTCCTGCCGTGCCAGCTTTCTGAGCGGCTCGTCGGTCAGGCGGCAGATCCGCCACTCGTCCAGGAAGTCCGCGCCGAGGGACCGGTAGAAGTCGACCGCCGGCTCGTTCCAGTCCAGGACCCACCACTCGAAGCGCTCGTAGCCGCTGCGCAGACAGAGCGCGGCGAGGGAGGCGAGCAGGGACCTGCCGTGGCCGCCGCCGCGGGCGTGGGGCCGTACGTAGAGGTCCTCCAGGTGGATGCCCCGGGTGCCGGTCCAGGTCGAGAAGCGCGGGAACCACAGGGCGTAGCCCACGACCTCGCCCGTGGTGTCGTCCTCGGCGATCAGGGCGTAGGCGGCGGGGCGGGCGCCGAACAGCGCCTCGCGGAGCTGCTCGTCGGTGGCCCGGGCCTGCTCCACGGCCCGCTCGTACGCGGCGAGTTCGCGGATCATCGCGCGGATCTCGGGAATGTCGTGCTCGGTGGCGTCGCGGATCATACGGAAGATCCTGGGACACCGGGCCGAGCCGTGTCCATCCGGTTCCACATGCAAAGCGGCCGGCCGGGGATCCGGCCGGCCGCTGCGGTGGCGGTGCTAGTGCCCGCCGTCGTGGTCGTCCTCGCCGGCCTCCAGGAGGCCCGCCGCCGCGCCCACGATCCGCGGGTCCGGGCTGCCGACGACCTCATCGTCCTTGTCGGCGTAGTCGAAGCGGGCCAGCACGCTGCGCATGGCCTCGACGCGGGCCCGCTTCTTGTCGTTGCTCTTGACCACGGTCCAGGGCGCGTACTCCGTGTCCGTCTCACGGAACATGGCGACCTTCGCGGCCGTGTAGTCGTCCCAGCGGTCCAGCGAGGCCAGGTCCATCGGGCTGAGCTTCCACTGCCGTACCGGGTCGACCTGCCGGATCGTGAAGCGGGTCCGCTGCTCGCCCTGCGAGACCGAGAACCAGAACTTCACCAGGTCGACGCCGTCGTCCACGAGCATCCGCTCGAACAGCGGGGCCTGGCGCATGAAGCGCCGGTACTGGTCGTCCGAGCAGAAGCCCATGACCCGCTCGACGCCGGCCCGGTTGTACCAGGACCGGTCGAACATCACGATCTCGCCGGCGGTCGGGAGGTACTCGACATAGCGCTGGAAGTACCACTGACCGCTCTCGCGCTCGGTCGGCTTCTCCAGCGCCACCACACGCGCGCCACGGGGGTTCAGGTGCTCCGTGAAGCGCTTGATCGTGCCGCCCTTGCCGGCCGCGTCCCGGCCCTCGAAGACGATGACGATCCGGCGTCCCGTCTCCTTGATCCAGGTCTGCAGCTTCAGCAGTTCGATCTGCTGCAGCCGCTTGTGCCACTCGTACTCCTTGCGCTCCATACGGGACGCGTACGGGTAGTTCTCCCGCCAGGTGTCGATCGGGGACCCGTCCGGGCGGATGAGTACGGGGTCGTCCGGGTCGCTGTAGTCGACCTTCAGGTCGGCCAGCTCGGACAGCAGGTCCGGCGTCGTCATCCAGTCCTCCTCAGCGCATAAGTGGGGTCAGTGGAACTGCGGCACGATCAGGTAGATGCCGTACGCCACCACGGCCGCGCAGGCGAGGAAGCACAGCCCCGCCTGGGCGATGCCGACCGTGCTGGTGCCGCCGTGCTCCTTGGCGTCCTCGTGACGGGCGAACCCGAGGACGCCGAAGGCGAAGACGACCACCACTGCGAATGTAACTCCGATGCTCACCGCGGTGACCTCGCCGAGTGAGGTCCAGTCGATGCTCATGGGGACTCCCTGACTCAGGCGGCGGTGCCGACGTTGGACGGAGGCGTGGTGCGGATGGCGACCTCGTGCCCGTCGTTGACGTTCTTCGCGTCGATCGGGTTGCGCCGCGAGAGCAGCACGATGCCCGCCGCGAGCGCGGCGCCGACCAGCGCGACCACGACCGTGCCGAAGTTGCCGCCGTGCTTGACCGCGTCCGCCGAGATGCCGCCGACCAGCGCGGCACAGGGCAGGGTGATCACCCAGGCGGCCACCATACGGCCGGCCACGCCCCAGCGGACCTCCGCGAGCCGCCGGCCGACGCCCGCGCCGAGGATGGAACCGGAGGCGACCTGCGTGGTGGACAGCGCGAAGCCCATGTGGGCGGAGGTCAGGATGACGGCCGTGGAAGCGGTCTCCGCCGCGAAGCCCTGCGGGGACTGGATCTCCGTCAGACCCTTGCCCATGGTGCGGATGATCCGCCAGCCGCCGATGTAGGTGCCGAGGGCGATGGCGAGACCCGCGCTGAAGATCACCCACAGCGGCGGGCCGGCGTCGCCCGGGAGCGCGCCGACGGAGATCAGGGTCAGCGTGATGATGCCCATCGTCTTCTGGGCGTCGTTGGTGCCGTGCGCGAGCGAGACCAGCGAGGCGGAGCCGATCTGCCCGAGCCGGAAGCCCTTGGTCACGGACTCCGCGCGGCCGCGGTGGGTGAGCTTGTAGGCGCAGTACGTCGCGATCAGCGCGGCGACCCCCGCCACCACCGGAGACGCGAACGCCGGGATGATGATCTTCTCGACAACCTTGTCGAAGTTGATCGCACCGGACCCCGCACCGACCCACACCGCGCCGATCAGCCCGCCGAACAGGGCGTGCGAGGAACTGGAGGGCAACCCGACCAGCCAGGTCACCAGATTCCAGAGGATCGCCCCCACGAGCCCCGCGAAGATCATCGCCGGAGTCACCTTGGCGTCGTTCACAATGCCGCCGGAGATCGTCTTGGCGACCTCCGTGGAGAGGAAGGCACCGACCAGGTTCAGTACGCCACTGATCAGTACGGCTGTCTTCGGTTTGAGCGCGCCTGTCGCGATGGACGTGGCCATCGCGTTCGCCGTGTCGTGAAACCCATTGGTGAAGTCGAACGCCAGTGCTGTGACGATCACGACCGCCACGAGGAACGTGATGTGGTCCATTCTTCTATGCAAACAAGCGTGAGCCAATTACGCGAGAACCGGAAGCGAACGAAGGTTCAAGAACAAGCCCGGTCCAGGTACGGGATGTGCATGTCATGCTGGGGTTATGACCCTGGAGGACCTGAGGCGGCTGCGCCGCGCGCGCGACCGCATGGACCGGGAGTACGCCGAGGCGCTCGACATGACCGAGCTGGCGCGCACCGCCCTCATGTCCCCCGGCCACTTCCAGCGCAGCTTCCGCAAGGCCTTCGGGGAGACCCCGTACAGCTATCTCATGACCCGGCGGGTCGAACGGGCCAAGGCGCTGCTGCGGCGCGGCGACCTCACGGTGACCGAGGTCTGCATGGCCGTCGGCTGTACCTCGCTGGGGTCCTTCAGCTCACGGTTCACCGAGCTGGTCGGGGAGACGCCGAGCGCGTACCGGGCCCGGGACCACGAGGAGAGCACGGTGATCCCGTCCTGCGTGGCCCGCACCTTCACCCGGCCACGCCGCCGCCCGTACTGACCGCGCGCTCCGCCCCCTCCCCGGGCAGGTCACTCAGCGCTCCCCCGCCGTACACTGGCCGTCACCGTCAACATCGTTGCCCGACAAGGTTTGTGCACAGGGTCGCCGGAAGCATTCGGGGGAGCCGTGACCACCGCATTCATCTCTGTCCTGAGCGCCGCCCCGGTCACGGACGCCGAGTCCCTGACCGACTGGCTCAGAGGCGAGCCGGCGCTCGCCGGCCGGGTCCGGCCGGTCGGGCGCGCCCCGGCCGAGGGCCGGCTGGGCGTCCCGCTGGACACCGTGTCCGTGCTGCTCGGCGCGGGCGGCCCGCTCACGGTCCTCGCCTCCTGCCTGCGCGCCTGGATCACCCAGCCACGCCGCAGCGACGTGAAGCTGACCGTCGGACGGGAGAACGGCCCCACCGTCGAGATCGACGCCCGCCGGGTCAGCCGCGAGGACGTGGAGCAGCTGCTGCGGCAGGCCCTGGACCAGCCGGACGTACGGGAGTGACGTGCGCCTTCCCGACCCCCGCCGCTCCCGGGTCGTCCTGATCGGCGCGAGCCGCTACGCCGACCCGGAACTGCCGGATCTGCCGGCCGTCGAGAAGACCGTCGCCGACCTCGCCGCGCTGCTCACCGAGCCGGCGCACGGGCTCGTCCCGGACGGCCACTGCACGGTCCTGCTCGACGACGGCGACCTGCGCACGGTCGGCGACCGGCTGCGCTCCGCCGTCGCCGGGGCCGAGGACCTCCTGCTGGTCTTCTACGCCGGTCACGGCCTGGTCGCCGGCCGCCGCCACGGCCTGTACCTCGCGCTGCCCGACAGCCGCTGGGAGGCGCCCGAGTTCAACTCCCTGGAGTACGACAAACTCCGCGACGCCGTCCTCGACTCCCCCGCCGAGACCAAGGTGGTGGTCCTCGACTGCTGCTTCTCCGGCCGCGCGGTCGGCGACTCGCTCGGTACGGGTACGGGAGCCGGGCGGATCGACCAGCTGGAGGTGGCCGGCACCTACGTCCTGACCTCCGCCCAGCGCGACCAGGTCGCCCTCGCCCTCCCCGGCGAGGAACACACCGCGTTCTCCGGACGGTTGATCCGGCTGCTGCGCGAAGGGATGGCCGGCGGACCCGAGTTGCTCACCGTCGACGACCTCTATCGCGGGCTGCGGGCGGTCATGGCCGCCGAGGGCCTGCCCACCCCGCTCAACCGGGGCGTCGGCACGGCCGGTTCGATCGCCCTCGGGATCAACCGCGCGTTCGCCGGCACCGCGGGCCCCGGACTCCGCGACCGCCAGGCCGCCGCCGTCGAGCAGGGCAAGGCCGGGGACTGGGCGGGGGCGGCCGAGCGGCTCCGCGGGATCGTCGACGAGCAGACCCGGATCCTGGGCGCCGAGCACGCGGACACCCTGCGCGGCCGCCAGGCCCACGCGCACAGCCTGGGCGGCGCCGGCAGCCCCGCGGCGGCGGCCGGCCTGCTGCGCCCGCTCCTCGCCGACCAGCTGCGGCTGCTCGGCCCGGACCACGAGGACACCCTGCGCACCCGCCAGTTCCTCGCCGTCAACCTCGGCGAGGCGGGGCACCGGGAGGAGGCGGTGGGGATGTTCCGGGTGCTGCTGGCGGACCGGGGGCGGGTGCTGGGCACGGACCATCCGCACACCCTGCGGACCCGGCACCTGCTCGCCCGGAACCTGACGTTCACCGGCGGCCGGGCGGAGGCACGGGCGCTGCTGCGGGAGGTGGTGGCGGTACGGGCGCGGGTGCTGGGGGCGGAACATCCGCACACCCGCAGGGCACGGGAGGATCTGGCGGGGGTGAGCGATGTACGAGAGGTTCGGTGAGCGCGCGCACCTCGTGGTGGACCGCGCGCACGAGGAGGCGCGTGCGCTCCGGCACTGGTATGTCGAGCCCGGGCATGTCCTGCTGGCCCTCCTCCGTGAGGACCAGCTCGAAGGGCTGCCCAACGCGCCTTTCGGGGCGGTGCGCGCGGAGCTGGTCACCGCCCTCGGCAAGGGCACGGCCGAGCCGGGCGACTTCCTGCCGCTGACCGGCGAGACGAGCGCCGTGTTCGAGGTGGCCGCCGTGGAGGCCGACCGGCTCGGCCATCGGCTCGTGCAGCCGTTCCACATCCTGCTCGCCCTGCTGGCCGGCGCGAACACGGTGATCGCGGACGTCCTGTCGGCGCACCGGACCGACCCCCCGCCGCCCCGCCGGCCCCTCGGCGACCCGCTCGCCCGCACGCTGCTGGCCTCCCTCACCGGGGCCCCGGCCGCCGGCCCGCCGCCCGGCCCCGAAATCCCCGTCGCGCGGGCCGTCCCGCCCCCGGACCACGACCCCTACGTCTGGGCCATGAGCTGACCAAGCACCGCGGCCGGGATCGCCCTAGCCTGACCCCATGGACGTAAAACTCGCGCAGTGCTTCATCGCCGTCGACGACCACGACAAGGCGCTGGCCTTCTACCGTGATGTCCTCGGCCTGGAGGTCCACAACGACGTGGAGTTCGAGGGGATGCGGTGGGTGACCGTCGGGTCGCCGCTGCAGCCGGGCGTGGAGATCGTGCTGGAGCCGCCCGGCGCCAATCCGGACGCCTCCCCCGCCGACCGGCAGGCCATGGCCGAGCTGCTGGCCAAGGGCATGCTGCGCGGGGTGATCTTCTCCACCACCGACTGCGACGCGCTGTACGAGCGGGTGCGGGAGTACGGCGGCGAGGTGCTCCAGGAGCCGACGGACCAGCACTGGGGCGTACGGGACTGCGCGTTCCGGGACCCGGCCGGGAACCTGCTGCGATTCATGGAACGCCGGTAAGCGGCCGCCCGCCGAACGCCGGTGGCCGGCGGGTGCCCCCTTTACGATCCCGTCCATGAGCATCCGCTGGACGTACGCCTTCGCCGACCGCCCCCTCGCGCACCTGGCCGCCGCCCAGGCCTTCTGGACGGCGGTCACCGGCACCTTCCTCTCCGCGCCCCGTGGTGAGAACGACGAGTTCGTGACGCTGCTGCCGGCCAGCGGTGTGGACGCCTGCGTCAAGGTCCAGGGGGTCGACGCGGGCCCCGGCGGAGCCCACCTGGATCTCTGCGTCGAGGATGTGCCGGGGCTGCTGAAGCGAGCCCGGGAGCTGGGCGCCGAGACGGTCGCCGAGCACGACGGGTGGGCCGTGCTGCGGTCGCCCGGCGGGCAGTCGTTCTGCGCGGTGCCCTGGCACGGGGAGTCGGTCCGGCCGCCGGTGGTGGCGGGCAGCCGGCTCGACCAGCTCAGCCTCGACATCCCGCCGTCCGCCTACGAATCGGAGACCGCGTTCTGGGCCGAACTGACCGGCTGGGAGCTGCTGGCCGGCGCGCTGCCGGAGTTCCGGGTGCTCAGGCCGCCGGCCGGGCTGCCGGTGCGGATCCTGCTCCAGCGGCTGGACGGCGAACAGCCCGCCGCCGCCCATCTCGACCTGGCCTGCGCGGACATCGCGGCGACCCGGGCCCGGCACGAGGAACTCGGCGCCGTGCACCTGGCCGACGGCCCGCGCTGGGCGGTGATGCGCGACCCGGCGGGCGGCGTCTACTGCCTGACCGGCCGGGACCCGGAGACGGGCGGCCTGTCGGCCGTCACGGCCACGGGCGCACCTCCACCACGGCCGTGACCGGGATCGGCCCGTACACGTGCGGGAACTCCTCGCCGCCCGGCTTCATCGCCTCCCACTTCACCGGCACGCCGACCCGGGCCGGGTCCACGACCAGTACCACCAGCTCGTCCGGGCCCTCGTAGGAGCCGTACAAGAAGGCTGCCACGCGCGGGAGTTGGTCGGGGGTGGAGCAGTGGATGAAGCCCTCCTCCGAGACGGTGCGGCCCCGGGTGGACCACTCGTAGGCGCCTCGCGCGCGGGCCTCCTCCCACAGGGAGCGCTCGGTGATGTGCAGGATGTTCGGCAGTCCGGTCATGCGCTCACGCTACGGCGTCGGCCGGGCGGCTCCCACCAGGGGCGCCGGTGCCGTCCCGGGAACCTCGGGCCGCGCTCAGGACTCATTCACGGCGGTTTCCGGTGGAGGTGACTCCCCCGACGCCGGGGCGGGCCGCGGGGGCGGCTGTTCCTGGGGGATCGGTGGTCCGGAGTACTCGGCGCAGGCGGGGTTGCGGCAGGGGCCGGGCCCCCACACCGGAACCCAGGCGCCCAGCGTCTTGTGCCGGTGCACCACGCTCTCGACGGGCTGTCCGCAGACCGGACAGGCCTGGTCCTGGCTGGTCATGTCCCCAGCGTAGGCCGGAGCCGGGCGCGGCGCCCGCCGCCGGCCGGGATGCGCCGGGGCCCGCGTGAGTCGGCGGGCCCCGCACACCGTGGGGATGTGCGGGACCCGTCGGGCCGGAGCCCCCGGGGGTCCGCGCGGGGTCAGGAGCCGCGCGGTCCCGGGGACTCCGGGGTCTTCACCGGCTGCGCCGGGTCACGAACTCGGCGAGCGCCAGCAGGCCGCCCGCCGACTCGGGGTCGGGCACGGCACGGGCGAGTTCCTGCACCGCCCGGGCCATCCGGTCGGCCGCCTCGGACTGCGCCCAGTCCCGGCCGCCCGCCCGCTCCACGGCCCGTGCCGTACGCGCGATCTCGTCGGCGTCGGCCCGGGCGTGCGGGCTGCCGTACAGCGCGGCGAGTTCGCCGGCGGCGGGGGTGCCGGAGGTGAGGGCGGCGACGACCGGCAGGGACTTCTTGCGGGCGGCCAGGTCCGCGCCGGCCGGCTTGCCGGTGCGCCGTGGGTCGCCCCATATCCCGATGACGTCGTCGATCAGCTGGAAGGCGAGCCCGGCCTGCCGGCCGAAGCCGTCGAGCGCGGCCACGTCCGCCGCTCCCGCCCCGGCGTACAGCGCGCCCAGGGCGCAGGCGCAGCCGAGCAGCGCGCCGGTCTTGGCCTCGGCCATGGCGAGCGCCTCGTCGAGGGTGACCTCCTCGGGCGCCCGGTGCTCCATGGCGGTGTCCGCGTGCTGCCCGGCGCAGAGTTCGAGGACGCAGTCGGCGAGCCGGGCGGCGGCCGCGCCGGACGCCGGGTGCGGGTCCTCGGCGAGCAGCCTGAGGGCCAGCGCCTGGAGGGCGTCCCCGGCGAGGATCGCGTCGGCGTCGCCGAACACGGTCCAGGCGGTGGGCCGGTGCCTGCGGGAGGTGTCCCGGTCCATGACGTCGTCGTGCAGCAGGGTGAAGTTGTGCACCAGTTCCACGGCGGCCGCGGCCCGTACGGCGACCGCGCGGGCTCCCGCTCCGCCGAGCGCGTCGGCGGCGGCGAGGACCAGCGCCGGGCGGATGGCCTTGCCCGCGTTGCCCGCGGCCGGGGTGCCGTCCGCGTCCTCCCAGCCGAGGTGGTAGCGGGCGATCCGCCGCATCGAGCCGGGCAACGACTCGACGGCCGTGCGCAGTTCGGGGTCGACGAAGGCGCGGGCGCGGTCCAGCAGGGCCGTCGCCTCGGCTCCGTCGAGCGGCTCGGCCCAGTCGGGTGTCCCGGTCGACGCCGAGTCCCGCGGCGTCACCTCCGTCGGACCGTGCTGCCGCTGCGTCACGAACTCGGCCATGGCCTCCCCCTCGCGGAGTGCGCGTACCGCGGCGTCCCCGCCCCGGCTCGGCACGTACCCCGAGGGTGTACCCGCCCCGAAGGGCGGGAACACGGCCGCCAAGTGCGGAAACGTCACCTCCAGCGGCCGATCTCGACGTTCTCCAGCACGCCGAGCGCGTCCGGGACCAGCACGGCCGCCGAGTAGTAGGCCGTGACCAGGTAACTGATGATCGCCTGCTCGTTGATGCCCATGAAGCGGACCGAGAGGCTCGGCTCGATCTCGTCGGGGATCCCCGACTGCCGCAGCCCGATGACGCCCTGGTCGGCCTCGCCGGTACGCATGGCGATGATCGAGGTGGTCCGGGCCTCGGTGACCGGGATCTTGTTGCACGGGTAGATCGGGACGCCGCGCCAGGTCGGGATGCGGTTGCCGCCGATCTCGACGCTCTCCGGGACCAGTCCGCGCTTGTTGAGCTCGCGGCCGAAGGCGGCGATCGCGCGCGGGTGGGCGAGGAAGAGCTTGGTGCCGCGCCGGCGGCTGAGCAGCTCGTCCATGTCGTCCGGGCTGGGCACGCCGTCGTGCGGCTGCAGCCGCTGGTCGTACTGGCAGTTGCTGAGCAGGCCGAACTCCGGGTTGTTGACGAGTTCGTGCTCCTGGCGCTCCTTCAACGCCTCGACGGTGAGCCGCAGCTGCTGCTCGGTCTGGTTCATGGGCTGGTTGTAGAGGTCGGCGACGCGGGTGTGGATGCGCAGCACGGTCTGGGCGATGCTCAGCTCGTACTCGCGCGGCCGGGCCTCGTAGTCGACGAAAGTGTGCGGGATGTCGGGCTCGCCGCTGTGGCCGGCCGCGAGGTCGACCTCCTTCTCGCCGTACTTGTTGGTGCGCTGCTCGGGGATCGCGCGCAGCTGCTGGAGGTGCTCGCGCAGCGAGTCGGCGCGCTCGGCCACCTGCTCGAAGTCCTGCCGGGACAGGGTGAGCACGGTGCAGGCGGTGTCCGCGCGGGCGGTGTACTCCCAGATGGCGTCCGGGTCGATCAGGCCCGTCTCGCCGAAGTGCGCGCCGTCGGCGAGGACGCCGAGGACCGCGTCGTCGCCGTACGGGCCGGTGCCGATCTTCTCCACGCGGCCGTGGGCGAGCAGGTAGACCTCGTCCGTCTGGTTGCCGAACGAGGCGATGATCTCGCCGGGGGCGAAGTCGCGCTGCCGGCAGCGCGAGGCCAGTTCGCCCAGGACCTCCTGATCCTCGTAGGACCGCAGGACGGGCAGTTCGCCCAGCTCCGCGGGGATGACCTCGACGCGGTCGCCGGTCTTCAGGAAGGTGATACGGCCGTCGCCGACCGTGTAGGTGAGCCGTCGGTTCACCCGGTACGTACCACCCTGGACGTCGGTCCAGGGCAGGGTCCGCAGCAGCCAGCGGGAACTGATCTCCTGCATCTGTGGCGCGGACTTGGTCGTGGTGGCCAGGTTCCGCGCTGCCGCCGTGTCCAGAGACTGCTGCGGCTTGCCCTGATCCGTGCGGACCTCTTCGCCTACCGACATAAGGAAATGCCCTCCCATACCTGCGCGGACGCCGAACTGTCCGCGCATCGGTCTCACGGGCCACCCTGTCATCACGGAGCGTGCCGGTGCCATTACCCGAAAGAGCGGGAATAGATCATCGGACTACTGGGCATGCCGATCGATCACACGATCCATCGCCCCGCGATATGCCGACTTGTCCGGATCGACTCGCACGCGGTTCGAACGGGGTGGTCAGCACATCCGGGCTTCTGTAGAAGTTCCGTCACAAGCCACCACGAAAGTGAAGGAGGCGGTCATGGCCCCACCCATGTCCGCGAACGCTTTCCTCGACGCGCTGCGGGACGCGGGCGTCAGGGTCGTCGAGGTCGGCGACTGGCGGGAGCACAACCGGAACCACAAGGGCCCCTGGGGCCCGGTCCACGGCGTGATGATCCACCACACGGTGACCAGCGGCGCCGACCACACGGTCCGGCTCTGCCACGACGGCTACGCCGGACTCCCCGGCCCGCTCTGCCACGGCGTCATCACCAAGGACGGCACGGTCCACCTCGTCGGCTACGGCCGCGCCAACCACGCGGGCGCGGGTGACGACGACGTCCTGCGCGCCGTGATCGCCGAGAAGGCCCTGCCTCCGGACAACGAGGCGAACACCGACGGCAACCGGCATTTCTACGGCTTCGAGTGCGAGAACCTGGGCGACGGCGAGGACCCCTGGCCCCAGGCCCAGCTGGAGGCGGTCGAGAAGGTGGCCGCGGCGGTGTGCCGGCGGCACGGCTGGACCGAGCGGTCGGTGATCGGCCACTCGGAGTGGCAGCCGGGGAAAGTAGACCCGCGCGGCTTCACGATGGCCTGGCTGCGCGAGCGCGTCCGGGACCGCCTGAAGTGACCCGCCGCCCGCGGTGACCCGAGATGCCCGCTCCGGGCGACAATGACGGCGTGACCGGCGCCGACATACTCAAGCCCCGGCTTCCCTCCCCGCTCCAGGAGGTGGCCGACGACCGTTTCGCCCGGCACGGCGTCCGGCTGCTGCTCAAGCGGGACGACCTGATCCACCCGGATCTGGTCGGCAACAAGTGGCGCAAACTGGTCCCGAACATCGAGGCGGCGGCCGGCCGGCCGCTCCTCACCTTCGGCGGCGCGTACTCCAACCACCTGCGGGCCACGGCCGCCGCCGGCCGGCTCCTCGGCCTCCCGACGGTCGGGGTGGTGCGGGGCGACGAACTGGCCGGCCGGCCGCTCAACCCGTCCCTCGCCCGGTGCGCCGCCGACGGCATGCGGCTGCGCTTCGTCGACAGGTCGACGTATCGCCGGAAGGCGGAGCCGGAGACGCTGGCCGGTCTGCTGCGGGCCGCCGGGGCCGAGGACGCGTACGTGGTGCCCGAGGGCGGCAGCAACGCGGCCGCGGTACGCGGCTGCCGGGCCCTCGGGGAGGAGCTGCGGGGGCGGGCGGACGTGGTGGCGATCGCGTGCGGCACAGGGGGCACACTGGCGGGGCTGGCCGCCGGTCTCGGGGCCGCTCAGCGGGTGTTGGGGGTGCCGGTGCTCAAGGGCGGTTTCCTGGACGGCGAGATCGCGCGGCTACAGGCGGAGGCGTTCGGCGGGCGACGCGGGGACTGGTCGCTCGACGAGCGGTTCCACTGCGGCGGGTACGGGCGCACCACGCCCGAACTGCACGCCTTCGCGGCGGACTTCGAGGCGCGCCACGGCCTTGCGGTGGAGCGGCTGTATGTCGCCAAGTTGCTGTACGGACTTGTCGCGCTGGCGACGGAGGGGGCGTTCGCGCGGGGGACGGCGGTGGCCGCGGTGATCACCGCCTGACCGCCCGCCGCCGCGGGCTCACCCGGCCCGCCGCGGGCTCACCCGGCCTCCCGGTAGGCGGCGGCCTCCTCCAGGTCCAGCCGGCGCAGCAGGGTGCGCAGCATCTCGTCGTCGATGTAGCGGTGGTCGCGGAGGCGCACGAAGACCTCGCGTTCGGCGCTGATCATGTCGCGGGAGAGTCGGCGGTAGGTGTCGTCGACGGACTCGCCGGTGACGGGATTGGTCTGGCCGAGGCGCTCCCAGACGGCGTTGCGGCGGCGCTCCAGGACGTCGCGTAGGCGGTCGGCCAGCGGCGGGGGCAGTTCGTTGCGCTCGTCGGAGAGGAGCTCGTCGAGCCGGTTCTCGGCCGCGCGGGACGCCTGGGCCTGGGCGTTGGCCTCGGCAAGGGTCTCGGCCTGCGGGTCACGGCCGGGGAAGCGCAGCCGCCGGATCAGCGGGGGCAGGGTCAGGCCCTGCACCACCAGCGTGCCGATCACCGTGGTGAAGGTCAGGAACAGGATCAGGTTGCGGTGCGGGAAGGCACCGCCGCCGTGCACAGTGACCGGGATCGAGAAGGCGATGGCCAGCGAGACCACCCCGCGCATCCCCGCCCACGAGGTCACCATCGCGCCCCTCCAGGTGGGGTTCGACTCGCGTTCGCGGATCCGCGCGGAGACCGTCCGGGGCAGGAAGGTCGCCGGGTAGACCCAGGCGAAGCGGGCCGCGACCACCACCAGGAAGACGGCCACCGCGTACCAGACGGCCTCGGCGCCCTCGTACGCCCCGAGTCCCCGCAGGACGACCGGCAGTTGCAGGCCGATCAGCGCGAAGACCGCCGACTCCAGGATGAACGCGACCATCTTCCACACCGCTTCCTCCTGGAGGCGGGTGGCGAAGTCGACCTCCCAGGCGCGGTGGCCGAGGTAGAGGGCGACGACCACGACGGCGAGCACACCGGAGGCGTGGAACTGCTCGGCGACGCCGTAGGCGACGAACGGGATGAGCAGGGAGAGCGTGTTCTGCAGGAGCGGTTCCTTCAGGTGGGTGCGCAGCCAGTGCAGCGGGGCCATCAGGATCAGGCCGACGCCCACGCCGCCCACCGCCGCGAGCAGGAACTCCTCGATGCCGCCGGCCCAGGTGGCGCCCTCGCCGACGGCCGCCGCGAGGGCCACCTTGTAGGCGGTGATCGCGGTGGCGTCGTTGAGCAGCGACTCGCCCTGGAGGATGGTCGTGATCCGCGACGGCAGTCCGACCCGCCGCGCGACCGCCGTCGCCGCCACCGCGTCCGGCGGCGCCACCACCGCGCCCAGCACCAGCGCGGCCGTCAGCGGCATGCCCGGTACCAGCAGGTAGACGGCCCAGCCGACCACCACGGTGGCGAACAGGACGTATCCGACCGAGAGCAGCGCGACCGGTCTCATCTGGGCGCGCAGGTCGAGGTAGGAGCTGTCGGACGCCGAGGTGTAGAGGAGCGGGGGCAGCAGCAGCGGGAGGACCACCTCGGGGTCGAGGGTGTAGTCCGGTACGCCGGGGATGTACGACACCGCCAGGCCGACCGCCACCAGGAGCAGGGGCGCGGGCACCGGGGTGCGCCGGGCCGCCGCCGCGATCGCGGCGCTCCCCGCCACCAGCAACAGCAGTGGCAACACGTCCATGGTCCTCGCCCGCCCTCTTTTTTCGCGCGGCCACCCGCACACCCGTCGTAATCTGGCAATCATGAAACAGTGCACGCATGCCGGCGCGCTGCCGCACCCGGAACCCGAGCCGCTGAACAAGACCTGCCCGGAGTGTCTCGAACGCGGCTGGCACCCGGTCCAGCTGCGGGTCTGTCTGAGCTGCGGCCACGTCGGCTGCTGCGACTCGTCGCGGGGAAGACATGCGACGGGCCACCACGAGACGTCCGGCCACCCGATAATGCGGACCTTCGAGCCCGGCGAGGACTGGCGCTGGTGCTTCGTCGACCACGTCCTCGTGTGACACTGCACCACAGCTACCGCACCACAGCTGCCGAAGACCGACGGTTCGACGGTTCGACACCGGGGTACGTCAACCCGGCGCGCGCTCTTCCCAATTGGCCAAGGCAGACCTCTAGACACGGAGCGTATCCACAGGTTTACTGTGAGTGACGCCAGGGGGTTGGGGTCCCGGGACAGAAAAGTTCGGAGCGCGGTAGCGTCACCGCTGAACCACGTAGTGCGTTACCCCGGGGGGCGACCCTCGGCCCCGAAAAGCTTGTACCACCATGGAGGTGAGGGTGTCCCAGATCGCAGGCGAGCCCGCGACCCAGGACTTCGTGGAAGTCCGGCTGCCGGCTGCGGGTGCCTACCTGTCGGTGCTGCGCACGGCCACGGCCGGTCTCGCCGCCCGCTTGGACTTCACCCTGGACGAGATCGAGGATCTGCGCATCGCTGTGGACGAGGCGTGCGCGATCCTGCTCCAGCAGGCCGTTCCCGGCTCGGTGCTCAGCTGTGTCTTCCGCCTCGTCGACGACTCGCTGGAGGTCACGGTCTCCGCCCCGACCACGGACGGCCACGCCCCTTCGCGCGACACATTCGCCTGGACCGTGCTCTCGGCCCTGGCGGGCAAGGTCTCGTCGGCCGTCGACGAGGACAAGACCGTGTCGATCAGCCTCTACAAACAGCGCGGCGCGGGACCCGGGCCGGCGTGAGGAACGGGGACGGGCCGGTGCGGGACGAAGAACGCGGCACACGGGAACTGCCGGCCGGGGGCGAAGACCCCGAGACCGGTTCCCGCCGCATGGCTGACGGCATCGACGGCATCCCGGAACAGGCCAGGCCGCACCCGGAGGACCCCTCCGCGCAGGTCGGTCTTGAGGGTGCCGTGCAGAGCGCGCCCCCGGAAGGACGGAACGGGGCCACGGCCCCGCACCGAGCCGGGGCGAGGGCTCGTGGAAGGGCGACGGGCGGGACGATGAGCGAGCACGAGCGATACGCCGAGAACGAGGCGCTGGCCGCGGAGGTAGTACAGGCGACCCAGCACACGCCTCAGGACCGCAGCGGGGCGCGCGCCTTGTTCGTCGAGCTGCGCGGGCTGAAGGAGGGCAGCGCCGAGTACGCGGAGCTGCGCAACCGGCTGGTCCGGATGCATCTGCCGCTCGTGGAGCACCTCGCACGCCGGTTCCGCAACCGCGGCGAGCCGCTGGACGACCTCACCCAGGTCGCCACGATCGGCCTGATCAAGTCGGTCGACCGCTTCGACCCGGACCGGGGCGTGGAGTTCTCCACGTACGCCACCCCCACCGTGGTCGGCGAGATCAAGCGCCACTTCCGCGACAAGGGCTGGGCGGTCCGCGTCCCGCGCCGCCTCCAGGAGCTGCGCCTCGCGCTCACCACCGCCACGGCGGAGCTGTCCCAGCAGCACGGCCGCTCCCCCACGGTCCACGAACTGGCCGAGAAGCTCGCGATCTCGGAGGAGGAGGTCCTGGAGGGCCTGGAGTCGGCCAACGCCTACTCCACGCTGTCCCTGGACGTTCCCGACACCGACGACGAGTCCCCGGCGGTCGCCGACACCCTCGGCGCGGAGGACGAGGCACTGGAGGGCGTCGAGTACCGCGAGTCCCTCAAGCCCCTCCTCGAAGACCTCCCGCCCCGAGAGAAGCGGATCCTTCTCCTCCGCTTCTTCGGCAACATGACCCAGTCCCAGATCGCCCAGGAGGTCGGCATCAGCCAGATGCACGTCTCACGGCTGCTGGCGAGGACCTTGGCCCAGCTGCGGGAGAAGTTGCTGGTGGAGGAGTAGAGCGCCCCGCGGATCAGCTACTGCGCCCGGGCCCCTTGATCCCAAGGGCCTGGGTGGTGGCCGAGTTCACCAGCAGCACCAGCGAAGCAATCGCCACCACGGCGAGAACAATCCCCACCGGAATCGCCACGCTGTCGGCCTGCAGCAGGCTGTACGCCACCGGCAACGCCATGATCTGGGTGATCACCGCCGGCCCCCGGCTCCAGCTCTTCCGCCGCAGCAACCCCCGCGCGGCGAGCAACGGCAGCAGCGCGAGCACGACCAGGGTGACGCCCCCGGTGATCGCCTGCCCCCGGTCGTCCGGATCCCCGGTGACGCCGAGCACGGCCAGCCAGACCCCGCCGGCCAGCAGGGCGAGCCCTTCCAGCCCGACCAGCGCGGCGGCGTACGTCAGCCGCGGCGGACGGGGCGCCTCGATTCCGTCGGTCTTCTCAGCCGCAGGTGCTTCACTCACCCCAGCAGGGTAGCCCTCGGCTGACACCCGTAAGTGTTCAGGCTCACGCCCCTTTCTCTTACCCGATCCCTAACTCGGTCTGGGCCCGGTACTTCCCAGTAGGTACGCTGCAATCCATGCGTGCACTTCTCGTGGTCAATCCGGCGGCAACCACCACAAGCGCACGTAGGCGCGATGTCCTGATCCACGCGCTCGCGAGCGAAGTGAAGCTGGAGGCGGTCACCACCGAGTACCGCGGCCACGCCCGCGACCTGGCCCGGCAGGCCGCGGAGAGCGACGACATCGACCTCGTCGTGGCGCTCGGCGGCGACGGCACGGTCAACGAGGTGGTCAACGGCCTCCTGCACAACGGCCCCGACCCGGACCGGCTGCCCGGTCTCGCCGTGGTCCCCGGCGGCTCCACCAATGTCTTCGCCCGCGCCCTCGGCCTGCCCAACGACCCGGTCGAGGCCACCGGCGCCCTGCTGGACGCGCTGCGCGAGAAGCGCGAGCGTCTCGTCGGTCTCGGCCTGACCGCCGGTACGCCCGGCACCGAGGACGAGGCGGTCCCGGCCCGCTGGTTCACCTTCAACGCGGGGCTCGGCTTCGACGCCGGCGTGGTCGGCCGGGTCGAGCAGCAGCGCGAACTCGGCAAGAAGTCCACGCACGCGCTGTACGTGCGCCAGGTCGTCCGGCAGTTCCTCGGCGAACAGCACCGCCGGCACGGGACGATCACCCTGGAGCGGGACGGCGCGGACCCGATCACGGATCTTGTCGTGGCGATAGTCTGCAACACCTCGCCCTGGACGTATCTCGGCAATCGCCCGATGTACACGTCGCCTAAGGCCTCGTTCGATAAGGGCATCGACGTGCTCGGTCTCAGCCGTCTGTCGACCGCCGCGGCTGCCCGGTATGGCACGCAGTTGCTCACTTCGTCCCCCGAGCGCGGACCCCATGGAAAGCACGCGGTGTCCCTGCACGACCTGGACCGGTTCACCTTGCATTCGAAGGTCCCTCTGCCCCTCCAGATGGACGGCGACCACCTAGGACTGCGTACGAGCGTGACGTTCACAGGCGTACGCAGTGCACTGCGTGTGATTGTGTGAGCGGAACGGGCTAAAGTCCTTTCACTCGAACGTTTAGGCCAGGATCCACCCCATGGAAGTACGGCTGTGACCCAGTCGACACCGAGGAATCAAAAAAAACTTTCCGGAAGGGGTTGTATCCGTCGCTGAGGTTTGCGAGGCTCTACGTGGCGATCGGGACGGCCCGCAAGACCGGCCTCCACTGATCACCGGAATCCCCCTTCAACTCACAGGACCCCTGCCAGGGAACCTGGCGGTCGGCCCTTCACTTGTTGAGGGATTCGTGAAAGCGTTCACATTCACAAGCAACGTGCATGTAATACCAAGGAGAGGTAGCAGCCATGGACTGGCGTCACAACGCCGTTTGCCGCGAGGAAGACCCCGAGCTCTTCTTCCCCATCGGCAACACTGGTCCTGCGCTGCTGCAGATCGAGGAAGCCAAGGCCGTCTGCCGTCGCTGTCCTGTTATGGACCAGTGTCTGCAGTGGGCGCTCGAGTCCGGCCAGGACTCCGGCGTCTGGGGTGGCCTCAGCGAGGACGAGCGTCGCGCGATGAAGCGCCGTGCCGCCCGCAACCGGGCCCGTCAGGCCTCCGCCTGATCCGACCCACCCCGCTCAGCCTGAGCTTGGCGGCGCGTACAGCGAGTACGCATCTCCCGCCCCCGAGCCGCAGCGCGCAGTACCCCCGATGCGCTTAGCAAGAACAGAAGCAGCAACGAGCGAGCAGCCCCGGACCCACCAGGTCCGGGGCTCTTTGCTGTGCCCGAACACCCCGCGGGCGCCCCCTACTTCTGCGGGCGCACCGGCAGGTCGAGAATCACCCGGGTGCCCCGCCCCGGCGCCGGCACCATGTCGAAGGTGCCGCTCAACTCGCCCTCCACCAGCGTTCGTACGATCTGCAGACCGAGGTTGCCGGAGCGGTGCGGGTCGAAGCCCTCGGGCAGGCCGACGCCGTCGTCCTGGACGGTGACCAGGAGCCGGGCCTCCTTGGTGGTGCCGCCGCGCACCGCCGTCACCTCGACGGTGCCGGTCTCGCCCTCACGGAAGCCGTGTTCGAGGGCGTTCTGCAGGATCTCGGTGAGAACCATCGACAGCGGGGTGGCGACCTCGGCGTCGAGTATCCCGAAGCGCCCGGTGCGCCGGCCGGTGACCTTGCCGGGCGAGATCTCGGCGACCATCGCGAGCACCCGGTCGGCGATCTCGTCGAACTCGACCCGCTCGTCCAGGTTCTGAGACAGCGTCTCATGCACGATGGCGATCGAGCCGACCCGCCGTACGGCCTCCTCCAGTGCCTCCCGGCCACGCTCGGACTCGATGCGCCGGGCCTGTAGCCGCAGCAGCGCGGCGACCGTCTGGAGGTTGTTCTTCACCCGGTGGTGGATCTCCCGGATGGTCGCGTCCTTGGTGATCAACTCGCGTTCGCGGCGCCGCAGTTCGGTGACGTCCCGGAGCAGGACCAGGGAGCCGATGCGGGTGCCCTTGGGCTTGAGCGGGATCGCCCGGAACTGGATGACACCGTCGTCGGACTCGATCTCGAACTCGCGCGGCGCCCAGCCGCTGGCGACCTTGGCGAGGGCCTCGTCCACCGGCCCCTTGCTCGGCGCGAGTTCGGCCGTGGTCTGGCCCAGGTGGTGGCCGAGCAGGTCGGCGGCGAGGCCGAGGCGGTGGTAGGCGGAGAGCGCGTTCGGGGACGCGTACTGTACGACGCCGTCCGCGTCCAGCCGGATCAGACCGTCGCCGACCCGCGGCGAGGCGTCCATGTCGACCTGCTGGTTCGGGAACGGAAACGATCCGGCGGCGATCATCTGCGCGAGATCGGAGGCGCTCTGGAGATAGGTGAGCTCCAGGCGGCTCGGGGTGCGCACGGTCAGCAGGTTGGTGTTGCGGGCGATGACCCCGAGGACCCGCCCCTCGCGCCGTACCGGGATGGACTCGACCCGTACGGGGACCTCTTCGCGCCACTCCGGGTCGCCCTCCCGGACGATCCGGCCCTCGTCCAGGGCGATGTCCAGCATGGGCCGGCGGCCGCGCGGGACCAGATGGCCGACCATGTCGTCCTGGTAGGAGGTGGGGCCGGTGTTGGGGCGCATCTGCGCCACCGAGACGTACCGGGTGCCGTCACTGGTGGGGACCCACAGGACCAGGTCGGCGAAGGAGAGGTCGGAGAGCAGCTGCCACTCCGAGACCAGCAGATGGAGCCACTCGAGATCGGAGTCGTCGAGGGCGGTGTGCTGGCGGACCAGCTCGTTCATGGAGGGCACGTCTGCGAGCGTACCTGGCGGTATGTGGATGGCCGAAAAAGAGCGGGCCAGGGAAGCCGGGAGGTCCGGAAACACCCGCGGGCCGCGGCGCCTGAGAGGGACCCTCAACCCTCCCGGCACCGCAGCCCGGAGCAGCAACGGCCGCGGGGTGTGCGGTCCCGGTCGGCCGAAGGTGAGGATCCGGGGCAGTCAGGGCAGAGAGCTCCGGTTCCTCGGTCCGTCCTCCTGTGCGGGGAAGACGGAAGAGTGCGACTGTGCCGTACGGACCTGCCGTACCGCTTCAGCCCTCGTACGCAATTGTGGACTAGACCACGGTGTGTGTCCATGCGTTGGAGACTGTTCACAGTTGATGCGGTGGCAGCCTAGCCCGCCGGGATCAGCCGTGGGGGCGGTTGGCCGCTCCAATTTTCCGCGACCGGGCGAGGACACGAGCACACACAGCGGAAATTTTTCCTCAATTCACCCCATCTGACGTATTCACGTAACCTCGCACTTGTCCCCTTTGCCTGCGCCCGACCCGGGGCGGCAGGGGCCGGTTCTGTTAAATTGGTCCCATCAGATTGGTCTAAACCACATAGGAACGGCAGGCCCAGCGTGGAAGTTGTGATCGTTCCGGACGCCGCCGCGGGTGGCGAGCTGATCGCCGAGGCCATGGCCCGGCTGCTCCGGCGCAAGCCGGACGCGCTGCTCGGGGTGGCCACCGGCTCGACCCCGCTGCCCATCTACCAGGCGCTCACGGCCAAGGTCCGCTCCGGCGCCGTGGACACCTCCCGGGCCCGCATAGCGCAGCTCGACGAGTACGTGGGGCTGCCGGCCGAGCATCCGGAGTCGTACCGCTCCGTGCTGCGCCGTGAGGTGCTGGAGCCGCTCGGCATCGGGATGGGCGCGTTCCTCGGTCCCGACGGGGCGGCCGAGGACGTACAGGCCGCGTGCGAGGCGTACGACGCGGCGCTGGCGGCGGCCGGAGGTGTCGACCTCCAGCTGCTCGGGATCGGGACCGACGGGCACATCGGGTTCAACGAGCCCTGTTCCTCGCTGGCCTCGCGGACCCGGATCAAGACGCTGACCGAGCAGACCCGCGCCGACAACGCCCGGTTCTTCGACGGGGACGTCGAGCAGGTGCCGCATCACGTGATCACCCAGGGGATCGGGACGATCCTGGAGGCGCGGCACCTGGTGCTGCTCGCGACGGGTGAGGGGAAGGCCGACGCGGTGGCGGCGACGGTGGAGGGACCGGTCGCCGCGGTGTGTCCCGCGTCGGCGCTGCAGTTGCATCCGCATGCGACGGTTGTCGTCGACGAGGGTGCCGCGTCCAAGCTGAAGCTGGCGGACTACTTCCGGTACACCTTTGTCAACAAGCCTGGTTGGCAAGGGATTTAGGGGCGGTTCGGTTTGGGGTGAACTGCGGGCCGGTGGGGGCTGGGCGCGCAGTTCCTCCCCCAGCCTTCGGCCGGGGGGACCCCCAGCGCCCCTGAAGGGGCGCTACAGCGAACGGGGTGCGATGGCTAACGGGGGGCGATGATCTCTGCCGCTGCCGTGCCGCAGACCCTTGCCGCGCCGTTCGTGGCGATGTGGAGGGCGCCTCGGGGGGTGGCGCGGGGCAGGCCCATTTCGACCACGATGGTGTCGGGGCGGGCCTTGAGGAGGACGTCCAGGGCGCTGCTCATCCAGGGGTGGCGGTGTTCGTCGCGGACCACGGCGACGATACGGCGCTCCCCCGCCGCCACGATCGCGGCGTGCCCCGCGTCCTCGCCGGCGAAGCTGCCGGTCTCGGTACCGGGGAGCAGCCGGCCCAGTTCGGCGGCCACGCCCCAGGGCGTCTCCGTGCCCACGGCGATGTTGGCCACCGGGGCGAAGGAGGCGACGAAGGGGGCCTCGGCCAGGGGCGTGAAGGGGTCGACGCGCGTCACATGAACCGCGCGGCGGGCGGCGACCAGGCCGATGTCGGAGGTGCCCTCGTCCGGCGCGGCCGCCGCTGCCTTCGTCGCCGTCCAGCGGGCCAGCGCCCGGACCCGGTCCGCCGCCTCGGCCAGCCGCTCCTCGGGGAGCTCGCCGGAGCGGACCGCCGCCACCAGGGCGTCGCACAGGCGCCGTACCGTCTCCTCGTCCGACAGGCCGCCGCCCACGCAGATCGCGTCGGCTCCGGCGGCGAGCGCCAGGACGCTGCCGTGTTCGATGCCGTAGGTCGCGGAGATGGCCTGCATCTCGATGCCGTCGGTGACGATCAGGCCGTCGTAGCCGAGCTCGGTGCGGAGGAGATCGGTGAGGATCGTGGGCGACAGGGTCGCCGGCCGGGCCGGGTCCAGGGCGGGGACCAGGATGTGCGCGCTCATGACGGCGAGGCTGCCGGCGGCGATGGCGGCGTGGAAGGGTGCCAGCTCGCGGGCGCGCAGCACCTCGGCCGTCGCGTCGATGCGGGGCATGGCGTGGTGCGAGTCGACGGCGGTGTCGCCGTGGCCCGGGAAGTGCTTGGTGCAGGCCGCCACCCCGGCCGCCTGGAGGCCGGTGACGTAGGCCGCCGTGTGCCGGGCGACCAGGTCCTGGTCGGCGCCGAAGGAGCGGACGCCGATGACCGGGTTGGCGGGGTTGGAGTTGACGTCGGCGGACGGGGCCCAGTTGAAGTTCACTCCGCAGGCGGCGAGCCGGCGGCCGAGTTCCAGGGCGACCTGGCGGGTCAGCTCGACGTCGTCGACGGCGCCGAGGGCGTGGTTGCCGGGGAACGAGGAGCCGGTGCGCACCTCCAGGCGGGTGACGTCGCCGCCCTCCTCGTCGATCGCGACCAGGACGTCGTCGCGTTCGGCCCGCAACTGGGCGGTGAGGGCGGTGAGTTGTTCGGGAGAGGCGACGTTGCGGCCGAACAGTCCCACGGAGGCGAGGCCTTCGCCGAGCCGGCGCAGCAGCCAGTCGGGGGCGGTGGTCCCGGTGAAGCCGGGCTGCAGCACCGTCAGCGCGTCGCGGGTGAGGGTGTCGGTGCCGCTGGCGAGAGTCGTCATCGGGTGGGGTTATCCCTTCACGGCGCCCGCGGTCAGGCCCGCGGCCATCTTGCGCTGGACGAGGAGGAAGAGGACGACGATCGGCACGGCCATCATGGTGGAGCCGGCCATCATCGGGGCGTATTCGGTGCCGTTCTTGGTGCTGAAGTTGGCGAGCCAGACGGTCGCGGTCTGGTGCTCCTGGCTGAGCAGCATCAGGGCGTAGAGGTACTCGTTCCAGGCCTGGATGAAGGCGTAGACCGAGGTGGCGACCATGCCGGGGGCGAGCAGCGGGAAGACCACGCGGACGAAGGCGCCGGTGCGGGAGCAGCCGTCGACCATGGCGGCCTCCTCCAGCTCCTTCGGGATGTTGACGATGAAGCCGCGCAGGGTCCACACCGTGAACGGGAGGATGAAGGTCAGGTAGGTGATGATCAGGCCGCTGAGCTTGTCGTACTGGTCCAGGTCGTTCAGGAGCAGGAAGACCGGGATGATCATGGCGACCAGCGGGATCATCTGGACCGCCAGGATGCCGACGATCACGACCTTCCGGCCGCGGAAGGCGAACCGGGAGATGGCGAGGGCGGCCAGCAGGCCGATCACCATGCCGATCACGACGACGGACAGGGAGACGATCAGGCTGCGGCCGACCGGGCCCCAGAAGTCGGCGATGGCCAGCGCGCGGCGGAAGTTGGAGAGCGTGATGCCGGTCGGCAGCAGGCTCGGGTCCGGGTCGATGGCGTCCTTGGCCGGCTTGAATGCCGTGTTCAGCATCCAGTAGACGGGGAAGCCGGCGGCGACGAAGACGAGGAGGCCGAGCAGGTTCCAGCCCCAGCGTGATCCCTTGCGGGCGGTGGCGACGGTACTCATTCGACCTCTCCGATCTTCAGCATCTGGCGCATGTACACGGCGACGACGCCGAGCAGGAGGAGCACGGTGAGCAGGGCGATCGCGGAGCCCTGTCCGTAGTCGTTGACCACGAAGGCGCGGTCGTAGGAGTAGGTGGTGAGCAGCTGGAACTCGGGCTCGGGGTGGCCGCCGCGCATCACGAAGACCTGCGGGAAGACGCCCATGTCCCAGATCACCGAGAGGGTCGTGAGCATCACGATGATCGGCTTGAGGATGGGCAGCGTGACGTAACGGAAGACGCCCCAGGCGCCCGCGCCGTCGAGCCGGGCGGCCTCCTCCAGCTCCTTGGGGACCTGGGTGAGACCGGCGCTGAGCGTGATGACCACGAAGGGCACGGCCCCCCAGACCACCAGAAGCATGATCACGGCCAGGCCCTGCGGTCCGCTGGCGAACCAGTTGTGGCCGATCATGTCGACCCCGGGGAGCTTGCTGAGCAGGGCGTTGAGGATGCCGTAGTCGGAGTCGAAGAGCCACTTGAAGAGCGTGGTGGCGACGATGACCGGCATGCCCCAGCTGGCCACCAGCACGATGTTGACCAGGGTCTTCACCCAGCCGGAGACCCGCTGCAGCAGCAGGGCGATGAGCATGCCGACGACCATGGTGAAGACCACGCAGCCGACGGCGAAGATGATCGTGCGCAGCACGACCTGCCAGAACTCGGTGTCGCCCAGCACCTTGGAGAAGTTCCCGAACCCGACCCACTCGGCCGGCTTGAACCCCCACAGCTGGGACTGCCCGAAGTCCTGGAAGGACAGGGCGACCAGCCGGTACAGGGGATAACCGAGCACGAGCCCGAGAATCGCGAGGCACGGCGCGAGCAGCAGCCAGGGCACCGCGGGCCCGCCCGAGCGCCGGTCGGCACGTGGTCTGTACGGGGACTCCGGTGGGGGTGCCGGCACCTTGGCGGGGGTGGTCGTGTCTACGGCACTCATCGCGCTCCTAAGCGGTTCAAAGAAAGGCGGCAGCAGGCGCCCCGTCAGGGGCGCTGGGGGTCCCCGGCCGTAGGCTGGGGGAGGAACTGCGCACCAGCCACGACGAACCGGCACCGACCCACGGCCCGTCGCGGCACTTCCTGAGATCACCCACCGGCCGGACCTGGCCCCCCGTGACCCAGGCCCGGCCGCAGGCCGACTACTTGGTGTTGATGACCTTGTCGATCGCCGCGTCCGCGGTCTTGGCGGCGGCCTCCACCGACTGCTTGCCGGTGCCGATGTTCTGCAGCATCGTCTGCAGCACCTGGGCCTTCTCGACCTGGCCCCAGCCCGGCGCCATCGGCACGAACCAGTTGGACTCGGCCGCGGTGGCCGGGACGGCCGTCGCCGGGTCGCTCTTCAGCGTGGCGAGGTCGGTCTTGTTGTTCGGCAGGTTGCCCTTGGCCATCAGGCCCTTCTGGCCGGAGGGGCCGGTGAACGCGTTGATCCACTCGGCGGCGACGCCCTGCGCCTTGGACTTCACCGGGATGGCGAGGTCGGAACCGCCGAGGAAGACCGGCATGTTCTTGCCGGACGGGCCGGGCATCACGAAGTTGACGAGGTTGTCCTTCAGCTTGCCGCCGGTCTTGTCGTTCTTCGGGTCGGCCGCGGTCGCGCCCTCCCAGGCGGCTCCGAAGATCATGGCGGACTTGCCCTGGCCGTAGACGATGTACCGGTCGGACTCGTCCTTGGTCTTGTCACCGTGCATGTACTTGTCGATGACGGTCTTGAACTCGTTGAGGCCCTTGATGGACTCGGGCGAGGAGAGGTTGCCCTTCCACTGGCCGCCGGAGTCGACGGCGATGGAGCCGCCGGCGTCGTAGACGAAGGACATGGCCGCGTACCAGTCACGGGTGGGCTGGTACCAGGCGCTGAACTTGTCGCCTTCCTTCTTCTGGATCTTGTCCAGGTCGGCGGTCAGCTCGGTGTAGGTCTTCGGCGTGGTCTTGATGCCGGCCGAGGCGGCGATGTCCTTGCGCCAGTTGGCGACGCGGCCACCGGCGTAGTACGGCACGCCGTAGGTCTTGCCGTCGTAGGTCACCGAGGCCTTGAGGCCGTCGAGCCACTGGTCGGAGTTGGTGAACTGGGAGGTGTCGACGGGGGCGAAGGCGCCCTTGACCATGTAGCCGAGCATCTCCGTGTTGCCCATCTCGACCACGTCGGGGGCCTTGTCCGTGGCGAGGACGGCGTCCAGCTTGGTGTTCTTGTCCGGCCAGCCGTAGTACTCGTGCTTGATCTTGATGCCGGGGTGCTTCTTCTGCACGGCCGCGTCGGCGGCCTTCACCAGCTCGGGCCAGTTGTTCTGGGCGTCCACCGTGAGCCAGACGGTCAGCTCCTTGGCGTCCGTGCCCTTGCTCGAGTCGCCGCCGTCCTTGTCGTTGCCACACGCCGCGACCGAGAAGACCATGCCCGCGATACCAATCGCGGCTATCAGCTTGCGCTTCACGCCACCCTCCTCAGGGATGCCACAAACCCCCCTGCCTCCCCGCACGAGCGTTGGGCCGGGACCTGGACCAATGGTGTAGACCAGTGCGGGAAGCTTGGCCCAGACCACCAGGCCTGTCAAGGGTGGCCGAATGGGCTCCGACCAGCCGTTATGGGACCTACATATGCAGGAACCTTTAAGTAAGAACCCCTCGAAAACCCGAGCCACGGAGGAGACAATTCCGGTAGACCACTTGAGTGGTGGACTAGACCAGAAGCCCCCGCGGCGGTATACAAAGGGGATCACGCAGCGTGCAGGGGAAATCCCGGTACGCTGCCGTGCCACGAGGTGGCCGGATCAGGAGCCGGGAAGGCGGAGCATGAGCACCGACGTCAGCAGTGCGGAGAACGAGAGCGGGACAGCCGTCCGTACCGCGCGCGTGCCCAAGTACTACCGTCTGAAGAAGCATCTGCTGGAGATGACGGAGACCCAGGCGCCCGGGACCCCGGTGCCGCCCGAACGCACGCTGGCCGCCGAGTTCGACACCTCCCGCACCACGGTCCGCCAGGCCCTCCAGGAGCTGGTCGTCGAGGGCCGGCTCGAGCGCATCCAGGGCAAGGGCACCTTCGTCGCCAAGCCGAAGGTCTCCCAGGCGCTCCAGCTGACCTCGTACACCGAGGACATGCGCGCCCAGGGCCTGGAGCCGACCTCGCAGCTGCTGGACATCGGCTACATCACCGCCGACGACCGGCTCGCCGGACTGCTCGACATAAGCGCGGGCGGCCGGGTGCTGCGCATCGAGCGGCTGCGCATGGCCAACGGCGAGCCCATGGCCATCGAGACCACGCACCTGAGCGCGAAGCGCTTCCCGGCGCTGCGCCGCTCCCTGGTCAAGTACACCTCCCTCTACACCGCCCTCGCCGAGGTGTACGACGTCCATCTCGCCGAGGCCGAGGAGACCATCGAGACCTCGCTGGCCACCCCGCGCGAGGCCGGCCTGCTCGGTACCGACGTCGGCCTGCCGATGCTGATGCTCTCCCGGCACTCCCTGGACCGCGAGGGCCAGCCGGTGGAGTGGGTGCGCTCGGTGTACCGCGGCGACCGCTACAAGTTCGTGGCCCGCCTCAAGCGCCCGCAGGACTGACGCGAAGCACCCTTCACAGAATCGACATACCGATGGCCCGACGGCTACTTCCGCTGCCGTGACACCGTGACCTAGATTGCCTGCGCATTACACAGGCGAACGGTGAGGGGACGGAGCCGCGGTATGTCGGATGTACCTGAAGTGAGGCAGTCGGTGGTGACACCGACACGCGTGGTGATCGCCGTCTGCCTCGTCGCGCCCTTCGTGGCGATGCTGTGGGTGGGCTCGTACGCCAAGACGGACCCGGAGTTCATCGGGATCCCGTTCTTCTACTGGTACCAGATGCTGTGGGTGCTGATCTCCACCGCGCTCACCATGACCGCGTACCAGCTGTGGCAGCGCGACCAGCGCGCCCGCAAGGCCGCGAGCACGAACGGGGGTGCGCAGCGGTGAAGGACGGTGTGAACGGCGTCGCGCTCGGCGTCTTCATCTTCTTCTTCCTGGCCGTCACGGTCATGGGCTTCCTGGCCGCACGCTGGCGCAAGGCCGAGAACGAGCACTCGCTCGACGAATGGGGCCTGGGCGGCCGGTCGTTCGGCACCTGGGTCACCTGGTTCCTGCTCGGCGGCGACCTCTACACGGCGTACACCTTCGTCGCCGTACCGGCGGCGATCTACGCGGCGGGCGCGGCCGGCTTCTTCGCGGTGCCGTACACGATCCTGGTCTACCCGCTGATCTTCACGTTCCTGCCCCGGCTGTGGTCGGTGTCCCACAAGCACGGCTATGTGACGACGTCGGACTTCGTACGCGGCCGCTTCGGCTCCAAGGGGCTCTCGCTCGCGGTCGCCCTGACCGGCATCCTGGCAACGATGCCATACATCGCGTTGCAGCTCGTGGGCATCCAGGCGGTCCTCGACGTGATGGGCGTCGGCGGCGGCGACGGCACCAACTGGTTCGTGAAGGACCTGCCGTTGCTCATCGCCTTCGGTGTCCTCGCGGCCTACACCTACTCCTCCGGCCTCCGCGCCCCCGCCCTGATCGCGTTCGTGAAGGACGGGCTGATCTACCTCGTCATCGCGGTGGCGATCATCTACATCCCGATCAAACTGGGCGGCTTCGACGACATCTTCGCCAAGGCGGGCCAGGCGTTCGCCCAGACCAACCCCGCGACCGGCAAACCGCGCGGCGCGCTGGCACCGGCGGAGGCGGGCCAGTGGACGTACGCCACGCTGGCGTTGGGCTCCGCGCTCGCCCTGTTCATGTACCCGCACTCGATCACCGCGACGCTCTCCTCCCGGAGCCGTGACGTGATCCGCCGCAACACCACGATCCTGCCGCTGTACTCGCTGATGCTCGGCCTGCTCGCCCTGCTGGGCTTCATGGCCATCGCGGCCGGAGTCAAGGTCACCAACGGCCAGTTGGCGATCCCCCAGCTGTTCGAGAACATGTTCCCGGACTGGTTCGCGGGCGTGGCGTTCGCGGCGATCGGCATCGGCGCCCTGGTCCCCGCGGCCATCATGTCCATCGCGGCCGCGAACCTCTTCACCCGCAACATCTACCGGGACTTCATCAAGCCGGACGCCACGCCGAAGCAGGAGGCCCAGGTCTCCAAGATCGTCTCCCTGCTGGTGAAGGTCGGCGCGCTGGTCTTCGTCCTCACCATGGACAAGACGGTCGCCATCAACTTCCAGCTCCTGGGCGGCATCTGGATCCTACAGACCTTCCCGGCCCTGGTCGGCGGCCTGTTCACCCGCTGGTTCCACCGCTGGGCCCTGCTCGCGGGCTGGGCGGTCGGCATGGTCTACGGCACGGCCGCGGCCTACGGCGTCGCCTCCCCCACCCAGAAGCACTTCGGCGGCAGCGCCAAGGAGATCCCCGGCATCGGCGAGATCGGCTACATCGGCCTCACGGCGTTCGTGATGAACGTGGTCGTCACCGTGGTCCTCACCTTCGCCCTCAAGGCCCTCAAGGCCCCCGAGGGCATCGACGAGACCAAGCCGACGGACTACACGGCGGACGCGGGCGACCCCGGCGTCCAAGCCGAACTCCCCCCGGCCGTCGCGGGAAGCGCCCACTAGAACGCGCCCCCCAGGGGCGCGGGGCTGCATCGATTTGCGGCTCCGCCGCGTGGGCGCGAGCAACCACGACGAACCCGCAGCGGGCCACCGAGAGCACCCCCCTCGGCGGCCCGCTGCTCGTATCTCACCGTACAGATCACCTGACGCTCCGACACCTCCACGACACAACATCTGGGGGTGACACGACAACCCGGCACTAGATGTATGCTCATGCTCGCTGCCGCCACAGGGGAATCCGGTGCGAATCCGGAACTGTCCCGCAACGGTGTACTTGTGCGTATCTGCGCACGAGAGTCAGTCCGAGGACCTGTCGACAGCACGCCCGGCCAATCCGGCCCGGGTGTTCTGACGTCCGGGCCTCGTGGAGTGGGCCAGGGTCTCTCGACGCGCCCCCGCGCGCTCGCGCTGCCCGCTGCCCTCCGCCAGGCCCCGTGCCGAGCGAGGGAGAGCCCCACGTGACCATCGCGCCAGCCGAACCGGCTTCAGCGACCACGACCGTGCCGGAGACCGACGGTCCCGGAACGGCCCTGCTGCGGATCCTGACCGAGCTGACCGCCGACCTCCCCTACGCCGACCCCGGCCGGGTCGCCGCCGCCGCGCTGCGCGGCCGGTCCGCGCGGGCCGACGAGTCGGAGTTGCGCGAGCTGGCCACCGAGGCCGCCGCCGGTCTGATCTCGGAGGACCCCGCCTACTCGCGGCTGGCCGCCCGCCTGCTCACGATCTCCGTCCGCGCCGAGGCCGCCTCGCAGGGCGTGACGTCCTTCACGGAGTCGGTCGCCGTCGGCCACCGCGAGGGCCTCATCGCCGACCGCACCGCCGAGTTCGCCCGGGTCCACGCGGCCCGCCTCGACGCCCTGGTCGACCCGGCCGCCGACGACCGCTTCGGCTACTTCGGCCTGCGCACGCTGCACAGCCGCTACCTGCTCCGCCACCCGATCACCCGGCGCGTGATCGAGACCCCCCAGCACTTCATGCTCCGGGTCGCCGCAGGCCTCGCCGATGGGGGTACCCCCTCTGGGGGAGACACCGCACGCGCACTGGACGAAGTCGCCGCGCTCTACCGGCTGATGAGCCGCCTCGACTACCTCCCCTCCTCCCCCACCCTCTTCAACTCCGGCACCCGGCACCCCCAGATGTCGTCCTGCTACCTCCTCGACTCCCCGAAGGACGAGCTGGACTCCCTCTACGACCGCTACCACCAGGTCGCCCGCCTCTCCAAGCACGCCGGCGGCATCGGGCTGTCGTACAGCAGGATCCGTTCGCGCGGTTCGCTGATCCGCGGGACCAACGGGCACTCCAACGGCATCGTGCCGTTCCTGAAGACGCTGGACGCCTCGGTCGCCGCCGTGAACCAGGGCGGCCGGCGCAAGGGCGCGGCGGCGGTCTACCTGGAGACCTGGCACTCCGACATCGAGGAGTTCCTGGAGCTGCGCGACAACACGGGTGAGGACGCCCGCCGTACGCACAACCTGAACCTCGCGCACTGGATCCCGGACGAGTTCATGCGCCGGGTCAACGCCGACGAGCCGTGGTCGCTGTTCTCCCCCTCCGACGTGCCGGAGCTGGTGGACCTGTGGGGCGCGGAGTTCGACGCGGCCTACCGCAAGGCCGAGGCCGACGGGCTGGCCCGCAAGACCATCCCGGCCCGCGACCTGTACGGCCGGATGATGCGGACCCTCGCGCAGACCGGCAACGGCTGGATGACCTTCAAGGACGCGGCCAACCGCACCGCGAACCAGACGGCCGTCCCCGGCCACGTCGTCCACTCCTCCAACCTCTGCACGGAGATCCTGGAGGTCACGGACGACGGCGAGACGGCGGTCTGCAACCTCGGCTCGGTCAACCTCGGCGCGTTCGTCGACACGGCGAGCGGTGACATCGACTGGGAGCGGCTGGACGAGACGGTCCGTACCGCGGTCACCTTCCTGGACCGGGTCGTCGACATCAACTTCTACCCGACCGAGCAGGCGGGCCGTTCGAACGCCAAGTGGCGTCCCGTCGGGCTCGGCGCGATGGGCCTCCAGGACGTCTTCTTCAAGCTGCGGCTGCCCTTCGACTCCCCCGAGGCCAAGGCGCTCTCCACCCGGATCGCCGAGCGGATCATGCTCGCCGCGTACGAGGCCTCCGCCGACCTCGCCGAGCGCTGCGGCCCGCTGCCGGCCTGGGAGAAGACCCGTACCGCGCGGGGTGTGCTGCACCCCGACCACTACGGTGTCGAGTTCACCTGGCCGGAGCGCTGGGCGGCGCTGCGCGCGCGGATCGCGAGCACCGGTCTGCGCAACAGCCTGCTGCTCGCCATCGCGCCCACCGCCACCATCGCCTCGATCGCGGGCGTGTACGAGTGCATCGAGCCGCAGGTCTCGAACCTGTTCAAGCGCGAGACGCTCTCCGGCGAGTTCCTCCAGGTCAACTCGTACCTGGTGGAGGAGCTGAAGAGCCTCGGCGTCTGGGACGCCCGCACCCGTGAGGCGCTGCGCGAGGCGAACGGCTCGGTGCAGGACTTCGTGTGGATCCCGCAGGAGGTGCGCGACCTCTACCGCACCGCCTGGGAGATCCCGCAGCGCGGCCTGATCGACATGGCCGCCGCCCGCACCCCGTACCTCGACCAGGCCCAGTCCCTGAACCTGTTCCTGGAGACGCCGACCATCGGCAAGCTCTCCTCGATGTACGCGTACGCCTGGAAGTCGGGCCTGAAGACGACGTACTACCTGCGCTCGCGCCCGGCGACCCGGATCGCCCGGGCCGCGCAGGCCCAGGCCACCGTGCCCGTACAGCAGACGACCGACGCCGTCGCCTGCTCCCTTGAGAACCCCGAGTCCTGCGAGGCCTGCCAGTAATGCCCAGTAACCAGAACCTTCTCGACCCCGGCTTCGAGCTGACTCTGCGCCCCATGCGCTACCCGGACTTCTACGAGCGCTACCGGGACGCCATCAAGAACACCTGGACCGTGGAGGAGGTCGACCTCCACTCGGACGTCGCCGACCTCGCCAAGCTCACGCCCGCCGAGCAGCACCTGATCGGCCGGCTGGTCGCCTTCTTCGCGACCGGCGACTCGATCGTGGCGAACAACCTGGTGCTGACCCTGTACAAGCACATCAACTCCCCGGAGGCGCGCCTGTACCTGTCGCGCCAGCTCTTCGAGGAGGCCGTGCACGTCCAGTTCTATCTGACGCTCCTGGACACCTACCTCCCCGACCCGGACGACCGCGCGGCCGCCTTCGCCGCCGTGGAGAACATCCCCTCCATCCGCGAGAAGGCCGAGTTCTGCTTCAAGTGGATCGACTCGGTGGAGAACCTGGACCGCCTGGAGTCCCGGGCCGACCGCCGCCGCTTCCTGCTCAACCTGATCTGCTTCGCCGCGTGCATCGAGGGCCTGTTCTTCTACGGCGCCTTCGCGTACGTCTACTGGCTGCGCAGCCGGGGTCTGCTGCACGGTCTCGCCACGGGCACCAACTGGGTGTTCCGCGACGAGACGATGCACATGAGCTTCGCGTTCGACGTCGTCGACACGGTCCGCAAGGAGGAGCCGGAGCTGTTCGACGACGAGCTCCGGCAGCAGGTCACCGACATGCTGCGGGAGGCCGTCGAGGCGGAGCTGCAGTTCGCCCGCGATCTGTGCGGTGAGGGTCTGCCGGGCATGAACACCGACTCGATGCGCCAGTACCTGGAGTGCGTCGCCGACCAGCGGCTCGGCCGGCTCGGCTTCGCCCCGGTGTACGGCTCGGAGAACCCGTTCTCCTTCATGGAGCTGCAGGGCGTCCAGGAGCTGACGAACTTCTTCGAGCGGCGCCCGTCCGCGTACCAGGTGGCGGTGGAGGGCACCGTAGACCTGGACGAGGACTTCTGAGCCGCCGTATTCCGGCTGCTTCAGGCCGAGTGCGTCCCCGGCCGACACCTTCCGCGAGGTGGTGGTCGTGCCGGGGAAGTACCAGCGCCGGCTGCCCGCCGAGGTGACGGTCACCCTGGTGCGACGTCGTCGGAGATCCAGTGGTCGCCGTCGTTCGGCGATCCAGGCGGGGTCGATGGTGAAGGTGGCCCGGCAGACCGACGTGGTCGCGCTCCTCTTCGCGCAGGACGACTCGAGTTGTCCTTGACGGTGATGTCGACCGGGTAGCGGATCGTCTTCGACGTCCCCACGATGACGTTGCCGCCGTTGTTGACGACGGCGCCCACCACCCGTCAGGAGAGGCTATGCGATCAGGGACTTTCCCCGGTGCGCGGTGTCCCTGGTCCGCCGCGCCGCCCTGATCTGCCGGTCCATGCGCCGGTCGCGCAGGACGCCGAGCACGGACGGGAGGGCCATGAGGGCCAGGATGCCGAGGACCAGGACCATTCCGATGAGACCTTCGATCTGGTTTCCGTTCATGGACACCACTGTGGCGCCGAATGCTCCTTACCGTGAGTGGCAGCACTGCCATGCATCCTCGAATTACTGCCAGCGGCGAGGCACACTGGCAGCATGCTGAAGAACGTGGCGACCGTACTGCTCGACGGTGTGCACCCCTTCGAGCTCGGAGTGGTCTGCGAGGTCTTCGGCCTCGACCGCTCCGACGAGGGGCTGCCGGTGTACGACTTCGCGGTGGTCTCGGCGGAGGGACCGTCGCTCGGCACCCATGTGCCGGGCCTCACCATCTCCACGCCGTACGGCCTCGACCGCCTCGACGAGGCCGATCTGATCGCCGTCCCGGCCTCCGACTCCAACGTCGCCCGGGACTATCCGCCCGAGCTGCTCGACGCGCTGCGCCGGGCGGTGGACCGGGGCGCCCGGGTGCTGAGCGTGTGCTCCGGCGTGTTCGTACTGGGCGCCGCCGGCCTGCTGGACGGGCGCCGGTGCGCCGTGCACTGGCGCCACGCGGACCTGCTGGCCCGCCGCTTCCCGCGCACCCGGGTCGAGCCGGACGTGCTGTACGTCGACGAGGACCCGGTGATCACCTCGGCGGGCACCTCCGCCGGTATCGACGCCTGTCTGCACCTGGTCCGCAAGGAACAGGGCCCCGAGGTGGCCAAGAAGATCGCCCGGCGGATGGTGGTGCCCCCGCACCGGGACGGCGGCCAGGCCCAGTACATCGAACGCCCGCTGCCGGACGGCCCCTGCGACACGGTCGGCGAGGTGCTGGCCTGGATGACCGAGCATCTCGACCAGGAGGTCACCGTCGAACAGCTCGCCACCCGCGCCCTGATGGCCCCGCGTACCTTCGCCCGCCGCTTCCAGCAGGAGACCGGCACCACGCCGTACCGCTGGATCCTGCGGCAACGGGTGCTGCTGGCCCAGGAGTTGCTGGAGGGGACGGACGAGACCATGGACGCCATCGCGTCCCGCACCGGCTTCGGCACGGCGGCCGCGCTGCGGCATCAGTTCACGAAGGAGCTGGGCACCACGCCGAACACCTACCGGCGCGCGTTCCGGGGACCGGAGGCGGCCGCCTGAACGCCTACCGGCGCGCGTCCGGGGGCCGGTTGGGCCGCCTGAGCGCGCGCCGGTATCAGGAGGTGCCTGCCGGTCGGGCCGTCACCAGGGCACGGGCGTCAGCAGCAGGCGCTGGGGGCGCAGGGTGATGCCCACCCGCGTCGCGTCGTCCGACCCGGGGACCTGTTCGAAGCGGTACCTGGCGCACAACGCCGCGGTGATCAGGCTCAGTTGGGTCATGGAGAAGTGGTCGCTGGGGCACTTGCGGTTGCCGACGCTGAAAGGGCTCATCGCATACTTGGGCACGTCCTTGGCCCGCTCCGGCAGCCAGCGGTCCGGGTCGAAGTCGAGGTGCCCGGGGTACGAGCGGGCGTCCCGCTGGACGGCGTAGGGGCTGTAGACGATGTCCGCCCCCGCCGGAATGCGATAGCCGCCGAGCTCGGTGTCGGTCTTGGCGCGCCGCGTCAATATCCATACGGCGGGCCGCAAACGCATCGCCTCGACGACGACATTGTTGGTGTGCGTGAGCCGGCGAACGTGTTCAAAACCAACCGGCTGACCACCCGTCACGGATTGGACCTCGGTCCGTACCTTCTCCGCGTGTTCCGGGTGTTCGGCGAGCACCTGGAGCAGCCACATGATCGTGGACGCGACAGTTTCGCTGCCGGGGGTGAGTATCGCGACCACCTGGTCGTGGATCTCCTGTTCCCCGATGGGCTCGCCATTCTCGTCCTTCGCCGCGAGCAATGCCGTCAGCAAATCGTCCGGCTTTTGACCAGATGCCCGGCGCTCGGCGACGATCTCGTCGACCAGGAGATGCAAATCGGCCAGCGCCCGGTTGAATTCACGGTTGGCGGGCAACGGCAGCCGGTACAGCGGGCCGAGTGGTACGACCATCCTGCGGTACATACCGCGGAAGACACTCGCGAGGTCGACGCTCAGCCGCTCCGCGCGCTCGTCCATGTACTCGCCGCGCAGCAGGCAGCGGGCGGCGATCCGGACGGCGACCCGGAAGGACTCCGAGGTGCAGTCGACGGTGGCGCCGGGCTGCCAGCGCTCGGTCAGCGCGTGCGCCTCCTCCTCCATGATCGGCCCGTAGCCGGGGATCGCGGAGAGGTTGAACGCGGGCTGGATCGTGCGGCGCTGGCGCCGGTGGCGGGGCCCGTTGGCGGTGGCCACGCCCTCCTTGCCGAGCAGCCCCTCCAGGGACTCCCAGAGCGGCCCGGCGATGAGGAAGTCGGGGCTCAGGGCGAGGGCGCCGGTGAGCGCCGGCGCGGTGACGGCGTACACCTCCTTGGGGCCGAGGCGCAGGCGCACCATGTCGCCGTGCTCACGCAGCCGGGACATGAAGGCCAGCGGGTCGCGGACCAGTTTCCAGCCGTGGCCGAGTATCGGCACACCGCCCCCGGCGAGGGGCGGTTCACGCAGTTCGCTCGGTGCGCTCGGTACGGAAGCCTCGGTGGCCGCGGGCTTCACGGACTCGACGGTCATTTCTCACCTGCCGCTTCGTTGTTGACGTACGGGGGCGTGGACCGGTCGTCCCAGCTGTCGACCATGTACCGGCCGGATTCGTGGTGGAACCAGTAGACGGAACTGAACCAGTTCCGCATATTGGCGACACAGGCCAGGACCGCGGCACCGGTTTCCTTTCCGCTTACGGTGCCGTCGTCGAGTTGCTCGGCGAGCCGAAAAGCGTCCCGCTCGGCGACCAGGAATTCACGAATGCATTCCTCGACGCGTCGCCTGACTTCTTCGACCGCCTGTTCCAGGCTCATTCCCTCGTGGGTGACGAGACTGATCCCGAGATTGTGGACCTCGGCGCCCGCTATTTCCTTGGGCAGCGAGCAGAGGTCGTTGTACCAGGCGGCGAATTCCTGGCTGAGCAGCGCCGGACGGCGGTATGCCGGGTGTTTCCGTACCGCGTCCGGGAGTTCGGTTCCGGCGCTCGGCTCCAGCAGGTCCGTCCATATCCAGTGCGCGAAGGTGAGGCGCCGCAGAGCGAGGTACTCCTCGACCCCGGGAACGTATCCCTTGGCGCGGTTGCGGAACTCGCGGTCGTACGCCTCGATCACCGCGTGGAAGTGCCGGGCGAAGCGGTGGTTCCAGGTCTGCGGCAGGAACGAGTACAGCCGCGCGACGCTGTCCGCGAACCCGGCGACCACGGTGTCCGGGTGGTGCAGATGGTGCAGGGGGGCGTCGAGGGCCGCGTGCAGCCGGAACCGCAGCCGCCGCCAGTCCCCGGTCCGGCCGTGCACGACGTCGCGGTCGTGCCGGTCGTCCCAGACGAAGAACCAGGCGCTGTAGTCGCATATCGCCTGGATCACCTCGTCGGAGGCGCCCAGGTAGTACCCGGCCATGAGGTCGGTGTAGCAAAGACCGTCGGCATATTCCTGCACCTTGTCCGCCGACATCAGCCGCTTTTCCAGGAGCCAGAGACGGGTCATCTCCTGGAGTCGCGGCCAATACGGATGCAGTTGCCGGGGAAACTCGGCCTCGATCAACGGCAGGGCGAGTTGAGGTGGAACCGCGAGCGCCGTCGGCGTCGATGTGGTGCTGTGTGGGAAAGCATGCACGAACAAACCCCTCTCAGCCGCCAGGAGCGCACGCCCCTCCCGCTGTGCCGGGCGTGCGCCGTTGCGTATCCCCGCACTTCCATTCAGCACCACAACTGACCGGTCTGGGAACGGATTTGCTTCATTCACTACCCCAGAGTGCCGAGAATCTCCCCTTGTGTGACTGGTTAAGGATCGCTAGGGGCGCACAAAGGATCGAATGTGCGACGCACAGACGAGCGAGTCTGACCGAACATGACGAACGCCTGGTCGGAACAGTCCCGACCAGGCGTCACATCTGCCCTGCGTGTCTCAGTCGTTGGCGACCACGGGGTAGCGTGGCTCGTTCTCGGCCATCTGCCGCAGCGCGTCCTTGCGCTCGCGCTTGGAGAGCCGGTCGATGTACAGGTAGCCGTACAGGTGATCCGTCTCGTGCTGCAAACACCGAGCGAAGTAGCCCGTGCCGCGCACCTTGATCGGGTTGCCCTTCTCGTCCTGACCGGTGACCTCGGCGTAGTCGGGGCGCGCGAGCGGCGCGTACGCGGTCGGCACCGACAGGCACCCCTCGTTGCTGTCGTCCAGCCGCCGCTTCTCGGCCGGCAGGTCGACGAGCTTCGGGTTGCACACCACACCCACGTGCCGGGCGCCCTCGTCGTCCTGGCAGTCGTAGACGAAGACCTTCAGGTCGACACCGATCTGGTTGGCGGCCAGGCCCACGCCCTCGGCGGTCCGCTGGCTGGCGAACATGTCGGCGACCAGCTGCTCCAGCTCCGCCCCGAACTCGGTGACGTCCTTGCACTCCTTGTGCAGCACCGGGTTCCCGACGACGGTGATGGGCCGCGAGGTCCCCCGCTCACGCCAGGCGTTCTCGCGCTCCTCGGTCCCCTCGGTGTCGACGACGAACCCCTCGTCGTCCACGGGGAGCACGCCCGCGTGCTGCTGATCGGTGTCCTGCTGCGCCATGACCGACGAAAGCCTTCCTAGGTAAAACGGGGGGGGAGATGTTGCAGGTACAGGGTACGTGGATGCTTTTAGGTGCGCGGGGCTGTGCCCGATATGCGGCTCCGCCGCGTGGGCACGATCAGCCCCCACTCAGCCGCACACGAAACACGGCCTCAGCACACCTCTTCCAAATCCCGCCAATCCCTGGAATCAGGGCTGTCGGCAACCCACCCGTCCAGCAGCCCCCGAACCAGCGAAGCCGGCGCAGCCACCCCGCACTCCCGCTCAGGCACCCACAACTGCCCGTCCGTCCGATGCCCGAGCGGCCCCGGATGCCCCGGCTCACTGTGGTCATGGGGATCGAGGTGGACCCCGTCACCCTCGTCGGACGGCATCCGCGACTCGGAACACATCCGGCACAGCAACCGCACCGACGACGACCAGTCCTCCGCCGCGAACCCGGCGTCCCCCGCCAGCTGCTCCAGCGCGTCCCGGTCGGCCTCCGTCGCCGCCTCCAGCAGCACCACCCAGGTCGGCACCGGCGACGGCGCCCACAGCTCGATCTCGTCGAAGACGGGGTACGCGTGCCCGGTCGCCGTGGTCCGCTCGCCGTGCGGCACACCGTCGTGCAGGACGACCTCGCCCCAGCGCCGCCCCGACGAGGGCAGCGGAATGGACTGCACCTCGATGCGGGCGGGGTCCAGCCGCCGCCCCCACACCACCTCGGCCTCTCCCTCCGGGGAGAGCCGTACGGCGGCGCTGCCGAGGTCCATCCCGGTCGGCTCCGCGGCCGCGGTGGACCCACCGGGCACCCGCAGCCCGTACGCCTGCCAGGCCCGCCGGGCCAGCGGCCAGTCCTGCAGCGCGGTCGCCGCGATGCCCACGTTCCACCAGTCGGGCGCCCCGGTCTCCCGGTCGAGGAGGGCGACCGCCCGCAGCCCCGCGGCCCGGGCCTGCTCCCAGTCGTGCCGGAACTTGTGCAGCAGGGCGAGGTTGAACCAGGACTCGGACAGCCAGGGTTCCAGATCGGCGGCGCGTGTCAGCAGCTCGCCCGCGTCCTCGTACCGGCCGTCGCCGATCAGCGTGAAGGCGCGATCGGTGGCCTGCCGCCAGGAGGCGGAGGGCCGGTGCCGTCCCTTGCCGAAGATCCTCACGATTCCCGCCTGCCAGTTCCAGTTCCGCACAGTGGGCTGGCTTGTGCCCCCGGACATCACCCTCTCCCTCGCATCCAACCACGTACGACGGGAGGGCCGCTCATTACCCATGGGTTACCCAGCCGCGCGCAGGGTCAGACAGTCTCTGGAGAGCACGCGGGCCAGGGCCTCCACGACCTCGGGAGCGTAGTCCCCCGCGGTGGCCAGGCGTAACTCCTCCAACGCGGTCAACGGCCCGCCGGGCCCGGAATCCCGGGCCTTCTCCTCGTACGCGTTGACGACCCGCACGATCCGCGCGGCGACCGGCTGTTCCCGGTAGGGGTCGGCCTGCCGCTCCACGACCACGGCGACCGCACCGGCCACCCCGGTCTGCCGTACGACCGCCCCGCCGAGCAGCGCTATCCGCCGCTGTTCCGCCGCCGGCAGTACGGCGGTGGCCCCGGCCGGTACCGGGTCGACCAGGCTCAGCTGGCCGATGTCGTGCATCAGCGCCGCGTACTCCAGCACGGTGAGCTCCGCTCCGGTCAGCCCCAGGTCCCGCCCGACGGCCTGGCTGAGCGTGGCGACCCGGCGGGCGTGGCCGGCCGGGGTGTACCCCGCTATCTCGGTGGCGCGGGCGAGGGAGGCGATGGTCTGCCGGTAGGTGGCCCGGACGGCCGCGTACCGGCGCAGGGACAGCTGGGTGAGGAGGAGGGGCAGACAGAAGACGGGCAGCGCCCACAGCCCGACGACGGCGACGGCCAGCGCCATCACCGCGCCGGTGGCGCAGACGGCGGACCCGATGCCGAGCAGCCCGCGCAGCTCGTCCCGCAGCCGCGGCCCGAACGGCCATCCGGCCCGGGAGTGCGCCTGGGCCGCCGCCAGCACGGCGTCGCACAGCGCGGTGAGCACCAGCAGCGCGACCAGCAGCAGCGCGTACGCCGGTCCGCCCCACTGCTCCAACACGCCCCTGCTGTAGAGGGGTTGGAAGCAGATCGCGGCGAAGCCGACGGTGAGGACCCGGCGGGCCAGGTGGTCGAGGGTGGGCCGGCGGCCGGCGGCGATGTGCGGGACGTTGCCGAGCAGCGAGGCGGCGCCGACGACGGCGACCACCTGGAAGGCCCCGTCGTGCGTGGCGATCCCGGCGTCGGCGCCGAGCAGGGCGTACGCGAGCCCTCCGGCGGCCCCGAGCGGGGCGGCCTCCCGCACGTCGGCGCCGGTCCAGCGGGCGAACTCGCCGACCACGACGAGAACCCCGAAGGCGAGGGCGATCCCCCGGTTGCCGAGGCCTTCCCAGAGGGTGCCGGCGAGGCAGCCGAGGGCGAGCAGAAGGGCGGCGAGACGGATGAGCGAAAGAGTGCGGGGCAGCCCCCGTCCGGACACCGGCGACGGGCCCGCGCCGGGCCGGTGGGCCGGAAGCCCAGCGGCCACAGTCTCGGCACCACTCACCGGAACCCCCTCCCAACACCCCACCACACGCTGCCCACTCGGCCGGAGACCAGGAGGCCGACGGTCGACTCGACGGCGCTCACCGGAACCCCTTCCCGACGCCCAGCCGCCCGCTGCCCACCCGGCCGGTGGCCGGGAGGCCGGTGGTCGGGGCGGCGGCGCTCACCGGGGCCCCTCCCAACGCCCAGCCACACGCTGCCCACTCGGCCGGAGACCAGGGCGCCGGTGGTCGGGGCGGCGGCGCTCATCGGGCCGCCCGACCGGCGCTCTGCCGCTCGCTGCCCGGAAGGTCCGGGGCCGGGGGGCCGGGCGGGGAGTCGGCGGTGACCGTGGGGTGCCAGCCGTCCCTGGCGAGGGCGCGCACCAGTGCTTCGACGACCCCGGCGTCGAACTGGCGGCCGGCGCAGCGTCGTAACTCCGCCAGCGCGGTGTCCACCGGACGGGCGCGGCTGTAGGAGCGGGTGGAGGTCATCGCGTCGAAGGCGTCGGCGACGGCCACCACGCGGGCGGACTCCGGGATCTGGGCGCCGGCCAGGCCGTAGGGGTAGCCGCTGCCGTCGATGCGCTCGTGGTGGTGGAGGATCGCGGCGCGGGCCTCGCCGAGGAAGGAGATCCCGCGCACCATCTCGTGGCCGTACTCGGGGTGCAGCTCGATGATCCGCCGTTCCTCCGGGGTGAGCGGTCCGTCCTTGCGGAGCAGCCGGGTGGGGACGCCCAGTTTCCCGACGTCGTGCAGGATCCCGGCGAAGCGGAGCACCTCGACCCGCTCGTCGTCCATGCCGAGTTCGCGGGCGATCAGCACGGAGGCCTGGCCGACCCGCTCGCTGTGGCCCCGGGTGTAGCCGTCCTTGATGTCGACGGCCTGGACGAGCGCGCGGATGGTGGCCTGGTGGGCGGCCCGTTCCCGGTGGTACTGCGCGAACACCCACCAGGACACGCACATCGGCAGCAGGACCAGGAGGGCCGCGACGGGGCCGTAGGGGCTGCGCCAGAGCACGGCCATCATCAGCCCGGCGAGCCCGTGCACCCCGATCGGCGCGAGGGAGCGGGCGAGCAGGCCGCGCCAGGCCCGCCGTACCGGAACCCGGTCGGCGACCGCCAGGATCCCGCCGTCCAGCAGGGCCAGCACCCCGCAGAAGGCCAGGACGGCCGCGGCGCAGGGCAGCAGCGCGTACGGGAAGTCGCAGCCCACGACGGCGTCCCGCCCGCCCAGCGCCCAGTGCACACTGCCGGCGCCCCACACGGCGAGGGCCAGCTCGGCGGCCCGCCACACCCGGCGCAGCGCCCGGGGCCGCTGGTCGACGTGCGAGAGCAGCGCGCCCGGCAGCGGGACGAGCGCGGCGGCGGGCGGCGGCAGCAGGAAGGCACCGGCGAGCAGCACGGGGTAGAAGGTGCCGCCGAGCCGGCGCCGTACGACGTGCTCGCAGCCCGCGTACACCGCGGCGAGCAGGGCGACGGCCCACCAGGGCGTACGGAGGCCGGGCAGCGGCAGCAGACAGCACAGGGCGCCGAGGACGACACAGGACACGTAGGCGCGCACCCGTGCCGGAACCGCCTCCATCGCGCCCTCCCCCCGACCATGCCTGTCCAGGCTCCGGAGCCTAGGGCGGGAGCCGGCGGGTCCGGGGGCTTATGACCGGAGGATTAGCACGTTCGGGTGACGGGGCGCGCGAAGCGGAGCGCTCAGCTCTCCTGCGGGGTGACCGGGGCGGCCGCGGTCACGTCGTGCTCGGGGACGGTCTGGCCGGACCGGATCAGGTCCAGCCGACCCAGCACCTTGGCCCGCAGGTCGCTCGGTACGTCGTCATGGCCGCAGCACCGCTTGACCAGCTTCTTCACGGCCTGCTCCAGCCCGTACTTCTCCAGGCAGGGGGAGCACTCGTCGAAGTGCTGCTTGAACTTGACGCGATCGACGTCCGGCATCTCACTGTCGAGGAACTCGTACAGATGATCGAGTACCTCACTGCAGTCCGTCTCGTGCGGCTCTCCGCAGCTCATGAGCCCGAGCCTTTCGCTTCGTTCGACTCTCCGGCGCCGGCCGGGACGAGCCCGCGCTCACGCGCGTAGTCCTCCAGCATGCCGCGGAGTTGGCGGCGGCCCCGGTGCAGCCGGGACATCACCGTACCGATGGGTGTCCCCATGATGTCCGCGATCTCCTTGTACGCAAAGCCCTCTACGTCGGCGAGGTAGACGGCGATGCGGAATTCCTCGGGGATCGCCTGCAGCGCTTCCTTCACGTCCGAGTCGGGCAGGTGGTCGAGCGCCTGCGACTCCGCGGAGCGCAGACCCGTCGACATGTGCGACTCGGCGCGGGCGAGCTGCCAGTCCTCGATCTCCTCGGCCGCGGAGCGCTGGGGCTCGCGCTGCTTCTTGCGGTACGAGTTGATGAAGGTGTTGGTGAGAATGCGGTAGAGCCACGCCTTGAGGTTGGTTCCCTCGCGGAACTGGTGGAAGGACGCGTACGCCTTGGCGTAGGTCTCCTGCACCAGGTCCTCGGCGTCGGCCGGGTTGCGTGTCATGCGCAGCGCGGCCGAGTACATCTGGTCGAGGAATTCGAGCGCGTCCCGCTCGAAGCGCGCGGTGCGCTCCGCAGACGACTCCGCGCCCACGCCCTGGCCCTCGGGCTCCGCCTGGCCGTTGTCGGTCCCTGCGTCGGTACCGGTGACCGGACCCACCTCCTCAAGATCCCGGGCAGGACCGAAACCGATCCCACTCGAATCGGAGGATAGAACACGACCCGTGCCTGCCGCCGCTCGAATAGGAGCGGTCTTCGCCGCACGCAGCACCGACCAGTCCAGGTCAGCACGGCTGTCGCGGCTCGGGCAGATGGTCGAACCCATGCGGCGGACTTCCTCTCGTACGGCGTCGGCGCTGGTGTTCCAGCACTTCTGTCCGCCTCAACAGTGGTCGGCCACCCAACATTCCCGGGCGTTACCCGAGTGACACGGTCCACTCGACGACCGCCCGCGTGATGATCGCCACTGCCTCCTCCTGCCCCAGGTCTGCCCTTTTGGGCACCGCGAAGCCGTGGTCGCCGTACGCCACCTCGACCAGCGTGTAGTCCCCCTCCGGGAACTCGGCCGGCTTCCCGAACGGGTCGTTGCCGCCCTGCACGACGAGCGTGGGCACCCCGGCCCCCAGCAGCTCCTCGGCCCGCGACTTCTCCGGCCTGCCCGGCGGGTGCAGCGGGAAGCTGAGGGCGAGCACGGCGGCCGCGCCCAGCTCGGTGGCGGTGCGGCAGGCGACGCGGGCGCCCGCGCTGCGGCCGCCGGAGACCACCGGCAGCCCGGGCGCGGCGAGCGCGGGCCACACGCCCCGCCAGCCCGTGTCGAGGGTCTTCGGGGCGGGCGCGAGCTTCTTGCCGGCGACCCGCCAGGGCTGCTCCACCAGAGCGACCGTCACGCCGTGCTCCGGCAGCACCGCGGCGATCGCCCGCAGGTCCCGCGCCTCGATCCCGCCGCCCGCCCCATGGCTCACGGCGAGCACCAGCCGCGCCCGCTCCGCCTCGTACCAGGTGATGCGGGCGTCCCCCGCCTCCGTACCGACGATCTTCGATGTGGTCACGCCAGAAGGCTAGCCAGGCCGGGAGCTCAGAACAGCGTGCCCTCCTCGGGCCCCTCCAGCTCCTTCAGCAGTTCGGGGCCGTTGTTGCGGACGTTGCTGACGGCCGTGGCGACCGGGTAGGCGCGCATGAGGCCCTCCGGCGGCGGGGCGAGCAGCGGGCGCAGGTCCTCGGCGTCGGTGCGCGCCGGGTCCAGCCAGGCGTCCCAGCGGTCGGGCGTCAGCATCAGCGGCATCCGGGGGTGGATGTCCGCCAGCGTGCGCGGCCCCTCGGCCGGTGCCACCGCCAGCGGCGAGGTCTCCGCCTCCGTGGTGATCACGGAGCAGGTCGCCCACCAGGCCAGCGGGTGGTCGTCGGGCAGCGTGCGGTCCCGCCAGAACTCGTACAGCCCCGCCATGGCGAACACGGACCCGTCGGCGGGCAGCACGAAGTACGGCTGCTTGCGCGGCCGCTTCTTCCTGCCCTCGACCTCCAGGTCCCGCTCGTCCTTCGCGGTGACCCACTCGTAGTAGCCGTCGGCGGGGACGATGCACCGGCGGGTCGCGAAGGCACGGCGGTACGACGGCTTCTCGTGCACGGTCTCGGCCCGCGCGTTGATCATCCGGGCGGCGCCCTCGGGCGACTTGGCCCAGGAGGGCACAAGGCCCCACTTGAGCCTGCGCAGTTGGCGGACGGGCCGCTTGTCGTCCGAGTCCTTCAGGGGCCGGTCCAGGACCACGTAGACCTCTTTGGTGGGGGCCACGTTGTAGTCCGGCTCCAGGGTCTCCTCGGGCTCCCACTTCTCGACCTCGAAGATCCCGGCCAGATCCCCGGGCCCGCGACTCGCCGCGTACCGTCCGCACATCTTCACAACCCTACATTTCACTCCCAGGGCTGAAGCCCGGACGGCGGAAACCGCGTCCGGCGGCCCGGAGCCGGGCACACACGTCTGGCATATCCGCTGGTCCGTCACCCGTGCCATTAGGCAGATGAGGCAAACATCCGCAAGTAGTGCAAAATTCTATTACTTCTCTCCTTCCAGGTGACTTGCTAGATTTTTGAGCGCTTCGGAGGCATTTTCCCGAGATTCACCAGGAAGGACCCCTGTGGGAACCATCGACACCATCAAGGACTTCTACGGCGATGTCGCCGACGACTGGAAGAAGGCCTGGGACGACCTGCTCGACCGGGACGACGATGACGATCTGCCCTTCGGACTGCCGGCGCACGCCTTAGCGGCCATGCCCGGAGACACGCTGCGCACGCTCACGGCCATGTCCCTGCTCCAGGACGACGACAAGAAGAAGAACAACAAGAACAAGAACCGCAACCTCGCGGCCCTGGCCCTGCTGTCCGGCGGAGCGGGCGGGCTCGGCGGAGCGGGCGGGCTCGGTGCCGTCGGCGCCCAGGCGGCCGGTGAGGCGACCCAGCAACTCGGAGCGATCCCGCAGCAGTTGGGCGCGCTCCCCCAGCAGCTGGCGGCGCTGCCGCAGCAGATCCAGCAACTGACCGATGTGGTCGGCCTGCTGATGGAGGCGCTGAAGACGGTGGAGCCGCTGCTCGGCGCGGCCGGAGCGATCGGGGCGGTCACCAAGAGCGTGCCCAGGAAGTCGTAGCGCCGGAGGCCGTAGCGCCGCAGGCCGTAGCGCCGCTCCGGCTCCCGGACCCCGCACGCCCCGCCCGTCCGCGTACCGCGGCGGACCCGCACTCCGTCGCGGTGCGCGCGCCACCGGAAGGAACCCCGTCCATGGCCCCGCGCACCGGCAGCCGGATGCGGACGGTAGCCGCCGTACTGAAACAGGTCCTCGGCGAGACGAGAGCGGCTCCGCCGTCCGACGCCCCGGACGAGCGGGAGCGGCGGCGGGCCCGGGCCGTGCGCGGCGCCCTGGAGAGCCTCGGGCCCTTCTACGTGAAGATCGGCCAGATGCTCTCCACCCGGCCCGACATGGTCTCCCCGATCATGATCGAGGAGTTGCAGAACCTCCACGACGAGGTGGACGTCCAGCCGTTCTCCGAGCTCGAACCCGTACTGGAGCAGAACCTCGGGCCGGACTGGAAGCGGTACTTCGACGACATCGATGTCGAACGCCCGCTCGGCGCCGCCTCCCTCGCCCAGGTGCACCGGGTCACCCTGGCCGACGGCCGGCCCGGGGTGATCAAGGTGCAGCGGCCCGGCATCCGGGAGACCGTGCTGGCGGACATGGCGCTGCTGCGCCGAGCCGCGCGGCTGACCGCCCGGGTGGCCCCGAGGTTCAGCGCGGTGGTGGATGTCGAGTCCATGCTCGGCGGGGTCTTCGACGCCATGGAGCCCGAGCTCGACTTCACCAAGGAGGCGGCGAACATGGACCGGGCGCGCGAGGCGCTGCGCGGCTTCTCGCGGCTGTCCGTGCCGAACGTGCTGGCCGCCACCGAGGGTGTCCTGGTCCAGTCGATGGCCCCCGGCGTCTCCGTGCGCAAGGCGGACCCGGCCGCCCTGCGCGACCGCGACCGGCTCGCCGTCAGCCGCGAGCTGATCGCGTTCATGTACCGCAGCTACTTCATCGAGCGCATCTACCACGCCGATCCGCACGCCGGGAACGTCTTCGTGACCGAGGACGGGGAGGCCACGCTGATCGACTGGGGCATGATCGGCCGGATCGACCAGCGCACCAGCATGCGGCTGCTGCTGGTGCTGATGGCCGTCGCCCAGAACGACGGGCACGGCCTGGCCAAGGCCTGGGTGGAGATGGGCCGCACCACACCGTGGTCGGACATCCCCGGCTTCTCCCAGGACATGGCGGCGCTCGTGCCGAAGATCGCGACGGCGTCCCTGGCGGAGCTGAACTTCGGTATCACGCTGACCAGCGTCCTGGAGAAGTCCACCCGCCGGTCCATCGCCTCCTGCCCGGCGGTCTCGCTCCTCGGCAAGTCCTTCGCCAACCTGGAGGGCTCGGTGCGCTGTCTGGCACCCGAGCTGGCGCTGGTGGACGTCTTCCAGCGCGAGGTCCCCCGGATCGTCCTGCACATGGTGCGCGAGACCGCGTCCCCGCAGCAGTCGGCCCGGCGGCTCCTGGAGGCCACCCTCACCCAGGCCGGCGCCTCCGAACAACTCCGCGCGCTCAACGACGACATCGCCGACCGCAGCCTGCGGGTGCAGTTCAGCGAGGTCGCGCCGACCCGTTCCCAGGGCGGCAGAACCGGCCCGAACGTGGCGCTCGCCCTCGGTGCCCTCGCGCTCTATCTGGACCACCGGCGGCGCCGGGCGTGACCGCCCGCCGCCGTCGCCCCTGTCCATTTCATTCCATTCCACTCCATTCCATTCCATCCGTTTCGTGTGACGTGACCCGTCACCCGTGAACCGAAGGTCTCTGTCTGCCCGTGTGTGTCACAACAGCACCCTCGTGGTTCCCGCACGCCCTGCCCGGCGTGTCCCGTCCCCGTGTCCGGCTCTTCTGCATTCCCCACGGCGGCGCCGGCGGCTCGGTGTTCCGGCCCTGGCAGCGACTGCTCGGTCCCGGCACCGAGGTCGTCCCCGTCCAGCTGCCCGGCCGTGAGGTCCGGATGACGGAGCCCGCCGAGACGTCGGTCGTCCGGCTCGCGCGGCGCCTCGCGGGCCCCCTCGCCCGCCGGGCCGAAGGGCTCCCGTACGTCCTGTTCGGCCACAGCATGGGCGCGCTGCTCGCCTATGAACTCGGCCTGGCCCTGCAGGACTCCGCCCGTCCGCCCGCCGCACTGGTCGTCTCCGGCAGCGTGCCGCCCCACATCCCGCGCTCCACCCCCGCCCTGCACCCGCTGCCCGACCCGGAGTTCGCGGCCGGACTCCGGGAACTCGGCGGCATCCCACCGGAGTTGCTGGCCGACGAGGAGTGGTGCGCGCTCTTCCTGCCGGCGTTGCGGGCCGACTTCGAGGCCGCCGAGACCTACCGGACCCGTGCCGTCCTGCGCCCCGGCGTCCCGCTGATCGCCCTGGGCGGGGCCGACGACCCCGCCGCCACCCCCGCCGAGGTCGAGCGCTGGCGCGACCTGGGCACCGACGTCACCGTCCGGGTCTTCCCCGGCGACCACTTCTTCGTCTTCGCCTCGGCCGCACAGGTCCTGGCCTTCCTGACCACCGAGGGGCCGGCGTGGTAGGCACGGGCGGGCAGGGCCGGTACGGCGTCGACGCGCCCGGCTGGCTGCTCGGGCTCGGCGGCTCGGTCGTGCTGCCGCTGGTCGCGGTCGCCGCGGGGGCGCCCCGGTGGCTGCTGCGCATCCCGGCGGTGACCGCCGCCCCGGCCGGGCTGTTCCTGCACGCCAGCGTGCGCGGCAAGTTCCTGGTCTGGGAGGAGCTGCTCGACGGGCTCCGGCTGCGCGGCGACGAACAGGTCCTGGACCTGGGCTGCGGGCGCGGCGCGGTACTGACCGCGGTGGCCCGGCGGGTGCCCGGCGGACGGGTGACCGGGGTCGACCTGTGGCGCTCCGTCGACCAGTCCGGCAACCACGCCGCGACCACCCTGGACAACGCCGGCCGGGAACGGGTCGCCGACCGGATCGACCTGGTCACCGCGGACATGCGGCGACTCCCCTTCGAGGACGGCCGGTTCGACCTCGTGGTGTCCAGCATGGCGCTGCACAACATCACCGACGCGCGGGGCCGTTCGGAGGCGGTGCGCGAGGCGTACCGGGTGCTGCGGCCGGGCGGGCGGCTGCTCCTCGTCGACATCTTCCACACCGGCCAGTACCGCGACCTGCTGCTCACCGCCGGCGCGCGGGACGTGACCTTGGCCGACGTCGGCCACCGCATGTGGTGGAGCGGGCCGTGGGTGCCGACGCGGTGGGTGCGGGCGGAGAAACCCGGGGTCCCGGGAGAGCCCGACCCGACGGAAGCACCCCCCTCGGTACCCCCTTCGTCGACACCCCCTTCGTCGACACCCCCTTCGTCGACCGAAACCGGAGGAACAGCGTGACCACCTCTCTCCAGACCACCCCGCGCACCCTCGTCGACCTGCTGCGTACCCGCGCGGCGCGGCAGCCCGACCGGCAGGCGTACGTCTTCCTCGACAGCCACGGCGCGGAGGAATCCGCCCTCACCTACGCCGAGTTGGACCGCCATGCCCGCCGGGTGGCGGTGGCCTTACGGACCCACTGCGCCCCCGGCGACCGGGTACTGATCCTGCGGCCACCGGGCACCGCGTACCTGACCGCGTTCTTCGGCTGCCTGTACGCGGGGACGGTGGCCGTACCGTCGTATCCGCCGCACGCCCGCAACGCGGCGCGGCTGCGGGCGATCGTCGCGGACGCGGCGCCCGCAGCCGTGCTCGCCGGCGACCGGGCCGCGGCCACCGCCCGGCAGCACCTGGCCGAACTCCAGGGCATCCCCTGGCTGACGGACGAAGGCCTGACCGACGACGGCCTGACCGACGGCGGCCCGGCCGCCGGCCCCGACGCGTGGACGGACCCGGGCGCCGACCGGGACGGCCTCGCCTTCCTGCAGTACACCTCGGGCAGCACCGCCGTGCCCAAGGGCGTGATGGTCACCCACGGCAATCTGCTGCACAACTCCGCGCAGATCCAGCGGCGGCTGCGGACCACGGAGGACTCCCGCCTGGTCAGCTGGCTGCCGCCGTTCCACGACATGGGGCTGATCGGCGGCATCCTCCAGCCGCTGTTCGGCGGCTTCCCCGGGGTGCTGATGGCGCCGGGCACCTTCGTCCTGGACCCCGTGCAGTGGCTGCGCGCGGTCTCGGGGTACGGCGCCACCCTGTCCGCCGTACCGCCGTTCGCCCTGGACCTGTGCGTCGAGCGGGTCGACCCCGCCGCCCACCCGCCGCTCGACCTGGCCTGCCTGGAGAGCGTGGTCGTCGGCGCGGAGCCGGTGCCGGCCGCGACGCTGGACCGGTTCGCCGGTCACTTCGCCCCCTGGGGGATGCGGCGGGAGGCGCTGCGGCCCAGCTTCGGGCTGGCGGAGGCCACGCTGATGGTGTCCTGCGGGAACCGGCTCGCCGAAGGGGCCGCGGTCACCCTGGACGCCGCCGCGCTGGAGGCGCACCGGGTACTGCCCGGCGGTGCCGGTCAGCGCCGGACGGTCGTCGGGTGCGGCGGTGCCGTCGACGGGCAGCGGCTGCTCGTCGTCGACCCGGCGGACGGGAGCCCGCTCCGGCCCGGCGAGGTCGGGGAGATCTGGGTCGGCGGCCCGAACGTGGCGCGGGGGTACTGGAACCGGCCCGAGGAGAGCGCGGCCGTCTTCGGGGCCGTAACAACGGGCGGCGAGGGTCCCTTCCTGCGCACCGGCGACCTCGGATTCCTGCGTGACGGCGAGCTGTTCGTGACCGGGCGCAGCAAGGACCTGATCATCGTGCGCGGCCGCAACCTCTATCCGCAGGACATCGAGCGCTGCGCGGAGGGCGCCCACCCGGCGCTGCGGGCCCATGGCTCGGCGGCGCTCGGGACCGACACGGGCGACGGGGTGGAGCGGCTGGTCGTGGTCGCCGAGGTGCGGCGCGGTGCGGACGTGCCGCCGGTGGCCGAGGTGGCGGCCGCCGTCGGCCGGGCGGTCACCGCGGAGTTCGACGTCCGGCTGCACCGGCTCGTCCTGGTCCGCGCCTCGACCGTGCCGAAGACCTCCAGCGGCAAGATCCAGCGCCGCGCGACCCGGGCGGCGCTCGGCGCGGGGGCGCTGAGCGTGGTGGCCGAGTGGACCGAGGGACCGTCCGGGACGGAATCCGCCCTGGCGGGCCCCGCCCTGGAGGAGCACCTCACCGGGCTCGTCGCCTCCCTCGCCCCCGGCGGGTCCGGGCGGCGCCCCGGCCGCGACGAATCACTGCCGGGCCTCGGCCTGGACTCGCTGGCCATGCTCCGGCTCGCCGGACTGATCGAGCGCGACCTCGGGGTGTCCCTGCCCGAGGACACGCTCTACGACGCCCCGACCGTCGCCGCGCTCGCCGCTGCCGTGGGCGCACTCCCGAGGTCGGCGTCCGCCGGGGCGCCCCCGGCGCCGGACGACCCGCACGCCCCCTTCCCGCAGACCGACACCCAGCAGGCCTACTGCCTCGGCCGCACCGGCACCTTCGAGCTGGGCAACGTCTCCACGCACGTGTACGTCGAGTTCGACGCCCCCGATCTCGACCTGCCGCGCTTCGAGCAGGCCTGGCGGCGGGTGATCGACCGGCACCCCATGCTGCGGGCGGTCATGCTGCCCGACAGCAACGAGCAGCGGATCCTGCCCGAGGTGCCGCCGTACGAGATCCGGGTGACCGATCTGCGCGGACACGAGAAGGACGCGGCCGGGGCCGAGCTGGCCGCGGTCCGGGAACGGCTCTCGCACGAGGTGCGGCCCGCCGGGCAGTGGCCGCTGTTCGAGGTGACCGCGACCCGGCTGGACGACGGGCTGCGGATCCATCTCAGCGTGGACTCGCTGATCGCCGACTTCTCCTCCGGACGGCTGCTCTTCGACGACCTGTCCCGCTTCTACTGCGAGCCCGACCTGCGGCTTCCGGCGCCCGCGAGGTCGTTCCGCGACCATGTGCACGCCGAGATCGCACGCCGGGACCTGCCCGAGTACCGGCGCGCGTACGACTACTGGTGGCGCCGGCTGCCGGAGCTGCCCCCGGCGCCGCAGCTGCCGTCCCGGTCCGTGCCGGCCGGCGTGCCGCGGTTCACCCGCCGGGACACCGTGCTGTCCGCCGCGACCTGGCGCGGCCTCAAGGAGCGGGCGGCGCGGGCCGGGCTGACCCCGAGCGCCCTGCTGCTCGCGGTCTACGCGGAGGTGCTGGCCGTCTGGAGCAACAGCCGCCACTTCACGCTGAACGTGCCGCGCCTGACCCGGCCGGTGCGCGACCCGTCGTACGACGAGGTGCTCGGCCAGTTCGCCTCCTTCACGCTCCTGGAGGTCGACCACCGCGACGCCGGGACCTTCCTGGAGCGGGCCCGGGCGGTGCAGCACCGGCTCCGGGACGATCTGCGGCACGCTGCCGTCAGCGGGGTGGAGGTGCTGCGCGAGCTGATGCGGCTACAGGGCGGCTACGACCGGGCGCTGATGCCGGTGGTGATGACCAGCAACCTCGCCTTCGCCGCCGCCGAACGGACTCCGCTGGAGCGGCTGCTCACCCCGGTGTTCACCATCTCCCAGACCCCGCAGGTCACCCTGGACTGCCAGGCCCATGAGCAGGACGGGGCGCTGCTGCTGAACTGGGACTCGGTGGACGCGCTCTTCCCGGACGGCCTGGTCGACGCCATGTTCGACGCCCAGACGGCCCTGCTGCACCGGCTCGCCACCGACGAGGACACCTGGTCGCACCCCGCGCCGGTCGGCCTGACCGAGCACTCCGGCGCCGGCCCCGAGCGTCCCGTCCCCGCCCTCCAGGTGCAGCAGCTGTTCGAACGGCAGGCCGCGCTCCGCCCCGACGCCCCCGCGGTGATCGCCCCGGACCGGACCCTGTCGTACGCCCGGCTCGCCGAGGAGTCCCGGCAGGTGGCCCGCTGGCTGCGCGCCCACGGCGCCCGGCCCGGCCGGCTCGTCGCCATCGTCATGGAGAAGGGCTGGGAGCAGGTCGTCGCGGCCTACGGCGTGCTGTTCTCCGGCGCCGCCTATCTGCCCATCGACCCCGAACTGCCCGCCGGGCGCGTGCGGCACCTGCTCGACCGGGGCGAGGTGGGCCTCGTCCTCACCCAGTCGCACCTGGAGGTCCTCCTGGAGGTGCCGCTGGACGGGCGCCCGCGGCTGTGCGTCGACCGCCCGGTACCGGCCGTCGCCGACGCCACCCCGCTCCCCGCGCCCGGCAGCCCGGACGACCTCGTCTACACGATGTTCACCTCCGGCTCCACGGGCGAGCCGAAGGGCGTGATGGTCCCGCACCGGGCGCTGGTCAACTGCCTGGTCCAGACGATCGAGACGTACGGGGTCGACGCGGGCGACCGCTGCCTCGCCGTCACGGCGCTCCACCACGACCTGTCGGCCTTCGACCTCTTCGGGCTGCTCGGCGCGGGCGGCAGCGTGGTCGTCCCGGCCGCCGCCGACCGCCGTGACCCGGCGCACTGGGCGGAACTGGTCGCCCGCCACCGGGTCACGCTGTGGAACTCGGTGCCGGCGATGATGGAGATGCTCCTGGAGAGCGGGGCCCGGCCCGCCTCCCTCCGGCTGGTGATCCTCGGCGGCGACTGGATCCCGCTGCCCGTGCCGGGCCGGCTGCGGGAACTGGTGCCGGGCGTCTCGGTGGTCTCCATCGGCGGCCCGACCGAGACCACGGTGTGGAGCATCTGGTACCCGGTCACCGGCCTCGACCCGGAGTGGCGGAGCATCCCGTACGGCACCCCGATCGCCAACGTCCGCTACCACGTCCTCGACGACCGGCTGCGGGACTGCCCGGACTGGGTGACCGGCGAGATGTACGTCTCCGGGATCTGCCTGGCCGACGGCTACTGGCGCGATCCCGAGCGCACCGACGCGGTGTTCGTGGCGCACCCGGGGACCGGGGAGCGGATGTACCGCACCGGGGACCTGGGGCGGTGGCGTCCGGACGGCACCCTGGAGTTCATGGGCCGGGCCGACTTCCAGGTGCAGATCCGCGGCCAGCGCGTCGAGCCCGGCGAGATCGAGTCGGCGCTGCTCGCCCATCCCGAGGTCGCCTCGGCCGTCGTCACGGCCACCTCCCGGGAGGGCCGCCCCGGCCATGACGGCCTGGTCGCATATGTCGTCCCCGGCGAGCGCACCGACCCGGCCGCCTTCGAGGCCGGGCGCCGCGCCGGTATCGAGGTGCTCGACCCGCTCGCCCGGGCCGAGTTCAAACTGGCCCGGCACGGGCTGCGCCGGGAGCCCGGCCGGCCCCGGGTGCCGCTGCCCCGGGTCCCCGCCGGAGCGTCCCGCAGGCGCAGCGACCGGGCCTTCCTCGACGAACCCGTCGCCCTCGACGAACTGGCCGCCTGCCTGGGCCTGTTGGGGCAGGACGAGGTGGACGGGCTGGCCAAGTGCCGCTATCCGTCCGCCGGGGGCCTGTATCCCGTCCAGACGTATCTGCACGTGAAGGCCGGGGCGGTGGCCGGACTGGCGCCCGGCGCGTACTACGCCGACCCGGTGCGCGACGCCCTCGTGCTGCTCGGCGAGGACGTGACGATCGACGCCGGGGCGCACGCCGGGCACAACCGCGCCGTCGTCGACGCGGCCGGGTTCACCCTGTTCCTGGTGGCCGACCTGGCCGCGATCGAGCCGCTGTACGGTTCCCTCGCCCGCGACCTGTGCCTGCTGGAGGCCGGGTACATGGGGCAGCTCCTGATGGACTGGGCGGCCGGCACCGACGTGGGCCTGTGCCCCATCGGCGAACTCGACTTCGACCCGCTCAAGCCGCTGTTCGCGCTCGGCGACCGCCACCTGCTGGCACACGCCCTGGTGGGCGGCCGGGTGGACCGTACGGCCGCTCCCGGGTCCGCCCAGCCGGCGCCCCTCACCGACCGGCTCCGCGACTGGCTCCGCGAGCGGCTCCCCGCCCACCTGGTCCCCGAGCACGTCCTGGCTCTGGACAGCTGGCCGCTCAGCGCCAACGGCAAGGTCGACCGGCGCCGGCTGCCTGCCCCCCGGCAGGGCGACCAGGCCACCGGCTACGTCGCCCCGCGCACCGCCACCGAGCACCAGCTGGCCACCCTGTGGAGCGAGGTCCTGGACGTGCCCCGGGTGGGTGTCCAGGACAACTTCTTCGACCTAGGCGGACACTCCCTGGCCGCGACCCGGCTGATCGCCCGGATCCGCGACCGCTTCCAGATCTCGATCAGCCTGCGCGAGATCTTCACCACCCGCACGGTCGCCGACCTGGCGACGGCGGTGGACCGGCGCAGGGGGGAGGCGCCCGGCGCGGTCTGACGTCCCCTGCACATGGTGTCCGGGTGTCCGGGTGTCCGGGGACGTTCCCCCTCTCCTGGCCGTTGACCTGCCGTCCACACATACATACGTGTCACACTGCCGACTTCGGTACGAGGAGAGGGAACGACCGGACACCATGGACACCAGCACAGCGAGCTCTCTCTGGGACGAGCTGACCGGCACCCAGCCCGACCCGGACCTGTGGGTGGTGATCGCGACGCTCGCCGCCGCGGCCGCCGTGGTCGTCCCGCACAGCCTCTGGCGGATATCCCGCAACGCCATCACGATCGCCCACGAGGGCGGCCACGGCCTGGTCGCCCTCCTCACCGGCCGCCAGCTCACCGGCATCCGCCTGCACTCCGACACCAGCGGCCTGACCGTCAGCCGCGGCAAGCCGCACGGCATCGGCATGATCCTCACCGCCGCGGCCGGCTACACGGCCCCGCCCCTCCTCGGCCTCGGCGGCGCGGCCCTCCTCGGCGGGGGCCGCATCACCCTCCTCCTGTGGGCCGCCACCGCGCTCCTCCTCGTCATGCTGGTCATGATCCGCAACGCCTACGGCGTCCTCACGGTCTTCCTCACCGGCGGCGCCTTCCTCCTGGTGTCCTGGCTGGCGGGCCCCCAGGTGCAGGCCGCCTTCGCGTACGCGGTGGTGTGGTTCCTGCTGCTGGGAGGCGTACGTCCGGCGTTCGAGCTGCAGGCGAAGCGGTCGAGGGGCGGCGCCGGCGACTCCGACGCCGACCAGCTCTCCCGCCTCACCCATCTACCGGCGGCCGTCTGGCTGTTCCTGTTCCACGTGGTGTCGCTGTGCTCGCTGATCGGCGGGGGGCGCTGGCTGCTGGACATGTGACCAGCACATCGCAGCCGACGACACAACAGGCGCCCCCAAAGGGGCGCGGGGAACTGCGCGACCAGCCCCCACGGCGCCGCGCCCACCCACCGGACAGCCCCACCGCCACCGCACCCTCACCCCGGCCGCGCACTAAAGTGACCCCATGGCCGCAAACCCCACCGCACCAACCGCCCTCTGGCCCGCACCCCACGCGCGCGGAGCCGTCGACGCGACGGTTCACGTGCCGGGGTCCAAGTCGGTCACCAACCGCGCCCTGGTCCTCGCCGCCCTCGCCTCCGAACCCGGCTGGCTGCGCCGCCCCCTCCGCTCCCGCGACACCCTGCTGATGGCCGGCGCCCTGCGCGCGATGGGCGTCGGCATCGAGGAGACGGTGTCCTCCAGCTCCTCCGTCGCGGGCGGCCCCGACGGCTCCGGCGAGGCCTGGCGGGTGATCCCGGCAGGGCTCCGCGGCCCCGCCACCGTCGACGTCGGCAACGCCGGCACGGTGATGCGGTTCCTGCCTCCCGTCGCCACCCTCGCCTCCGGCGACATCCGCTTCGACGGCGACCCCCGCTCCTACGAGCGCCCCCTGCACGGCGTGATCGACGCCCTGCGCACCCTCGGCGCACGGATCGACGACGACGGCCGGGGCGCGCTCCCCCTGACCGTGCACGGCGGCGGCGCCCTGGACGGCGGCCCGGTCTCGATCGACGCCTCGTCCTCCTCCCAGTTCGTGTCGGCCCTGCTCCTCTCCGGCCCCCGCTTCAACCAGGGCGTGGAGGTCCGCCACATCGGCGCGAGCCTCCCGTCCCTCCCCCACATCCGGATGACCGTCGACATGCTGCGCGCGGTCGGCGCCCAGGTGGACACCCCGGAGTCGGGCGGCGAGCCCAACGTCTGGCGGGTCACCCCGGGCGCCCTGCTCGGCCGTGACCTGACCGTCGAGCCGGACCTCTCCAACGCCCAGCCGTTCCTCGCCGCCGCCCTCGTCACCGGCGGCAAGGTGCTGATCCCGGACTGGCCGTCCCGGACCACCCAGCCGGGCGACCGGCTGCGGGAGATCTTCACCGAGATGGGCGGCTCCTGCGAACTGACCGAGTTCGGCCTGGAGTTCACCGGCTCCGGCCGGATCCACGGCATCGACGTCGACCTCGGCGACGTCGGCGAGCTGACCCCCGGCATCGCCGCGGTCGCCGCCCTCGCCGACTCCCCCTCCACCCTCCGGGGCGTGTCCCATCTCCGCCTCCACGAGACGGACCGGCTGGCCGCGCTCACCAAGGAGATCAACGAGCTCGGCGGCGACGTCACCGAGACCACCGACGGCCTGCACATCCGCCCGCGCCCGCTGCACGGCGGGACCTTCCACACCTACGAGGACCACCGCATGGCCACCGCGGGCGCGATCATCGGCCTGGCCGTGCCGGACGTACGGATCGAGAACGTGGCGACGACGGCGAAGACCCTGCCGGACTTCCCCGACCTGTGGACCGGGATGCTCGGGAGCGACGGGGCATAGGGGCGTACGACCATGCGCCGCTACGGCAAGCACACCGACGAGGACGACATCCGCAGCCGCCCCAACCGCAAGGGCACCCGGCCTCGTACGAACATCCGCCCCGCCCACGAGGACGCGGCCGAGGGCATGGTCCTCACCGTCGACCGGGGCCGGCTGACCTGCCTCGTCGAGGACCGTACGATCCTGGCGATGAAGGCCCGTGAACTGGGCCGCAAGGCGGCGGTGGTCGGCGACCGGGTCGCCCTCGTCGGCGACCTGTCCGGCAAGAAGGACACCCTCGCCCGCATCGTCCGCATCGAGGACCGCGGCTCGGTGCTGCGCCGCACCGCCGACGACGACGACCCGTTCGAGCGGGTGGTCGTCGCCAACGCCGACCAGCTGGCGATCGTCACCGCCCTGGCCGACCCCGAGCCCCGCCCCCGGCTCATCGACCGCTGTCTGGTCGCGGCCTACGACGGCGGCCTCACCCCGCTCCTGGTCATGACCAAGTCGGACCTGGCCCCGCCGGACAAGCTCCTGGAGCTCTACGGCGACCTGGAGATCCCCTACGTGGTCACGAGCCGCGAGGAGCTGGAGACGGGGGACGCGGCCGCACGCGTCCGGGACCACCTCGACGGCAAGATCACGGCGTTCGTCGGCCACTCCGGGGTGGGCAAGACGACGCTGGTCAACGCCCTGGTCCCCGAGGACCGCCGCCGTTCGACCGGTCATGTCAACGCGGTCACCGGCCGGGGCCGCCACACCACGACCTCCGCCCTGGCCCTGCCGCTCTCCGACGACGGGGGCTGGGTCGTCGACACCCCGGGCGTCCGTTCCTTCGGCCTCGCCCACATCGATCCGTCCCGCGTGATCCACGCCTTCCCCGACCTGGAACCCGGCACCGTCGACTGCCCGCGCGCGTGCAGCCACGACGAGCCGGACTGCGCGCTGGACGCATGGGTCGCCGAGGGCCACGCGGACCCCGCCCGCCTCTACTCCCTGCGCCGTCTGCTGGCTACCCGGGAACGCAAGGAAGGCGACTGACCACCGCAGTGTTTGTCATGCCCCGACTTCGGTAAGTGCATAATCGCACCGAGCTGGACATACGGGAGGACAGCACATGGCGTGGCTGCTGGTGATCGTCGCCGGGATCCTGGAAACAGGTTTCGCCGTATGCCTCAAGCTCTCCCACGGCTTCACCCGCCTGTGGCCCACCATCGCCTTCGCCTCCTTCGCCCTGGGCAGCTTCGGCCTCCTCACCCTGTCCCTGAAGAAGCTCGACGTGGGCCCGGCCTACGCGGTCTGGACCGGCATCGGCGCGGCCGGCACCGCGATCTACGGCATGATCTTCCTCGGCGACCTCGTCTCCACCCTCAAGATCGTCTCCATCAGCCTGGTGATCGTCGGCGTGATCGGCCTCCAACTCTCAGGCTCCTCCCACTGAAACGCGCCCCCAAAGGGGCGCGGGGCTGCATCAGCTATGCGGCTCCGCCGCGCGGGCGCGAGAAGCCCCACCCACCCGCAGCCGACACACAACCCACCACCCCCTCTCACACCGGCTGCCGCGACAGCACCCCCCGCACCAGCTCCCCCACCCCGCCCTCCCCCGGCGGCGCGGCCACACACGACAACGCGATCCGCACCACCAGCTCACAAGACCGGGTCAGCTCACCGTCCGCCCTCAGGGCCCCCGGCCCACCGAGCACCGCCACCGCCCGGTCCCGCACGATCTGCACGAAGTCCCCGGGCGACGGCAACGGCCCGTCCGCCCTCCGCTGCGCCGGCACCGCCGAGGACGACGGCACCGCGGACAGCGTCGGCGTGGGCAACCGCTCGCTCCAGCACCCCGTGAGCATCGCCCGTACCAGCGCGTTGTCCCGAGCGGCCAGCGCCATCCACTCGGCCGTCGCCGTCAGGCGTTCCCGTACCTCGGCATGGCTGCCCAGCGCCCGCTCGACCCCCGCGAGATACCCGTCGGCCTCTCTGCGCACCAGCGCCCGCGCGAGGCCTTCCTTGCTGCCGAACTCGTTGTACAGCGTCTGCCGGGACACCCCGGCCGCCGCCGCCACGTCCACCATCCGCACCGCGGCCCACGGCCGGCGCGCGAGCGCCGTGTACGCGGCTTCCAGCAGGGATTCCCGAGCTGCAGGCATCATCGCCTCCTGGGGCGAGCGACTCTGCGCCCAGATTTGACGCGCACGAATCCACTGTCAAGGGTTCGCGAAGGCACCGGGGGGCGCCCTTCGGCCAACACACGCGGGCGCACCGAGATCACCGCCCGGTCACCACCCGGCATCCCCCTGGCATCCCCGGCGTCCCTGTGTAGCCGCGCGCCCACCCCGGCAGATACCGTTCGGTACATGCCGGACTACCTTGATGACCTGCGTCTCGCCCATGTGCTCGCGGACGCGGCGGACGCCACCACCATGGACCGCTTCAAGGCTCTCGATCTCAAGGTCGAGACCAAGCCGGACATGACCCCGGTGAGCGAGGCGGACAAGGCCGCCGAGGAGCTGATCCGCGGCCAGCTGCAGCGGGCCCGCCCGCGGGACGCGGTCCTCGGCGAGGAGTACGGCATCGAGGGCACCGGCCCGCGCCGCTGGGTGATCGACCCGATCGACGGCACCAAGAACTACGTGCGCGGAGTGCCGGTCTGGGCGACCCTGATCTCGCTGATGGAGGCGGCCGAGGGCGGCTACCAGCCGGTCGTCGGCCTGGTCTCCGCGCCCGCGCTGGGCCGCCGCTGGTGGGCGGCGAAGGGGCACGGCGCCTTCACCGGCCGCAGCCTGTCCTCGGCGTCCCGCCTCCATGTCTCGAACGTCTCGAAACTGTCCGACGCCTCCTTCGCGTACTCCTCGCTGAGCGGCTGGGAGGAGCGGGGGCAGCTGAACGGCTTCCTGGACCTGACCCGCGAGGTGTGGCGCACGCGCGCGTACGGCGACTTCTGGCCGTACATGATGGTCGCCGAGGGGTCGGTGGACATCTGTGCCGAGCCGGAGCTGTCGCTGTGGGACATGGCCGCCACCGCGATCGTCGTGACGGAGGCCGGCGGCTCCTTCACCGGCCTGGACGGCCGTCCGGGCCCGCACAGCGGCAACGCGGCCGCGTCCAACGGTCTGCTCCACGACGAGCTGCTGTCGTACCTCAGCCGGCGTTACTGAAACAGCCTGCTGAGGCACAACCGGACAGTACGACCCGGCACATATGAGCGCGTGCGCCCTCAATTGGCGACACGCACCCCCTTGTTGACCCTCGCTTTACCTGCCACCCTGAGAGAACTCCCACTTGTGCATTTGTGAATCGCTGAACTAACTCCGCGATTCCCTAGGAGGTGGCATTTCATGCTCGTCCGTGACGCCATGAGTACGGTGGTCCTCACCGTCGGCCCCGCCCACACCCTCCGCCAGGCAGCCGCCCTGATGTCCGCGCGCCGCGTGGGCGCGGCGATCGTCCACGACCCGGACGCCGGCGGCATCGGCATCCTCACCGAGCGCGACATCCTCAACTCCGTCGGACTGGGCCAGAACCCGGACACGGAGCGCATCCACGCCCACACCACCAACGACGTCGTGTTCTGCACCCCCACCTGGACCCTGGAGGAGGCGGCCCGGGCCATGGCCCACGGCGGCTTCCGCCATCTGATCGTCCTCGACGGCGGCGAGCCGGCCGGCATCGTCTCGGTCCGGGACGTCATCCGCTGCTGGGTCGGGACCCGCGCGCCGGAACCCGTCTAGTCACGTCCGGGCACACCGAACGGGCCGGACCCCGACCTCCCGGGGATCCGGCCCGCCCGCCCACGACAAGCGGTCCAGTGCTGGAGTCTCAGCCGCGCAGGGCCTGGACCGCGGCCTCCAGCCGCCTGCCGAAGTCCTGGCCGATCTTACATTGGATAGAGTCCAAATCAAGCTTGGCTCCAAAGTCACACCTGTTCGTAAAGTGGTCCTCCTGCTGTTAGGCTGGATCGCATGAGTGACCTTCTGGAACGGCTGCGCGGACGCGGATGGCGGATGACCGCGCAGCGACGCGTCGTGGCCGAGGTCCTCGACGGCGAACACGTCCACCTGACGGCCGACGAGGTCCACACCCGGGCCGTCGCCAAGCTGCCCGAGATCTCCCGGGCGACCGTCTACAACACCCTGGGTGAGCTGGTCACGCTCGGCGAGGTCCTCGAGGTCTCGACGGACAAGCGCGCCAAGCGGTACGACCCGAACGCGCACCAGCCCCACCACCACCTGGTCTGCGCCCGGTGCGGCTCGATCCGCGACGTCCACCCGACCGGCAACCCGCTGGCCGACCTCCCCGCCTCGGAGCGCTTCGGCTTCACGGTGTCGGACGTCGAGGTGACCTACCGCGGCCTCTGCCCGGACTGCGCGACGGGCGTCTGACACACGTTCCCGAAGGCCCCGGCACCCACCACGGGTGCCGGGGCCTTCGCGTCGTACCCGCACACGGGGTTCCCGAATCTGACGGACCGTCATATGGTCTTCGGGTCCGCACTCTTGCGAGGAGATCCCGTGGGAGAGCCGTATCCGAAGCTCCGCGCCCATGCCCTGACCCGCACCTTCGGCCGAACCCCCCACGCGATCGACGCCCTCGGCCCCCTCGATCTGACCGTCGCGCCCGGCGAGTTCGCCTGTCTCGTCGGCCCTTCCGGCTGCGGCAAGTCCACTCTGCTGCGCATCGCGGCGGGTCTGCTCCGCCCCAGCGGCGGCCGCCTGGAGATCCGTACCGACAGCGCCCGCCCGGCCGCGATGATCTTCCAGGACTACGGCATCTACGACTGGAAGACGGTCCTGGCCAACGTCCGCTTCGGCCTCGACGTGCAGCGCGTCCCGCGCCGCGAGGCGGACACCCGGGCCCGGGACTGGCTGGCCCGGCTGGGCCTGTCCGACTTCGCCGACGCCTACCCTGCGACCCTGTCCGGAGGCATGCGGCAGCGGGTGGCGATCGCCCGCGCCCTCGCCGTCGAGCCCGAACTCCTCCTCATGGACGAGCCGTTCGCGGCACTGGACGCCCAACTGCGGGTGATCCTCCAGGACGAACTCCTCGAACTCACCCAGGCGCTGCGCACCACCACCCTCTTCATCACGCACAGCCTGGAGGAGGCACTGGTCCTCGGCGACCGGGTCCTGGTGATGTCCGCCCGCCCCGGCCGGATCATCGCCGAGCACCGCCCGCCGTTCCCGCGCCCGCGCACCGGCGACATCCGCGACACCCCCGAGTTCACGGCGCTGAAGAGCGAACTGTGGGAGCTGCTGCGGAAGGAGGCGGTCCCGGCATGACGACCCTCACCCCGGACCGGGAGAGCCGGGTCCTGGTCCGCGCCCCCGGCCCGGCCGAACTCCACCCGGCCCGCACCCACCGGCGCCGCCGCGCCCTGGAACTGGCCCTCGCCACGGCCGTCCCGGTCGTCCTGGTCCTGCTCTGGCAACTGGCCGCGAACCAGGCGTGGATCGACGACCGCGTCTACCCGGCCCCGTCCACGATCCTCTCCGACGGCTGGCACCGGGCGGCCGCGGGCGACCTGTGGCCGGACGTCCGGGCGACCACCCGCCGGGTGCTCGCGGGCTACGCCGTGGGCACCGCGGCCGGCTATGCGCTGGGGCTGCTGATGGGGTCGCTCCCGCTGGTCAGGGCTGCCCTGGAACCGCTCCTCGACGCCCTGTACGTGGTGCCGAAACTGGCCCTGCTGCCGATCTTCCTGAACATGTTCGGGCTGGGCGAGGGCCCGCAGGTGGCCCTGGTGGCGGTGACCGTCTTCTTCTTCGTCTGGATCTCCACCATGTCGGCGGTGATCGCCGTCCCGTCCGGCCACCTGGACGCGGGCCGGGTCTTCGGCGCCTCGCCGTGGCAGATGTTCCGGCACGTCCTGCTGCCGGCCTCGCTGCCGGCGGTCCTGGTCGGCGCGCGCATCGCCGCGGGGGTGGCGGTCCTGGTGATCGTCGCCTCCGAGCAGATAGCGGCCACGGACGGCCTCGGGCATCTGATCTTCGACTCGCGGGCGCTGTTCCAGAACGACGTCATGTTCGTGGGGATCGTCTGCGTCGCCGTGCTGGGCGTGGTCTTCTCCGAGCTGATCCGGCTCGCCGGACGCCTGCTCACCCCGTGGGCGCCCCGGGACCGGGGACGGGGGCAGTCATGAGAAACCTTCGGTGCCTGGTGGCGACGGCCGCGCTGGCCCTGCTCGCCACGGCCTGCTCGGCACAGCACCCGGGGGACCAGGAGACGGCCTCGGCGCCCCGCACGGTCCGTCCGGTGGCGGGCTGCGGCAAGGCCTCCTGGACCGACCCGGCCGACCTCTCCCCGACCCGCTCCCCCGCCCGCTGCGCACCGGGGAAGCCGGCGCCCGTCCCGCTCGCCGAGCCGCGCAAGATCACGATCGCGACCGGCACCCTGAGCGCGGAGTACGTGGCCCCGCTGGAGGTCGCCCTCGACAAGGGCGAGTTCAAGGCGGAGGGCCTGGATGTCACGCTCAAGGTCCTGCCGACCCCGGACGCGCTGCCCCTGCTGGCCAAGGGGGACATCGACGCGATGTGGGCGGCGCCCGAGGCGGCCGTGATGAACGGCGTCCGGGGCGGCTTCGACATCAAGTGGGTCGCGGGCAACTTCTCGCCCGACCCCGAGTCGCGGAGCGGCCTGTGGGTGCGGCTGAAGAACGGCGAGAGCGCGTCCGGCGTGCGGATGGCGGGGCGCACCCTGGGCACGATGATCGGCAAGGGGTCGGTGATCGCGTACCCCATGCAGAAGGCGCTGGCGAGCCACGGCGGCGGCCTGGACCGGATCCGCTACCAGCAGCTGGGCTCGGCCGACGTCCTCACGGCCCTGCAGAACGGCGGCGTCGACTCGGCCTGGCTGCTCGACCCGGTGTGGCGCCAGGTCACCGGCAAGGCGGGCTACGCGTTCCTGGGCGGCCAGCCGCAGGGCGAACCGCTCGGCGGGATGCTGTACGGACGTTCGCTGCTGAGCGACGACGCCGACGCGGGCGTGGCCCTGCTCAGGGCGTACATCCGGACGGTCGACACGTACTTCGCCGCCGACTACAAGAAGGACGCGAGCTTCGTCACCTACCTCGCGAAGCTCCTGAAGACCGACGCCGCGATCCTGCGCTCGACCCCGCCCCTGCGCATGGACTGGGAGATCCGGGCGGGTACGACGACGCGGCTCCAGTCGGCGTACCGGGCCCAAGGCGTCACCTCGGGCGCGCCCCTGGCGGAGTCCCGGACGGTGGACCGTGCCCTGTACGAGGAAGCGGTGGGGCACACCCCGTAGAAACGCCGACCGCAGAAGCACCGATCGTGGAAACACCGAGGGCCGGAGTCCGTTTCCGGATTCCGGCCCATGGCCTTGAGTAGCGGGGACAGGATTTGAACCTGCGACCTCTGGGTTATGAGCCCAGCGAGCTACCGAGCTGCTCCACCCCGCGTCGGTGAACTGAACATTACGTGAGGGACGCGGGCAGAGGCAAATCCATACCGGTGCCCACGCCTGACCTGCGGAAATGCCTCGGCCTACGCCGACAGCTCCTCCCGCAGGGCGTCCCGCAGCCGCTCGGCCCGCTCGGTCACCTCGGCCGGTCCCAGGGCCACCGCGCGGTCGGCCCACTGCTGCCCCACGGCCAGCTCGCCCCGACGCGCGTAGACGAGGGCGAGGCGCAACGCCGCCCGCCCATGCCCCGCGTCGGCGGCCCGCTCCCACCAGACGGCCGCCTCCGGCTCGCTGCCCTCGCGGGCCAGCAGCAGCCCGAGGTTGAACGCGCCGTTGCGCGACCCGGCCTCGGCGGCCGCCCGGTACCAGCGCGCCGCCTCCACCACGTCCCCGCGGGCCGCGGCGAGCATCCCGACCCGCACCTGGGCGCGCCGGTGGCCCTGCGAGGCGGCCCGCTCGTACCACTCCTCGCACTCGGTCTTCACGTTCAGGGAGGACTCCCCGAGCTCGTGCTCGGAGACCGCGGGACGGCGCGCGTCGAGCACGGCGGCGAGCCGGTAGGCGGCCTCGGCGCTGCCCCCGCCCGCCGCGCACCGCAGATGCCGCTCGGCGGCGGCCTCGTCGCCCTCGCGCAGCCGGGCGATGCCGACCTGCAGCGCCGCCTCGGTGTGCCCGGCGGCGGCCGCCCGCTCGTAGCAGCGCAGCGCGACCCGGTCCTCGCCGCGCCCCGCGTAGAGGATGCCGAGGTTGAACGCGGCGTCCACGCTGCCGGCCTCGGCGGCCTTGGAGAACCACGGCTCGGCACCGCTCGTGTCGCCGACCTGGAGCAGCAGGATGGCCAGCGCGTTCGCCGCCTCCCGGTGCCCGGCGTAGGCGGCTCGCCGGTACCACTGCTCGGCCTGCGCGGTCCGCCCCTGCTCGGCGCAGAGCAGCCCGAGGTTGTACGCCCCGTTGTCGTCCCCGGCGTCCAGCGCCGCCCGGTACCAGCGCTCGGCGGTCTGGGTCTCGCCGCGCTCGGCGTGCAGCGCGCCGAGCGCGTTCGCCGCGTTGCCGTCACCGTCCTGCGCGGCCCGCAGCCACCACACGGCCGCGCTCTCGGTGTCCCCGGCGTCGCGCAGCAGGAAGCCCAGCGCGCAGGCGGCCCGGGCCTCACCGTCCTTGGCGGAGGTCAGGTACCAGCGCCCGGCCTCCTTGAGCGCGCCACGCTTCTCCAGGATCGCGCCGAGGTGCAGCGCGGCCCGGCGGTGGCCGCGGGCGGCGGCCTGCCGGTACCACTGCTCCGCCTCTTCGGTCTCCGTCTCCGCTTCCATGCCGGCGGCGACACCGTTGTCGCCCCCGGCCTCTCCCTCGGGCCCCGTCGACCTGCGGTCGAGGGCACGGGCCAGCCGGTACGCGGCCTCCCGGTGCCCCCGCTCGGCGGCGGCCCGCATCCACCGGCCGGCGCCCGGGTCCCCGCGGTGCTCCAGCAGGTCGGCCAGCGCGTAGGCGCCGAGCGCGTGCCCCTGCTCGGCGGACTGGCGCAGCCAGTACTCGGCGGCGGGCTCGTCCCCGCGCTCACGGTGGTAGCGGCCCAGCGCGTGGGCGGCGGCCGCGGAGCCGGCGACGGCGGCGATCCGCCACCATCCGGCGGCCTCGTCGGGGTAACCGCGCTGGTGCAGCAGGACACCGAGGTTGTTGGCGGCGGCCCGGTCACCGGCGGAGGTGGCGGCACGCAGCTGGGGTTCGGCGCCGTCGAGGTCGCCACGGCGCAGCAGCAGGGCGCCGAGGACACTCATCGACTCGACGTCACCGGCCTCGGCCTGGAGCCGGTGACGTGCCTCCTCAGCGGCCTCGGCGGCCTCGTCGCGGGTCGGCTCCTCGCCCGAAGGCTGCACAAATCGCCCTGTCTCGAACAGAGTTGCCTTGTCCCCCATAACGTTCATCGTCGCACCACCTGCAACCTGGGTACACCACGTATACCGCAGACCGTGAGGTCACTTCAGCGTTTTGTCGACATGCCCACAGAACGACAAGTCAAACACATCTCCCTCAACTCCCCACAGCGGCACGGCGCCCCAGCGCACCGGTACATGCGTTCGCCGCCCGTCCGGACAGCACGAAGGCCCGGATCCCAAGAGGATCCGGGCCTTCGATTTCAGTAGCGGGGACAGGATTTGAACCTGCGACCTCTGGGTTATGAGCCCAGCGAGCTACCGAGCTGCTCCACCCCGCGCCGTTGTGTTCCAACCGTATCACGGCGCGGGGCTGGTTCGATCATCGGCCCGGGCTACCCGCTCGGACTGGCGCTCGCGCCCGGACTGGGACTGCTGCCGGCAGCGGGACTGGCACTGCTGCCGGGACTGCTGCTCGGACTCGGGCTGCCGCTCGCCTTCGTACCGCCGCCGCTCGCCTTGTCGGCCTTGGACTGTGCGTCCTCGGCCCGCTTCAGCGCGTCCTGCAGCTCGTCCTGCGCCTTGCCGTACGCCGTCCAGTCGCCCTTCTTCAGGGCCTCCTGGCCCGCGTCGAAGGCCTTCTGGGCGTCGTTCAGCGCCTCCTGGACCGTGGGGTTGGAGGATGTCGGCGGCGTGGTCGTCCCGGTGTCCGAGGATCCGGTGTCCGAACCCTCGGTCCCGAAGACCTTGTTGAGCGCCTCGTCGAGGGTGTTCTCGAAGGCGGTCTTGCCCTCGTAGGTGACCAGCACCTTGCGCAGCAATGGGTACTTGACGCCGGCACCGCGGACGTAGACGGGCTCCGCGTAGAGCAGGCCACCGTCCAGTGGCACGGTCAGCAGATTGCCGTACTCCACCTCGGAGTCGCCGCCCTTGAGGAGCTTGATCGCGGCGGCGATGTCCTGTTCGGAGTTGAACTGGCTCTGGACCTGTTTGGGTCCGTCGACGGTCGTACTGGTCGGCAGTTTCAGGATTCTGATCTTGCCGTAGTCCTTCGAACCGGCCTCCGAGTCCACCGACATGAACGCGCTGAGGTTGTCCCGGCCGTTGGGCGTGAACGTCGTCGACAGCGAGAACGTCTGCGCGCTCTGGTCGGGCATCTTCATGCTCAGGTAGTACGGCGGCACGGCGTCGCCCGACTTGTTGGTCGGGTCGTCGGGCACCTGCCACACCTCGCTGCCGGTCAGGAACGTCTGGGCGTCCGTCACGTGGTAGCGGGTGAGCAGCTCGCGCTGCACCTTGAACAGGTCCTGCGGGTACCGGAGATGGTCCATCAGGGACTGCGGGATGGCGGTCCGGGGCTCCACCGTGCCCGGGAAGGCCTTCATCCAGGTCTTCAGGACGGGGTCCTCGGTGTCCCACTGGTAGAGCTTGACGGCGCCGGTGTACGCGTCGACCGTCGCCTTCACCGAGTTGCGGATGTAGTTGACCTGGTTCTGCTGGGCCACCACCGCGCGGGAGTTGTTGGTCGCGGTCAGTGAGTCGGCGGTGGTGTCGCCGAGGGTCGTACGGGAGGCGTACGGATAGCCGTTCGTCGTCGTGTACGCGTCGACGATCCACTGGATACGGCCGTCCACGACCGCCGGGTACGCGTCGCCGTCGATGGTCAGCCACGGGGCGACCGCCTCGACCCGCTCCTTGGGCGTGCGGTTGTACAGGATCCGCGAGCCCTCGCCGATCGCGCCCGAGTACAGGATCTGCGGCTCGTTGAACGCCACCGCGTACGCGGCCCGGTTGATCGGGCTGGAGAGGCTGACCCCGCTCTTGCCCTCGTAGCTGGTGGTCTTCTCACCGCTGTCGTCGGAGTAGTCGATCTCCTTCTGGGGACCGCCGACGATCGAGTAGGTGTTGGTCTTCTCGCCATAGTAGATCCGCTGCTGGTACGTGCCCAGGTCGCCCTGGGACGGCAGGTCGGACTCGGTGAAGACCGGCTGGCCCTGGCTGTCGGCCTCGGTGCCCTTGGCGGCGACCACGCCGTAGCCGTGGGTGTAGCGGAAGTGGTCGTTGATCCAGTTGTTCTTCGGGATGCCGGCGAGGTTCAGCTCGCGCAGCCCGATGACGGTGTCCTGGGCCTTGCCGTCCTTGGTGTAGCGGTCCACGTCCAGGTTGGTCGGGAACGCGTAGTAGTTCCGCATCTGCTGGAGCTGCTGGAACGTGGGCGAGACGATGTTCGGGTCCATGATCCGGATGCTCGCCGTGGCGTCGACGTCGTCCCGGAGCTTGCTCTTGTCCGTGGTGGTGCTCTTGCCCGTGTACTCGGTGACCTTGGTGTCGTCGATGCCGTAGGCCTCGCGGGTCGCCTTGAGGTTCTTCTGGACGTACGGGGCTTCCTTGGCCTGCTCGTTCGGCTGGACCTGGAACTTCTGGACGATCGCCGGGTAGAGACCGCCGATGAGGATGGCCGACAGGACCATCAGGCCGAAGCCGATGACGGGCAGCTGCCAGGTGCGCCGCCACAGGGTGGCGAAGAACAGCAGCGCGCAGATGACGGCGATGCAGAACAGGATCGTCTTGGCCGGCAGATACGCGTTCGCGTCGACGTATCTGAGGCCCGTCCAGTTGCCGGTGGCCTTGAAGTCGCTGGACTTGACGGCCAGTCCGTACCGGTCGAGCCAGTAGGCGACCGCCTTGAGGGCGACGAAGAAACCGAGCAGCACCGAGAGGTGGCCGGTCGCCGCACCGGTGGCGCGCGCGCCCGGGCTGGTGACGCGCAGCCCGCCGTACAGGTAGTGGGTGAGCGCGGCGGCGATCAGGGAGAGGATCGCGGTGGCGAAGCCGAAGCCCAGCAGGAAGCGGTACCAGGGCAGGTCGAAGGCGTAGAAGGAGACGTCGAGGTGGAACTGCGGGTCCTTCTGGTGGAAGGGCACGCCGTTGACCCACATCAGCCAGGTGCGCCACTGGCCGGCCGCGGACGCGCCGGCGATCAGCCCGACCAGCGCGGTGACCGCGAGCAGCAGCCACTTCTTGTACGGCGCGATGCCCATCCGGTACCGGTCGAGGCTCTGCTGCTCCATGGACATGGCGCTCAGCGGCGGCCGCAGTCGGTGCGCGAGCCAGATGTTGAAGCCCACCCCGGCCGCCATCAGCAGGCCGAAGACGGAGAACAGCCCGATCTTGGTCCACAGCGTGGTGGTGAACACCGAGGAGTAGTGCACCGACCGGTACCAGAGCCAGTCCGTCCAGAAGCCCGCGAACATGGTGAACGTCATGCCGAGCACGGCAAGGACGCCCAGGGTCATGAGCAGGGTCCGGACGCGCCGGGACGGACGTCCCGTCGCCCTGATCCGTGGCCCCGTCGGGCCTCCGCCGCGGTCCGGCATCTGGAAAGCCAAGGTGCGCACCTCGAAGTCGCTGTTGATTGATCCGCTGTTGATCCGCTTTTGTTCCGTCAGGCCCCGGTGTCGGTGGGCCTTCCGTGGCCCCCTGTGATCGCGGTGCCACACCTATGCAACTTACTCACGGCTTACTCGGTTCCCGATTCCGGCCATGAACGAGGCAGGATTGTGACCATGTCCAACACTCCCATGGCAGCGAACCCGCTCACCCGGGCCGTGCTCGAGATCGACGAGTACACCTCCGGCCTCGGCTGGGACCAGCCCGCTCGCCTCTTCGCCCTCGTCGACACCGCACGGCTGCGGACCCAGGAACCGGCCCTCGCCGCCCAGCTCGGTCTGGAGGAGGAGTCCGCGACCACCGGTCTCACCCCGATCGAGCAGGACGAAGTGCCAACGGACAAGGCGCTGGACGAGTTCCTGGGCACCATCGCCTGGCCGGACGCGGTGGTGGGCTGCGCGCTCACGGTGGAACGCCTGATGCTGCCGCCGTCCGCCGAGTCCCAGGTCCCCGAGGGGCTGAGCGAGGCCAAGCTGGCCAGGTGGGTGGCCCAGCACCCCGAGCGCCAGGAGGTCCGGATGACGGTCGGCGTGCTGCGCGACGGCAGCCGCGACTCGGCCGTACGCCTGCGCGAGAAGGACTCGCCGACGGAGGTTCTCACCGGCCCCGACCTGGTCCCGGGTCTGGCGGACGCTCTGAAGGCGACCTTCGAGGACTGAGCCCCTCGGCCACGGTCGGCCACGGCACCGGGGGCGCCCTTCGTCAGGAAGGGCGCCCCCGGCCGTGTCCGGGTCCGTGTGTCAGCCCTTGGTGCTGCACTTCGGCAGGTCGGCGGTGTCCCCGCCGCGGATGTCCTTGAGGGCGTCCAGGGCGTTGCCGATGGTCTTGACCTTGACCAGGGTGAGCCCGCTCGGGGTGTCCTTGGCGGCCTCGGCGCAGTTGTCGGCCGGGGTCAGGAAGTACTGGGCGCCCTTGCTGCGCGCGCCGATGGTCTTCAGCGAGATGCCGCCGATCGGGCCGACCGTGCCGTCGTCGTCGATGGTGCCGGTACCGGCGACGAACTTGCCGCCGGTGAGGCTGCCCGGGGTGAGCTTGTCGTAGATGCCGAGCGAGAACATGAGTCCCGCGCTGGGCCCCCCGACGTCGGCGAGCTTGATGTCGATGGAGAACGGGAACGTGTGATCGGTCCCGGCGGAGATCCCGACGATGGCCCGCTTCTCGCCGCTGTCGTCGGACGTGGCGGTCTTGATGGTGACGTCCGTCGTCTTGGTGGCCGTCTTGTTCGCCTTCACGGCGGCGGCCTGCTCCTTGGCCGGCACCACGGTGAAGACGACGTCCTGGCCGGGCTTGTGCTTGGTCACCAGCGTGGCGACGTCCTCCGGCTGCTTGACCGCCGTGCCGTCGACGGCCTTGATCACGTCACCGGCGTGCAGCCTGCCCTCGGCGGGCGAGTCCTTGAGCACCGTGGAGACGATCACCCAGGACTTCACCGGGACGCCGAGTTCCTTCAGGGCGGCGACCTTGGCGCTCTCCTGGGACTCGCTGAACTCCTCGGCGTTCTCCTGGGTGGACTGCTGCTCCGTCTTGCCGTTCGGGTACAGCGTGTCGTGCGGCACGACCTTGGTGTCGTGCGAGAGCCACCCGTAGACCGCCTCCACGAGGTTCATCTTGTAGTCGGCGCTGGTGACCCTCACCGTGGTCATGTTCAGATGCCCGGACGTGGCATAGGTCTTGTGCCCGGAGATCTGCAGCACCGGCTCGCCGTCGTGGTCCCCGAGCGTGTTCACGGTCGGGCCGGGGGACATCTCCGAGTACGGCACGTTGATGAGGACTCCGGCGCACAGGAGCGCGATCAGCATCAGAGTCGAGGCGAGCATCGTCGCGGTGCGGCGTGGCATGCGAAGACAGTACGGGACGCGTCTGTCAGCGCACCGTCAGGGCCACCCGTCGCACGCGTCTCAGCTGCCGGTGTGGGACTTCTCCATGGCCTCGCGGAACCGCGCGTACCCGTCGAGTTCCGGCCCGTCGCCGCGCGCTCTCCTGGTCCGATTGGCCCAGCTGCCCCACAGACCGGCACCGACCGCCGCCACAAGCGGAATCAGCAACCAGACGAGCGCCGCCATGCCGACCTCCCAACCCCTTGAGCGTCCGCGACTGACTGATCAGCAGATTAAACATCCGCAGTGACAACGCTCACGCGGGGGGTACGGTTACGCAACCGGAAACCGGACGGGCTCCTTCAGCAGGCCCCGACCCATTCCTCGGTGCCGTCGGAGAACGTCTGGTGCTTCCAGATGGGCACCTCGTGCTTGAGATCGTCGATCAGCTTCCGACAGGCTTCAAAGGCGTCCCCCCGATGCGGGCACGACACGCCGACGACCACGGCGAGATCACCCACCCGCAGGTCCCCCACCCGGTGCACGGCGGCCAGCGCCCGCACCGGGTACTCCGCGACGACCTTCTCGGCGATCCGCCGCATCTCGCGCTCGGCGCTGGGATGACACGAATACCCGAGCGCGTCCACGTCGGCGCCGCCGTCGTGGTTCCGCACGGTCCCCACGAACAGCGCGATCCCGCCGGCCGCGTCGTCCCCGACGGCCGCGAAGACCTCGTCCACGGAGAGCGCGGTCTCCCGGATCCCGATCAGCTTGACGGGGTCTTCGGCACCCTGCTCACCGGGATGATCGTTCATAGCAGCCATACCCCCATCGTGCCGCAAGCCCGGGACCACACGGAATACGCCCAACACCAGGCACGGGCGCGTACGGCTTTGGAGACTCCTACAGCTCTGCCGAACGCCGGTCCTCCCGACAGGGCCGACGTCTTCCTCGCCAGGGCCGAAGCCTTTCTCGCCAGGGTCCGGGAGGGCTCAGATCCGCCGCCGCGCCTTGCGGGCCCGCCGCACCACGGCCGCCGCGCCCAGCAGCGCGACCGTCGCTCCCGCCGCGCCCGCGGCCGTCGCGTCCTTCCGCCCGAGCCGCCGTCCGACGACGGTGTGCCGGCCGGACACCTCCTCCAGCAACTCGGCGAGCACCTCCTCGTTCGTCCACCCGGGCCGCCACCCGGCGTCGTGCAGCCGGCTCCCGCTCACCACCCACGGATACATCGTGTACGCGAGGTCCCCGGCCGGCGACGGGGTGAGCCCGATCCGGTGCAGCCGGGCCGCCGCGCCGAGCGCGACCGCCGACGGCAGCTCCATCCGCCGGATCCCGCTGAGCTCCTCGACCTCCTCCTGCTCCAGCCATCCGTCGCACCCGACGGCGAGTTCCCCGTCGACCTTCTCCAGGACGGCGTACTCGAGCGCACCGCACAGGTCCTCGACATGGCAGAACTGCCAGGCGGGCCGCGATCCGGCGACGACGAGCAGCCGGGGCGACTCGAAATACCGGGTCAGCGCGGTGTCGGTGCCGCCCACGAGCACCGCGGGGCGCACGACGGTGACATTGAGCCCGGGGTGCGCGCGGGGCGCCCGGCGCGCGAGCCGCTCGATCTCCAGCAGATCACCCACGCCCGTGGCCTCCGCGGTCGCCCGCAGCTCGGCGTCCTCGGAGAGCGGCAGCTCGTTGTCCGGCAGCGCGCCGTAGACCATCGCGGAGGTGCACAGCACCACGCGGTGCACACCGGCGGCGGCCGCGGCCGTCAGCACGGTCTGCGTGCCGCGCACGTTGTACGCCGTGCGCGCCGCCGGATCGGTCTCCAGGTCGAGGTCGAGCGCGAGATGCACCACCACGTCGGCCCCGCGGAGCTTCTCGGCGATGGCCGGATCCCGTACGTCGAGGATGTGCCACTGGGCGTCCGCGCACTCCCCGCGCCGCTCGTCGATGGCGATGACCTGCTTGATCTCCTCGGACGCGGCCAGCCGCTCGGTGAGCAGCGCGCCGACCCCGGTCGCGGCGCCGGTCACGGCGACGACGGGCCCGCGCAGGGCGGGAGGGGTTGAGTGGTTTCGCGCTGCGCGAACCTGCGGATCTGGGGAACTCACCGGGCGTCTCCAGCGGTTGTCTTCAGTACGAGCGTGAGTGACGCGTACGTACCAGGTGGCATCCATCCTGCCGCAGGCCGACTGTCGGCGAAGCACCGAGGCCCGATCGGGCTCGGGTGTCTACGCTGGGTGGTGTTGTCGGGCAGCCGCGCCGCCGGAGAGAACCGGTGGCCTTACCAGCCGAGGATTCCCGTGAGTGACACCCCATTCGGTTTCGGCCTTCCGCCGGAGGAGCCGGAAGACGGCGACGAGGGCAAGAAGAAGGACCAGCAGAGCGGTGGTGGGCAGGGACCGGCCAACCCGTTCGGTTTCGGCACACCCGGAGCCGGCGGCTTCGGCGGCCCCGGCGCCGACAATCCGTTCGCTGCCATGTTCGGTTCACTGAACCCCACCGACCTGGGCGCGGCCTTCCAGCAGCTGGGCCAGATGCTCTCGTACGAGGGCGGCCCGGTGAACTGGGACATGGCCAAGCAGATCGCCCGCCAGACGGTCTCCCAGGGCACGTCGGACGGCGTCAAGGACGCGAGCGTGGGCCCCGCCGAGCGCACTGCGGTCCAGGAGGCCGTACGGCTGGCCGACCTGTGGCTGGACGACGCGACGTCGCTGCCGTCCGGTTCCGGCTCGGCCGTGGCCTGGTCGCGCGCGGAGTGGGTCGAGGCGACGCTGCCCGCCTGGCAGGAGCTGGTCGACCCGGTGGCCGAGCGGGTCGGCGCCGCGATGGGCGACGTGCTGCCGGAGGAGATGCAGGCCATGGCGGGCCCGCTGATCGGCATGATGCGCTCGATGGGCGGCGCCATGTTCGGCACCCAGATCGGGCAGGCCGTCGGCGTGCTCGCGGGCGAGGTGGTCGGCTCGACCGACATCGGCCTGCCGCTGAGCCCGGCCGGCAAGGCCGCGCTGCTGCCGGTGAACATCGAGGCGTTCGGCAAGGACCTCGGCGTGCCGAAGGAGGAGGTGCGGCTGTACCTCGCGCTGCGCGAGGCGGCCCACCAGCGTCTGTTCGCGCATGTGCCGTGGCTGCGCTCCCACCTGTTCGGCGCGGTCGACGGGTACGCGCGCGGGATCAAGGTCGACACGGCCAAGCTGGAGGACGTGGTCGGCCAGTTCGACCCGCAGAACCCCGAGCAGCTGCAGGACGCCCTTCAGCAGGGCATGTTCCAGCCGGAGGACACCCCCGAGCAGAAGGCGGCCCTGGCCCGTCTGGAGACCGCTCTGGCGCTCGTGGAGGGCTGGGTGGACGCGGTGGTCCACGCGGCCGCGAAACCGCGTCTGTCGTCCGCCGACGCGCTGCGCGAGACCCTGCGCCGCCGTCGTGCCACGGGCGGCCCCGCGGAGCAGACCTTCGCCACGCTGATCGGCCTGGAGCTGCGCCCGCGCCGGCTGCGCGACGCCTCCCGCCTGTGGGCCTCGCTCACGGACGCGCGCGGTGTCGACGGCCGGGACGCCCTGTGGGCCCACCCGGACATGCTGCCGACGGCCTCCGACCTGGACGACCCGGACGGCTTCGTGCACCGCGAGCAGCTGGACTTCTCCGAGCTGGACAAGATGCTCGGCGAGGCGGCCCAGAAGCCCGACCTGCGCAAGAAGGACGACCGGGCCGAGGGCGACGACACCGAGTGAGCCTGTACGACGACGCGGTCCTCGTCCTCAAGGGGTACGAGGGCCAGGAAGAGCTGCGCCAGGCCTACCTGGACCATCTCGCGGCCCACCCCGACGGCATGTGGAAGGCCTGTCACGCGGGCCATGTGACGGCGAGCGCCCTGGTCGTGGACCCGGGGCGCGGCCGGGTGCTGCTGACCCTGCACAGGAAGCTGCGGATGTGGCTGCAGATGGGCGGCCACTGCGAGCCGGGCGACGCCGACGTGGCCGCCGCGGCCCTTCGGGAGGCGACCGAGGAGTCCGGCATCCCAGGGCTGACCCTGCTGCCGGGCGGCCCGGTCCGCCTGGACCGGCATGCGATCCCGGCGCCCTGCCACTGGCACTTCGACGTCCAGTACGCGGCCCTGGCCCCGCCCGGCGCCGCCCACGCGATCAGCGACGAGTCCCTCGACCTGCGCTGGTTCGCCTACGACGAGGTCCCGGCGGTCGCCGACGACTCGGTCGTAGCGCTGCTGGAGGCGACCCGCGCCCGGCTCTGAGATCGACCCATGGGTAAGGGGCGACCGCCTAGGCGGTCGCCCCTTACCCGGGCGCTCAGCTCCAGACGTTGCCCTGGTTCATCCCGCGCGCGCCCTGCTGGCCCATGCCGAACTGGGCGGCGAGGCCCTGACCGATCTGGGCACTCTGCGGAGGCAGCAGTTCACTCGGCTGGACCAACGCGAAGCCACTTCCCATGAAGCTCAGCTCCCAGCCCTCACCGGTGTTGCCCCGGCGCCGCCACACGCCCGAGGAATGCGTCTGGGCCTGCATCTGGACACGCAGCCCGGTGGACCAGGCCACGATCGCGTCGGCGTCGCAGTTGACGTACTTGTCGGGCGTGACCTGCATCAGCAGCGGCGCACCGGAGGTCATCAGGGCGACCTTGCCGCGCCCGGTGATGTTGAGCTGGTACTTCCCGGACCCGGAGATGCCGTAGAGGCTGTCGACGGCGACGACCTCGTGGTGCAGCGAGGAGTCCATGGCGAGGACGTAGGAGCTGTCCACGGTCAGGCCGTCCTGCTCGACGTCCAGGACGTGGATGTGCTGGGCCAGGTTGGCGAAGTACACCGTGCCCTGCCCGTGGCAGCGCATCAGGTCCAGGCCCTCACCGGTGTACGCACGCGCGCGTGCCTGGTTGTGGCCCTGGTACTCGGCGTCGAACTCGACGAGCCCCTGGTAGGCGACCATGGTGCCCTTGCGGGCGAGGATGTCGTCGTGGCCCTCCAGGACGACCCGCAGCATCTGCTTGTTCTGGAGGCTGTAGCGGTCCCGGGCCTGGGAGTCGTTGAAGGCGAAAAGCGGGCTCTGCATGGTTCTCTGACTCCCCCTCAGCCCCGGAACCGGAGCCGGTCGGTGCTGTCCTCGCTGGGCTGGACGACGACGATGCCCTGGCCCGAGAAGGCCATCTGGTAGGCCTCGCCGCTGCCCCGGCCGATCAGCGACTGCGCCTTGAAGCTGCGCTTGCCCTTCACCTTGAGGTTCGGCGACCAGGCCACCAGCGCGTCCGGGTCGACGTACGTCTCGTCCTCGCCGCCGCCGCAGTCGACGACGATCGGCTTGCCCCGGGAGGTCAGCGCGACCCAGCCCTGCCCGGAGATCTTGGTGTTCCACAGGCCCTGGCCGGCGAACTTCGCCAGCCCCTTGACCCGCTCCACGCCCCAGGTGAGGTGGGCGTCGAAGGCGAGCAGGTTGGTGGCGTTGACCGAGATGCCGTCGCCGTTGAGGTTGATGACGACGACGTTCGCACCGTAGTCGGCGAGGTAGAGCAGGCCGTCGCCGGAGCACTTCATCAGGGGCGCCCCCTCGCCGGTCACCCAGTCCCGGGCGATCTGGCGCACGGCCGGCGGATTGGGCTCGTACTGGACGAAGCCCTCGTAGGCGACCATCGACCCCACGCGCGCGAGGAGGTCGTTCCCGGTCTGCATGGCGACCTTCAGCATGTGGTCGCCATGGTTGTCCATACGGGCGGTGACGGGTGCGGGAGCGTAGCCCGCGAGCGGCTGGTTCATGACGGGCTCCCTCAGACCTCGTACGGCTGGACGACGATGAAGTTCCCGGGCGCGCCCCGGAACTGCAGGTTGACGCTCTCGCCGGTGTCGCCCGGGTAGGCGTTGCGGCGCATCCGGACCTGGCTGGAGACGATCACCTGGGAGGCCGCCGACCAGGCGACGATCGCGTTGCAGTCCGCGAAGGTCGTCGGGGTCACGGGCAGCACGACGGGCGTGCCGTGCGTCTTGACGACGATCGTGCCGGTGCCCTGGAACTGCATCGTGAACAGCGCGCCGCCGGGGATGCCGTGGCCCTCGACCCGGCGGACCTCGTACTGGAGGCTCTCGTCGAAGGCGAGGACGCTCTCGGCGGAGACGCAGATCGCGTCGCCCTGGAGCTCGATCGGGTGCAGGTGCGCGGAGTTCTCGGCGAGGAAGACCTGGCCGTGGCCGGTGCAGCGCATCAGCTGCATCTCCTGGCCGGTGGCGTTGCCCACGAGCCGGCCGGCGAATCCGGCACCCTTGTAGCTGAAGTCGACCTTGCCCTGGTAGAGCACCATGCTGCCCTGCCGGGCCAGCACCGGCTGCCCGCCCATCCCGAGGTCGACGCGGATGAGCTTGCTGTTCTGCGGGGTCCAGCGCTGCCCGGTGGGCGTCTCCTTGAACTTCTGGAGCGCGGCACCGACACCGGCACCGCCCTGCGGAGCGCCCTGCGGGACCGCGTAGCTCTGCTGGCCGGGAACCTGCCCGAACGGCGGCTGCTGGCCGTAGCCCGGGGGCGGGGTCGGGGCCTGGGGCGCCTGCGGGTAACCGGGCGGCGGGCCCGGAGTCTGCGGGGGCGCCGGGGGCTGGCCGTAGCCGGGCGGGGCGGGCGGCTGGCCGTAGGGCGCGGGGGCCGGGGACGGTGGCGGCACCATGCCGGGCGCGGGCGGGGTCAACGGGGCGATGACGGTGGGCGCATGGTGCACGTTCGAGGCCGGCACCGGGCCGGGGGCCGGCGGCGGGGTGAAGCCCTGGGGGGCGGGCGCAGGCGGCGGCGTGGGCGCGGGGGCCTGCGCGGGCGCGGACGGAGCTCCGAACGCGGGCGGCGCGAAGCCGGGCGCGGCCCCGCTCTGCGGCTGCTGCGGCTCCGGCGCGGCGGGCGCCTCCTCCTCCATCACCTCGCCGCCGAAGTTCTTCAGCAGCGCCTCCAGACCGCCGTCGAAACCCTGGCCGACGGCGGCGAAGCGCCACACGTCCTTCAGGTAGAAGTCGCCCAGCATCACGGCGCGTTCGGTGGAGAACTCCGCGCCGGTGAAGGAGTACCGGGCCACCTCCTCGCCGCCCGCGACGATCCGGATGTATCCGGGAGCGACCTGCGACATCTGGCCGGCGCCGTCGAGGGTCGCCGTGAACGCCAGCTTCTGGATCTGCGGCGGGATCCTGTCCAGCGTGATCCGGAAGGACTCCGTGTCGCCCGCCTGCGCGCCCAGCAGCTGGATGGACTCCTCGGGGGACTTCGGCTGGTTGAAGAAGACGAAGTAGCGGTCGTCCGAGAGCCGTTCGTCGGCGTCGAGGCCGAAGCAGCTGATGTCGAACGTCAGACCGGGCCCGGAGATCTGCACCCCTACGTACAGATCCGTGCCGGCCGTGAGGTCACTGATCCTGGCCTTGTGGCCGCGTTGGAATTCCCTGGCCATGCGTTACGACCGTCCCCCATCCCGAATGTGAGTGCGTCGCGTCAGGCTAACGGCTAACTCGGACATCGGAAGAAGTCGGTACAGACCCGGTACACAACCGCGCTCAGCGACCCAGGAGGGAGCGCTCCCGGGGCGTGTCACTCATCGCGCCCGCCGGGCACCGGGGGCAACCGGTCGGCGGCGACCACCCCTTCGAGATAGCCCCGGGCCCGCTCGGTCCGCGGATACGCCTCCAGGAGCCGCCAGAACCGGGGCCCGTGCCCCGGCACCAGCAGATGCGCCAGTTCATGACAGAGGACGTAGTCGACGACGTACTCGGGCATGCCCTGGAGCCGGTGCGAGAGCCGGATGCTGCCCTCGGCCGGGGTGCACGAACCCCAGCGGGTGTTCTGGTTGGTGACCCAGCGCACCGAGGCGGGGCGGGCCCGGCCGTCGAAGTACTGTTCCGACAGCCGCTGGGCGCGCTCGGCCAGTTCGGCGTCGCCCAGCACTCGCCTGCTCTCCTGGGCGGCGAGTTTGTTGAGCATGACGGTCACCCAGCGTTTCTCCTCCGCCTCGGACATCCGGGCGGGGATCAGCACGACGGTGCGATCGCCCTCGCGGTACGCAGAAACGGTCCGGCGGCGGCGGGCGCTCCTGCGTACCTCGATCGCGCTCACCCCCGGGCCGCTGGGCGGCTGGCTCGTCGTGCTGCGCTGTGGCTGTCCGGCGCGGTGCAGTGGGTCGGCGGGCACGCCCCGACGTTACCCGCTGCACATGCGGGAAGTCCCGGGTCCGGGACGGTTCGATGCCGATCCCCCACCATGCGTTTGATTTGTACGACGAATACCCACCGCCTGTGGACAACTTTCGGCACCCGCCGGGCGGCCCGGGCATGCTGGCACTCGTCGGCGGGGCGTGACCGGCTCCACCGGCAGACGGGGACGTTCCATGACCTTTCGACAGTTACGGGGGCCTGTCATGCATCCGTTGGTGAAGCCCGCGCTCCGGCGCGGCTGGCGTGATCTCAACACCGTGCAGTTCGGGATGACCCCGGCGCACGCGATGACCCTCGGGCCGATGGACACGGCGACCGGCAGCTTCCTGGACCTGCTCGACGGCGCCCGGGGGCTGGCGCTGCTGCGCGCGGAGGGGCGGCGCATGGACCTGCCGGACGGGCAGGTCGACGCGCTGGTGGAGCGGCTGTCGCGGGCCGGTCTCGTCGACGACCCGCACGGCGGCGGGCCGGCGGCGCAGGCGCTGCGCGCGAAGAAGGAGGTCCTGGACCGGCTGGGCCCCGATCTGGCCTCGCTCTCGCTGACCACTCCGGAGCCGGGCGGTGCGCTCGGCCGGCTGGCGGCCCGGCGTGCGCTGCGGGTGCAGGTGCGGGGTGCGGGCCGGGTCGGGGTCACGCTGGCCGCGCTGCTGTCGGGCGCGGGGGTCGGGGAGGTCGACGTGCGTGACGTGGGCCGGGTCCAGCCGTGGGACGTGGCACCGGGCGGACTCCCCGCGGAGGCGATCGGCGAGCGCCGGGACGAGGCCGCGCGCCGGGTCGTCCGCCGGGCGGCCCCGGACCGCCCGCCGCGCCGCCCGGACCCGGCGGCCGAGGAACCCGGCCTCTCCCTGGTGGTCGTCGCCCCGCGCGACGACGTCCTGGTGCACGCCCCGGACGCGCGCGCCGCCGAGCCGCTCATGGACGCGGGGACTCCTCACCTCTACACGGGCGTGGTGGAGGGCACGGGTGTCGTCGGGCCGCTCGTCCTGCCCGGCGGGACGGGCTGCGCCCGCTGTCTGCACGAGCACCGCACGGACCGGGACCCGGCCTGGCCGCGCCTGGTCGCCCAGTGGCGTTCCGGTCAGGCCCGCCGGGTGGGCGCCTGCGATCTGACGCTGGCGACGGCCGTGGCCGGGCTGGCCGCCGCACATGCCCTGGCCTTCCTCGACGGGGAGTCGCCGGCCGGTACAGGAGTGCGCTGGGAGGCGTCCGTGCCCACGCTGCACTGGCACGCCCGACCGGTATGGCCGCATCCCGCATGCCCGTGCGGCGCGGCGGAGAAAGCTAAGGGGGAACACTCCTCAACCAACGGGGACCGACACGAGACAATGGTGGTGCAACGGCCGTCGGCGGAGCGACGAGAGCACACGGACGCGGCGCGGCCGACTGGGACTTGGAGGGCGCATGTCTGATCTTCCCCGGAAGGCGGTCACCCGGACCGCCAAGCTCGCCGCGCTCCCGCTCGGCTTCGCCGGCCGGGCCACCTGGGGTCTGGGCAAGCGCATCGTGGGCGAGTCCGCGGAGATCGTCGGCCGCGAGCTGCAACAGCGCACGGCGGAACAACTCTTCAAGGTCCTCGGGGAGTTGAAGGGAGGGGCGATGAAGTTCGGGCAGGCCATGTCCGTCTTCGAGTCCGCCCTCCCGGAGGAGATCGCCGGCCCCTACCGGGCGGCCCTCACCAAGCTCCAGGACGCCGCGCCGCCGATGCCGACCCGCACCGTGCACGCGGTGCTCGCCGAACGGCTCGGGGAGGACTGGCGGGAGCTGTTCGTGGAGTTCGAGGAGAAGCCCGCGGCGGCGGCCTCGATCGGCCAGGTGCACCGTGCGGTGTGGCACGACGGCCGTGAGGTCGCGGTCAAGGTGCAATACCCGGGAGCGGGCGAGGCCCTCCTGTCCGACCTGGGACAATTGAGCCGTTTTGCCCGCTTGTTGGGTCCGCTGATCCCCGGGATGGACATCAAGCCGCTGATCGCGGAGCTGCGCGACCGGGTCTCCGAGGAACTGGACTACGCCCTGGAGGCGCAGGCCCAGACGGCACACGCGGAGGAGTTCGAGGACGACCCCGACGTGGTCGTCCCGGCGGTGGTGCACCAGTGCGAGCAGATCCTGGTCACGGAGTGGATGGACGGGATACCGCTCTCCGAGATCATCTCGGGGGGCACCCAGGAGCAGCGCGACCGGGCCGGTCAGCTGCTGGCCCGGTTCCTGTTCTCGGGCCCCGCTCGCACCGGCCTGCTGCACGCCGACCCCCACCCGGGCAACTTCCGTCTGCTGCCGGCCGAGCCGGAGGACGAGGAGGAGTGGCGTCTGGGCGTGCTGGACTTCGGCACGGTCGACCGCCTCGCCGGCGGGCTGCCCGCCCCGATCGGCGACTCCCTGCGGATGACGCTGGACGGCGACGCCGAGGCCGTCTACGAGCTGCTGTGCACGGAGGGGTTCGTCAAGGAGTCCATAGAGCTGGACCCGGACGCCGTCCTCGACTATCTGCTGCCGATCATCGAACCGGCCCAGGTCGACGAGTTCACGTTCACCCGGAACTGGATGCGCAGCCAGGCGGCCCGTATCGCCGACCCTCGCAACCCCGCCCACCAGCTGGGCAAACAGCTCAACCTGCCGCCGGCCTACCTGCTGATACACCGGGTGACCCTGAGCACCATCGGCGTGCTCTGCCAGCTGGGGGCGACGGTACGGCTGCGGGAGGAACTGGAGGTATGGCTGCCCGGCTTCGTGCCCGAGGACCTCGACGCGTACGACGAGTACGAGGAGTTCGCGGAGGCCGAGGAAGCAGAGGCGGCCGACGCGGCGGGGACGGCGGGGGCGGCCCTGGAAGCGCAGTAGGGGCGGGGGTCACCACCAGGGCGAGTCGAGCCGGCCCTCGATCGCGCGGAGGTTCTCCCTGGAGCAGGTGTCGCAGAAGAACTGGCGGACGCCGTTCTCCACGGAGCAGGTCCAGGTGGTGGGCTGGGGGCCGTCGGCCGGGGTGCCGCAGCGGGCGCACACGAGCGGGTGGGGCTCCGTGGCGGAGCCGCCGTGATCACTGCCTCCGGGAAGACTCGTCACCAGGCGACGATAACTCCGCGGCGCGGATCCGAGCGGACAACGCACCGCGGGGGCCGGTCCGTTCGGCCGGACCGGCCCCCGCGGGGAGCTTTCGCCTCCCGGGATCGGGAGGCCACCGCTTCAGGTGTGCTGGGTCACTGCATGACGGCCATGGCGAGCGCACGGCGGGCACGCATCGAGGCGCGCTCGGCCCTGCGCTGCATCCGGCGAGCGGTCACCAGGCGAACCGCCCGGCGTTCCCGCTCGGCCTCGTGCAGTCGCTCGTGCATATGCGCACGAGCCAAGGCTTCTGGGATGAGTTGCATCTCTCGGGTCCTGTTCTGACGCGAGCCGGTGGTGATACCGGCGGAGGTGAAGTCTGGAGTCGCGGAGCCCGCGGGCTCGCTGGTGGACGGCTTCATCGGGGCCTGCTTCTTGGGGTCGTGCGTGAGGGGGCGGTCGATCGTTCCGAGGATGTTCATGCCGTGACCGGGTTCTTGCGCGGACGGCCACGGGGCCGCTTGCGGGCGACGACGACACCCTGGACGAACAGCTCGCCACCCCAGACGCCCCAGGGCTCACGCCGCTCCTTGGCACCGGCGAGGCAGGCCTCGATCAGCGGGCAGGTACGGCAGAGGGACTTGGCGTACTCGACGTCCGCCGGCGTCTCGGCGAAGAAGACCTCCGGGTCGTAGGACCGGCAGGGGACGGGTACGCCGAGGTTCTCGATGGCGTCGTCGAGCGCGGTGAGCGCGGTGAGCGGGATCAAGGTGGAGTCCTCCGTGAGGCCGGGCGGGGGGATCGTTTCGGAAGGCGGTACGGACGGGGCGTGCGCTTCGAGTTGCACGGTTGTTCTTCCTCGTCTGGTCGTGCCGGTCGGGTTGGACCGGTTGGCGGCTGGTACCGGGTTCTGCTCTTGCCCCGAGGCCCCTTCGCTCCGCTCTCCCCGTTCGGGGAAAAACAGAAGGGCCGCGGATCCCGGATGGGGTTCCGCGGCCCTGAAGGCGCCGGCCTGATCGATCAGGCTGGATCACTCCAGGGTTCTGGCCCACGGAAGGCCCACATCAGGTGGTGCTGCGTCGTCTGCTTCCGGCTTCCGGCACCGGCTGCCGTAAAGGCATAGGCCTTGGCCTGTGCCGCTACTGCTTCCAGTGCCTCGGTCGGTCGCTCATCCCGCTCACTGACAGGAAGACCCGCGAGAGAAACGGAGGACGCCGGACGCACGGCAGAGATGCCGGACAGACCGGTGCCCAGGTTCGAGACGCCGAGCATGCACACGGAGACGGCCGAGAGATCGGTCATTTTGGCCGCGCTGATGTTGGTCTTGATGCTGATCACTGGACTCGCCTCCTCTCGGCGTCTAAGGGACTGGGGTTGAGCCAGTCCTTCGGATATGCAAGTACATCACGGAACCGGGCCTTCGAGAAGGCCGCCGCTTCCGTGCCTAGAACCTATGGGGATTGCTGGGGCATGCGCAAACTATTTTTTCGACGAGTTCTCATCAGTCGTCCGCCGGGTCTCCCCCGGGCTCCTGGCCTGCGCAGATGGCCAGAACATCGGCGCCGTAACGGTTGAGCTTGCGCATGCCGACGCCGGGGATGCGGGCCAGTTCGCGATCGTCGTCCGGAGCGCTCTCGGCGATGGCCATCAACGTCCGGTCGGTGAAGACGCAGAAGGCGGGCTGACCACTGAGCCGCGCCTGGTCGGCACGCCATTCGCGCAGCCGCTCGTAGAGCCCCTCGTCCATGTCGGACGGACAGCCGTCGCAGCGCATCAGCTTCATCTCACCGGCGTCGGTGAGGGTGCGCCCGCACACCCGGCAGCGGGCCGGGGTGCGTTGGGTGCGCCGGGGCGCGACGTGACCGGGGCCGCCGGAGAAGCCGCGTTCGACGCCCCCGGTGCCGGCGCCGCCACCGCGGCCGACGGTGCCGGTGGAGCCGGGCCGCAGGCCGTCCAGGAACCGGCTGGGCCTGCGGTTGGGCCGGCCGCCGGGGGTGCGGGAGAGGGACCAGGACACATACAGCCGTTCCCTCGCGCGGGTCACGCCGACGTAGAGGAGACGGCGTTCCTCCTCGATCTGTTCGTCGGTCTTCGCATAGGTGATCGGCATCATGCCCTCGGCGACCCCGACCAGGAAGACGGCGTCCCACTCCAGACCCTTCGCCGAGTGCAGCGACGCGAGGGTGACGCCCTGGACGGTCGGGGCGTGCTGGGCGTTGGCCCGTTCGTCGAGTTCCGCGACGAAGTCGGCGAGGGTGGCGGCCGGCCGGGCGGCGGCGACGTCCTGGGCGAGGTTGACCAGGGCGGCGAGCGACTCCCAGCGTTCCCTGACCGCGCCGGAACCGGCCGGGGGCGTGGTGTTCCAGCCCTCCCCGGAGAGGACCGCGCGTACCTGGGAGGGCAGGTCCACGGTGTCGTCGAGCAGTGCGTCGTTGCCGCCGAAGCGGGCCGCGGCGCGCAGGGCGACACCGGCCTTGCGCACCTCGGGCCGGTCGAAGAACCGCTCGGCGCCGCGCAGTTGGTAGGGCACTCCGGCGTCGGCCAGCGCCTGCTCGTAGGTCTCGGACTGGGCGTTGGTCCGGAAGAGCACGGCGATCTCGGCGGCCGGGACCCCGGAGTCGACGAGTTCCCGGATGCGGCGGGCGGCGCCCTCGGCCTCGGCGGGCTCGTCGGTGTACTCGGTGTGCACGGGCTCGGGTCCGGCGGGGCGCTGGGAGACCAGCTCCAGGCGGTGGTCGGCGGCGCGGCCGCGGGCCTGGGCCAGCAGCCCGTTGGCCAGGTGGACGACCTGGGGTGTGGAGCGGTAGTCGCGGACCAGTTTGACGACGGTGGCCCCGGGGTGACGGGTACGGAAGTCGAGCAGATGGTCGGGGGTTGCTCCTGTGAACGAGTAGATGGTCTGGCTGGCGTCGCCGACGACGCACAGGCTGTCGCGGTCGCCGAGCCACAGTTCCAGCAGCCGCTGCTGGAGCGGGCTGACGTCCTGGTACTCGTCGACGACGAAGTGCTGGTACTGGGCGCGGACCTGGTCGGCGATGTCGTGCCGGTCCTGCAGGACGGCGACGGTCAACAAGAGGACGTCCTCGAAGTCGATCACCGCGCGGTCGCGCTTGAGGTCCTCGTAGACCGAGTAGATCTGGGCGATCTCGGCCGGGTCCCGGGGGGACTCGCGGCCGGCCTTCGCGACGGCCGGCGCATAGTCGGCGGGGACGGTCTGGGTGACCTTGGACCACTCGATCTCGGCGGTGACGTCCCGCAGCTCGCCGCGGTCGAGGCGGATACGGCAGGCGGCGGCCGCGTCGGCGACGAGCTGGATCTTGCGGTCGACCAGTCGGGGCAGGGAGCCACCGATCGCTTTCGGCCAGAAGAACTGGAGCTGACGGAGCGCGGCCGAGTGGAAGGTGCGGGCTTGGACTCCCTGGGCGCCGAGCTGGCGCAGCCGGCCGCGCATCTCCCCGGCGGCGCGGTTGGTGAACGTGACGGCGAGCACGCTGGACGGCTGGAGGATGCCGGCCCGCACCCCGTAGGCGATCCGGTGGGTGATCGCGCGGGTCTTGCCCGTACCGGCTCCGGCCAGCACACACACCGGTCCGTGCAGGGCGGTGGCGACCTCGCGCTGCTCGGGGTCGAGCCCTTCGAGCACCGCGTCGGCCGACTCCGGTGCCTGCGGGAAGAGGGAGGAGTGCGTTGCTGCTGTCACACCGCCATGCTGCCAGGTCGCCGGAGACGGCTGCGCCGGTTGTCCACAGGCAGCCCCTCGCAGTCGTACTAATGCGGCAGGCGTCACTCGGGGCCGGTGCTGCGGGAATGGCGGACGGGTCGCGTACGTTCCTCTCCTGGACGAGCTTCCCCGACCTGCCGAAGGAGCGCGAGCGAGATGCAGGGCACTGTGACGATGTACAGCACCACGTGGTGCGGCTACTGCCGCCGGCTGAAGAGCCAGCTGGACCGCGAGGGCATCGCGTACACCGAGATCAACATCGAGCAGGACCCCGAGTCGGCCGCGTTCGTGGAGAAGGCGAATGGCGGAAACCAGACGGTCCCCACGGTGCTCTTCGCCGACGGCTCGACGCTGACGAACCCTTCGCTGGCCCAGGTGAAGCAGAAGGTCAACGCGTAGGTTTTCCTGCGACAAGGCGGTCCCTGGCTTGATCGGGGACCGCCTTCGCGCGTCTCAGCGCGTCGTCAGCGTGGTTTGTCCCACACCACCGTGTAGCGCCACAGCAGCCGACGCCGGTAGTGGCGTCCGGGGAGGCGATGGGCGGTGGACCGCTTGACCTCGCCCCAGTTCATGATCGGGTCCTCGACGGGCATGTCGGCCGGATTCTCCGCGCCGCCGTGCCGGGCCCTGGCCAGCAGGTTCGCGGGGATCCCGCAGCCGCTGATCACCCAGTCCAGGGTGGTGTGGTTGTCGGCCAGTCCGACGAGGACCAGTCGGCCGCCGGGCGCGAGCAGTTCCACCAGCCGGTCGATCGCGTCGTCGAACGGGGAGTGGTGGATGACGGCGACCGCGCTGACGAAGTCGTACCCGCCCTCGTCGAGGGAGGCGCCGCGGAGGTAGTCGCCCTCCACGAAGGTGGCGTTCCCGATGTCCCGCTTGCATGCCTGCCGGATCATCTCGGCCGACCGGTCCACGCCGGTCACCGTCTCCGCCCTGGCCGCGAGCCCGGCGGCCAGCAGGCCGTCGCCGCAGCCGACGTCCAGGGCGGCACGGCAGCCGTCGGGTACGGCGTCCAGCACCACGGGGTGGTAGTGGACGTTGTGGTTCCAGTAGGTCTCGGCGGTCATCGCGGGCCGTCTCAGACGAAGCTCCTCGTCGGCAGCGGCTTGCCGTACCACATCTCGATCAGGCGGGCCGCGATGGAGATGCCGTACGGCGGCAGGACGTCACCGGAGTCGAAGGCGGCGCCGAGTTCGTCGCGGGAGAACCAGCGGGCCTCGTGGATCTCGTCGCCGTCGACGTCGATGTCGGTCGTGGTCGCGCGGGCCATGAAACCGAGCATGAGGCTGGACGGGAACGGCCAGGGCTGGCTGGCGACGTACTCGACCGGGCCGACGGTGACGCCGACCTCCTCGGAGACCTCGCGGCGCACCGCCTGCTCGATGGACTCGCCGGGCTCGACGAAACCGGCGAGCGTGGAGAAGCGGCCCTCCGGCCAGTGGACCTGGCGGCCGAGCAGGATGCGGTCGTCCTCGTCGGTGACGGCCATGATCACGGCGGGGTCGGTGCGCGGGTAGTGCTCGGCACCGCAGGCGGGGCAGCGGCGGATGTGGCCGGCGGCGGCGATGACCGTGCGCTCGCCGCAGCGGGAGCAGAACCGGTGGGTGCGCTGCCAGTTCTCCAGGCCGACCGCGTGCACCATCAGGCCGACGTCACGGGGTGACAGCAGCAGCCCGGCCTCGCGCAGGCCCGCGGGCCGCGCGGACTGGTCGATACGACCGGGCAGGGCGTCCTTCTGGAGCGCGAAGTAGCTGACGCCGTCCTCGTCGGTGCCGAGGAAGTAGCGGTGTGCCTCGGTGAGGGGGGCCTCGAAGGAGGGGGTCATGACGAGTTCGGTGCGCCCGTCGGGCGTCTCGTCGATCAGGACCTGGCCGCCGGAGACCACGAAGCAGCGGGTGTCGGGGTGGCTCCACGCCGCCGCGAGCCAGGCCTCGTCGAGCCGGTGGTGGGCGGCGCGGTCGATGCCGCTCGGGGCGGTGAGCGAGATGGGTCGGTCGGCGGTGTGGTCGGTCCAGGTGGTCACGGGTGCTTCCAACTCCCCCAGTGCAACGGTTGTTTCAGCGGGCGGTTCAGCGGGACGATGGGCGGGAGGAGACCGGGTCGGGCGGGGGCGGTGCGGGCGGGGCGGTTCTCCCAGTGTGCCCCGCGCGCGGTGCCGCTCCGGACGGCGCCGACGGCTCAGGGGGCATGGCGCCAGTTCTCCGCGAGGTCACCCCACAGGTAGGCGCTGGTCTCGACGCCCTTGAGGAGAAGGCCCAGGTCGACCTTCTCGTTCGGGGCGTGCCAGCCGTCGGAGGGGACGGAGATGCCCAGGAAGAGGACGGGGGCGGCGAGGACGTCCTGCAGATCCGCGGCGGGACCGGAGCCACCCGAACGGGTGAATCGAATGGGGCTCTCGAAGGCGCGGCCCATGGCGCGGGCCAGTGACTGGAGGCCGGGGTGGTCGAGCGGGGTCAGGCACGGGCGGGTGGCGGGCAGGAAGGTGATCTCGGCGCGGATCCCGGCCGGGATCCGGTCGGCGGCCCAGGCGCGGACGATCTTCTCGATGTGGTCGGGCTCCTGCCCGGCGACCAGCCGGAACGACAGCTTCAGCAGGGCCGAGGACGGGATGATCGTCTTGCTGCCGGGGCCCTGGTAGCCGCCGCCGATGCCGTTGACCTCGGCGGTGGGGCGGGCCCAGATGCGCTCCAGGGTGGTGTGCCCGGCCTCGCCCTCGGTGGCGTACGAGTGCGCCTCGCGCAGCCAGCCCGACTCGTCGAAGGGCAGCTCGGCCCAGAGCTGCCGCTCCCGGTCGCCGAGCTCGACGATGCCGTCGTAGAAGCCGGGGATCGCCACGCGCGCGTGCTCGTCGTGCAGGGCGGCGACCAGGCGGGCGGCGACGGTGGCCGGGTTGGGGACGGCACCGCCGAAGGCACCGGAGTGGATGTCCTGGTCGGGGCCGTGCAGGACGATCTGGCACTCGGCGAGCCCGCGCATGCCGGTGCACACCGTGGGGGTGTCCTCGGACCACATGCCGGTGTCCGAGACGATCACGGCGTCGGCGGCGAGCCGCTCGGCGTGCTGCTCGACCAGCGCCCGGAAGTGCGGGGAGCCGGACTCCTCCTCGCCCTCGATCAGCAGCTTCAGGTTGACCGCGGGGGCGGTGCGGCCGGTGGCGGCGAGGTGGGCGCGGACGCCGAGTGTGTGGAAGAACACCTGGCCCTTGTCGTCGGCCGCCCCGCGCGCGTAGAGGCGGTCCTCCCGGACGACCGGCTCGAAGGGGTCGCTGTCCCAGCCGTCCTCGCGGGCGGCGGGCTGCACGTCGTGGTGGCCGTAGACGAGGACCGTGGGTGCCCCGGGGTCGCCCGCGGGCCATTCGGCGAAGACGGCCGGGGCGCCCGGTGTCTCCCAGACCTCGGCGGTCGGGAAGCCGGTCTCCGTAAGCTTGGCGGCGAGCCAGTCGGCGCTGCGGCGTACATCGGGGGCGTGGTCGGGCTGGGCCGACACGGACGGGATGCGCAGCCATTCGGCGAGGTCGGCGAGGAAGGCGGCCCGATGCTGCTCGATGTACGTACGGACAGCGCTGTCCGGGGTCTGGCTCATGGTCACGAGCCTATCGGCCCGGACCGACATCCTCGGCGGGCTGTTCGTCACACTCAGCTTGTCCGACGATCAGCCTTTCCAGTCCGGCCCGGTCCGGCAGCCCCTCCGGTCGTTCGATCTCGCCGGTACGGACATGCACGAACGCGGCCGTGACCGACTCGGGCGGCACGCCCTGCTGCTCGGCCCAGCCGATCCGGTAGATCGCCAGCTGGAGCGGGTCGGCGGGCCGGGTGCGGCTGGTCTTCCAGTCGACGATCTCGTACGTCGCCCCGTCGCCCTCTCCTGTCCGGTAGACCGCGTCGATACGGCCCCGGACGACCCGGCCGGCGAGGGAGAGCTGGAAGGGGGCCTCGACGCGGTAGGGCGTGCGGTGGGCGTACTCGGTGCGTTCGAAGGCCTCCTTCAGGGCTTCGAGGTCCCGCTCGTCGGCGATCTCCGCGTCGCTGCCGGGCAGCTCGTCGGGGTCGAGCATGGGCAGCGTGAGTTCTTCGAAGCGCGCCTCCACCCAGGCGTGGAACCGGGTGCCCCGGCGCGCGGCCGGTTGCGGAGCGTGCGGCATGGGGCGCGCGAGTTCCTGCGCGAGCCCGTCCGGGTCCTCCGCCAGCCGCATCAACTGGGTCGCGGAGAGCGCGGCCGGCAGCGGGACGTCCGTGACGCTCCGGCGGGCGCGCAGCAGCTCACCGGCGAGCGCGTCGAGGTCACGGTCCCAGGAGGCGATGGCGCGGGCCTCCTCGGGGGTGAAGCGGGCCGCGGGGACGGCCTCGGAGGTGAAGCGGGCCGCGGGGGCGGGGACGGCCTCGGCGGTGGGGAGGGCGCGCTCGTGCTCCGGCGCGCGCGGGGGCGTGGGCTCGGCGGGCGCCGCCTGGTGCGGGACCGTGGGGCGGTCGGTGCTCCAGGAGTCCCAGTCGGCGGAGTCCTCGTCCGGGAGGCCGTCCTCGTAGGGGGCGGCTTCGCCATGGGGGACGTCATCGCCGTAGGAGAGGTCATCGCCGTAGGGGACGTCCTCGTCCTCGGGCGGCGGGGGCCAGTCCGGGTCCTCGTGGGCGGTGGGGTCGTGGTCGGCGGGGGCTCCTCCGTCGGTTTCCGCCGTGAGCGCGTCCAGGTGGGCGAGGACGGTCTCGGCGGCCGCGCGGCGGCGGGCCAGGGCGGCGGCGTCCAGAGGCAGCGGCCACACCTGGTCGGCGCTCGCCTCGTGCAGGGCCGGGTTCTCCTCGTCCTCCTCCGGTTCGTCGGCCCAGGCCTCGATCTCGCCGTGTCCGGCGGCACTGTGCTCGTACAGGGCCCGGAGGAAGTCGGAGGGGCCGCGCGGCTTCTTCTGGTTGGGGCCCCACCAGTGGCCGGAGCCGAGGAGCAGGGAGCGGGGGCGGGTGAAGGTCACGTAGCCGAGGCGGAGTTCCTCGGTGTGCTGGTGGTCCTTCATGGCCTCGTGGAAGGCCTTCATGCCGCGCGAGTCCCAGGCCTCGACGTCGGGCAGGGTGTCCCCGTCGCCGCGCAGGGCGTGCGGGAGCACCTTGGCCTGGGCGGTCCACTTCTCGCGGCCCTGGCTGCTCGGGAAGGTGCCCTTGACCAGTCCGGGGACGGCGACGACGTCCCACTCCAGGCCCTTGGACTTGTGCGCGGTGAGCACCTTGACGGTGTTCTCGCCGCCGGGCAGGGCGTTGTCCAGCCCCTTCTCGTACTGGGCGGCGGTGCGCAGGAAGCCGAGGAAGGCGAGCAGGGTCGCCTCCTGGTCTCCGGCCGCGAAGGAGGCGGCGACGTCCAGGAAGTTGGACAGCGTCTCGCGGCGACGGGCGGCCAGCGCGTGCGGGGACGCCGACAGCTCCACCTCCAGGCCGGTGACCGCGAGGACCCGGTACAGGACGTCCATCAGCGGGTCGGACAGCGAGCGGCGCAGCTCGCGCAGTTCGGTGGCCAGGCGGGCGAAGCGCACGCGCGCGTCCGGCGAGAACGGCAGCCCGTCGTCCGCCTGCTCGATGTCGAGCGGCAGCTCCAGGAAGGTGTCGAGGGCGTCCGCGAGCGATATCACCTCGGCGGGGTCGACCCCCTCGACGGCCTCGGCGAGCCGGCGGTCCGGGTCGTCGGCGTCGCCCACGCGCGCGTGGGCGACCAGCAGTCGGGCACGGCGGCCGAGGAGGGCGAGGTCGCGGGGGCCGATGCGCCAGCGCGGGCCGGTGAGCAGCCGGACCAGGGAGGCGTTGGCCCCGGGGTCCTGGAGGACCTCGCAGACGGCGACGAGGTCGGCCACCTCGGGCAGGTGCAGCAGCCCGGACAGGCCGACGACCTCCACGGGGACGTCCCGGGCGACGAGGGCGCCCTGGATCTCCGCGAAGTCGGTGGCCGTCCGGCACAGGACCGCGATCTCGCCGGGTGCCGTGCCGGTGCGGACGAGGTGGGCGACCGAGTCGGCGATCCAGGCCATCTCCTCGGCGTGGGTGCGCAGCAGGGCGCAGCGGACCGTGCCGTCGCGTTCCGCTCCCGGGGCGGGGCGGAGGGCCTCCACGCCCGCGTGCAGGGCGCGCAGCGGCTCGGCGAGGCCGTTGGCGAGGTCGAGGAGGCGGCCGCCGCTGCGGCGGTTCTCGCTGAGCGCCCGGCGGGTGGCGGGGCTGCCGTCGGCGTGGGCGAAGTGCTCGGGGAAGTCGTCGAGGTTGGCGACGGAGGCGCCGCGCCAGCCGTAGATGGCCTGGCAGGGGTCGCCGACCGCGGTCACGGGGTGGCCGGTGCCGCCGCCGAACAGGCCCGACAGGAGCACGCGTTGGGCGACCGAGGTGTCCTGGTACTCGTCGAGGAGGACGACCCGGAACTCCTCGCGCAGCAGCCGGCCCACCTCGGGGAGGCCGGCCAGTGCCGCGGACAGCGCGATCTGGTCGCCGAAGTCGAGCAGGTCCCGCTCGCGCTTGGCGGACCGGTAGCGGTGGACCAGTTCGGCCAGTTCACGGCGGGCGGCGGCCGTCTCGGGCACCTTGCGCAGGTCGGCGTTGCCGAGCCGGACGCCCGCGAGGGTGTTCAGGAGTCCGGCGTCCCAGGTGCGCAGGTCCTCGGGGCGCACCAGGTGCTCGGCGAGTTCGGAGTCGAGGGTGAGCAGGTCGCTGACCAGGTCGGCGAAGGAGCGGGTGAGGGCCGGGTAGGGGCCGGGGGCCTCGCGCAGCACGCGTGCGGCCAGCTGGAAGCGGGTGGCGTCGGCGAGCAGCCGGGAGGTCGGCTCCAGGCCGATGCGCAGGCCGTGGTCGGTCAGCAGCCGGCCCGCGAAGGCGTGGTACGTGGAGATGGCGGGCTCGCCGGGCGGGTTGTCCGGGTCGATCGCGTCGGGGTCGGTGACGCCCGCCTTGACGAGTGCCTTGCGGACGCGTTCGGCGAGTTCGCCGGCCGCCTTGTTGGTGAAGGTCAGGCCGAGGACCTGTTCCGGGGCGACCTGCCCGGTGCCGACCAGCCAGACCACGCGGGCCGCCATCACCGTCGTCTTGCCCGACCCGGCTCCGGCCACGATCACCTGCGGGGCGGGCGGCGCGGTGATGCAGGCCGTCTGCTCCGGGGTGAACGGGATACCGAGGAGCTCCTTGAGCTGCTCGGGGTCGGTGATGAGGGCGGGCATGAGGAAAAAGGCTAGCGGCGGGCACTGACAATCGAGGAACCAGCGCTCACTCCACCACGTGCCGCCCCTCCGGCCGCGCGCTGCACGAGGCCCGGAAGGCGCAGTGCGTGCAGTGCTGGCCGGTGGTCGGGGTGAACCGTTCGTCGAGGACCTTGCCGGCGGCGGTGGCCAGCAGCTCGCCGACCCACTCCCCCTCCAGCGGCTCCTGCGCCTGCACCTTGGGCAGGGTCTCGCCGCCGTCGCGCTGGGGGGCGCCCTGTCTGAGGTGGACCAGTTCGGCGCCGCCGGGTTCGGGCCGTACACCGCCGAAGGCCTCGTCCACGGCGCCCTCGCGGACCGCGAGCTGGTAGACGGCGAGCTGCGGGTGCCGGGCCACCTCCGCGGCGCTGGGCGCCTGCTTGCCGGTCTTGAAGTCGACGACGTACGCGCGGCCCTCGCCGTCCGCCTCCACCCGGTCCATCTGGCCGCGGATGCGGACCTCGTAGTCGCCCGTCCCGAGGGTGACGTCGAAGTCCTGCTCGCTGGCGACCGGGGTGCGTGCGGTGCGGTCCAGGACGTGCCACTTCAGGAAGCGTTCGAGTGCCACGCGCGCGTTGTCCTTCTCCTGGGCCGACTTCCAGGGGGCGTCGAAGGCGAGCGCGTTCCACACCGACTCCAGGCGCTCCATGAGGACGGCGAGGTCGGCGGGGGTGCGTCCGGAGGCGACCTCGTCGGCGAGGACGTGCACGACGTTGCCGAAGCCCTGGGCGGTGGTGGCGGGCGCGTCGGCCTTCACCTCGCGGCCCAGGAACCACTGGAGGGAACAGGTGTTGGCGAGCTGGTCGAGGGCGCTGCCGGACAGCACGACGGGCTGGTCCCGGTCGCGCAGCGGCACCTTGCTCTCGGTGGGCTCGAACATGCCCCACCAGCGGTAGGGGTGGGCGGACGGCACCAGGGGGCGGCCGTCCTCGTCGGCGAGCGCGGCCAGCCGGGCCAGGCGGCGGGCGGCGGCCTCCCGGAGGGCGTCGGACGCGCGCGGGTCGACCGTGGTCGCGCGCAGCTCGGCGACCAGGGCGGCCACGGAGAGCGGGCGGCGGGGCCGTCCGGTGACGTCCTGGGGTTCGACGCCCAGCTCGGTGAGGAACCGGGAGGGCTGGTCGCCGTCGTCCGCGGGGGCCTTCACGGCGGTGACGACGAGGCGTTCTCGCGCGCGCGTGGCGGCGACGTAGAACAGCCGGCGCTCCTCGGCGAGCAGTGCGCCGGGGGTGAGCGGTTCGGCGAGTCCGTCGCGGCCGATGCGGTCGGCCTCCAGGAGCGAGCCGCGGCGGCGCAGGTCCGGCCAGAGGCCCTCCTGGACGCCGGCGACGACGACCAGGCGCCATTCCAGGCCCTTGGAGCGGTGCGCGGTCATCAGGCGTACGGCGTCGGGGCGCACCGCGCGCCCGGCGAGGGTGTCGGCGGCGATGTCCTCGGCCTCGATCTCGGCCAGGAAGTTCAGCGCGCCCCGGCCGCCGCTGCGCTCCTCCGCGCGGGCGGCGGTGGCGAACAGGGCGCACACGGCGTCCAGGTCACGGTCGGCGTTGCGGCCGGCCGCGCCGCCGCGCCGGGCGGAGCGTTCCAGACGGGAGGGCCAGGGTGTGCCGTTCCACAGGACCCACAGCGCCTCCTCGGCCGTACCGCCGCCCGCCAGGCGCTCCCGGGCCCTGCCGAGCAGGGCGCCGAGCCGCTGCGCACCGCGCGCGTACCCGGGGTCGTGGACGGCGAGGCGCTCGGGTTCGGCGAGCGCCCGCGCGAGCAGTTCGTCCGAGGGTGGCGGGAGCGCGTTGCCGGCCGCCCGCTCCTCGTCGCGCAGGGCGCGGCCGAGGCGGCGCAGGTCGGCCGCGTCCATGCCGGCGAGCGGGGAGGTGAGCAGGGTGAGCGCGGTCTCGGTGTCGAGCCAGCAGGCATCCTCGTCCGCGTCCTGCGCCGCTTCGGCCTCCGCCACCGCGCGGAGCGCCGTCAGCAGGGGCGCCACCGCCGGCTCGTGGCGCAGCGGTACGTCCTCGCCGTCGATGTCCAGGGGCACGCCGGCCGCGGTGAGGGCGCGGCGGACCGTGGGGATGGTGGCGGATCCCGCGCGGACCAGGACGGCCATGTCGCTCCAGCGGACACCGTCCTCCAGGTGGGCGCGGCGCAGGATGTCGGCGATGTTGTCCAGCTCGGTGCCGGACGTCGGGTACGTGTACACCTCGACCCGGCCGTCGTCCCGCGCGGCAGCCGGCTCGCGGTGGGCGCGCACCTGGGCGGCGGGCAGCCGGGTCAGCGGCATCCGCCGGGTCAGCAGGCGGGTCGCGGCCAGCAGGCCGGCACCGGCCCGGCGGGAGGTGCGGAGCACCTCGACGGGGGCGGGGCGGCCGTCCACGCGCGCGAAGGCCGACGGGAAGTCCAGGATGCCGTTCACGTCGGCGCCCCGGAACGTGTAGATCGACTGGTCCGGGTCGCCGAACGCGACCAGGGTGCGGCCGCCGCCGGCCAGTGCCTGCAGCAGGCGCACCTGGGCGGGGTCGGTGTCCTGGTACTCGTCGACGTACACGGCGTCGTACCGCCCCGCGAGGTCCAGGGCGACCTCGGGGCGGTGGGCGAGCAGCACCGCGCGGTGGACGAGTTCGGCGTAGTCGAGGACGCCCTGCAGGTCGAGGACGTCGAGGTACTCGGCGAGGAAGGCGGCCGCGGCCCGCCAGTCGGGGCGGCCGATCCGGCGGGCGAAGGCGTCCAGGGCGGCCGGGTCGAGGCCCAGTTCGCGGCTGCGGGCGAGGACCGCGCGGACCTCGTCGGCGAAGCCCCGGGTGGTCAGGCAGGCGCGCAGTTCGTCCGGCCAGCGGACATGGTCGAGCCCGAGCCGTTCCAGGTCGGGCTGGCCGGCCAGCAGCTCGCGGACGGTGACGTCCTGCTCGGGGCCGGACAGCAGCCGCAGCGGGTCCACGAACAGGCCGCTGTCCTGGTGCGCGCGGATCAGGGCGTAGCAGTACGAGTGGAAGGTGGTCGCCCGGGGCGCGCGGGCGGCACCCACCCGCAGGGCCATGCGGTCGCGCAGCTCTACGGCGGCCTTGCGGCTGAAGGTCAGCACCAGGATCCGCTCGGGGTCGTCGCCCCGGGCGATCCGCGCGGCCACCGACTCGACCAGGGTGGTGGTCTTTCCGGTGCCGGGGCCCGCGAGGACGAGCAGCGGGCCTGATCCGTGGTCAACCACTGCGCGCTGTGCCGCGTCCAGAGGAGGGGGATCCATGCCGGCCGGCGGGGTACGGACCAGTCGGTAAGCGCCACGGCTCCCCTGCCGCACCGGGAGGTGCGGCAGGCGCTTGGTGGAGGAAGAGGAGCTCACGTGGTTCGCCGGTCCTGGTGGGTGTGCTGGTCGGTGCGCGGTCGCGCGTGCGGAGTGGTGGCCGCGGGGTGAGCGGGACACGCGCAGCCGACGCTACGCCGACGAACCGGACGGAAGCAGGGCTTCCGATTCTTCCCGTCCGCCTCGGGCGGCACCTACGCCCCCCGCGGCACCCGCGCCCCTCATCTCACGAACGTACGTCATGCCACGGACGTCCCCGCTGTCCCTCGTACGGGCCACCGGTTCCCCCCGAAGGCCTCGGATGGCGGAAGCTGTCAGGTGTGAGCCTCCGTGTCCGCGCCGCCGTCCCACCGCGCCCGCCTCATGTCGAGCCGCGGCAGATGGCCCTGCGCGGCCCTGCTCGCCTCCTTCAGCGGCGTGCCCTCCGCGCGGTAGTGATCCAGCGCACGCAGCTCGTGCCCCGGGAGCAGGACCCCGTCGGCGCGCACCACACGCCACCACGGGACGGCACCGCCGTAGAGCGACATCACACGCCCGACCTGGCGCGGCCCTCCCTCCTCCAGCCACTCCGCGACGTCGCCGTAGGTCATCACGCGCCCGGGCGGGATCCGCTCGGCGACCTCCAGGACCCGCTCGGCATACTCGGGAAGTTCGTCCGCGTACCCCTCTCGGGTGTCCTCGGGAAGGCTCTGCTCGCTCATTCGCCCCATCCTGCCGCACCCCACCGACAACCCGTGCGGTGCGCGTGCGGCCTCCGTCTCGCCCTCTCGCGGCGCTTGGGGCAGACTGTGCGCCCCCGCATCTGCACCCTGATGCCCTCCGGTGTCGGTGGGGCATGCCACCATCGTGCGGGCGGTGACTGGTGATACGAGATCAAGAAGAGACGACCGAGCAGCAGGGCGTGCACCCCGACAGAGCGGCGGGCACCTCTGACGCCGCCGCACGCCCGGACGCCGCCCGCTCGAACGCCGAGAACCGGGACTCCGTGGGCCAGGACGACAGCACGCACCCCGGCACCGCCGCCGAACCCGATGTCTCCGAGGACGTCTCCGAGGCGGAACACGTGCCGGACGAACTGCACACCGACGAGGTGGAGGGCGACGAACCGCTGCTCCCCGCGCGCGTGCACCGCCCCTCCGACCTCATGCGTCTGCTGGTCGGCGTGCTCGCCGTGGCCGTGCTGCTCGGGATCGCCGCGTTCGCGCACGGCACGACCTCCGGCCTCGAACAGGACATCAACAAGGGCACCGGACAGGCCCCCGACCTGCTGATCAGGTTCGCGGGGCTGGCCTCCAGCATCGCGATCCTGCTGGTGCCGGTCGCGTTCGCGATCGAGCGGCTGATCAAGCGGGACGGGCTGCGCATCGCCGACGGCGTGCTCGCCGCCGTCCTCGCGCACGGAGTGACCCTCGCCACCGACCTGTGGGTGGCGAGAGCCGCCCCGGGCTCCATCCAGGAGGCGCTCACCCAGCCCTCCCCCGGTGACATCCACGCCCTCACCGACCCCGTGCACGGCTATCTCGCGCCCGTCATCGCCTATATGACGGCCGTCGGCATGTCCCGGCGGCCGAGATGGCGCTCGGTCCTGTGGATCGTGCTGCTGCTCGACGCGTTCTCCATGCTGGTCACCGGGTACACCACACCGTTCTCGATCATCCTCACGGTGCTGATCGGCTGGACCGTCGCCTACGGCACGCTGTACGCGGTCGGCTCGCCCAACGTCCGCCCCACCGGGCGGACCCTGCTGGCGGGCCTCAGGCACGTCGGCTTCCACCCGGTCGGCGCGGCCCGCGAGGAGGCCCTCGACAGCGAGAACGGCGACCGGGGACGGCGCTACTTCGTCACCCTGGAGGACGGCCCGCCGCTGGACGTCACGGTCGTCGACCGGGAGCAGCAGGCCCAGGGATTCTTCTACCGCGCGTGGCGCAATCTGACCCTGCGCGGCTTCGCCACCCGCTCCAGCCTGCAGTCCCTGCGCCAGGCCCTGGAGCAGGAGGCACTGCTGGCGTACGCGGCGATCGCGGCCGGCGCCAACGCCCCGAAGCTGATCGCCACCTCCGAGCTGGGTCCCGACGCGGTGATGCTCGTCTACGAGCACACCGGCGGCCGCACCCTGGACTCGCTGGCCGACGAGGAGATCACCGACGAACTGCTGCGCAACACCTGGCACCAGGTGGCGGCGCTGCAGTCGCGCCGGATCGCGCACCGCAGGCTCGCCGGAGACGCCATCCTCGTGGACCGTTCCGGCACGGTGATCCTCACCGACCTGCGCGGCGGTGAGATCGCCGCCGGCGAGCTGCTGCTGCGCATGGACGTCGCCCAGCTGGTCACCACGCTCGGTCTGCGGGTGGGTGCCGAGCGGGCGGTGGCCTCGGCGGTCGGTGTCCTCGGCCCCGACGCCGTCGCCGACTGTCTGCCGATGCTCCAGCCGATCGCGCTCACCCGGTCCACGCGCGCGACGCTGCGCAGACTCGCCAGGGAGCGCGCCCAGCGCGAGCGCGACGCCGTCCTGGAGGCGTCCAGGCAGGCCAAGCAGGCCCGTCTGGAGGAGTCGGTCGAGAAGCCCGACAAGAAGACGGTGCGCGCCGAGCAGCGGGCCGAGAAGCGGGCCCTGGACGAGGCCCTGGACGAGGCGCGCGAGGAGGACCTGCTCACCCAGATCCGGCACCAGGTGTTGCGGATCAGACCGCAGGCCCCCGTGGAGCCGGCGCGGCTGGAGCGGGTCCGGCCGCGCACGCTGATCAGTTTCATGGCCGGTGCGGTCGGCGCGTACTACCTGCTCACCCAGCTCACCCACATCGAGTTCGACACCCTGTTCGCGCAGGCCCAGTGGGGCTGGGTGCTCGCCGCCGTGGCGTTCTCGGCGCTCAGCTACGTCGCCGCCGCGATGGCGCTCCTCGGGTTCGTGCCCGAGCGGGTGCCGTTCGTGCGGACCGTGGCGGCGCAGGTGGCCGGCTCCTTCGTGAAGATCGTGGCACCGGCCGCCGTCGGCGGTGTGGCTCTGAACACGCGCTTCCTGCAGCGCGCCGGCGTGCGCCCCGGACTGGCGGTCGCGAGCGTCGGCGCCTCCCAGCTGTTCGGACTGGGCTGCCACATCCTGATGCTGCTGTCCTTCGGCTATCTCACCGGTACCGAGAAGACCCCCTCCCTGTCCCCGTCCCGCACGGTCATCGCGGGCCTGCTGACCGTCGCCGTCCTGGTCCTCGTGGTGACCTCGGTGCCGTTCCTGCGGAAGTTCCTCGTCACGCGCGTGCGGTCGCTCTTCGCGGGTGTCGTGCCGCGCATGCTGGACGTGCTGCAGCGGCCGCAGAAACTCGTCACCGGCATCGGCGGCATGCTGCTGCTGACCGCCTGCTTCGTGATGTGCCTGGACGCCTCCATCCGCGCGTTCGGCGACGAGTCGACCTCGCTGAGCATCGCCAGTGTCGCCGTCGTCTTCCTGGCCGGAAACGCGCTCGGCTCCGCGGCGCCCACCCCGGGCGGTGTCGGCGCGGTCGAGGCGACCCTGACCGTCGGCCTGATCGCCGTCGGCCTCCCCAAGGAGGTCGCGGCCCCCGCGGTCCTGCTCTACCGGCTGCTGACCCTGTGGCTGCCGGTCCTGCCGGGCTGGCTGGCCTTCAACCACCTCACACGCAAGGGCGCGCTCTAGGGCCGTACCTCGTACGGCTCGCGCCCCGCGCGCGGGACCGTGGGCGACCCCAGGATGGGATCATGCCGAACCCCTTCCGGATCCGTGTCGCCGCCCTGACCACCGCCCTGGTGCTGTCCTCCGTGCTGACCGGGTGCAGCGACGGTTCCAAGGACGGGGATCTGACGGCACAGAAGCTGGACTGGAAGGACTGCCCGGCCCCCGACGAGGCCGAGGGCGGTGGCGACACCCCGTCACCGCTGCCCGGCGGCGGCAACTGGCAGTGCGCCACCATGAGGGCGCCCCTGGACTGGTCGAAACCGAAGGGCGCCACGATCGGTCTCGCGCTGATCCGCGCCAGGGCCAGCGGCGCCGCGGACAAGCGGATCGGCTCCCTGATCTTCAACTTCGGCGGACCCGGCGGCAGCGGCGTCACCACCCTCCCCGCCTTCGGCGAGGACTACGCCGCCCTGCGCACCCGCTACGACCTGGTCAGCTTCGACCCGCGCGGAGTCGGCCGCAGCGACCCCGTGGAGTGCGAGAACGACGCCCAGCTCGACGACTTCTTCCAGCAGGACGGAACGCCCGACACCAGCGCCGAGCGCACCCAGCTCATCAACCGCACCAAGCAGTTCAACGCCGCCTGCGAGAAGAACTCCAAGACGATCCTGCCGCACGTGCGCACCACCGACGCCGCCCGCGACATGGACCTGATGCGCCAGGTGCTCGGGGACAGACAGCTGCACTACTTCGGCATCTCCTACGGCACCGAACTCGGCGGCGTCTACGCCCACCTCTTCCCGAAGAACGTGGGCCGGGCCGTTCTCGACGCCGTCGTCGACCCCACCCAGAACCCGGAGGAGAGCTCGCTCGGGCAGGCCAAGGGCTTCCAGCTCGCGCTCGACAACTTCGCCCAGGACTGCACCTCGAAGACCACCGAGTGCCCGATCGGCGACACCCCGCAGGACGTGAAGGACCGCATCGCAGGGCTCCTCGCGGACCTCGACAAGAAGCCGATCCCCGGCATCCTCCCCCGCATGCTGACCCAGACCGCCGCCACCAACGGCATCGCCCAGTCCCTGTACTCCAAGGACTTCTGGGAGTACCTCACCGAGGGTCTGGAGGAGGCGTACGACGGCGACGGGAAGATCCTGATGCTGCTGTCCGACTCGATGAACGGCCGCAGCCAGAACGGCGAGTACAGCAACATCACGGCGGCGAACATCGCCATCAACTGCGCCGACGAGAAGCCGCGGTACACCGCCGACTACGTCCAGCAGCGCCTGCCCACGTTCCGCGCCGCGTCCCCGCTGTTCGGCGACTACCTCGCCTGGGGCATGGTCAGCTGCACCGACTGGGCGGTGCCCGGCGCGGCCGACCACCCCGACGTCAGCGCGCCCGGCTCGGCGCCGATCCTGGTCGTGGGCAACACCGGGGATCCGGCCACCCCGTACGAGGGGGCGAGGAAGATGGTGGAGGCGCTCGGGAAGGGCGTCGGGGTGGAACTGACGTACAAGGGGCAGGGGCACGGGGCGTACGACAGCAAGAACAAGTGCGTACAGGGCGCCGTGAACGGCTACTTGCTGGAGGGGACGGTACCGAAGGCCGGAACGGTCTGCAGCTGACCCCCGGTTGACCACCCCTCGATCCCGAGGCGCCGCAAAACCGCAGGTCAAAAGGTTATCCACAGGCTGCGACGGCCGTCGCCCACGCCGCCTACTATGACCAGACCGCTTTCCGCGGCGAATGAGCGGAGAGCCTGTGTGGGGGGTGTGCGCGCATGTTGCGATCTGTACGGTGGGCGGCCGCTGTCGCCGCGGGGCTGCTCATGGCCGGGTGCAGCAGTGGGTCGTCGGGTGGGGGCACCGAGGAGGGGAAGGCCTCGTCCGGGCAGCCGTCGGCCGCCACGTCCAGCACCACGGGCTCGGCCGCACTGCCCTCCTCCCTCACCTCCCAGAAGCTCGACTGGAGCCGCTGCAAGGCCACTTCCGACTCGGCCGCGCCCGGTGACGAGTGGCGGTGCGCGACGCTCAAGGTCCCGTTGGACTGGGCGAAGCCGGACGGGGAGACCATCGGGCTGGCGCTGATCCGGGCGCAGGCGAGCGGCGGATCGGGCCGGCGGATCGGCTCGCTGCTGTTCAACTTCGGCGGTCCCGGCGGCTCCGGCGTCTCGACGATGCCGTACTACGCGACCACCGTCTCCGCGCTGCGTGAGCGGTACGACCTGGTGAGCTGGGATCCGCGCGGAGTGGGCGCCAGCGAGGGGATCCGCTGCCGCAGCGACAAGGCCATCCAGGCCGCCGAGCCGATCGACGCGACACCGGACACGCCGGCGGAGGAGACGGCGTACTTCCAGGACGCCGCCGACTTCGGCAAGGGCTGCCAGAAGGCCGCCGGGCAGCTGATCGCGCATGTCTCGACGACCGACACGGCCCGCGACATGGACCTGATGCGCCGGGTGCTCGGGGACTCGAAGATGCACTACTTCGGCATCTCCTACGGCACCGAACTGGGCGGTGTGTACGCCCACTTGTTCCCGAAGAACGTGGGGCGGCTGATCCTGGACGCGGTGGTCGACCCGACCGCGGACTCGGTCGGTCACGCGAAGAACCAGGCCCAGGGCTTCCAGCGGGCGCTGGACGACTATCTGAAGTCCACCGGGCAGGACCCGGAGCAGGGTTCGCAGAAGATCGCGGACCTGCTGACCCGGCTCGACGCGAAGCCGCTTCCGACGTCCTCCGGGCGGAAGCTGACCCAGACGCTCGCGGTCACCGGCATCGTCCTGCCGCTGTACAGCCAGGACAGCTGGCCGACGCTGACCAGCGCGCTGCGGGCGGCCGGGGAGGGCGACGGCTCGGAGCTGCTCTCACTCGCGGACCAGTACAACGACCGGGACTCCTCGGGGCACTACGGCACGACCACGCACTCCCAGCGGGTCATATCGTGCCTGGACGACAAGCAGCGGCCGACGCTCGCCCAGACGAAGAAGCTGCTGCCTCAGTTCGAGAAGATCTCGCCCGTGTTCGGGGACTTCCTGGGCTGGGACACGGCCGGCTGGTGCCACGACTGGCCGGTGGCCGGGGAGTACGACACTCCGGAGGTGAGCGCCCCGGGGGCGGCCCCGATCCTGCTGGTCGGCAACACCGGCGACCCGGCGACGCCGTACGAGGGCGCCCGGCGGATGGCGGACGAGCTGGGCAAGGGCGTCGGGGTCGAGCTGACCTGGAAGGGCGAGGGCCACGGGGCGTACGGCAGCGGGAGCGACTGCGTGGACTCGACGGTAGACGCCTATCTGCTCAGCGGCACGGTCCCGAAGGACGGCAAGGTCTGCTCATGACGAAGGCGGGGGCTCCGGGCACCTGTCGTGCCCGAGGCCCCCGCCCTCGGCGGAGCCTGTACTCAGTAGACCGGCTTCGACGGCTCGATCTGGTTGACCCATCCGATGACGCCGCCGCCCACGTGGACGGCGTCCGCGAAGCCCGCGGACTTCAGGACCGCGAGGACCTCCGCACTGCGGACACCCGTCTTGCAGTGCAGAACGATCTTCTTGTCCTGTGGCAGGCCCTCCAGGGCGGTGCCGAGGAGGAACTCGTTCTTCGGGATCAGCTTGGCGCCCGGGATGGAGACGATCTCGTACTCGTTCGGCTCGCGGACGTCGATGATCTCGATGTTCTCGCCGTCGTCGATCCACTCCTTGAGCTGCTTGGGAGTGATCGTCGAGCCAGCGGCCGCCTGCTGGGCCTCCTCGGAGACGACGCCGCAGAAGGCCTCGTAGTCGATGAGCTCGGTGACGGTCGGGTTCTCGCCGCAGACCGCGCAGTTCGGGTCCTTGCGGACCTTGACCTGGCGGTACTGCATCTCCAGGGCGTCGTAGATCATCAGACGGCCGACCAGGGGCTCACCGGTGCCGGTGAGGACCTTGATGGCCTCGGTGACCTGGATGGAGCCGATGGACGCGCACAGCACGCCCAGCACGCCGCCCTCGGCGCAGGAGGGGACCATGCCCGGCGGCGGGGGCTCCGGGTAGAGGCAGCGGTAGCAGGGACCGTACTCGGACCAGAAGACCGAGGCCTGGCCGTCGAAGCGGTAGATCGAGCCCCAGACGTACGGCTTGTTCAGCAGCACGCACGCGTCGTTGACCAGGTAGCGGGTGGCGAAGTTGTCCGTGCCGTCGACGATCAGGTCGTACTGGCTGAAGATGTCCATCACGTTCTCGGCCTCGAGCCGCTCTTCGTGCAGGACCACGTTCACGTACGGGTTGATGCCGAGGACGGAGTCACGGGCGGACTCCGCCTTGGAGCGGCCGATGTCGGCCTGGCTGTGGATGATCTGGCGCTGCAGGTTCGACTCGTCGACCTCGTCGAACTCCACGATGCCGAGGGTGCCGACACCCGCGGCGGCCAGGTACATCAGCGCCGGCGAGCCCAGGCCGCCGGCGCCGACACAGAGCACCTTGGCGTTCTTCAGCCGCTTCTGCCCGTCCATCCCGACGTCCGGGATGATCAGGTGGCGGGAGTACCTGCGGACCTCGTCTACGGTGAGCTCAGAAGCTGGCTCGACCAGGGGTGGCAGCGACACGGAGACTCCGTTGATCGGTCAATCACTACGTTTGTTCTCCCTGTAACACTGCCACGGGCTTCTTCATTCCGAGACACCTGTTCCGATCCGCGAGACGATTTCGTCCCAGTAACCGGGCATGGCCTCCCAGGGGTCGGCTCTGCCGCCGTGGTCCGTGCGGTCGGTGAAGTAGATGGTCGACGCGCCCTGCCAGCGGGCGATGCGCAGCGCCTCGTCGAGGTGGCCGAGGGGCACGCCGTGGACGAAGTGGCAGAAGCGGTCCGGCGGGTAGTCGGCGGTCCACTCGGCGACCTGGGACCAGCGGTAGTCGCCCCAGGGGCCCGCGAAGGTCACCAACTGGTCGGCGTTCTCGGCGTAGCCCGGGTGCGGGTGGGTGCCGTGGCCGAGGACGATGTGGGGATCGTCACCGAGGGCGCGGAGCGCGGCGACGGCCCGGCGGATCCCGGGGAGCGCGGTGCGCTCGGTGGGGCAGCGGTCCAGCAGGAAGCCGTCGACGCGGTACCAGTCGTGGAAGTGCCGGGCGTCGGTGAGCAGGTCGGCCCGGGGGCGGGCGCCATAGCCGGTGTCCAGGTGACCGAGGACGCGGATGCCCGCGTTGCGGAGCCGGCCGGCCGCCTCCAGGCAGTGCGGGTCGGGGCGGCTGCCGGGGCCGTTCGCCACGTCGAGGACGACCCAGTGCAAGGGCGTGCCGGGGCGGGTGAGTTCGGCCCACTGGGCGGGAGCGAGCAGCGGGTGGGCGTAGCCGGGGATGCCGAAGGCGGTGCGGAAGCCGGTGGTCGCGGGGCCCGTCCGGGTGCTGGTCAGATGCGGCACGCCGCCTCCATCCAGATGTCCGCGAGGGACTCCTCCAGGTTGATGCGGGGCCGCCAGCCGAGCCGGTCGCGGGCGCAGCGCACATCGGCCTGCTGCCAGCTGCCGCAGCCGTCCGGGTACGGGTACGCGACCGGGGCCGCGTGGTCGGGGTCCAGGCGGGGGTGGCCGATGGGGCTGCGCAGCGGTCCCGGGGGGCCGTCGAGTTCGTGCAGGGCGCCGCCGTATCCGGCGACCCGGGCGAGGACAGCGGCGGCGTCGCGGAGCCGCACGGCGCGGCCGGAGCCGATGTTGATGACGCCCTGGGCTGCGGAGAGCGAGGCCGCGTGGACGGCACGGGCGACGTCACGGACGTCGACGAAGTCGCGCTGGGCGCCCAGGCCGCCGAGTTTGAGTTCGCCGTCGCCGGACTGCATGGCGCGGCGCATGGCCTCGGCGAGCCGGCCGAGCGGGGACCCGGCCGGGGTGCCGGGCCCGGCGGGTGAGAAGACGCGCAGGACGACGGCGTCCAGGCCGGAGCCGAGGACCAGTTCGGTGGCGGCGAGCTTGCTGACGCCGTACGGGCCGCCGGGGCGCGGTACGGCGTCCTCGGCCGTGGAGGAGCCGGGCTGGCTCGGGCCGTACTCGGCGCTGCAGCCGACCTGCACCAGGCGGGCGCCGCAGCCGCTGCGGCGCAGGGCCTCGCAGATGGTGGCGACGGCGACGGTGTTGTGCCGGGTGAGTTCGCGGGCGCCGCCGCGGGTGGCGCCGGCGCAGTTCACGATGACGCCCGGGTGGACCGCGTCGAGGAAGCGGGTGAGCGCGCCGGGGCTGCCGGTGGCGAGGTCGAAGCGGACGTCGGCGTCGTCGCCGCGGCCGAGCGCGGTGAGCTGGACGGCCGGGTCGGCGAGCAGCCGGTCGGCGACGAAGCGGCCGAGGTATCCGTTGGCTCCGATCAGCAGAACCCTCATCGTGCGGCTCCCGGGGTGTGCGCTCCGGCGACTCCGGCGGTTCCGGACGCTCCGGGTCCGGGTCGGGAGGTGGTCATCTGGTGGTCTCCTTCTGAGGATGGTGCGGTCGCCTTCGGCGGGATGCCGGGGGTCGGCCGCCGGGACGGCTCGGCGAGGCCTGCGGGGGAAGCGGCGGCTCGGCTCACTCGGGGTCTCCCGTGGGCGCGTGGGCCGAGGCCCGGGTGAGGGTGCGGGTGGCCTGGAGCAGCAGTGCCAGCGCGGCGGCGCCGCAGACGAGCGCCGGGACGCCGCCCGCGCCCCACGCGTCGGTCAGGGCGTTGACGGGGACCGCCAGGAAGGCGCAGCCGGGCAGCCGGCCGGCCAGGACCAGGGCCACGGCCGCCGCTTGTGCCAGGGCAGCGGCGGCGAGGGCCGGGCCGGGGCCCTGCGGGACGTTGTGGACGGTGAGGAGGCGGGCCAGCAGGAGGAGGGCGCCGAGGGTGAGGGCCTCCGGGTAGCCGGCGGGTTCTCCCAGGGCGGCGCCGCACAGCGCGAGCAGGGCGGTGAGGGCGCCCAGGAAGAGCGCGAACGCGCCGAGCAGCAACGGCTGTACGGCCCCGGTGAACTCCTCCAGGCCCCGGCTGCCCGCGAGCCTGCGGCGCGCGCCGACGCCGAGCAGGTGGGCGCTCCAGGCCGCCGGGGCGCAGGCCAGGGTGAGGGCGAGGACGGGGGCGGTGGTCACCGGCCAGGGGCCGTGTGCGGCGCCGGTCGGCAGGCCGTCGGGGCCGCCGTCCACGACGGCACGCAGCAGGCCGTTGCCGAAGAGGGCGTAGGCGAGGAGCCAGCAGGTCCACGCCCGCGGGCCGGTGGCGGTGTGCCGGGCGAGGGTGCGGTCCGGCACGGCCAGGGGGCCGCGGCGCAGCGCCAGGCGGACGGCCAGGGCGACGGCGAGGGCCCCGGCGGCTGCCACCAGGAGGCGTGGCCGGCCCTCGGTGAGCCGTACGCCGGTCACGACGGCCGCACACACGGCGCCCGGGAGAAGTGTGAGCAGCACCCGGTCGGCGCGCACGCCGGGCGCGGGCGCCGGCTCGGGGCGCGGGCGGGGTTCGCCGTCGCGGGGCACGCGTGCGTAGAGCTCCTCGGCGAGCGAGAAGACGTCACGGTGCCGGAAGCGGGCGGCGGTCCGGTCGGTGACCCCGTGCGCTTCGAGGCCGGCGGCGATCTCCAGCGGGTCGACGGCCCGTTCGCACAGGTCGCGATGGCGGTGCAGCAGCGCCTTCACGGGGTCGGCGACGCCTCGGCGGGGGGTGGGCGTACGGCTGCCGACGGGGTGCGGAGCGGCGGCCCGGCTCCGTGCGGAGCCCCCGCCGGCCGCCGGCGGCCGGCTCCCCGCGAAGGTGTCCGCCGCACCGCCCTCCTCGGTGCCCGGCAGCCACTCCCCCGACCGCGCGTCCCAGGCGTCCGCCGCGCCGGGCCGTCCGGGCCGGTCCAGCTCGCCCAGGCCGCCGTTGGCCGTGCCGCCTTCGTCGCCGTTCACAGCGCCCCCTCGGGGGCCGCGAGCGGCGTCGCCCGGACCGGGGCGGGGCGGGCCGGGGCGCCCAGGGCCCAGCCGGGTCCGCCCCGGCTCACCACGCGGGCGGTGGGACCGGTCCAGCGGCCCGGGACATGGGCCTCGGCCGGGACGCCGAACGGCAGGGGCTCGCCGGCCGCGTCGAGGACGACCCGGCGCACCGGGCAGTGCGAGACGATCTCCAGGTAAATGGCGCGAAATGCCGCGATGTTCTGCTCGACGGTGAACAGTTCGAGCGCCCTGGCGCGCGCGGCGGCCCCGAGGCGCTCACGGCGCTCGGGGTCGCGCAGCAGCGCCACGCACGCCTCGGCGAGCGCCCGCGGATTGCGCGGGGGTACGACGAGCCCGGTGCCGCCGATGGCCTCCACCACGGCGCCGACGTCGGTGGAGACGGTCGCGCGGCCGCAGAACATCGCCTCCACCAGTCCGGCCGGGAACCCCTCGACGACGCTGGAGAGGACGACGACCGTGCCGGACGCGTAGGCGTCGGCGAGGGTCGGCGCCTCCGGTCCGCCGATCTCCTCGAAGGCGACCGGGTTGTCACCGACGGCGTGCACGCCCTCGGCCTCGTCGGGGAAGAGCTGTGCGGCGAGCGCCCTGCAGTGGCCCAGGTAGGCGTCGCCCTCCGCGCCGGCCGGGGCCCCCACCACCCGCAGCCGCGCCTTGGGTTCCTCCCTGCGGACCTCCGCGAAGGCGTGCAGCAGCGACACCAGGTCCTTGGACGGCTCGATCCGGCCGACCCACACGAGGGTGTCCGGGTCGGCGCGGTCCGGGGCCTCGCCCACCTCGGTGAACCGGGAGGCCTCCATGCCGGGGTGGACGGTACGGATGCGGGCGCGGTCGGCCCCGCAGCGCTCCTGCCAGCGGCGGGCGTGGGCGTTGCCGGGGGTGATGATCGCGGCGCGGCCGTAGACCTCGGTGGCGAGCCGGCCGTGGAAGGCGGCGAGCAGGGCGCGGACGGCCGGGGTGGCCGCGTCCGGGCCGGAGGCGAGGTAGTGCGAGCGCAGTTGCACGCCGTACTCGGTGACCAGCAGCGGTACGTCGGAGAAGTGCGCGGCGAGCAGGCCGGGCAGGGCGGCCGGGCCGCCCGCGGTGGCGTGGCAGAGGTCGGTGGCGCCGAGGCCGTCGTCGCCGTACCAGTCGAGGGAGAGGGGGCGCAGGGCGCGTTCGAGGTGGGCGGCGACGGCGAGCAGATCGGGCACGCGCGCCTCGCGCGCCGTACCGAGTGCGCCGGGTGCGCGACAGGCGCGCTCCAGCGTGCGCACGGCGGCGTCGGAGCGGAGTGCGCCGACCAGTCCGCCCTCGTCGCGGGCGAGTTCGGCGAGCCCGTAGAGCGCGTTGCCGAAACGGTCCGCCAGATGACCGGGGACGGCGCCGGGGCCGTCCGCGCCGCCTACGCCCTCCGCGCCACCTGGGCCGTCCGTGCCGCCTGCGCCCTCCGTGCCGCCTGGGCCCTCCGCGCCCGGTCCGGCGCACAGCACCCCGGCCAGTTCCGCGTAGCTCTCGACGAAGCGCCGGCGTGCGCGCCGCCCGTACGCGACCCCGTCCTCCTCGGCGGTCCACAGGGGAGCCGTACGCACCCGGCTGACGTGCGGTGGCAGCTCCAGCCAGCCCTCGTCCTCCTGGCGCCTGCTGCGGCTGAGCGCGTAGACGTCGAACTGGTGCTGCCCGAGCCCGCGCACGAGCCGGTCGCACCAGAGCCTGGCGTCACCGCTCACATACGGATAACCACCCTCCGTAAGCAGTCCGATGCGCACGTGTGCACCCCCGATCGATCTCCCGTATGGGGAGCCGCCGTTGCTCCGGCGGCTCGCAGCGGGACGAACGTATGCGGACAAGGCGGTGGCGCGATGGACGGTTGTCCATCGCGCCACCAAAAGGGGTGAACGGTCGTAACTTTCGCGTGCGGGTGGCGTTCGGTCGCGCTAGGCGATCGGACGGCGGCGGAACGTCACGCCCGGAACTGCAGGAACGTCACGCTGTCACGGGCTCCCGCCGCGCCGCCCGCCGCCGGGCCGCCGCCTCGGGGTCGAGCGCGGGTACGGCGGCCAGGAGTTGCCGGGTGTACGGGTCCTGGGCGTGGTCGTAGACCTCGTCGGCGGGCCCGCTCTCCACGATCCGCCCGCGGCGCATGACCGCGACCCGGTCGCTGACCTGCCGTACGACGGCGAGGTCGTGGGCGACGAAGACGAGCGCGAGGCCGAGTTCCCGCTGGAGTTCGCCGAGCAGGGCGACGACCTGGGCCTGGGTGGTGACGTCCAGCGCGGAGACCGGCTCGTCGCAGACGATGACGCGCGGGTCGGCCGCGAGCGCCCGCGCGATGCCCACGCGCTGGCGCTGACCGCCGCTGAACTCGTGCGGATAGCGGTCGTAGTGCGCCCCTTCGAGCCCCACACGCTCCAGCAGTTCGGTCACGCGCTCCCGGATGCGCCCCTCGTCGTGCTCGCCGCGCGCCCGCAGCGGGTCCGCGATCGACTCGCCCACGCTGCGCCGGGGGTTGAGGGAGGACACCGGGTCCTGGAAGACCATCTGGACGGCCGGGTTCACGCCCACGCGCGCGTGCCCGTCGTAACGGACCTCCCCCGCCGTCGGCTCCAGCAGCCCGACCAGCATCCGGCCGAGCGTGGTCTTGCCGCTGCCGCTCTCGCCGACGATGCCGAGGGTCTCGCCCCGGCGGACGGTCAGCGACACGTCGTCCACGGCCGTGACGGCCCGCTTGCCGCGGCCGAACTCGCGCCGCAGACCGGTCGCCTCCAGGACGACCCCGTCGGAGGCCGCCGAGGGGGCGCGGACAGCGTCCACGCGCGGTACGGCGGAGAGCAGTTCGCGGGTGTACGGCTGTGCGGGCGCCCCGAGCACGGCGGTGACCGGCCCCTGCTCGACCACCCGCCCGTGCCGCATGACGAGCACCTGGTCGACGCTCTCGGCGGCGACGCCCACGTCGTGCGTGACGAGCAGCAGGCCCATGCCGGTCTCCTCGCGCAGGGTGTGCAGCAGATCGAGGATCTGGGCCTGGACGGTCACGTCGAGGGCGGTGGTGGGCTCGTCGGCGATCAGCAGGTCGGGTTCGCAGGAGAGCGCCATGGCGATCAGCGCGCGCTGGCGCATGCCGCCGCTGAACTCGTGCGGGCGGGACCGGGACCGGCGCGCCGCGTCCGGGATGCCGACCCGGTCCAGGACCGCCACGGCACGCGCGCGTGCCGCTCGCCGCGACACGCGCGTGTGCACACGGTGGACCTCGGCGATCTGGTCGCCGATCGCGTAGTACGGGTCGAGGGAGGACAACGGGTCCTGGAAGACCATCGCCGCCTTCGCGCCGCGCAGCCGCCGCAGTTCGTCGTCGGAGGCCTGCTGGACGTCGACGCCGGCGACCTCGACGGAACCGCCGACCCGCGCGCCCGTGCCGTGGTGCAGGCCCAGCAGGGCCGAGGCGACCGTGGACTTGCCGGAGCCGGACTCGCCGACCAGGGCGAGGGCGGCGCCCCGCTCCAGCTGGAAGAAGAGCCCGTCCACGGCCCGCAGGTCGCCGAACTCGACGGTCAGATCAGTGACTCGGACGAGACTCACGTCAGTACCACCCGTCGGTCGGCCACCGCGTACAGCACGTCCGCGAGGGCGTTGGCGAGGACCACGAAGAAGCCGATGACCAGGACCATGCCGACCACGACGGGCAGGTCGACCACGGTCACGGCGTGGACGAGCTCCTGGCCGATGCCGGGAAGGCCGAAGAGGGTCTCGATGAGGACCGCGCCGCCCACGGCACTGCCGAAGTCGTTGGCGTTCAGGGCGATGATCGGCGCCAGCGCCCCGCGCAGCGCGTGCCGGCCGACGATCGACCGTTCGCCGACGCCGTAGGCCCGGAAGGTGCGGATGTGGTCCTCGGCGAGCGTCTCCAGCATCGACGCCCGGGTCAGCCGGGCGAAGTAGGCCGCCTCGGCGATCGCGAGGGTGAGCCAGGGCAGCAGCAGGTTCCAGGCCCACTGCTCGGGGTCGTCCGAGAAGGAGACGTACTCCGGGAACGGCAGCAGCTCCAGCTGCCCGCAGACCACGATCATCAGGACGAGGCCGATGACGAAGACCGGCGTGGAGATGCCGGCCAGGGTGAGGCCGGTCAGCGCGCGTTCGGTGAACCGGCCGCGCCGCCAGGCGGAGAGGATGCCGGTGCCGACGCCCAGCAGCAGCCAGAGCACCATCGCGCCGATCACCAGCGACAGGCTGACCGGCAGCTTGTTCAGGATGATCTGGGTGACCTGCTGGTCGCTCTGGTACGAGAGTCCGAGGCAGGGCGCCGAGCAGTGCGCGACGGAGGTTCCGGTCGAGTAGTCCTGGCCGGCGACGATGCCCACCAGGAAGTGCCAGTACCGCAGGTACAGCGGGTCGTCGAGGCGGAGTTGCTGGGTGACCTGGTGCACCTGCTCCGGCGAACAGCGCGGGCCGCAGGTGATCTGGGCGACGTTGCCGGGGGTGACGTAGAAGACGACGTACACGATCACCGAGATGGCGAGCAGAGTGATCAGCGCGCCGACCGCGCGGCGCACGGCGAATCCGGCGAAGCCGCTCATGACCGCGCCTCCTTCGCGACGGTGGTCTCCGCCGTCCCCGGCGCGGTGTCCGCCTTCGCTGTCTCTGCCACAGCGTTCGCCTTCGTCGTCTCTGCCGCAGCGTCCGCCTTCGCCTCCTGCCTGCGGCCCGTGCCGACGCGCAGCCGGGAGGCCGAGCGCGGGTCGAGGGCGGTGCGCACGCCGTCGCCGAGCACGGTGAGGGCGAGCACGGTCACGAACAGGGCGCCGGCGGGCAGCAGCAGGTACTGCGGGGCCGCCTGGTACCAGATGTTGGCGGAGGTGAGCATCTGTCCCCAGGACGGGGTCGGGGGCTTCACACCGACGCCGAGGAAGGACAGCGAGGCCTCGATGGAGATGTTGGCCGGCACCATGAGCGCGGCGTAGGTGATGACGGGCGCGGCGAGGCCGGGCAGCAGTTCCCGGCGGGCGATCCGCCAGGTGCTCCAGCCGCTGAGCCGGGCGGCGGCCACGTAGTCGAGGTTCTTGAGGGAGAGCGTCGCGGCGCGCGCGATCTTCCCGATGGTGCCCCAGGCGACGAAGCCGATGATGAGGGAGACCAGGACCGGCCTCGGGAAGCTGCTGGGCACGACGGCCAGCAGCGCCAGCGCCATGATGATCAGCGGCATGGCCACGATGATGTCGGTGATCCTGCTCAACAGTTGATCAACCCATCGATTGCCGAGCGCGGCCGTGACACCCACGACGACACCGAGGACGACCTGCACGGTGGTCGCCGCCAGCGCGACGCCCAGGGAGACCCGGGCGCCGTAGACCAGCCGCGCGAACAGGTCCCGGCCGGTCTGCGGTTCGACGCCGAGCCAGTGGTCGCCGCTGATGCCGCCCAGGGAGCCGATGGGCACGCCGCCGCGCGCCGAGTCCACCAGGCCGGGGTGGTACGTGGTCGGGTCCTGGCCCTCCAGCGCGGTGAGCAGCGGCGCCGCGAGCGCGACCAGGACGAGCAGCGCGACGACGGCCGCCGCGACGAGGGCGGCGCGCTGCGTGCGCAGCCGCTGCCAGAAACGACGAGCCCCCGAAGCCCCCGAGGCGGCTGCCTCGGGGGCCCGGGAGGCGACAAGTGCCTCGCTCACGGCGCTACTTCACCGCGACCTGGGAGATGTCCAGGACACCGGTCCAGTCGCTGATCACGACGTTCCTGATGTCCTTGCCGACCAGTCGCTTGTAGACGGGGTGGAACAGCGGCACGGTCAGCGCCTGCGCGCCGATCTTCTGGTCCAGCGCGCCCCACCGCTTGGCGGCCGCGTCAAGATCGGTCAACTTGTTGATCGCGTCAATCTCGGCATTGACCGATGCATCGTTGAGCTGGGCCGAGTTGAAGTTCGCGCCGTCCTTGACGATCTGCCGACCGTCGAAGATCGGGGCGAGGAAGGGACCGCCGGAGGGCCAGTCGGCACCCCACGCGGAGAGGAAGAAGCCCGGCTCGGTCTTCACGCTGTGGACCGTGTCCGAGTAGTTGTTGTCCTCCAGGCCCTGGAGCTTGACCGTGATGCCGGCCTTCTTCAGCGCGTCCTGGATCGCGGTCGCGATCTCGGGGCTGGTCTTGAAGTTCTGGGCGTTGTCGTGGGTCAGCGTGACCGTGAGCCCGTTCGGGTAGCCCGCCTCCTTCAGCAGTTCCTTGGCCTTGGCCGCGTTGCCGGTGGCACCGGCCGGGAAGAGGTCGTACGGCGTGTAGCCGAAGGACTTCTGGTTTGGCAGGAAGGTGGTGGCGGCCTCGGCGAGCGCGCTGCCGCCCGCCGCGTTGACCACGGACGACCGGTCGACGGCGTAGGAGATCGCCTGCCGCACCTTCGGGTTGTCGAACGGCTTGACCTTCGGGTTGAAGGCTATGTAGTTCGTGTAGCCGAAGTGGCCGGTGCCGACGCGCGAGGCGAGTTCCTTGTCGCCGGTGACCTTGGCGAGCTCCGCCGGACCGAGGTTGGTGTCCGTCGTCACGGCCGCCGAGTCCGTTCCCTGGGACGCCGACAGCCGCTGGTTGATCACGGACGAGTCGAGACCGGACTTGACGTCGATCTTGTCCGGGTAGGCCTTGCGCTGGTCGTCGACGGCGGCGGACCAGTACGTGTTCCGCTCCAGCACCAGGTGCTCACCGTCGTTCTCGTTCTTCACGACCTTGTACGGGCCGGACGAGATCGGGTGCTCCTCGTACTTCGTGCCGGTGTCCTTGGCCTTCGGGACGGGCGTGAACTGCGTCTGGGTGGCCAGGTACGGGAACTCGCCCTCGGGCTTGTTCAGGTGGAAGACGATCGTGCGGTCGTCCGGCGTCTCGATCGCCGAGAGCCCCTTCTTGTCCTTGTACGGCCCCTGGTAGTCGGCCGCCCCGACCAGCCAGTCCCGCAGGTAGGGCGCGCCGCCGGAGAGTTCGGGGGCGAAGGAGCGCTCGATGCCGTACTTGATGTCGGCGGACGTGATCGCGGTCCCGTCCTCGTACTTCAGGCCCTTCTTCAGCGTGTACGTCCACACGGTCGCGTTCTCGCTGGGGCGGCCGGTGTCGGTGGCCAGGTCGGGGACGACCTTGGTGCCGGCGGCGCCGTTCGCGCGGTTGCGGGTGGTGAGCGTACGGAAGACCAGGGAGGGCACGTTGCCGCCGCCGGAGGTGTACAGGCGGGCCGGGTCGAAGTCCGACTGGGGGTCGGAGTTCAGGACGCTCAGCGTGCCGCCCTTGTGCGGCGCGGAGTCGCCACTGGAGCCGTTGGCATCGTTGTCCTTCGGCCCGCAGGCGGCTGCGCCCGCCGCCACGACCAGGGCGAGCGAAACGTACGCCGCGCGGGCGCTGTTAACGGACGGTTGACGCATCGGAATGACGACCTCTCGGAAGGCGCGTCTCGACAAGCGAGACAGATTGACGAGGAGTGAGACGAAAGTGAACAGACGTCTGCCCGGGCGTCAGGTCGTCGAAAGAGCCGTGACCCAGGTCACGGCGGCACAGAGGGATCGCGACGCGAACGCCCGAAGGCGGGCGTCAGCGACAGTGAATGTCGGCCACGCAGAGCGCGGTCACGCCGATGAGCGCCAGCTCGATGGCGGCGCGCGCGGAGGCGTGAAGGGACGACATGCCCAGAAATATGTACGAACTTTCTGCGCATGTCAATGTGATGTATGAGCCACCTGTCAACCCTTGGGATAGGGCCAGGAGTTGGGCAGACAGTGGATTCCGTCATGGTCGAGGAACTTCGTCTGCTGCTGCATGACCGGCGCGAGCTCGCCGTCCTTGTCGCAGGTCACATGGCCGTAGCCGAGCCGGTGGCCGACCTCGTGGTTGATCAGCATCTGCCGGTAGGCGTGGATCTTGTCCCCGTACGTCTTGCTGCCCTGCGCCCACCGGTACGCGTTGATCATGACGCGTTCGGTGGACGCCGAGTCACAGGACACGTTGTCCTCGGTCGTGTCGAGACCGGACTTCGCGCACCACTTGGCGGTGGTCCCGGGACTGGCGAGCGTGATCACGAAGTCGGGCTTGCCGGAGGAGACGCGCTCGAAGGTGCGGGCGCCGTCGTGGGCCCAGCTGCGGTCGTCGTTCAGCGTCTTCTGCACGGCCTGGGCGAACAGTTCCCCGTCCAGCCCAAGGCCCTGCTCCACGTCGACGCGGTAGGTGTACTTCCGCCCCTTGCCGGGCGCCTTGGCGGCCCCGGGCACGGTGTCGAACTTCCCGGACCCGGCCAGCTTGGCGCTGAGCGGGTACTTCGTGCCCATCGCCTGCTCGTACGACAGCGTCGCGACCCTCGGCGAGGCGGACGCGGAGGCGGACGGCGTCGTACGGCTGTTGCCGCGCGAGGCGGGGCCGTCGGTGGCCCGTGTCTCGCCGGCGGCCGACTCCGACCGCGTGGCACCGCCGTCGCGGCCGTCGGCCACCTGCCCGGCGACGATCACCGCGAGCACCGTGGTGACGGCGGCGGCCGCGACCCCGGTGAAGGCCCGCCCCTTGCCGCCCTTGGGCTGCGCCGGTACGCCGACGGCGGGGGTACCGTCGGCGCCGTCGCCGTCGCCGCTGTCCGACGGGAGCGCGGAGGTCTGCGGGTCCGGGACCTGCGGATACGTTTCCGTGCGCTGGGCGCCGATGCCGGGGCGGCGCGCGAAGACGTCGACGTCCTCGTCGAAGGCGTCGACGTAGTCCTGCCGGGGCGCGCCGGGAGCACCCTGCCGCTGCCGTGGTACCGACACCCCGGGCGACGCGGAACCGACCGCCGGTCCGCCCACCTCACCCCAGCCACCACCCGCCTCACGCTGCTGCGGATGACCACCACGCACCCGGGGAACACCCTGCGCGGGCGTCCCGTCCGAGAACCGCGGAACACCGCGTGCAGGCGTCCCGTCCGGGAACCGCGGAACACCATGGGCAGGCGTCCCGTCCAGGAAACGAGGGACGCCGCGGGCGGGCGTACCGTCGGCAAAGCGCGGCACCCCCCGCGCGGGCGTGCCGTCGGGCAGTCGTGGCGCCCCCTGGGCGGGCGTGCCGTCGGCCGTCCGAGGCATCCCGTGGGCCGGTGTACCGTCCGCGAACCGGGGCGTCCCGCGCATCATCGGTGTCCCGTCCGGCAGGCGCGGCACCCCCCGCGCGGGCGTGCCGTCGGACGGGCGGGGCACGGTCGGGCCCGGAGTGCCGGGTTCCCCGTTCCTCGGGGCCTTCTTGCGGCCCTGGCGCGCTATGTCCGCGTCGTCACCTTTGGGTGCCGGCCCGCGGCGGCTGTGGCGTCCCACGCGCTCCTCAGCCCCCCGCGCCCGACGCGGCCGGTTCGCCGCCCAAGTCGTCGGCGTCGGCGAGGAGTTCGCAGAACGCCGCGGCCACCGCCCCCGGGTACTCCATCATCGCCACGTGTCCGGCGTCCGGCATGGACAGCAGCCGTGAGCGGCGGAAGCTGCGCGCGGCCTTCTGGGCCATGCGGTAGCCGACGAGCTGGTCGCGGCCGCCGTAGATCAGCAGGGTGGGGGCGAGGACGCGCTCGGCCTGACGCCAGAGCCCGTGCTGGCCGCCCAGCGTGTACGCGTTGACGATGCCGCGCGCGGACCGCGCCATCGCGTCCCAGAAGTACGGCAGCCGCAGCCGCCGCTCCAGCTCCTCCACCGCGTGCTCGAACGCCTCGGGCGTGACCCGGCCGGGATCGCCGTAGCAGAGGCCCAGGACGCCCCGTACGCGCTGCTCCGCGGTCCACTTGCCGGTCGTACGGGTGAGCAGTCCGGCGACGCCGGGCAGGCCCAGCAGCACCGTCGGCACGGCCGTGCGCTGTACGCGCAGCTCGGGCAGGGCCGGCGAGACGAGCGTGAGGGTGCGGACGAGGTCGGGGCGGACGGCGGCGACGCGGGTGGCGACCGCGCCGCCCAGCGAGTTGCCGAAGACGTGGACCGGACCGCGGCCGGTCGTGTCGAGATAGCGGATGACCGCGCGCGCGTGCCCGGTGACCGAGTAGTCGCCGTCGTCCGGCGGCGGCGAGTCGCCGAAGCCGGGCAGGTCGACCGCCTCGCCGTCCACGACGCCTTCGAGCCGCTCCATCAGCTCCGACCAGTTCTGCGAGGAGCCGCCGAGCCCGTGGATGAACAACGCGGGCGGCAGTCCCTCGCGCGCGGGCGGGCGCGAACGGATCGTGAGAGTGACGCCGGGCAGCCCCACCGACCGCAGCCGCTCGCCCTCCGCGACCCTGACGGCCGCCGCCTTCGGGAGCACGCTGGTGGGCGGCACGGATGGCAGCTCGGTCGAAGACATGGGCCAATGTTACGAGACGATCACACAGTGGTTCGTGTGTTCGCCATCACAGATTCGCCCGGGCGAGCCGCCCACGGGGCCGGGCACCCGACCGCGGATGGCATAGCGTCCGCATCCGCTGTCTCCTACGCTCGTAGTCAGGGCACCCGTTTGTGGCCCCCTGCTTCCGGCAGGGACGTTCGAAGGAAGGGAGCCCACGATGACCTATGACCCCACCGACCCCGACGTGCTCGACGATCTGGAGGCGGAGGACGCCCCGGAGATCGACGTCGAGGCCCCGGAGGGCGACACAGCCGAGCAGCACACGGACATCGCACCGTCCCACGACGACCCGCTCACCGGAGTGGACCCGGACCGCGCGAACGAGGCCGATCTGATCGAACAGGCACGCGTCGTCTCCCTGGACGAGGACGACTATCGCTGACCGGTAGCGGCCGCCGACGGGCCCACCTGGGCTGTCCGTATTTCCCGGTGCTTTCCCTGTGCGGCTTTCGCGGCCGTCCGGTACGTGAAATTCTGCGCTCGCACCGCGCACAACACGGTTACCGAAAAGTACGATGGCCGCGCGGCGCAATCCGCATGTGGACGACTTTGGGAGGCGGCGTGACAGCCATCGAGCAGACAGAGGCGGCGCGCCCGCGGGGCACCCGCCTGCCGCGCCGTGCCCGACGGAACCAGCTGCTGGGCGCCGCCCAGGAAGTTTTTGTCGCGCAGGGATACCACGCGGCCGCGATGGACGACATCGCCGAGCGCGCCGGGGTCAGCAAGCCGGTGCTCTACCAGCACTTCCCGGGCAAGCTCGACCTCTACCTGGCCCTGCTGGACCAGCACTGCGAGGCCCTGATCCAGGCGGTGCGCGGCGCGCTCGCGTCGACGACGGACAACAAGCAGCGCGTGTGGGCGACCATGGACGCGTATTTCGCGTACGTCGAGGACGACGGCGGCGCCTTCCGTCTCGTCTTCGAGTCCGACCTGACGAACGAGCCCGCCGTGCGCGAGCGGGTCGACAAGGTCACCACCGAGTGCGCCGAGGCGATCTGCGAGGTGATCGCCGAGGACACCGGCCTGCCGCGCGCGGAGTCGATGCTGCTGGCCTCCGGCCTCGGCGGCCTCGCCCAGGTGGTGGCGCGTTCCTGGCTGCACAGCGACCGCACCGTGCCGCGCGACCAGGCGGTACAGCTGCTGACCTCGCTCGCCTGGCGGGGCATCGCCGGTTTCCCGCTGCACGGGATCGACGGCCACCACTGACGTCCGCCCCCTGGCGTCCGCCGCCGTGCGCCGCCCTCCGCGCGGCGCATTCCCGTCCGCTGTTCGCTCTTGGCGTGCAGGCGCGCAGCGTGTACGTCCCCTCACCGGGCTAATGTGTGCAGCGTACGGCGCGGAAGGTCGCGCACTTCACTGACCGTCGGAGGGACATAGCCGTGGAGGTCAAGATCGGCGTGCAGCACGCGCCCCGCGAGATCGTGCTGGAGAGCGGTCTGAACGCCGAGGAGGTCGAGCGCCTCGTCGCCGACGCGCTGGCCGGCAAGTCGCAGGTGCTGTCCCTGGAGGACGAGCGCGGCCGTAAGGTCCTGGTCCCGACGGACCGCCTGGCGTACATCGAGCTCGGTGAGCCGACCGTGCGCAAGGTCGGCTTCAGCGCGGTCTGACCACAGCAGCGCGGAGGGGCCGGGCGGACCTGTGTCCGCCCGGCCCCTCCGCCATGTCCGCGCGCTCTCCTGCCCCCACTCCCCCTGTCGGCGCACCGCTGTGTCGCCCCTCCACATTCAGCGCACAAGTCGCCCACAGAGGAGGATTGCATTCCGCAGGTCACGGGTATGACCGGCTACGACCGTGAAGCACGGGCCGGCCGTGGGAGGGACCCCTCGTGATGCTCCTGGAAGTCCTTGGATCCGCACTGCTCGGCGTGGTCCTGTCATGGGCCGCGAGCAGCCGCCTGGCCCACCGACTCCCGGCCCGCCCCCTGGTGTTCTGCACGGGCGTCGCGGGAGCCCTGTTCGGCGACTTCGTCACCCACAGCGCGCTCGGCCCCGGCACGGTCCTCGTGAGCCTGCTGGGCGCGGCGATCGTCTCGGCCGCCTCCCTCTCCCTGCTCCTGCGCCCGGCCGGCCGGCACCTGCGCCGACGATCGATCCCGGCGTAGCCGTCGTACGCCGGGACCTGACGCGCCCTCAGACCGTCACGCGGCCAGCCCCAGCGCGGCCATCCGCTTGGTGTGCGCCTCGGTGATCCGCGAGAACATCCGCCCCACCTCGGCGAGATCGAACCCGTCGGCCACCCCGCCCACCAACATGGTCGACAGCGCGTCCCGGTCGGCGACGACGCGCTGCGACTGCGACAGCGCCTCCCCCATCAACCGCCGCGCCCACAGCGCGAGGCGGCCGCCCACCCGCGGGTCGGCGTCGATGGCGGCCCGTACCTTCTCCACCGCGAACCCGGCGTGCCCCGTGTCGTCGAGGACGGCCAGCACCAGCTCACGCGTGTCGGAGTCGAGCCGCGCCGCGACCTCCCGGTAGAAGTCACTGGCGATCGAGTCGCCGACGTACGCCTTGACCAGGCCCTCCAGCCAGTCCGACGGCGCCGTCTGCCGGTGGAAGCCGTCGAGGGCCGCGACGAACGGCTCCATCGCCTGCGTCGCGTCCGAGCCGATCTCCGTCAGCCGGTCCCGCAGCCGCTCGAAGTGGTGGAACTCCGCGGACGCCATCTTGGCCAGCTCGGCCTTGTCCACCAGCGTGGGCGCCAGCTTGGCGTCCTCGGCGAGCCGCTCGAACGCCGCGAGCTCGCCGTACGCGAGCGCGCCGAGCAGGTCCACGACCGCGGCACGGTACTGCGGATCGGCGGCGGCCTTGGCCCAGTCCTGGGCGGCGACACCGGTCGGTTCGGCGGAGGCGTTCTCAGGCTTGTCAGAGCTCGTCATGAAGCGCACAATAGCCCGCCCGCAGCCTCGGGGAAGTCCCGGGGAAGCCCCGAGGAAACCCGGGCAAGTCCCGGAGAAGTCCCAGGGAAGCCCCTGGTCATCCACTGTGACTACCACGACGTGACCAAATCGGCCATCACATGTGCACGATTCCGGGGTATGGTGGTAATGCGCCTGCTGGTACGCCGACGTATTCGGACGTACCTCGACAGGCCGCACGTATGAGGATGCCCGGTCGGTGGCCCGATCGGCTCCGACCCGACAGCCCTCCCGGCTCGTACGGCACTGTGCGTACGACGACCGGAGGGACACACCCTCAGCGGTACGAGCGCTAGAGCGTCGGCAGAGGTCCCGTGCACTACGGCGTGCCCCCACGGCCCGCCCGTAAGGCAGCCGACGTCCCCGGCACGGTCCGTCAAAGACCCCCGCGCTCGCCTCGCGCCGCGCCACACAGAAGAGGCAAAACCCTGACTACGACGTTTCGTGAACTCGGAATCCTTCCCGAGACCGCCGAGGCCCTGGAAGCCGTCGGCATCATCAACCCCTTCCCCATCCAGGAGATGACGCTCCCGGTCGCCCTGTCCGGCACCGACGTCATCGGCCAGGCCAAGACCGGCACGGGCAAGACCCTCGGCTTCGGTCTGCCGCTCCTGGAGCGCGTGACCGTCCCCGCCGACGTCGAGGCCGGCCGCGCCGCCCCCGAGGCCCTCACCAACGCCCCGCAGGCGCTCGTCGTCGTCCCCACGCGCGAGCTCTGCACCCAGGTCACCAACGACCTCCTGACGGCCGGCAAGGTCCGCAACGTACGCGTTCTCGCCATCTACGGCGGCCGCGCCTACGAGCCGCAGGTCGAGGCCCTGAAGAAGGGCGTCGACGTGGTCGTCGGCACCCCGGGCCGGCTCCTGGACCTCGCGGGCCAGCGCAAGCTCGACCTCAAGCACATCAAGTCGCTCGTCCTCGACGAGGCCGACGAGATGCTCGACCTGGGCTTCCTGCCCGACGTCGAGAAGATCATCGCCATGCTTCCGGCCAAGCGCCAGACCATGCTGTTCTCGGCCACCATGCCGGGCGCGGTCATCGGCCTCGCGCGCCGGTACATGAGCCAGCCCACCCACATCCGCGCCACCGCGCCGGACGACGAGGGCGCGACCGTCGCGAACATCGCGCAGTTCGTCTACCGCGCGCACTCCATGGACAAGCCGGAGATGATCGCGCGCATACTGCAGGCCGACGGCCGCGGGCTCGCGATGATCTTCTGCCGCACCAAGCGCACCGCCGCCGACATCGCCGAGCAGCTCGAGCGCCGCGGCTTCGCCTCCGGCGCCGTCCACGGCGACCTCGGCCAGGGCGCCCGCGAGCAGGCGCTGCGCGCGTTCCGCAACGGCAAGGTGGACGTCCTCGTCTGCACCGACGTCGCCGCGCGCGGTATCGACGTCGAGGGCGTCACCCACGTCATCAACTACCAGTCCCCCGAGGACGAGAAGACCTACCTGCACCGGGTCGGCCGGACCGGCCGCGCGGGCGCCTCGGGTACGGCGATCACGTTCGTCGACTGGGACGACATCCCGCGCTGGCAGCTCATCAACAAGGCGCTGGACCTCAAGTTCCCGGACCCGGTGGAGACTTACTCCACCTCCCCGCACTTCTTCGAGGACCTCAAGATCCCCGCGGGCACCAAGGGTGTTCTGCCGCGCGCGGAGCGCACCCGCGCCGGTCTCGACGCGGAGGAGCTGGAGGACCTGGGCGAGACCGGTGGCCGTGGTGGCCGCGGTCGCGGTGGCCGGGGCGGCCGTAACGAGGCCCCGCGCTCCGAGGAGCGCGAGCGCCCGGCCCGCACCCCGCGCCGCCGTCGCCGTACGCGTGGCGGTTCGACACTGGAATCGGCCGACGGTACGACGTCCACGGCGCCGGCCGCCGAGTCCGCCTCCCCCGCCGCCGACGCCGTCGCCGCGTCGGAGCCCGCGGCCGGCCGGACCCCGCGCCGCCGTCGCCGTACGCGTGCCGGGGCGTCGCAGGAGCCGGTGGCGGCCGTCGCCCCGGTGGCGGTGACGCCGGAGGCCGTCGTCGAGACGGTCGAGGCCGTGGTGGAGATCGCCGAGCCGGAGAAGCCGCGCCGCCGCCGCACCCGCAGGTCCGCGGAGAGCGCGCCGGTGGCGGAGGCGACGCCGGTGACCGAGGCACCGGTCGCCGAGGAGGCACCGGCGGCCCCCGCCCGTCGTCGTACCCGCAAGGTGGCCGAGGCCCCCGAGGTTGCCCCGGTGGCAGCCGTCGAGGCGGTCGAGACCGTCGTCGCGGAGCCGAAGCCGCGCCGCACCCGCAAGACGGCGGCCGCCGCCGAGACCGCCGTGGACACGGCCGAGGCCGTCGAGGCCAAGCCGCGCCGTCGCACCCGGAAGACCGCCGAGGCCGTCGAGACCGTGGCCGAGGTCGCGGAGGCCGCGCAGGAAGCCGTCGAGGCCCCGGTGGCGCCGGTCCGCCGTCGCACCCGCAAGGCCGCCGCGCCGGCCGAGCCGGTGGCGACCGCGCCGGAGCCGGAGGCCGCCGAGGAGCCCAAGCCGCGTCGCACGCGCAAGACGGCAGCCGCCGCCGAAGCCGCGGTGGACACGGCCGAGGCCGTCGAGGCCAAGCCCCGTCGCACCCGGAAGACGGCAGCCGCCGCCCCGGAGACCGCCGAGGCCGAAGCCGCGCCCAAGCCGCGCCGCACCCGCAAGACCGCCGAGGCCGCCGTCGACACCGCCGAAGGTGCCGAGGCCAAGCCGCGTCGCACGCGCAAGACGGCAGCCGCCGCCGAAGCCGCCGTGGACACGGCCGAGGCCGTCGAGGCCAAGCCCCGTCGCACCCGGAAGACGGCAGCCGCCGCCCCGGAGACCGCCGAGGCCGAAGCCGCGCCCAAGCCGCGCCGCACCCGCAAGACCGCCGAGGCCGCCGTCGACACCGCCGAAGGTGCCGAGGCCAAGCCCCGCCGGACCCGCAAGACGGCAGCCGCCGCCCCCGCGGAGATTCCGGCGCAGGCCAGCGCGGAGCCGGAGGCCAAGCCGAGGCGTCGTACGACGCGCAAGGCCGCCGAGGCCACCGAGGCCGTCGCGACGGCGGCCGACGCCGACGCGGAGGCGAAGCCGAAGGTCCGCCGGACCCGGAAGGCCGCCGCCGCGGCTCCCGAGGCCTGATCGCGTCACGCGCCACGACGGCCCGGCCCACCTCGTGTGGGCCGGGCCGTCGGCGTTCGCGCACCCGGGGCCACGGGGTTCACCCACCGTCCTCCGGGCCGTCGCCGGCCTCCGGATAACCTCTCCCCATGAGCAGGCCTCGTACTTTTGTCCCGCCCGCCGGTGCCCGCGCCTACGCGCTCGCCACCGCGCGAGGTGAGTTCGCCGTCTTCGACGCGCCCGTCGCCGCCGGGGCCGAGCCCAAGGGGATCGCGCTGCTGCTGCCCGGATTCACCGGCAGCAAGGAGGACTTCAGTCCGCTGCTCGGGGCACTGGGCGCGCGCGGGTACCGGACCGTCGCCGTGGACGGGCGCGGGCAGTTCGAGTCGGACGGTCCGGAGACCGACGAATCGGCCTACGCCCAGGAGGAGTTGGCGCGGGATGTGCTCGCGCAGGCGGCGGCGGTCGGCGACGGCCGGCCGGTGCATCTGCTGGGCCACTCCCTCGGCGGCCAGATCGCGCGCGCGGCCGTGCTGCTCGACCACACGCCGTTTGGCTCGCTGACCCTGATGGCCTCGGGCCCGGCGCAGATCTCGACCTCCCAGCAGCAGCGGGTGAAGCTGCTGCGGGACGCGCTCGCCGTGATGTCGATGGCCGAGGTGTGGGACGCCATGCAGGCCATGGAGGCGCCGGAGGCTCCGGAGGAGCTGGACGAGGACCTGGCGCGGGACCTGGAGGACGCCGAGGATCTGCGGCGCCGCTGGCTGGGCAACAAGCCGGCCCAGCTCATCGCCACCGGCCGCCAGTTGTGCGCCGAGCCGGACCGCGTCGCCGAACTCGCCGCCGTACCGCTGCCGTTCCACGTCCTGTCGGGCGCGCGGGACGACACCTGGCCGGTACCGCTGCTGGACGAGATGGCGCTACGGCTGGGGGCGCGCAGGACGGTCGTCGAGGGGGCGGAGCACTCCCCCAACACCGAGCAGCCGGCCCCCACCGCCGAGGCGCTCGCCGCCTTCTGGGACGACACAGGCACGGACACAGGCACGGACACGGACACGGAAACAGACAAGGACTAGGGGACTAGTACTGCGTCTGGAGGTGCTCCCAGAAGCCGTCCCGCAGGGCGCGGCGCAGGTCGGCCTGGCCGCGCAGGGAGTACTGGAGCATGCCCTCGGCCTCGACGAGGAGGTCCTGGTCGACGGAGCCGGGCAGATAGGGATGGCCGGGCAGCAGCTCCATGAGGGCCTCACGGCCGCGCGCGGAGAGCCACTTCGCGGCGATCTGCGCGCCGACGAAGCGGACGTTCTCGCGGGTGGGCCTGGTCGCCCCCGCCTCGTAGGCGGGGGCGGTGCGTCTGGAGACGTACGGCTTGAAGAACTCCAGGTCGAGGGTGCGCTGGCTGTCGACCTCCCAGAGCAGCGGCTCGGCCTGGTTGCGGCCCTCGGGGGCCTCGATGCCCCACAGGTGGACGCGGGCGCCGTAGCCCTGGGCGGCCTCGACCGCGGAGACCAGGTCCTCGTCGCCGCCGAGCAGGGCCGCGTCGCTGATGGCGCGGTGCCGGGCGAGTGACTCCAGGTCGGTGCGGATCAGGGAGTCGACGCCCTTCTGCTGGTTGTTGGCGTTGAGGTTGCCGAGGCGGACCTTGACGTCGGGCAGCTCGGCGATGGCCTGCTGCTCGGCGGTGTGGATACGGCGGCGGGCGCCGTCGTACCAGTAGACGCGCAGCAGCCGGCTGTCCGCGAAGATCTGGCGGGCCTTGTCGATGAGCGCCTCGATGAGTCCCTCGGCGTCGAGGTCGAAGGCGCGGCGGTCCTCCGTCCCGGCGACGAGCCGGCCCGTGGCCGCGTAGAGGTAGCCCGCGTCCACGAAGATGGCGTGCGTCGAGGGCGTCTTGGCCACTTCGGCGAGCATGCGGGTGAGCAGCTCGTTCGTGCGGTCGATACGGGCCTGGAGGGCGGCGAGGTCGTCGTTCATCGCCTCCATTGTCCCGGCGGTCACGCTGCGAACACAACCGGTCCCGGTCAGTCTCCTCAGCAACTCTTACCGGTCGGTAATTAGGCGTTCGAAAAATTTCTTTAGCGTAGGGAATGTTTGTAACACGCAAGTCGTTGACTCGGACGGAACACAGACGAAGGGAGAGGCAGATGCGCTTCGAGATCAGGCGACTGGACGAAGTCGACGGCACCACCGTGGACTGCACCGTCGTGGACGCCGCCTCCGTCAACAGGATCGTGCAGCAGGCCGCCGCCATCGGGCAGCGCCTGTGGATCCGACCGGCCGAGAACCAGGCTTCGTAACGAGCGACGCACCACCCACACACCGACGCGCGGAACACCGCACAGTCTTCGGAACCCCCGTACGGCATCGACGCCGTGCGGGGGTTCCGCGTTCCGCCGCGGCCGTCGGGGCTCACGCCCCCTTGATCACCTGGGTGACGCCATTGATGATCTGCTGGACGGCGATCGCGGAGAGCATCATGCCGGCGAGCCGGGTCACCAGGACCACGCCGCCGTCCTTGATGAGCCGGATGATCAGCAGCGAGTAGCGCATCACCAGCCACAGCACGACATGGATGGCGAGGATCGCGGTCCACACGGACACCTGCGTGGCGACGCTGTCGGCCTTCTGCACGGCGAGGATCACCGACACGATCGCACCGGGACCGGCCAGCAGCGGCATGCCCAGCGGCACCAGGGCCACATTGACGTCCTTGGTCTGCTTCGGCTCGTCGTTCTTGCCGGTGAGCAGGTCCAGGGCGATCAGCAGGAGCAGCAGCCCGCCCGCGATCATCAGCGCGGGCACCGAGACATGCAGGTAGTCGAGGATCTGGTGCCCCAGCAGCCCGAAGACGGTGATCACACCGCCCGCCACGCAGACGGCCTGGAAGGCCATCCGCCGCTGCACCTTGCCGGGCCGGCCGGAGGTGAGGGCGAGGAAGATCGGGGTGATCCCGGGGGGATCCATGATGACAAAAAGGGTCAGGAAGAGAGAGCCGAAGACGGCGACGTCGAACATGGGTGTGCTGCAAGCCTTGCGGGAGAAAGGGACGTGGGGTGCTAGGGCCGAGCCTCAGGCTCCGCCGGTCCCCGGCACCGGGAACGCCCCGGTCGCCCGGCGCGTGATCTCGCCGTACACCTCGGGGTGGGTGGTGTACTCGCCCAGCGTCACCGTCTTGCGGCTGCCGTGGTAGTCGGACGACCCCGTGACCAGCAGCCCCAGCTCCCCGGCGAACCCCCGCAGCCGTGCGCGGGTGTCCTCGTCGTGGTCCATGTGGTCGACCTCGATGCCGTCGAGACCGGCGGCGGCCAGCTCGGCGATCGCGGACTCCGGCACGGTGCGCCCGCGCTTGGCGGCCGCCGGGTGCGCGAACACGCACACCCCGCCGGCCCCCTTGACCAGCCGGATCGCCTCGAAGGGATCGGTCTCGTGCTTCTCCACGAAGGCCCGGCCGCCGTCGGCCAGCCACTCCTCGGTGAAGGCGTCGCTCACGGTCGGCACGACACCGAGTTCGACGAGCGCCGAGGCGACGTGCGGCCGCCCCACGGAACCGTCGCCGGCGATCCGCTTCACCTGCTCCCAGGTGACCGGCACGCCCAGCGCGTTCAGCTTGGCGATCATGCCCTGCGCGCGCGGCACCCGGTCGTCCCGGACCAGCTCGCGCTCGGCGAGCAGATCGGGCTCCTCGGGGTCGAAGAGGTAGGCCAGCATGTGCATGGAGACGCCGTCGATACGACAGGACAGCTCGGCCCCGGTCACCAGGGTGAGCCCGGCGGGCAGCGCGGCGATGGCCTCGGCGTACCCGCGGGTGGTGTCGTGATCGGTCAGCGCGACCACGTCCAGACCGGCAGCGGCGGCGTTGCGCACCAGCTCGGCCGGGGTGTCCGTACCGTCGGACGCGGTGGAGTGGCAGTGCAGATCGATGCGCACGACGCGGACTCCAGCGGGACGGCACGGGTAGGGACACGTCAAGGATAGCCGTCGGCAGAGGGTGCCCTGTCACACCCGGGAGCGGGGAGCACCCCGTACAGCCGACGCACAGGAGAACGCGCCCCTCAGCCCCTCACGGTTCGAGCAAGCGCGGCGACAGCGCCCCGCAGGGCACCAGGTCCACCTCCGCGCCCGCGTCCCGCAGATCCGTCAGCACCAGTTCGTCGTACATCAGCAGCCCGGTCTGCTCGGGCCAGACCACCGCCCACAGCCACAGCCCCCGGGCCTCACCGGCGAAGACGGCCCGGTCGTCCGGTGCCCCGGAGACATGCCACAGCGGTGTGGGCCGCCCGGCGGCCAGCACCTTCGCCTGCGGCGGCTTCTCCACGCTCATGTACGGTCCCGGATCCGGTCCGTCGATCCCGGCGTACCGCGCTCCGAGTCCGACCCCCAGTTCCTCGGCGACGAGGATCATCTCCCCTATCCCGCCGAGCGGCGCGGGTCCGGAGCAGGCGACGGCGGTGGCACGGCCGCCGCTGCGGTCGTCACCGGCGCACGCCACCCCCGTGAACAGCCAGCCGACCGGCAGCGGCCAGGGCATCCACACCGGGACCTGCGTGCGGTGCACCACCACACCGAGGGCCTCGACGCTGGGCGGGATCACGGGCTGCACCGGATGCACGGTCCCGTGCACATCGCACTGCCAGGTATCGGCGAAGAGTCCGGGAGCCCTGACCCGGCCACCACACTTCGGGCAACTGGGTTCGCCCCTCATAGGGCCCCACGGTCCTACCCCGGATCCCCCACGTCAAGGACGATCACCCGTCCGGACGGACCCGTTCACCGGGCGCAACTAGATGCATCTTGCATTAATTAGCCGCCCTAACTTACTATGTGTATACGCCAACCAAATCGGCGCGCAGCGAGAAGCGGAGGAAGCGCATGGACGACCCATTCGACGCCGGAGCGGGCAGCATCCTGCGACAGCCGAAGGCCGTGTGGGCGACGGCCGGCGCGTCCGTCGTCGCCTTCATGGGCATCGGACTCGTCGACCCGATCCTGCCCTCCATAGCCAAGGGCCTGGACGCCACGACCAGCCAGGTCTCCCTGCTCTTCACCTCGTACTTCCTGATCACCGCCGTGGCGATGCTGCTCACCGGCTTCGTCTCCAGCCGGATCGGCGGCCGCCGGACCCTGCTGCTCGGCCTCGCCTTCGTGGTCGTCTTCGCCGGACTCGCGGGCACCTCCGACACGGTCGGCCAACTGGTCGGCTTTCGGGCCGGCTGGGGTCTCGGCAACGCCCTGTTCGTGTCGACGGCCCTCGCGGTCATCGTCGGCGCGGCGGCCGGCGGCAGCGCCTCCGCGATCCTGCTCTACGAGTCCGCGCTCGGCCTCGGCATGGCCTGCGGCCCCCTGCTCGGCGCGGTGCTCGGCAACCTCAGCTGGCGCTACCCCTTCTTCGGCACCGCCACCCTGATGGCGGTCAGCTTCCTGTGCATCACCGCGTTCCTGAAGGAACAGCCGAAGCCCGCCCGCAAGACGTCGATCCTGGATCCGCTCCGGGCGCTGGGCCACGGCGGCCTCGCCTCCGCCGCCGTCTCCGCGTTCTTCTACAACTACACGTTCTTCACCGTGCTGGCCTTCACGCCGTTCGTGCTGAACATGACGCCGTACCGCTCGGGCGCGGTCTTCTTCGCCTGGGGCGTCCTGCTGGCGGTCTTCTCCGTGCTCGTGGCCCCGCGCATGCAGCGGCGCTTCGGCTCGCTCAAGGTGCTGGGCGGCTCGCTCGTGCTGCTCGCCGCGGACGTCCTGGTCCTCGGCTACGGCAGCCACACCGCCGCGATCGTCTGCACGATCCTGTCCGGCGCGTTCATCGGCGTGAACAACACCGTCTACACCGAGCTGGCCCTCGGCGTGTCGGACGCGCCGCGCCCGGTGGCGAGCGCGGGGTACAACTTCGTCCGCTGGTTCGCCGCCGCGGCCGCTCCCTACTTCGCGCCGAAGATCGAGGAGTGGAGCGACATCCACATCCCGTTCGTGGTGGCGGCGGCCACCGCCGTCCTGGGCGCGGTCGTGGTGTTCGTACGACGGAACGCCCTCACCCACGATGCCGAGGAACTCGAACCCCGGCACGCCACGGAGGACGGCGTCACGGTCTTCGCCGGCTGACGTCCGCCGACGCTTTGCCAACTGACGTCTTCCGGGCGGCGCTTGGTGAGCTTGCTCACCCCGCCCCGTCAGTCCAGCGGGACGGACTTCCGGTTCGGGTGCCGGAGATCCGTCCCGCCCGCGAGCCAGCGCTCCTGGAGGGCCTGCGCGCCGTGCACCCGCTTCCAGGCGGCCTCGTTCGGCGTCATCGGCAGCAGCGGCAGGAACCGTACGGGATCGAGCGGCTCGTCCAGCTCCAGATCCTCGACGAGACCGCCCGGCTCACCGACCAGGACCGAGGTGAAGGGCGCCCCCGGCCACAGCGGCTCACCGACGTCGAGCGATGCGCCCGGCGCCACGACCAGGCCCTCGACCTGCGGAGACGCGGCCAGGACGGCGAGCGCGCGGAGCACCTTGTCGGTCTCGGCGAGCCCGGCGCGGACCGAGAGGACCAGCTCGGCGCGGGGTCCCTCGACGGGGTCCGCGACCATCACGGTGGGGTCCGTCATGGGGTGCGCGGACATGCCGAGCGTGGCGTAGCGGACGACGTTCTCGCCCTGGAGATCCTCGTGGAAACGGAGCACCTCGATGGGGTCCGTACCCAGGAAGGTGACCGCCGCGCGTGCGTCCGGTTCGCCCAGAGTGGTGGTCAACCGGGCCTCGACCAGAGGAAGAACATCAGCCATGTCGTGAGCATAGAACTCGTCAGTACCGGGCAAAGCGGCGCCTTGACACTGAGGGCTGCTGCTAGTCTGGCCGCGGTGGTCGGGGCAGCACGCAGAGCGTCGCGGTAAGCCCCCGACGCCGACAGGACTCCCTTACGAGGGACCGGCTGGAGGAGGTGGGGCTGTCATGGATCGAAGTCACCCGTGCAGTACCACTCGCTCTTCCGGCCTCTGATTTCTTCTCTGGCTGGCTGCCGCCTTCTTGTGCGCGTTGTCGTTCGGAAGAGCACTTCGTTTCGCTTGCCTGATCCCTCTGACCGGTCCGCTCCGGGCCTGTCTGGATCCGTTCGTCTGATCCGAATCAGTAGCGATGTCGCCACCGCAACGGTGCGGTGCTCCCCGCTTTGTGGACGTGCCAAACATCCGCAGTCAGGACGTCCCCATTCCGGGTAGTTCCACCCGTTCGCCGGCGAACTCTCGCTGCCTGTCGCGAAGGAGCCTGCCCATGTCGATGATCCGCGACCTGCGCGCCGTGGTCCGCCCGTCCCGTCCCTCGCTCCGCAAGAGCCTGCGCCCGGACACCGGCGCGTACGACACCACCCGCGACCCCGGTACGCCGTCGGCCGTCGTCGACTGCGCCGTGTACCGCGACGGCGCGCGCGTCGAGACGGCGAAGCCGCTGACCCCGCACGAGGCGATGCGCCTGGTGCGCCGGGACGGCGGGTTCGTGTGGATCGGTCTGCACGAGCCGACCGAGGCCGAATTCGCCGGTATCGCGAGCGAGTTCGGGCTGCACCCGCTGGCCGTGGAGGACGCCGTCCAGGCCCACCAGCGTCCGAAGCTGGAGCGCTACGACGACTCCCTCTTCACGGTCTTCAAGACCATCCACTACGTCGAGCACGACCAGCTCACCGCCAACAGCGAGGTCGTGGAGACCGGCGAGGTGATGTGCTTCACCGGCCGGGACTTCTTCATCACCGTCCGGCACGGCGGCCAGGGCTCGCTGCGGGCGCTGCGGCACCGGCTCCAGGACGACCCCGAGCTGCTCGCCAAGGGCCCCTCGGCCGTGCTGCACGCCATCGCCGACCATGTGGTCGACGGCTATGTCGCGGTCGCCGACGCCGTGCAGGACGACATCGACGAGGTGGAGACCGAGGTCTTCACGCCCGGCCGCAGGGGCGGGGTCTCCCGAGGCGTCGACTCGGCGCGCATCTACCAACTCAAGCGCGAGGTGCTGGAGTTCAAGCGCGCGGTGTCGCCCCTGCTCCGCCCGATGCAGCTGCTCAGCGAACGCCCCATGCGGCTCGTCGACCCGGACATCCAGAAGTACTTCCGGGACGTCGCCGACCACCTCGCCCGCGTCCAGGAGCAGGTCGTCGGCTTCGACGAACTCCTCAACTCCATCCTCCAGGCCAACCTCGCGCAGGCGTCCGTGGCGCAGAACGAGGACATGCGCAAGATCACGGCGTGGGCCGCGATCATCGCCGTACCGACGATGGTGTGCGGTGTGTACGGCATGAACTTCAAGTACATGCCGGAGCTCCACTGGAAGTACGGCTACCCGGTGATCATGGGCATCACGGTCTGCATCTGCCTCGGCATCCACCGCACCCTGAAGCGCAACGGCTGGCTCTAGGGTGGGCGCCATGACAAGCGAGCTGCTCGACCAGGCCCTCGTCGAGGAGGCCACGAAGAAGTCCGGCCTCATCTGGGTCCGGGGCGCCGGGGCGCCGGCCGCGCGTGCGGTGTGGCACGCGTGGGCCGACGGCGGCGTGTGCCTGGTCGGCGACGGCGCCGAGCAGCCGCTGGCCGGGCTGGCCGACGGGGGCACGGCGGAGGTCACCGTCCGCAGCAAGGACAAGGGCGGCCGGCTGGTCACCTGGACGGCGACGGTCGCGGAACTGTCCGCCGGCACCCCGGAGTGGGACGCCGCGGTCGCGGAGCTCAAGGGCAAGCGTCTCAACGCACCCGACGGCGAGGCGATGACGGAGCGGTGGGCCCGGGAGTCCCGGGTGCTCCGCCTGACCCCGACGGGAGCGCTCCTGCCCGTACCTCCGGGAAACCTCGCCGAACCACCCGTCCCGTCCCCCGCGACCACCCGCCACCCGATCCCGGCGGGCCTCCCGCGCCTGCTCGCCAAACGGAGAAAGAGCAAATAGCCGAGGGTCGCGCCCAGTTCGGCACCGCCGATCACCACCGTCACGGCTGATCACCGTCGCGGCGGGATCAAGGCGACCGACACACCACCGCACACCGCAGACCCCACACACAGACCCGTCGGCCCCGGAAACCGGAAAGTCGCCGACCCCACAGACCTGCCGATTCCAGAAACCCGTCGGCCTCACAACCCCCGGTTCCATCGGTCCGCCGCGACGGCGCTCGGCCCCTGCCGCGGTCACCGGCGGTGCCGAAACCACCGGCCGGCCACCGGAACGGCTCCGCCGCTCCTAGGACGTCGGCAGCTGCTTCCCGTAGTCCACCGTGTCGCCCTTTTCCGGCTCGGCCACGCTGAAGTCCTTGCCCCAGTCGGAGAAGGTGAGGGTGCCGGCGCCGCCGCCGCGCTCCAGGCGGAGCGGGTACGGCTTGCCGTGCAGGGAGACGTCGAGGGTGCCGCCGGATCCCTTGTCGCCGGTGATGCGGATGGTGGGGGTGCCGGACTGCTCGTGGTGGCCGTCGGTCGCGAGGGAGCCGTGCAGGGTCAGCAGGCCCGAGAGGAGAACGTCCTTGTCCGTGAAGCCGCTGAACTTCTTGTACGCGGGGTCGCTCCGCGGCACCTTGACGTACTTGCCGTCGAGTTTGCCCGCGGCGGCCGTGTCACTGCCGTCGGTGTGGTTCCAGAACCCGGCGTCGGCCTGCAGATACAGCGTCTTGCCGACCCGCACCAGCTGGAAGGTCGACCCCTTCGAGGTGACCGACCCGGTCCCGCCGTCCGCGTTCAGGCGCATGTCCAGCTCGTACGTGCGCCCGCTCGTGACCACCGTCCCCGCCATCCGCACCGTCGCCACCGACGTCGCCGCCGCGCGGGTCTTCGACTGGATCACGTCCGCGGACAGCTTGCCCACCCCGTTCGTCCCCGCGTCCGGATCCTCGCTGCATCCCGTGAGGACGGCCAGTGCGCACACCGCCGTCACCAGCACGGCACGAGGGGTTCGGCCCGGAGCAATCGCGGTCACGGACAGGGCCACCTTTCTGTCGGGTCCGGCTCGGCGTACCGCAGCGTACCGGTGTGTCGCCCACCCGGCGGAGCCGGTCCGTCCGGACCGCCCACCAGGGCGTATCCGATCGGTACGGGCTAGCCTGAAGCCCATCGAGCGGGCAGAAAGGGCAGGAAATCCAGCAAGTGGAACTTCAGTAGGCAAAGGAAGCGAACCCATGGCAGCCGGCGCTCCCCGGATCTTCGTCTCGCACCTCGCCGGCATCGCCGTCTTCGATCCCAACGGCGACCAGGTGGGCCGCGTCAGGGACCTCGTCGTGATGCTGCGGGTCGGCCGCAAGCCGCCGCGGCTGCTCGGCCTGGTCGTCGAACTGTCCACCCGGCGCCGCATCTTCCTGCCCATGACCCGGGTGACGAGCATCGAGTCGGGCCAGGTCATCACCACCGGTGTGCTCAACGTCCGCCGCTTCGAGCAGCGCCCCACCGAGCGCCTGGTCTTCGGTGAACTCCTCGACCGCCGGGTCCGGCTGGCCGACACCGGCGAAGAGGTCACCGTCCTCGACCTGGGCGTGCAGCAGCGGCCGGCCCGCCGGGAGTGGGAGGCCGACCGGGTCTTCGTCCGCAAGGGACGGAAGGGAACGTTCCGGCGGACCAGGGGAGAGTCGCTCACCGTCGAGTGGTCGCAGGTCACCGGGTTCTCCCTGGAGGAGCACGGGCAGGGCGCCGAGAGCCTGCTCGCCACCTTCGAGCAGCTGCGCCCCGCCGACCTCGCCAACGTGCTGCACCACCTCTCCGCGAAGCGCCGCGCGGAGGTGGCCGCCGCGCTGGACGACGACCGGCTGGCCGACGTCCTCGAAGAGCTGCCCGAGGACGACCAGATCGAGATCCTCGGCAAGCTGAAGGAGGAGCGGGCGGCGGACGTCCTGGAGGCCATGGACCCGGACGACGCGGCCGACCTGCTCTCCGAGCTCCCCGAGCCGGACAAGGAACGGCTGCTGAGCCTGATGCAGCCGGCCGACGCGGCCGAGATGCGGCGCCTGATGTCGTACGAGGAACACACGGCCGGCGGGCTGATGACGACCGAGCCGATCGTGCTGCGGCCGGACGCCACCGTCGCCGACGCCCTCGCCCGGGTCCGCAACCCCGACCTCTCCCCGGCCCTCGCCGCCCAGGTCTACGTCTGCCGTCCGCCCGACGAGACCCCGACCGGCAAGTACCTGGGCACCGTCCACTTCCAGCGGCTGCTGCGGGACCCCCCGTACACCCTGGTCAGTTCGCTGGTCGCCGACGACGACCTGCAACCGCTCGACCCCGAGGCCACGCTCCCGGTCATCGCCGGGTTCTTCGCCACGTACGACATGGTCGCGGCGCCCGTGGTGGACGAGACGGGGTCGCTGCTGGGCGCGGTGACGGTGGACGACGTCCTCGACCACATGCTGCCGGACGACTGGCGGGAGACCGAGTTCCACCTCGACGAGGAGGAGCAGGGGACACAGGAGCCGGCGGCGGAGAAGGGGGCGGGGAGCCATGGCGCCTGAACGCGAGAGCGGCCGCGAGCGCACGCCGTCCGGTGCCACCGCCGCCACCCGGCCGCGCGGTGTGCGGCTGGACCAGCCCCGCCCGCCGCGGCGCAGGCTGCTGCCCGAGTGGGACCCGGAGGCCTTCGGGCGGCTGTCCGAGCGCATCGCGCGGTTCCTGGGCACCGGGCGGTTCATCGTCTGGATGACGATCGTGGTCGTCGTCTGGGTGGTGTGGAACATCGCGGCGCCCGGCAGGCTGCGCTTCGACGAGTACCCGTTCATCTTCCTGACCCTGGCGCTGTCCCTCCAGGCGTCCTACGCCGCCCCGCTGATCCTGCTCGCGCAGAACCGGCAGGACGACCGGGACCGGGTCAACCTGGAACAGGACCGCAAGCAGAACGAACGGTCCATCGCCGACACCGAGTACCTGACCCGGGAGATCGCCGCCCTGCGGATGGGTCTGGGCGAGGTGGCGACCCGGGACTGGATCCGTTCCGAGCTGCAGGACCTGTTGAAAGAGATGGACGAACACCGCAACGGGCATCACGAACATGCCGTATTCCCGGCAGAACGGTCGGCGGGGCGTGACGTAGACGACCGCTGAGGGGCGTTATAGGGCGCCTGTGCCTCGCCGTACCATCGTCTGTATGGCTAGCGAAGACGCGGTGCGCGAGGCACTGGCGACGGTGAACGACCCGGAGATCAACCGACCCATCACCGAACTGGGGATGGTCAAATCGGTGGAGATCGGGGAGGACGGCGCGGTCGCGGTCACCGTGTACCTGACGGTCTCCGGCTGCCCCATGCGGGACACGATCACCCAGCGGGTGACCGAGGCGGTCTCGCGGGTGGACGGCGTCACCCGCGTCGACGTCACCCTGGACGTGATGAGCGACGAGCAGCGCAAGGAGCTGGCCTCCGCGCTGCGCGGCGGGCAGACCGAGCGCGAGGTCCCCTTCGCCAAGCCGGGCAACCTCACCCGGGTCTACGCGGTCGCCTCCGGCAAGGGCGGTGTCGGCAAGTCCTCGGTCACGGTCAACCTCGCCGCGGCGATGGCCGCCGACGGCCTCAAGGTCGGTGTCGTCGACGCCGACATCTACGGCCACAGCGTCCCGCGGATGCTCGGCGCGGACGGCCGCCCCACCCAGGTCGAGAACATGATCATGCCGCCGTCGGCGAACGGCGTGAAGGTCATCTCCATCGGCATGTTCATCCAGGGCAACGCCCCGGTGGTCTGGCGCGGCCCGATGCTGCACCGCGCCCTGCAGCAGTTCCTCGCGGACGTCTACTGGGGCGACCTCGACGTCCTGCTCCTGGACCTCCCGCCGGGCACCGGTGACATCGCCATCTCGGTCGCCCAGCTGGTCCCGAACGCGGAGATCCTGGTCGTCACGACCCCGCAGCAGGCGGCGGCCGAGGTCGCCGAGCGGGCCGGCTCCATCGCGGTCCAGACCCACCAGAAGATCGTCGGCGTGGTCGAGAACATGTCCGGCCTGCCCTGCCCGCACTGCGGCGAGATGGTCGACGTCTTCGGCACCGGCGGCGGGCAGACGGTCGCCGCCGGCCTCACCCGCACCATCGGTGCGACGGTCCCCGTCCTCGGCAGCATCCCGATCGACGTCCGCCTGCGCGAAGGCGGCGACGAGGGCAAGCCGGTCGTCCTCACCGACCCCGACAGCCCGGCCGGCGCGGCCCTGCGCGCCATCGCCGGAAAGCTGGGCGGCCGCCAGCGCGGCCTCTCGGGCCTCTCCCTGGGGATCACCCCGAAGAACAAGTTCTGAGGCCGCTACGACGAGGGGGCGCCGTCCGTGACGGACGGCGCCCCCTCGTCGTATGCCGTCCCGGTCAGTGGGCGTGGTCGCCCTCGCTGTCGCCCTCGCTGCCCGGACAGAGGTCCAGCACCGTGCAGAGCAGGATCTCCTCATAGGAACCGCCGTCGGGCTCCGCGCCGCCCCCGCCGGCGCGCTCGGCGTGCCGGACGAACCGCCACTGCGAGGCCTTGACGTGCTCGGTGCGGTCCGCCTTCTCCACGTGGACGCTCAGCGTGCGGGCCCGGGGGTCGTTGGTCTCCACCAGGACCTCGTCCTCGGCCAGCGGGAAATGGTCGTGCAGAAGGCAGAGGCCGAAGCGGTCGAGATTGCCGTGCTTGGCCAGTACGCCCACGAGATCCCGGACGAACTCCGCGTCCGCGGGGCCCAGCCCTTCGGCCTCCGCAAAACGAGGCAAACGTTTCCGCTGAGCGGACAGCGATGTCTCGGTCATGACCCCTCGCCAAAATAGTTGACGGTCGAATTGTTGACGGTCATCGGATTCCATTATCAGCCACTGACAGATTTCCTGCAATTCCGGAGACCGGGCCGAAGGAGTGGGGCGGGCGGACCGCTGTCGCGTGTCCCGGGGTGACTGCTAGAACGCCTGTCTAACTTCGCCGATGAGGAGGTGTCGGGGCGATGAGACGATGGTTCGGACTGCTGCCGTTGGTGGTTCTGGCAGTGACATGGTGGGGGCTTTCACCGGCGGCTGCACGGTCGGGCGGCCACGACACCTGCCTGACGAAGGAACTCGATTCAAGCAGCGTGAATGCGCGGATCCGATTCGACCAGCACGGCAAGGACTACGTCAAAGTATCCTCGTACATGACGATCATTGTCCCCATAAGCGATTGGGAATTGGCACGGAAGCTGACTGCCGACAAGGAATCCAAGGATTACCGCACGGCAATGCGTTGCCTATTGCGCGGGCAGGACAACTCCCAGCGGAAGGACGAATGGCTCTACCACGAACCGTTCGTCACCGCGGACGCGACCACGGTCAAGGTGCAGTACGACTGCTTCGGCTGGATCAAGAGCCACGCGCCGATTCTGCTCGGGCCCTGGACCATCGACAACGACCACGGACAGACGTGGATGGCTTCCCTGCACCCGTCGGCGCTACAGAACATCGCGTGGTACCGGGTCGAGGCCGATCTGGGCGGCCTCGGTTTCATCGACCATTCCGGACAAGCGATCTCCTCCGACGGCAAGACCCTGGTGTGGCGGTACGAGCGGCCCGAGAAGATCTCGATCGAGGGCGATCTCCCCTGGAAGCGTTCCTGGGTCCTGGCCTACGACGATTCCCGGTGGAGTTCGGTGGGAGTGGCGACCTGGTGGGTGTGCGCCTCCGTCGTGATCGCCCTGGCCGCACGGCACCAGCGTTCCGCCGTGCCGGGGGCACAGGACGGCGGCGCCGTCACCGCCGACGGCGGCCGCGCGGACAACCCCGCGCGGGCGCTGCTGCAGTGGGCGCTGCTGAGCGGGGCGGTCGCCGTGATCCTGGTGCTGGTCCTCTCGCAGCCGCACGTCAGCTCGCGATGGCGCACCCTCGGCTGCCTAGTGACCGGATGGACCCTGGTCCTGGTGGCCCGTCCCTGGAGCCCGGGACCGACGGCGCCCGACGGCCCCAAGGCGCAGGCGAGCCGGCGCCGCCAGGCACGCACGGTCATCGGGGTCGCCACGGTCACCGCCGCGCTCGGCATGCTCGTGGTACTGGCCCCCGAACTCTTCGACCTGCCGCCCGACCTGTCACCGGAGACGACCATGCCGACAGCCCTCGGCAGGATCGGCTACGGGCTCATGGGTCTGACGACACTGTGGCTGTGGCTGGCCGCGATGGCCGCATGGGCGTGGCGTTTCGCGTCCGAGGGGCGGCTGCTTCCGAAGGCCTGGGTCAAGACCTGGAACAGGGCGCCCGTCCGCTGTGTCGCGGTCGTCTCGATCCCGCTGTGGATCATCGCCGGCTGTCTGCACGCCTGCCTCTGGTGGGTCAACGAACACCAGTGGCAGCGCGTCGCCTGGCTCACCGACCAGAGGGGCACGCGCAGCCACGGCCATTACGTCAACGACTACCTGGCGAACTTCTCCTTCAGCTACCTGATGTGGATCTTCTCCTACAGCTGGGCCCTGACCGGGGTCGCCCTCTTCGCGCTGCTGCACCACCGCTTCAAGTCCCAGCGCCATCACGCCGGCCAGAAGGGCGAGCACACGGGCCTGGGGCCGGACCAGGCCGACTTCCTGCTGATCGCCGCGGTGTTCGCCCTCACCGTGGGCCTCAGGGGCGCCAGGATCTCGGGGACGACCGCCCAGTGGAGCTTGTGGCTGGTGCTGAACATCGGCTCGCTCTTCCTGGTGCTCGCCGCGGGACGGCGGTGGTCGGTGCTGAGCCGGCTCGGAGATCACTTCTACCCGAACCGGCTGAGCACGGGAAAGCGTCGCGGCGAGTTGCTGGAAAAGGCCCGCGAGTACCGCGGCGTCAACCATCAGCAGCGGTTGCTGGACCAGGGGCGGGGCGGCGCGGTCACCGGTGCGGAGCTGGAGGGGAAACTGCGCGGGCTGCGCCAGTGGCTGGTCGACGGCTGCGAGGGCAAGAAGCCGCCCGAGCACCTTTCCGTCCTGGGGGTCGCCCTGGCCTGGGGGCCGCAGGCTCACTGGTGGTCCAACGCCATGCGCGCGGCCCGCCTGGCCTTCTGGTTCGGGCTCCCGGCCAGCGCCGCCCTGCTGTATCTCAACACCGCCGGGGCCTGGGCCGCGACGACGCTCACCTACGAACCCACCGCGATTCCGAACGTCGTCGCCAATTTCGTCGCCTACCAGGTGGCCTGGGTCGGTGCCGGATTCGTGCTGGGCGCGCTCTGGCGCCTGCTGCCGGGCGGCGGCAGCCCCCTGCGCGCGTGGAGCCTGACGTTCGCCTACGCCGTCCCGGCCTGTCTGACCGCCCTGCTCATCCAGTTCACGGACACGGACTTCGTCCCGCTGCTCCTGTACTCGGTGCTCATGCTCACCGTGCTGACCCTCACCAGCATCTCCATGGACCTGGCGACGTTCCGCAAGGAGCAGCAGTACTGGCCGAGCCGTTTCGCGCTGCTGCAGTCGATCTACCAGCTGCGCGGCCTGTCGGGTCAGGTCGCGTGGCTCTTCGCCCAGATGGCGGTGATCGTGACCATCGTGACGACCCTGGCCAAGGCCCGCCACTAGGACGGGCCCAGGCCCGGGTCACCGGTCGTGGACGCGGCGGTCCCGTCAGGCGTACGCCTCGATGTCCTTGATCATCGCGAAGCCGAGCCCGTACGCGCTCATCCCGCGGCCGTACGCGCCCAGGTGGACCCCTTGCGACGTGGAGCCGGCCAGGACCCAGCCGAACTCGGACTCCCGGTAGTGGAAGGGGGTGGGCACGCCGTCGACCGGGAGGGACAGGGTCGACCAGGCGTCGCCCACGAGGTCGTCGGCCAGTTCCCAGGCCGTCTCGGTCTGCTGCTCCAGCCAGTCGTCCCGGAGGCTGTGGTCCATCTGGCCCGGCCAGGTGAAGGACAGCAGGCCGACGCCCGCCAGCCAGGCGGCGGACGACACCGTCGTGGCCTCCAGCAGGCCCGTGCCGTCGGCGCTCCGCCGGGACGGGCTGGCCGCCACCGTCACGACCACCGCGAACTTCTCCCTCGGCTCGCCGACCGACGAGGCGAGGTGCTCATTGCGTACGGACGGCTCGTCGCCGTGTCCGATCGAACCGTGTTCCACCGCGCCGTCGGCCGCCGCACCCACCTGCATCAGCCAGCGCGGCCCCGTGAACGCCTCGTCGAGGCCGTACCAGGGGAAGGTCGCCAGCAGGTAGCCGTCGACCGTACGACGGGCGGAGGGGACCTGCTGTCCGTTCTCCGCGACCGGTGTCTGTCCGCCCACCCGACTTGTCGTCTCCATCTGCCCGGACGCCTCCTTGCTCCAGTCGGTCCGGGGCGGCCCGCCCCCCTTCGGGCGCACTCGTCCGGTCCGCACAACAACTCGGCAGCATATCCACCTCGCCGGGACCAGCAGCGAAACCGCCCGGTGCGTGGGTCGCACGGGCGGCGGGTTCAAGCCGTGAAAGACGCCTGAGCGGCGCACACGCGCTATGAAACGCGTCACGTACGCCGCTCAGGTCCAGGTGGGTGAGGAGGCTCAGGTGGCGTCCGCGTCGAACGGCGGACGGTCGTCCTTGCCGGGCTCCTCGGGCTTCTTGGTCATGTCGATCCGGCCGCTCCCAGAAGAGGGCGAGTCGGTCTCGCGGCTGTGCACCGCGTCCGTGACCTCGGCCATCTCCTTCTTCAGGTCGAAGCCGTTGCGGATCTCCTTGAGCCCCAGTTCGTCACCGTCGATGTGCTTGCGGATGAACGTCTTGGGGTTGAGGTCCTCGAATTCGAAATCCTTGAACTCCGGGCCCAGTTCCTGGCGGATGTCCGCCTTGGCGCTCTCGGAGAACTCCCGGATCTTGCGGATGGTCCGCATGACGTCCTGGATGACCTTCGGGAGCTTGTCCGGACCGAAGACGAGCACGGCGAGCACAATGATCGTCACCAGCTCGAGTGGTCCTATGTCATTGAACACCTGAAGCTCCTTGCGATGTCCTCGGTCCTCGGCCCTCCGGTCGCTGTTGCGGGTGTTCCGTGGTCCGGGCCGGGTCCACGGTACCCGGCGGACCTGTCCGACCGGTACCGTCCCGAGGTGTCCGACTGCGTGTGTACGACCGGTTTTCCGGGTTGTTTGCCTAGTCGGGGCACGGACGGGGCCTCGCCTGTGAGGTTTCTGTCAGTTCCTGTCCGAAGAGCCGAGGACCAGCGTGAGCCGTTTCTCGGCGCCGGCGCGTTCGACGGTCAGGCTCAGCCGGTCGCCGGGGCGGTGCGCACGGGTGCGGACGATCAGTTCCTCACCGGAGTGGACGGGCTGCCCGTCGAGCGCGGTGATGACGTCGCCCGCCGCCAGTCCGGCCCGGGCGCCGGGGCCGTCCGCAGCGACCGCGGGTCCGCCGTCGGCGGCCTTGGCGTCGATCCGGGCGCCGTCGCCGGTGTAGTCCATGTCCAGGGTGATCCCGATGACCGGGTGGGTCGCCCTCCCGGTCGCGATGAGTTCCTCGGCGACCCGCTCGGCCTGGTTGATGGGTATGGCGAACCCGAGTCCTATCGACCCCGCCCGTCCGTCGCCGGGGCCGTCCTGGTCGTCGGCGGACCGGATCGCGGAGTTCACCCCGACGGCCCGGGCATGGACGTCCAGCAGGGGGCCGCCGGAGTTGCCCGGGTTGATCGGGGCGTCGGTCTGCAGGGCGTCGACGTACGACACGTCACTGCCGTCGCCGCTCCCGCCGCCCGAGGTGATGGGCCGTTCCTTCGCGCTGATGATCCCGGCGGTGACGGTGCCCGGCAGGTCGAAGGGGGCGCCGATGGCGACGACCGGGTCGCCGACGCGGACGGCGTCGGAGTCGCCGAGCGGCAGCGGGGTGAGGCCGCGCACGCCGTGCACCTGGACCACGGCGAGGTCGTAGCCGGTGTCGCGGCCGACGACGGTCGCCCTGGCGGCGGTTCCGCCGCTGAAGGTGACGGTGATCCGGCCGCCGGCGGACACCCCGGGCGCGACGACGTGGTTGTTGGTCAGGATGTGCCCGCGCGTGTCGAGGACGAAGCCGGTGCCGGTGGCCTGCTCGCCGGCGCCGGTGACCCGCAGGGTGACGACGCTCGGCAGGGCCCGCGCGGCGATCGCGGCGACGCTGCCCGGAGGCCGCCCGGGCGGCGGCGGGCCGGGCTGGGGCAGCTGTACGGACTCCAGCCCGCCGGTGCGCTCCAGATAGGCACCGATCAGCCCGCCGACGGCACCGGAGACCACCGCGAGCAGCAACGCGCCCGCCACGAGGGTCCGCCGGCTCCGCGTCCGGCGCCGCTCCCAGGGCGCGACCGCACCGGCCTGCTGGAGGGGCGCCCGCCCGTCCCGGGGTTCGTCGAGCGGCAGGAACAGCGGCGGTGGCGGTGGCTGCTGGGCGGCCTCGGGCGATGCGGCGGCCGCCCGCACCGGTTCGCCGTCGCCCCCGGAGCCGCCGCGCTCACCGCCTTCGGAGCCCGTAAAGCCCTCGGAACCCTCGGAGACCTCTCGGACGTTCCTCGCGCCCGGGGTCGTCCCCGGTCGCGCGAGTCCGAAGTCGCGGTCGGTGTCCACGGCCGCCTCGCTCGGCGCGGCGGGTGTCACCTCCTTCGCCCGCTCCCCCGTGGCAGGCACCGTGTCGCCGGCTGTCTCCGGTGACGTCGGTATCCCCTCGTCCATGTTCTCCTCGTGGGCTGACCGCGGCCCCCTGCACGGGCGGGCTCGCGGAAAGGTCGAATCCGTGCCCGGGACAGCGCCACGGGCATGGCTGGTTCACAGGATTCAACCAGGTTCACGGGCCACCCGGCAGGAGCGTTCAGCAGGTGGTACGGCCGGTCAGTGGGCCGTGCGCGAGGAGCGGGAGTGAGCGGGGGACGGGGACGAGGGAGCGGAGGTCGTGTCGGGGACGGGTGCGGCGAACAGGCCGGTGCCGGTCGCCTCGGGGGCGTTCCACGAGGTGAGGGCGAACGGCGGGGTGGCGGTCAGCGGTCGTATCAGCGGGGAGACCGCGGCCGCGCCGGCCATGACCGGCGCGGTGAGTGCGCGCAGTGCCTTCTGCCCGGCGGCCGGGGAGGGGACCCCGGGCAGCAGCGGTGCGGAGACCGAGGTGGGGACCGCGGTCGTGCCGCCGAGCAGGGTGCCGGAGGCCAGCAGCGGGCTGAGCGAGCGGCGGCGCTGCGAGTCGGCGGCGCCGGAGGTGCCGGTGCCCGCCGTGCCGGCCGGGGCGACGCTGCCGCCGCCGGTGGAACGGGCGTCGGCGGCCGGGTAGCCGGGCATGCCCGCGGTGACCCCGCCGAGGGCGACGGCGGCCAGCGAGACGGCCCCGGCGGCGACGAACGCGAACCGCATGCCGCGCGAGGCGGAGCGGTCGCCGTCCGGGCGGCCGACGGGGTGGATGCGGAAGCCCCGGTCGGCGACCGCGGCCGGATCGTGCGGGCGGGCGGGGACGTAGCCGAACTCGAAGCGGTCCTCCCGGCTCACACCGAAGATCCCGTCGGCGGCTCCGCGCCCCGTGGCGCCTCCCCCGCCGAACGGCGAGCCGCCGCCGTCCGGGTCGCCCCCGGGAAGGCCCTGGAGACGGGCCAGGAAGCTCTCGGAGGGCGGCGGCGGGGCAGCCTCCGCGAAGACGCTCTTCAACGCGCGCTGGGCGTCCGCCTCGGCCTTGCACCGGGCACAGGTGGCCAGGTGGGCGAGGACGCGCTCGCGCGACTCATGACCGAGTTCTCCGTCCACCAGGGCGGAGAGTCGATCTCCCAGATGCTGTTCGGCGAGCGCACGCTCGGCGGGTTTCGGTCGTGATCCACTCACGCGGTCGCGCCCCCTCCTCCCAGTGCGGGAACACGGGGCACGAAGGAGCGGCGCTCGGCCTTGCGGACCCCCGGGTCGCGGTGCGCGAGGGCCTTGCGCAGCTGGGAGCGGCCGCGGTGGATCCGGGAGCGGACCGTGCCGAGCTTGACGCCCAGGGTCGCGGCGATCTCCTCGTAGGACAGGCCCTCGATGTCGCACAGGACGACGGCGGCGCGGAACTCGGGCGCGAGGGTGTCCAGCGCCTGCTGGACGTCGGCGTCGAAGTGCGCGTCGTTGAAGGCCTGCGAGGGGGTGGGCTCACGGCTGGGCAGGCGCTCGGCCGCGTCGTCGCCGAGGGCGTCGAAGCGGATGCGCTGCTTGCGCCGGACCATGTCGAGGAACAGGTTGGTGGTGATGCGGTGCAGCCAGCCCTCGAAGGTGCCCGGCGAGTAGGTCGACAGCGAGCGGAAGACGCGGACGAAGACCTCCTGGGTGAGGTCCTCGGCGTCGTGCTGGTTACCGGTGAGGCGGTAGGCCAGGCGGTAGACGCGGCCGCTGTGCGTGCTGACGATCTCCTCCCACGTGGGCGGAGTCCATGCCTGCCCGTCCGCGTCGGTGGAGAAGGTCGCGGTCCGGTCCTCGCCCATGGCGAGTGCGTCGGCGTGGCTGGGGTCAGCAGCGGTGTCGTTCACGGATTTCGGCCTGCCTGCCGACCCGAGGAAGCGCCGCAGCACTCCTCCCCGATCCCCAGGCGCGGCCGCACCTCCCCTGTCGGCTCTGGTGGTGTCCAGTGGAGCCCCTACCATAGCCACCTCGCCCGTTAGCACCGGATAAGCGGTTTTACAAGAACTTGATCTGTGCTGACCCGGCTCGTCCGTCCGCATCAGCGGTTGCTCGACCGCCCGCTCGTCATCGTGATCCATTCGTGTCCCCCCGCCTTCTCTTCCACCCCCATAAACGCCTGGTCCCATCTGCGGGTTCCCGGTGCCAACGGATACAGTCACGCCCAGGCAACCACGGGGACAGGAGAGGGTCATTACCGGCAACCGGCAGACGAGCTGGGCGTTCGCCGACGCCTTTGTCGCCGAGGACGAAGCACTGCGCTGGGCCCGGGACCGGGCCCGCGAGGCGGGGCTGCGCTCGGTGTCGCCCGGCACGGGCGCCGCGCTGCGTCTGCTCGCCGCCTCCGTGGACGCCAAGGCCGTCGCCGAGATCGGTACGGGCTGCGGGGTGTCCGGCATGTACCTGCTGCACGGCATGCGCCCGGACGGCGTCCTGACGACCGTCGACCCCGAGCCGGAGCACCAGCAGTTCGCCCGGCACGCCTTCCGCGCGTGCGGCTTCGCCAGCAACCGGGCCCGCTTCATCCCCGGCCGCGCCCTCGACGTACTCCCCCGCCTCGCGGACGCCGGCTACGACCTGGTCTTCTGCGACGGCGACCGGCAGGAGTACTCCGACTACCTCGCTGAATCGTTGCGCCTGCTCCGCCCGGGCGGACTGGTCGTCTTCGAGGGCGTCTTCGCCAACGGCCGCACGGTCGACTCCGGTCCGCAGCCCACCGAGGTGCTGCGGCTGCGCGAACTGCTGCGCACGGTCCGGGAGAGCCAGGAGCTGATGCCGTCGCTGCTGCCGGTGGGCGACGGGCTGCTCTGCGCGGTCAAGCGCTGAACCCGGCGGGCGCCTCTCCCCGGCAACGGCCGGGCACCTCCCCCAGACACGGCTGCGCCCCGGTACCGCGTGCGGTACCGGGGCGGCCGAAAGGGTTTGGGCGCTGACGCCTCAGCCGACGACGTTCTTGAGGGCGTCGGCGAGCGCCGCGGCCTCGTCAGGGGTCAGCTCGACGACGAGCCGACCGCCGCCTTCGAGCGGAACGCGCATGACGATGCCCCGCCCCTCCTTGGTCACCTCGAGCGGGCCATCACCCGTCCGCGGCTTCATGGCCGCCATGCTCGTTCCCCTTCCTGACAACAGCTCATCGTCTACCGACGGCCCTGGAGGGCACGCGTGATCCCGAGCGGACACGCGACACCGGCATCGAACACATTGCTTCCAAGCCATTATCCCGCATCTCAGGACCCGATGACCAACATCAGTCGGCATCGCTTGGGCAACGCACGCGAGCAAAACCACTCAATTCGGCGATGTGACTGCGATACTGCGCCGACTCACGTCCTTACGCCGACCGAGTCGCCCCCGGTTTTCTTTGACGCAGGTCACACGTCGGGTCCGGTCCCCGGACGGCGATCTCCGCCATGCTGTCTCTCGGGCATCGACGTACTGAGCGGTACGTCAGCCGCGACGACGATGACGACGGAGGGGACGCACCATGGCCGACACCGTGCTCTACGAAGTGAGCGACGGGCTCGCGACGATCACGCTCAACCGCCCCGAGGCGATGAACGCGCTCAGCATCGCGACGAAGGTCGCCCTTCGGGACGCCGCGCAGGAGGCGGCGGCCGACCCGGCCGTCCGGGCGATCCTGCTGACCGCGGCCGGGGACCGGGCATTCTGTGTGGGGCAGGACCTCAAGGAACACATCACGCTGCTGGCGTCCGACCGGGAGACCGGGGGCGGGCAGACGATGACGACGGTCCGGGAGCACTACAACCCGATCGTCCGGGCGCTGGTGTCGGCGCCGAAGCCCGTGGTGGCCGGGGTGAACGGGGTCGCCGCCGGGGCCGGGTTCGGGTTCGCGCTCGCCGCGGACTACCGGGTGGTCGCCGATACGGCCGCGTTCAACACGTCGTTCGCGGGGGTGGCGCTGACCGCGGACTCCGGGGTCTCCTGGACGCTGCCTCGGGTGGTGGGGCCGAGCAGGGCCGCTGACCTGCTGTTCTTCCCTCGGAGCATCAGCGCGCAGGCTGCGTACGAGCTGGGCATCGCGAACAAGGTGGTGCCGTCCGGCGAGCTGCGGGCCGAGGCGGAGAAGGTGGCGCGGGCGCTGGCCGCCGGTCCGACGGTGGCCTATGCGGCCTTGAAGGAGGCGGTGGCCTTCGGTCTCGACCACTCCCTGGACGAGACGCTGGACAAGGAGGACGAGTTGCAGACCCGGGCCGGGGCCTCCGAGGATCACGCGATTGCCGTGCAGGCTTTTGTGAACAAGGAGAAGCCCAAATATTTGGGGCGGTGACTCGTCGAGGGGAACTGCGGGTGTGGTGTGGCTGGTCGCGCCCACGCGGCGGCAGCCGCACATCGACTCGGCCCCGCGCCCCTAAAGGGGCGCTGCCCCTTACGGGGCGCTACGGGCCACGCAGCTTTCCAGGTGGTCGTTGACCAGGCCGCAGGCCTGCATCAGGGCGTAGGCCGTTGTCGGGCCGATGAAGCGGAGGCCGCGCTTCTTGAGGGTCTTCGAGAGGGCTGTGGACTCCGGGGTGACCGCCTGGACGTCGGACAGGGTCCTGGGGGCCGGATAGGTGCCCGGGGCGGGGGCGAAGGACCAGATCAGGGTGTCCAGCTCGCCCGGCTCCCACTCCGCGAGGACCTTCGCGTTGGCCATCGTCGCGTCGATCTTCGAGCGGTTGCGGATGATGCCGGCGTCGGCGAGGAGGCGCTCGCGGTCCTCGTCGGTGAACGTGGCCACCTTCTCGATGCGGAAGCCGGCGAAGGCGGCGCGGAAGCCGGGGCGGCGACGCAGGATCGTGATCCAGGAGAGGCCCGACTGGAAGGCCTCCAGGCTGAGGCGTTCGTAGAGGGCGTCGTCGCCGTGGACCGGGCGGCCCCACTCCTCGTCGTGGTAGGCCACGTAGTCCTCGGTGGACAGGGCCCAGGGGCAGCGCAGTCCGCCGTCCGGGCCCGCCAGGGCCGCGCCGTCGGTCACGGCCGGTCCTCCGGCTGGGGCTTGTCCAGCGAGGTGTGGGAGGTGTGCGCGGTGTGCGGCGCGGCCTGGGCGCCGGCCAGCGCGGACTCGAGGTCGGCGATCCGGGCGTCCCGCTCCGCGAGCTCGGCGCCGAGGCGGCTGAGCGCGTCGTCGACGTCCGCCATGCGGTAGCCGCGCGGGGCGAGCGGGAAGCGGATGCTCTCCACGTCCGCGCGGTTCACCGGGCGGTCCGGGGGCAGCGGGTCCTGGAGCCGCTCCGGCGCCACCTCGGGCAGCGGGCCGCTCTCGCCGCCGCTCACCACGGAGAGCGTGACCGCGGCGACCACGACCGCGAGCGCGACGACCAGGAACAGGAACATAACCATCGCGGTGGCTCCCAGGGCTTGCTCAGTGTCGAATGTGTCTGTGTCCGATCGTGCCATGCGAGTCTGACAGTTAGGGTCGCAGGCGGCCGTACCGAGGGACTTACTACGAGAGGTCACAGGCGATGCTCAGGCTGGGCAGGCGGGAATTCGCGCCCCACGAACCGGTGATCATGGCCATCGTGAACCGGACCCCGGACTCGTTCTACGACCAGGGGGCGACCTTCCGCGACGAACCGGCCCTCGCGCGCGTGGAGCAGGCGGTCGCCGAGGGGGCCGCGATCATCGACATCGGCGGGGTGAAGGCCGGGCCGGGCGAGGAGGTCACCGCGGCGGAGGAGGCGCGGCGCACCGTGGGGTTCGTCGCGGAGGTGCGCAGGCGTTTCCCGGACGTCGTGATCAGCGTGGACACCTGGCGGGCGTCGGTCGGGGAGGCCGTCTGCGAGGCCGGGGCGGATCTGCTGAACGACGCCTGGGGCGGGGTCGATCCGGGGCTGGCCGAGGTCGCTGCGCGGTACCGGGTGGGGCTGGTCTGCACGCACGCGGGAGGGGCCGAGCCGCGGACGCGGCCGCACCGGGTGACGTACGACGACGTCATGGCCGACATCCTGCGGGTGACCCTCGGGCTGGCCGAGCGGGCCGTCGCGCTGGGGGTGCCCCGGGAGTCGGTGATGATCGATCCCGGGCACGACTTCGGGAAGAGCACGCGGCACAGCCTGGAGGCGACGCGGCGGCTGGGCGAGATGGTGGAGACGGGATGGCCGGTCCTGGTCTCGCTGTCCAACAAGGACTTCGTGGGCGAGACCCTGGACCGGCCGGTGAAGGAACGGGTGATCGGTACGTTGGCGACCACGGCCGTGTCGGCGTGGCTGGGGGCGCAGGTGTACCGGGTGCACGAGGTGGCGGAGACCCGGCAGGTGCTGGACATGGTGGCGTCGATCGCCGGGCACCGGCCGCCGGCGGTGGCCCGGCGGGGCCTGGCGTAGTCCGTCGTCCGCGCCGGGCCCCCGGGCCGCCTTTCCCCGGCGCCCCTAGCGGGCCGCCTCCTTGGAGACCAGGGCCACCGCCTCGTCCACGTCGTCGGTGACGTGGAACAGGAGGAGGTCCTTCTCGGACGCCTTGCCCTGGGCGATCAGCGTGTTCTTCAGCCAGTCGACCAGGCCGCCCCAGTACGCGCTGCCGAACAGGACGATCGGGAAGCGGGTGACCTTCTGGGTCTGGACGAGGGTGAGGGCCTCGAAGAGTTCGTCGAGGGTGCCGAGGCCGCCGGGCAGGACCACGAAGCCCTGCGCGTACTTGACGAACATCATCTTCCGCACGAAGAAGTAGCGGAAGTTGAGGCCGATGTCGACGTACTGGTTCAGGCCCTGTTCGAAGGGGAGCTCGATGCCGAGGCCGACGGAGACGCCGCCCGCCTCCAGGGCGCCCTTGTTGGCCGCCTCCATCGCGCCCGGGCCGCCGCCCGTGATCACGGCCCAGCCGGCCTCGACCAGGCCGCGGCCGAGCTTCACGCCCGCCTCGTACTCCGGCGAGTCCACCGGCGTCCGCGCGGAGCCGAAGACGCTGATCGCGGCCGGGAGTTCGGCGAGCGTGCCGAAGCCCTCGATGAACTCCGACTGGATGCGCAGCACCCGCCAGGGGTCGGTGTGGACCCAGTCGGAGGGTCCGCCCGCGTCGAGCAGGCGCTGGTCCGTCGTGCTCGCGGTCACCTGACCGCGCCGTCGGAGGACCGGTCCCAGGCGCTGCTCGTCCGGCGGCACCTTCTTCCCCTCAGGGTTACCGGTAGGCATATAAGCGCTCCCTCCGCTTGCAGGTGTTTCCACCTCAGCGTAGATCCGCGCGGGTTACAGGCGCGGGACGTCGGCATGTCCGGTGCGAAGCCGCGCCGTGTGACTCAGCTGGTCAGCCAGGTGCGCAGACGCTCCTCACCGGCCAGGATCTTGGCGATTTCCACCCTTTCGTCCCGCTTGTGCGCCAAGTGCGGGTTGCCGGGACCGTAGTTGACCGCCGGGACGCCGAGGGCCGAGAAACGGGAGACGTCGGTCCAGCCGTACTTGGGCATCGGGGTGCCGCCGACGGCCTCGATGAAGGCGGCCGCGGCCGGGTGCGAGAGGCCGGGCAGGGCGCCGGGGCTGTGGTCGTCGACCACGAACTCCTCGACCCCGCAGTCGGCGAAGACCTCGTGGACGTGGGCGAGGGCCTCGGCCTCAGACCGGTCCGGGGCGTACCGGAAGTTGACGGTCACCACGCACTCGTCGGGGATGACGTTGCCCGCCACCCCGCCGGAGATGCCGACCGCGTTGAGGCCCTCGCGGTACTCCAGGCCGTCGATGACCGGGTAGCGCGGCTCGTACGAGGCGAGGCGGGCGAGGATCGGGGCGGCCGCGTGGATCGCGTTGGAGCCCATCCAGGAGCGCGCCGAGTGCGCGCGCTCCCCCTTCGTCCTCAGCAGCACGCGCAGGGTGCCCTGGCAGCCGCCCTCGACCTCGCCGTCCGAGGGCTCCAGGAGGACCGCGAAATCGCCCTCCAGCCACTCCGGACGGTCCTCGGCGACATGCTTGAGGCCGTTGAGGTGGGCGGCGACCTCCTCGTTGTCGTAGAAGACGAAGGTCAGGTCGCGGTTGGGGGCCGGGACGGTGGCCGCGATGCGCAGCTGGACCGCGACGCCGGACTTCATGTCGCAGGTGCCGCAGCCCCACAGCACGCCGTCCTCGTCCAGCCGGGACGGCACGTTGTCGGCGATCGGGACGGTGTCGATGTGGCCGGCCAGGATCACGCGCTCGGCCCGGCCCAGGTTCGTCCGGGCGATCACGTTGTTGCCGTACCGCTCGACCGTCAGGTGCGGCAGCGCGCGCAGTGCGCTCTCGATCGCGTCCGCGAGCGGCTTCTCGGTACCGCTCTCCGAGGCGAAGTCGACGAGCTGCGCGGTGAGCGCGGCGGCGTCCGAGGCGAGGTCCAGCGAGGTGTCGGCCATGACCTCGACCCTAGCGCTCCGCGTCCTCCGGGCTGATTCACAGGCTTCCGGACCCAGCGGTGGACGGCTCGTACTCTCCAGTATGTTGTACGCGTGCCAGAGCCGTCCCCCAACCGTCCCAAGCGCCGCGGTCGCCTCCTGCGTTTCGTGTCCGGCGTGCTCATCCTGTGTGCCGTCGCGGCCTATCTGGTCGTCCAGTACGTGACCGGAGGCGGCGGAGCCGAGGGCTGCAAGGTCGTCTCGGGCCGCAGCGACGGCGAGTCGTACCAGTTCACGCCCGAACAGGCGGTGAACGCGGCGACGATCGCCGCCGTCGGCACCGGGCGCGGTATGCCCGAGCGGGCGGTGGCCATCGCCCTGGCGACCGCGATCCAGGAGTCGGGGCTGCGCAACATCGAGCACGGCGACCGGGATTCCCTCGGCCTGTTCCAGCAGCGGTCCTCGCAGGGCTGGGGCACCCCGAAGCAGATCCTGGACCCGGCGTACGCGGCGGGGATGTTCTACGCCCATCTGGCCAAGGTGGCCGACTACGAGAGCCTGCCGCTGACGGTGGCCGCGCAGCGCGTGCAGCGCAGCGGCTACCCGGAGGCGTACGCCAAGCACGAGACCGACGCCACGCTGCTCGCGGCGGCGCTGACCGGACAGGCGGCGGCCACGCTGACCTGTGACGGGCGGCCGGCGGCCGCGACCGAGACGGCGGCGGCCACGGCGACCGGTCCGGACGCGGTGCGCACCGCCCTCGTACGGGACTTCGGGCGGGACGCGGTCGAGGAGGCCGGCGCCGAGGTCAACGGCAGTTCGGCGAAGTCGCCGACGCCGACGCCGAGCGTGACCGCCACGGCGCACGGGCGGACCGTGACCGTGCCGGTGCCGGAGGGGAAGAAGACCGACAAGACGGGCCGTACCGAGAGCGAGCGCGGCTGGCAGCTCGCGCACTGGGCGGTGGCCAACGCCTCGGCGCTGCACATCCAGCGGGTGTCGTACGCGGGCCGGGAGTGGGCCGCCGGGAGCACGGACAGCCGGTGGCAGGCGGCGGCCGGTACGCAGAGCACGGGCGGCGCGGAGAAGTCCGCGGGCTCGGTGCGGATCGTCACCGGGCAGTAGTTCGGGGTTTCACTCCGGCGGGTCGGCCCGGGCGGAACGCACAGGTGGCGTGCTCAGGTTTTCGCACGGTCACTCCCGCACGCCCGAAATCCCTTGGGAACGCTCAGCCGTAAGGATTCTGCGGAGGCACCGGCGGGGCACTGTTTGCCCGTTTTTCTCCACACCCGATAATGCGATGCGTTATCAATTCTTTACCTTGGGCCTCCGCAACCTTCGCGGGCTTCGAGCGGTAGTCACGGCGATCACGTTCCCTCCCGTCGAATGGAGCATCATGTCCCTCCCTCTGACCCGCCGGATCGCCCGTGCCGCGCTGCTCGTCGCAGCGGGAGCGGCTGCCGGGGTCGGTGCGGCCGGCTCCGCCAGTGCGGCCCCGAGTCTGCCGGCCACCCCCGACCTGGGCGGTCTGACCGCGCTGGACGGGGCGAGCGTCGGCAACACCGCCGACGGTGCGACGCAGCACGTCACCGGGGTCGTCGGCCACACCGGGGGCAAGGCCGTCGAGTCGACGGTGCCGGCCGCGGGCAAGACCGGCGGCAAGACCGTCAAGAAGGCGGCGCCGGTGGTGCAGCACACCGCGGGTGACGCGGCCGGCTCCGCCGGTGGGCTGCTGGGTGACACGGCGTCCACCGCGACGAAGGGTGGCGGGCTGCCGACGGACGGGCTCGCGAAGGGCGGGCTGCCGGTGAAGGGTCTGCCGCTGGGTGGCTGACGCCGACGCGGTCACGCCGGTGAGTTGAGGAGGGGCCCGGGGTTTTCCCTGGGTCCCTTCTCGTTGTGCTTCGGCTTTCGGCCGGTGGGGGCTGATCGCGCCCACGCGGCGGAGCCGCACATCGATACAGCCCCGCGCCCCTGACGGGGCGCTCTGGCTGGGGCCGGCTTCAAGAGCCGCGTCCGTCAGGAGAGCCGCTCCACGGCCGCTCGCACGCGCTCGTCCGTCGCCGTCAGGGCCACGCGTACGAAGTTCTCGCCCGCCTCGCCGTAGAAGTCGCCCGGTGCGACCAGGATGCCCCGGTCGGCCAGGTGGGCCACCGTGGCCCAGCAGGACTCGTCCCTGGTGGCCCACAGGTAGAGGCTGGCCTCGCTGTGTTCGATGCGGAAGCCGTGGGACAGGAGGGCCTCCCGGAGGACCGTACGACGGGAGGCGTAGCGCTCGCGCTGCTCCTGGACGTGGGTGTCGTCGGAGAGGGCCGCCACGACCGCCGCCTGGGTGGGGGCCGAGGTCATCATGCCGCCGTGCTTGCGGATCTCCAGGAGCGGGCCGAGGACCGCGGGGTCGCCGGCGAGGAAGGCCGCGCGGTAGCCGGCGAGGTTGGAGCGCTTGGAGAGGGAGTGGACGGCGACGATGCCGTCGTAGGAGCCGCCGTTGACGTCCGGGTGCAGGACGGAGACCGGGTCGGCCTCCCAGCCCAGTTCGAGGTAGCACTCGTCGGAGAAGAGCAGGATGCCGTGGGCGCGGGCCCAGGCGACGATCTCCGTGAGTTCCTGCCGGGAGAGCACCTTGCCGGTCGGGTTGGACGGGGAGTTCAGCCAGAGGAGCTTCAGGCGCGCCGGGTCGAGGTCGCGCGGGTCGTCGTAGACCTCGTAGTCGGCGCGGGCCAGGCGGGCGCCGACCTCGTAGGTGGGGTACGCGAGGCGCGGGTAGGCCACCTTGTCGCCGGGGCCGAGGCCCAGCTGGGTGGGGAGCCAGGCGACGAGTTCCTTGGATCCGACGATCGGCAGGACGTGGCGGTGGGTGACGTCACGGGCGCCGAGGCGGCGCTCGACCCAGCCGGTGATCGCGTCGCGCAGCGCCGGGGTGCCCCAGACCGTGGGGTAGCCGGGCGAGTCGGCCGCGTCGATCAGGGCCTTCTGGATCAGGTCGGGGACCGGGTCCACCGGGGTGCCGACCGACAGGTCGACGATGCCGTCCGGGTGCGCCGCTGCCGTCTTCTTGTACGGCTCCAGCTTGTCCCAGGGGAAGGTGGGCAGACGGTCGGAGACTGCGGACACGGTGGGTGGCTCACTTTCTTCGGTACGACCGGTACGACTGACGACGGCCGGTACGGCAAACGCCTCGGTCCCGTACGGCGCCGATCGGGCGTGATCAGGGCGTACGGGACCGAGGCGGCACGATGATGCGGCGGGCCGCCGGTGCGGACTACTCGGCCTGCGGGGGCAGCGCGGCGACGAACGGGTGGTCGCGCTCGATCAGGCCCAGCTTGCTGGCGCCGCCCGGGGAACCGAGGTCGTCGAAGAACTCGACGTTCGCCTTGTAGTAGTCCTTCCACTCCTCCGGAGTGTCGTCCTCGTAGAAGATCGCCTCGACCGGGCAGACCGGCTCACAGGCACCACAGTCGACGCATTCGTCCGGGTGGATGTACAAGGACCGCTGGCCCTCGTAGATGCAGTCGACCGGGCACTCCTCGATGCACGCCTTGTCCTTCACGTCGACACAAGGCTGCGCGATGACGTAGGTCACGCTGTCGTTCCTCCTCGATTGGGCGCTGGCGGGCCTCCGTAGGCTCCGCCGCCTGGCGCGCGGGAGCGCGGCGTCGTCGATGCCCGCCCCTAGTATCTCCGTTCCTGGGCATGATCCGAACAGGAGGGGTGAACTGACCAGTGGAAATCTCTGCCGCGGGACGCTTCGAGGTCCGCATCACCGCTGCTGACGTGGGTAAACGGGTCTCCGTGCGACGTTTGACCGGGAATGACGTCCCCGAGGAGAAGTTCACCGACACGGTGGGTGTTCTCACATCATGGGACGACGACGGCGTGCTGACGATCACACGGCGGGACGGGGCGACCGTCCGGATACCGGAGTCCGCGCTGGTGGCGGGCAAGGTGGTGCCGGCCGCCCCGGCGCGCCGCCGGGGGCCCGCGGCGACGTACGAGGAACTCGCGCGGGTCGCCGCGCGCGGCTGGCGGCCGGTGGAGAGCGAGCGGCTCGGCGCGTGGGAGCTGCGGGCCTCCGGAGGGTTCACCCGGCGGGCCAACAGCGTGCTGCCGCTCGGCGATCCCGGGCTGCCGCTCGACGCGGCCCTGGAGGCCGTACGGCGGTGGTACGGCGTACGGGGGCTGCCCGCGTACGTGCAGACCGCGACCGGCGCCGCGGGCACGCAGGAGCTGCTCTGCGCGGAGCTGGCGCGGCGCGGGTGGACACGCGAGGTCAGCGCCGAGCTGTGGGTCGGGGGGCTGGCGCCGGTGGCGGACCGGGCGGAGGGGGCCGGGGTACTGCTCGCCCGGGAGGCCGACGAGGCCTGGCTGGCGCGCTACCAGCGCAAAGGGGTGAGCGAGGTCGCGTTGCGGGTGCTCGGGAGCGGGCCCTCGGTGTGGTTCGCGACCGTGCCGGGGGCGCAGGGGGATGCCCCGGCGGCCATCGGGCGGTTGGTGGTGGACGGCCGGTGGGCCGGGTTCGCCGCCGTCGAGGTGGATCCGGCGCTACGACGGCGGGGGCTGGCCGGCGAGGTGATGGCCGCGCTCGCCCGGCGCGCGCTGGAGGAGGGCGCGTCGGCCGCCTGGCTCCAGGTGGAGACGGACAACGAGGCGGCGCGGGCGATGTACGCGCGGCTGGGCTTCGCGGCGCACCACGCGTACCACCACTACCGGGGACCGGAGGCGGACGGCCGCTGAGTCCGGGCGGCACAGCGGTACGGATCATTCCGAAGGGGCACGAGACAGCTATGCACTCCCGTCGACCACATCCATGTCCGCCGTCGTCCGAGCGGGCCGCCGAGGTACGGGGGCGGTTCGCCGAGGAGGCGCGGTCGGAGCGGCCCGATCTGGCGACGCTGTGCCTGCTGCTGGGCGCGGCGGCCGACGGCTCGCTCGACGAGGACGGGATCGACGCCGCGCAGATGGAGCTGGACCGGCTGGCCGGGCAGCTGCCGTACCGGCCGGGCGGACCGCACGACTGGGCCACGGCGGCGCACCGGGTGCTGGGCGAGCGGTTCGGTTTCCACGGCGCCGCCGCGGACTACCGCCGGCTGGAGTCCTCGCTGCTGCACGAGGTGCTGCGGCGGCGGCGCGGGCTGCCGATCCTGCTGTCCGTGGTGTGGCTGGAGGTCACCCGGCGGGCCGGGGCGCCGGTGTCCGGGGTCGCGCTGCCGGGGCACTTCGTGGTCGGCTTCGGGGCGGCGGAGGAGCAGGTGCTGGCCGATCCGTTCGACGGGGGGCGAGTGCTGACCGGGGCGGACGCGGAGATGCTGGTGGTGGGGGCGGCGGGGGTGCCGCTGGAACCGGCGATGCTGGAGCCGGCCGATCCCCTGGACGTCGTGCGCCGGATCCTCAACAACGTACGGGCCTGGGCGGCGGCCCGTCCCGAGCGGTCGGACGTGGGGCTGTGGGCGGTGGACCTCTCGCTGCTGCTGCCGTCGCATCCCGCGCGACTGCGGTACGAGCGGGCGCGGTTGCTGGTCGAGCGGGGTGACTTCGTCGACGGGGCCGAGGAGTTGGACCAGTACGCGGGGTTGATCGACGTCGTCGACGAGGGGGCGGCGGAGAAGGTGCGGGGGGAGGCCCGGGCGGCTCGGGCCCGTCTCAACTGAGGGGGTTGGGGGCCTGTTCGCCGTGAGGGTGGCGGTGCGTGCGCGGCTGCGGGTGCGTGGGGGCTGGTCGCGCAGTTCCCCGCGCCCCTTGGTTGGCTGCACTGCCCGGCGCCGACATGTCACCGCTGCCTGTCAGCCTCACTCGCGTCCGTCACCATGGCCTCCACCGGTCTCTTCGATCCGCCGCGACGGCGCTCGGCCACGACGGCGTGGTCGGCGGTGCCCGGTCGGCCGCAACCCTCTGAACCGGCCTACAGCCAGCCCTTCTCCCGTGCGATGCGGACCGCTTCGGCTCTGTTGCGGACCGCCAGTTTCTGGATGGCCGTCGAGAGGTAGTTGCGTACCGTGCCCTGGGAGAGGTGGAGCGCCGCTGCCAACTCCGCGTTGGTGGAGCCGTCGGCCGCCGCGCGGAGGACCTCGCGCTCGCGGTCGGTCAAGGGGTTGGCGCCCTCGGCGAGGGCCGCTGCCGCGAGGGTGGGGTCGATGACGCGTTCGCCGGCGAGGACCTTGCGGACGGCCTGGGCGAGTTGGGCGGCGGGGGCGTCCTTGACGAGGAACGCGTCGGCGCCCGCTTCCATCGCGCTGCGCAGGTAGCCGGGGCGGCCGAAGGTGGTGAGGACGACCAGCTTCACCGCGGGCAGCGCCTCGTGGAGCCGGGCCGCCGCCTCGATGCCGGTACAGCCCGGCATCTCGATGTCGAGCAGGGCGACGTCGATGTCGTTCGCCCGGGCCGCGGCCAGCACCTCGTCACCGCGCGCGACCTGGGCCACGACCTCGATGTCGTCCTCAAGTCCCAGCAGGGCCGCCAGCGCCTCGCGGACCATCGACTGGTCCTCGGCGAGGAGGACCTTGATCGTGCTGCTCATGCACCGGATCCTACGGCCAGGCCGGAGCCGAGGGGCACCCGGGCGACCAGCCGGAAACCGCGCTTCACCCGGCCCGCCTCCAGCGTGCCGCCCGTCTTCTCCAGGCGTTCGGTGAGCCCGGTGAGACCGTTGCCGGGACCCTTGCCCGAACCGCCGGATCCGTTGTCCTCGACGGTGAGTTCGAGGACCGGCCCGTCCAGGGTCTGACGGCGCAGCAGCTCGACCGTGCAGACGCTCGCGCCGCTGTGCCGTACGACGTTGGTGATCGCCTCGCGCAACGCCCAGGCGAGCGCCGCCTCGCACTCCTCGGGTACGCCGGTGAGGTCGGGGTCGACCGGGACCTCGGCGGTGACCGCCGCGGCGGTCAGGGCGACCTGGGCACCGGCCAGTTCGGCGGCGAGCCGGGGCCGCCGGTAGCCGGTGACGGCCTCCCGGACGTCCACCAGGGCCTGGCGGCTGACCTGTTCGATGTCGGAGACCTGCTGGGCCGCCTTGTCGGGGTGGTCGGGGAGCATCCGGCCGGCCAGCTCGCTCTTCAGGGTGATGAGGGAGAGCGAGTGGCCGAGCAGGTCGTGCAGGTCGCGGGCGAGGCGCAACCGCTCCTCGTTGGCGGCCAGTTGGGCGACCCGGGCGCGGGCCTTGCGCAACTCGATGGTGGTGGCCACGAGTTGCCGTACCCCGGTCATGGAGAAACCGACCAGGAGCACCACGAGGAACAGGCCCCAGGCCTCGTCCATGTCGTGGTGGTACCAGCCCGCCCCCATCATGGCGACGGTGGTCAGCGGGATCGTCCAGTAGGCGACCCGCAGCGGGAAGGTCACTCCGCACATCACGGAGACGTACACGAACAGGCCGAACCAGGAGCCGCCGAGACTGAAGGCCAGGGTGACCGCGAGCGTCCACTCCACGGCGATCGCGGCGGTGACGATCCCGCCCCGGAAGGGCCTGCCCATGGAGCGGAAGACGATGGTCAGGTAGATCCCGACGAAGGCCGTCAGACCCGCCCAGCCGGCCGCCGTGGCCCCGGTGGAGTGGTGGCCGGAGGCCAGGTCCTGCGCCGGGGAGGCCAGGAAGAACAGCCAGGGCAGGATCCACACCAGTTTGCGCATCGCCTCGCTCCGGCTGCGGGGCGGCTGGCCGATCCGCACCAGCCGGTCCGCCCGGGCTTCGTCCTCGGACCGCAGGTCTTCCGTCATGGCGCTCACGCCTTCAGCGTGTCCTTCCGGTACAGCCAGGCCGCGCCGCCGACGAAGAGGGCGAAGAAGACGACGAGGATGGCGATGTCCTGGGCTTTCGGGGCCTGGCTCTGTTCGATGGCCCGTCCCAGGGCAGCGTACGCGTGCGTGGGCAGCCACTTCGCGATGTCCTGGAGCCAGGTCGGGAAGGAGGAGGACGGCCACCACAGGCCGCCGAGGATCGACAGGCCGAAGTAGGTGATCATCGTGATCGGCCGGACCGCGTCGCCGCTCGCCAGGTACCCGATGGCGACGCCGAGCGCGGCGAAGACCAGGCTGCCGGCCCAGATCGCGCCGGTGAGCGCCAGCCACTGCCAGGCGTCCAGTCGTACGTCCTTCACGGTCGCGGCGACCAGGAAGACGACGACGATCGACGGCAGGCTGACCACGGCCGCGCTCGCCGTCTTCGCCAGCACATAGCCGCGGCCGGGCAGGGTCGTCAGCCGCAGCTGCCGTACCCAGCCGCTCTCGCGTTCCTTGGCGATGCGCTCGCTGTTGCCCATCAGGACGGCGGTGAGGGCGCCGAAGGAGGCCATGGAGACCATGACGTAGGCGGCGACGGACAGGCCGGAGTTGTCGACGGTGTCGCCGGTGCCGCCCTGGCCGGCGACCAGCAGGAAGATGATCGACGGGTAGATCACCGAGAAGAACAGGAACTTGCGGTTGCGCAGGGCGCGGGCGAGTTCCAGCTTGATGAGCGCGTTCATGACTGCGGGGCCTCCTTGGCCTCTTCGGCCTCCGTGATGGCGACGAACGCCTGCTCCAGGCCGAGCCCGGCGACTTCGAGGTTGCGGGGGTAGACGCCGAGTCCGTACAGCGCGTGGACGGTCGCGTCGGCGTCGGACGACTGCATGCGGACGGTCTGGCCGGAGACGTCCATGACGGTCAGGAAGGGCAGCGCCCGCAGCGGCGTCTCGTCGATCTCGCCCTCCAGGTCGAAGGAGATCCGCCGGGCCCCCGCCTTGGCCTTGATCTCGGCGGCCGTCCCGTCGGCGAGCAGCCGGCCCCGGTGCAGCACCAGCACCCGGTCGGCGATGGCGTCGGCCTCTTCGAGGTAGTGGGTGGCGAAGAGGACCGTACGGCCCTGGTCGGCCTGCTCGCGCATGGTCGCCCAGAAGGCCTGGCGGGCGGAGACGTCCATGCCGGTGGTCGGCTCGTCCAGGACGATCAGGTCGCTGTCGCCGGCGGTGGCGAGGGCGAAGCGGACGCGCTGGGACTGGCCGCCGGAGAGCTTGTTGACCTTGCGGTCGGCGATCTGCGAGATGCCCGCGCGGGCGAGGACGTCGGTGACCTTGTACGGCTTCGGGTGCAGGTCGCAGGCGAGCTTGACCAGTTCGCGCACGGTGACCTCGTCCATCAGGCCGCCGCTCTGCAGCATCGCGCCCACCCGTCCGGCGACGATGGCCTCGCGCGGGCTCGTGCCGAAGACGCTGACCGTGCCGCCGTCGGCCTGCTTGAGGCCGAGCAACAGGTCGAGCGTGGTCGACTTGCCCGCGCCGTTGGGCCCGAGCAGGGCCACGGTCTCCCCCGGGTGCAGCCGCAGCGAGAGCCCGTCGACGGCCCGCACATTCCCGTAGATCTTGCTCACTCGCTCGAACCCGACCACCACCGGGGTACCGGTGCCCGTCGTCGCCGCTGTCGTTGTCATGCGTCCATGCTGGCGGCGGGGCCGGGGCCGGGGGCAGTGCCGACCGTCCGGAGAGCGGCATGACAGATGTCATGGGCGGGGGGTGACACGACGAGAGGGGGGGGGGGGGGGGGGGGGGGGGGGGGGGGGGCCGGCCCCCCCCCCCCCCCCGCGCCGCCCCCCCCCCGGGCGGGGGGGGCGCCCCCCCCCCCGGGCCGGCCGCCCCCCCCCCCCCCCCCCCCCCCCCCCCCCCCTCTGGAAGGCGACGTCAGCTGGGGTTGGTGTCGATGACCCCGACCCGGTTGCTCTTGCTCAACAGCGCCTGGCGCAGGGCTACGTAGACGTCCTGCGGGGTGACGGCCGTCTTGTCCCCGGAGGCGCGAGTGATCTTGACGTTGTCGAAGGTGTTGCCGTAGAGCCCCTTGAGCGCGTTCAGGTCGGGGCTGTCGACCAGCTTGCCGTCGACGGCCTTGACCCGGAGGAACTTCCACAGGGAGTTCTGCGGGCTGAACTGCAGCTGGACGCCGGTGTCGGTCTTCACCGTGACGAAGGCCGACATCGCCGGCTCGGCGAACGCCTTCATCTCGCGGTCGACCTCGGCCTTGGTGATCGCCGGCTGCTGGGTGGTCGTGGACACCGTCACCGGTGAGGCCGAGTCGGTCTCGACCATCGTCTCGTAGGCCTGTTTGACCGCTGTCATCGACGCGGCCGCGTCGATGCCCTTGCCCGCCTTGCCGTAGACCGCGACGGCCTTGCCGGAGGTGAACTTGATGGTGCCCTCGGTGACGGAGCCGGAGCTGCCGCCGAGGTCCTTGAGGGCGGCCTGGAGCTTCTCCTCGTCGACCGGCATGACGGGGGCGACGACCCGCTTCTGGCCGAAGAGGGAGCCGATCACGGAGACCGGGTTGTAGTCGCTCTTGGCGGCGGCCTCGACCGTGTTCTGCATGTCGAACTGCAGGCCCGCCTGGTCCGGCGGCAGCGAGACGGTCTTGCCGTCGACGGACAGCTTCAGCGGCTGGTTGACCCGCTTGCCGAAGGCGTCGTCGAGCTTCTTGACGGCGTCGTCGCGGGTGCCGCCGCCGATGTCGACGCCGAGCACGGTGGTGCCCTTGGGCACGTCGGAGTGGTTCATGAGCAGCCCGGCGCCATACACACCGAGACCAGCGACCACCACGACACCGACGAGCAGCGGCAGCTTGCTCCGCTTCTTCTTGGCCTTGGCCTTGCCCTTCCCCTTGGACCCGGCGGGCGGCGGCGAGACCGGCTCGGGCAGCTTCGGGGGCGTGTGCGGCAGCGGCCCGTCGGCGGGCGTGCCCGGCGCGAACGGGGAGCCGGAGCCCGGCGGGACGACCGGGATGCCGCTGGTGACGGTGTGGCCGGAGACGTTGTCCGCCGGTGCGCCGTAGCCGGGCATGCCCGGTTCGGGCGCGGGCTTCTGCGGGGTGAGGATCGCGGTGTCGTCGCTCAGGCCGCCGCCGGGGCCGAGGCCGGCACCGGCGGGGGCGGTGCGCGCGCCGGGTCCGGCATGAGCGCCCGGGCGGGCGGCGGGGCCTGCGCCCGGGCGGCCGGTGCCGTTCGGCGCGCCGAAGGGCTCACCGCCGTTGACCGGCGGGACGAACGGGCCGTCGCCGGTGACCGGGCCGCCGGTGGGGCCCGCCGGGCCCTGCGGACCGCCGGGGCCGCCGGGCAGGCCGGGGCCGTTGAAGCCGCTGGGGCCGCCGGGACCGGCCGGGCCGCCGCCGGGCGCGCCGGGACCGGCCGGGCCGCCGTTCTGGCCGCCGTTGTCGGAGAAGTACGGGAGTTCGTCGCGGCGGGTCTCGCCGCCGCCCTTCGCGCCGCCCCGGGAGCCGCCGAGCGGGCCCGCGGCGAGCGCCTCGGTCACGTCGAAGGAACCGGTGCCGCCGCCGTGCCCCGGGGCCACCGGGCCGCCGGTCGCGCCGGTGGGCAGCCCCGCGCCGTTCGTGGCACCGGGCCGCACGCTCATGGAGCCGACGACACCGCCGGGACGGCCGCCGCCCGGACGCGCACCGCCCGGGGCCGCCGGACCGCCCGGGGCCGCCGGGCCGCTCGGCGGGGCGGCGGGCGAAGCGCCGGGCGTACCGGCGCCGTTGGTGGCGCCGCCGCGCTGAGGGCCCTTGGCGGGGCCGGACTTGCGGGGCGCGAACCAGTCGCTGGCCTTCTCGTCGGGGGCGGGCGCGGGCGCCGGATCGGCGGCGGGCGGCTCGGTGGTGCCGGTGGCCATGGCGGGGGCGGCCGGCATCGCGTGCGTGCCCGTCTCCTCGCTCACGCCGGCCTCGGCCGTGTCCGTGACGGGAGTGCGGACGACCACGGGCGGAATCGGCCGGGATCCGGGGATGTTGATCCGGATCCGGGTCGTCAGCGTGGTCTCGGTCTTGCGCTCCTCCGGCTGCGCGGCCGAACGGCCCGCGTCCGTACCGTCGTCGGAAGCCATGGGGGTCCCGTACGGCGGCGTGCCCGAGGGGTATGCGGCTCCGCCGCGCCCGTTGGGCCCGGAGGACGGAGTGTCAGTTTCACGACTCAAGGCAGGTTCTCCCGGTTGGCTCCACCGCCCGTGACGACCTTGCGAGGGCGGCTCGGCGGCGCGCACCACCATACTGGCCACATCTGGCGCTTATCCCATGACCGCTGGGGAAACCCACACCGGACTCGCACGTGCGCCCCATGGCGAAGTGGTACGTCACTTGCCAAGTCGGGCGTCGTCGGCGTCGGGTTGCCGCCCCAAACCTATTGTGGCGCAGATCACAGCCAGCGCCATGCCGCCGAGCAGGAAGAGGTACGACCCCGCTCCCGCGCCGAACAGGAAGTCTCCTTCGGGCCGGCTGGCGGTGAGGAAGATGACGGCGACGACCCAGCCGGCGGCGGGCGCCACGGCCCCGCCACGGCTGCCCGTGACCCGGGAGCCACCGAGGAAGAGCCCGGCGGCACCGGCCAGGGCGAGCAGCAGCCCGCCCGGGAACCAGCCGGCCTGCACCAGGGCTCCGGCGAAGCCGACCACGGCACCGAGCACGGTCAGCCCGATCAGGGCGGCGACCCGTCCGGCGGAGGGCGCCCGCAACGGTTGCGCGAGCATCGATCCACGTCCGGCGGAACTCATGACGCCTCCCCGATACCGGCGAAGAGATCGGTCTCGCGCGCCGCGCCCGGCTCGCCGACCGCCAACTCGTAGTACTCGGTGGTGAATACGGGCTGGGCCAGCTCATTGCTCAGCGCGAACCAGGGGGCCGCGCCGGGCGCCACCTCGATCTGGGTGGCGTGGGCGGCCATCGCGGCGGTCTTCGCGGTGGCGTACGCGGTGCCGTCGATCTCGGCGGTGATCCGGTGGTCGTCGACCACGCCCGGTACGTCCTCGACGGCGGCGGGCTTGTCGAAGGGCAGCCCCGGCAGTTCGTCCTGGAGCCGGGCGAAGGCGGCCTCGGCGACCGAGCGCGGCACGCGGTTCCAGTAGACCTTGGGGACGCGGTGGCCGGCCTCGGCGGCCAGGGCGACGGCCCGCATGGCGACCCGGTGGGCCTGGATGTGGTCCGGGTGGCCGTATCCGCCGTTGTCGTCATAGGTGACGAGAACCTGGGGACGGGTCTCCAGGATGACCTCGACCAGATGTCCGGCGGCCTCGTCGAGGTCGGCCCGCCAGAAGCAGCCGGGCACGTCGTTGTCGGGCAGGCCCATCATCCCGGAGTCGCGGTAGCGGCCGGGGCCGCCGAGCAGCCGGAAGTCGCCGACGCCGAGTGCGCGCATGGCGGCGGTGAGCTCGCCCAGCCGGTACTCGCCCAGTGCGGGGCCGGTCAGATGCCGCAGCCCGGGCGGGATGACCTCGCCGCCCTCGCCGAGCGTGCAGGTGACCAGCGTCACATGGACGCCCTGGTCCGCGTAGCGGGCCATGGTGGCGCCGTTGTTGATCGACTCGTCGTCCGGGTGTGCGTGCACGAGCAGCAGGCGCCGGGCAGGGTCTTCCGTCATGACCCCACCCTACGAAACGACACCGACAGTGCCGCGCAGCCCCGGCGCCCGAGCGGCCGGGGTCAGAACTTGATGCTGCCGATCATGCTGGCCACGTTGGTCGTCAGATCGCTGATCGTCGGCGCGATCGTCGACGAGGCGAGATAGAAGCCGAGTAGGACACAGACAACCGCATGGCCGCCCTTCAGACCTGACTTCTTGATCAACAAGAAGACGATGATCGCCAGCAGCACCACCGCCGAAATCGAGAGTGCCACGGCGGCTCACCTCCAAAGATCCCAGGGACGCGGGGGGTTCGGGTATGGGGGTTGTAGATCGGTACAGCAATTCCATGCTCAAGCCAGCAGGTTCATACCCACTCAGCGGTAGTGATCATAACTATGCGTGCTCGCGCATCGCTCGGCGCACGGCCGCACAAGGGGGCGCATGGCCAATATGGTCGGGGGATGACGACCGAGGCTGTCTCATTCCCCCGCCGCCACGCCCGCACCCAGCGTTTCACGCTCGGCGCGCCGCGCGCGTTCACCGTGGCCCCCGACGGCTCCCGCGTGGCGTTTCTGCGCTCGGGTTCCGGTACGGACCGGGCCAACTCCCTGTGGGTTCTCGATGTTCCGGGCGGCCGGGAGCGCCTCGCGGCGGACCCCCGCGCCCTGCTCGACGGCACCGAGGAGCACCTCTCGCCGCAGGAGCGGGCCCGCCGTGAACGCAGCCGCGAGGGCGGTGCCGGCATCGTCGGCTACGCCACCGACGCGGCCCTGGAGCTGGCGTCTTTCGCCTTGTCAGGGCGGCTTTTCACGGCGGAGCTCAGGGCCGGCACCGCACGCGAACTCACCGTCCCAGGACCGGTGATCGACCCCCGCCCGTCCCCCGACGGCCGCCATGTCGCGTACGTCGCGGAGGGCGCCCTGCGGGTGGTGGGCGCCGAGGGCGAGGGCGACCGGGCGCTGGCGGAGCCGGAGTCGGAACAGGTCACCTATGGATTGGCCGAGTTCATCGCGGCCGAGGAGATGGGCCGTTCGCGCGGCTTCTGGTGGTCCCCCCGGTCCGACCGGCTGCTCGTGGCGCGCGTGGACGACACGCCGGTGCAGCGGTGGTGGATCGCCGACCCCGCCCACCCCGGGCGTGAGCCACATCATGTCGCCTACCCGGCGGCGGGCACCGCCAACGCGGAGGTACGGCTGTTCGTCCAGGGCCTCGACGGGGAGCGCACGGAGGTCTCCTGGGACCGGGCGCGCTATCCGTATGTGGCGCATGTGCACTGGTCAGAGGCGGGTGCACCGCTGTTGCTCGTACAGGCGCGCGACCAGCGCAGCCAGCTGTTCCTCGCCGTGGACCCGGCCTCGGGGGCGACCCGGATGGTGCACGCCGACGAAGATCCAACATGGCTTGAATTGTTCGGTGGAGTGCCCTGCTGGAGCCCCTCCGGACAGCTGGTGCGGATCGCCGACGAGGGCGGCGCCCGGGTGCTCGCGGTGGGTGAACGACCGCTCACGGGAGCCCAGTTGCACATCCGTGCGGTGCTCGACGTGACCGCCGATGACGTGCTGGTTTCCGCGTCCGCCGGCGAGGAGGCCGAGTCCTCCGAGATCGGCGAGGTGCACGTGTACCGGGTCAACGAACTCGGCGTGGAGCGCGTGTCGCAGGAGCCCGGCGTGCACACGGCGGTGCGTGCCGGGGGCGTGACCGTATTGGTGTCCGCCACCCTGGACCGTCCGGGCGCCCGCGTCCAGGTGCTGAGTGACGGAAAAGTCGTCGCCACTGTCCCGTCTTACGCCGATGATCCCGGTCTGTCCCCGCGCGTGACGCTCACCGAGGGGGGCGCACGCCGAATTCCGTGCGCCGTGCTTATGCCACAGGACTACGACGGGAACACTCCCCTTCCGGTTTTGCTCGACCCCTACGGCGGTCCGCACGGCCAGCGGGTGGTCGCCGCGCACAACGCCCACCTCACCTCTCAGTGGTTCGCCGACCAGGGCTTCGCGGTGATCGTGGCCGACGGGCGGGGCACCCCGGGCCACTCCCCGGCCTGGGAGAAGTCCATCAAGGACGAGGTCGCGGCGACCGTCCTGGCGGACCAGGTCGACGCGCTCCAGTCGCTCGCCGCCGACTTTCCCCTCGACCTCACCAAGGTGGCCATCCGCGGCTGGTCCTTCGGCGGCTACCTCGCCGCCCTCGCGGCCCTGCGCCGCCCGGACGTCTTCCACGCGGCGGTGGTCGGCGCCCCGGTGACCGACCTGCGCCTGTACGACACCCACTACCAGGAGCGCTACCTCGGCCACCCGGGCGAGCAGCCGGAGGTCTACCGCCGCAACTCCGTGATCGACGACGAGGGCCTGGTCGACGCGGCCGACCCGCACCGCCCGATGATGATCATCCACGGCCTGGCGGACGACAACGTGGTGGTGGCCCACTCGCTCCGGCTCTCCTCGGCCCTGCTCGCGGCGGGCCGCGCGCACGAGGTGCTGCCCCTCTCGGGCGTCACGCACATGACCCCGCAGGAACAGGTGGCGGAGAACCTTCTGCTGCTCCAGCTGGACTTCCTGAAGAGGTCCCTGGGGCTCGTCGACTAGAGGCGTCGACCAGAGGTACGGCAACGGGCCGGGGCGACATGGCGCGCCCCGGCCCGTTTACGGCACCCGCACGGCCGTACGCTCATTAGAGTGCCGCGTCCGTATATCGAGACCGGGTCGGAGAAGTTGCCTGCGTGTTAACGCGATTGGCCCGGATATGCCCCGTTATACACCCCCGTCACCAAGATCGTCCGGCACCTCCTTGGCCGGCTCCTCCGGGGGCACCACCTGCTTCTCCTCCGCGAAATGGCAGGCGGAGTCATGGGCCGCCGGACCCGACGCGAGCCGGAACTCCTCCGGGACCGCCAGCAGCGGCACCTCCACGGCGCACCGCTCCCGCGCCTTCCAGCACCGGGTCCGGAACCGGCACCCGGACGGGATGTTCGTCGGCGACGGCACGTCCCCGCTCAGGATGATCCGCTCCCGGTGCTCCCGCGCCTCCGGGTCCGGTACCGGCACCGCGGAGAGCAGGGCCTGGGTGTAGGGGTGGGTCGGGTGGTCGTAGATCTCCTCGTCCTTGCCGATCTCCACGATCCGTCCGAGGTACATCACCCCGACCCGGTCCGAGATGTGCCGCACGATCGACAGGTCGTGCGCGATGAAGACGTACGACAGCTCGAAGTCCTTCTGGAGCCGGTCCAGCAGGTTGATCACCTGGGCCTGCACGGACACGTCGAGCGCGGAGACCGGCTCGTCGGCGACGATCACCTCGGGGCGCAGCGCCAACCCGCGTGCGATGCCGATGCGTTGCCGCTGGCCGCCGGAGAACTGGTGCGGATAGCGGTTGATGTACTCGGGGTTGAGACCGACGACGTCCAGCAGGTCCTGGACCCGCCCCCGCCGGTCGCCCTTGGGGGCGGCCTCCGGGTGGATCTCGTACGGCTCGCCGATGATGTCGCCCACGGTCATGCGGGGGTTGAGCGAGGTGTACGGGTCCTGGAACACCATCTGGATGTTGCGGCGGACCGCCTTCAGCGCCCGGCCGCTCAGCTTGGTGATGTCCTCGCCCTTGTACCTGATCGACCCCGCCGTCGGCCGTTCGAGGTTGACGAGCATCTTGGCCACGGTCGACTTGCCGCAGCCCGACTCCCCGACGATGCCGAGGGTCTCCCCTTTGTCGAGCGTGAAGTCCACACCGTCAACGGCCTTGACGGCACCGACCTGTTTCTTGATCAAGATGCCCTGGGTCAACGGGTAGTACTTGACCAGTCCACTCACTTCCAGGATCGGCTCAACCACGGCGTCAACCATTGAGGCACTCCCTCCAGAAATGGCAGGCGCTGCCCCGGTGTTGATCCACCTCGTACAGCGGTGGTTCGTCGGTGCGGCACACGTCCTGGGCCATGGGGCAGCGCGGGTTGAAGGCGCACCCCGGAGGGATGTGCAGGAGGTTGGGCGGCAGGCCCTTGATGGCGTAGAGCTCCTGGCCCTTCTGGTCGAGGCGCGGGATGGAGTCGAGCAGCCCGCGTGTGTAGGGGTGCGCCGGCGCCTTGTAGATGTCGTGCACGGGTGCCGACTCCACGATCCGTCCCGCGTACATCACGGCGATCCGGTCGGCGACGTCCGCGACCACGCCGAGGTCGTGGGTGATGAGGATCAGGCCCATGCGGTACTCGCGCTGCAACTCCGCCAGCAGGTCCATGACCTGGGCCTGGACGGTCACGTCCAGGGCCGTCGTCGGCTCGTCGGCGATGATGAGCGCCGGTTCCAGGGCCAGCGCCATGGCGATCATGATGCGCTGGCGCATGCCCCCGGAGAACTGGTGCGGATAGTCCCGCACCCGCTGGGCGGCGGCCGGGATCCGCACCCGCTCCATCAGTTCGACGGCCCTGGCCCGGGCGTCCTTCTTCGACATCCCCCGGTGCACGACGAACATCTCGCCGAGCTGGTCGCCCACGCTCAGCACCGGGTTCAGCGCCGACAGCGCGTCCTGGAAGATCATCGCCATCCCGGCGCCCCGGATCCTCCGTCGCTCCTCTTCCTTCAGTTTCAGCAGGTCCCGCCCCTGGAAGAGGATCTCGCCCCCGCCGATCCGCCCCGGCGGCACGTCCAGGATCCCCATCACCGCCTGGGCGGTCACCGACTTGCCGGACCCCGACTCGCCCAGCACGGCCAGCGTCTCCCCCTCGTCGACGGCGTAGGAGACGCCGTTCACGGCGTGGGCGACGCCGTCCCGGGTCCGGAACTCCACGTGCAGGTCGCGCACTTCGAGCAGCACGGCGGCGCTCACCTCAGCTTCGGGTCGAGGGCGTCGCGCACCGCGTCGCCGAGCATGATGAAGGCCAGGACGGTGAGCGCGAGGGCCCCGGAGGGCCACAGCAGCGCGTGCGGGGCGTTGCGGATGTACGGGGAGGCGGCGGAGATGTCGATGCCCCAGGAGACGCTGGGCGGCTTCAGGCCGACGCCGAGGTACGACAGGGTCGCCTCCAGCGCGATGTAGGTGCCGAGCGCGATGGTCGCCACGACGATCACCGGGGCCACCGCGTTGGGCGCGATGTGCCGCAGCAGGATCCGGGAGTTGGAGGCGCCGAGGGCGCGGGCGGCCTGGACGTAGTCGTTCTGTTTCGCGGTGATCACCGAGCCGCGGGCGATCCGGCAGATCTGCGGCCAGCCGAGCAGCACCATGAACCCGATGACCGGCCAGACCGTATTGCTGGTCACCACGGAGAGGAGGACGAGACCGCCGAGGACGACCGGGATCGCGAAGAACACGTCGGTGATCCGGGACAGGATCGCGTCCCAGCCCCCGCCGAAGAACCCGGCGAGCCCGCCGAGCACCGACCCGAGCAGCGCGACCCCGAGCGTGGCGCAGACGCCCACCGTGACGGACGTACGGGCCCCGTAGACGGTCCGGGTGTAGACGTTGCAGCCCTGTCCGTCGTATCCGAAGGGCGCGCCCGGCTGGGAGCCCTCCTGGGCCTTGGCGAGGTCGCACTTGAGGGGGCTGCCCGAGGCGATGAGCGAGGGCCACAGGGAGATGACGACCAGGAAGAGGATGACGAGCGCGGAGACGATGAAGACCGGGTTGCGGCGCAGGTCCCGCCAGGCGTCGGACCAGAGCGAGCGCGGTTTGGCGGCCGGCCCCGTGCCGAGCGGCCCGCCTGGGGTCTTCTCCAGCGTCGCGGCCTCGCTCGTCGCGAGGTCCATCGCCCCGCCCGCGCCGGTGCCCGCGATCGCCCGGTCGGGCTCGAACGGCTGCTCAGGCATAGCGGATCCTCGGGTCGAGTACGGCGTAGAGGAGGTCGACGAGGAGGTTGGCCACCAGGAAGACGAGGACGAGGACGGTCACGAAGCCGACCACCGTCTGGGTGTTCTGCCGCAGGATCCCCTGGTAGAGCTGGTAGCCGACGCCGTGGATGTTGAAGATCCGCTCGGTGACGATGGCACCGCCCATCAGCGCGCCGATGTCGGTGCCGATGAAGGTGACCACGGGGATGAGGGAGTTGCGCAGCAGATGCCGGGTGATGACCCGGTGGCGCGGCAGCCCCTTGGCGACGGCCGTACGGACGTAGTCGCTCCGCTTGTTCTCCGCGATGGAGGTGCGGGTCAGTCGCGTCACGTACGCGAGGGACACGGAGGCGAGCACCAGTCCCGGCACGATCAGCTCGCCGAAGGTGGCCTCCGGGGAGACGGACGGTTTGATCCAGCCCCACTCCACGCCGAGCAGGAGTTGCAGCAGCAGACCGGTGACGAAGGTCGGTACGGAGATGACGACCAGGGTGGCCAGCAGCACCCCGGTGTCGACCGGCCGGCCGCGCTTGAGACCGGTGAGCACGCCGAGCGTGATGCCGATGACGATCTCGAAGAGGATCGCCACGATCGTCAGCCGGATGGTGACGGGGAACGCGGTGGCCATCAGCTCGGTGACCGGCTGCCCGTTGAACGCCGTACCGAAGTCGCCGGTGAAGACGTTCCCCATATAGGTGAGGTATTGCTGCCACACCGGCTTGTCGAGGCCGAACTCCTTCTTCAGCTGGGCGGCGGTCGCCGGGTCGCAGGCGCGCTCGCCGCACAGCCCGGCGATCGGGTCGCCCATGACGTTGACCATCAGGAAGATCAGCAGCGTGGCCCCGACGAACACCGGGATCATCTGGAGCAGCCGCCGGACGACATAGCGCCCCATGCCGGCTCAGCTCACCTTGATCTCGTTGTAGACGGGGACGCTGAACGGATTGAGCGCCACGTCGGACAGCCGCTCCGAGTACCCCGCGCTGCCGTTCTGGTACCAGAGCGGGATGGCCGCCATGTTGTCGCGGACGACCCCCTCGGCCTGCTGGAAGGTGGACACGGCCTTGGCGGTGTCGGTCTCGGCGTTGGCCTGGTCGACGAGCTTGTCGAAGTCCTTGTCGGACCACTTGCCGTCGTTGGAGGAGGCGTTGGTGTAGTAGAGCGGCTGGAGGAAGTTCTGGATGAGCGGGTAGTCCATCTGCCAGCCCGCGCGGAACGGGCCGGTCATCTTGTGCTGGCCGATCTGGTTGCGGAAGTCGGCGAAGGTGCCCACCGGGTTCCCGACGCACGCCTTGTCGTTGCCGAGCGCGTTGTTGATGGAGTTGCACACGGCGTCCACCCACATCCTGTGCGAGCCGGTGTCGGCGTTGTACGTGATCTTGAGCTGGCCGCCGGGCAGTCCCCCGCCCTCCTGGATGAGCTTCTTGGCCTGGGCCGGGTCGTAGTCGCAGGCGCTCCCGCACAGCCCTTCCTTGAAGCCGCCCTCGGCGCCGAGCACGGGCGAGGTCCAGTCGGTGGCCGGGGTGCGGGTGTTCTGGAAGATGGTGTCGGTGATCTGCTTCCGGTTGATGGCCATGGAGAGGCCGGTGCGGACCTTCGCCGATCCGCTCTGGTTCCAGGCGCTGTCGTAGTAGGGGAAGGCGAGCGTCTGGATGATCCCGGCCGGAGTGTTGATGTAACGACCACCGAGGTCGTTCTTGACGTTCTTCAGCTGCGAGGCGGGCACGTCGTCGACGAGGTCGAGGTTGCCGGCGATCAGGTCGGTGTAGGCGGTGTCGGTGTCCGTGTAGACCTTGAGGGTCACCCCGTCGTTCTGCGCCTTGTCGGCACCGGGGTAGCCGTCCCACTTCTTCAGGGCCATCTGTGAGCCCTTGGTGTACGAGTCGATGCTGTACGGCCCGTCACCGACCGGTTGCTTCAGCCAGCCGGCGTGGTCGGTGAAGAAGGACTGGGGCAGCGGGGCGAAGGCCGCGTAGCCGAGGGTGTCGGGGAAGCTGGAGAACTTCTGGCTCAGCTGGACGGTGAAGGTCTTGTCGTCGACGACCTTGAGTCCGCTCAACGTGGTGGCGGTCTGGGAGCCGGTGTCCGGGTGGACCTTGTCGTAGCCCTGGATGTAGCCGAAGAAGTAGGCGTTCTTCTGGTTGTTCTTGAGGCTCGCGCCGTAGTTCCAGGCGTCGACGAAGGACTTGGCGGTGACCTTCTCGCCGTTGGAGAAGGTCCAGCCGTCCTTGAGGGTGATCGTGAAGTTCTGCGAGTCGCTCGTGTCGATCTTGTCGGCGAGCATGTTCTGGGCCTGGCCGGTCTTCGGGTCGTACTTCTTCAGGCCGCGGAAGATCATGTCGAGGACCTTGCCGCCCTGGACCTCGTTGGTGTTGGCCGGCTCCAGGGGGTTCTGCGGGTCGCCCCAGGAGGAGCTGAGCACACCGCTGCCGCCTCCGCCACCACTGCTGCCGCCGCCCCCGCAGGCCGTGGCGGCGAGCGCCGTCACCACCGCGCAGGCCGCCCATCGGGCGGGCGTGGCTGAACGCATGGCGTGCCTCCTCCGTGAAGGGTGATCCGTTACCGGTCAATATCGACACAATCGGCTGATACCGCTCACCCGGTGCGCCGAACGGAGGCCTTCCGGGGACCCCATGACGACCTTTAGAGGGACACGTCACCCGATTGCAGACGGGCCCTCCGGAGCCCTCCGGGGATCTTGAAACGGCGGCGCAATGGATCTCCGCGTAACGATGCCGAAACGTTGGATTGCGACCCGCCCATGTACGCATTTCGGCACCCAGGCGTCCGCATAACGAACTCCTTGCCCGTTTCGCCCAGTTCGCCCGAACTAAAGCACGGTGCGATTACGAGGCGCTACCCGCGTAGCTACGGAACGGTCAAGACCAGGCAAAGAAAGTAAAGAGAAGCCCAAGTCGACCGAGAATTTATTGACCTTGAATGAATTGCGTTGAAAAAGTCCGGCGTAGCCCGTAGGGGAGTGTGCCCTGCGGAGTCATCAGACCCTCCCTTGGGCCAGGAGCACCATGACCCCCCCAACTCCATCCGCGGCTGCCCCGCTCGAGGTGACCGACGAGACCGAGAAGAAGTCGATCACTTCGGACGGCTCGAAGGGCAACGAGAGCAGGTCCCCGGGACAGCTCGCGTGGCGCCGCTTCAAGCGGGACCGCACGGGCGTCATATCGGCGATCATCGTGATCTTCTTCTTCGTGATCGCGCTGGCCGCCCCGCTCATCGCCAAGCTGTACGGCAAGGATCCGTACACGACGTACGGGCTGAACACGCCCGGCCTGCTCGGGGACAACAGCTTCCCCATCAAGCCGAACGGCGGCATCAGCAGCGACTTCTGGTTCGGCATCGAGCCGCAGCTCGGCCGCGACATCTTCACGTTCCTGCTGTACGGGATCCGCAACTCCCTGCTGATCGCCACGGCCATCACGCTGCTCGTGGTGGTCCTCGGCGTGGTCATCGGCATCACGGCCGGTTACGCGGGCGGCAAGACGGACTGGTTCATCGGCCGTGTGATCGACATCCTGCTGGCGTTCCCCTCCCAGCTGTTCTTCGTGGCCTTCACGCCCGTGGTGCTCGCCCTGTTCGTGACGCCCGAGGAGAACACGCCGACCTGGCTCATCGTCGCCTGCCTCATCGGCCTGCTCACGGTCTTCGGCTGGGCCTCCATCGCCCGCCTGCTGCGCGGCCAGGTACTGGCGCTGCGCGAGCGGGAGTTCGTCGAGGCGGCCAAGGTCACGGGCGCGTCGCCGGCACGCATCATCTTCAAGGAACTGCTGCCCAACCTGTGGACCCCGATCCTCATCCAGGCGACCCTCAACCTGCCGCTGATGGTCACCACGGAGGCAGGACTCGCGTTCCTCGGCGTCGGCATCCAGGACCCCACCCCCGACTGGGGCGTCATGATCAGCAACGCCACCAAGTACTACCAGGACGACATCACCTTCCTGCTCTTCCCGGGCCTCGCGATGGTGATCTTCGTGCTGGCGTTCAACCTCCTCGGCGACTCGGTGCGTGACGCCCTCGACCCGAAGACCAAGCGCTGACCGTCCGGCTCTCTTCAGGACCACGGCAAAGACGCCGGGTGCCGGACTTCTCTCATCAACTCTCACCTAGGCAGGATTGCGATGTCCTTCTCGCGCAGAAACTTCCTGATAGCCACCGGTGTCGCTGCGGCGGCTGGCTCCGTGCTGACCGCGTGCAGCAGCGGTGACTCCAGCAGCGGTGGCAGCAGCGGTGGCAAGCAGGAGGCCGCCAAGGCGCAGACCACGACGGTCAAGATCGGCACGGCGGAGGACTCCAAGGGCCCGGCTCCCGAGGTCACCGGCGCGAAGAAGGGCGGCAAGGTCTCCCTCCTGAACGACGACGACTTCTCGCACCTGGACCCGCAGCGCGTCTACTACGCCTGGAACTCCCTCGCGGTCATCGTCATCAACCGCACCCTGACCGGTTACAAGATCGCGGACGACGGTTCCCAGACCCTCGTCGGCGACCTCGCCACCGACACGGGCACCATGAAGGACGGCGGCAAGACCTGGTCCTTCACCCTGAAGGACGGCGTCAAGTGGGAGGACGGCTCCGACGTCACCGTCGACGACGTCCGCCACGGCTTCGAGCGCGCCTTCGCCAGCTACATCACCGAGGGCGCCATGTACGTCCAGTCGTGGCTGACCGGCTCCACGGACTACCGCAAGTCCTACTCGGGCCCGTACTCGAACAAGCACCTGAAGTCGATCACGACGAGCGGGAAGACCATCACCTTCCACCTCGCCGAGGCCCGCCCCGACTTCAACTACGTCCTCGCGATGCAGACGTACGCGCCGACCCCGGTCAAGCACGACACCAAGCAGGACTACGACAAGAAGCCGTTCTCCAACGGCCCCTACCGGGTCAAGTCGCACGTCACCGACAAGTCGATGGTCCTCGTCCGCAACGAGCACTGGGACGCGGACACGGACCCGATCCGCAACGCCTACCCGGACGAGTTCGACTTCACCTTCGGTATCGAGCAGCTCACCGCGATCGACCGGCTGCTGGCCGACTCCGGCAACGACCAGTACGCCGTCTCCTGGCGCACCATCCCCCAGGAGCGCGTCCAGAAGGCGCAGACCGACGCCAAGGACCGCATCTTCCAGGGTCTGAGCAGCGGCGTCAGCGTGTACTGGATCAACACCACCCGGGTCGCCGACAAGGACGTCCGCGAGGCCATCATCAAGGCCTGGCCGACCGCCGCGATCCGTCAGCTGCAGGGTGGCTCGGTCCGCGGTGACTACGCGACCGGCATCATGAGCCCGCTCGTCGCCGGCTACAAGTCGCAGGACGTCTGGGGCAAGCTGAAGAACCCGGCGGGCGACCCGGCGGCCGCGAAGAAGATCCTGGAGAAGGCCGGCAAGACCGGCGCCAAGATCGTCTACGCGTACCAGCAGGACGACACCCAGGCGAAGATCAAGGTCGTCATCGAGAACGCCCTCAAGGCGGCCGGCTTCGACGTCGTCACCAAGGGCATCGACTCGACCACCTGGTACGACCAGACCGGCAAGGTCGCCAACCCGTACGACATCTACTGGGGTGGCTGGTCCTCCGACTGGCCGACCGGTTACTCGGTCTTCCAGCCGCTGTTCGACAGCTCCAACATCACCGACGGCGGCTCGAACTACTCGCACCTGAAGGACTCGGCCGTGGACGCCGCCATCAAGGCCGCCACCGCCGAGACCGACAACGACAAGGCGAACGCCATGTGGGCCGCCCTGGACAAGCAGGTCACCGAGACCGGCGCGTTCATCCCGGACGTCTACATGCGCCGTCTGTACCTGCACGGCTCCAAGCTCGGCAACGTGAAGATGGACCCGAACTTCGACGGTTGCATGCTCTACAAGATGTACGTCAAGGCCTGATCCATCACCTGAGAGGTGGGGCGGCTCCGGCCGCCCCACCCTCGGCTCGTCCACCGGACCCCCCGGGTCACCCCCGGTCGGGCCCGCTCCACACGACGGCCCTCCCAGGAAAGCCACCCCCATGCTTCGCTTCCTCGTCCGCCGGCTCCTCGGCGCCGTGATCACGCTGCTGATCATCAGCGCGATCACGTTCCTGCTCTTCTACGCGGTGCCGCGCGACCCGGCCCGGATCGCCTGCGGCAAGCTCTGCACTCCGGAGACGCTTCAGCTGATCCGCCACAACATGGGGATCGACGAGCCGCTGCCGGTCCAGTACTGGCACTGGCTCTCGGCCATCTTCGTGGGACGGGACTACTCCTCCTTCGGCCACTGCAACGCGCCCTGCCTGGGCTACTCGTTCGTGAACCGCGAGCCCGTCCTCTCGACGATCCTCGACCGGTTCCCGACGACGTTCTCGCTGGCCATCGGCTCGTCCGTGGTCTTCCTCATCTTCGGTATCGGCGCCGGCATGCTCGCCGCCGTGAGGCAGGGCAAGGCCACCGACAAGATCGCGAGCAGCGCCTCGCTCATCGCCTCGTCGATGCAGATCTACTTCGTGGGCACGCTGGCCCTGTACTTCTTCGTGTACCAGTTCCACATCCTGGACCAGCCGTCGTACACGAACTTCACCAGCAACCCGATCTCGTGGTTCAACGGCCTGCTGCTGCCGTGGCTGGTGCTGGCGCTCATCTGGACCGCCAACTACACCCGTATGACGCGCTCCCAACTGGTCGAGACGCTCTCGGAGGACTACGTACGCACGGCCCGCGCCAAGGGCATGTCCGCGCGCAACGTCTTCTTCCGCTTCGCCTGGCGCGGTGCCATGGGCCCGATCGTCACCATCTTCGGCATCGACATGGGTGTCCTGCTCGGCGGCGCGATGATCACCGAGAAGACCTTCAGCCTGCAGGGCATCGGCATGCTGTCGGTGAAGTCCGTGACGACGAACGACCTGCCCATGCTGCTCGGCGTCATGGTGATCACGGCGTCCTTCGTGGTCATCGCCAACATCGTCGTCGACGCGGTCTACGCGCTGATCGACCCGCGGATCCGGCTCGCCTGACCCCGCACCGCCCCTCGCTACCCCTCGCGACCCCCCGCATCACCCCCTCTGGAGCGTCCCCGTGACGAGCACCGATCAGCAGCCCTTCCTGTCCGTCAAGGATCTGAAGGTGCACTTCTCGACCGAGGACGGCGTCGTCAAGGCCGTCGACGGCCTCTCCTTCGACCTCATGCGCGGCAAGACGCTCGGCATCGTGGGCGAGTCGGGGTCCGGCAAGTCGGTCACCAACCTGACCATCCTGGGACTGCACCACCCGGACAGCACCACGGTCGACGGCTCCATCGAGCTGGACGGCCAGGAGCTGAACGGCGCTCCGGAGAAGACGCTGGAGAAGCTCCGCGGGAACAAGATGGCGATGATCTTCCAGGACGCCCTGGCCTCGCTGTCGCCGTACCACACCATCGGTGCGCAGATCGGCGAGGTGTACCGCAAGCACAAGGGCGCCTCCAAGAAGGAGGCCCGGGAGCGGGCGATCGAGATGCTCCGGCGGGTCGGGATCCCGCAGCCGGAGAGCCGGGTGGACAACTACCCGCACGAGTTCTCCGGCGGTATGCGCCAGCGCGCGATGATCGCCATGGCCCTGGTCTGCGACCCCGAGCTGCTGATCGCCGACGAGCCGACCACCGCGCTCGACGTGACGGTCCAGGCCCAGATCATGGACCTCCTCAAGGACCTCCAGCAGGAGTTCGGCACCGCGATCATCTTCATCACCCACGACCTGGGCGTGATCGCGGACATCGCCGACGAGGTGCTGGTCATGTACGGCGGCCGGTGCGTGGAGCGCGGCACGAAGGAGGAGGTGCTGCGCAGCCCGCAGCACCCCTACACCTGGGGTCTGCTGGGCTCCATGCCGAGTCTGGACGGCCCGGTGGACGTCCCGCTGAACCCGATCCCGGGTTCCCCGCCCTCGCTGCTCAATCCGCCCTCCGGCTGCCGCTTCCACCCGCGCTGCGCCTTCGTCGAGAAGGTCGGCGGCAACCGGTGCGCCACGGAGAGCCCGGTCCTGCAGATCGCGGACGGCCGGGGCAGCGCCTGCCACCTGACCCAGGAGCAGCGCACCGAGTACCTCGCCGACCTGGCCGCGGCCAAGGGCCACTGACGTACAAGAGACGGGATTTCACCACCATGAGCAACACCACTCCCCTCCTGGACGTCTCCGGGCTGACCAAACACTTCCCGATCAAGGGCGGCTTCCCGATCCGGCGCACGGTCGGCGCGGTCCAGGCCGTGGACGGGCTGGACTTCCAGGTCTCCGAGGGCGAGAGCCTGGGCCTGGTCGGCGAGTCCGGCTGCGGCAAGTCGACGACCGGCCGGCTGATCACCCGCCTGCTGGAGCCGACCGCCGGCAAGGTCAGCTACCGGGGCCAGGACATCACCCACGCGAGCCGCCGGGAACTGGCGCCGGTCCGCTCCGAGATCCAGATGATCTTCCAGGACCCGTACGCCTCGCTGAACCCCCGGCACACCGTCGGCAAGATCATCTCCGGTCCGATGGAGATCAACGGCATCAACCCGCCGGGCGGCCGCGAGAACCGCGTCCGCGAGCTCCTCGAAATCGTCGGCCTCAACCCGGAGCACTTCAACCGCTTCCCGCACGAGTTCTCCGGCGGCCAGCGCCAGCGCATCGGCGTCGCCCGGGCCCTGGCCCTCGAACCGAAGCTGATCGTCGCCGACGAGCCGGTCTCGGCCCTGGACGTCTCCATCCAGGCCCAGGTGGTCAACCTTCTCCAGAAGGTCCAGAAGGAACTGGGCATCGCGTTCGTCTTCATCGCCCATGACCTCGCGATCGTGCGGCACTTCTCACAGCGCGTCGCGGTCATGTACCTCGGTAAGATCGTCGAGATCGCCGATCGCGAAGACCTGTACGACAACCCGCGCCACCCCTACACCCGCGCCCTGCTGTCCGCCGTACCCGAGGCGACGGTGGAGGCGGAGCCGCGCGAGCGTATCCGCCTGGTCGGAGACGTGCCGTCCCCGATCAACCCGCCGTCCGGCTGCCGCTTCCGCACCCGTTGCTGGAAGGCCACGGAGAAGTGCGCGACGGAGGCCCCGCCGCTGGTCCAGGCCGACGGCAACAAGGCCGGTCACCTGACCGCCTGCCACTACCCGGAGGTGCAGGACACGGTTCCCGCCCCGCGCCTCGCCAAAGACCCCGAGGCAGCGGCCTGACACACCCCTTTCGTCAGCCGCCGCCTGCGGAACGGACTTTCACCGGCCCATTGACCCGAGCCCTGAACGTCCGCTCCAGGGGAGATCGGCCCGCACCTTCCCCGGTGCGGGCCTTTCTTCATTCCCCGACGAACAGCTCCGCGGCATCGGCGACCTGGAGCGCACGCCGGGCCCAGACCTCCAGCCGGCCCAGCTCCGTACAGGCCGTCACCCGCTCGCGAACGGACAGGCTCACCGGAATCCCGCGCCACTCCAAAATCTGGAGAACGGTCTCGGCCTTGGCCTCGGCCCGCCCTTCCTCCCGCCCTTCCTCGCGCCCTTCCTCGCGCACCTGCTCCGCCAGAGGATGCCGCCAGAAGTACTGGATGTCCGTCATCAGGTCCCTACTCGTCTCCTTCGTCCGAGACCGAGTGCCTGGCAGCCGACCCCGACCCGAGCCAACGCCTCCGGCGGCTGCCTGGAAAGACTCACTCTCCAGCGAGCAACTCCGCAGAATCCGCTACGTGCATGGCGCGCTGAGCCCAGGCCTGAAGCCGGTCCAGATCCGTGCAGGCCATCACCCGCTCGCGGACGGACGAGCTCACCGGAATCCCGCGCCACTCCAAGATCTGGAGCACCGTCTCGGCCTTGGCCTCGGCCCGCCCTTCCTGGCGCCCTTCGTGGCGCCCTTCCTCGCGCCCTTCCTCGCGCCCTTCCTCCCGCACCTGCTCCGCCAGCGGATGCCGCCAGAAGTACTGGATGTCCGTCATCAGGTCCCTCCACATCTGCTTCGCCCGGGAATCAGCCAGGCACGAGTCGACGAACTGCGCGAAGGCCGCGGCACTGTCACTGTCAAGGGTCTTCAGGGCGGCTGCCACCGATTCCAGTATGGCCGCCGCGTTCCTCCCCTTGCCGTGCGTCATGGCCGACAGCACCGCAAGGGATGGATCCGCCACCGCCTCCCCTTCGTCCTCGATCACCGGCACGTTGTCCGGCCCCAACACCAACGGACGCACGATCAGCGACTCCCACCCCGGGAAGCCCAGCTGGATGGGGCGTGACGCCCACTTCGCCGTCGCGCTGCTCTGCGTGATCACGATCAGCACCGGCTCGCACCGGTACTTCTCGTGCAGGTACGCGAGGTAGTACGGCCAGCTCCCCCGTTTCCGGTCGTCCGTCTTTCCCTGCGACTCGACGACCAGGAGATACGTCTTCTCCTCCGTCTCCGCCCGCAGCAACGTGTCCACCCGACGCTCGACCGGCTCGATCTCCGTCAGGTCCACGTTCATCGCCGCGATCTCACGAGGCTCGGGAAACTCGACACCCAGCACCTTCTGCAAGGCCTTGGTCAGCAGCCCCGGGTCCTTCTGGAAGATCCGGTGCAACGACTCGTGCGTCGTCCCCACCATCACGCCACCCCCAACTCACACCACACGTACTTGCCCCGTTCCCCGAACCGAGCGGACGGCTGCCAGCCCCAGCAGTCGGCACACGCCACCACCAGCCCCAGCCCCCGCCCCGCCTCTTCGAGGCCCAACACCTCCCCCAACGACCCAGGCGGCTCCGGAGGCACGGGATCCGCATCCCACGCCCCGATCCACACCACCCCCTTCGGGGAGCGCCGGACCCTCAGCGCCGCCGGCCCCTTCGTATGCCGTACGGCGTTCGACACCAGCTCCGCCGCCAGCAGTTCCGCCGTGTCGGCGAGACCGATCAGGCCGTGCATCGTCAGGATCAGGCGCAGAGTACGGCGGCAGACGGTGACCGCTCTGAGGTCGTTGGGGACGGAGAGCGTGTAGTCCCAGGTTTCGGGCATGCGTCATCAACTCCGGGGTGATGGAAGGAGGTTTCACGCACGGTGGCCTCGCCGCATGACGACGCGGTGCACTTCCGCAGCGTGCTCACTACATCACTGAAGGTAGGGGGCAACATTTAGATCCTGCAAGCGGGTCGCGTAATCTGACCACGAACGAGTCACGCTGCCAGACGCGTCGGGAGGGCCAGCCGGTGGCGAAGAGGACCGAGCCGACAGCACGTCAGCTGCGTCTGGCGACCGAGTTGCGCAGGCTGCGGGCCACAGCAGGCCTCACCTCGCGAGAGGCCGCGGCGCGGCTGGGCGTGACCGCACCGCAGATCAGTCAGATCGAGTCCGGGCTCGCAGGGGTCAGTGAGAAGCGGCTCCGCCTACTCGCCGCCAACTACTCCTGTTCGGACGATGAGTTGATCGATGGCCTGATCGCCATGGCCACCGACCGCACACGCGGCTGGTGGGAGGAGTACCGGGGAAAGCTGCCGACGCCGTTCATGGATCTGCCCGAGCTGGAGCATCACGCCCACTACCGCTGGGACGTGGAGTTCCTGCACGCCCCAGGCCTGCTCCAGACCGCAGAGTACGCCCGGTCCCTCTTCGGCTACGTGAATCCGGAGGCTCCGGACAGCAGCGTGGAGCGCTGGGTGGAACACCGGATGGAGCGTCGGGTCATCATCGAACGTACGGAACCCGTGCCGTACGAGGCCCTGATCCATGAGGCGGCGCTCCGCATCAGAGTCGGTGACCGGCACACGGCGCAGGCCCAGCTCACTCGCATCCTCGAAGCATCCGAAGCCGAGCACGTCACCGTGCGCGTCATCCCGTTCGATCTGGACGACTTCGGCGGAGCCGGAAGCGCCATGGTGTACGCGGGTGGCCCCGTGCCCCAACTGGACACCGTGGTACGGGACGGACCGAACGGCCCCGTGTTCATCGACGCAGAGGCCCAACTCAACCGATATCGAACGCTCTTCCGTAGGGTGGAGGCGGTGTCACTCGACCGCAGTCGGTCGCGTGACTTCATCCACAGGCTGGCGAAGGAGCTGTAAGCATGGCGAACCCCGGCACCTGGCGGAAGTCGTCCTTCTCCGGGGGCGGCCAGGGGGACGCATGTGTCGAAGTCGCCCACAGACCCACCCGCATATCCATACGGGACTCCAAAGACCCCACCGGCGCCACCCTCACCTTCCCCACCTCCGCCTTCGCCCCCTTCCTCGCGGCACTGAAAGACCCCAGCCGCACAGGAAGTTGATAGAAAGTCAAGAAGAAAGCCGTTTCTCGGCCCCTCGTTCAACATCATGTGCCACACTGCCGCGGTGGTCGATCATTCGTTCGCGGATCTTTCGCTCGCCGCGCTCTACGACAGCCTGAACCCGTGGGGGCCGGGTGACGACTTCTACCTGGATCTGGTGATGTCGGCCGGGTCCGTGCTCGACGTCGGCTGCGGAACGGGGCGGTTGCTGGGCCGGGCCCGGGCCGAGGGGCACGGTGGGCGGCTCATGGGGCTCGATCCGGCCGCCGCGATGCTCGTGCAGGCGCGGCGCGGGGAACCCGCCGTGGAATGGGTTCTCGGCGATCTGCGCTCCCGGCTGTGGAACGGCCACGGCTTCGACCTCGTCGTGATGACCGGCCACGCCTTCCAGGAACTGCTCGGCGACGAGGAGTTGCGGGCCGCGCTGGCCGCCGTGCGCGCCGCGCTGTCCCCCACCGGACGGTTCGTGTTCGAGACCCGGAACCCGGCCGCGCGGGCCTGGGACGGCTGGACACCCGACCGTGTGCACCGGGTCACCGACCCGGACGGGCGGCCGGTGCGGGTCTGGCACGAGGTCGAGGGGACGCCGGGCGGGGACCGGGTGACCTTCACGGAGACCTATGAGGGCGGACCCTGGTCCCAGCCCCGGGTGTCCCGTTCCACCCTGCGCTTCCTCGGCGCCGACAGCCTCTCCGGCTACCTCGCCGGCGCCGGGTTGGAGGTCGTCGAGCAGTACGGCGACTGGGGGCGTGGGCCGGTGACCTCCGGGAGCCCCGAGATCATCACCGTCGCGTGCCCCCGCTGAGGGCGGGCCGGCCGGAGTTCAGCCGCCGCAGGACCAGCCAGACCAGGGCCACCTGGACGATGCCCGCGACGGCGTGGACGGACGGGGCGTAGGTGTCCGGGCCGGGGGTCTGGTCGTCGAGGCCGAGGGTCACCGCGCCCAGGAGGAACAGGACCGTCGTCAGGACACCCGAAGGAAAGGTGAGGACGGTGACGGCCGCGGTCGCGGCGTCCAGGCCGTGTTCGGTGCTCAGGTAGTCGAGGCCGAACACCGCCGCCAGATAGGCCAGGGCGAGAACGGCGGCCGTCCTCCGGGACGGGAGTGTCATGGTGTTCTCTTCCGGGCCCGGCGTGCCTCGCCCATGGTGTTGATCCGGTGGTTCACTGTTCAGCTTATCCGTGCGCTCGGACGGAACCCGTCCAGGAGGGCTAGTCCTCCTCCAGCGCCGCCAGTGCCGGGTCCAGCACGATGTCCTCGTCGCGGGCCTCGGTCGTGGGCTCCTCCGGGAAGTGGCAGGCGGTGAGGTGGCCCTCGTGGTTGCCGGAGATGCGGACCAGTGGGGGTTCCTCCGTGGCGCACTTGTCCTGGGCCTTCCAGCAGCGGGTGCGGAAGCGGCAGCCGGAGGGCGGGGAGATCGGGGACGGGACGTCGCCGGCGAGGCGGATACGTTCGCGGCCGGCCGCGTCGGGCTCGGCCGTGAGGTTGACCTCGGGTACGGCGGAGAGCAGGGCATGGGTGTAGGGGTGGCGGGGGCGGTTGTAGATGGCCTCCCGGTCGCCCACCTCGATGATCTTGCCGAGGTACATCACCGCGACGCGCTGCGAGAAGTGTCGTACCACCGCCAGGTCGTGGGCGATGAAGAGGAACGCGATGCCCAGTTCCCGCTGTACCTCCTGGAGGAGGTTGACCACCTGGGCCTGGATGGAGACGTCCAGGGCCGAGACGGGCTCGTCGGCGACGATCAGCTTCGGTTCGAGGGCCAGGGCCCGGGCGACGCCGATGCGCTGGCGCTGGCCGCCGGAGAACTCGTGCGGGAAGCGGTTGAAGTGCTCCGGGTTGAGGCCGACGATCTCCAGCAACTCGCGGACTCGCTTCTCGCGGCCGCCGTCCGGTTCGATGTCGTTGATCTCCATCGGGCCGGAGATGATCTTGCCGACCGTCTGGCGCGGGTTCAGCGACGAGTACGGGTCCTGGAAGATCATCTGGATCTCGGAGCGGATCGGGGCCAGTTGGCGGCGCGAGGCGTGGCTGATGTCCTGGCCCCGGTAGGAGATCGAGCCGCTGGTCGGCTCCAGCAGGCGGGTGATCAGCCGGCCGGTCGTCGACTTGCCGCAGCCCGACTCGCCGACCAGGCCGAAGCTCTCCCCGACCCGCACGGTCAGGTCGATGCCGTCGACGGCCTGGACGTGCCCGACCGTGCGCCGGACCGGGAAGCCACCCTTGACCGGGAAGTACTTGGTGAGGCCGGAGACCTCCAGCAGGGGTTCTCCGGCGGTGGCCTCGCGGGGGGCGGGAAGGACCGTGTCCTGGGTCATGACGTGTCGTCTCCTAGCCCAGACGGGGCTTGATCTCTTCGAGGAAGATGGTGTGCTTCTGGTCCGCGGTGAGGTGGCAGGCCGAGGCGCGGTCGGGGGCGAGCAGCGGGCGTTCGGTGACGCAGCGGGCGCCGCCGACCCGGTCCTGGAAGGTGCAGCGGGGGTGGAAACGGCAGCCGCTCGGCGGACTCAGCAGCGACGGCGGGGAGCCGGGGATGGGGCTCAGCGGGGTGGAGAGGTCGGAGTCCAGGCGGGGCATCGAGTTCAGCAGGCCCCAGGTGTACGGGTGCTGGGGCGCGCGCAGGACCTCGTCCATCGAGCCGCGCTCCACCGCGCTGCCCGCGTACATCACCATGATGTCGTCGGCCATGTCGGCGATCACCCCCAGATCGTGGGTGATGAAGATGATGCCCGATCCGAACTCCTGTTGCAGGTCCTTGAGCAGGTCGAGAATCTGCGCCTGCACGGTCACGTCCAGGGCGGTGGTCGGCTCGTCGGCGATCAGCAGGTCGGGGTCGCAGACCAGGGCCATGGCGATCATCGCGCGCTGGCGCATACCGCCGGAGAACTGGTGCGGATAGTCCTTGGCCCGCTGTTTCGGGTTGGGGATGCCGACCTTGGCGAGCATGTCGACCGCCCGCTCCCAGGCCGCCCGCTTGGAGGCGCCCCGGTGCTTCATGAACGGTTCGGCGATCTGCCGGCCGACGGTGTAGTACGGCGACAGCGCGGTGAGCGGGTCCTGGAAGATCATGGCGACCTTGTTGCCGCGCAGCTTCTCCATCTCGGACTCGCGGGCGGTGATCAACTCCTGCCCGTCCAGCAGGATCTCGCCCTCGACCGTGGTGAACTGCGGGTTGTGCAGGCCGAGGACGGTCAGGTTGGTGACCGACTTCCCGGAGCCCGACTCGCCGACGATCCCGAGGGTGCGGCCCCGCTCCACGTCGAAGGAGAGGCCGTCCACGGCCCGTACCACGCCGTCCTCGGTCTTGAAGCTGACGTGCAGATCCCGCACCGAGAGGAAGCTGCCCGCGTCGGCCGGTACGGGGGTGCCGGCGCCCTTGGTCAGAGTGGTCACGACGGTTCTCCTCTTGTCCGGCCTAGGCCAGCCGGACGCGCGGGTCGATGAACGCGTAGGCCGCGTCGACGATGATGTTGAAGAGCAGGATCATGGCGGCCGAGAACAGCATCACGCCGAGCAGCAGCGGCAGGTCGCTGAAGAACACCGACTGCACGGCGAGCTGGCCGAGGCCCGGCAGACCGAAGGTGTACTCGGTGATGATGGCGCCGCCGAGCAGGGAGCCCAGGTCGATGCCGAAGATGGTGACGATCGGGATCAGCGAGCCGCGCCAGGCGTAGCGGAAGAAGACGTACCGCCGGGACATGCCCTTCGCGCGGGCCGTGCGGACGTGCTCCTCCTGGAGTTGTTCGATCATCGCCGAGCGCGCCATACGGGTGTACTGCGCGGCGAAGATCGTGGAGAGCACCACCCAGGGGATGATCAGCCCGGCGAACCAGGTGACGGGGTCGGCGGTGAAGTTGTTGTACGCCGGTTTGTCGAACCAGTGGGTCTGGTAGACGAGGACGGCCAGCGCGAGCGGGCCGAGGAAGTAGATCTGCATCGAACTGAGCACCATCGCGCCGGCGGTGGCGGTCTTGTCGATCAGTGTGCCGCGCTTCCAGGCGGCCGTGAGGCCGGTGCCGAGCCCGATGATCAGGAAGCAGACCGCACCGCCCAGGGTGAGCGAGACCGTGGTGGGCAGCCGGTCCATGAGCGTCTGCCAGACCGGGTCGTTGGTGTGGTACGAGTACCCGAAGCACGGGGCGGGGCAGGGGCCCTGGTCGAACTGGTTGCTGCCCAGTACCAGGTTGTGCAGGAAGATCCCGTACTGCTCGGGGATCGACTTGTCGAGGCCGAGCACATGGTGGATGTTCGCGAGCGACGTCGGGTTGCACGTCTTGCCGCACATCAGCAGCGCCGGGTCCCGGGGCATCCCGAAGAACAGCAGGAACGTGACGATGCTCAGCAGGAAGAGGATGACGATCGCACCGAGGGTCCGGCGGACGAGGAAACGCAGCATGACAGGGGCAGCTCTCTCGCGTCGGCTGGCCGGGCGGTACCCGGTACGCCGTCACCCGCGCGGGGCGGACGGACGTACCGGGTACCGGACCGACGGCGGTGGTTACTTGATGTAGAGGCGACGCGGGTCGATGCCGCCGATCACGTTGTCGTACACGAGCCCGCCGACCTTGGAGCCGGCGATCTGGACCTGCTTGTAGTACGCGGTCGGAACGGCGTTCACGACGTCGGTGAGCAGGTACTTGTCGATCTTCTCCCAGGCCGCGGCCGACTTGGCCGGGTCGGTGAGCGCGTTGGCGGCGTCGATGTCGCTGTCGACCTTGGGGTCGTTGACGTGCGAGTAGTTCGGCGAGCCGTCGGCGATCGCGCGGCCGTCGTACAGCGGCGGGATCACGGTCGAGGCGGACGGCCAGTCGGCGCCCCAGGCGGTGTGGTAGATGTCGTAGTTGTTGTCGACCTTGCCGATCTGGTCGTAGTACGTCTCGGCCGGGATCTCCTGGCGCTGGACGTTGAAGCCGGCCTTCTCCAGACCGGCCGCCATGGCGGTGGAGTACTGCTGGCCCTCAGGGGTGTTGATGTAGCCGAAGGTCAGCTTCATGCCGACCTTGCCGGCCTCCGTGAGGAGCTTCTTGGCCTTGTCCGGGTCGCCGGCCGGCTTGGCCTTCTTGCCGAACGGGTCGAACTTGGCGTCGTAGCCGGTGACGGTCGGGGAGATGAAGCCGCCGGCCACCTCCATGGCGTCGTTGCCGCCGTAGGCGCGGATGAACGGCGTGATGGGCAGCGCGTACGCGATGGCCTCACGGATCTTCTTGTCCTTGATGTGGTTCATGTTGATGTTCATCTGGCCCACGTACGGCTGGTAGCCGGCGACCGTACGGGCCTTGAGGGTCGTGTCGCTGAGGACCTTGGACAGGTTGCCCGCGTCGACCTGGTTGTTGAAGCTGACGCCGGTCTGGTCGGCGCCGCTGTCCGCGAGGAGGGCCTTCGTGGACGTCTCGAACTGCTGGTTGAAGGTGAAGTCGAACTCGTCCACGTACTGGTTGCGGATCGGGTCGGTCTTCGGGTCCCAGTTGGTGTTCTTGACCAGGACCATCGACTTGCCGGACTTGAACGACTGGATCTTGTACGGGCCGCTCGTGACCGGGCTCTTGTCGTACTTCGCCTGGGTGTCGCCCTTCTTGGACACCACCGCGTAGCCCGCCATGGCGAGGGCGTACGGCAGGTCGGGGTGGGCGGTCTTGAAGTGGAAGACGATGGTCTTGGCGTCCGGCGTCTCCAGGACGCTGTCCGGCAGGTGCTTGCCCTTGTACGGGCCGTCCGGCAGCAGCTTGCGGTAGTCGGCGCCGGTGGTGTCGGCCAGCCACTGCTGGAGGTAGGTCGGGCCCTGGTTGATGAACGGCGCGAAGAGCCGCTCGTAGGTCTGCCGGAAGTCCGCCGAGGTGATCGGCGTGCCGTCGGCGAACTTGATGCCGTCCTTGAGGGTGTACTTCCAGGTCTTGCCGCCGTCGGTGGTGGTGCCGGAGTCGGTCGCGAGGTCGCCCACGACCTCGTGGCCCACGCCCTTGTCGTCGGTCGACTTGTAGCCCGTCAGCCCTCTGTGGATCAGGTTCGCCAGGGAGCCCTCGTCGGAGACGTAGATCTGGGCCGGGTCGAGGTGCGCGTAGCTGTCACGCTGGAGCACCTCCATCTTGCCGCCGCTCTTGGCGCCGGGCACCTGCTTCGCGGGTCCCGTGGAGTCCGCCGTGCCGCCGAACTTGATGGCCGCCTGCTGTGCCTTGGCGTTGTCCTGGTCCTTCTTGCTGTTGTCGCTCGCATCACTGCCGCCCTTGCTGCAACCGGTGAGCACGAGAGCTCCGGCCGCGAGCGCTGAGACCACTGTGTAAGCGTGGCGTCCGCCCCTACTCATCACTGAATTTCCACCTATCTCCGTGTCACCGGTGCACAAAGGGAATTGCCGTGCGGTATCCGGGCGAGGACGCCCACGAACAATCGGTCAGCGCGCCGTCTTGGGGTCGAACGCGTCACGGACCGAGTCCCCGAGCAGGTTGAAGGCCACGATGAAGATGATCATCGAGACGCCGGGGAAGAACATGTAGGTGATGTCGTTCTGCAGGACCAGCTCGGTGGAGGCCTTGGCGAACATCTGGCCCCAGTCCGGGGTGGGTTCGACGATGCCCACCCCGAGGTAGGACAGTCCGGCCTCCGCCGTCACGAACCCCGGGAGCATGTACGTCGACTGCACGAGGATCGGGGTGACGAGGTTCGGCAGGATCTCCTTGCTGATGATCCGCCAGGGCGATGCCCCGGTGACCTTGGCCGCCTCGATGAACTCCCGTTCCCGCAGCGCGAGCGAGGTGCCGCGCAGGATGCGGCCGAGCCCCATCCAGCCGAGGAACCACTGCACCAGGATCAGGGCGACCACCCGCACATAGGTGGGGGTCTCGTCGCGCGGGCTCACGAAGAGCGAGACCACGACGGGCATGCTGGCGATGAAGAACAGCTGTGCGGGGAAGGCGAGCAGGAAGTCGATGACCCGCCCGATCCAGTAGTCGGTCCTGCCGCCGAGATAGCCGGCCGCGATGCCCAGCAGGATGCCCGTCAGCACCGTCGCGAGCGTCACCGCCACGGAGATCATCAGCGAGGTCCGGATGCCGTAGATCAGCTTGGTGAACACGTCGTAGCCGTTGCCCGGTTCGAGGCCGAACCAGAACTGGCTGCTGATACCGCCGTTGGGCTGGACCGGCACGCCCGCGCTGTCGAAGAGTTCGGGGCGTTCGTCCGCGTAGACGGTGTACGGGTTCTTGCCGTACAGCTTCGAGATCAGCGGTGCGAGCACGGCGATCAGGAAGAAGAAGCCCACGACGTAGGCGGAGATGACGCCGCTGCGGTCGCGCTTGAAGCGCATCCACATCAGCTGGCCCGGAGACCGGCCTTCCAGCTGTTTGACCTCGGTCTTCGCGTCGGGCCGCGGACCGCCGTCGACGGCGGCCGGCCTCCCGCCACCCTCAATGTCCGTAGGACTTGTCACAGTTCGTCCAATTCACAGGTGTGGATGTGCCGAACCGGCGGCCGGCCGGGGTCGGCGCGGCCGCGGAGGCATGTTCTGATGAAGCGTCAGGGCGCACCCGGGGTACGGGAGAAGCCCGCAGCCGGACGCGCGTAGGCGTACGGCGGCGCTAGAGGGCCGACCGCTTCTTCAGGACCAACCACCGGACGAACAAGGGTGACCGGACACGACGGGTGACGGAATCCACCTGGTGCCTGTGACACTGCACATGGGACTTCTCCTCATGACTTCACGTGTTCACCAACAGGAGGTTCCGTCCTCACCCTCCGACACCCCTGACGGAGGGTCAGACACCCCCTGGTGCTCGTGAGTCGGGCGCTGTCCCCACAGCGCGAGACCCATTGACCCGAGCGCTACGCGGCTAACTATCTGCCATGAGCCAGGTGCCGACCACTGTCTTTAAATCTCAATTCAGTCACAGCTGGCGCCTAGTTCTTCCGAAAAATGGACAAAGCGTTCGACGGGAGAAGGCCGCGAAACGGACTTGTTACATGGCTATCGGGCGCGGATCTCCGCATTTCGGACAATGGCTGAAGATCGCCCGCCTGCCGTCCATCGGAAAACGGGTTGCAAAAAGCCCGGGCACCCCCATCATGGGGGCACCCGGGCTCAGGCGTCCTGCGATCAGCCGTGCTTGGCGCGGCTGGCGGCGCGGGCCCGCTCGCGGGCGTCCAGGTTCACCTTGCGGATGCGAACGGCCTCCGGGGTCACCTCGACGCACTCGTCGTCACGGCAGAACTCCAGCGACTGCTCCAGGGAGAGCTTGCGCGGCGGGACGATCGCCTCGAACGAGTCGGCCGAGGACGACCGCATGTTCGTGAGCTTCTTCTCCTTGGTGATGTTCACGTCCATGTCGTCGGAGCGGGAGTTCTCGCCGACGATCATGCCCTCGTACACCTCGGTGCCGGGGTCGGTGAACAGCACACCGCGCTCCTGGAGGTTCGTCATCGCGAACGCGGTGACGGCACCGGAACGGTCGGCGACGAGCGAGCCGTTGTTACGGGTCTGGAGGGCACCGAACCAGGGCTCGTGGCCCTCGTGGATGGAGTGCCCGATACCCGTACCGCGGGTCTGCGTCAGGAACTCGGTGCGGAAGCCGATGAGACCGCGGGAGGGCACCACGAACTCCATGCGGACCCAGCCCGAGCCGTGGTTGGACATGTTGTCCATCCGGCCCTTGCGGACGCCCATGAGCTGCGTGACCGCGCCCATGTGCTCCTCGGGCACGTCGATCGTCATGCGCTCGACCGGCTCGTACGTCTTGCCGTCGACCTGCTTGGTGACGACCTGCGGCTTGCCGATGGTCAGCTCGAAGCCCTCGCGGCGCATCTGCTCGACCAGGATGGCGAGCGCCAGCTCACCACGGCCCTGGACCTCCCAGGCGTCCGGACGCTCGGTGTCGAGCACGCGCAGCGAGACGTTACCGATCAGCTCGCGGTCGAGGCGGTCCTTGACCTGGCGGGCGGTGACCTTGCGGTCCTTGACGGCGGCCTTGTTGTCGGCGCCCTTGCCGGTGCCGCCCCGGCCGACCAGCGGCGAGGTGTTCGTACCGATGGTCATCGAGATCGCCGGCTCGTCGACCGTGATCAGCGGCAGCGGGATCGGGTTCTCGGTGTCGGCGAGGGTCTCGCCGATCATGATGTCCGCGATACCGGCGACCGCGCAGATGTCGCCCGGGCCCGCCACCTCGGCCGGCTTGCGGGTGAGCGCCTCGGTCATCAGCAGCTCGGTGATGCGCACGTTGGACATCGTGCCGTCGCGCTTGATCCACGTGACGGTCTGGCCCTTGCGCAGCTCGCCCTGCTCGACGCGGAGCAGCGCGATACGGCCGAGGAAGTTGTCGGCGTCCAGGTTGGTGACGTGCGCCTGGAGCGGGGCCGCCTCGTCGTACTCGGGGGCCGGGACGTGCGACAGGATGGTGGAGAAGAACGGCTCCAGGTTGTCGCTGTCGGCCGGGACGGTGCCGTCCTCCGGCTTGGTCAGCGAGGCCACGCCGTCACGCGCGCAGGCGTAGACGATCGGGAACTCGATCTGGTCCTCGTCGGCGTCCAGGTCCAGGAAGAGGTCGTAGGTCTCGTTGACGACCTCGTCGATCCGGGAGTCCGGGCGGTCCGTCTTGTTGATGCAGAGGATGACGGGCAGGCGCTGCTGGAGGGCCTTGCGCAGCACGAAGCGGGTCTGCGGCAGCGGGCCCTCGGAGGCGTCGACGAGCAGGACCACCGCGTCCACCATCGACAGACCGCGCTCGACCTCGCCGCCGAAGTCGGCGTGGCCCGGGGTGTCGATGATGTTGATGGTGATGACGTCGCCGCCATCCTTCGGGTGGTACTTCACGGCCGTGTTCTTGGCCAGGATCGTGATGCCCTTCTCACGCTCCAGGTCGTTCGAGTCCATCATTCGGTCGTCGAGCGACTCGGCGGCGTGCGCCGCGAAGGCACCGGCCTGCTTCAGCATGGCGTCGACGAGGGTCGTCTTGCCGTGGTCGACGTGGGCGACGATGGCGACGTTGCGGATGTCGTGGCGCGTGGCCATGGTGCGGCGTACTCCCGGGGTATTGAGAAGGCCCTGTACGTACGTCCGTGTGACGCGGGCCTGCCGGGCTTGACACGCCACGGCCTCACCCCATGTTACGTGCCGTTTGTAACTGAGGCTCGCCGGGCCGCCCCGCAAGGGGCGCGGGCGGATTCATATGCGGCTCCGCCGCGTGGGCGCGACCAGCCACAATCCACCCACACCCGACACCGAATCCGCTTCCCCCACCCCTTGCTCGGACCTACCCCTTGCTCGGGCTCGCCGACACCTTCGCGCCCTTCTTCAGGTAACCCATGTCCTGGTAGACCGGCGTCTGGAACCCGAAGGCCCCCACGTTCACCAGCCCCTTCCGGGCGCCCACGATCTGCGGCCGCTGGTACAGCGGCAGCGACCCCGCCGAGGCCCAGATCCGCGAGTCCGCCTTCCGCAGCAGCCCGTCCGCCTCGTCCTCGTCCAGCGTCCCCAGCGCCTGGTCGAAGAGCTGGTCCACCTGGTCGGTGCCGACCCGCGTGTAGTTCTGCTCGACGTTCAGCGACCCGTCGGCCGCCGGCACCGGCTTCGCGTAGATCGGCCGCGCGTCCGTCGCCGGGAACGCGGACGACGGCCACGAGTACAGCGCGAGGTCGTACTGGCCGGAGGCGATGTGGTCCTTGAAGTAGCTGTCGTCGGAGACCTTGGTGATCTCGGCCTGGATCCCGACCGCCGCCAGCATCTGCCGGATCCGCCCGGCGACCGACTGCAGCGTCTCCGACCCCGGCCCGGAGGGCACCACGAACCGGAGGCTCAGCGCCTTGCCGTCCTTGGCCAGCGGCGCGGACGCGGCCTGCACGCCCTTGGGCGCGGCCGTGCCCTTCGGCGCGTACGCCCCGGGCTGCCCGTGGGCGTGGTCCTTCTGGTGGTCGCGGGTGTCCTTGCCGTCGGGGTCCTGGTCGTCCTCGCCGACGATGAACTGCCCGTCGTGCCCGCCGTCGGACTGGTCGCCCTTGGCGCCCTTCTTCTCGGTCTCCGCGCCGGCCGCCTTGCCCGCGGCCTTGATCGGCCCGCCGGCCACCCACCCGGCGTCGGCGAGCAGCGCCTGCGCCTCGTGGGTGTCGAGGCCGCCGAGCGCCCCGCTGCTGTCAGCGTAGGCGGGCTGCCCGGAGAGGGCGACATGGCTGCCGACCGGGACGGCGGGCAGCCCCAGCGGGGTGAGCACCAGCTTGGCGAGGGCGGTGCGGTCGAGGGCGCGGGCGACGGCCCGCCGGACCCGCTCGTCGGCGAGGGGGCCCGCGGAGCCGTTGAGGGCGAGCTGGGTGTAGGCGGGCTCCAGCGACTTGCGGACGTCGAAGTCGCGGAGCTCGTGCTGCGTCTCCAGCCACTTGGCGATGGTCCTGCCGAGCTTCTTCGGCCCGTCGGGCAGCTTCTCCTCGTCCATGCCGAGGGTGAGCGCCCAGGACCTCAGCTTCTTGGCGGAGGTCTTCCCGGCGCCCTGCAGGGGCATCGAGGTGCCCTTCTCGCGGCCGGCGATGATGATCCGCTCGGCCTCGGAGGCGTCGATGTCGGCCACGTCGACCGTGCCGTCGGCGAGCGCGGACGCCCGCTTCTCGCGGGGGACGGCGTGCAGGTCGATCTCGTCGAGCTTGGCCGGGCGGCCCCACCAGCGCGGGTTGCGGGTGAGGGCCACGTCCTTCTTGGCGGTGTCGATCCTCGCGACCTGGAAGGGGCCGGCGGTGACCGCGAGCTTCCGGCGGGCGCCGTCGTTGAAGGCGTCCGGGGTGCCCATGACCTCCTTCGGGTACAGCGGGGAGAACAGCGACTTCCAGTCCGCGTAGGGCCGGTCGAAGGTGACCCGGACCTCCAGGTCGTTGGCGCCGCGCTCGATCTTGCCGATGCGGTCGTAGCCGGCGTTGCGGGCGGTCCAGTAGGCGGAGTCCTTGCCGGACAGGGCGCGCCACTGGGCGGCGAAGTCGGCGGCGCCGATCTCCCGGCCGTCGCTCCAGACGGCCTGCTGGTTCAGCTTGTACAGGACGACCTGGCGCGGCTCGGTCTCGATGACCTTCGCGGACTCCAGGTAGTCCGGGTCACGGACCGGGCGGCCCTCGGCGTCGATGGTGAACATCGACGGCAGGACGGCCTGGGCGATACGGGTGGTGCCCGCGTCGGCGTCGGCCTGGAAGGTGTTCAGGGTCTCCGGTACGGCGTCCACGGCCATCTTCAGGGTGCCGCCCTCGGCGACCACGTCACGGCCGACCGCGGCGATGTCCTGGACGGCCAGCGGCTTGCTCTGCTCGTCGTCGGAGCTGCAGCCGGCGAGGAGGGGCACGGCGAGGGCGCCGGCCGCGAGAAACGCGAGGGCGCTGCGCTGGCGGTGCCGGGAGGGGCCGGTTTTCGTCTGCGGCGCCGTTGTGGCTGGTCGCGCCCGCGCGGCGGTAGCCGCACATTCGATACGGTCCCGCGCCCCTACGGGGCGCGACCCGACGCCGTGATGAGACATCTCTGCTACCTCCGGAAGGCCCCGTGACACGGGTGCGGTTTGTTCACATTTGGGGGTATTTTGGAGTTGATCACATGTACGCAGAAGTACGGACCCCACTGAAATGGACGGGGTCCGTCGGCCGGGGACGACACGGCGGCGGGGGCTGCCAAACCCCACCCGTGCGGCGCAATCCCGGCGCAAACAGAGCGCGTGCGGGCGTGCGTCGGAGGCGCGCAATCCGCCAATCGCTGCACATGGCTTCACATCAGCAGGTGTGACGCGCAACACTCGCAGGCGCATGAACGTTGCCACCCAGGACCACGGGGTCCGGAAGTGAGGTCACGTCATGTCCGTGCACGACGACCTGACGTCAGTCCAGCGCTGCCTTGAGGACCTGAACCGGTCCGTCGGCCGCCTGGAGCAGCAGCTCGGGAGCGGCGGACTGGAGATGCGCCGCGTCCGCGCCGACGCCGATCACCTGCGCGAGAGCGTGGCACTGCTGCGGGAGACGGCCAATTCCGGCGTCCCCGGCAAGCGCCCCGAGCTCGTCACCATCTCCGACGATCCGTACGACATCAACCTGTGGACGGACACGGACGACGAGGGTCTCGGCGCCCGCGACCGGCACGCGCCGTAGGAGCGCCGCCCGCAGGCCCCCGATCCCCGACCCGACCGGAGTCATCCGTTGGCCACTGGTACGGAACCACATCCGAACAGCGGCGGCGTACGTGCCCGTACCCGCGCCGCGATCTCCGCCCCGCACCTGCGGACCGACCGCTGGTGGCTGGCACCCGCCGTCACCGCGGCCGGTCTGTTCGCGTTCGTCGTCTACTCGACGTGGCGGGCCTTCTCGAACGCGCACTACTACTCGGCGCCGTACGTCTCGCCGTTCTACTCGCCGTGTCTGGCCGAGAACTGCAAGACCATGCCGTCCGGCCCGAACGCCGACCTCTTCGGCAGCTGGTGGGCGATCTCCCCGGCGATCATCATCCTGATCTTCCCGCTGGGCTTCCGCCTGACCTGCTACTACTACCGCAAGGCGTACTACCGCAGCTTCTGGGCGTCCCCGCCGGCCTGCGCGGTGGCCGAGCCGCACGCGAAGTACACCGGTGAGACCCGCTTCCCGCTGATCCTGCAGAACGTCCACCGGTACTTCTTCTACTTCGCACTGCTGGTCGCCTGCGTGCTGACCTACGACACGGTGCTGTCCTTCCGGGACACCGACGAGCACTGGGGCCACATGGGCCTCGGCACCCTGGTCTTCCTGGTCAACATCGTGCTGATCTGGGCGTACACCCTGTCCTGCCACTCCTGCCGGCACATCGTCGGCGGCAAGCTCAAGCACTTCTCCAAACACCCCGTGCGCTACAAGGCGTGGCAGTTCGTCGGTCGGCTCAACAACCGGCACATGCAGCTCGCCTGGGCGTCGTTGGTGAGCGTGGCGCTCGCCGACTTCTACGTCTATCTGCTCGCGTCCGGTGTCTTCGACGATCCGCGATTCTTTTAGGGACTGGGGCTTCTGATGGCAGCGGTGGAGCGGCAGCAGTGGGACGTCGTGGTCGTCGGCGCCGGCGGGGCCGGACTGCGCGCCGCGATCGAGGCGCGCGAGCGGGGCGCGCGTACGGCGGTGATCTGCAAGTCGCTGTTCGGCAAGGCGCACACGGTGATGGCCGAGGGCGGCATCGCGGCGGCCATGGCCAACGTCAACGAGCACGACAACTGGCAGGTCCACTTCCGCGACACCCTGCGCGGCGGCAAGTTCCTCAACCAGTGGCGGATGGCCGAGCTGCACGCCAAGGAGGCCCCGGACCGGGTCTGGGAGCTGGAGACCTGGGGCGCCCTCTTCGACCGCACGAAGGACGGGAAGATCTCCCAGCGCAACTTCGGCGGCCACGAGTACCCGCGCCTCGCCCATGTCGGCGACCGCACGGGGCTCGAACTGATCCGCACCCTCCAGCAGAAGATCGTCTCCCTCCAGCAGGAGGACCATCGCGAGACCGGTGACTACGAGTCGCGGCTGAAGGTCTTCCAGGAGTGCACGGTCACCCGGATCCTGAAGGACGGCACACGGGTCTCCGGGGTCTTCGCGTACGAGCGGGAGACCGGCCGTTTCTTCGTCCTCGAAGCGCCCTCCGTGGTGATCGCGACCGGGGGCATCGGCAAGTCCTTCAAGGTGACGTCGAACTCCTGGGAGTACACCGGGGACGGGCACGCGCTCGCCCTGCTGGCCGGGGCGCCGCTGCTCAACATGGAGTTCGTGCAGTTCCACCCGACCGGCATGGTCTGGCCGCCGTCGGTGAAGGGGATCCTGGTCACCGAGTCGGTGCGCGGCGACGGCGGGGTGCTGCGCAACTCCGAGGGCAAGCGGTTCATGTTCGACTACGTCCCGGACGTCTTCAAGGAGAAGTACGCCGAGTCCGAGGAGGAGGGCGACCGCTGGTACGAGGACCCGGACCACAACCGGCGTCCCCCGGAACTGCTCCCCCGCGACGAGGTCGCCCGCGCGATCAACTCCGAGGTGAAGGCGGGCCGCGGCTCCCCGCACGGCGGGGTCTTCCTGGACGTGTCGACACGGATGCCGGCCGAGGTGATCCGGCGCCGCCTGCCGTCCATGTACCACCAGTTCAAGGAGCTGGCGGACGTCGACATCACGGCGGAGGCGATGGAGGTCGGGCCGACCTGCCACTACGTGATGGGCGGGGTCGCGGTGGACTCCGACACCGCCGCCGCCCGCGGCGTACCGGGGCTGTTCGCGGCCGGTGAGGTGGCCGGCGGGATGCACGGCTCCAACCGGCTCGGCGGCAACTCGCTCTCCGACCTGCTGGTGTTCGGGCGCCGGGCGGGCTGGCACGCGGCCGATCACGCGGCGGACCTCGACGAGCGGCCGGCCGTGGACGACGAGCAGATCGACGCGGCAGCCGCCGAGGCGCTGCGGCCCTTCTCCGCCGAGGGCCAGGAACCGGACTCCGGCCCGCCGGAGAACCCGTACACCCTCCACCAGGCGCTCCAGCAGTCCATGAACGACCTGGTCGGCATCATCCGCCGGGAGGGCGAGATGGAGCAGGCCCTGGAGAAGCTCGCCGAGCTGCGGGTACGGGCGCGCCGGGCCGGGGTGGAGGGGCACCGCCAGTTCAACCCCGGCTGGCACCTCGCCCTGGACCTCAGGAACATGCTGCTGGTGAGTGAGTGCGTGGCGCGTGCGGCCCTTGAGCGCACCGAGTCGCGCGGCGGGCACACCCGCGAGGACCACCCGGCGATGGACCGCCGCTGGCGCCCCGTCAACCTGCTCTGCCGGCTCGCGGACCCCACCGGCGGGCTCGCCGCCACCGACCCGGAGCGCGGCCAGATCGACCTCACCCGTGAGAACACCGACCCCATCCGAGCCGACCTGCTCGCCCTCTTCGAGAAGGAGGAGCTGGTCAAGTACCTCGCCGAAGAGGAGCTGTACGAATGAGCGGCTACACGGCCCACTTCCGGGTGTGGCGGGGCGACGTCGAGGGCGGCGGCCTGGAGGACTTCAAGGTCGAGGTGAACGACGGCGAGGTGGTCCTCGACATCATCCACCGCATCCAGGCCACCCAGGCCGCCGACCTGGCCGTCCGCTGGAACTGCAAGGCGGGCAAGTGCGGTTCGTGCTCGGCGGAGATCAACGGCCGCCCGCGCCTGATGTGCATGACCCGGATGTCCGTCTTCGAGCCGGACGAGACCATCACGGTCACCCCGCTGCGCGCCTTCCCGGTCATCCGCGACCTGGTCACGGACGTCGGCTTCAACTACCAGAAGGCCAGGGAGGTCCCGGCGTTCGTGCCGCCCGCCGGGGTCGCCCCCGGCGAGTACCGGATGTTCCAGGAGGACGTGGACCGCTCGCAGGAGTTCCGCAAGTGCATCGAGTGCTTCCTGTGCCAGGACACCTGTCACGTCGTGCGCGACCACGAGGAGAACAAGACGGCCTTCGCCGGGCCGCGTTTCCTCATGCGGGTCGCCGAGCTGGACATGCACCCGCTGGACGCGGCGGACGCCTCCGGCCTGGACCGCAAGCGCACGGCCCAGGACGAACACGGCCTCGGCTACTGCAACATCACCAAGTGCTGCACGGAGGTGTGCCCTGAGGGCATCCACATCACCGACAACGCGCTGATCCCCCTGAAGGAGCGGGCCGTGGACCGCAAGTACGACCCGCTGGTGTGGCTCGGCTCGAAGATCAGGAGGCGCCCGGCAGGAGGCTGAGCACCCGCCGGAGGTTGGACTCGGCGATCTCCCGCATCGTCTCGCGCTCCGGGAAGTCGCCGTCGAGCAGCCGCAGCGGCCCGGCGACGAGGTTCAGGTGCATCGCGAGCCGGTACAGCTCCATCCGGTCCTCGTCGAGGTCGGCGGTGCGCAGCAGGTCGTAGGCGGGCCCGAAGCGGAGCTGGAGGAAGACGTGCTCCCATTCGGCGTCGAAGTACATCAGGCCCTCGATGTCGATGAGCGCGGGATCGCCGTCCTCGGTCACCAGGACGTGGTCCGGGCCGAGTTCGCCGTGCACGAGGGAGGCGTGCTCGCGCGGCTCGATCCGGTCGTAGAGCTGGTGCACCCGCTCGGCCAGCGCGTCGCGGACCGCGCGCACCCGGGGGTCGCGTGCGGCCACCTCCGCGATGTCGTGGACCGCGCGGTCCGCGACGACCTGCTCGCAGGAGTTGCCGATCGGCTTGCTGCCCTCCTCGACCAGGGCGGCCTTGCCGTACCCGGCCGAGACGCACTCCCGGAGCACGCCGAGCGTGCCCGCGAGCCGGGCCAGCGGCACCCGGGCCGCGCCGGGGTCGCTGCGCAGCAGCAACTCCAGGCTGCCGCCCCGGACGTCCTCGACGACCGCCGCGTACGCGGGCAGGTGCTCGGCGTCCTCGTCGGCGAAGAGCAGCCGCGGGGTGCGTACGCCGAGCTCGGTCAGCAGGTCGTGGGCGGACAGGAAGAGCCCGAGCCCGGAGGCGTGCGCGAAGGGGTCGCGGATGTCGGCGTCGGCGGGGCCCCAGTAGTCCTCCTCCGGCGACCAGACGTACGCGATCGCGCTCCTTCCGTTGTCCAGGGCGAGCCGGTAGACGCCTTTCTTGGAGCCGCCGCGCAGCCGGGTGACGGCGGCGGGGGCACGGCCGAGGGCCTCGCGGGCGAGCGGCGCGAGGTCGTCACGGGTGAGGTGGGCACGAGCGGTTGTCATGGCGTACGAACCCAGTCCTTCCGATAAGAGGTCCAGTCATCCTCGGTGGCGGCGAAGTCGACGTACAGCGCGACGCCGAAGTTAGCGCGATCCGCGTCCGTCCGTGACAGTCCCAGCCGAACCCCGCGCACGGCCGCCGGCACGGTCTCCGCGTGCGCCCAGTGCCCGAACCGGTTCTCGTGGAAGAAGGGCAGCCCCATCAGCAGGTCGGTCCCGGCCGGGGTGACCTCGATCGCCAGGCCGGTCTGCTGGGCGACGTACCCGCCGTACAGGCTCTCCAGCGGCTGCATCGTGTCGTACGACATCACCGCGATCTGGTCCACCCGGCGGGCGACTTGCCCGAAATACTCCTGCGACCACCACTTGGGGTGGCCGGTGACGGTACCCCAGAAGGAGTGAAAGGCCGGGAGCGGGTCGATCTGGTGGGCGGCCACGGACAGCAGCGGGGTCGCGGGGCGCAGGGCGTCCAGCAGGGCGAGGTAGTTCCGGTCGCCGGAGTGCAGGGGCTCCAGGTCGAAGTGCACCCCGTCGAACCCGGCGGCGACCACCTGCCGGGCGGAGGCGACGACGGCGGCCCGGGTCGCGCTCCGCTCCAGATGCATGGCGTCCGGCTTCTCGGGCGCGATCTCGTCCCCGAGCCAGGCCTGCACCCGGACGCCGGGGAGTTTTCGATGCACGGCTGTTATCAGCCAACGCGCCTTGGGATAGGCCGATTTGGGCAGCGTGCCGTTGTGTTCCAGTGGTCCGGCATGGACGTAGAGGTCGCGAATGCCGGTGTCCGCAAGGCGGGCGGCGAGGGCGGTGACGTCGGCGTCGGTCCTACGGCCGTCGACCCAGGCGTGACCGAGCCAGAGGGCGTCCTTGTCCCGGGTGCGGGTGCCGGCCTTCGGATCGCCGGTGAAGTTGACGCGGAGGGCGGTTTCGGCGGTGAGCAGGGGGACGAGGAGGAGCAGCACGGCGACGAGGGCGACACGCCGAACCCGCCGGACCCAGGGTTTCGTCGGCCTGCCCGGCTCCCCTGACCCCTCCGACTCCTCCGGCTCCTCCCGCCCGTCCGTCCCCTCCGGCCCGTCCGGCCCGTCCGGCCCGTCCAGCTTTTCCGGCCCCTCCGGGGTTTCCGGCCCCTCCGGCTTCTCCGGCCAATTCGGCTCGTCCGGCTTCGTCTCTTCGGTGGTGGGTGCGGGGCTGTTCTCCTTCTCCGTGCTCCGTTCCATGCTCGGTCCCCCTGCTCTGGTCGTCCCCCGCCTGCCCTCGCCCGGGTCGCGAACCGGACTTGCTGCCCATACGCTCCGAAATGTGACGTCATCCTTGTTCCGGGGTCGGCCGAGGCATGCCACCGGGCACATAGGTGTGCGGGTGGGGCACGCGGTGCTGGGCGGGGCGGCCGGGGTGGTCTGGCTGGTGTTGCCGGTGATGACGAACACCGCTCAAGATCCGGTTCCCGCGGCCCGCGGCGGGACGGTCGCCACGGCCGAGGCGGACGGGGCCTCCGCCACCGACTACGTGCTGCCCCTCGTCGCCGTGGCGGCGGCCGGGGCGCTCGGCGGCTACGGCTACGTACGGCGGATACGCCGGTCCCGCTCGCGGACCACACCGGGGCTCGTCTCCCCCGCACCGCCGGCGCCGTCCCCCGTCGACGTCGAACGGCAGGCCCGCGCGTCCCTGGTCCTCGCCGACGACTGCGTCCGCACCAGCCGGGAGGCGCTCGGGTACGTGACCGCGGCCGAGCCGGTCCTGCGGGCCCTGCGGGCGGCCGAGACCGAGCTGTCGGCCGCGTTCGCGATATGGCGGCGGTACGAGGAGGGGACCCCGGAGGATCCCGCCGGCCGGCGGCAGGCGCTGGTGGGGGTGGTCGGGCGGTGCGCGGAGGCGGGGCGGCGACTGGACGGGGAGGCGGAGGGGTTCGACGCCGAGTGGGGCGCGGGGGACGCGCTGGCGGTGGCCGAGGGCCGGTTCCGGGAGCTGGCGGGGCGGACGGGCGGGGTGGAGCGGGCACTCGCGGAGGCGGAGCGGCGGTACGGGGCGTCCGCGGTCGCCTCCGTCGTCGGATACGTCGAACAGGCCAAGGACCGGCTGGTGTTCGCGACCTCCCGGCTCAACCGGGCCCGCCAGGACGACGATTCGGGCGACGGTGACGGATTCCGGCGGGGGCTGCGCGCCGCGGAGGGTGCCGTGGCGCAGGCCGGGGTGCTGCTGGGCGGGGTGGCACGGCTCACGGAGGAACTCCGCACGGCGGCCGGGCTGTTGCCGGCCGCCCTCACCGGCGCGGAGGCGGAACTGGCGGCCGTGCGGGCGACGGGCTTCCCGCCGCGGCTGACCCACGCGGACGGGGTGCTGGCCGCCGTACGGGACGAGCTGACGGGCGGGCCGTACGACCCGCTGGACGCCCTGCGCCGGGTCGTGCGGGCGGTGGAGGGGACCGGGGGCGGGCGGTCCGGGGTGATCGCGGCGGGCGCGGAGCTGGTGGCGCGGAGTACGACCGGCTCCGCCGACGACTTCGTGGGCACGCACCGGGCGGCGGTGGGCACGGAGGCACGCGCCCTGCTGGCCGCTGCGCGGGGCGCGGGGGCGGCGGACGCGGACCGGCTGGCCCGGAAGGCGCGGGAGCTGGCGGAGCGGGATGTGCGGGTGCACGGGAACCCGTTCGCCGGGGAGGGCGCCGCCGCTCAGGGGAGCGGGGTGGCGGGGGCGGTGCTCGGGGGTGTGCAGTTGGGGGAGGAGGCCGACGGGGGGCCGGTGGTGGCGTTCGGGGGGCCGGATACGCGGGGGAGGCTGGGGTAGCGCGACAGGGGGTGGGGAGCCGATGTCTCAGGGCGGGTGCGGTTGAGTTCGGGCTGGTCGCGCAGTTCCCCGCGCCCCTGAAGGGGCGCTTGCCGCAGCGCCCTTCTTTTGCTTTTAGGGGCGCGGGGAACTGCGCGACCAGCCCCCACCGGCCCGCAGCTGCCCCACTGCCCCACTAACTCCTCAGAACAGACTGAGCAGCGCCTCCGCAGGGTCCGTCAGGCCCGTCTCGCCGTCCGGCAGGGGCAGTTCGAACCAGACCGTCTTGCCGCGCGGCGTCCGGCGCGAGCCCCACGCCGCGCTCAGCAACCCGACCAGCTGCAGCCCCCGGCCGCCCTCATCGGTGTCCCGCGCCCTGCGACGCCTGGGCTGGACGAGGCCGGAGTCCCAGACCTCGCAGACCAGGGTGCGGTCGAGGAGGAGGCGGAGCCTTATCTCGCCCTCGCCGTACCGCAGGGCGTTGGTGACCAGTTCGCTGACCAGGAGCTCGGCGGTGTCGACCAGCGGCTCCAGGTCCCAGGTGAGGAGCTGGCCGCGCGCGTACTCACGGGCGCGGCCCACGCTGCGCGGCTCGCGCGGCAGCGTCCAGTCGCCGACCGACTCGGCCGGCAGCCCCTGGACACGTGCCATCAGCAACGCGATGTCGTCCTCGCCGTGGTGCGTGTCGAGGGTGTTGAGGACGTGGTCGCAGACGTCCTCCAGCGGTCGGGAGGGGTCGGTGAGGGCGCCGACGAACGCCTGGAGGCCCTCGTCGAGGGGGTGGTCGCGGGATTCGACCAGGCCGTCGGTGTAGAGCGCGAGGAGGGCACCCTCGGGGAGTTCGACCTCGACCTCCTCGAAGGGCTCGCCGCCGACGCCGAGCGGCATGCCGGGGGGCACGTCGAGCATCAGGGCGTCCTCGCCCGGTTCGACCAGTACGGGGGGCAGATGGCCGGCGTTGGCGAACGTACAGCGCCTGGTGACGGAGTCGTAGACGGCGTACACGCAGGTCGCGAGGTAGACCTCGGAGAGGTCGGCGTCGCGGGGCTGGCGGGCCGTGCGGGTGGCCTGCTGGACCCCGCCGGGGGTGCCGAGGCCGCGGGCGATCTCGTCCAGCGCGGAGAGGACCTCCGCCGGTTCCAGGTCCAGCAGCGCCAGGGTGCGGACCGCCGTACGGAGTTCGCCCATGGCGACGGCCGCGCGCAGGCCGCGGCCCATCACGTCGCCGACGACCAGCGCCGTGCGGTGGCCGGGGAGTTCGATGACGTCGAACCAGTCGCCGCCGACCTCGGTCGCCGCGTTGCCGGGCAGGTAGCGGCAGGCGATGTCCAGGCCCGAGGCCTCGGGGTCGCCGGGCGGGAGCAGGGACCGCTGCAGTATCAACGCGCGTTCGTGCTCACGGCGGTACAGGCGCGCGTTGTCGATGCAGACGGCGGCGCGGGCCGCCAGCTCCACGGCCAGGTCCCGGTCGCGGTCGCCGAACGGCTCGCTGCCCTTGGTACGGGCGAACTGGGCGAGGCCGACGATCGTGTCGTGGGCGACCATCGGGACGGCGAGGGTGGACTGGACGAGCCCGCCCTCCTCCGCCGGCACGTGCTGCGGGCGGGCGGTGCGCAGGGCGTCCGCGCACGGGGAGTTGAAGGGGTAGTGGTGGACGGCGCCGACGGCGACCGGGGCGCCGCCGCCCACGAAGGGCTCGTCGGAGACCGCGCTGGCGAAGGCCACCCGGCGCAGTTCGGCGCTGCCGTCGGCGAGCCCCGGCGGGGTCTCGTCGCCGGCCAGCAGACCCTGGTAGAGGTCGACCGTCGCGAGGTCGCAGAAGCCGGGCACGACCACGTCGAGGAGTTCGCGGGCGGTGGTCTCCAGGTCGAGGGAGTTGCCGATGCGGGCACCGGCCTCGTTGAGGAGGGCGAGATTCCGCCGGGCGGCGGCGGCCTCGCGGGCGGCGGCCCGGCGGGCGGTGATGTCCAGGCCGAGCCAGGCGATGCCGATCGGGCGGCCGGTGCCGCTGTGCACCCGGTAGAGGTTGATGGACCAGTGCCGGCGTTCCTCGGAGCCCGGCACGAAGCCCGTGACGTGCATGTCCGTGATGGAGTTGCCGGTCTCCAGGACCCGGCGCAGGGTGGCGGCGACCCGCTCGGCCTCGGAGCGCGGCAGGTAGTCGTGGACGCCCTTGCCGCGGTGGTCGTCGGGGGTGCCGCCGAAGATGGAGGAGAACCGCACGTTGGCGCGGCGGATCCGCAGGTCGGGGTCGATCAGCAGGAAGCCGAAAGGAGATTGACCGAATATCGACTGCGAGGCCGCGAGGTCGGTCTCGATGCTGCGCAGGGTACGGACGTCGACCACGATGCAGACGGCGGCGTGCTCGCCCTCGGCGGTGCGGGTCGGCATGACGTAGACCTCGGCGAGGCCCTCCTCGCCGCGCTCGCCGTCCGGGCCGTCGGGCATCCGGAACGGCACCACGCCGGTCCACTCCCGGCCGTCCAGGATCTCGGCCATCTTCCGCTGGCCCTGCGCGCGCAGGTCGGGGTCGACGAACGCCTCGATGGGGTCCATGCCGACGGCGCGCGCGGCGGGGATGCCGAAGACCTGCTCGGCACGGAGGCTCCACTGGTCGACCAGGCCGCCGGCGCCGATGGAGAACGAGGCGACCTTGATGTAGTCGTAGATCGAGCCGGGCGGACTGCTCTGCCACATGGCGTCGCCAGGGGCCGCGACGACCTCCTCGGTCCCCGCCCTCACGCCGTCCGACGGGTCCTCGGACTCCGTGGCCTTAGCTGGTATCTCGCTCACGCGAACCGTCCCCTCCAGCTCACCGCGCCCGGCACCGGTCACCGGATGCGGCTGCCCGCAGTATCCAGCACTACGGTGCCGCCTGACACGGTGTTCACGATCACAGCACGGTCCCGACGATTTCCGGACCGGACCGTGACAACACTCCCAGTCTTCTAACCAGGGAACACGCCGTCGAATCACGCACTCCGGCACCCGTTCCCCGGCCACTCCCGCGAGTGGACGGCGGGGTGCGGCGTGTACACCCCGTTCACCCCGTTCACCCGGGTACGGCCAGCTCGAACCAGACCGTCTTTCCGGTGTCGCCGGGCCGGGTGCCCCAGCTGCGCGAGGAGCCGGCGACCAACTGCAGGCCGCGGCCGCTCTCGTCGTCGGGACTGGCGGCGCGTTCGCGCGGCGGGTCGGGCAGCGGGTCGGACACCTCGACGCGCAGGGTGTCGGCGAGGTCGGCGGGGCGGACGAGGCGGACGCCGATGGGGCCGGTGGCGTGCCGCAGCGCGTTGGTGACCAGCTCGCTGACGAGCAGGGCGGTTATGTCGGCGAGGGTGTCGAGGCCCCAGCCGCGCAGTTGGTCTCGGACCGCGGTACGGGCGGTGCGCACGGCGCCCGGTTCCGCGGGAAAGGTCCACTCGGCGGTGTCACCTTCGGTGTCGATCACACCGATCACTTCCCGTGCAGCGTGCCCACCCATGTCCGGTTTCATGGGGTTAATGGGCACATACCCGATATCCGGGATGGAGTACCGCACCGAAGGGCGCACTGTGGTGCGAACGGCGTAGGAGGGGGGCTTGTACGCCCAGGAACTCGGCGGGTGCGGTTGTCGGGCGAGTGCGGATCGTGGGGGCTGGTCGCGCCCACGCGGCGGTAGCCGCACATTCAACACAGCCCCGCGCCCCTAAGCGGCGCTCCAGCCGGCGGCGATCTTCTGTACCGCCGGGACGTCCTGGTCCAGCCAGTCGACGGTCCAGAGTTCGTCCGGTGTCAGCCAGCGGAGTTCGTCGTGGTCCTGGAGGGGCTCGGGGGCGGCGGAGTCGGGGTGGAGGGCGACCGTCCAGACATGGAGGACGTAGGGGTCCCGCAGGGGCCACTCCCCCTCCACCCGCGCCAGCGTCTCCGCCTCCACGCCCAACTCCTCGCGGAGTTCGCGTACCAGGGCGTGTTCGGGGGTCTCGCCGGGCTCCACCTTGCCGCCGGGCAGCTCCCAGCGGCCGGCCAGGTCCGGGGGCGCGCTGCGGCGGGCCGCGAGGAGGCGGCCGGCGTCGAGCAGGGCGGCTCCGACCACCACGATCCGTTCGCTCATGGGCCGGAGCCTACGGGAGGGTCAGTTACGGCCGGCGCCGTCCCCGTTGCCGTTGGTGTGGCCGATGCGCTCGACCCAGTAGAGCTGCTTGTGTCCGCGGTCGTCGAGACTGTCGGCGATCTTCTGCGCCTCGGCCCGGGTCGCGTACCGGCCGACCCGGTAGCGATTGCCGTTGTCGTCCTGCCGTATGACAAGCCAGGGGAGAGAGACCGTGCCTTCCGTCATCGCGCCCCTCCGATTCTCCCGGCTCCCGCCCATCCCCGCCCCGCTAAGGAAACCGCACTCCGCATATGCCCGAGCGTACGCCTAACCTTTACGCAGCGAATACGCCTTTTCACAAAGAGGTACGCAACCAGCCAGAACGGTGGGGGCGCACGATGACGAATGCGCCGCTCGCACGCCTCCCTCTTCGGGTCGCGGGCATGCCGGGAAGAGCCGGGGCCACCTGGGAGAACGGCCGGATCGCGACGGCGGGGCACGGGTCCCTACGTCGGTGGTGAAGGTGTCAACTATCGCAAGGGTGTGCGCTACTTCACGGGCAGGTGGTACGACGCGCGGTAGCGGTCGGCCGGAATGACGACGTCGGCGGTCTCCACCGGGCGGCCGGAGGCGTAGTACGTCCGCTGGATCACCAGGACGACATGGCCGGGGACGCCGCCCAGGGTGAGCAGCTCCTCGGCGAGGCCGGGGCGGGCGCCGACCTCCTCGGTGACGTTGTCCACGATGACGTCGATGGCGCGCATCCGCTCCACCACGCCCATCCCGCCGAGCGGGCCCTCCTCGGGCAGCATCACGGGGGTGCGGCCGGTGACGGCGAGGGGCTCCCAGGAGGTGGAGAGCATCATGGGTTCGCCCCCGTCCCGGAACAGGTACCGGGTGCGCATCACACGGTCGCCGAGGTGCAGGCCGAGCCGGTCGGCGATCGCGGCGCCGGCCTCGGCCTGCTCGCTGCTCGACTCCCAGGTGCCCCGCGCGGCGGCGTCGGACTGCTCCTGGCGGAACGGGGTGGCGCCGCCGGCCGGCCGGAACCCGGAGCGGGCCACCCGCCGGGGCACCGGCCGCTCGCGCACATAGGTCCCGGAGCCGGAGCGGCCCTCGACCAGCCCCTCCGCCATCAGCACCTTGCGGGCCTCCAGGGCGACGGTGTCGGAGACGCCGTACTCCTCGCGGATGCGGGCCTGGGAGGGGAGCCGGGTGTGAGGCGGCAGCGAACCGTCGACGATCTTCTTACGGAGATCACCCGCGACACGCAGATACGCCGGCTGCTCACCGAAAGTCACTGGCCGCTCCCATCAGGTTGTACAGACAGCTACAGCCTGGCAACCGTGGGTTGTGCCGTGCAAGCAAAGGCCAGAGAATCACTCGATGTGATGACATGCGGCCGGGGAAGGCTTTACGCAGGCACTTTCTCCCCGTTATAGCCGCGCTCACACCTCCATGCCGGAGCCACTTCCTCCGCTGCCGGAGCCGTCGCCTCCGCCGTTGTACTTGGGCGGGGTCGTGGCGAGGCCCAGAGCCTTGCGCGCGGTGACCGACCGCTTCGGGTCGAGCAGCGCCGAGCCCTTGTCGTAGTGGCCGTAATAGGTGTCCACGTCCGTGGACTTCGCGGCCTTCGCCCATTCCGCGCGGGCCTTGCCGAGGTCCGCGACCAGGTCGTCCACCGGGCGCTCGGCGGCCTGGTCCCAGGTGTGGGCGCGCAGCATCGCGGTCTGCCTGTCGAGCGCCGTGGTCACCCGGTCCGCCCAGTCGCGGTAGCCGGGCAGGTCGTCCTCGACGTACTCCGCGTCGGGGACGGTGTCGAGCGCCGTGTTGAGGACGTGCGCGGCGTCGAGGTAGGCGACCTGGTCGGCGTCGAGCACGCTCTCGTCGTTGCGCAGCGAGCCGGACAGGGTCCTGCCCTCGGTGGTGTTGCCGAAGACGCAGGCGACCTCCCGGTCGCCGAACTCCCAACTGTCCTCGCTGGGCGTGAAGTAGTACACGTCGACGTCGCCGGGGATCGCCCAGCCGTCCATCGCGTACCCGTCCTCCAGGCCGTAGCAGCGGTCACTGGCGGAGTCGCCGACCTTGTCGTCGCCCGGGTAGGACGAGCCCTTGAGGCGGTAGGTGGCGAAGACCTCGCCGTCGTGCGCCTTCGCGCAGTCCACGACGGTGACATCGGAGACAAGGTCGCCGGTGAGGGTGCCGTCGGGGGTGTCGAAGCACTCGCCGGTGGACAGGGAGAGGCTGGAGCTGTCGCTCGCGCCCTCCTTGACGCCCTCCCAGAAGTCGGCCGCGCCGCCGGTGGCCAGCACCAGCACCCACAGGGCCAGCCCGAGCCCGGAGAACACCGACCCGGTGACCGCCATCGCCCTGCCCCGCTCGCCCCGCCGGCGGATCTGGCCGAGCGCGACCAGCCCGAGGACCAGCCCCACTCCGGGCAGGCAGCACAGCAGCCCGAGCACCAGGGAGGCGATGGCGAGTCCGTTGACGGGCGCCGGGACCGCGTAGGGGCTGTACCCCTGCCCCCAGCCCTGGTACGGCCCCGGGTACGGCGGCTGCTGCCCGTAGGGGGGCGGCTGCTGCCCGTACGGCGCCTGTGGGTACTGCGGGTACTGCGGCAGGCCCGACTGAGGCGGCTGATACGGCCCTTGTGGCTGGTGGGGGCCGGGGGGCGGAGGTATGGACACCGGTACCTTGCTCCTGAGGGGGCGTCGGGCCGCGCGGAAACGGACGGCTGGACTGACGTACGACTGCGCGCATCGTAAGCGCGCCGTGAACGGGGGCGGAATGAGGGTGGGGAAGGCGGCCGCCCCGCCGGGCGCCCTGGCCTTCGGCCGTCCCTTCGGCTCTCCGCCCTTCCCCGAGCACTCCTGGGAGGACGACGAATGAACGACACCGTCAGCGCCGTCAACGCGCTCTCCGCGCGCTGGGCGCGGCAGACCAGACAGGGCACGGTCTTCTCGGCCGCCGGTGTCTGGCCGCTGCTGGCCTTTCTCGCCGACGGCGCCGGCGGACCCGCCCGGGACGAACTGACCCGGGCCGTGGGGATGCAGGCGGACCAAGCGGTCGCCGGTGCACGGGAGTTACTCGCCGGGCTCGACGCGATGTCGGGCGTCGCGTCGGCCCTCGGGCTGTGGACCGACCGGGCCCTGGAGGTGCGCGAGCCGTGGGCGGCGGGGCTGCCCGCCGACGCGCACGGGGTGCTCGGCCCCGATGCGGCGGCCTCCCAGGAGGCGCTGGACGGCTGGGCTGCGAAGCGCACCGGCGGGCTGGTCGAGCGGATGCCGGTCAAGCCGGCCGAGGGCGCGCGGATGGTGCTGGCGACCGCGCTGGCGCTGCGCACGGACTGGCGACACCCGTTCCGGGAGACGGTGCTGCGGCCCGGCTCCGGGCCCTGGCAGGGCCGTACGCTGGCCGGTCTGCACCGCAGCAGCGTCCGTCCGGACCGGATCGGGGTGGCCGCCGGGCCGGACGGGCACGTCACCACGGTGAAGGTGCCGGGCGACAACGGCATCGACGTCCATCTCCTGCTCGGCGCGGAGGGGATGGCGCCCGGACAGGTGCTGCACACGGGCATCGCCGTCCTGGAACGCGCCCTCCCGGTCACGACCGGCGGCCATCTCCCGTACGGGCCCGCCGGACCGGGCGTGGTCGTGGAGCGGCAGCCGTCCGTCACCCCCGATCCGGTCCGACTCGATGTGACGACCCCGGGCTTCACCGTCCGCGCCGACCACGATCTGCTCCAGCTCCACGCCCTGTTCGGCCTGTCCACCGCCGCGGACGCCCGCGAGGGCCACTTCCCCGGCATCAGCCCCGCGCCCCTCGCCATCGGGGCGGCCGGGCAGTCCGCCGTCGCGGAGTTCGGGCCACTGGGCTTCCGGGCCGCCGCGGTGACGGCCGTGGTCGCGGCGCCGGGCGGCGGGCCGCCGCGGTACACGCACGAGTCCACGGTCGTGCGGCTCACCGTGGACCGTCCGTTCGGCTTTCTCGCCGTGCACCGGGAGGCACGGCTGGTCCTCGCGGCGGGCTGGGTGACGGATCCGACGCCGGTGGGCTAGAGGGCGTCTTGGGCGGCGCAGGATGTCACGAGGGTTTCGTGGTGCGCGCGGACGGCTCGGCCCCGGCGTCGTCCGGGTCGATGTCCTCGTCCGCGTCATGCCGCGTGGGGTGCGGCAGCAGGAACTGGCGAGTCCCGACCGCATCGACGCTATGCCAGGCTTCCTTCAGTTGCCGCGCGGCGTGCAGGGCCGGGATGCAGGCACGCAGCAGGTCGGCCACGGCCGCGGGCACACGGGAGGCCGCCGCGCACAGCACGACGATGCCGCCCAGTGCGCCGACGAAGGCTTGGAGTGTCATGGGAGCTCCGATGCGTTGGAGTGTGGTGCGCACTCTCTGTGCGGAGCATCAGTGGTCCACAGGACGGCGGGATGCAACGAGTGACTCTTGCTGGAAGCACCGCATCGTTCCAGTTGGAAGAGCTAGCTTCGGATTCCGGTCCGGATCCGGTGGAGGCCCGGGCAGCAGGGGGGGCTCGGCGTGTCGGAAAATGTCGTAGCGAACGGATCGAGCGCGAGGGAACTTCTGGGATCGCGCCTGCGAGAGCTGATCAGACTCGCGAAAATGACCCAGCCGGAGGCTGCCAAGGAAGCCAACCAGCGGCGACGTCCTGGTGTCGACATCAACGACAGGCGGATCAGCGACTGGGTCAACGGCAAGCACGTGCCCGAGGAACCCGAATTGACTCATCTCGTACGGGTACTCATCCAGGCCGTTCGCAGGCGCCTGACACGGGAGGGGCGGGCGCCCGAAGAGTTGGGGATCTCCCACCAAGGGCTTCTGAATCCCGAACAATGGCAGGTCTGGCGGGAGGCGGCGCTGAGGCAGCACCATGTGCGGCCGACGGCAGGGCAGCAGTCACGGCAGGCGGACCGGTCCCGTCCAGTGAGGAATTGGAGCGCACAGAGGCTGGGCGTGCACCCTGCCATCTCCGGCACAACAGTCGAACACCGCCTTGCCGCACTATGTGCCGCGGACTCACGATGCGCGCCTGCGGGAGCATCTGCGTGCCGCGGTCGACGCCGACGCGGCCCCCTTGCTGGTGAAAGTGGTGGGTGAATCCTGTACGGGCAAGACACGCACCGCGCTTGAGGCGGTACGTGCTGTCGTCCCCGACACCTTCGAGCTGGTCTTTCCCGCCGACTCCTCCGGACTTGCCACACTCCTTGACACCGGCGCACCGGCACCCGGCACCGTGCTGTGGCTGGACGAGGCCCAGATCCACCTGGCCGGCCCCCTCGGAGAGGACATCGCCGCCGCCCTGTTGCGCAGACTCGACGCCGAAGGCCCCCTCATCGTCATCGCCACCCTGTGGCCGGTCCACCACCAGGCGCTGACCGCCGCGCCGGCCACGAACTCCTTGGACCCCCACCACCTGGTACGAAGGCTGCTCGCGCAGGCCAGATCGATCGATGTTCCCGACACGTTCGCCGACGACTTCCACAGCGTGCGGCACCTGAGCGTGCGCGACCGCTCGTTGTCCACAGTCGTGGAACTCGGCAGCACAGTGACGCAGAACCTGGCCGCCGGGCCTGATCTCGTACGGCACTTCGAGCAGCCCTCGGGCAGGCATGGCCGCCATGGCCGAGCCTTGGTGGCGGCCGCCATGGACGCCCGCCGTCTGGGCGTCGAAAGCCCGCTGCCACTGCACTTCCTCCAAGCGGCGGCGCCCGGCTACCTCACGGACGCCGAACGGGCCCAAGCCGACAACGACTGGTTCACCGACGCCTTCGACCACAGCCGCACCCTGATCAAGCGGGTCGCCGTGTCCCTGCCGGACATGCCCGGGCCGACCGGCATGGGAGCGCTGCCGGGCGTGGTGGGGCTTGCCGACTATCTACAGCAGCACGGACGACGCACCCGCCGCGCGGTGTGCCCGCCCGCCGCGTTCTGGGAGGCCGCCCTGGCACACTTCGACCAAGGAGACGATCTCTTCCGACTCGGCTTCGCCGCCCGGTTGCGTCATCGCCTGCAGTGGGCGCACCGCCTGTACTGGCGGGCCGCCGAAGCGGGTTCCACCCCGGCCCTCAGCCATCTGGCAGACGGGTCCGCCGACACGCACGTGGCCGAACGGCTGTACCACGAGGCCGTCGTGGCCGGTGACACCAGCGCGCTCCTGCGGCTCGGCTCGCTGCGGGAGAACGCCCATGACCCAGCAGGCGCCGAAGTCCTCTACCGGCAGGCCATCACCGCCGGCGACGCGGCCGGATATGCCTGCCTCGGGGGAATGTACGAGCGAGCCGATGACCTGAAGGAGGCCGAGCGTCTCTACCAGCGCGCCTTTGAGCAGGGCATCGTCGGCGGCCTGGCATCGCGGGCCCGGCTTCATGCGAACGCGGGCAACCTTTCGGCCGCCATCCCGCTGTACCGGCAGGCGATCAACGCCGGCGTCACCAGCGACCTGATCTTCCTCGCGAGGATCCACAAGGAGTCCGGGGAGCACGAGGCGGCCGAGGCCTGCTATCAGGAGGTAATCGACGCCGGGGAGGCCGATAACCTGATCCACCTCGCGGAGATGTACCGCCGTCTCGGTGACCAGGAAGGCGCCGCCGCGCTCATTCGGCGCGCCGCCGAAGCCGGCGCCCTCGGTGCCCTCGTCCTGACCAGCGACCCCCATGACGAAGCGGCGGCACGCAGCCTGTACGACAGGGCCCTACGCGCTGGTGACGACACAGCTCTCACCCTGCTCGGCAAGCTCCGAGATCGCTTCCACGACCAGGATGGTGCCGAACACCTCTATGTGCTGGCAGCCAACTGTGCCTCCCAGCAACGCCAGTTCTTCAGGCGCTGGCCCTACGGACTCGATCCTGACGGCACCCCCACCCCTGCGTGGTAGCCGGCTCATCTCGATCAGCGATCCGACCGGTCAAGCCGCCGCAGGGCGAGACTCGTGTGCCGTCCCGTCGACGACCTCGGTGAATACGACTGTGTCTCCGGCCTCGCCAGGTGTCAGCGCTTGGCGAAGCCCCCGCCCTGGTCGAAGTCCGTCGCCCGGGTCCGCTTCTCCCACGCGGCGATGTCCCGTCGTACGACATCCAGTTGGGTCAGTACGGCGGTCACCGCGTCGTCGCCCAGGGGGAGGTGGAGCGGGGTCTCCTCGGCGGCCAGGGCGGCCAGGATCAGGGCGGCGGCCTTGTCCGGGTCGCCGGGCTGGCTGCCGTGGCCGCCCGAGACGCCGGTGCGGGTCTCGGCGACCTTGGTGTAGACCCCGCTGTCGTCGCTGGCGCCGGCCCGGGTGGTGTCGAAGAGGGAGGTGCGGAAGGCGCCCGGCTCGACGATCAGCACCTTGATCCCGAACTCCCGCACCTCGTCGGCGAGCCCCTCGGACAGTCCTTCGAGTGCGAACTTCGTGCCGCTGTAGGCGGAGAAGCCGGCGAAGGACATCTGGCCGCCCATGCTGCTCATCTGCACGATCGCGCCCGAGCGCTGGCTGCGCAGGTGCGGCAGGACGGCCCGGACGAGCGCGGCCGGGCCGAACACGTGCACGTCGAACAGGGCGCGCAGTTCAGCATCGGTGGTCTCCTCGAAGGCCCCGACATGGGTGCGGCCCGCATTGTTGACCAGGACGTCGATGCGGCCGTGCCGGGCGATCACGTCCTGTACGGCGGGCTCGATCGACGCCGTGTCCGTGACGTCCAGGCGTACCGGGTCCACCCGGCCGGGGTGGGCGGCGGCCAGGTCCGCCAGTGCCTCGGGGTGCCGTGCCGCGCCGACGACGGTGTCGCCGTCGGCGAGCGCGGCCTCGGTGAGCGCCCGGCCGAAGCCGCTGCTCGCGCCGGTGATCAGCCAGACTCTGCTCATACGTCGTTTCCTTGTGTCTTCGGCGATTCGGCCAGCCAACCAGCCTCATGCAGAAGGGAGTTCACGTCCAACGGGTTTCCGGAGCGGGTTCACCTCAACGGCGTAGGAAGGGCACAGCGGCAGCCGGACCGTGAAGACCGTGCGGCCGGGTTCGCTGGTGACCTCCGCGCGGCCGCCGTGGGCGGTGGAGACGGCGGTGACGATGGCGAGGCCGAGGCCGCTGCTGCCGGTGGCGCGGGAGCGGGAGGCGTCGCCGCGGGCGAAGCGTTCGAAGACGCGGGGCAGGAGGTCGGGCGGGATGCCGGGGCCGTCGTCGGCGACGCGGACCACCGCCTGGCCGGCGTCGGTGCGGACGGTGACGGTGACCCTGGTGCCGGGCGGGGTGTGGGTGCGGGCGTTGGCGAGGAGGTTGGCGACGACCTGGTGGAGGCGGTCCGGGTCGCCCTCGACGAGGACCAGCTCGCCGGGCATCAGGAACTCCCAGCGGTGGTCGGGTCCGGCCGCGCGGGCGTCGGCGACGGCCTCGGCGAGCAGCGGGCCGAGGCCGACCTCCTCACGGGCCAGCGGGCGGCCGGTGTCCAGCCGGGCGAGGAGCAGCAGGTCCTCGACGAGGGTGCGCATCCGGCCGATGCCGGACTCCATGCGGCCCAGCGCGTAGTCGGCCTGCGGGGCCGCCGTCCTCGGGGCGCGGCGCACCAGTTGGAGGTGGCCGGCGACGGAGGCGAGCGGGGTGCGCAGTTCGTGGCCGGCGTCGGCGAGGAAGTCGCGCATGCGCAGTTCGGTGGCGTAGCGGTCGGCGAGGGCGTTCTCGACATGGCCGAGCAGCCGGTTGACGGCCTCGGCGAGCCGGCCGGTCTCGGTGGCGCAGTCGGCCTCCGGGACGCGCTCCAGGGAGCGGACCTCGCCGTGTCCGAGCGGCTCGCGGGAGATCCGGGTGGCGGTGGCGGCGACGCGCTGCAGGGGCCGTAGCTGACGGCCGATCACGGTGGCCGCGATCAGCGCGGCGACGGCGAGGGCGGCGGCCGCGACCGCGGACTCGACGGCCAGCAGCCGGCCGAGCATCTGGTTCACCGGGCGCACCGGTACGGCGGTGACGATGGTGATCTCGGTGTCCCGGGAGTCGGCACGCACGGCCTTGGCCCGGTAGCCGCCGCGCCCCGGCAGGTCCAGGGTGCGGTGGTGGCCGTCCGCCTCGACGGTGGCGAGGATGCGGCGCTGCGCGGCGGTCGGGGCGGTCAGCTGCCCGGCGTCGTCGACGACCGCCGCGTGCCGGACGGCGCCCCGGCGGCCGCTGACGGAGACCCCGATGGTGCCGGCCGGGACCCCGAACGCCCTGAGGTAGGGCAGGCCGCTGGTCGGGGCGCCGATCTGACCGCGGGCGGCCGCCGAGTGCTCGGCGAGGGCGTCCAGGCGCTGGTCCAGGCCGGTCATCAGGTAGGTGCGCATGGCCAGTCCGGTGATGGTGATGATCACCACGGAGAGCGCGGCCAGCAGCAGGCTGCTGGAGAGGATCATCCGGAAGCGCAGGCTGCGCGACCGGCGGCGGCCGGGTCTCGGGGCGCTCGGCGCGGGTGTCGTCCGCATCGCGCTCACCGCCGCGCTTCGGCGGGCTTCATCAGGTAGCCGACGCCGCGCACGGTGTGGATGAGGACGGGCAGGTCGCGCTCGATCTTGCGGCGCAGGTAGCTGACGTAGCTCTCGACGATGCTCAGGTGCCGGTCCTCGTCGGTGGCCCAGACGTTGTCGAGGAGTTCCTCGCGGCCGAGGACGCGGCCGGTGTGGCGCATGAGGTAGCGCAGCAGCTCGAACTCCCGGCCGGTGAGCCGGACCGGGGTGCCGGCCCGGTGCACCTGCCGGGTCTCCTCGTCGAGGGTCAGGTCGCCGACGACGAGCAGCGAGGCGCCCGGCCGTCCCGCGTCGCAGCGGCGCAGCAGGGCGCGCAGCCGCAGCACCACCTCGTCCAGGTCGAACGGCTTGGGCACGTAGTCGTCGGCGCCCGCGCGCAGGCCCGCGACCCGGTCCTCGACGCTCTCCCGGGCGGTCAGGAACAGCACGGGCAGGTCCGGCCGGTAGGCCCGCAGGCGCCGCAGCACCTCCAGGCCCTCCAGGTCGGGCAGCCCGCGGTCCAGGACCACCGCGTCGGGCCGGAAACCGCGGGCCGCCCGCACCGCCGCCGTGCCGTCCAGCGCCCGGTCGGTCTGCCAGCCCTCGGCGCGCAGCACCGTGGCCAGCAGGTCGGTCAGGTCTTCCTCGTCGTCCACGACCAGGATCCGTGGGGTACCGGTGGATAACGTCATGGCCGGTGACCGTCCACCTCCCGGCCGTGAGACGCGTGGGTGCGGACTGTGAAAGACCTGTCGGGTGCTGTTGCTCAGGCGCCGCCGGTGAAGCGGAGCCTGAGGGTCCGGGCCTCGGGACGCAGGGCGAACTCGGGCCAGACGTCCGGTCCGCAGGCGCGGGAGCCGAGGCCGTGCTGGGCCGCGTCGACGATCAGGTGGCTGGTGGTGGACTCCGGGAGTTCGAAGGGGTGGGCGGCGCGGTCGATCTGCTGCGGGGTGTGCCGGGCGAGGGTGAAGCCGGGGCGCCGGCCGCGGGTGTCGGGGAGGGCCTCGACGCGCAGGGCCGCGGTGCCGTCGCTGGTCAGCGTGAGCCGGCGCACCTGGGAGCGGTGGCCGGTCTCCTGGGGGCGCGCGTAGTCGACGGAGAGGTCCCGCACGCCGGCCGAGAAGCGGCCGGTGCGGGCCGCGCGCAGGCTGTCGGGGTAGGACTCCAGCGGGCCGAGGCCGAACCACTCCGCGCCGTCCACGGGGGCCGTGGCGTCGGGCAGTTCGAAGCGCACCCCGATCCGCGGCCACACCGTCCGCCAGCCGCTCGCGGGCTGGATCTCCACGCGCAGTTCCAGCTCGCCGTCGTCCAGCGTCCAGACCGACTCCACCATGACCGACAGGGCGGAGTCCGCGGCCGCGACCCGGTCGACGGTGCGCAGGGCGTCCGCGGCCTGCTCCACGGTGACGCGCCGCGCGGTCAGCCGGTCGAGGCCGTCGCGCCGCCACAGCTCGGCGCTGGACACGTCGGCGAGGCTGGCGTCGCTGCCCTCCAGCCGGTCGGCCGTGCCCTCGTCGTTGTCGGTGGGCGCCCGGAACAGTTCCAGCCGCGGGCCGGTCACGGGGCGCCCGGCGAGGCGGGTGAGGGAGCCGCCGGTGAACTCGGCGATGCCGAGCGTCAGCGTGCCCTCGGCGGGCCGCCAGCCGGTCCGCGGCCGTACGGCGGGGACGGGACGGGGTGTCGAGCAGTCCAGCTGGGCGGTGGCGATCTCGTGCCCGGCGGGGGCCCAGGCCGTCTCCGTCGCCAGGACGGCCTCGACCGTCAGCCAGGTCTCGGTGTCGGCCGCCACGGCGACCGGCGGCAGCGCCACCCGCGCCGACCCGCCCGCCGCCACGGCCGGGACCTCCCACTCCCCCGCGTCCACGGGCGTTCCGTCGTGCTCGACGCGCCAGCGGAAGCGCAGGTCGGAGGTGTCGGCCGAGTGCCGCAGGTTGGTGAGGGCGAGTTTGCCGCCGTCGAAGGCGAACCGGATCGGCTGGACGACCGCCTTGAACTCGTGCAGGCCGGGCGTCGGCACGTCGTCGCTGAGCACCATGCCGTCCATCACGAAGTTGCCGTCGTGCACGACCTCCCCGAAGTCACCGCCGTAGGCGTAGTACGGCGTCCCGTCCGGGGCGGTGGCCGAGATGCCGTGGTCGCGCCACTCCCAGACGAAGCCGCCGTGCAGCCGGGGGTGGCGGTGGACGAGTTCCTCGTACTGGTCGAGGGCGCCGGGGCCGTTGCCCATCGCGTGGGCGTACTCGCAGAGCAGGAACGGCTTGGTGCGCTGCCGGGCGCCCTGGGCGGGGGTGCAGCCCAGCAGCGGGAAGGTGGAGCCGTCGATGCCGATCTGCTCGGTCTCGGGCACGGTGGAGTACATGCGGGAGTAGACGTCGGTGTAGTCGCCGGTGTAGTCGCCCTCGTAGTGCACGGGACGCTCGGGGTCGCGGGCGTGCACCCAGGCGGACATGGCGGCGAGGTTGGCGCCGGTCCCGGCCTCGTTGCCGAGCGACCAGATCACGACGCTGGGGTGGTTCTTGTCCCGTTCGACGGTGCGCTCGACGCGGTCCAGGCAGGCCGCGCGCCAGGCCGGGTCGTCGGTCGGGTTGCCGGTCCAGCCGACCTTGTCGAAGCCGTGGGTCTCCAGGTCGCACTCCAGGACGACCCAGAAGCCGAGTTCGTCGGCGAGGTCGAGCAGCCGGGGGTGCGGCGGGTAGTGGCTGGTGCGGATGGCGTTCACGTTGAACCGCTTCATCCGGGCCAGGTCCGCGCGGGCGTGCGCCTCGTCGAAGACCCGGCCGCGCTCGGGGTGGGCCTCGTGCCGGTTCATCCCGTGGAAGACGACCTTGCGGCCGTTGACGAGGAACCGGTCGCCCCGGATCTCGACCGTGCGGAAGCCGGCCCGCAGGGTGACGGTCTCGGCGGCCGAGGACACGGTGACGTCGTACAGGCGGGGCAGTTCGGCCGACCACGGCTCGACGCGCGCGAGGTCGACGGGCGCCACGTCGGCCGCCGTCGCCCACACCTGCTCGACGCCCAGTTCGGGGATGCGCAGGGTGACGGGGAACGCGGTCGCGTCGGCGGTGACCTCGGCCTCGATCCGGCCGCGTCCGTCGTCGTAGGCCGTCCGCAGCCAGACGTCCTCGATGCCGCCGGCCGGGCGGGCCAGCAGGGTGACGTCCCGGAAGATGCCGGGCAGCCACCACTGGTCCTGGTCCTCCAGGTAGCTGGCCGCCGACCACTGGTGGACGCGTACGGCGACGACGTTGTCACCGGGGCGGACGGCGGAGGTCACGTCGAACTCGTGGGCCAGCCTGCTGCCGCCGGCGCTGCCGATCTCGACGCCGTTCACCCACACCTTGAACAGCGACTCGACCCCGTCGAAGCGCAGCACGACCCGTTCGGCGTCCGCCCAGCCGTCGGGGACGTCGAAGTGGCGGCGGTAGTCGCCGGTGGGGTTCTCGTCGGGGACGTGCGGCGGGTCGATCGGGAACGGGAACTGGATGTTCGTGTAGGCGGGCCGGCCGTAGGCGCCGTCGCCCTCCAGCACCCAGTGGGCGGGCACCGGGATGCTGTCCCAGCCGTGGTCGTCGAAGTCCTCGGACGGAAAGTCCTCCGCCACCGCCGCCGTGGGCGACAGCCGGAAGCGCCAGAGCCCGTTCAGCGAGCGGGAGGGGGCGTCGGAGTGCAGCCACGAACGGGCCGGGCGCAGGGCGCCGTGCCAGGGGGCGGGGTCCGATACGTACGCGGTGGAGTCGGAGGTCAAGACGTCACAACTTTCTTGGAGACGGGGGGTGGCAGCGCCCCCGAAGGGGCGCTGGGGGTACCCCCGGCCGAAGGCTGGGGGAGGAACTGCGCGACCAGCCACGACGGCGCCGCAGACGGCGGATCGCGGCCCAATCGGCGGAGCGCTCAGCGGAGTACGACGGTGCGGATCTCCCAGGGGCCGAGGAGGAGGTCGAGTCCGTCGCGGACCGGCTCGGCGGCGAGCGGCCGGCCGAGCAGGTCGACCGTGGTGGCCGCGGTGAAGGCGCCGGTCACCCGGACGGCCCGCGCGGTGTCGCTCAGCGCGGCCAGCCGGATTTCGATGCCGGGCCCGTGCGGGACGTCGGTGACCCGGCGGATGCTCGACACCTGGACGTCCCGGCCGTCGACCCGCAGCCCGGCCGTGTCCGGGGGCAGCCGGCCGCCGGACGGCGCGGTGCCGCGGGTGACCAGGACGTCGCCGCGGAACTCCTCGGCGAGCGCGACCGCGTCGGCGCCCTGCCAGCCGGATGCCCGGGGCAGCACGGCGAACCGGTTCTCGATGCGTATGCCGAGGTCCTGGGCGCCCGGGGCGGGGATCTCGCTCGCCGCGGGTTCGTCGCGCAGGGGGTGGATGTTGACGCTGATCGAGCCGATGGCGCGCAGCAGGGTGACGGCGAGTTCGCGGCCGTCGTCGACGAGTTCGTACTCGGCGGAGTGGTCGAGCAGCACGGTGGCCGGGCCGGCCGAGACGAAGGTGCTCGCGGGGAAGGTCGGGAGCGGGTACTCGCCCCAGCCGCCCTCGGCGGTGAGTCCGCGCTCGGTGACGGCGAACTGCCCGGCCGACGCGGAGGTGGTCACCGGCCGGGGCAGCGGCACGTGCAGACGCAGCCGGTGGTCGGCGGAGCGGTTGAGGAACGCGGTGGAGACCCGGACGAAGGGCTCGCCCGTGCGCACTTCCACCAGCGTCTCCACGGGGGTGGGCACGGTACGGGCGGCGCGCCGGTCGCGGTCCTCGGCGAAGAGCGCCTCCGGCCAGTCGTAGACCCGGGTGACCAGCAGCCTGGCGCGCAGCGGGCCGGCTTCGAGGAGTTCGACGGCGACCCGGGCCGGCTCGGACACCAGGACGTCGTGGGCCGGGGGTGCGTAGTTGTAGCTGTCGCCGCGGTCGCCGCCGTCGACGAGCCGGCCGACCCCGGTCAGGACGGTGCCGTCGGCGCCGGTCACGTCCAGGGTGCCGTCGGCGGCGACGGCGACCCCGACCAGGCCGTTGGCGAGGGTGTCCGCGGTCGCCGTCACCGGCCGCGGGGCGGGGGCGGCGGGTCCCTCGCCCGGCCCGACCCGGAAGGCGGCGAGACCGGCGGCGGGGACCGGCAGCGCCACCAGCGCGGTGGCCCGGGGCTGGGCCAGGGTCCGCACCCGCCACTCCCCCGGGTGGGCGGCGGCGGCCGCGGCCACCTCGCCGCGCAGGGTCATCAGGTCGAAGGGGCCGTCCGGCACCTCGGCGAGATGGAAGACCAGCGCGTTCGGGGTGAGTTCGTAGCTATCGATCAGCAGGCCGAACAGCTCACGGCGGTGGATCCGGCGGAGCACGCGTTCCAGCTGCGAGGCGTCGAGCCGCTCGTCGCTGAGGACGGTCGGGGCCTGCGCGACCGGTTGCACGGGATGCGCCGAGCCGTCGGCGGTCCTCGCGACGAGCGCGCTCCCCTCCGGGGCGGCCACCACGTCCACCTCGACCAGTGCGGTACGAGTGGAGGGCAGCGGGTTGGCGACCAGGTAGCCGTCGCCCGGCACCCGGGCGGCGGGCTCGGCGAGGGCCGCGTCCCGGACGGCGCGGGCGGTCTGCGCGGCCTCGGCGAGGCGGGCGGCGACCTGGTCGCAGGTCTCGTCGGTGCCGGAGCCGACCACCGAGTCGTGCGCGGTCGACTCGATGATCTTGTGCCAGGCGAGGTCGAGGAAGGCGGACTCGTCGCGCTGCGACCACAGGGCGTTCATCCGCTCGGCGTGGTCCACGGTCCGCTCCGCCACGGCCATCCGCTGCTTGAGCCCGAGCCGCACGGACAGCACACCGGGCAGGATGTTGCCCCGGACATGGCTGCGGAGTTCACCGGTGACGACGGCGGTCGCCTCGTCCCGGACGTGCTTGCGGAGGTACTCGTCGAGCGTGGCGACGGTGATCGGCCGCTCCTCGGTGGACGCCTGCCGCAGCCACTGCGCGAGCCGCGGGTCGGGCGCGTTGTGGTCGGTGCCGGACATGGCGAGGAGCGGGTCGTTGCCCCACCGCCCGGCGGTCATCGCGGCGTACTCGGCGAGCGCCTGCCGGATCCGGTCCGGCGCCAGCAGCACGTCGAGGCCGTTGTCGTAACCGTCGAAGAGGAACTCGGTGCGGACCTCGGAGCCGTCGGGGGCGCGCCAGCGGAAGGCGTGGCCGTCGACCGAGCCGGGCACCCCGCGCCACAGCGCCGCGTGCTCGATGCCGGCCCGGGCCAGGATCTGCGGCATCTGCGCGATGTGGCCGAACATGTCCGGCAGATAGCCGATCGGCATGGCGCCGCCGAGCCGCTCCGCGGCCGCCCACCCCATCCGCAGGTTGCGGACGATGGTCTCGCCGGTGCACAGGAACTCGTCGAGCAGGATCAGCCAGGGGCCGATCGCGAGCCGCCCCTCCCGGACGAGTGCGGCGACCCGCTCACGATGCTCCGGCCGCATCTCCAGGTAGTCCTCGACCGCGGCCATCTGCCCGTCGACGGTGAACCGGAAGTCCGGGTCCGACTCGGCCGTCTCCAGCACGGTGTCCAGGGCACTGACGAGCCGGTGCCGGAACACCTGGAACGGCTCGTACCACTCCCGGTCCCAGTGGAAGTGGGGCACGAAGACTGCCGGGTCGGTCATGGTGGGGAGCACCTTCCGCGCGCGTGGGGGGGGTCACTTGAGGGAGCCGGCGGCGAGGCCGGTGCGCCAGAACCGCTGCAGGAGCACGAAGACGACGATCACGGGCACGATCGACACCAGTGAGCCGGTGATCACGGACTCCTGGAGCAGCGGGGAGCGGGCGGTCTGCCCGTTCCAGGTGAACAGGCCGAGGGTGATCGGGAACAGCGACTCCTTCTGGAGCATCACCATCGGGAGGAAGAAGTTGTTCCAGATGCCGACGAACTGGAACAGGAAGATGGTCACCAGCGCCGGCGACATCAGCTTGAACGACACCGAGAAGAACGTGCGGAACTCGCCGGCGCCGTCGAGCCGCGCGGACTCGATGAGTTCCTGCGGCACGGCGGCGTTCGCGAAGATCCGCGCGAGATAGACACCGAACGGGCTGACGATGCTGGGCAGGAACACCGCGAGATAGGTGTTGACGAGTCCGACCTGCGAGAACAGCAGGAACAGCGGCAGCGCCAGCGCGGTGGAGGGGACCAGCACCCCGCCGAGGACGACCGAGAACAGGAACTCCCGGCCGCGGAAGCGGAACTTGGCGAGCGCGTAGCCGCACAGCGCCGAGATCAGGGTGCCCACGGCCGCGCCCAGCACCGCGTAGACGACGGTGTTGAGGATCCACCGCACGAAGATGCCGTCGTCGAAGGTGAACAGGGTGCGCAGGTTGTCGAAGAGCTGGAAGTGCGAGAACACCAGGCCGTTGGTGGCGGCGAGGTCGCCCTGCGGCTTGGTGGCGGCGACGATCAGGAAGTACAGCGGCAGCAGGAAGTAGAGCGCCAGCACGAACATCAGGGCCATGACGGCCGTCCGGCTCATGCCGTTCTCCCGGACGCGGGGTCGGTTGCTCACAGGCCCGCCCTCTTCGAGGTCAGTCGCATGAAGCCGAAGCTCAGGACGAAGGTGATGACCGCGATGACCACCGAGATGGCGGCGGCCTGCTGGTAGTTGTTCCCGACGGCCACGGTGTACGCCAGCATGTTCGGGGTGAACGTGCTGGAGATGTTCGAGGAGATCTGCCGCAGCACCGCCGGCTCGGAGTACAGCTGGAGCGTCCCGATGATCGAGAACACGGTGGTCATGACGATGGACGGGGCGATGATCGGGACCTTGATGCGCCAGGCGATGGTCCAGTTGCCGGCTCCGTCGATCCGCGCGGCCTCGTAGAGCTCCTGCGGGATGGACTGCAGCGCCGAGAACATGATCAGCATGTTGTAGCCGGTCCACAGCCAGGTGGAGACGTTCGCCGCCGACCACAGCACGGCGCCCGGGCCCAGGAAGTCGGGGTGCAGACCGATGCCGTTCAGCAGGTCGACGACCGGGCTGAGCTGCGGCGAGTACAGATACGACCACATGATCGCGGCGATGACGCCGGGCACCGCGTACGGCATGAACGCGGTGATCCGGAAGAAGCCCTTGAGCCTCAGCAGGGGGGTGTCCAGGAGCAGCGCCATGACCAGCGCGGCGAACAGCATGACGGGCACCTGCACGATGCCGAACAGGCCGATGCGGCCGATGCTGGACCAGAACTCGTCGTTCTGGAACACCTGCGTGTACTGCGCGAAGCCGCCGAACGTCGTGTACGAGGTGCCGTACTGGCCGCCGGAGCGGCGCACCACGCGGAAGCTCTGCCAGAGCGCGTAGCCGACGGGCACCAGGTAGAACAGCACGAACGGCAGGAAGAAGGGCGTCAGGAACGCGACGACGGTGCCGGCCCGGGGGCCGCCGGCGTCCAGGCGCGGACGGCGGCGGCCCCGGGGCGGTGCGGGCACCACGTCGGTGGGACGGGTGGCGATGTCGGTCATCGAGCGGTCACTTGCCCGCCGTCGCCGGGATCGCCTGGTCCTTCATCGACTTCAGCGCGGCGGCCTGGGCGGTCGCGAGGGCGTCGGTGAGCGTGCCGTCACCGGCCGCCGCCTTGGCCATCGCGTCCTGGAGCGCCAGGTTCACCGTCTTCTGGGTGGGCCCCCAGGCGAAGTCGGTGTCGATCTTCTTGGAGGACGCGGCGAAGACGTCGAAGATCTTCTCGTTGTTGTAGTACGGCACGCCCTTGGACAGCGCCGGGAGCTTCAGCCCGTCGTTCGCCGCCGGGTACAGGCCGCCCAGCTGGTTCTCCATCGCGAGGGCCTCGGGGTCGGTGTTGAGCCAGGTGTTGAACTCGACCGACTCGTACAGGTGCTTGGCGCCCTTCATGAACGCGACGGTCGAGCCGCCCCAGTCGCCGGACGTGCCGTCGGCGCCCCAGGTCGGCATCGGGACGATCGACCACTTGCCGGCCTGCTTGGGCAGGTTGTCGCGGAGTCCGCTGTAGCCCCAGGCGGCCCCGATCTGGGTGGCGATCTGGTTGTCCTGGTAGGCGGCGAACATCTGTGTCGACCCGTTGGCGAGGTCGGTGCGCACGAGCTTGTCGTCGATCAGCTTCTGCCAGTAGCCGGCGACTTCCCTGCTCTTGTCCGACTCCACGGTGACGTGCCACTGGTCACCGGAGTAGCCGTACATGTTCGCGTTGTTCTGCCACAGGAGCCCGTTGAACCACTCGGCGTTGTTCGGGTCGAAGAAGGTGATCGTGAGCTTCGGGTCCGCCTTGTGCAGCTTCTGGGCGGCGCTCTCGTACTCGTCCCAGGTCGTCGGGATCGCGACGCCGTACTTCTTGAAGAGGTCCGTGCGCACGTACATGGCCATCGGACCGGTGTCCTGCGGAAGGGCGAACACCCCGGTGCCGCCGAAGCTGGACTGCGACCAGGTCCACGGGACGAACTTCGACTCGGCGGCAGTGGCCGCCTTGCAGGCCGAGGCGTCCACGAAGGCGTCCTGGGAGCGCAGGGTGGGCAGCTCGTCGTAGCCGACCTGGGCGAGGTCCGGCGCCTTGCCGGCCTTCAGCGCGTTGCCGATGGCGCCGTACTGGTCGTTGGAGATGTTCTTCGTCTCGACCTGGATGTCGGGGTGCTTCCGGTTCCAGAGGTCGACGACCTTGTCCATGCCGTTGACGGTGTTCCAGTACTGGAGGGTGACCTTGCCCTTGCCGGGCGCGCAGGAGGCGGCCGACGCCTTGTCCGACGAATCGGACGAGGAGCATCCGGCGAGTACGACGATGCCGGCCGTGGCGGCGGCGACGGCGAGGCGGGTTCTCGTGACTGTGCTGCTCATATCTTCCGTTCCAGAGATCGCCTGGCAAACGTTGTCAGGCGGGTCGACGTTGACACCTGGAGGCGGATGCCTTCTGGTTGGAACAAGGGGCCGAGAGCGGTACCGTGAGCGCTCACGGGAGCGGTAACGGGAAGTGATTGGGAGTGTGGGCTCCGGTCCGGCCGAGTGTCAAGGCTCAGGACGGCGGGCGGGGGGCATACTCGGTGTCCCTGCGACGCGGGCGCGTCGGCAATTACGCGGAGGTGAGTGATGGCGTCGTCGGGGACCGGACCCCGCAGGGTGACGATCGACGATGTGGCAGAGGCCGCCGGGGTGTCCCGGCAGACCGTGTCACGGGCGCTCAACGACAAGGGCGAGATCGGCGTCTCCACCAAGCAGCGCGTCCTCGACGCGGCCCTCGAACTGGGGTACCGGCCGAGCCGGTTCGCCCGGGGGCTGGTCCGGCAGGACACGTTCAGCGTCGGACTGGTGATCCCCGATCTGCTCAACCCGTTCTTCACCGAGGTCGCCGCCGCCGCGCTGGAGGCGGCCCGGGGCCGCGGCTGGCACGTGGTCGTGTACGACACCGGCGACCGCGTCGAGGAGGAGCGGGGCACCCTGGAGGTGATCGCCTCCCAGGTGGACGCCGTGGTGGGCTACCTCAGCCTGCCCGAGGACGAGATCGCCCGGCTGACCCGGGGACTGCCCGTCGTCCTCATCGACCGCAAGCACCGCACCGAACGGTTCAGCTCGATCCGGATCGACGGCGAGGCGGGCGTCCACGCGGCGATACGGCACCTCACCGGGGCGGGCCACCGCAACATCGGCATGCTGGACCACGCGGAGCGGTCCGAGCCGAGCGTGCGGCACGAGTGGTTCGACGGCGCGATGTCCGCGTGCGGACTGGACTCCGGGGCGGTGGCCCGCGCGGACCAGAGCGTCGAGGGCGGGGAGCAGGCGCTGCAGGAACTCCTCGCCCGGCACCCGGACCTCACCGCGGTCTTCATCTTCAACGACATCATCGCCATCGGGGCCCTGCGGGCCGCCCGCCGGCTGGGCCGCGAGGTGCCCCGGGACCTCGCCGTGATCGGCTTCGACGGTCTGCGGCTGGGCGCCCTCGTCGAGCCGCCGCTGACCACCGTCGCCCTGGACACCCGCGGGCTCGGCGCGCTCGCCGTCGAACAGGCGGCGCGCCTGCTCACCGGGACCGGCCCGCTGCCCCCGGACGAACTGACGGTGGGGGCGCAGCTGCGGTTGCGGGAGTCGGCGTAGGGGAGTGCGGTCGTAGGTCTTGCCGTCGTACGTCTTGCCGTCGTGCGACCTCTCACACCTCCGCTCTCTCGACGGGGTTCCCGTCCGTCATGCCCAGGCGGGCCTGTTCCTCCTCGACGATCCGGCGGGCCAGGTCGGTGTCCGAGACGTCGACCGCGTCCGGGGTGGCCTCGGCGACGGCGCTGCGGCGGGCGTAGGCGTCGAAGAGGCGGGTCTTCTTCTCCAGCATCCGCACCAGGCGCTCGTCCACTCCCCCGGTGGCCAGCAGCCGGTGCACCCGGACCGGTCTGACCTGGCCCATGCGATGGGCCCGGGCCACCGCCTGGTGCTCGATGGTGGGTTTGATCTGGGGCTCGCAGATGACGACGACGGAGGCGGCCTGCATGTTGAGGCCGACGCCCGCCGCCTGGATCTGCGCCAGGAGCACCGCGGGGCCGGGAGCGGCGGCGAAGTCGTCGACGATCTGCTGCCGCCGTGCGGCCGGGACCGCGCCGGTGAGCGGGCCGAAGAGCGCGGTGCCGTCGGCGAGTTCCTCCCGGACCACGCCCAGGACGTCCTTGAAGTAGGAGAAGACCACGGTCTTCTGCCCGTTCTCGCCGGCCTCCCGGACGATCTCCCGGAGCCGCTCCAGCTTGGCGGACTTCTCCGGACGCAGATAGGCGGCCCGGCGCATCGCCATGAAGTTGCCGGCGCGCACGGCCTCCCGGTACGCCTCCTCGTCCGAGGTGCTCAGCTCCTCCCACTCGTCGGTGTGCTGGAGGCTGGGGAGTTCGGTGAGCACGTCGTCCTGGTTGCGCCGCAAGTAGACGGGGGCGACCGCCCTGCGGAAGGCGACCGAGCCGGCCAGCGCGTCCCCCTCGCCCAGCGCGTCCGCGACCACGCCGTCGAGCATCCCGACCAGGCTGCGGAACTCGGCGACCCGGTTCTCCATCGGGGTGCCGGTCATGAAGAGGGTGCGCGCGCAGCGCTCCGCCCACTCGGCGACCGCCTGGGACCGTTTGGCCTTCGGGTTCTTCACCGAGTGCGCCTCGTCGACCACGAACAGGCCGACCTCGCCGCCGCCCGGTACGGGGAATCCGCGCAGGGCGTCGAAGGTGGTCACGGCGACCCCGCCGCGGCCCTTCCAGTCGGCGAAGGCGTCGTGCCGGTCGGGGCCGTGGAGCAGCAGCACGCGCAGGGCGCTGCGGGCCTCGACCTCCCGGGTCCAGTTCACCAGGACGCTCGCCGGGCACACCACCATGAAGTGGCTCTGCCCCTCGGCGGCCAGGTGGGCCAGGACGGCGATGGCCTGGATGGTCTTCCCGAGCCCCATCTCGTCGCCGAGGATCACCTTGCGCTGGGCGAGCGCGAACCGTGCGCCGAACGCCTGGTAGCCGCGCAGGGAGACCCGCCGGTGGGTGTCGTCGAGGTGCTGGGTCCGTACCCGTTCGGCGACCTCGTCCGGCAGGAAGCCCTCGGCGGCGGCCGCGTCGGGCGCCCGTCCGGAGATCTCCGCGAGCAGGCTGTAGTACTCGGCGGAGCGCAGTTCGAAGTCGGCCCAGGCGGCGAGGCCGGAGGCTGGGCCGCGCAGCAGGTCCACCGAGGCCTGGGCGAACAGCTCGGGCAGCCGGGCCCGTTCCGCCTCGTCCGCCAGCGCCCGGATCGCGGTCACCGCCGCCAGCGCGCGGGCCTTCTTCTCCCGGCCCGCCAGCAGCATCCGCAGCCGTCCGGCGGCGGGCCGGGCGTCGGCCAGCAGCGGGTCCAGCCGCCGCGCCAGGGCACCCGCCCGGTCGACGGCGCGCCGGGCGTCCGGGCCGGCCTCCACGAGCGTGCGCAGTGCCGTGACGAGCGCGGTGGTGTCCGGCTCCGGATGGTCCACGTCGATATGGACGGCCACGGTCTCGTGCGCGGCCTCGGAGAGCCTGCGGGCCGCGGCGAGCACCTGGTCGACGGTGCGCTGTCCGACACCGGGGATCTGCCGCAGCCGGTAGGGACCGGCGTCGAGCACGCTGCCCACCGTGCGCAGCCCGCTCTGTTCGACGCCGCCCAGCCGCAGCCGGCCTCCGGTGACGTCCTGCAGCCGCGCGACCGGAATGGCGTCGAGTTCCCGTCGTACCGCCGCGTCGTGAATCGGTGTCAGCACCGCCCGTACCGCCTCGACGGCCCTGCCGTGGTCGCCGACCACGTTCCGGGCCGCCTCGGCCAGCCGCGCGCCCCTCGCGACCACGTCCCGCTCGTCCCGCCCCACGCGCCCGCCCCCCGCCTCTCGCCGTTCGCCCATCCTCCCACCGCCCCCGCCGGCCCCACCGGTTGTACGGGGCACCCGCCTCTCGGCCTCCACCTCGCGCACCGCTACAGTTCCCGATCACACGACCGACACAGGAACACCACAGGGAACTGCCGTTCCCCGTCCGCGCATTGCCCGTCCGCGCGTTCCCGTGCTCGGCCGACCGATCCTCCGGGGGAGCACCATGAGACGCAGCATCTTCCTGACGGCGGCCACCGCGACCGCGCTGTCCGCCTCGCTGTTCACGGGGCTCGCCCCGGCCCACGCGGACGGCACCGCCGGCGGCCCCGTGCTGACCGTCGCCGACGGCTGGTACAGCCAGCCGGGCATGCTCTTCGTGACGGCGCACTCCGACAGCCCGATCACCCGCATCACGGCCCACTTCACCGCGGTGGACGCGCCGGCCGGGGCGCCGGAGGCCGGATCGACCGAGGACTTCACCCAGTACCTGGGGCAGGACGCCCGGTCCGGCACCTGGCGGGCGCCGGTCCACCTGGCGGACCTCGGTGACTACCGGGTGACCGTCGACCTCCAGGACGCCTCCGGGGCCACCGTCGCCGGTGCCGTCTCCCCGTACCCCCTGGAGTACCGGACCACCGTCACGATCCCCGATCTGACCGCGACCCCGAGCGTGCCGGACTACCTCCACCAGGAGGTCACCGTCGGCGGCACCGTGGTGGCCAAGGACCCCCGGGACCCGGACGCCCCCGCCGCCACCGACGGCATGACCGTCGCCGTCGACACCGGTCACGGCCGGCTGACCGCGACCGCCGGCGCCGACGGCCGCTTCACCACCGCCTTCGTGCCCACCGCACCGTACGTCCGGTTCTCCGCCGCGCCGCAGGCCTCCGGCGCCTACCCGGGGGCCGTCGACGTGCCGACGTCACCGCAGAACCTGCACACCACGCAGGCACCGGTCCGGTTCACGGCCAGCACCCACGCCCTGGACCTGAAGCAAGGCACCACCGGGACCGTCACCGGCCGCGCGGAGATCCAGACCACCGCCGGCTGGCAGCCGCTGCCGCACACCGCGATCACACTGCTGGGCGACGGGGTCGTGGCCGGCGAGACCACCACCGACAGCCACGGCTCCTACACGCTGCACGTCTCCTCGCTGAGCCCGGCCCCGGACGCCGAACTCTTCGCCGGAGCCGACGGCCTGCCCTTCCAGCAGCTCGCCACCGAGCCGTTCAGCCTGCATGTCGCCTACACCACCGAGACCGGCATGAGCGCCTTCCTCAACGACGACGGGACGCTGAAGGCCTCCGGCTACGTCCTCTTCGAGGACGCGCGCGCGAAGTGGCCCGCCAGGCCCACCGTCACCCTGCAGTACTCCCAGGACGGCAGGACCGGCTGGAAGAACGCCGCGACCGTTCCCTTCACGGTCCGCCACAACAAGCCGCAGATGGACGAGACGTTCGCCCGCACCCTCACCGCGCCGGACACCGACGCCTACTGGCGGGCCCGCTTCGACGGCAACCCCGACCTGGCGACCAGCACCAGCAAGCCCGTCCACCTCTACCGCTACGCGACCCGCGTCACCGGCTTCCACGTCTCCCCCGACCCGGTCCGCAAGGGCCACCCGGTCACCTTCGGCGGCACCCTCCAGTACAAGAAGGGCACCACCTGGAAGCCGCTCTCCGGCGGCGCCCCCACCCTCTACTTCAAGCCCCGCGGCTCCAGCACCTACCACTACGTCTGCGAGCTGGGCAGCGACAAACACGGCCACCTCATCGGCAGCGTGACCGCCCAGCAGGACGGCACCTGGGCCCTCGCCGTCAGCCGCGAGACCGGCGACCACTACCTCCGAAGCAACCGGGTCACCGACTACGTCGACGTCCGCTGATTCGCATCACAGCCGGTCACGATGGTGCTTGCCCGGCCGGAAGGGCCGGACGCAGCTGCGTCCGGCCCTTCCGGCCTGCTCAGGCAGGCGGTGGCTACACGTTGAAGCGGAACTCCACCACGTCGCCGTCCTGCATGACGTAGTCCTTGCCCTCCATGCGGGCCTTGCCCTTGGCGCGGGCCTCGGTGACGGAGCCGGTTTCGACGAGGTCGGCGAAGGAGATGACCTCGGCCTTGATGAAGCCCTTCTGGAAGTCGGTGTGGATGACGCCGGCGGCCTCGGGGGCGGTGGCGCCCTTCTTGATGGTCCAGGCGCGGGATTCCTTGGGGCCGGCCGTGAGGTAGGTCTGCAGGCCGAGGGTGTCGAAGCCGACGCGGGCGAGGGTGGCGAGGCCGGGCTCCTCGGCGCCGACGGACTCCAGGAGTTCGAGGGCGTCCGCCTCGTCGAGCTCGGCGAGGTCCTGCTCCAGCTTGGCGTTGAGGAAGATCGCCTCGGCGGGGGCGACCAGGGCGCGCTGCTCGGCCTTGAAGGTGTCGTCGGTCAGCTCGTCCTCGTCGACGTTGAAGACGTAGAGGAAGGGCTTGGTGGTGAGCAGGTGCAGGTCGTGGAGGAGCTCGGCGCGCTCCGAGCCCTGGAGGATGCCCTGGGAGAACAGGGTGTCGCCCTTCTCCAGGATCTCCTTGGCCTCCTCGACCGCCTTGACCTTGGGCGCCACGTCCTTCTTGATCCGCGACTCCTTCTGGAGGCGCGGCAGGACCTTCTCGATGGTCTGGAGGTCGGCGAGGATCAGCTCGGTGTTGATCGTCTCGATGTCGTCCTTCGGCGAGACCTTGCCGTCGACGTGCACGACGTTCTCGTCCTTGAAGGCACGGATGACCTGGCAGATCGCGTCGGACTCACGGATGTTCGCGAGGAACTTGTTGCCCAGGCCCTCACCCTCGGAGGCGCCGCGGACGATGCCCGCGATGTCGACGAAGTCGACCGTGGCCGGGAGGATCCGCTGCGAGGCGAAGATCTCGGCCAGCTTGGTCAGACGGGCGTCGGGGACGCCGACCACACCGACGTTGGGCTCGATCGTGGCGAACGGGTAGTTGGCCGCCAGCACGTCGTTCTTGGTCAGGGCGTTGAACAGGGTCGACTTGCCGACGTTGGGCAGGCCGACGATTCCGATCGTGAGCGACACGTTGCGACTTCCCGTAGTGAGTGGGTGAGTGAGCCGGGGGGGCTGCCAGTGCCGGCGGGCCGGCCGATCCACCAGTTTACGGGGTTCGGGGCCCCGGGCCGGCGGTCGCGTCGAACACCTGGACAGGCTCTGCTCTTCGGCTTGGTTTCGGCGTGTCCGGGTCGCGACTGGGCACATTAACCGACCTAAGTTGGTCCGGTGGAGCATCACAGGACCCGACCCCGACAGCACGGCCCACGCCGTGGCGCCCCCCGGGCGCCGCTGCCACCGCAGGCCAGACGGCGGCCGGCGACGGCCGAGCGCCGGCCCGCCGGGGGAAGGCCCCGCACGGCGCCGGCGGACGCTCCGAAGAGGCTGCCGAACCCACGGCTCACCGGGCTCGGCTGCGGCCTGTTCTGCCTGGCCGCGATGGTCCTGCTCGGCTTCCTGGACGACCTGCTGTTCGGCGCGTCCCTGACCGTGTACGGCGTGCTGTTCCTGCCGGTGTGCGCGCTGACCGCGCTGTGGGTGCGCGGGGGCGATCTGCTGACCGCCCCCGTCGTCGTCCCGATCGCCTTCGCCGCCGGCCTGCTCACCGTCTCCGACGGCGGCGGGGGCTTCCTCGGCGGCCTGATGGGCCTGGTGACGGCCCTGTCCACACAGGCCGGCTGGCTCTACGGCGGAACGCTGATCGCCGGGGTGATCGTCATCGTCCGCCGGATCCGGCTGATCCGACGCCGACGCCGGCTCAGGGCCTGAGCCGGCGGTCCGGAGGGACGGGCCGGGCGCGCTAGGAGGCGTGGTGCGCCGCGCGCATCGCCGCGCCGACGATCCCCGCGTTGTTCTGCAGCTGCGCCGGCACGATCTCGGCCTTGATGCCCTTGATGTACGGCAGGAACTTGTCGGCCTTGCGGCTCACCCCGCCGCCGATGATGAACAGGTTCGGGGTGAACAGCATCTCGACGTGGGCCAGGTACTTGTTGACCCGGTGGGCCCAGTGCTCCCAGCTCAGCTCCTCGTCCTCCTTGGCCTTGCTGGAGGCCTTCTTCTCCGCGTCGTGGCCGTCCAGTTCCAGGTGGCCCAGTTCGGTGTTGGGGACCAGCTCGCCGTCGACGAAGAGGGCGCTGCCGATGCCGGTGCCGAAGGTGAGGAGGAGGACGACACCCTTGCGGCCCCGGCCGGCGCCGAACTCCACCTCGGCCACGCCGGCCGCGTCCGCGTCGTTGACCACGGTCACCGGGAGGCCGCCGAGCCGCTCGCTGAACAGCGTGCGCGCGTCGGTGTCGATCCAGCTCTTGTCGACGTTCGCCGCCGTACGGATGTGCGTGCCGTCGCTGATCACCCCCGGGAAGGTGAGCCCGACCGGGCCGCTCCACCCGAAGTGGTCGACGACCTGCTTGACCCCGTCGGCGACGCCGTCGGGCGTCGCCGGATGCGGGGTGAGCACCTTGCACCGCTCCTGGGCCAGGTCGCCCTTGTCCAGGTCCACGGGAGCGCCCTTGATCCCGGAACCACCGATGTCCACACCGAAGATCTGCATGGCTCCACGTTACGTCGTACGACTGACAGTCACGACGCCGGACGGGCCCGCGGTCACACAGTCGTACGACCCGCGGTCACGCCGTCGTACGACCGGCCCTCACGCCCCGGCGCCGCTGCCGCCGCGCTCGGCGACCAGGGTGGCCGCCTCTTCGCGCAGGTCACGGCGGAGTTCCTTGGGCAGCGAGAAGGTGATGGACTCCTCGGCGGCCTTGACGATCTCGACGTCCCCGTAGCCGCGCTCGGCGAGCCACTCCAGGACCTCCTCGACCAGGACCTCCGGGACGGAGGCACCGGAGGTGACGCCGACCGTGGTGACGCCCGCCAGCCAGGCCTCGTCGATCTCGCTGGCGAAGTCCACCAGGTACGCGTCGCGGGAGCCGGCCAGCTTGGCGACCTCGACCAGCCGCTTGGAGTTGGAGGAGTTGCGGGAGCCGACCACGATGACGAGTTCGGCCTCGGCGCCCATCTGCTTCACGGCGAGCTGACGGTTCTGCGTGGCGTAGCAGATGTCGTCGCTGGGCGGCGAGATGAGCTGCGGGAACTTCTCCTTGAGGGCGTCGACCGTCTCCATCGTCTCGTCCACGCTCAACGTGGTCTGGGAGAGCCAGACGACCTTGGACTCGTCGCGGACCTCGACCTTGGCGACGTCGGCGGGGCCGTCGACCAGCTGGATGTGGTCGGGGGCCTCGCCGGAGGTGCCGATGACCTCCTCGTGGCCCTCGTGCCCGATCAGGAGGATGTCGTAGTCCTCGTTGGCGAAGCGGACGGCTTCCTTGTGGACCTTGGTGACCAGCGGGCAGGTGGCGTCGATGGTGGCGAGGCGGCCGCGCTCGGCCTCCTCGTGGACGACGGGGGCGACGCCGTGCGCGGAGAACATCACGATGTTCCCCGGCGGGACCTCCTCGGTCCGCTCGACGAAGATCGCGCCCTTCTTCTCCAGGGTCTGCACGACGTACTTGTTGTGGACGATCTCGTGCCGGACATAGATCGGGGCCCCGTACTGCTCCAGGGCCTTCTCGACGGCGATCACGGCGCGGTCCACACCCGCGCAGTAGCCACGGGGGGCGGCGAGCAGGACACGGCGGCCAGGCGAAGCAGTCATGGCACCCATCGTAAGGCCGCGTTCGGGGGGCCGAAGATCGCGTCCTGGTGACGATCCCGGGGAGACTGACGAACGAGCGGACGAGCGGGAGACATACGGCCGCGGGATGGTGCCGGTGGCGCGGCGGGGGTTGCCGGGCGACCGACCTGGGCGCGGGCAGCCGGCCCGGGTGGGAGAGCGGGCGGTGTCAGTCGGCGCCGTTACGCTCGCCGCATGGCTTTGAACACGTCCGCGGAGACCCCTGTCCCCGTCGGTGAGATCTCCCGGCTGATCGGCGGGTGGATCGACCGGCTCGGGGCCGTCTGGGTCGAGGGTCAGATCACCCAGCTGTCACGGCGGCCGGGGGCCGGGGTGGTGTTCCTGACCCTGCGGGATCCGTCGTACGACATCTCGATCGGCGTCACCTGTTTCCGGCAGGTGTTCGACACCGTGGCCGATGTGGTCGGGGAGGGCGCCCGGGTCGTCGTACACGCGAAGCCGGAGTGGTACGCGCCGCGCGGGCAGCTGTCGTTGCGGGCGGTGGAGATACGGCCTGTGGGGGTCGGGGAGCTGCTGGCGCGGCTGGAGATGCTCAAGAAGGCGCTGGCCGCGGAGGGGCTGTTCGCGGCCGGGCGGAAGAAGCCGTTGCCGTTCCTGCCGCAGCTGATCGGGCTGGTGTGCGGGCGGGCCTCGGCCGCCGAGCGGGACGTGCTGGAGAACGCCCGGCACCGGTGGCCGGCGGTGCGGTTCGAGGTGCGGAACGTGCCGGTGCAGGGCGTGCACGCGGTGCCGCAGGTCGTGCAGGCCGTGAAGGAGCTCGACGCGATCGAGGAGGTGGATGTGATCATCGTCGCGCGCGGGGGCGGCAGCGTGGAGGATCTGCTGCCGTTCTCGGACGAGCAGCTGGTGCGGACGGTCGCCGAGTGCCGTACGCCCGTGGTGTCCGCCATCGGGCACGAGCCGGACAACCCGCTGCTCGACTACGTCGCCGACCTGCGGGCCTCCACCCCCACCGACGCCGCCAAGAAGGTCGTCCCGGACGTCGGGGAGGAGCTGGAGCGGGTGCGGATGCTGCGGGACCGGGCCCGGCGGTGTGTCGACGGGCTGGTGGCGCGGGAGGAGCGGGGGCTGGCGCACGCGCTCGCGCGTCCGGCCATGGAGGACCCGCACCGGATGGTCGACGAGCGGGCCGATCACATCGCCTCGCTGGTCGACCGTTCGCGGCGCGCCGTCGGGCATCTGCTCGACCGCGCCGACTCCGAGCTGACGCACACGCACGCGCGTGTGGTGGCCCTCTCCCCCGCGGCCACGCTGAAGCGCGGGTACGCCGTGCTGCAGAAGGACGACGGCCAGGTGGTGCGGGACCCGGCGGACGCGGGGCCGGGCGAGGCCCTGCGGGCGCGGGTCGCCGAGGGTGAGTTCACGGTGCGGGTCGACGGCTGACACCGCGCGAGCAGACGGGAAAGGTGTGTTGATGAGCAGCAGGACGGAAGAGGCCGGCCTCTCCTACGAGCAGGCGCGGGACGAGCTGATCGAGACCGTACGGCGGCTGGAGGCCGGCGGGACGAGCCTGGAGGAGTCCCTCGCGCTGTGGGAGCGGGGCGAGGAGCTGGCGAAGGTGTGCCGGCGCTGGCTGGAGGGTGCGCGGGCCCGGCTGGACGCGGCGCTGACCGAGGAGGAGGCGGAGGAGGAGGAAGAGGCCGAAGAAGGAGAGTGAACGGGCGGGCGAATGTGAAGCGGATCACCACGCCCCGCTTTTTGTTGAAGCTTGAACCTTCCTCGCGTACGGTGATGCCGTCAGCCTATCCGGACCGCGGTCCGGTACGGATCGGACGTCACCCCCCGAGGAAGTTCCGCAATGTCTCTCGTTCTTGACCCCACCGCCCAGGACCTGCTGTTCCGCGAGGCGCGCACCGCGAACACCTTCACCGACGAGCCGGTGACCGACGAGCAGGTCCAGGCGATCTACGACCTGGTCAAGTTCGGCCCGACCTCCATGAACCAGTCGCCGCTGCGCGTCACCCTGGTCCGCTCCCCCGAGGCCCGTGAGCGCCTGGTGCAGCACATGGCCGAGGGCAACCAGAAGAAGACCGCCACCGCCCCGCTGGTCGCGATCCTCTCCGCGGACAACGAGTTCCACGAGGAGCTGCCGGCGCTCTTCCCGCACTTCCCGCAGGCCAAGGACCTCTTCTTCGGCGAGCGCTCGGCGCGCGAGGGCAGCGCCGCCCTGAACGCCACCCTGCAGGCCGCCTACTTCATCATCGGCGTCCGCGCCGCCGGTCTCGCCGCCGGCCCGATGACCGGCCTCGACCTCGCGGGCGTCCAGAAGGAGTTCCTGGACGACGACCACACCCCGCTGATGGTCGTCAACATCGGCAAGCCGGGCCCGGACGCCTGGTTCCCGCGCTCCCCGCGACTGTCGTACGACGACGTGATCACGACCGTCTGAGTCGCGCCGCACCTGACGCGAGAGGCCCCCGGCAACGGCGCCGGGGGCCTCTCGCGTCAGGTCAGGGACATCGGGACAGGAGCGTCAGGACAGGGGCGTCAGGACATCTTCAGCGCCGCGGCCATCTTCGTCAGCTGGGTGAAGGAGGCGGTGCCGGCCACCACCGTGGTGGAACCGTGGCTGCCGTCCAGCACCAGGGCGTCGTAGCGGCCGCCGGTGTAGTGCGTCCAGGTGCGGTCGCCGATCTTCTCGGTCCTCTTCGTGGCCGTCGCGCCCTGGCTGGCGTCGGTGATGAAGTCCGCGGGCTTCTGAGTGGACTGCTCGATCTGGACGTACTGACCGTCGGGGGTCTGGTAGCCGAGGTGCCAGCGGTCGCCGTCCTCGCCCTGGAAACGGACCGAGGTCGCCTTCCAGCCGGCGGACAGGCCCTCCGGCGCGGCGACCGGATAGCTCGCCGCGCGCCGTGCCGTCAGCAGCTCGACCCGGTAGTCGACGCGCTGGATGTCGGGAGCGTGATCGTCGTGCGGGACGAGCAGGTAGATGAAGCCCGCCGCGAGACCGATCAGGGCCAGGGAGAGAATCATGTCCCGGACCGTCTTCTGCTTGCCGTTCGTGCCTGCCACGCCCCCTATCGTCGCAGGTGCCCCTTGCGCTCATCCGTGGGGTCCCCTGCTCATTTTGTCAGCCTGACGATAGAGTCGACGGGAAACCCTCATCCGGCCGTCGTCGTATCAGAAAGGTGCGCTCCGATGACCGAGAATCATCATCACCTGCCGTCCGAACTCGATGTCCCCTCCGAGGCCCCCGACCGCAACCTCGCCCTGGAGCTCGTCCGGGTGACCGAGGCCGCCGCGATGGCGGCGGGTCGCTGGGTGGGCCGCGGCGACAAGAACGGCGCCGACGGTGCCGCCGTGCGCGCCATGCGGACCCTCGTCTCCACCGTGTCGATGAACGGCGTGGTCGTCATCGGCGAGGGCGAGAAGGACGAAGCGCCGATGCTCTTCAACGGGGAGCACGTCGGTGACGGAACCGGTCCCGAGGTCGACATCGCCGTCGACCCGATCGACGGGACGACGCTGACCGCGAAGGGCATGCCCAACGCGATCTCCGTGCTGGCCGCGACCGAGCGCGGGGCCATGTTCGACCCGTCCGCCGTGTTCTACATGGACAAGCTGGTCACGGGCCCGGAGGCGGCGGACTTCGTCGACATCAACGCGCCCATCTCCGTCAACATCCGCCGGGTCGCCAAGGCGAAGCGGTCCTCGCCGGAAGGCGTGACCGTGGTCGTCCTGGACCGGCCGCGGCACGAAGGGATCATCAAGGAGATCCGGGAGGCCGGGGCCCGCATCAAGCTGATCTCCGACGGTGACGTCGCCGGCTCGATCTACGCGCTCCGCGAGGGCACCGGCGTCGACATGCTGCTCGGTATCGGCGGCACGCCCGAGGGCATCATCTCGGCGTGCGCGGTGAAGTGCCTGGGCGGGACCATCCAGGGCAAGCTGTGGCCCAAGGACGACGCGGAGCGGCAGCGGGCGATCGACGCCGGGCACGATCTGGACCGGGTGCTGACCACGGAGGACCTGGTGACCGGGGAGAACGTGTTCTTCGTCGCGACCGGGATCACCGACGGGGAGCTGCTGCGCGGTGTGCGGTACCGGTCGGAGACCGCGCTCACCGAGTCGATCGTGATGCGGTCGAAGTCGGGGACGGTGCGGCGGATCGACTCCGAGCATCGGCTGCGCAAGCTGCGGGCGTACAGCACGATCGATTTCGACAAGGCGAAGTAGGGCTGCGGCGCCTTCGGGGGTGGGACTGCGGGTATGTCGGCGACTGCGGGTGCGTGGTGGCTGGTCGCGCCGTTCCCCGCGCCCCTAGGGGGTTGCGCCTGAGGGGGCTGCGAGGTGCCGCTGGTCGCGCCCACGCGGCGGCAGCCGCAGATCGGCACAGCCCCACGCCCCTATGGGACGCGCTGTCCCCGAGGCAAGTCGAAAGGCGCCCTCTGTGCGGAGAGGGCGCCTTTTCGTCAGCCTGCTTGGGGTATGCGGTTCGCCGTCGTCGCTCGTGCCGCCTTCTTCAGCTCCATGTCGCGGCGCCTGCGGCGAGCGAGGACCACGCGGCGTTCGGCGGCGGTGAGGCCGCCCCAGACGCCGTAGGGCTCGGGCTGGAGCAGCGCGTGTTCGCGGCACTCGACCATCACCGGGCAGCGGGCACAGACCCGCTTGGCCGCCTCCTCCCGGGACAGCCGGGCGGCGGTGGGCTCCTTGGAGGGTGCGAAGAACAGGCCAGCCTCGTCGCGCCGGCACACCGCCTCGGTGTGCCAGGGGGCGTCTTGGTCCCTGTCCCGCACCGGCACCCGCTGGGCCGGAACGGCAGCGACCTGCAGGGACGAATGCGGCGGTTGCAGCACGGTCTACTCCTGACGACGGCTTCGCGAGCGAGAGACGATGCAGCAAGGCCTACCCGCTGTGCGCGGGCCTATGCACAGCGTCCCCAACGGCCGTGGTGCGGCGGCCCGTTCACACCCCCGGGCGCCGCTCGCCGCGGAGAGATTCGCGACCGTCAACGGTCCAGGTGTTTGCGCAACTTCCTGTCGACCTTGTCGTGCACCCGCTCCAGGATGTCCTCGATGAACTTCCCGCGCTTCGGCCGCGCCTCCACGTTGCCGAGGACGGCCCAGCCGTCGATGTAGACGACTGGGGCGTCGGGGTCGACCGAGTCCAGGGTGTCCGCCTCGAAGTTGCCGAGCACCCCGCCGCCGGTGCCGCGCAGCGACACGTTCTCCGGGACGCGGATCTGGACGTCGCCGAAGACCGAGACGGCCTTGATGACGACCTGCTGGTACTCGAAGATCGCCTCGGTGAGGTCGAGCTCGATCGAGCCGAAGACGGCGTACGCGTGCAGCCGGCGGCCCGCCCGCCAGCGGCCGCGGCGGCGGGCGCTGCTGAAGACCGCCACCACGTTGCTGTCCGCCTCGACGGGGATGGCGCCGGGCGTCGGCCGGGGCGGGACCGGGGTGTAGGCCGGGGCAGCCGGGCGGGCGTGGGCCGCGGGCAGGTCCCGTATGAAGACCTCCAGCTCGCCCACCGTCTTGGCGCCCAGCACCCCCTCCACGCGCTCGGCGTGCTCGTCGGCGGTCAGGCGCCCCTCGGCGAGGGCCTCGCGCAGGATGTCGGCGATGCGGTCACGGTCGGCGTCCGAGGCGCGCAGCTCGGCCACCGGCGCTCCGGCACGCTCCTGAAGGGTCTGCTTCTGAAGGTCCACGGCAGCAGCGTACCGAAACGCGATAGATCGCGACTACCCCTCGTCGCGACCTGTGGAAAACCCGTGCCGTTTCGCACGGTCCTCGAACTGAGCCTTACCTCACAGGCTCTCCGCCGGCGGCAGGTTCTACGCTGGTGAGCGCCCGCCAGCGTCGGCGGGCGGCCGTCCGTCAGAGTGAGGAATGGGCTGAGATGCCTGAGTTCGCGTATACCGATCTGCTCCCCCAGGGCGAGGACACCACCCCGTACCGGCTGGTGACCTCGGAGGGTGTGTCCACCGTCGAGGGACCGGACGGGCGGACGTTCCTCAAGGTGGAGCCGGAGGCGCTGCGCAAGCTCGCCGAGGAGGCGATCCACGACATCCAGCACTACCTGCGGCCCGCCCACCTCGCCCAGCTGCGCCGGATCATCGACGACCCGGAGGCGTCGGGCAACGACAAGTTCGTCGCGCTCGACCTGCTGAAGAACGCGAACATCGCGGCGGCGGGTGTGCTGCCGATGTGCCAGGACACCGGCACGGCGATCGTGATGGGCAAGCGCGGGCAGAACGTGCTGACCGAGGGCGGCGACGAGGCGGCGCTGAGCCGCGGCATCTACGACGCGTACCTGAACCTCAACCTGCGCTACTCGCAGATGGCTCCGCTCACCATGTGGGAGGAGAAGAACACCGGGTCGAACCTGCCGGCCCAGGTCGAGCTGTACGCCACCGACGGCGGCGCCTACAAGTTCCTCTTCATGGCGAAGGGCGGCGGCTCCGCCAACAAGTCCTTCCTCTACCAGGAGACCAAGGCGGTCCTCAACGAGGCCTCCATGATGAAGTTCCTGGAGGAGAAGATCCGTTCCCTCGGTACGGCGGCCTGCCCGCCGTACCACCTGGCGATCGTCGTCGGCGGCACGAGCGCCGAGTACGCGCTGAAGACCGCCAAGTACGCCTCCGCGCACTACCTGGACGAGATCCCGGCCGAGGGCTCGGAGCTCGGGCACGGCTTCCGGGACAAGGACCTGGAGCAGAAGGTCTTCGAGCTGACGCAGAGGATCGGGATCGGCGCGCAGTTCGGCGGCAAGTACTTCTGCCACGACGTGCGCGTGGTGCGGCTGCCGCGGCACGGGGCGTCCTGCCCGGTCGCCATCGCGGTCTCCTGCTCCGCCGACCGGCAGGCCGTCGCGAAGATCACCGCCGAGGGCGTCTTCCTGGAGCAGCTGGAGCGGGACCCGGCGCGGTTCCTGCCCGAGACCACCGACGAGCACCTGTCCGACGAGGACGTGGTGCGGATCGACCTCAACCAGCCGATGGACGACATCCTCGCCGAGCTGACCAAGTACCCGGTGAAGACCCGGCTCTCCCTCACCGGTCCGCTGGTCGTGGCCCGTGACATCGCGCACGCCAAGATCAAGGAGCGGCTCGACGCGGGCGAGGAGATGCCGCAGTACCTGAAGGACCACCCGGTGTACTACGCCGGTCCGGCCAAGACCCCCGAGGGCTACGCGTCCGGTTCCTTCGGCCCGACCACGGCCGGCCGCATGGACTCCTACGTCGAGCAGTTCCAGGCCGCCGGCGGGTCCAAGGTGATGCTCGCCAAGGGCAACCGCAGCAAGCAGGTCACCGACGCGTGCGGTGCGCACGGCGGCTTCTACCTGGGTTCCATCGGCGGCCCGGCCGCGCGGCTCGCCCAGGACTGCATCAAGAAGGTCGAGGTCGTCGAGTACGAGGAGCTCGGCATGGAGGCGGTCTGGAAGATCGAGGTCGAGGACTTCCCGGCGTTCGTCGTCGTCGACGACAAGGGGAACGACTTCTTCCAGGACCCGGCGCCCGCGCCGACGTTCACGACGATTCCGGTCCGGGGTCCCGGGCTGGCGTAACACCTCGGGTGCGGCGGGGAGCGGATCCCGCCCCCGCCGCCCCTACCCGTCCCATCCCAGGGGGCCGCGCCCCCCTCACCCCCCGCTTCGGCCTGAACGGCCTCGTCCTCAAACGCCGGACGGGCTGGGAGGGATACGGAGCGGCCCTCGTCCTCAAACGCCGGACGGGCTGGGAGGGATGCGGACCGGCCCTCGCCCTCGGACGCCGGATGGGCTGGGTGGTGCCAGGGCCGGGGGTGGGGTCTCGCCTCAGTGCGGGATGCAGCCGAACCAGTTCACCGTGTCGCCGTCGGCGGTGTAGCCCATGCAGCGGATGGTGCGGTCGTGGAGCTTCTCGGTGTGGTCGACCGGGCCGGCGAGGTAGTCCGTCGTGTGGTGGGCCTCGACGAGGTCGTCGATGTCGACGCGGTACCAGCGGCGCTCGCCGGAGGGCAGGCTGCAGCCGTGGCCGGTCATGTTGCGGCTGGGGTCGCCGCTCCAGACGGGGCGTTCGGCGCGGTCGCAGTGGACCGTTCGGCCCGCGGCGCCGGCGGTGCCGGCTCCCGCACCCAGCAGGGTCGCCGCGCCTATGGACACCGCCGCGATGGCGCCGAGCAGACCCTTGGGAGTGAAGTGCATCGATCGGTCCTCCTGCCAGCCGTGGTGGCGGCGGGAGTCGCCGGGCCACCTTTGGGCTGATCGTCACATTTGTTTGTGATGTACCGCCCGGCGGGCGGGGGCCCGGTCCCCCGACCCGGTGAAGCCGGTGGTGCCAATGGGCCCACGGTCCGGAACAACCGCCGCGTCCCGATCGCTGACAAGGGCATGAGCGACTACCGCATCGAACACGACTCCATGGGCGAGGTCCGGGTCCCCGCCCACGCCAAGTGGCGGGCCCAGACGCAGCGGGCCGTCGAGAACTTCCCGGTCTCCGGGCAGCGGATCGAGCGCGCGCACATCGAGGCGCTGGCCCGGATCAAGGGGGCGGCGGCCAAGGTGAACGCCGAGCTGGGGGTGGTCGACAAGGACCTGGCCCGGGCGATCGAGGAGGCGGCGGCCGAGGTGGCGGAGGGGCGCTGGGACGACCAGTTCCCCGTGGACGTCTTCCAGACGGGCTCCGGGACCTCCTCGAACATGAACACCAACGAGGTCCTGGCGACGCTCGCGACCGAGCGGCTCGGGCGGGACGTCCACCCGAACGACCACGTCAACGCCTCGCAGTCGTCCAACGACGTGTTCCCGTCGTCGATCCACATCGCCGCCACCGCCGCCGTGACCCGGGACCTGATCCCGGCCCTCGAACACCTCGCGGACGCGCTCACCAGGAAGTCCGAGGAGTTCGCCGACGTGGTGAAGTCCGGGCGGACCCATCTGATGGACGCGACGCCGGTGACCCTGGGACAGGAGTTCGGCGGGTACGCCGCGCAGGTGCGGTACGGGGTCGAGCGGCTGCGGGCCTCGCTGCCCCGGCTCGCCGAGCTGCCGCTGGGCGGCACCGCCGTCGGGACCGGGATCAACACCCCGCCCGGCTTCTCCGCCGCCGTGATCGAGGAGGTCGCGCGGGCCACCGGGCTGCCGTTCACCGAGGCCCGCGACCACTTCGAGGCACAGGGCGCCCGGGACGGGATCGTGGAGACCAGCGGGCAGCTGCGGACCGTCGCGGTCGGCCTGACGAAGATCGCCAACGACCTGCGCTGGATGGCCTCGGGGCCGCGCACCGGGCTCGCCGAGATCGCCCTGCCGGATCTGCAGCCGGGGTCCTCGATCATGCCGGGCAAGGTCAACCCGGTCATCCCCGAGGCGGTGTTGATGGTGGCCGCGCAGGTGATCGGGAACGACCAGACCATCGCGGTGGCCGGGGCGGCCGGCAACTTCGAGCTCAACGTGATGCTTCCGGTCATCGGCAAGAACGTGCTGGAGTCCGTCCGGCTGCTCGCCAACGTGTCGCGGCTGCTGGCCGACCGGACCGTGGACGGGATCACCGCGAACCGGGAGCGGGCCCGGGAGTACGCCGAGTCCTCGCCGTCCGTGGTCACGCCGCTCAACAAGTACATCGGGTACGAGGAGGCCGCCAAGGTGGCCAAGAAGGCGCTGGCGGAACGTAGGACGATCCGCGAGGTCGTCCTCGACGGCGGGTACGTCGAGCGGGGCGACCTGACCGTTCGGCAGCTGGACGAGGCGCTGGATGTCCTGCGGATGACGCGGCCGTAACCGGGTACGAACGTTTCGCGCCGCCCGGCCAGAACCGTGACGTCCGCCGCAGCGTCGTATGCCTGTGGCACCTAATATCTGTGCATGGCAGACGGTGGAGCGGTGAGACGCGTGACGCGCGGGGAAACGGGCGGTGCGACCGGCAACGGGACCGGTTTCTGGACACCCGGTAGCCGGATCCTGTGGCGGTACCGGGAGAACGCCGGGCCCGGCTTCCACATCGCGCGCCCCGTCACCGTCGTCCGGGACGACGAGGAGCTGCTCGCCGTCTGGCTGGCCCCCGGCACCGAGTGCGTCCGGCCCGTGCTCGCCGACGGCTCGTCGGTCGGCGAGGAGCCGCTGGAGTCCCGCTACACCAAGCCCCGGTCCGTCACCCGCGGCCACTGGCACGGCACGGGCGTGCTGAAGCTGGCCCGGCCCGGTCAGCCCTGGTCGGTGTGGCTGTTCTGGGAGCCGGGCTGGCGGTTCAAGAACTGGTACGTCAATCTTGAGCAGCCGCTGGTCCGTTGGGGCGGCGGAGTGGACTCGGAGGACCACTTCCTGGACATCTCCGTGCATCCGGACCGCAGTTGGCGCTGGCTCGACGAGGACGAGTTCGCGCAGGCCCAGCGCGACGGCCTGATGGACGCTCAGACGGCCGATACAGTGAGGGCGGCGGGCCTGGCCGCGGTCTCCGCCGTACGGGCCTGGGAGCCGCCTTTCTCGGACGGCTGGCAGCACTGGCGCCCGGACCCGTCCTGGGCGGTACCGTCACTGCCGGAGGACTGGGACCGTACGCCCGCGCACGTGTCCTCATGAGACCCTTGATGCGCCCCCGGTCCACAACCGTAGGATCGTCCTCCGCAAGGAAGCGCGAGCACAACTCCCGGATCATGCGCCGGGCTTGACCGAACGTCACCGAGGGGCGGCAGGACGTGAGCGAGGGGTACGAGGGCAGCACGGGCGAACGGGGCGCGGGCCGCAGATCGTTCGCCGGTGGCACAGGAACAGCCTCCAGCCACGCCGGAATTCCGTTCCTGGGGCACCTAATCCGGGTATCGGGACTTCGGCGGGACCATCTGCGCGCGCGGCGCGCAGCCCCGGACGGACGGATTCGACTCGCGTGACGGAGCACCCCACCTCCTACGAGCGCCCACAGCCGGGCGCCGACCCCGCTCAGGCCCGCGGGGCGCTCCTGCGTTCCTCGCAGCCACCACCACAGGGACAGACCCAGGCGCAGTCCCCGCCGCTCGGCGCCGCCGCCTTACCGGCGCAGGCCCGCGCGGGCGAGACGCCCTCCGGTCCCGGTACCAGTACGTCCAAGGAGCACTCCGTCAACGGCCCCGAGCACGCCCAGCCCACCAGCGCTGAGCCCGACCCACACCGGCCGCGCCCCACCCCGGAGGGCATCCCCCCGCAGCCCGGCGCCGAGCCGGAGCGGGCGGTGGGCTCCCAGGAGCGCCGCAGCGGACGCGGGGTGCCGCCCGGCCGGCCGATGCCGATGCGGCGGGACGGCGACCGGCTGCGGTTCGTGGGCGCCGCGACCCGGCGGATCGCCCGGGGCATCGATCTCGACGAGATCGTGATGGGGCTGTGCCGGGCGACCGTGCCGACCTTCTCGGACGCGATCCTGGTCTATCTGCGCGACCCGCTGCCGGTCGGCGACGAGCGGCCGGTCGGTCCGGTGGTGCTGCGGCTGCGCCGCACCGACCGGATCCCGGAGGAGCGGGACACCGAGGGCGGCTTCCCGCAGCTGCCGGTGCCGGAGCCGGACCCGGCCGACATCGGCCTGGCCGCGCTCACCGCGGAGCTGTGCGAGGTACGGCCGGGCGGCGCGCTGAACGAGGTGCTGCGGGGCGTACGGCCGGTCTTCGCCGACTCGCCCGCCGCGCGCGCCGCCCTCCCCGAACTCCTCGGCGAGGGCAACGAGGCGCTCGTACCGGGCGCCCAGCACGCGATCCTCGCGCCGCTGCGCGGCCGCCGCCGGGTGATCGGCGCGGCGCTGTTCCTGCGCCGTCCGGAGCGGCTCGCGTTCGAGACGGACGACCTGCTGGTCGCCGCCCAGCTGGCCACGCACAGCGCGCTGGGCATCGACAAGGCGGTGCTGTACGGCCGGGAGGCCTACATCGCCGACGAGCTGCAGCGCACCATGCTGCCGGAGAACCTGCCGAGCGCCACGGGCGTGCGGCTGGCCTCGCGCTATCTGCCGGCCGCGGAGACCGCGCGGGTCGGTGGTGACTGGTACGACGCGATCCCGCTGCCGGGCAGCCGGGTGGCGCTGGTCGTGGGCGATGTGATGGGCCACTCGATGACGTCGGCGGCCATCATGGGGCAGCTGCGGACGACGGCCCAGACGCTCGCCGGGCTCGACCTGCCGCCGCAGGAGGTGCTGCACCACCTCGACGAGCAGGCCCAGCGGCTCGGTTCCGACCGGATGGCGACCTGCCTGTACGCCGTCTACGACCCGGTCTCGCACCGCATCACCATCGCCAACGCCGGGCATCCGCCGCCGGTGCTGCTGCATCTGGGCGGGCGCGCCGAGGTGCTGCGGGTGCCGGCCGGGGCGCCGATCGGGGTCGGCGGGGTCGACTTCGAGGCGGTGGAGCTGGACGCGCCGGCCGGGGCGACGCTGCTGCTGTACACCGACGGTCTGGTGGAGTCCCGGCTGCGGGACGTGTGGACCGGCATAGAGCAGCTGCGGGAGAAGCTGGCCGCGACGGCCCAGCTGACCGGGCCGGATCATCCGCCGCCGCTCGAGGCGCTGTGCGACGAGGTGCTCGACATGCTCGGGCCGGGTGACCGGGACGACGACATCGCGCTGCTCGCGGCCCGGTTCGACGGGATCGCGCCGAGCGACGTCGCGTACTGGTTCCTGGAGCCGGAGGACGCGGCGCCGGGCCGGGCCCGGCGGCTCGCGCGGCGGGCGCTGGCCCGCTGGGGGCTGGAGGAACTCTCCGACTCCGTCGAGCTCCTGGTCAGTGAGGTCGTCACCAACGCGGTGCGGTACGCCTCGCGGCCGGTGACGCTGCGGCTGCTGCGGACCGATGTGCTGCGGTGCGAGGTGGGCGACGACGTGCCCCAGTTGCCGCGGCTGCGGCAGGCACGGGCGACGGACGAGGGCGGCCGGGGCCTGTACCTCGTCAACAGACTGGCCAGACGGTGGGGAGCGACCCGGCTCAGCACCGGGAAGGTCGTCTGGTTCGAGCTGAACAGGTAGCGCCCCAGGCGGGCTTGAGGTCGTCGGGGAACTGCGGACCGGCTGTGGCTGGTCGCGCAGTTCCCCGCGCCCCTGAAGTGGCGCGGGGAACTGCGCGCGCGACCACGACGCTCCGGGCTACTGGCCGTCCGCCGCCGGGTCCAGCGGGTTGTCCGTGATGCCGCCCGTCGGGGTCTCCTCCGGGGTGGAGGGGGCGGTGGTGGTCGGGGCCGCGGACTTGGTCGGGGTCTGGCTCGGGGTCTGCGACGGGGTCTGGGACGGGGTCGCGGACTTGGTCGGGGTCTGGCTGGGGGTCTCGGACGGGGTTTCCGACGGAGTCGAGCTGTACGTCGGGGTCGCCGTCGGCTTGACCGCCGCGCCCAGCGTGGTGTTCAGGTCGAACTTCTGCTTCTTCGTGACGCCGAAGGTGTACGCCGCCCAGATCTGTGCCGGGTAGCCGCCACCGTTGATCCGGCCGGTTCCGGGGATCAGACCCGTGGCGCCGGTCAGCGAGACCTGGTTGTGGGTCTTGGCGTCCTCGCCGAACAGGCCGACCGAGGTGACCAGGTCGGGCGTGTAGCCGGTGAACCAGGCCGACTTGTTGCTGTCGGACGTACCCGTCTTGCCGGCCACCTGCTGGCCCTTGCGCAGCGGGTTCTGGGCCACCGAGACCTTGGCCGTACCGTCGTCGACCACACCGGTGAGCACCGAGGTCACCTGGTCGGCCGTGGTGCGGCTGATGACCTGGCCGCCGATCGGGTTCGGCAGGTCGACCTTCTTGCCGGTCTTCTCGGCCGACGCGAGGATCGACGGGGTCACCTTCGCCCCGTGGTTGTCGAGGGTGGCGTACACCGCGGCCATCTCCAGCGGGCTCGCGCCCATGGAGCCCAGGGTCATCGCGGGCACCGCCTGGAGGTCGGTGGTGTCCAGGCCGAGGTCGTCGGCGGTCTTCAGCACGTTCTTCATGCCGACGTCCACGCCCATCTGCGCGAACACCGAGTTGACGGACTTGTTCATCGCCGTCTGCACGGTGATGTTGCCGTAGTCGGCGTCGTCCTCGTTCGGCGGTGCGAAGGCGATGTCGCTGCCCTTGACCGCGCGGCCGCTGGTGCCGTCGTAGATCGTGTTGGCGTTGATCGCCTTGCCGTCCTGCGTCTCGGCGTTCTGGTCGACCGCGGCGGCGAGGATGATCGGCTTGAAGGTGGAGGCCGGCTGGTAGTCGGCGCGGGTCGCGTTGTTCGTGTAGTGCTTGTAGTAGTCGACACCGCCGTACAGGGCGACGATCTTGCCGGTCTTGGGGTCGACGGAGACGGCGCCGGCCTGGACGTTCTTGTCGACCTTGCGCTTCTTGCCGTCGAGCTTGCTGGTGAGCTGGCTCTTGACGGCCGCCTCCAGCTTGGTCTGCTTCTTCGGGTCGATGTTCAGGGTGATCGTCCAGCCCTGGTCGACGACCAGGGCCTCCGCCTCGGACCTGGTGATGTTCTGGGCCTTCATCAGCTGGTTCTCCAGCTGCGTGTTGGCCAGTTCGACCAGGTAGCCCTTCTGGCCCTCCAGACCGGAGGCGGCCTTCGGGGCCTTGGGGATCGGGAACTGCAGGCCGTCCCGCTTGGACTTGTCGAGCCAGCCCTGGCCGACCATGTTGTCCAGGACGTAGTTCCAGCGCTGCTTCACCAGCTTCTTGCCGATGGGCCCGGCCACCGCCCAGTCGTACTGGCTCGGCGCCTGCAGCAGCGCGGCCAGATAGGCGCCCTGCTGGACGTTGAGGTCCTGGGCGTCGACGCGGTAGTAGGCCTGGGCGGCGGCCTGGATGCCGTAGGCGCCCCGGCCGTAGTAGCTGGTGTTGATGTAGCCGGCGAGGATGTCGTCCTTGGACTTCTCGCGGTCCACCTTCAGCGAGATGACCAGTTCCTTCAGCTTGCGCGTGACGGTCTGGTCCTGGTCGAGGTAGTAGTTCTTGACGTACTGCTGGGTGATCGTCGAACCGCCCTGGGTGCCGCGGCCGCGCACGGTGTTGTAGAGGCCGCGGGCCATGCCCTTCAGGTCGATGCCGTTGTCGTTGTAGAAGGTCTTGTTCTCCGCCGCGACGAAGGTGTGCTGGACCTCCTTCGGGACCTTGGAGAGGTCCACGATCTCGCGGTTGACGGTGCCCTTGCGGGCGAGGACCGAGCCGTCGCTGTACTTGTAGACGTTGCTCTGGGTCTGGGCGAGCGCGTTGCCCTCGGGGACGCCCACCATCACGTACAGCAGGATGAACGCGCCGATGCCGAGCAGACAGCAGGCGAAGAACGCGCCGAGCATCTTCTTCCAGGTGAACAGCCGGCGTATCCGGCCCCGGACCGGCTTGCCGTCCTTGCCGACCTTGGCGCTCTTCCCGTCCTTGCCGGGCTTCTTGGCGGCGGCCCGGCGGCGCTCCGCGCGGGTGCCGCCCTCGGCCTCCGGCGACTCGACCACCGCGGTGGTGGTGCCCGCCGTCGCCGGCGTCTCGGGCTCGGGCTGCTGCGACGGGCGGCCCCGGGGCGGCGCGGCGCGGCGGCCGCCGCGCTGTCGCGCTTTTCTCTCTTCCGCTCGTCCCATGGGTCCGTCTGCTCCGCTTCGTCTCGGCTGTCACACGTGTGTACGGGTGTCACACAAGTACGTGGCTCAGGTCAGTCCAGCAAACTAACACCGCTGTCTATGACAAAGAGCGCACGATCCGTCCTTTTACGGACGTGACAATCAGCACCCCGTCCAACGGAACCGACGAGCAGAGCGGGCGCAGGGTTGCCTCGGGATCCCCGTCAGTGCGGTCCCGCCTCCCTGGACAGCGCCCAGGCATCCGCCACCGGCCCCACATGCCCCAGCTTGTCCGGGTTGAGGACCGAGCGGATGGCCTGGACGCGGCCGTCGGCGATGTCGAGGGCCATGACGCTGACGACCCTGCCCGCGCGGTCGCGGAGGACCGCGCCCGGCCGCCCGTTCACCTCGTGCGGCTCCAGTACGGCGCCCGCCGCGCGGAACCGGCGCAGGATCACCTCCATCACCTCGGCCACCCGGGCCGCGCCGACGAGCGGGGCCTCGCCCCACAGCGGCGCCTTGCCGCCCGCGTCGCCGGTCACCCGGACGTCGGCCGCCAGCAGCGCCCGCAGGCCTTCCACGTCTCCTTCGCGGAACGCGTCGAAGAAGCGTCCGGCGAGCTCCTCGCGCTCCTTGCGGTCGGCCTCGAAGCGGGGGCGGCCGGCCTCCATGTGGCGGCGGGCGCGGACGGCGAGCTGCCGGCAGGCCGCCTCCGTGCGCTCCACGGCCGTGGCGACCTCGGCGAAGGAGAAGCCGAACACCTCGCGCAGGACGAAGACCGCCCGCTCCAGCGGGGAGAGCCGTTCCAGGAGGAGCAGGGCCGCCATCGAGACCGAGTCGGCCAGCTGGGCGGAGCGCTCCGGGTCCTGGTAGGGGTCGGTCAGCAGCGGCTCGGGGAACCACGCGCCGACGTACTCCTCGCGCCGTACCCGGGCCGAGCGCAGGACGTCGATCGAGATCCGGGTGACCACGGCGGAGAGATAGGCCCGGGTCGAGGCGGGCCGTGTCGCGGCGGCCGTCCAGCGCAGCCAGGTGTCCTGGACGGCGTCCTCGGCCTCGCCGACGCTGCCCAGGATGCGGTACGAGATCGCGAACAGCAGCGGACGCAGTTCCTCGAACTCCTCCTCCGGGCTCATGCCAGCTCCTCCTTGAACCCCTGCCGCCAGGACGGGTACCGCGGCTCCCAGCCGAGCTCCCGCCGGGCCTTGGCGTTGGAGAAGCCGCGCCCCTGGGTCATGATCACCACCGCCTGTTCGCCGGCCAGCAGCCGGGCCAGCCAGACCGGCACCCGGTACGGCCGCTTCGCCCCGGCGCACTCGGCGAGATACGGCAGCCAGTCGGCGGCCGCCGCCGGTTCGTCGTCGACGATGTTGAACAGGCCCCGCGCCTTCTGCTCGACGGCCAGCACGGTGGCGTCGGCCGCGTCGTCGAGGTGGATCCAGCTGCTGTGGCCGGTGGCCCGGCCGACCAGGGGGTACTGGCGCCTGCGGACCAGGGTCACCTGGTCGTCGATGGCGTCCGGGCCGTAGAAGGCGCCGTAGCGCAGGGCCGCGCCGCCGGCCCGCAGCACCGCCTCCTCCAGGTGACGCAGGGCCAGCATGCCGCCGTGCGCGGGCGTTCCCTCCATCAGGTCCAGCGGGTCCTCCTCCGTCTTCACCCAGCCGCCCTCGCGGATGCCGTTCCAGCTGGCGTGGCTCTGGGCGACGACATGGGGGACGCCGGTCGCCTCGGCGGCGGCCAGCAGATGGTCGGTGCCCTCGGTGCGCAGCCGGTTGGTGAGGGCGAACCAGCGGTCGGGGTGCTTGATGTCGGGCTTGCCGGCGTGCGCCGCGGAGATCGCGGTCAGCTGGTGCACGATCACGTCCGGGCGGGCCTCGGCCACCGCCGCCCCGACCGACAGCGCGTCCAGGCCGTCCATGACGACCCCGTCCGCGCCCAGTTCCCTCAGCAGCCCCAGCTTGGCCGCGCCGGTCGTCGTGGCCGTCACCCGGTGCCCCCGCGCCACCAACCGGGGCACCAGCCGCCGTCCCAGAACCCCGCTGCCACCTGCCACGAACACCCGCACGGTCATCACCTTCCGGATCCGGGAAACCTACTCACGAAGGAGATGACGAGGCAGGCCCACGCTCCTGTGACATCGCGCGGGTCCCCGCTGTCGCGGAACCGTGACAATCGGGCCCCACCTGCGGGGACACACGCCCGGCCATGAACTGCACACGGCGCGTATACATACCGCGTATACACCGTGTGTAGAGTGCTGGCATGTCCATCGGTCACACCCTTTTGGGGCTCCTGGAGTCCGGCCCGCGCCACGGTTACGACCTGAAGCGGGCCTTCGACGAGAAGTTCGGTCACGACCGGCCGCTCCACTACGGCCAGGTCTACTCGACGATGTCCCGGCTGCTGAAGAACGGGCTCGTGGAAGTCGACGGCATCGAGGCGGGCGGCGGGCCCGAGCGCAAGCGGTACGCCATCACCGACGCCGGCGTCACCGACGTCGAGAAGTGGCTGGCGACTCCGGAGAAGCCGGAGGAGTACCTCCAGTCGACCCTGTACACCAAGGTCGTGCTCGCGCTGCTGACCCATCGGAACGCCGGCGACATCCTCGACAGCCAGCGCTCCGAGCACCTGCGCAGCATGCGGATCCTCACCGACCGCAAGCGCCACGGCGATCTCGCGGACCAGCTCGTCTGCGACCACGCGCTGTTCCACCTGGAGGCGGACCTGCGGTGGCTGGAGCTGACCGCGGCCCGGCTCGACAAGCTCCGCGCGGAGGTGGCCAGGTGAACGCCCCCGCCGGTTCGCTGCTCGCCGCCGAGGGCCTGCGCAAGGCCTACGGCCCCACCGTCGCCCTGGACGGCGCCGGGTTCTCCATACATCCCGGCGAGGTCGTCGCCGTGATGGGCCCGTCCGGGTCCGGGAAGTCGACCCTGCTGCACTGCCTCGCCGGGATCGTGCCGCCCGACGCCGGGTCGATCATGTACGGCGGGCGGGAGATGGCGACCATGAACGACGCCGAGCGCAGCGCGCTCAGACGCTCCGAGTTCGGGTTCGTCTTCCAGTTCGGGCAGCTGGTGCCGGAACTGACCTGCGTGGAGAACGTGGCGCTGCCGCTGCGGCTGAACGGCACCTCCCGCAAGGAGGCCGAGAAGACCGCGCTGGGCTGGATGCAGCGGCTGGAGGTCGACGACCTCGCGAAGAAGCGGCCCGGCGAGGTCTCCGGCGGCCAGGGGCAACGCGTCGCGGTGGCACGGTCGTTGGTGACCTCGCCGCGGGTGCTGTTCGCGGACGAGCCGACCGGCGCGCTGGACTCCCTCAACGGCGAGCGCGTGATGGAGCTGCTGACCGACGCCGCCCGCTCCACCAACGCGGCCGTCGTGCTCGTCACGCACGAGGCACGGGTGGCCGCCTACTCCGACCGCGAGATCGTCGTACGGGACGGGAAGTCCCGGGACATGGAGCGGACCGTATGAGCGGGGGGCGGCGCTGGGCCGGGGACCTGGCCATGGGGGCGCGGTTCGCCTTCACGGGCGGGCGCGAGGGCTGGATCCGGGCGGTGCTGACCGCGGTCGGAGTGGGCCTCGGGGTGGCGCTGCTGCTGCTGACCGCGGCGGTGCCCGACATCCTGGACGCCCGGCACGCGAAGGACGACGTGCGGCGGGACTTCTCGATCACCCCGGCGAAGATCCCGGCGGCGGACGACACGATCGTCGTCGCCCATGTGAACACCTCGTGGTACGGCGCGGACATCCGGGCCCGGCTGGTCGCCCCGGACGGGCCGCACGCGCCGGTGCCGGTGGGCATCGACCGGGTCCCGGCGGTCGGCGAGATGTACGTCTCCCCCGCCCTGGACAAGCTGTTGAAGGCGCCCGGCAACGGGCTGCTGCGCGAACGGCTGCCCGCGAAGGTGGTCGGTACGATCGGGGAGCGGGGGCTGATCGGACCGACCGAACTCGCCTACTACATGGGCGCGAAGGGGCTGGACCGGCAGATCGGGCACAACCCTGAGGTGGGCCGCATCAAGCAGTTCGGGAACGACGCCCCCGGCCAGTCGTCCGAAGGGCTCGACCCGATTCTGCTGCTGCTCGTGCTGCTGGTCTTCGTGGTGCTGCTGGCCCCGGTCGGCATCTTCATCGCCACCGCCGTACGGTTCGGCGGTGAGCGGCGCGACCAGCGGCTCGCGGCACTGCGGCTGGTGGGCTGCGACGGCCGGATGGTCCGCCGGATCGCCGCCGGGGAGGCACTGGCGGGCTCCGTGCTCGGCCTGGTGCTCGGCACCGGGTTCTTCCTGGTGGGCAGTCAGGCGGCGGCCACGATCGAGCTGTTCGACGTCAGCGTCTACCCGGACTACCTCAACCCGACGCCCGTCCTGGCCGTCCTGGTCGCCCTCGCGGTGCCCACGGCCGCGGTCCTGGTCACCCTGTTCGCGCTGCGCCGGGTCGTCATCGAACCGCTCGGCGTGGTCCGCACGGCACGGCCCACCCGGCGCCGGCTGTGGTGGCGGCTGCTGCTGCCGGTCGGCGGCCTCGCGATGCTCGTCCCGATGATCGGACAGGGCGGCGACAACGGGGACTTCAACCAGTACCTGGTCATCGGTGGTGTCCTGGCCCTGCTGGTCGGCATCACCGCGCTGCTGCCCTGGGTGGTGGAGCGCACCGTGGCCCGGCTCGGCGACGGCGCCGTCTCCTGGCAGCTGGCCGTGCGCAGGCTCCAGTTGAGCAGCGGTACGGCCGCCCGGATGGTCAACGGTGTCGCGGTCGCGGTGGCCGGCGCGATCGCCCTCCAGATGCTGTTCGCCGGCGTCCAGTCCGACTACACCAAGGACACCGGGCAGGACCCGAACCGCGCCCAGATGCAGGTGGACCTGCCGGTCGGCGTCCAGGTGGCCGCCGCGGGGGCCCGACTCGAGCGGGCCAAGGGGGTGAAGTCGGTGGCGGCGCTGTCCCAGACCGAGTACGGCGACAAGCGCCTCGACCCGGACAACACCATCCAGGTCGTCGTCGGTGACTGCGCGGCTCTGCGCGAGGTGGCGACCCTGCCCTCCTGCCGCGAGGGGGACGCCTTCCTGTCCGCCGACTGGTCCGGCGAACCGGCGGCGCGCAAGCTGCTCACCCCGGGCCGCGCGGGGGTGGTCGACCCGTCCTACACCGACGACACCCCCGGCGCCGAGGCCGCCTGGACCGTGCCGGCGAAGCTCCCGAAGGTCGCCACCCGCAAGGACTCGCTGAACACCGGCCTCAGCGGGATCCTGGTCACCCCGTCCGCACTGCCCGCGAAGGCACTGCCGAACCTGCGCGGCAGCGTGTACCTGCGACTGGATCCGGCCGTGCCGGACGCGGAGGAGCAGGTGCGCACCGTCGCCATGGGCATCGCCCCGCTCGCCTACGCCTGGACGTGGACGGCGACCACCCAGGACGAGAAGTACGGCGCCATCCGCACCGGCCTGTTCGTCGGCGCCGCCGCCGTCCTGGCCCTCATCGGGGCGAGCCTGCTGGTCTCCCAGCTGGAGCAGTTGCGGGAGCGCAAGCGGCTGCTGTCGGCGCTGATCGCCTTCGGCACCCGGCGCCGTACCCTCACGCTGTCCGTGCTGTGGCAGGCGGCGATCCCGATCGCGCTGGGCCTGCTGCTCGCGACGGCGGTCGGGCTCACGCTCGGCGGGGTGCTGATGAAGATGACGGCGGTGCCGCTGCGGGTGGACTGGGCGAGCGTGCTGGCGATGACCGGCATCGGCGCGGCGATCGTGCTCGCCGTGACCCTGCTCAGCCTGCCGGCGCTGCTGCGCCTGATGCGCCCGGACGGCCTGCGCACCGAGTAGCACCGGCCGGTCCCCACCGCAGGGCACGTGGGCCCCTCCCCCGCCGGGAGGGGCCCACGTGCCGTGCGGTCACAGGCTGTGCTCCCGCACCACCCTCCGGGCCTGGGCGAGCAGCATGCCGACGTTCACGGACTTGCGGCAGACGATCACGGCCACCACGTCCTGCTGTTCGTTCATGCGGATGAACAGGTGGGTGAGGTTGTCGCTGTTGACCAGGATCTCCTGGAAGAAGTGGTTGTCGGCGCTGATGCCGCGGCGCTCCTTGAAGACGTCCTCGATCATCACGACCGTGCGCCCCTGGAAGAGGTCCAGGGTGGCGCCCGCCAGCAGGTCCAGGACCTCGGGCGGATGGTTGTCGATCGTCTCGTACGAGAGCAGCATCCCGGTGGACATGTCGACCACCCCGGACGCGACGCACTCCGGCGCCTCGTTCCGCAGTGACTTGACCAGGCTCATCACCTGGTCGGAGAACCCCGTGGCCATACGCTTCGTCGCCATCCCTTCACACTCCCTCTGCTGCCTTCGCGGTGAGGATCGAGCCGATGCGGTCGAGGGCCGGATGGGTCGCCCGGTGCAGGCGCTCCAGGTCCATCCCCTCGTCGCCGAGCACGACCATCAGGGCGGTGTCGCCCACCGCGTAGAACGCCACGCAGCCGTGGCTGCCGTAGGTCACCGTCTGCCGCAGCACACCGCGCGCGGTGGCCTCGGCGGTGCGGCGCGCGAGGCCGAGGCCGGCGGCCGCGAGGGCGGCGAGGCCCTCCGGGTCGATGGAATCGGCGGTGTCGGCGGCTATCAGCATTCCGTCGGCGGCCGCCAGGGCCGTGTCGGTGATTCCGGTGACCCGTTCGCGCAGCCCGCGCATTTCCTGCGCCAGGGCTTCATGATTCATGTGCTCAACTCCCTCGTTCCTGACTGAATTCGACCGCTGCGGCGGTCGACGCGTCCTTTTTCATTCCGCCGTTCCGTTTTCATTTGGCCGTTCCGTGCCGCAGCCGGAAGAACCCTTTCCAGCTCGCCCCGCTCTTCTGCGGGCCGAGGACTTCGGTGATGCCGCTGGCGCCCGGCTCACGGCGGGGCAGTTCGGCGGGGACCGGGATCGGCTCCGGGGGCGGCGGCGGAGGCGGCGGTTCCCGGTGCCGTACGACGGGGGCCGTCACCGGCATCCGGACGGGGGCGGTCGGCGCGGCACATTCCAGCAGCCCCTCGCCGAGCATCCGGGCGACCTCCACGGTGACGGTGTAGACCCCGCGTCCGGTACGGAAGGCCAGGTCACGGGCGGTGCGGCGGCCGTCGGCGTGGCTCAGCAGCTCCTCCTGCAACGGGGTGCGGGGACGGTCGGCCGCGATGCCGGCGGGCCGTGGGCGTTCCCGGTCGGGGCGCACCGGGTGGGGCAGCGCGGCCAGTGCGGCCAGCTTGCGGTTCGCCTCCTGCAACAGCCGGGCGGGGGCCTCGCCGACGGCGACGGGGGCGTACGGCTCGGTGTCGAGGACCGCCTCGCAGCCGTCCACCCGGCCGGCCACGATGGCGAAGGCCGCGTCCTGCAGCGCCATCACGCACACCACCCTGAGCTGGGCCGCTCCCGCGTAGCCGCGTGCGATCAGGCCGGCCACCGGCCAGCGCGCCCCGCCGGACGCCCGCACCAGCTCGGCCCACTGCTCGCCGTCGATGCGGTCGGAGCGCAGCAGCAGCGCCTCGGGGCCGGGAGAGCCGGGGCTGTCGGCCGCGACCACCAGCCCGCCGCGCAGATGGAAGGCGCCGCCCGGGCTGCCCGGCACCCGCAGTTCGCCGCTGAACCCCTCGCGCCCGCACGCGATCAGGGCGTGCGCGAGCCGGCCGTAACCGGCCCTGCCGAGGGGGTCCCGAACCTCCGACATCGCCCCCCTCTTTTCGCGCTTTCGCACCGAGGAGGTATGTGTATCAGTTCGATGGCATATTTCAGCCGGGGATTTCCCAGCTGTCCCGAGCTGACGGAAGTTGGAATGTTCGGCCGCTCAAATCACTTTGTTCGACACTCATTTGATCGAACTGGGGGCGTCCTCCGGCTCCAGGTTCTCCGGCTCCACGGCCTCGTCCACGTACCGCTCGCGCGAGTACTGGTGCAGATAGCTGACCACCGTGTTCATCACCGCAACCAGCGGTACGGCCACCACCGCGCCGCCGATGCCCGCGACCATGCCGCCGGCCGCGACCGTGAGGACCACGGCGAGGGGGTGGACGCGGACCGCGCGGCCGAGGATGAACGGCTGGAGGATGTGGCCCTCGATCTGCTGCACCGCGAGGACCACGACCAGGGTCATGACGGCGGTGAACACGCCCTGGGTGACGAGCGCGACGACCACCGCGAGGGCGCCGGAGGCCACCGCGCCGACCAGCGGGATGAACGAGAACAGGAAGATGAAGACGGCCAGCGGGACGGCCATGGGCACGTCCAGGAAATAGATGCCGAGGCCGATGCAGATGGCGTCGATGAGGGCGACGAGCACCGTGCCCCGCACGTAGGACGTCAGCGTGCGCCAGGCGCGCGGACCGGCGCCGGCCACGCCCTCCCGGGCCGCGCTCGGCACCAGCTTCAGGAACCACTGCCAGATGCGCGCGCCGTCGTACAGCAGGAAGAGCGTGGAGAAGAAGACCAGCAGGATGCCGGTCAGGGCCTCCACGACCACCTGGACGCCCTCCAGGCCGAACGAGGTGATCTCGTCGGTGTTGGCGCCGATCGCCTCGCGGAGGTTCTTGGCGATCTGGTTGATCTGCTTGTCGGTGACGTGGAAAGGCCCCTTGAGCAGCCAGTCGCGCAGGTCGTCGATGCCGTTCTGGACCTGGTCGGAGAGCGTGTCGATGTTCTCCATGACCTGCCAGGTCACGAACCAGCCCAGCAGGCCGATCACCACGAACCCGGAGATGGCGGTGAGCGCGGTGGCCGGGCCGCGGGGCATCCCGGAGCGGCTGAGCCAGGCGACCGTGGGCTGCAGCAGGGCGGTGATCAGCAGCGCGATGACGAAGGCGAAGACGACGAGTTGGACGGCGCTGATGACCCGCATCAGGATCCAGACGGTGCCGGCCAGGACCAGCAGCCGCCAGCCGGCCTCGGCGGCGACCCGCACCCCCCAGGGGATGGCCGTCACGGGGTCGGGACGCGGTACGGGCTTCCGGACGGGCGCGGCGACGGCGGCAGGGGCGGGGGTGGGAGCGGGGGCGGGAGTCTCCGGTGCGGGCGCCGGCGCGGGCACCGCCGGAGCGGGCGGCTCGGGCTCGGTCTGCTCGCGCTCCACCTCGGCCTGGCGTTCGTCCAATCGCTCGCCCATCTCGGTCAGTCCGGCACCGAGCCGGCCGAGCCACTGAGGCACTCGCGACATGATCCGCCCTCTTCCCCCGCGTCCCCGGGTACTCCTCACCACTCCCCCCTGGAGTCGTTCGGTCCGACCGTACAGGGCGACAGCCCCTCCCCCTAGGACGGGGAGGGGCTGTCAAAGGTTGAGAAGCCGAGTGGGCTCTAGTACCAGTGGTTCGCCTGCCAGAAGGTCCAGGCCTCGCACGGGCTGCCGTAGCGGGAGTTCATGTAGTTCAGGCCCCACTTGATCTGCGTGGCCGGGTTCGTCTGCCAGTCGGAGCCGACGGACGACATCTTGGAGCCGGGCAGGGCCTGGAAGAGGCCGTAGGCGCCGGAGGAGGCGTTGACCGCCCGGTAGTTCCAGCTGGACTCGTGGTCCACGATGTTGCTGAAGCACTGGAACTGGCCGCTGGCCACCATCTGCTGCGCCATCGCCTGGATCTGCGCCACGGTGTAGGAGCTCTGGACCGGGAAGCTGGACGCGGACACGGAGGAGCGGCTGGCCGCCTCCTTCGCCTCGGCGCGCTCCTTGGCTTCCTTGGCCGCCTTCTCGGCCGCGGCCTTCTTGGCCTCGGCGCTCTTGGCGGCCGCCACACGGGCGGACTGCTCGGCGTCCTTCTTGGCGGTCGCGTCGGCCTGGATGGCCACGGCGTCGGCCTGCTGCGTCAGGGACGCGGTCTGGACCGTCGCCTGCTGACCCGCGGGGAGGTCCGCGAGGAGCGTGGTGTCGGCTGCTGTCGCCTCTGCGTCGTTGTTCGGCTGCGCCACGCTGCCCGAGGCAACACCGACGACGCTTCCGACAGCGGTGACCGCGGTGGCCGAGGCCACTGCGAATCCCCGGACCGAAATCCGGCTCACACGGTTTCCTTCCAGCATCGCCCGCTTCGGTGACCCTGGCGGACGCAATCTTGCCCCTGGCGCTGGCCTCCTCACTACTGGGTCACGGGAGACACGGGCCCGGTGGGCAGCTTCCCGGGGGAAGCGCCGCGTGGTGCTCGGGCGGCATACGACGTCGCTATGGAATTAGCTGTGATGCTGCTGTGTTTCCGTACCGCTGGGGGTACAGGTGTGTCGTATGCGGGGCCTGACAGGAGTGAGACTCTGCCGTAACCCGACGCCGGGTGGCAATTCTGAGTTGCGTGTGAAAGCTCACATCCCGTTTCCCCCAGGGGATTTCAGGAAAGCAGCACGCGCGAAGGCGCCGCCCGACTAGGCTCAAGGCCTTTGCCGGACGGCGCCAACCGACGGGTAATCAACCCAAGTTGGACACAGGGATCAGATGTGTCCGTCCTCCAGCATTTCGGTCACAAGCGCGGCGATCTGGGACCTCTCGGACCGGGTCAGGGTGACATGCGCGAAGAGCGGATGCCCCTTCAGCTTCTCGACGACGGCTACCACACCGTCGTACCGCCCCACCCGCAGGTTGTCCCGCTGCGCCACGTCGTGGGTCAGAACCACCCGTGAATTCGCGCCGATCCGGGACAGAACGGTCAGCAGGACGTTCCGTTCCAGCGACTGGGCCTCGTCGACGATCACGAAGGCGTCGTGGAGGGAGCGGCCGCGGATGTGGGTGAGCGGCAGCACCTCCAGCATCCCGCGGGCGGTGACCTCCTCGATCACCTCGCGGCTGGTGACCGCGGAGAGCGTGTCGAAGACCGCCTGCGCCCAGGGGCTCATCTTCTCCGCCTCGGAGCCCGGCAGATAGCCGAGTTCCTGGCCGCCGACCGCGTACAGCGGGCGGAAGACCATCACCTTCTGGTGCTGGCGGCGCTCCAGGACCGCCTCCAGACCCGCGCACAGCGCGAGCGCCGACTTGCCGGTGCCGGCCCGGCCGCCCATCGAGACGATGCCGACGTCCGGGTCGAGGAGCAGGTCGAGCGCGATCCGCTGCTCGGCGCTGCGCCCCTTGATGCCGAACGCCTCGCGATCGCCGCGCACCACACGGATGTTGCCCTCGGCCGTCACCCTGCCGAGCGCCTTGCCGCGCTCCGACTGGATGGTCAGACCGGTGTGCACGGGGAGATCCGCGGCCTCCGGCGCGTACACATGGCCTTCCTCGAAGAGGATGTCCACCTGCTCGCCGGACAGGGTCAGTTCGGACATTCCGGTCCAGCCGGAGGTGTCCGTGATGGCGAGTTCGGCGCGGTACTCCTCGGCGAGGAGGCCGACGGACGAGGCCTTGATCCTGAGCGGCAGGTCCTTCGAGACGACCGTGACGTCATACCCCTCGGCCTGCAGATTGCGGGCGACCGCGAGGATGCGGGAGTCGTTGTCCCCCAGGCGGTAGCCGCTCGGCAGCACGCTGGGGTCCGAGTGATTGAGCTCGACACGGATGCTGCCGCCCAGCTCGCCGATGGGAATGGGGGCATCGAGGCGGCCGTGCCGGACCCGGTAGTCGTCGAGCAGGCGCAGGGCCTGCCGGGCGAAGTAGCCGAGTTCGGGATGGTGCCGCTTGGCCTCCAGTTCCGTGACCACGACGATCGGGAGCACGACCTCGTGCTCGTCGAAGCGGGCCATGGCGTTCGGGTCGGCCAGCAGGACGCTGGTGTCGAGAACATAGGTGCGCCGGTCGGACTTGCGGCGCGTTGTGCTGGTCACCACGGAAGGACGTACCCCCTCGGATGAGGTCGGGGAGCGACGAAGAGGAGCTGGACCGGTTGACGGCCGCCCTGCACGGGCCGAAAACCGGCCCCCCGCTGCTTCTTCCGTGCCGTGACCGCACGGTCGGGCTGGTGCAAAGGGCCTCCCGGGTGGACGGCCCCGAGCCGCCCACTGAGATCCGATGCCCGTGGTTCGGACATCGACCTGCTTGGCTTATGCCCTCGAACATGCGCCGCCATGCCACGGACTGCAACGACGCGCAGGTGAACTCCACGTTACTCGCGCCCCGAAACGGGTGATTTACGCCTCATGGGCGTGGTGGGGTCATCCACCGTAATGACGGGGTTATCCAGCGTGGCGGCGGTGGCGGGTGGCTTGTGCCGTGTTGACGTCCGCCGTCACGACGACGTCACCCGCCGTAGCGGCGGTGCCGGGCCGCGTAGTCACGCAGGGCGCGCAGGAAGTCGACCTTGCGGAACGCGGGCCAGAAGACCTCGCAGAAGTAGTACTCGGCGTGGGCGGTCTGCCAGAGCATGAATCCGGACAGCCGCTGCTCGCCGCTGGTGCGGATCACCAGGTCCGGGTCGGGCTGGGCGCCGGTGTAGAGGTGACGGCCGATCGCGTCGACGGTGACGGAGTCGGCGAGGTCCTCCATCGCGACACCCTTGTCGTGGGCGTCGAGGATCATCGAGCGGACGGCGTCGGCGATCTCCTGGCGGCCGCCGTAGCCGATGGCGACGTTGACCAGTATTCCGTCGACGTGGGCGGTGGCCTCCTCGGCCTCCTTGAGCGCCGTCTGCATCGGGGAGGGCAGCAGGTCGCGGGTGCCGACGTGGTGGACGCGCCAGCGGCCGTCGGCGGCGAGGGTGCGGACGACGTCCTCGATGATGCCGAGGAGGGGGACCAGTTCTTCCTTGGCGCGGTCGAAGTTGTCCGTGGACAGCAGCCAGAGGGTGACGACCTCGACGTCCGTCTCCGAGCACCAGCCGAGGAACTCCTCGATCTTGTCGGCGCCGACGCGGTGGCCGTGGACCGTGCTGGAGCCGGCGGCCTTCGCCCAGCGGCGGTTGCCGTCCATGATGACGCCGATGTGCTTGGGCACCTGAGCGTGGTCCAGGTGGCCTTCCACCCGGCGTGCGTAGAGCCTGACGAGCAGGCCGCGCAGCTTGTCGCGCAGGGTCACTTGAGTCCGCCCCTCGTGATTCGGATGCGGGGGTCCGCCCGCCGAAGCCTACCCCGCTGGGAGTTGAGGGGGGTTCGGTGGGGAGGGCGCCCAGGGGGGAGGTCGGTGCGGTTGTCGCGCGGCCGCGGGTGGGGGGTGGCTGGTCGCGCCCACGCGGCGCCAGCCGCACATCGTCACAGCCCCGCGCCCCTGACGGGGCGCCGTCCTGACGGGCGCTTGAAAAGTAGCGGGGCAGAAAAAAACGGGCCGGTCCGTGGGGGGGAGACGGACCGGCCCGAGGGGGGGTTTCCACCATAACCCTTTGTAAGTGATGCTGCGTGCATCGGCGTGCCACAACTACTCTCCGGAGTCGCCCGGCGACGCCCCGATGGGCCAGAAGCGCTGGATTCAGGGGCCTCGCATGGCCGATTCGCAACGGAATCCCAGGAAAAGTGGCCGCATACGGGGAGATCAAGAGGGTTTGGGCCGTCTTGGGGATGCCTCGGCGGGTTGTCCGTCCGTCCCTCCGACGGGCTACCCCGGCTGCGAACGATGGCTTGACGCGGGCCCGCGAGGGAACACGGCACCGCGCAGCCCCCTCCACCGCGCGGTGCCGACCGCGCAGCTTTGCTCACGCGAATTACCTTGGTCTGAACTTACGTGAACCAGCGGGTTCATGCGAAGCGATGGCGGTAACGATGTGGGAACGCCGTGGAAATGGGACATGAACGGACGGGTCTCGCGTTCACTTATGCGTAGATCCATGAGCTACGGCACGGGTTGACCCTATTGGACCAGAGCATCACGACATGACCGGTGTTGATCGTTTGGGGTGGCTGGGGGCGAGGGGCACGTCCGGGGAGCCGAACGGCGGTTCTTGGCCATTCTTCGCCGCCTGGCATTCCAAGGCCGGTGCATCAGGCCCGGAGCGCCGGTCTGCGGGCCTCGAAGAGGTGCCGGGCGCTGTACGCGACGAAGGGGCCCTCCTTCTCGATCCGCCGGTGCAGGGCGCGGAGTTCGGGCTCGTACGCCTCGGCCGTGAAACCGGGCACCATCCACACCACCTTGCGCAGGAAGTGGACGACGGCGGCGATGTCGTGGAACTCCATCCGCAGCCGCTCGGCCCGCAGGCCGACGATCTCCAGTCCGGCCGCCTCCGCCTCCGCGCGCTCGCGGCCGGGGTCGCGGCCGGCGCGGACGTCCTCCGGCTGCGGGCCGAGGAAGAACTCGACGAGCTCGAAGGCGCTGGCGGGCCCGACGTGCTGGGCGAAGTAGGTGCCGCCGGGGCGCAGCACACGCGCGATCCCGGTCCAGTCGGCCCGCACCGGGTGCCGGCTGAGGACCAGGTCGAAGGTCTCGTCGGCGAAGGGCAGCGGGGCACCCTCGGACGAGGCGACGACCACGACACCGCGGGGGCTCAGCAGGGCGCTCGCCTTGGCCACGTTCGGCGGCCAGGCCTCGGTGGCGGCGAGCAGCGCCGGCCGGTGCGGGGCCGCCGCAGCGAGGGCGAAGTCGAACACCTCGCCGCCGCCGGTCTCGATGTCCAGCGCGGCGGTGGCCCGGCCGAGCCGCTCACCGGCCGCCCGGGCATAGCCCCAGGAGGGACGCGCCTCGGTGGCCCGGCCCTCGAACCAGGAGAAGTCCCAGCCCGCGGTCGGCACGGCGGTGCCCTCGGCGACGAGGTCCTCGAAGGAGCGCTGCTGCTCTGTCATGGTCGGCATGCTCCCAGCCGGCTGTCAGTGGCCGCTGATAATTTCCCCCGCCATGACGACCCATGAGATGTACACCGCCGGTGAGAAGGAAACCCTGCACGCGAGCCTCAACCGGCACCGGGACGCGGTGCTGTGGAAACTTCAGGGCCTCGACGACGAACAGCTGCGCCGCCCGATGACCCCGTCCGGCACCAACCTGCTCGGGCTGGTGAAGCACCTGGCCTCGGTGGAGTACGGCTGGTTCGTGGAGGCCTTCGGGGAGGAGGCCGAGCCACTGTGGTTCGACCCCTACACCGAGGACCTGACGGTCGGCCCCGGGGAGACCACCCGGCAGATCGTCGACTTCTACGGCCGGGCCCGCACCGCCGCCGACCGCGTGATCGCCGGACGCCCGCTGGAGACCCTCGGCCGGCCGTCCTGGCGCGACATCACCGTCTCCCTCCGCTGGGTCCTGGTCCACATGGCCGAGGAGACGGCCCGGCACGCGGGGCACATGGACATCGTGCGGGAGCTGATCGACGGGGCGACGGGCGACCACCCCCGGGTCACGGACACGGCCTGACGAGGTCGAGGAGCGTCAGGAGGCGTCCGGGGAGCCGCCACCGCCCAGCACGAGCAGGACGAACCCCTCCTCGTCCACGGAGTGCTCCGGGTCGCCGTACGGGACGAAGCCGTTCTTCTCCAGCAGCCGTACGGAGGCCGTGTTCTCCGCGGAGGGGTCGGCGTACAGGGGCCGTACGGTCTCCTCCTGGAGGAAGAGGGTGAAGGCGCGGCTGCCGACGCCGCTCCCCCAGTAGGCCCGTCCCAGCCAGTACCCGGTGAACCGGCGCTCCCCGTCCCACCAGGCGACGATGTTCCCCGCGACCTCCCCGTCCACGAGGACGGTCCGCACCCGGCCGGTCGGGTCCCCGAGCACCCGCTCCCGCCAGTGTTTGAGGAAGGCCTCCCGCGGCCGGGGCGTGAACCTCGACCGCCGGACGGCCTCCGCGTCGTGCTCGTAGGCGAGGAAGAGTTCGAGATCGTCGTCCAGCACGGGCCGCAGCCGGACGTCGCTGTACGTCCTGTCGGTTGCCTCGTCGGTCTTCTTGCCGGTCGTCTTGTCGGTCCTCTTGTCGGTCCTCTTGTCGGTCGTCTTGTCGGTCCTCTTGTCGGTCGTCATGCGGCGAGTGTGGCAGCCGCCACTGACAACGCCTCCGGCCTCATGCCACGAGCGGCCGGACCTCCTCCGCGGTGAACCGTACGAAGCCCTCGGGGTCGGGCTCGTCCGCCGTCGGCTGGAGGACGACGCTGTCGGCGCCCGCCTCCGCGAGCCGCTGCACGGCCTTGGCGACGGCGTCCGCGTCTCCGGCGACCCCGAGGTCGGGGACGGACTCCAGCCCCTCGGCGACGAGTTCGGCCCGGAGCCGGGCGGCGGCGTCCGGGCCGGTGGCGGTGAGGAGATAGACGACCACCTGGTGCGGCTCGCCCGCGTCCCGCCCCGCCGCCGCCCGGCCCTCCTCGATGAGCCCGCGCGCCCGGCGGACTCCGTCGGGCGAGGTGGCCGCCGTCATGATGGTGCCGTCGGCGGCCTCACCGGTGAGACGCAGGGTGCGGGGGCCCTCACCGCCCGCGAACACCGGGACCGGACCGGCCGGCGGCCAGTCGAGGGCGACGTCGTCGAGCCGGACGTACCGCCCGGCGACGGTGAGCCGCTCCCCGCGCAGCAGCGCGCGCAACGCGTCGAGATGCTCACGCAGCAGGGTCAGCGGGGACTCGGCGCGGGCGCCGACCTGGCCCATCCAGTCCTGCACACCGTGCCCGACGCCGAGGACGGCACGCCCCGGGAACATCCGGTGCAGCGCCGCCGCCTCCATGGCGGTGATGGCCACGTTCCGCAACGGCACGGGCAGCAGCCCGACCCCGACACGCACCCGCTCGCTCCAGGCGAGCGCAGCGGCGGCCGTGGAGATCCCGCCCTCCCGGAAGCAGTCCTCCCACAGCCACAGCTCCTCCAGCCCCACCTCGTCGGCGAGCCGGACCACATCACGCAGCCGCTCGGGGGGCAGTTGGGGACGGAACACAGCACCGAGTGAAGTCATGCCCAAGGTCCTACCCGGGGCCCGGGCCCGTCACAACCGAATTGCGCCCCCGGCGGCCCGGAGCCGGGCCCGCCGGAGATACCGTCGCCGCGGAGGTGACGCCGCGATGGCACGGTGGAGAGACGGGCGGGGACGGCTGGTCGTGCACGGGGACGAGGGCGCGACCGTTGTTCCGCTGGAGATCGCCACGTCCTACCGGGCCCGTACGAAGGGGCTGTTGGGGCGGGATTCCCTTGACGGGGCGATCCTGCTCTCCCCCGCCAACGGGATCCACACCTTCCGGATGCGGATGGCGATCGATGTCGCCTACCTCGACCGCCGCCTGACCGTCATCGCCGTACGCACCATGCCGCCGGGGCGTCTCGGACTGCCCCGGCTGCGGTCCCGTCACGTACTGGAGGCGGAGGCCGGGGCGATGGCCGGGTGGGGTGTCCGGGCGGGGACGCGGGTGACGGTGGAGGAGACGGCATAGCCGGGCGGCGCGCTCAGCTCCCCGTCCGGGGGAACGTGACCTCGACCCTCCGGTTCTTCTTCCGTCCCTCCTCCGTGGAGTTGTCGGCGATCGGGTACTGCTCGCCGTAGCCGCGGACGTCGAAGGTGATGTTCGGGTCGTTCAGGTCCTGGTCGAGGACGCCCTGTACGGCGTTGGCGCGCTGGCGGGAGAGGACGTCTCCGTGGGCCGAGGAGCCCAGGTTGTCCGTGAAGCCGAAGACCCGGACCTGGGTCGCGTTCTGCTTCCTGATCTCGTCCGCGATCGCGTCGATCCGCGCCGTCGCCGCCGCGCTCAGCTTCGCGCTGTCCTTGCTGAACAGCACCTCGGCCTGGAGGGCGAAGGTCACGTCCGCGTTGGTGTCCTCCCGCCGCTCGTCACCGCTCTGGTCCTCCACGACCGACTTGATGTCCAGCACCTTGGGCTCGGCGAGGGTGGCGCCCTCGGGGAGCTTGAGGTCGGGGTCGGTGGGGTCGATCTTCACGGGGGCGGTGGCGGAGGGCTCGGTGCCCGGCGGGACGCTCGGGTCGCCGCCGTCGGCGTTCGCGGCCGTCGCGCCGTAGAGCTGCGTGACCACGAGGATCGTGGCCGCGCTCAGCGTCAGGGGCAGGCGTGGTGTGGTCACTTCGCCCTCACCCGGAGATCTTGATCGTGCCGCTGGAGAAGGTGGGGAGTTGGAGGGTGACTTCGGTGGTGCTGGTGGGGGGCGCCGGGAACTGCATGAAGACGGGGATGGTCTGGCCGGCCTGGATCTGGGTGAGACCGGTCGTGGTGAGCGGGCGGCCGTCCGTGTCCCGCAGCACGTAGTACCGCTTCTTGCCCTTGGAGTCCACGAGCGTGGCGCCGCCGAACGACGTGTCGTGTCTGACGATCTCCGTCTCGTCGCCCCGGAGTGCCACAGGGACGATGACCATTTGCGAGCCGTCGTTCTTCAGGTTCGCGTTGACCGTGAGGAAGCCGCCCGAATCCCGGATGGCGGAGGTGACCTGAATGACGAGTCCGGAGGGACCCGAGAGCTCGGCAAGGGGTGGTTGGGACTGCCCCTCCTGTGCGGTCGGCTGTGATCCGTCGCTCTGTGAGGCCGATGCGCTGGGCTTCTTGTCGCCCCCGCTGTCACCTCCGCCGCCGCATCCGGCCACGCCGAGAGCCAGGCCGACGGCGACGGCCAGGGCGACCATCCCCCTGCGAGCCGTCGCAGTGAACCGAATGCTCATCGCTCCGCTTCCTTCTTCACTCGTCGATTCGCTTGTCAGTCGGCCAGGTGGACGTCGAAGAGGTCCTCGGGGCCCGGGAGGTCCGTGAGATCGTCCGGGTCCAGGGTCCAGGTCCGGTCCCTGCAGATGAGTTCGGGCAGGACGCTGTCATCGCCGGTGGGCGTGAACGAGCAGAGCGTCTCGATCACGGCCGTGGCGTGTGCCGTCGACTTCATGTTCTCGGTGCCCGGCACGACGGAGTCGCCGACGGTCTTGTTCGTCTGGGCATCGACCTTGTAGCTCAGGGGCGGTTCCGGCGTGCACTGAGCCGTCGCGTCGTTGCGGGCCGCCAGTTGAGCAGCCCGCCAACAGGAGTCCGCGACGTCCACGTTGCCGTCGAAGATGTCCTGCCACTTGGTCGGGTCGAGTACGTCCTTCACCCACTGGTCCGCAAGCTCGTCACGGGTGTTCATGGCCGCGGCGAGCGCCGCCGCGTCGGCGGCCGTCTGGGCACCGTTCCGGTTCACCGCGGCCTGGCCGACCGCGAGGTAGGCGAACGCGAGAAAGAGCAGGCCCCCCACAACCGTGATGTAGATGGGGAAGGCCTGCCCTGAGTCGCCGTAACGGCGGTGACGCATCACACGATTTTGCCGATTTGCGCCAGGATGGCCGTCAGGACCGCATTCCCGATGCTCGTCCCCGTAACCGCCAGCACAATGGCCACCACCACCGCGATGATCCCCAGGTACTCGACCGCGGTCTGCCCCCGGTCGTCGGCGCGGCGCTGCATCGCGACAAGCATCCTCAGCATCAGGTCGCTCATGGTGCTCCCCTCCGGGTTCGGTTCCGATCCTCGCAACGTAGGGCGGAACATACCCAATGGCGGAGGGTCCCAGGACCCAAATCCGGACCCAGTTCATCCGGCTCATCTCAGGCCACCCCCAGCCACTTGGCCGTCGCCTGGGCGCGGGTGGTGGTGTGGAGCTTGGCGAAGATGCGGTTGATGTGGTTCTTGACCGTCTTCTCGCTGATGAAGCAGACGGCGGCGATCTGCTGGTTGTTCATGCCGGACGCGATGAGGTCCATGATCTCCGCCTCTCTGCCGCTCAGTTGAAACCGGGACTGTGCTGACCCTCCCACAGAGGATTGCAGTTGCGAAAGGTTTTGTGAAGAGATTTGCGCGGACAGGAAACGGATTTCGGGTTTCGCGTGTGCAGTTGCGTTGTCTCTGATATGCGCCAGCAACGCGTTCGTCGCCGTCGGCGTGAAGTGCGGGCGCCCCCCGCCCACGTCCCGTACCGCCTGCGCCAGTTGCTGGGTGGTGAACTCGCCGTGGACCAGGTAGCCCCCGGCGCCCAGCCGGACGGCCTCCTGCACGATCTCCGTCTCGTGGCTGTAGGTGAGCATCATGACCGGGGCCAGGCGCACCAGATGGGGCAGGGCCGCCATGCCGTCGACGCCCGGCATGCGGACGTCGAGGAGGATGACGTCGGGGCGGTGGCGCAGGGCGGCCTCGTAGGCGGCGCGGCCGTCGTCGGCCTCCGCCACCACCGTGAGGTCGTCAGAGGCGGAGAGGACCGCCGTCAGGCCCGCGCGGATCACCGGGTTGTCGTCGGCCACCAGGACCCGCAGGGGTGGTGGGGGCGGGGGCTCGCCGTCTCCGTCGAAGGGGTGGTACCTGGGCTCCGTCATGTCAGGGGCACCTCCACTCGGACCTCCGTGCCCTTGTCGGTGGTGAGCCGGATGCGGGCCCCCACCGATGCCGCGCGTTCCGTCATGCCGAGCAGGCCGAAGTGGCCGGTGCGGCGCAGGCCTTCGAGGGTGGTGTCCGGGGGAAGCCCCCGGCCGTCGTCGTGGATCGTGACCACCAGGTGGGTGGGGGTGGCCTCGGCCCGTACGTCGACCCTCGTCGCCCGCGCGTGCCGGTGCGCGTTCTCCAGCGCCTCCGCCGCCACGCTGAGCAGCTGGCGGGTGGTGGCGGAGGGCAGGGGGACGGGGGCGGCGGGGCCGTCGTAGGTGGCGGGGAGGGTCGTGCGGGCGGTGAAGTCGCCGGTCAGGGTGCGCAGTTCGGCGAGTACGTCCGGGGGTGCGTCGTCGGTTCCGTCGCGCAGGTCCGTCAGGAGGTCGCGGGACTCCGCCGCCGCCTTGCGCGCCGCGTCCGCCACCAGTTCCGCCTGCCGGCGGATGAGGGCCGGGTCCAGGCGGTCCTGGGACGCGGACGCCGACTCCGCGAGGCCGTCGGCGACCAGCGCGACGCCGTAGAGCGTCTTGGTCAGGGAGTCGTGCATCTCGCGGGCCAGGCGGGCGCGTTCGGCGCTGACCGCCTCCGTCGCGGCGAGCCGGGAGCGGGTCTCGGCCAGGGCCTCGGTGGCGGTGCCGAAGCGGAGCATCAGCGTGCGCAGGGTCGAGCCCATCGCCCCCGTGATCACACAGAGGCCGGGCAGGAGGAGGGACTCGGCCACGCTCGCGTGCTGCTTCAGGGCCCCCTGGACGAGGAGCAGGATCAGGGACTGGAGCGAGGCGAAGACCGCCGCTCCGCGCCAGCTGTAGAGGAGGCCGGCGAGCAGCGGGGTGCAGACGCTGACGTACGCGAGGGTGGTGTCGGGGCCCGCCGAGATCAGGAGGAACGAGCCGAAGAGGGTGTCGGCGGCCAGGAGGGCGGGGTGGCGGAGCAGGAGGGGGCCGAAGCGCTGCCAGTCGCGGAAGAGGACGTAGGAGATCATGAAGGTGACGACCACCGCCGAGCCGACCAGGCGGGCGCCCAGGCCGGGGGTGGCGTTGAGGAGGGCCGCGGGGGTCGCCACGGCGATCATCGCCAGGCGGAAGCCGAAGACCTGGCGGCACATGGCCTGCAGGGCCCGCAGCTCGACCCGCGTCCCGACTTTCCCGCCGCCGTCCTGCCTGGTCGCCATGGCCGTCGCCCCGCCTACTTCCCCGTGATCGACCCGAAGTCGACCCCCGAGCCCAGCAGCAGGCCCGCGGCCAGCAGCAGCATCGTCGCCGGGACCATGAACGTGGTGATCATCAGCGTGGCCCTGGGGACCGCCCGGGCCGCCTTGCGGCGCGCGTTCTGGGCGTCCGTGCGGCGCATGTCCTTGGCGAGGGCGACGAGGGTGTCGACGATCGGCGCGCCCAGTTCCTCGCCCTGCTGCAACGCCGTCACGAACATCGCGACCTGTTCCGAGTCGTTCCGCCTCCGCAGCTCCGCGAAGGCCTGGCGGCGGCTCATGCCCAGGTCCATCTGGCGGAGCGTGATGCGGAGTTCGTCGGCCCAGGGGCCCTCGTAGTGGGTGGCCACCCGGTCCAGGGCCTGGCGGAAGCCGAGGCCCGCGCCGACCACCACGGCGAGGACGTCCAGGAAGTCCGGCAGGGTGCGTTCGATGACGTCCCTGCGGATCCGGATCGCCGACCAGATGCCGACCTCCGTCCAGAACGCCCCGAAGAGCAGCAGGATCAGGGCCATCAGGTACTGGCCGCGGAGGAGGAAGACCAGGCAGCCCACGGTGCCGAGCGCGCCGTAGACCGCGCGGCGGGCCGCGTAGCGGTCGATGGTCAGGCCGCCGGGGTTGCCCGCCAGGTCGATCTTGCGACGGTACCGGGTCACCAGGCGCGGGCCCATCAGGCGCAGGACGGCGGGGGCGTAGCGCATGCCCATGCGGTCGATGAGGGAGTTGGCGGCGCCGGTGCGGGTGGCGCCGACCTCCAGGGCGATCGCCAGGTCGGCGGGGAGCTTCGCGTCCGCGCGGTACATGCGGACGCCGGCGAAGGCGCCCCAGACGCCGAGGGCCATGAGGAGGGCCAGGATCAGTGCCATGTCACATATCACCCATCACATACCGTCCAGTGCCATATCACATTCCACCTACACGTCGATCCGGCTCAGACGGCGGATGAGAACGAACCCGACCGCATACAGCCCGAAGGCGATCAGCACGGCCCCCTGACCGAGCGTGGTGCCCGTCATCCGGTCCAGGGTGCCGTCCTTGACGCCGTTCATCAGGAACAGGGCGCCGATGCCCAGGGCCGGGACGGCGTACGACGTCATCGTCACCTGGGAGAGCTGGGTACGGATCTCGCGGCGGGTCTCCTTGCGCTCCTCCAGGGTCTCGGTGAGGTTGCGCAGCGCGCTGACCACCTGACCGCCGGCCCGGTTGGAGAGGACCAGGGTCGTGACCAGGACGACCAGCTCGCGGGACGGGAGCCGGTCGGCCAGCTCGCCCAGCGCGTCGTCCATGGAGTGGCCGATCGCCAACTGGTCGGCGACCTTGGCCAGTTCCTCGCCGGCCGGAGCCTCCAGCTCCTCCGCCGCCATGCCGATCGCGGTGCGCAGGGCGAGGCCGGCGTGGGTGGCGTTGGCGAGGATGCGGGCCAGTTCGGGGAGCTGGCCGATGAACCGCTCGATGCGTTTCTGCCGCTGCCAGTTGAGGAACTGGACGGCGGCGAAGACCCCGACGAGGCCGGCGATGGGGCCGAAGAAGGGGGCGAGCGCGGCCTGGCCGATCAGCCAGAGGGCGACCACCGCGGCCAGCATGTAGACGAAGAACTCGCCCGGGGTGACGTCCAAACCCGTGGCCGCGAGCCGGAGTTCGAGGCGGCGGCCGATCCCGGTGCCGCGCAGCCGGCGGTCCAGGTTGCGGAAGCGGCGCCGGCGGCCGGTGAACGGGGACTCGCCCGTGTAGGAGAGCCGGTCCACCAGGGCGGCGCGCTGGGCCCGGCCGGAGGCGTAGGTGTGCATGCCCACCACGGCCAGCAGGCCCGCCAGCAGGGTGATGCCGGTGGTGAGGGAGACGAGGTCGTGGAGGGACATGGGCCGCCTACCGGGCTTCTCGGGTGGTGAGCTGGTCGAAGTGCTGGGCCACGCCGAACGCCTGCGGGATCGGCTGGCTCGCCATGTAGAGGCGGTCGGCGGTGCGGCGCGGGAGCGGGAAGTACTGGAAGGCGCCGTGGACATGGCCGTCGTGGGTCATCGGCCGGGCGTCGAAGCGGGCGACCGTCGCCAGCCGGTACGGCTCGCTGCCGTGGCTGTCCAGCATCGCGATCTCGGTGATCCGGCGGGCGCCGTCGGCGAACCGGGTGAGCTGGACGATGACCTCGACCGCGCTGTTGATCTGGTCGTGCAGGGCGACGAAGGGGACCTCCACGTCCGACATGGAGGCCAGGGTCTGGAGCCGGGTGAGCGCGTCCTCCGCGCTGTTGGCGTGGACGGTGGCGAGGGAGCCGTCGTGGCCCGTCGACATGGCCTGCAGCATGTCCAGGGACTCGCCGCCGCGGACCTCGCCGACCACGATCCGGTCGGGCCGCATCCGCAGCGAGTTGCGGACCAGGTCGCGGATGGTGACCTGGCCCTTGCCCTCGACGTTCGACGGGCGGGACTCCAGGCGGACCACGTGGGACTGCTGGAGCTGGAGTTCGGCGGAGTCCTCGATGGTGATGATGCGCTCGTGGGCCGGGATCAGGCCGGACAGGGCGTTCAGCAGGGTCGTCTTCCCGGTGCCGGTGGCGCCCGAGACGATGATGTTGAACTTCGCCTGCACCAGGCCCGCCAGCAGGAACACCATGTGCTCGTCGAGCGAGCCGAAGCCGATCAGCTCCTGGAGGGTGAAGGAGCGCGGGAAGCGGCGGATGGTGAGGATCGGGCCGGTGAGCGAGAGCGGCGGGATGATGACGTTGACGCGTTCGCCGGAGGGGAGGCGGGCGTCGACCATCGGGTTGGACTCGTCCACGCGGCGGTTGACCGTGGAGACGATCCGCTCGATGGTCTGCATCAGCTGGTCGGCCGAGACGAAGCGGAGCGGCAACTGCTCGACCCGGCCGCCGCGTTCGACGAAGATCGCGTCGGGGCCGTTCACCATGATCTCCGTGATCGAGGCGTCTTCGAGGAGCGGCTCCAGGATGCCGAGTCCCAGCGCCTCGTCGACGACCCGGCGGATCAGCTGGGAGCGTTCGGCGGTCGACAGGACCGGGCCCTCACGGCTGATGATGTGGCCGAGGACGCGTTCGAGCCGGGCCCGGCGCTCGGCGGCGGCCAGCGCGCTCATCTCCGCGAGGTCGATCTCCTCCAGGAGCTTGGCCCGGTACGAGGAGACCAGGTGGCCGTCCTCGCCCCGGCTGCCGTTCTCCTCGGGGGAGTTGATGCGTGCCCGCAGGCTCATGGTGCCGTGCTCCTCGTTCAGTGCTCGACGTTCAGTGGTCGACGGGCATCGTGGCGGACTTGGTGGCGTTGCCGAGCTCCCAGACGATCTTGGGGATGTGGACCGTGGCGGTCACGGTGACCGAGTCGCCGCCGCCGGAGGAGGCGCAGCTGACGTCGATCCCGCCGCTGACGGCGCTCGCGCAGGCGGCGCCGACGTCCTCCTGCAGCGAGGCGGCGCGGGCGCCCGCCCGGGCCGCCGTGCCGGCCTGCTCGGCGGCGTAGGCGACGGCGCCGAGCTGGATGCCGGCCAGGGCGACGAGGAGGAGGGCGGGGATGAAGCCGAGGTACTCGATGGCGACTTGGCCGCGGTCGCGGGGGCGCCGAAGAAGGCGGGGCATGTCAGCGCTTCACCTCCTCCACGGTGCCGGCGTGGCCGTGGACCGTGACCGGGAAGTCGATCGTGCCGGGGAAGAGGACCGGGACGCGCAGGGAGACGTCCGCGGTCACCGTGCCGGTGCCGCCGCACCGGTCCACCGTGGCTCCCTCCCGCCAGGCGCTGGACAGGTCCTCCAGCGCGGCGCGCTGACAGGCCGCGTACCGCTCCGCCCGGGGGACGGCCGTGCCGGCGCGTACGCCTTCGTCGGCGGCGTTCCCCGCGAGGGTGAAGGCGTATCCCGTGAGGACGGCCTGCCAGCAGAGGACGAGGGTGAGGATGATGATCGGGGTCATGCCGAGGAGTTCGATGGAGACCTGGCCGCGGTCGCGGGCGGGCCGGGTGGGGGCGGTGGGTCGTCGGTCGGGTGCGGGTGTGTGGGGGCTTGTCGCGCCCGCGCGGCGGCAGCCGCACATCCGATACAGCCCCGCGCCCCTGAAGGGGCGCTCACCCTGGCGCCCTGCTTTTAGGGGCGCGGGGAACTGCGCGAGCAACCCCCACCGGGCCGCAGACGACCGACGACCCACCGACCCCGACCCCGACCCACTACCCCTCACGGAAGTTCCTTCCGCCGTCTGAATCCCACCGCGCCCCGCTCGGCGGCACGCGCCCGCGTGGCCCGGCGTGGTGGTGCGGTCTCTCCCGTGCGTACGAGCCCCAGCTCCCCCGCCAGCGCCCACAACGCCTGCTTGACCGTGCTCCGTGCGTCCAGTTCGTGCATCCGGCCCGCGTCCACCGCGCCCTGGAGTTCTTTGAAGTTGGCGGGGACGGCGGTGGCCGCCAGGGCGGTGCCGGTGATGCGCTGGATCAGGGCGGGCTGGATCTCCGTGTTCCTCGTGTGCCGGTTGACGACGACGGTCGTCTCCTCGGCCTTGCGGATCTGCAGCCGGTCCCACATCCGGACCGTGCGCTTGGCGGCGCGGACGGCGACGACGTCCGGTGTGGTCACGAGGAGTGCCATGTCGGCGGTCTCGACGGCCGCCGCGCCCGCGCCGCCGAGCTGGGCGCCGCAGTCGACGACGACCATCTCGTAGCGGGAGCGCAGGGCGCTGAGGATCTGGCGGGCGGCGCGGTCGGTGACCTCCTCGCCGCGTTCGCCCTCGGCGGGCGCGAGGAGCAGGGCGAGCCCGGAGTCGTGGCGGAAGACGGCCTCGGCCATGACACGTGGGGAGATGTCGCCCACGGCGGCGAGGTCGGCGACCGAGCGGCGGAACTGGACGTCCAGGTAGGAGGCGACGTCGCCGGTCTGGAGGTCGAGGTCGACGAGGGCGGTGGGGTGGCCGGAGGCCTGCGCGGCGAGGGCGATCTGGATGGCGACGAGGGAGGCGCCGACCCCGCCCTTCGCGCCGCTCACCGTCACGACCGTGCCGCCGACGCCGGCGAACACGTCGGCGCCGTGGCCGAGATGGCGTCGTACGCCCGTGGACCACTGGGCGACGGCCTGGACGCGGCCGGCGAGTTCCTCGTAGCTCAGCGGCAGGCCCACCAGCCCGCGGGCGCCGGAGTCCATCGCGGCGGCGAACAGGCCGGGGCTGGTGTCGGTGGTGACGAGGACGACGCCGACGGCGGGGAAGCGCAGGGCGACCTCGCGGATCAGTTCCAGGGCCGGGACCGGGCCGATGCGTTCGTGGACGACGACGACCTCGGGGAGTTCGTCGACGGACTCGGCGGCGGCCCGGGCCAGGGTGTCGACGAGCTGGGTGGAGTCGACGACGGGGGCCAGCGGTTCGGTGTCCGGGAGCTGGCTGAGCAGGGAGACCAGGGTGCGGACGGCGTCCGCGTCACCGACGGCGGGGAGGATCCTGATGGGCATGCGGGGCGCCTCTCACTTGTCCGTCGCGAGTTCGTACGTACGGTCCTTGTCCGGCACGGTGGTCGTGGTGCCGGGGGCGACCAGGGCGAGCCGGACCCGCTGGGCGAAGGACTCCGCGTAGGTGAGGCGCTGGGCGTCGAGCGTGGACAGCGCGAAGGTGATGGGGACGGCGTCGGTGGGCTGCTGGTTCTTGTTGTCCGGTTCCAGCGAGGTGAGTTTGCCGACGTCCAGGACCCGGGCGTCGGTCACGATGATCTTCGACTGGTCGGGGTCGCTCTGCTGCTTGCCCTCGAAGGTGGCGTAGACGTTCACCCGCGAGCCCGGGTAGATCTTGCCGGCCACCCCGGTGGCCGCGTCGATCATGATCGCGACCTCCTGCTCGCCCGGCTTCAGCTCGGGCTGGTCGACGATCATGTCGGTCTGGAGCAGCGAGCCCTTCTTCAGGGTGGTGACCGCGATCTTGTCGTGAATCTGGCTGAGGCTGGTGACCGCGTTGGCGGACAGCCACCGCTTGGGCAGCGCGATCCTCTTGAACTGGCTCGGGCTCAGCGTGGTGTACGGCGTGACGTCGGAGCGGAGTTCGTACGCGGTGACCTTGGGACCGACCTCGGACTTCGCGTTGTCGATGACCGAGAGCACACCGGCGAACGCGGCGAGCGCGCAGATCACCGACAGGATCAGGAGTATCACGCCGCGGCGCTGACGGGAGTTCATGGACCGTGCGACCTCATCGGGGAAGTGGGGGCAGTGAGGGAGCCGAGCGGAGGGTGGTGCGGGGTGACCCGGGGGGTCAGGCGGGCGTGCGCTGTTCCAGTGCGCGGGGCCCCGGCGGGTCGTAGTCGGGCGGGGTGGCGGAGCAGAAGACGCAGCGGTCGCCGATGACGTCGATGCCGCACCAGTGGCAGCTGGTCTGCCGGACCGAGGTGACCAGTTGGTAGAGAACCGACAGGTCGGCGAGGTAGCTGGTGAACTCGATCATCCGGCCGGTGCCCCACCAGTCGGCGGACTCGGCGGGCAGCGGGGTCTCGCGCAGTCCGTACGCGCCCCAGGCCTTGGCGAGCCCGGCGACCCAGTCCGACTGCAGCTGTCCCTTGGCGACCAGCATCCAGGTGCTGAACTCGGGGCCGTTCAGCACGGCCTCGGGGCCGATCCGGACCAGTTGCGGCTCGGGGTGGGCGATCACGCCGAACTGGGTGCCGGGCATCCAGGACTTGGCGTGCGCCTTGAGGGTGACCGGGACGCGGTCCAGTTTGGCGACCGAGCCGAGGACCGCGCCGGCGTGGATGTAGTGGGTGAGCAGCCGGCCGGCCGACGCGAGCACGCCGGGGCTGAGGTCGCAGGAGGCCAGCTGCCGCAACTGCCGGGCCAGGACGGCGATGCCGAGCGGCGGCAGGTCGGGGCGGAACAGGGCGATGCGGTCGCTCTCCAGCAGGGAGCGGAGCGTGTACAGGCGCCGGGTCACGGGCTCGGGCACGGCGGCCGAGCAGACCACGATCACATGTCCGTGCTGTTCGACGAGGGCGGTGAACTCGGCGAGGGTCTGGTCGAGGGGGCGCCGGTCGAGGTCGCGGAGGACGACCGCGGGCACGGTCCGCTCGTCCTGCGCCGGCAGCGCCATGTCGGCGCTGGTCACGGCAATGGCAGTTGGCACCGGCAGCTCCCCGCTCTTCACACCCCGGCGGCCCACCGGTGTTACCCCAATGAGCCGGGACGACTTCATTGCGTGACTACCTCAGCACTGTAACCACGCCTCTGTGACCGGAGAACAGCGTTTGTGTAGCTGTCTGGGATCCGTGACCACACAAGTGGCGCCAAATCGGTACAGGTTGAGCATATGACCGAGGCCAGTTCGTCACCCCGCCCCTCCCTTTGAATTTGGTCTGGACCTATTGACAGCCCGATTGGTCTGGACCACCTTGATTGTCATGCCCAGACTCATCCCCCGACTCGCGTCCCGGTATGCCGGACGGCGAGCCATCCGCACCTGGTCGGCCGTGGCCGCCCTCGCCACGGCCCTCGCGATGGCGGGCCTGGCCGCCGCCCCGGCCTCCGCCGCCGACGTCAACAACGTGAAGAACGCCGGCTTCGAGTCGGCCCTCGCCAACTGGACCTGCTCCAACGGCAGCGGTACGACGGTCTCCTCCCCCGTCCACTCCGGCGCCGCCGCGCTGAAGGCGACCCCGGCCGGGCAGGACTACGCCCAGTGCGGCCAGACGGTGGCGGTGAAGGCCAACTCCACCTACACGCTCAGCGCGTGGGTGCAGGGCTCCTACACCTACCTGGGCGTCACCGGCACCGGCACCACGGACGTGTCGACCTGGACCCCGAACACGGCCTGGACCCAGCTGTCGACGACCTTCACCACCGGCGCCTCGACCACCTCGGTCACGGTCTGGTCGCACGGCTGGTACGGCCAGCCCGCCTACTACGCCGACGACTTCTCGGTCTTCGGCCCCGACGGCGGAGGCGGCACCGACCCGGCCCCGACCGTCCCGGCCACCCCCGCCGGCCTCGCGGTCTCCGGTACGACGTCCTCCTCCGCCTCGCTCTCCTGGGGCGCGGTGTCCGGCGCGACCGGCTACAACGTCTACCAGAACGGCACCAAGGTCTCGGCGGTCACCGGCGCCTCGGCCACGGTCACCGGGCTCGCGGCCTCGACGTCGTACTCCTTCCAGGTCACCGCGACCAACTCGGCGGGCGAGTCGGCGAAGTCGACGGCGGTGACGGCGACGACCACCGCGACCGGCACCGGTGGCGGCGGCTCCGTGCCCAAGCACGCGGTGACGGGCTACTGGCAGAACTTCAACAACGGCGCCACCGTGCAGAAGATCTCGGACGTGCCGTCCTCGTACGACATCATCGCCGTCGCCTTCGCGGACGCGACCGGCACCCCGGGCGCGGTGAGCTTCACCCTCGACTCCGCCGGGCTGGGCGGCTACACGGTCGACCAGTTCAAGGCCGACATCAAGGCCAAGCAGGCGGCCGGCAAGAAGGTCATCATCTCGATCGGCGGCCAGAACGGCACGATCTCGGTGAGCGACTCGGCGTCCGCGACGAACTTCGCCAACTCCGTGTATTCGCTGATGCAGACGTACGGCTTCGACGGCGTCGACATCGACCTGGAGAACGGCATCAACGCCACCTACATGAGCCAGGCGCTGCGCTCGCTGTCGTCGAAGGCGGGCTCGTCGCTGATCATCACGATGGCGCCGCAGACGATCGACATGCAGTCGACGTCCAACGGGTACTTCCAGACGGCCCTGAACATCAAGGACATCCTCACGGTCGTCAACATGCAGTACTACAACAGCGGTTCGATGCTGGGCTGCGACGGCAAGGTGTACAGCCAGGGCTCGGTGGACTTCCTCACCGCGCTGGCCTGCATCCAGTTGCAGGGCGGCCTGGCCCCGTCCCAGGTGGGCCTCGGCCTACCGGCCTCGACCAGCGCGGCGGGCAGCGGCTATGTCTCCCCGACCGTGGTGAACAACGCCCTGGACTGCCTGACCAAGCTCACCAACTGCGGCTCGTTCAAGCCGTCGACGGCCTACCCCGACCTGCGGGGCGCGATGACCTGGTCGACGAACTGGGACGCGGCGGCCGGGAACGCGTGGTCGTCCTCGGTGGGCGCCCACGTCCACGCCCTGCCGTGACGCCGTAGCGCCGTCACACGTGGGTGGGTCCCGGTGGCTGGGCAGGCCGCCGGGACCCGGGCTGTGGGTGCTACGGCTGTCGCCGACCGCATCCGTCGCACCCGCAGGTACCGAGCTCGAACCACACGGTCTTGCCCGGCCCGTCCTGGTGGCAGCCCCAGCGCCGGGCAAGCGCATCCACCAGGTACATCCCTCTGCCGCCCTCCGAGAGGCCCGCGTCCAGCAGCCTCGGCGGGCGGTGGTCCTCGTCGGCGACCTCGCAGCGCAGCACGCCGTGCGAGGCCCACAGGGTGAGCCGGAACCGGCTCGCCGCATGGCACAGCGCGTTCGCGGCCAGTTCGCCGACCAGGAGCTCCGCCACGTAGGCCACCTCGCCCTGGTCCGCCAGCCCCCACTCCTCCAGCTGCCGCCGCACCGCCACCCGGGCCTCGCTCGCCGCCGTGGGCCGGGGGTCGTAGTCGACGCTGAGATGGCCCGCCCTGGTCGGGGGCTGCGGATACTCGGCGTACGGGGGGCCGGCGTCCGGCAGCCGGCTCCCGGAGGGCTGCAGCATGCCCTCCAGCCTGCCGGTACCCGCCTCCCCGCGCACGGGGAGGAATACCTGATCCGGTACCCGCGTATGCGCCGATACGGGGGTACGCGCGTACGACATCTCGCTCACGCGTACTGGACGCGGATCTTCGCCCCGTCCCCCGGCGCCCCGTCCCGGACATCGACGTACGCGCACACCTGGCGCGTGAACCACAGCCCCTGGCCCGGCTCCGGTGCACCGCCCGGCGGCGGCACGAACCCGGCGAGCGGATCGTCCACGGCCCGGCACAGCCGCAGCTCGACCAGGCAGGCCGGGGCCTCGCCCCAGGCGAGGATCTCGATCACCGGCCCGTGCGCGGCCGCCGCCTCCACCACCGCCCGGGCGAACAACGCGGCGTCCGCCGCGGGCAGTCCGAGCCCGGCCGACCAGGCGTCCACCGCCTCCGGGGCCGGCAGCCGCTCGGCCGCCCGCGGGACCGGCGCCAGCGGTACGGCGTCCAGCTCGCGCACCAGCACGGGCGGCTGTTCGTACACCCCCGTACCCGGGTGGGTGCGGCGGGCCGCGTCGACGACGGCCGGGCCCGCCGTCCGGGTGTCGTAGGCGCACAGCGCCGTGGTGGCGAAGGGCGCGAAGAGCAGGTTGGCGAGGGACTCGTAGCGGATCCACTCGGCGCTCTCCCGCGCCGAACGCCCCGCGCGGCCCGCCCAGTCGGGCTCCATGAGGAGGTGGATACGGCCGCCGGGCCCGGCGTGCGCGGCCAGGTAACCGGCGCCCTGGGCCACCGCGTTGGCGGCCGTACCGGTGTACCAGTCGGTGTGGTCGATGAAGCCGACCTCCTTGGCGTCGCCGCCGAGCGTGTCCCGCAGGGCGGCCAGCCGGGCGGGGGCGGCGATGGCGACGGGCGGCGGCTCGCCGGCGGCGGCGAGCCCCTCGGCGAGGAACGGCAGGGCGGCGGCGACGAACGCGTCGTCCGAGCCGAAGACGGCCATCCGGTGGTCGAACTGCCCCTGGGCCGCGGCGGGATGCACGCTCGTACTGCTACTCATCGGGTCTCCTGTGCGTCAGCGCCGGGCGGTCACCCAGGCGGCGATCTGGCTGCGGTTGCTGAAGCCGAGCTTGCCGAGGACGCGTTCCACATGGCCCTCGGCGGTGCGGCGGGCGATGACCAGGCGGTCGGCGATCTGCTGGTTGCCCAGCCCCTCGGCGACGAGCTCGGCGACCTCGGTCTCCCGTCGGGTGAGCCGGACGGGCGCTGTCCGCGCCTCCGGCCGCCCGCCGGGTATTCGCGGCTGCTCGCCGAGGGCGAAGCCGGTGATCCCGGCGAGGCCGAGCGCCCCGCCCCGGCCGTACGCCCGCTCGTACGCCGCCGTCCCCAGCGCCGCGCGGGCGTGGCTCTCGCAGTCGCGGCGGGCCGAGTTGAGGGCGGTGGAGCCCCAGCGGTCGCGGTCGATGTCGGACCAGACCCGGTCGGCGCCGCCGAGCAGGACGGCGGTGCGCTCGGCGGCGCCGAGGCCGTCGGCGATCCGGGCGAGCAGGTCGAGGGTGAGCCCGATGCCGATGACGTCGTGGACCTCGCGTTTGCGGCGCAGCGCCTCGCGGGCGTGCGGCTCCGCGCCGCGCCAGTCGGCGCGGACGGCGTGCGCGAGGGCGAGGATGCGCAGCACATAGGAGCGGACCCAGTCCTCGCCGTGCGCCTGGCAGAGCCGCAGGGCCTCCTCGCAGACGGCGGTGGCCCGGTCGGCCCGGCCCAGAAAGGCGTGGGCGCAGGCCAGTTCGACCAGGTCCAGGCCGCGCAGGCTGAGGTGCTGGCCGGGGACGGGGCCGCGGGCGACGGTGGTCTCGTAGTGGGCGCGGGCGGCGGGCAGGTCGTCGGCGAAGAGCTGGACGACGCCGATCACGTAGTCGGCGTGGGCGGCCTCCGCCGGGTCGCCGAGCCGCTCGGCGAGCGCACGGGCCTCGCGGGCCCGGCGCAGGCCCCGGGTGAGGTCCTCGGGACTGCCGGCCAGCAGGGCGGAGACCCACAGGGCGCGGGCCCGTTCGGGGGTCGGCCCGGGGCTGGCGTCCAGGGCGCGGTCGAGCCAGTACCGGCCCTCGCGGGGGGTGCCGCACGCGTGCCAGTAGAACCAGAGGGTGCCCGCGAGCCGCAGCCCGGCGCGGGCCTCGCCGCCGGCCCCGAGACAGAAGTCGAGTGCGGCCCGCAGATTGTCCTGGTCCGCCCGCAGCCGCGCCACGATCTCCCGCTGCCCCGGCCCGAACCACGCCGCCTCGCACGCGGACGCGTGCGCCTGGACCCGCCCCAGATGCCTGAGCCGCACGGCAGCCTCCGCACCGGGCCGCTCCCGGAGCCGGTCCAGACCGTAGTGCCGCAGGGTGTCGAGCAGCCGGTAACGAACCCCGGCGCCGGACACGTCCTCCTCACGAACGAGCACGGACTTGTCGACGAGTCCGGCGACGACTTCGAGGATGTCGAGGGGGGTGGGGGCGGTCGCGGTGGTGAGGGAGGTGGGGGCGGCCGCTGTGGTTCTGGCTCCGGCGCCGGTGTCGGCTCCCGTTTCGGCGGGCGGCGTCCCGCAGACGGCCTCGGCCGTCTCCAGGTCGAAGGTGCCGGGGAGGATGGACAGGTGGGCCCAGGCGGACTGTTCCTGGCCGGTGCAGAGGTCGTGGCTCCAGTCGACGGCGGCGCGGAGCGTCTGGTGGCGGGGCAGGGCCGCCGGGCTGCCGGCGGTGAGGAGGCGGTAGCGGTCGTCGAGGCGGGCGAGGAGCTGGTCGAGGCCGAGGACGCGCATCCGTACGGCGGCCAGTTCGATCGCGAGCGGGAGTCCGTCGAGGCGGCGGCAGAGGCGGGCCACGGCGGCCCGGTTGGCGGGGGTGAGCCGGAAGCCGGGGAGTACGGCGGCGGCGCGGTCGGCGAAGAGGGCGAGGGCCGGGTGCGCCTCGGCGGCGGACAGGTCGCCGTCCGGGTCGGGGACCGGCAGCGGCCGTACCTCCATGAGGTGTTCCTCGGTGAGGCCCAGGCGGTGCCGGCTGGTGGCGAGGACCCGGACGCCGGTGGTGCCGCGCAGCAGGGCCACGGCGAGGCCGGCGCAGGCGGCGAGGAGGTGCTCGCAGTTGTCGAGGACGAGCAGCAGCCGGCGCTCGCGGAGCCGCTCCACCAGTGTGTCCAGCGGGGGCCGGTCGGAGTGGTCGTGCAGTCCGAGGGCGTCGGCGGCGGCCAGCGGGACCAGTTCGGGGTCGTGCAGACCGGCGAGGGCGACGTAGCGGACGCCGTCGGGGAAGGCGCGTTCGACCCGGCCGGCGATGTGCGCGGCGAGCCGGGTCTTGCCGACGCCGCCGGGTCCGGTGAGCGTGACGAGGCGGGCCTTGGCCAACAGCTCGCGGCCCGCGTTCTGTTCGGCGCGCCGGTCGACGAAGCTGGTCGTCTCGACCGGCAGATGGCAGCCCCCGCGCGGCGCTGATCCGCCCATGATCAGCCAGCCCTCCTCTTGGCCGTCCGTCCACCGTCCCCCGGCGGACCGGGGGAACGCACACCGGCGTCACGCGGGTGGGTGTACTTCGGCGAGGGCTGCTTGCGCGGACGGGGTCCGGCGTACACTGCGCGGCCGATCGCACGGCCGGGCTGCACGGCTGTGCCGGGGGGCTGATTTACGCTGCCGCCGGGAGCGGCTGATTTTACCGTCTTGACCTGTCCATGCCATTCCCAGACGATGAGCGGCACCCGCACAGCAAGTTCACAGATCGACAGAGGACAGAGCAGACCCGCACGACACACAAGCGTCGCACTGAACCACCCCCACCTCCCCCTCTAGGAGACTTCATGCGACTTCGCATCCGTGGCTCCGGTACCCGCGGCGGCAGACGGACCGCCGCGCTCGGCGCCCTGCTGGCCCTCGCCCTCGCTGCCCCGCTGTCGGCCACGGCGACCCACGCCACCGCCGACAGCGCGCGGCCGGCGGCGCCCTCGCCCGACGACGTCCGGCAGTACGAGATCCACCAGCACACCACCCCGGTGACCCGCGCGGCCATCCAGCAGACCGGGGTCACCGTGGACGAGGCCGACGAGGAGACGGTGGTCGTCTCCGGCCGCGCCGCGCAGATCAAGGCCCTCAAGCGGCTCGGCTACGACGTCACCCCGCTGGGCGCGGCCCCGGACCGGTCGTCCGCCGCCGACGCGCTGCGGCTGTTCGACTTCCCGACGGCCGACTCGAAGTACCACAACTACGCCGAGACGAACGCCGAGATCGACCAGCGGCTCGCCGCCTACCCGGGCATCATGAGCAAGCAGGTGATCGGCAAGTCGTACCAGGGCCGGGACATCGTCGCCATCAAGGTCAGCGACAACGTGGCGACGGACGAGAACGAGCCCGAGGTCCTGCTCACCTTCCACCAGCACGCCCGCGAGCACCTCACGGTGGAGATGGCGCTGTACCTGCTGCGGGAGCTGGGCGCCGGCTACGGCTCCGACTCCCGGGTCACGAACATCGTGAACAGCCGCGAGATCTGGATCGTGCCGGACCTCAACCCGGACGGCGGCGAGTACGACATCGCCACCGGCTCCTACCGGTCCTGGCGCAAGAACCGGCAGCCCAACTCCGGTTCGTCGTACGTCGGTACGGACCTGAACCGGAACTGGAACTACAGGTGGGGCTGCTGCGGCGGGTCGTCGGGCTCGACGTCGTCCGAGACCTACCGGGGCGCGTCCGCCGAGTCGGCGCCCGAGGTGAAGGTGGTCGCCGACTTCGTGCGCAGCCGGGTCGTCGGCGGGAAGCAGCAGATCAAGGCCGGGATCGACTTCCACACGTACAGCGAACTGGTGCTGTGGCCGTACGGGTACACGACGGCGGACACGGCGACCGGGATGACCGCGGACGACGCCGCCGCGTTCAAGGCGCTGGGGCAGAAGATGGCGGCGAGCAACGGCTACACGCCGGAGCAGTCGAGCGATCTGTACATCACGGACGGGTCGATCGACGACTATCTGTGGGGCAGTCAGAAGATCTTCGACTACACCTTCGAGATGTATCCGACGTCCAGTTCCGGGGGTGGGTTCTACCCGCCCGACGAGGTGATCGAGCGGGAGACCTCCCGGAACCGGGACGCGGTGTTCCAGCTGCTGGAGAACGCGGACTGTGTGTACCGGACGATCGGGAAGGAAGCCCAGTACTGCGGCTGACCGGTACCTCTACTCGGCGTCGGTGTCGGTGTCGTCGTCCTTGGACGCGTCGGCACCGTCGTCGAAGTACGCGTCCAGGACCGCGTCCAGCTGCTCTTCCCACTCCTTGAAGCGGGACCGGGACGTCGCCTCGATCTCGATCGGGTACCAGCGGCGGTCCGGGGTGTGGACGGTGATCGTGAACCGCTTGCCGAAGCGCGGGGCCTCGGTCTCGACCGCCCCGATCTCCTCCCAGCGGAACTCGCACTTCTCCTCGTCGAGGGCGAGGCGCACACCGGTGGCGTCCGCCACTATCCGCGCCCGGCGGTCGGCGGCCTCGAAGGCGGGCCCTTCCGAGGGCTCCTCCTCGTCGTCGTCCGCCGCGTCCCCGGCCTCCGGCTCGACGGCCTTCGCCCCGGCCTCCTCCGCCTCGGCGGCCTTCGCCTCGGCGGCCTCGGGCGCCGCGTCCTCCGGTGCCGCGTCCTCCGGCTCGGCGGACGCGGGCGAGGTGAGCCCGGGGATGAAGGCCGGGTCGAATCCGGCGCCTTCCAGGGGCTTGCTGTTGGCTCCTATGCGCTGCTCCACAGCGGGCAGTATGGTCGAAGAACCTGTGCCGGACACAGCCAGCCCCAACTTCGTTATGAGACGCCTACACGAACGCGCCTACACGAAGACGCTGAGCACGGCCGCCACCGCGAAGCCCGCGACCGACAGGACCGTCTCCAGGACGGTCCAGGTCCGGAGGGTGTCGCGCTCGCTGATGCCGAAGTACTTGGCGACCATCCAGAAGCCGCCGTCGTTGACGTGCGAGGCGAAGATCGACCCCGCCGAGATGGCCATGATGACGAGGGCCACGAAGGCCTGGGAGTGGTCGCCCTCGGTGAGGAGCGGGGCGACGATGCCGGCCGTCGTCACGATCGCCACGGTCGCCGAGCCCTGGGCGACCCGCAGGACCACCGAGATCAGGTACGACAGGACGATCACCGGGAGGCCGACGCCGTTGAAGGTGTCGGACAGGGCCTGGGCGACCCCGCTGGCCTTCAGCACGGCACCGAAGATGCCGCCCGCGCCGACCACCAGCAGGATGTTGCCGACCGGCTTGAGGGAGGCGGTGGACACCGTCTCCAGGGACTTGCGGGACCAGCCGCGCCGGATGCCGAGCAGGTAGTAGGCGAGCACCAGGGCGAGGGTGAGGGCGACCATCGGGGTGCCGAAGAACTCGATCACCGAGCGGCCGGTGGAGGGGTCCAGGGCGATGGAGGAGAAGGTCGCGGCGAGGATGAGGACGAGCGGGGTGCCGATGATGGCGAGGACCGTGCCGAGCGGGACCGGCTGCTCCCGGGGCTCCACCCCGGCCGCCCGCTGCTCGGCCACCACCGCCTGCCTGGCCTCCTCCGCCGCCTCGACCATGTCCTGCGGTACGGCGACGAAGATCCGCCTGCCGATCCACGCCGAGTACGCCCAGGCGGCCAGCACCGCCGGGATGCCGCAGACGACACCCATGAGGATGACCCAGCCGAGCTGGACGTGCAGCAGCGCGGCGGCGGCCACCGGGCCGGGGTGCGGCGGCAGGAAGGCGTGGGTCATGGAGAGGCCGGCGAGGAGCGGCAGGCAGTAGAGCAGGATCGACTTGCCGCCGCGCTTGGCCGCCGCGTAGACGAGGGGGGCCAGCACGAAGATGCCGACGTCGAAGAAGACCGGGATGCCGAAGATGAGGCCCGTGAGGCCCATGGCGAGCGGGGCGCGCTTCTCGCCGAAGAGGTTCAGGAGCCGGGTCGCCAGCACCTCGGCGCCGCCGCTGACTTCGAGGATCGCGCCGAGCATGGTGCCGAGGCCGATGATGATCGCGACATGGCCGAGGATGCCGCCCATGCCGGACTCGACGGTGGAGACCGCGTCCGAGCGCTGGACGGTGCCGAAGAGTTCGGTGACCGAGAGTCCGGCCAGCAGGCCGACGGCTATGGAGACGGCGAGCAGGGCCACGAAGGGCTGCAGCCGGGCCTTGATGATCAGGAAGAGGAGCAGCGCGATGCCGAGGGCGGCGACGGTGAGGAGACCGGCGGTGCCGTCGACGAGGAGGAGCAGGCCCCCGGTGTGGGGTGGGGTCGCGGGGGTGGTGGGGGCGGCGAGCGGTAGGGACATGTGGGGGTCCTCTGCGTAAGTACATGGTGCTTTCGGGCAGGGCGGAGCGCGGCACGGCACCGTGCGGGGTGCCGTGCCGTCGTGCGGGGGATGGTGCGGGGACGTCAGCCGAGTACGGCGAGGGCGTCGATCTCGATGAGGAGGCCGGCGGGCAGACCGACGTAGACGGTCGTGCGGGCGGCGGGCGGGGCGGTGAGGCCCTGCTCCTCGAAGTAGGTGTTGTAGATGCCGTTCATCTCCGCGAAGTGGTCCACGTCCGTCAGATAGACGCGGATCATCATCACGTCGTCCCAGGAGGCGCCGCCCTCCTCCAGGATCGCCTTGACGTTGGCGAGGGTCTGGAGGGTCTGCGCGCGCAGCGTCGGTCCGGCCGGGGTCGGCGGCTTGCCCTCCTCGGCCGGCAGGAAACCGACCTGGCCGGCGACCTGGAGGATGTTGCCCTTCCGCACTCCGTGCGAGAACTTCGCGGGCGGGGTGGTGTGGGTCTTGGGGGTGAGCGCGATCTTCTCGGTCATCAGGGGGCTTCCTTAGGGGGCTTCCTTGATCGGGGTTCTGCCGGAGTACTCACCGCTGATCGCGTCCGCCGTACGGCGCACCTGCGGGAGCAGGGTGAGGAGTTCGTCGGCGGTGACGACGACGTTGGGCGCGGAGACCGACATCGCGGCGACGACACGCCCGTCGGCCCCGCGGATCGGTGCGGCCACGCAGTTGATGGACTCCTCGTGGCCGCCGAGGTCGGTGGCCCAGCCCTGTTCGCGCACCCGGGCCAGTTCCTTGCGGAAGGCCTCCGCGTTGGGGGTCGAACGGGCCGTGTACATGGGGTAGTCGAGCTGGTCGGTGAGCGCCCGGCGCTCGGGCTCGGGCAGGTCGGCGAGGAGCAGCTTGGCGACGGCGGCGACGGTGATGGCGACCGGTTTCCCGATCCGCGAGTACATGCGTACCGGGTAGCGGCTCTCCACCTTGTCGATGTACAGCACCTCGCCCTCCTCGAACACGGCGAGGTGCACGGTGTGTCCGCAGGCCGAGTTGAGCCGGGCCAGGTGGGGGTGGGCGATCTCGCGGATGTCGAGGTTCTCCATCGCCTCCTGGGCGAGGGCGAAGAGCCGGGCGCCGAGGCGGTAGCGCTGGTCGGACTGGCGGTAGACCAGGCCGTGTTCGTGGAGGGTGCGCAGCAGCCGCAGTGCGGTCGACTTGTGCACACCGAGGCGGTCGGCGACCCGGCCGAGGTCGGCGGGGCCCTCCGCGAGCAGGGGCAGGATGCTGAGCGCCCGGTCGACGGTCTGGCTCATGGGGTGCGTACCTCCTGTTCGGCCACACCGGCTTGGGTCCAGCCGGGGCCGAGTCGAAGTCTCTCCCACGCGGCGTCGTCGAGACCGGTCAGGCGGTCGGTGGTGTCGCGGGCGGGGGGCGGGGCGAGGTCGGCGGGGGTGGTGAGGGCCGCGGCCGCGAAGAGATGCCCGAGCCGGAGCGTCTGCCCGACCGGCAGGCCGCGCAGGATCCCGGAGAGGAATCCGGCAGCGAAGGCGTCCCCGGCGCCCACGTTCGCCACGACGTCGACGGTGGGGGCGGGTTCGAAGGTGCCGTGGGTGTCGGCGGGGGGCGGGGTTTCACTCGCCCGCGCCGGCGGGGTGGCCCGATGGGACGCGGCTGGGCAGCGCCCCGTAAGGGGCGCGGGGAACTGCGCGACCAGCCCCCACCGGGCCGCACTCGACACGAAAGCCGTCGCCCCCTTCGCACCCTCCTTCACCACCAGCACCCCCGGCTCGGGCAACCGCTCCCGAATCGCCGCCGGTCCACCCCCCACCCCCCACGCCAGCTCCGCCTCGTCCTCCCCCACGAAGACGATGTCGGCCCGCCGCGCCAGCTCCAGCAGCACCTCCGCGCCGCCGGATCCGGTCCACAGCCCCGGGCGGTGGTTGACGTCGAACGACACCACCGGGCGGCCCCCTTCGGCGGGAGCCGGAGCCGTCAGCTCGTGCAGCAGCCCCAGGCAGCCCTTCGACAAGGCCGCCGTGATCCCCGACAGGTGCAGGATCCGCCCCGCGCGCACCGCCGCCAGGTCCACGCCGGCCACGGACATGGCCGACGCCGCCGACCCCGCCCGGTAGTACGCCACCTCGTGCGCGTCCGTCGCCCGGTCCCCCGCCGTACGGAAGTACACCCCCGTCGGACGGACCGGATCGCGGTCCACGTACGAGACGTCGACGCCGTACGACGCGACCGTCTCGACCAGGTGGTCGCCGAACCCGTCCGCCCCGACCCGGCTGACCCACCGCACCGCGTGGCCGGCGGCGGCCAGCCCGCAGGCCACGTTGGACTCGGCGCCGCCGATCGCACGGTCGAAGGACGGTACGTCCGCGAGGCGGCCCGGCCGGCCGGGCAGGAAGGTGACCATGGACTCGCCGAGCGCGACGACGTCCGGTGCGTCATCCGGTGCGTCAACGGCGTCGACCGCGTCCGTGGCCTTCACGATGGTCGGGCTCCTCGTCGTCGGGGAAGGGACGCTGCGGGCTCCATTGACCCGGCGTTGGCGTGGATGTTAGACAGCGGTAAGCGATATACGCAATGGACGTTGCACACAATGCAACCACCCCGATCAGGGAGGCTCCGTGACCCTCGACCCCGGCACCGAAGCACTCGCGCGGCTCGCGGAGGAGCGCGTGGACCACCGCTTCAAGGGACTTCCGCCGGACGCCGGGGGACTCACCGTCGGCGAGCTGGCCGCCCAGCGCCGCAACCTCTTCTCCGACGGCTTCGCCACCCCGGTGCTGGCCCTGTCCGCCGAGCGCCTGGAGCACAATCTCGCCCTGATGGAGACGTACGCCGAACGCCACGGCCTCGCCTTCGCCCCGCACGGCAAGACCTCCATGGCCCCGCAGCTGTTCCAGCGCCAGGTCGAGCACGGAGCGTGGGGCATCACCCTCGCCGTGCCGCACCAGGTGCGGGTGGCGCGGGCGTTCGGCACCCGCCGGGTCTTCCTCGCCAACGAGCTGGTGGACGCCCCGGCACTCCGCTGGATCGCCGCCGAGCTGGAGCGGGACGCCGACTTCCGCTTCGTCTGCTACGTCGACTCCGTGCGCGGGGTCGGACTGATGGACGCGGCCCTGAAGGGGACCTCGCGTCCCGTGGACGTGGTCGTCGAGCTGGCCGCCGGGGAGGGCGCCCGCACCGGCGTCCGTACGGAGGCGGAGTGCGCGGCGGTCGCCGACGCGGTGGCGGGGACGGAGACCCTGCGGCTGGTGGGGGTGGCCGGGTACGAGGGCGAGGTACCTGAGGCGGACCCGGACCGGGTGCACGCCTATCTGCGCCGTCTCGTCGCGCTCGCCGTGGAGTTCGACGCGGCCGGACGGTTCGCCGGGTCGGACGAGATCGTGGTCAGCGCGGGCGGCAGCGCCTGGTTCGACGCGGTGGCGGACGTCTTCGCCACCGTGCCCGAACTCTCCCGCCCGGTCCTGAAGTTGCTGCGCTCGGGCGCCTACGTCTCGCACGACGACGGCCACTACCGCGAGATCACCCCCTTCAACCGGGTCCCCGGGGAGGGCGCCCTGGAGCCGGCCTTCCGGCTCTGGGCCCAGGTCGTCTCCCGCCCCTCCCCCGAGCAGGCCTTCGCCAACGCGGGCAAGCGGGACGCGGCCTACGACCTCCACCTCCCCTTCGCCCAGGTGGTCCGCCGGGACGGCACCGAGCGCCCGGCGACCGGCATCGAGGTCACCGGCCTCTCCGACCAGCACACCTGGCTGCGCACCGCTCCCGGGGCCGACCTGGAGGTCGGGGACTGGGTCGGGCTCGGCCTGTCCCACCCGTGCACCTCGTTCGACAAGTGGCAGCTGATCCCGGTCGCGGAGGCGGACGGAACCGTCGTCGACTACATCCGCACCTACTTCTAGGGAGCGTTCAGTGGAGGATCTGGTCATCCGGGACGCGGACGTCGTCGACGGCAGCGGCGCGCCCTCCTACCGCGCGGACGTGGTGGTGGACGACGGCCGGATCGTGTCGATCGTCAAGGAGGCCGCGGCGGCGGGCTGCCAGCGCCCGCGCGCGGTACGCGAACTGGACGCGGAGGGCCTGGTCCTCTCCCCCGGCTTCATCGACATGCACGCGCACAGCGACCTGGCCCTGCTCCGCGATCCCGACCACAGCGCCAAGGCCGCCCAGGGGGTGACCCTCGAAGTCCTGGGCCAGGACGGCCTGTCGTACGCCCCGGTCGACGACCGCACCCTGGCCGAGGTCCGCCGGGCGATCGCCGGCTGGAACGGCCACGGCGACGACATCGACTTCGACTGGCGCTCGGTCGGCGAGTACCTGGACCGTCTGGACCGGGGCATCGCGGTCAACGCGGCCTATCTGATCCCCCAGGGCACGGTCCGCGCGCTGGCCGTCGGCTGGGAGGACCGCGCGGCGACCCCGCAAGAGCTGGACCGGATGCGGCAGTTGGTGGCGGAGGGCCTGGAACAGGGCGCGGTGGGCCTGTCCTCCGGCCTGACCTACACCCCCGGCATGTACGCCAAGGACGCCGAACTGACCGAGCTGTGCCGGGTGGTGGCGGAGTACGGCGGCTACTACTGCCCGCACCACCGCTCGTACGGCGCGGGAGCCCTCGAAGCCTACGAGGAGATGGTGACCCTCACCCGAGAGGCGAACTGCCCCCTCCATCTCGCGCACGCCACCATGAACTTCGGCGTGAACAAGGGCCGCGCCCCCGAGCTGCTGTCCCTCCTGGACGAGGCCCTGGCCGCCGGCGCCGACATCACCCTGGACACCTACCCCTACACCCCCGGCAGCACCACCCTCGCGGCGATGCTGCCGAGCTGGGCGAACGAGGGCGGCCCGGAGGCGGCCCTGGCCCGCCTGTCGGACGACGGCACATCCGAACGCATCCGCCACCACCTGGAGGCCATCGGCTCCGACGGCTGCCACGGCGTCCCCATCGAATGGGACACCATCGAGATCTCGGGCGTCGCCGACCCCGCCCTCGCGCACTTCGTCGGCCGTACGGTCGAGGAGTCGGCGCGGGAGCGGGGCGAGACCCCGTGGACGACGGCCCGCCACCTCCTGCTGGCGGATCGCCTGGCCCCGTCGATCCTCCAGCACGTGGGCCACGAGGAGAACGTCCGCACGATCATGCGCCACCCCGTCCACACCGGCGGCTCGGACGGCATCCTCCACGGCGCCAAGCCCCACCCCCGGGCCTACGGCACCTTCCCGCACTACCTCGGCCACTACGTAAGGGAGTTGGGCATCCTCCCCCTGGAGGAGTGCGTGGCCCACCTCACCTCCCGCCCCGCGGCCCGGCTCCGCCTGCCGGACCGCGGCCTCGTCCACGAGGGCTACCGGGCCGACCTCGTCCTCTTCGACCCACGAACGGTGGCGGCAGGCTCCACCTTCGAAGAGCCCCGCCGCCTACCGACAGGCATCCCCCACGTCCTGATCAACGGCCGTTTCGTGATGGAAGACGGCCGCAGAACAGACGAACTGGCAGGGCGAGCCGTCCGACGAGCACCCCAACTCACCTAGGGGCGCGGGGAACTGCGCGACCAGCCCCCACCGAACCCGCACCCGAAAACCGGACCCCCCTACGGCTTCGGCAACGTGCACGCACTCGCGCTCAGGTTCAGCACATTCCCCGTCGTGAAGCACGCCGGAATGTTGTACGTCTCCTCGGCGTAGTTGATCCCCTGCCGCACCGTCACGTTCCCGCTCTCGTCCACCTCGCACGGGTTGTCCACGGTGCACCGCTCCCCGTCCTCGTTGCCCGTGTTGTTGACGGCGACGACCTGCCCGGTGGTGGTGTCGATCACCGGCGACCCCGAGGTCCCCCCGATCGTGTTGCACGCGGAGGTGTAGCGGACCGAGTCCTTCCAGGTCCAGTCGCCCTCCTTCAGCCGGTACACGAACCCGTCGATGTTGCAGCTGTAGATCGTCTTCCAGTAGCCGGAGACGACCTTGATGGCGGTGCCGGCGGTCGGGTGGGTGCCGCTGACGGTCAGCGGGCTGATGCCGTAGGAGCTCTTGATCGCCGCGTACGTCGTGGTGGTGCGGTAGATCGTGACGTCCGTGTCGGTCATCGTCGAGTAGACGACCTGGTTGGCGCGGAGCGTGGCGACGCGGGTGCCGGAGGAGTTCAGCAGCCCGAAGGTACGGCTGGAGGACTGGCCGGTGATGACCTCGCCGGGATCCGGGAAGCCGGTCTCCAGGCAGTGGCCGTTGGTCAGCACCAGGGCCGGGTCGGTGTCCGCGGAGTTCGGGAAGCGGATGACGGAGCCGGAGCAGTTGCTGAGCGAGACGGTGCCCGCGAAGTTGACGGTCACCGCCGCGGCCGCCTTGGCCTGTGGTGCGGCGATCGCCGGTGCCGTGCCGATCCCGGTGATGGCCAGGGAGGCGAGCGCGGCGACGAGAGGCTTGTTCATGTGGGGGTCCCCTCTATATGACGAGGTGACCGGAGATCTTCCGGCCACCCGTTGTTTTTGTCATGTGCATTCTCAGCACAACAGGCCGCGAGAGCAAGGAGTTGTTTCAGGCCCGGCGTTGGCGGATTTCCGTACGGTCCGCTTATGGGACGGTCCGCTAGTGGGACCTGCCACCGCCGCCCCGCCCGTGCCCCCAGCCGTGCCCCGGGTAGGTCGGGGTCGGGGTCGACGTCACCGCGGTGGCGCTCGGCGTCGGCGTCGCACTCGCACCGCGGGTCGGGGTGGCGCTCGCCGCCCCGGACGCCCCGGCCGTGGAGGCCGCGGCCGTCGGCGTGGCGGCCAGGGCCGAGGGCGTCCGCGCGACCGGCGCGGCCGACTTCACCGAGGGCGCGGCGGCGGGCGCGCTGTCCGGACCGCCCTCGGGCGCCTGCGCCCGCGCCGAGGCACCGTCCGTCGCGTGCCGGGTACGGTCCCGCTCCCCCTGGGTGCCGTCGGACGGCGAGGAGAGGGCGAAGCCGGCGATCAGCGCGGCCGCGGACGCGGCACCCACCGCCCCCACGGCGACCGCCACCCGCCTGGAGCGGCGCCCGGCCGCGCCGCGGGCCGCCCGCCGCCGGTCCGCGCGGCCCGGTCGCGGAGCGGCGGGGGCGATCCGGGGCAGTTCGCGCGTCTCGTCGTATGCGTTGAGCCAGCCGTGCGCGGACGCGGGATCCCGGTACTCGCCGTACGCGGGGGCCGGCTCGCCCTGGGATTGGTAGACGCTGGGCGCCCCGGTCTCGTCCTCGGCAGGTCTCGGCATGGACGCGGATTGTAGGGAGAGGAGGGGCCTTTGAGACAGCTACCGGCGATAACAGGCCAAACCGCCGGGCCGGGCCGGCGCCTCACCAGCACTTCCGCGGGGCCCCACGCGCACCACGCCCATGTCTCACGTGTCGGAAAACACGACACGGCGCGTGTTACCTCCCCGTAAGCTCACCGGCATGCAGGTGATCCAGTCGACCAAGCTCGCCAATGTCTGTTACGAGATCCGGGGGCCGGTTCTCGAGGAGGCGATGCGGCTTGAGGCCGCGGGGCACCGCATCCTCAAGCTGAACACCGGGAACCCGGCCGCCTTCGGCTTCGAGTGCCCTCCGGAGATCCTGGAGGACATCCTCCGCAACGTCTCCTCGGCACACGGCTACGGCGACGCGAAGGGCCTGCTGGCCGCCCGGCGCGCGGTCGTCATGCACAACCAGACCATCGGCATCGAGACCGACGTCGAGCACGTCTTCATCGGCAACGGCGTCTCCGAGCTGATCGTGATGGCGATGCAGGGCCTGCTGGACGACGGCGACGAGGTCCTCGTACCGGCGCCGGACTACCCGCTGTGGACCGCGGCGGTCTCCCTCTCCGGCGGCACCGCCGTGCACTACCGCTGCGACGAGCAGGCGGACTGGATGCCCGACCTCGCCGACATAGAGCGCAAGGTCACCGACCGCACCAAGGCGATCGTCGTCATCAACCCGAACAACCCGACGGGCGCGGTGTACGACGAGGCGATGCTGCGCGGGCTGACCGACATCGCCCGCCGCCACAACCTGCTGGTCTGCTCGGACGAGATCTACGACAAGATCCTCTACGACGGTGCCACGCACACCCCGACCGCCAAGGTCGCCCCCGATCTGCTCACCCTCACCTTCAACGGCATGTCGAAGGCGTACCGGGTGGCCGGCTACCGGGTCGGCTGGATGTCCATCTCCGGCCCGCGCGCGCACGCCGAGTCCTACATCGAGGGCCTGACGATCCTCGCGAACATGCGGCTGTGCGCGAACATGCCCGGTCAGCACGGGGTCGTGGCCGCGCTCAGCGGACGCCAGACGATCAACGACCTGGTCCTGCCGGGCGGGCGGCTGAAGGAGCAGGTGGACACGGCCTACGAGCTGCTCACCCAGATCCCGGGCGTGAGCTGTGTCCGCCCCAAGGGCGCCCTCTATCTCTTCCCGCGGCTCGACCCCCAGGTCTTCAAGGTCAAGGACGACCGGCAGATGGTCCTGGACCTGCTGCGCCAGGAGAAGATCATGGTCGTCCAGGGCACCGGCTTCAACTGGCCGGAGCCGGATCACTTCCGGGTGGTGACCCTGCCGACGGTGGGGGACCTGCGGGACGCGATCACCCGGATCGGCCGGTTCCTGGACGGGTACGGCCAGCCATAGGTAGCCGCCGGGCCACCGACCGTGACGCGGATCAACTTTAGACGAAATCTAAGCTAGGATGGTTTCCTGTCACAGCACAGGAGGCCATCTCCCATGTACGAACCGATCCGCACCAAGTCGGTGCACAGCACCACGATGGCCGGCGCCCCCTCCGACTTCCCGCACCGCACGCGCGAGGAGGAGCTGGACATCCAGCTCGCGGGACATCTCGCGGCACTGCTCGCCGTCACCGACGAGCTGCGCTCCCGCACACCGTCCACCGACCTCGACGCGGCCGCGACCCGGCTGGCCGAGCAGGTGGCCCGGCTGCGGGGCGGACGGACCCCGGTCCGGGCGTCGCAGGCGGCGGCCGGGCAGCCGGCCGCGCTCCACGAGCGCGCCCACGCGCTCGCGGGCCGGGCCCTAGTGGTCGCGGCGTCCCGCGCGGACACCGCGGCGGCGATCCTCGCCGCGGAGCGCATGGACGCACACGCGGCGGCGACGGAACTCATCACCGCCGGCTGACCCCTCGAACGGCCCCGGTCCGCGCGCTCCCGCAGCGACGCGCGGACCGGGTTGCCATACCCTCCCGGCCTTCCGCGCCGCACCTCTGCTCGATCCTCGTCCCCCCGTTGTAATCCGGGACGTCCGATTCACCCCCCGTTCACCCCGGACGCCCAGGAACGTGGGGTTCCGAGAGCACGCTCCCCCGCGTGAGACGTATCGCGGGAATCGTCCTCGCGGTGCTGCTGATCGGTGGCGTGGTGGCTGCCGTCGTCGCAGGCCGACATGGGGATGACAAGGGCACGGCAACGAAGACCGTGCGTGGTGTGATCGGTTCGGAGAAGTCGGACTTCTTCGCCGATCCCGATGTGGTGAAGGCCCTCGCCGCCAAGGGCTACACCGTGAAGACGGAGGCGTCGGGGTCCTGGGCCATGGAGGACCTGGACCTGAAGGGCTACGACTTCGCCTTCCCGTCCAGCTCGGCACCCGCCGACCAGCTGGCCGGGAAGTACCACGCCCGTCAGCCCCTCCCCCGGCCCTTCTACTCGCCGCTCGTGGTGGTGGCCCACCGCAGCGCGGCCGAGGTGCTCGCCGCCAACGGGCTCGCCGTGCTCGACGGCACGGGCAAGGGCACCCTGAAGATGAGCGCCTACCTGGACGCGGCCGAGCACGACCGCACCTGGCAGCAGCTCAAGGGGGCCAAGGCACACGGAGAGCTGACCGGGACGCTGTACATCACCAGCACCGACCCCGAGACCTCCAACTCCGGCGCCCTCTACCTGGCCGCCGCCTCCTATGTCGCCAACGGCGGCCGGGTGGTGTCGAGCACCGCGGAGGTCGCGCGGACCGCCCCGCTGCTGCACAAGCTCGTCAGCGTGCAGGGCGCCCAGCAGCCCAGCAGCGACTCGGTGTTCCGGGACTTCATCAGCGGCGCCGGTAACCCGCTGGTGTGCCTGTACGAGTCGCAGGTGGTGTCGCTGCTCGCCGAACAGCACGGCGCCGACGACCTCGTGGTCCTCTACCCGGACACCACCGTCAACAGCGACCACACGATCGTGCCGCTGGACGACGCCGGCCGGGAGCTCGGCCAACTCCTGAGCACCGACCCGACGTTGCGGGGGCTCGCCGTCAAGCACGGCTTCCGGCCCCAGGGCGACTCCGCCGAGTTCGTCAAGGCCACGGCCGACCACGCCGCCTACCTCAACCAGACACTGACCGGCGTCCGGCAGGCGCCCGTGCCCACCTCCGCGGTGCTGCACGAGATGGCCCGCCGGGCGCGCGGCTGACGGGGGGATCCTGTGAGCAACTTCGACAAGATGACGCCGAGCGGCGGTGAACACGCGCCCACCCTCAGCGGCGAGGACGTCTTCACCCTGACCCCGCCCGAGGCCGTCGCGCCCGTGCCGCGGGAGAAGGCCGGCGGGCTGGTGCCCGTGGAGGACGGCGTCCGTGCGGACATGGCGCACAAGGCCGCCGGCTACGTCCGGGACCTCGCCGCCCTGGACGCCCGGTCACCGGAGTTCGCGAGCAAGGTCGGCGAGATCACCGGCCTCGGCGCCGGCGAGATGCGCACCGCCGCCTCGCAGTCCAACCGCATGCTGGAACGCGCGGTGCGCAGCCTGCCCGACAAGGGCGGCGACGCCCAGGCCAAGGTGGCCGGCTCGCTCGTCGAACTCCGCCGGGTCGTCGAGGACCTGGACCCGCGCGACCTGCCCGCGAGCAAGGGCCGCAAGTTCCTCTCCCGGCTGCCCGGCGGCAACAAGCTCCGCGACCACGTCGCCAAGTACGCCTCCGCACAGGGCACGCTGAACAAGATCGTGGGCTCGCTGCGCGGCGGGCAGGACGAACTCCGGCGGGACAACGCCGCGTTGCAGACCGAGCGGGTCAGGCTCTGGGAGACCATGGGCAAGCTCCAGGAGTACGTGGTCCTCACCCAGGCCCTGGACACCGCCGTGGAGCAGCACGTCGTCCGGCTCACGGACCCCCAGGAGGCCGACGCCGTCCGCGCGGACGTGCTCTTCCCGGTCCGGCAGAAGCACCAGGACCTGCTCACCCAGCTCGCGGTCTCCGCGCAGGGCTACCTGGCGATGGACGTCGTACGCCGCAACAACGACGAGCTGATCAAGGGCGTCGAACGGGCCGCCACCACCACCGTGTCCGCCCTGCGCATCTCGGTGATGCTGGCCTCCGCGCTCGACAACCAGAAGAAGGTCATCGAGCAGGTCAACGCGTTGCGCGGGACGACCGAGGAGCTGATCCGGGGCAACGCCGAGATGCTCGCCACGCAGAGCGGCGAGATCCAGCGGATCGCGGCCGACCCGGCGGTCGGCGCCGAGACCCTGCGCGCCGCCTTCCAGCAGATCTACCGCACCCTCGACGCCATCGACACCTACAAGGTGCAGGCGACCGAGGTGATGGCGAACACCGTGCAGTCCCTCACGGACGAACTCCAGCAGGCGAGCGCCTACCTGGAGCGCAGCCGGGCGAAGGGCGCGCTGGAGGGCGGCCTCGCATGAACAGACGCACGCTCCACGCCCTTTCCGCCCTCCTCGCGGCGGCGGCCGTCGTCCTGGCGGGCTGCACCCCCGAGGACCACGGCGACGACGACTCCACGGCCCCGAAGGCGGGCACCCTGCGGGTCCTCGCCTCCTCCGAACTCAGCGACATGACCGCCGTGTTCGACCGTGTCCGCAAGGACACCGGAGTGACGATCCGCCCGACCTACATGGGCACCCTGGACGCCGTCGACCTGCTGGCCGAGGGGAAGGCGGACGGCAGGTACGACGCGCTGTGGCTGTCCTCCGACGACTATCTGCGGCTGCGCCCCGAGGCGGCGAAGAAGGTCGTCTCCGAGACGTCGATCATGTCCAGCCCGGTCGCGATCGGCGTGAGGACGGCCACCGTCCGGTCGCTGGGCTGGAAGCCGGCCGCCGTCACCTGGTCCCAGGTCGAGCAGGCCGTCGAGGCGGGCAGGCTGACGTACGGCATGACCGACCCGGCGCGCTCCAACTCCGGCTTCTCCACGCTGGTCTCGGTGGCCTCCGCGCTCTCCGGCGCCCAGTCCGCGCTCACGGACGCCGACGTCACCAGGGCGACGCCCCGGCTGAAGAAGTTCTTCAAGGGCCAGACCCTGACCTCGGGCTCCTCCGGCTGGCTGGCCTCGGCCTACAAGCGGCGCGGCAACGTCGACGCCCTGCTCAACTACGAGTCGGTCCTCCAGGAGATCCCCGGTCTGACGGTGATCCGTCCGACCGACGGTGTGGTCACCGCCGACTACCCGCTCTCCTCGCTGGCCTCGACCTCCTCGGCGACCCGCGAGGACGTCCGCCGGGTGACCGAGGACCTGCGCAGTACCGCCGTGCAGAAACTCATCACGGACACCACGCACCGCCGCCCGGTGGTGGCAGCCGTCGAGCCGGCCGCCGGCCTGGACACCAGCCGCCGTCGCGAACTCCCCTTCCCCGGCAGCCAGTCGGTGGCCGACGGGCTGATCTCCGCCTACGAGAACGACCTGCGCCGGCCCTCCCGCACGGTCTACGTCCTGGACACCTCGGGCTCGATGGAGGGCGACCGCCTCTCCCGCCTGAAGGCCGCGCTCACCGGCCTCACCGGTGACTTCCGCGACCGCGAGGAGGTCACCCTGATGCCGTTCGGCTCGGACGTGAAGAGCGTCAGCACCCATGTGGTCGACGACAAGTCCGACCTCGCCGCGATCCGCAAGGACACCGACGCCCTGCACGCCGACGGCAACACGGCGATCTACACCTCCCTGGAGAAGGCGTACGCGCAGCTGAACCCCTCCCAGGAGACCTTCACGTCGATCGTGCTGATGACCGACGGCGAGAACACCACGGGCGCCAAGGTCGGCGACTTCGACGCCTTCTACGACAAGCTCTCCGCCGACCGGCAGCAGATCCCCGTCTTCCCCATCCTCTTCGGCGACTCCTCCCGCGCCGAACTCCAGCACATCGCCACCCTGACCGGCGGCCGTCTCTTCGACGCGCAGCAGGGCTCCCTGGACGGCGCCTTCGAGGAGATCCGTGGCTACCAATAAGACCAACGGGGTCCTCGCCTACCTGGAGTCCCGGAAGAACCTCACGGGCGGCGCGGCCGGTCTCGTCGGCCTGGTGCTGACCTTCACCGGGGTCGCGGGCACGTACTGGCCGGTCGTGGTGGCCGGCCTGTACGGCGCGGGCGCGCTGATCGCCCCGCCGGAACGCCCGCCGCTGCCGGAGTTCCCCACCCCGTCCGCCCAGCTGGGCGAGGTGCGGGCGGACTTCCGCAAGCTGGAGACCTATCTGGCGGAGGTCGGCCTGCCGGCCTCGACCGAGGCGCGGCTGGCGGAACTGACGGACCTGCTGACGGCGTTGCTCGACCCGGGCCGGCCCGCCGAGCTGCTCGCCGAGGACCCGGAGGGCGTCCATGTCCTGTCGCGGACGGTACGGCAGGACATCCCGGAGGCGGTCGACAGCTTCGTCCGCACCCGGTGGTGGACGCGCCTGACCCCCGGGCAGGAGCCGCCGGAGCGGCACCTGGAGCGCCAGCTGGACCTCCTGAAGGAGGAGGCAGAGCAGCTGGCGGCCGGACTGCGGGACACCGAGGCGAGGCGCCAGGAGACCCACACGCGGTACCTGGAGGACCGGAACAACTAGTCCACTGCGGTTCGGCAGCGCCCCAAAGGGGCGCTGGGGGTCCCCCCGGCCGAAGGCTGGGGGAGGAACTGCGCGACCAGCCACGACGGCGCCGCAGCCGGCAGACAGCAGACGGCCGGCCCCCCGCGGAGCGCGAGGGGCCGGAGCCGGCGGGTGTTCAGGGGCAGCTGATGCGGCTGTCGCCGGGGTCGGTGGTGCAGGTGTCGAAGCCGATGCCGCCGTTGGCCGTGTCGTTGCCGGAGACGCCGTCGGTGGTGGTCACCCGGTCGTTGCCCGCGGAGCCGTTCACGGTGTCGTTGCCCGGGCCGCCGTAGAGGGTGTCGTTGCCGTTGCCTCCGTCGATGGTGTCGTTGCCGTAGTCGCCGTAGACGGTGTCGCTGCCGTCGACGCCGCGGAGGGTGTCGTTGCCGCTCAGGCCGCAGATCACGTCGTTGCCGCTGGTGCCGGTGAGGGTGTCGGTGCCGCTGGTGCCGATGATGGTGCAGCCCCGGGAGTTGGCGGCGGTGCCGGTGGCCGTGGCGGTGTTGTTGCCGGTCGCCGGGTCGGTCTGGGGGGCCGTGACCGTGGCGGTGTTGCGGAGGGTGCCGGTGGCGCGGGGTTCGGCGACCACCGTGACCGTCGCGCTCGCGCCCGCGGCCAGGGTGTTCAGGGAGCAGGTGGCGCCGGTGGCGGTGGTGGTGCAGCTGCCCTGGGAGGGCGTGGCCGAGATCAGGGTCGCGCCCCCGCCGGAGAGGGCGTCGGTCAGGGTGACCCCGGTGGCGGTCGCGGTGGAGGCGGTCGCGTTGGTCACGCGGACGGTGTAGGTGGCGCGGTCGCCGAGGGTGACGGAGGCCGGTCCGGTCTTGGTGACGGAGAGGTCGGCGGTGGGCGGGGGCGGGGTCGTGCCGCCGCCGCCCAGGTAGCGGGCGAGCGCGAAGTCGCTGCCCGGTCCGCCCTGGCCGGCGGCGACGATCCTGCCGTCGGACTGGATCGCCACGCCGTGGGCGGCGTCGCTGCCGCCGAAGCCCGTGGCCACCCGGCCGCCGGTGCCGAAGCCGCTGTCCAGGCTGCCGTCGGTGTTGTACCGCCAGACGTTGAACCCGCCGGTCCCGCTGCCTGCGACGACGATCCGTCCGTCGCTCTGCAGCTTGACGTCCTGGGCGGACCCGCCGGGGGTGACGACCAGGCCGTTGCCGTCGAAGCTCGGGTCCAGGGTGCCGTTGGTGTTGTAGCGGGCCAGCGCGACCCCGGCGCCGCCCCCGCCGGCCGCGACGATCTTGCCGTCGGGCTGGACGGCGAGCGCCTCCGCGGTGTCGTAGTTGCCGAAGTCGGTGCGCTGGATGCCGCCGTTGCCGAAGCCGGTGTCGAGGGTGCCGCCGGCGTTGTAGCGGACGAGCACGAAGTCGAAGCGGGTCTGTCCGACCTGGCCCGCGACCACGATCCTGCCGTCGGGCTGGAGGGCGAGGGCGCGCACGTCGCCGCCCTCCTGCGGGGAGGTGCCCAGGGGGGTGGTGACCATGCCGTCGCCGCTGAAGCCGGTGTCCGGGCTGCCGTCGGGGTTGTAGCGGGCGACCGCGGCCTGGCCGCCGACATAGCCTGCGGCGACGATCTTTCCGTCGGGCTGCACCGCGACGTCCATGGCCTCTTCGGGGGTGCCGAAGTCGGTGAACACCCGGCCGTCACCGCCGCCGAAGCCCGTGTCCAGCGTGCCGTCCGTGTTGTAGCGGGCCACGGTGAACCAGCAGCAGTTCTCGTACCCGCGCCAACTGCCGCCCGCGACCACGATCTTGCCGTCGGGCTGCAGCGCCACGGCGTGCGCCTCGCTCCACTGGAGGTCGCCGTCCGTGATCAGGTTGTTGATGGGGGTGGTGACCTTGCCGTCGCCGCCGAAGCCCGGGTCCAGGGTGCCGTCGGGGTTGTGCCGGGTCAGCGCGAAGTCGCTCTCCGGTACCGAGTCGTCGGCGGAGGAGCCGACGGAGACGATCTTGCCGTCGGGCTGTACCGCCACGTCGTTCGCCGCGTCGGTGCCGCCGACGTCGGTGAGGACCGTGCCGCCGTTGCCGAAGCCGGTGTCCAGGTCGCCGGGGGCGGCGACCGCGGTGCCGGGCAGGGCCAGGACGAGCGCCAGGAGGGCGGCCGTCACGGTTCCGGCCCGGATCGTGAGCGATCGAACACCAGGTGTGAACGATCGAACATATGGTGTGATCATGGACGCCAGCGTCCCGGCGCCGGTCCCCGGGTCCACGCGCCACGAGCCGCCTTGCGCCCACCGGCCGCAGGAAATCAGCCCGGCGGGCGACCGGTACCCCACCCACACAGGCGAAGGCCTGCCGTCACCGCGACCGTCGGGGCGGACGGAGGCAGGTGACGGCAGGCCTGTCGGCCGCACACGCCGTTGTGCGCGGCCTCGCCGGTTCACACCGCGGCCGGCCGTGACGATCGCTGGTCAGGGCACATCCCCCAACCGGCCGCGGAGTCTTTCGTACGGGACTCAGCCCAGGCGCTCGACCAGCGACCGGTACTCGTCCCACAGCTCCTTCGGCGTGTGCTCGCCGAAGGTGTTGAGGTGGTCGGGAACGAGCGCGGCCTCCTCCCGCCAGACCTCCTTGTCGACGGTCAGCAGGAAGTCGAGGTCGCTGTCGGCGAGGTCGAGCCCGTTGGTGTCGAGGGCCTCCCGGGTCGGCAGCACACCGATCGGCGTCTCCACGCCCTCGGCCTTGCCGTCCAGCCGCTCCACGATCCACTTCAGGACGCGGGAGTTCTCGCCGAAGCCCGGCCAGACGAACTTGCCCGCGTCGTTCTTGCGGAACCAGTTGACGTAGTAGATCTTCGGGAGCTTCGCCTGGTCCTTGTCCTTGGCGACGTCGACCCAGTGGGCCATGTAGTCGCCCATGTTGTAGCCGCAGAACGGCAGCATCGCGAACGGGTCGCGGCGCAGCTCGCCGACCTTGCCCTCGGCGGCGGCGGTCTTCTCGGAGGCCACGTTGGCGCCGAGGAAGACACCGTGGTTCCAGTCGAAGGACTCGGTCACCAGCGGGACGGCGGTGGCGCGGCGGCCGCCGAAGAGGATCGCCGAGATCGGCACGCCCTTCGGGTCCTCCCACTCCGGCGCGATGATCGGGCACTGCGAGGCGGGGACGGTGAAGCGGGCGTTGGGGTGGGCGGCCGGGGTCTCGGAGCCCGGCGTCCAGTCGTTGCCCTTCCAGTCCGTGAGGTGGGCCGGAGTCTCCTCCGTCATGCCCTCCCACCAGATGTCGTCGTCGTCGGTGAGGGCGACGTTGGTGAAGACCGCGTTGCCCCACAGCGTCTTCATCGCGTTGGCGTTGGTGTGCTCACCGGTGCCGGGCGCGACGCCGAAGAAGCCGGCCTCGGGGTTGATCGCGTAGAGGCGGCCGTCCTCGCCGAACCGCATCCAGGCGATGTCGTCGCCGATGGTCTCGACGGTCCACCCGGAGACGGTGGGCTCCAGCATGGCGAGGTTGGTCTTGCCGCAGGCGCTCGGGAAGGCGGCGGCGACGTACTTCGACTCGCCCTGCGGGGGCGTGAGTTTGAGGATCAGCATGTGCTCGGCGAGCCAGCCCTCGTCGCGGGCCATCACCGACGCGATGCGCAGGGCGTAGCACTTCTTGCCGAGCAGGGCGTTGCCGCCGTAGCCGGAGCCGTAGGACCAGATCTCGCGCGACTCGGGGAAGTGCGAGATGTACTTGGTCCGGTTGCACGGCCAGGGGACGTCCGCCTCGCCCTCGGCGAGCGGGGCGCCGAGGGTGTGCACGGCCTTCACGAAGAAGCCGTCGTCACCGAGTTCGTCGAGGACGGCCTGGCCCATGCGCGTCATCGTGCGCATGGAGACGGCGACGTACGCGGAGTCGGTGATCTCCACGCCGAGCGCGGAGAGCGGCGAGCCCAGCGGGCCCATGCAGAACGGGACGACGTACATCGTCCGGCCCTTCATCGAGCCGCGGAACAGGCCCTTCTCGCCCGAGAAGATCTCCCGCATCTCCGCGGGGTCCTTCCAGTGGTTGGTCGGGCCGGCGTCCTTCTCCTGCTCGGAGCAGATGAAGGTGCGGTCCTCGACCCGGGCGACATCGGTCGGGTCGGAGGCCGCGTAGTAGGAGTGGGGGCGCTTGATCGGGTCGAGCTTCTTGAAGGTGCCCTTCGCCACGAGCTCTTCGCACAGTCGCTCGTACTCGGCCTCGGATCCGTCACACCAGACCACGCTGTCCGGCTGCGTCAGTTCGACGATCTCGTTGACCCACGAGATCAGTTCCTGATGGTTGGTGGGGATGACGGTGGTGGGAGCCGCGATGTCGCGCGCCACGATTGCTCCTAAATGAGGGTTTTTTTGATCTTTTTGGTCCGCTGAGGACCTCGTCGCCCCGTGGGGGCTGCGACCCGGATGCTTCGTAGCCGCTCATCCGGTGCCGACCGCACTCATTTGATCCTCCGACTCGATCACCCATCTGTCCAGAGGGAGTCACAGATGAGCGACGTGAGGAACGCCACGGTTTCCGTGTTTTCCTGCGCTTCTTTGCGTCCACGTGGAGTTCAGCTTGAGATCTTTTTGCGAGAGATGAGACGATGGCCACTCCGGCAAGGTCATAAAGCGAGACCGACCCGTTACCTACGGTTCCGTAGGTACGATGCGGTGCATGACTGCGTCCGCCCCCGCCGCGCTCTCGTCCCTGTCGCAACAGGTCAAGCCCAAGCTGCGCGGCTGGCTGCACCTGGGCATGTTCCCGGCCGTACTCGTCGCGGGACTCGTCCTCACCGCCCTCGCGGACTCACCGCGCGGCCGGATCGCCTGCGGGATCTACGTCCTGACGGCCTGCCTGCTGTTCGGCGTGAGCGCGCTGTACCACCGGGGCGACTGGAGCCCGCGCATGGACGGCATCCTGCGCAGACTCGACCACGCCAACATCTTCCTGATCATCGCCGGCACGTACACGCCCCTGACCATGCTGCTGCTGCCCGGAGCGAAGGGGCAGTGGCTGCTGTGGGGCATCTGGGGCGCGGCGGCCGCGGGCATCGTCTTCCGGGTGTTCTGGGTCGGCGCCCCGCGCTGGCTGTACACGCCCTGCTACATAGCGATGGGCTGGGCGGCGGTCTTCTTCCTGCCCGACTTCATGCGCACCGGCGGTATCGCCGTGCTGGTCCTGGTGATCGTGGGCGGCCTGCTCTACAGCGCGGGCGGCGTGATCTACGGCATCAAGCGCCCCAACCCGTCCCCGCGCTACTTCGGCTTCCACGAGGTCTTCCACTCCCTCACGCTGGCCGCGTTCGTCGTCCACTACGTGGGGATCTCCCTGGTGGCGTACCAGCACGCGTAGCTCTCCCGCTCCTTCTCCGAGTGGCCACGGCTTCCCAGCCGTGGCCACTTTTGCATGCCCTGACACCGACTCACCATTGACAGTCCCTAGATTTTGAGAGCTACTCTCATTTCATGGTTACTGTCACTCAGTCCGAAGAGACACGTCTCGACCCCCGCCGCTGGTGGGCGCTGGGCGCCCTGGTCGCGAGCATGCTGGTGCTCGGGTTCGACACCACGATCCTCAACGTGGCGCTGCCGACCATGGCCGAGCAGCTCGGCGCCACCACCAGCCAGCAGCAGTGGATGGCCGACGCCTACGTCGTCGTCTTCGCCTCGCTGATGCTCCCGGCCGGACTGCTCGGCGACCGCTTCGGCCGCCGCCGGATGCTCGTCACCGGCCTCGTGATCTTCCTGGGCGGCTCGGTGATCGGCGCCCTCGCCGGCGACGTGAACTGGGTGATCGCCGCCCGCACCGTGATGGGCGTCGGCGCGGCCCTGGTCATGCCGCTGGCGATGTCCGTGCTGCCCTCGCTGTTCGGGCCCGCCGAGCGCACCCGGGCCGTCGGCATCGTCTCGGCCGCCTCCGCGCTCGGTCTGCCGCTCGGCCCGATCATCGGCGGCTGGCTGCTCAACCACTTCTGGTGGGGCTCGGTCTTCCTGATCAACGTGCCGATGGTCGCCATCGGCGTCGCCGCCTGCGTCTTCCTGCTCCCCGAGACCAGCGACCCCGCGTCCCCGAAGGTCGACGTCCTGTCCACCGTGCTCACCGCGACCGGCCTCGGCACCCTGATCTACGCGATCATCGAGGCCCCCGACCGCGGCTGGGGCGACCGGCTGGTCCTGGTCCTGTTCGCCCTCGCCGTGGTCCTCGTCGGGGCCCTGGTGCTGCGCGAACGCCAGGTGGAGCGCCCCATGCTCGACATGGGGCTGCTCACCCACCGCGGTTTCCTGCTGAACGCGACCGCGGCGACCCTGGTGATGTTCGTGCTCTCCGGCCTGATGTTCGTGCTGCCGCCCTACCTCCAGGCGGTCCTCGGCAACGACGCCTTCGGCACCGGCCTGCGCATGCTGCCCATGATGGGCGGCCTGATCATCGCCGCGCGGGCCGCGCAGCCGCTCGTCGAACGCTTCGGGGCCCGGGCCGTGGTCGCCGCGGGCCTGGTCGTCCTCGCCTTCGCCGCCCTCCTCGGCAGCCGTACGACCGTCCACGACGGCTACGGCTTCACCGCGCTGTGGCTCTCCGTCGCGGGCCTCGGCTTCGGCTTCTCCGTCGTCCCCTCGATGGACGGCGCGCTCGCCGCCCTGCCCGCGGACCGGGCCGGCAGCGGCTCCGGACTGCTGATGACCCTGCGCCAGGTCGGCGGCGCCATCGGCATCGCCCTGCTCGGCAGCCTGCTGGCCGGCGCCTTCCGCGACCGCCTGGACACCACCGGCCTGCCCGCCCCGCTCGGCCACACCGCCGGCGAGTCGGTGGTCGCCGCCCACCTGGTCGCCGGAAAAACGGGCTCGACCGAGCTGATCGCCTCGGCGAACGCCTCGTACGTCCACGGCATGGGCCTGGTCCTGATGGTCTGCGGCATCGCCGCCCTCGCCACCGCCCTGCTGGCCGCCGCGCTGCTACCCAACGCCCCGACCGACCGCCGTACCGAGGGGAACGAGTCCCCGGCCGTGGCCTCCGCCACCGCCGATGCCGGACAATGACCAGCATGACGGCACCAGACACCTCCTTCTCCGCCGCCGACAACCCCCGGCTCGGCCTGCGCGAACGGAAGAAGATCAAGACCCGCGAGGCCATCCGCTCCGCGACCTACGCGCTGGTCGAGGAGCAGGGGTACGACGCCACGACGATCGAGCAGATCGCCGAGCGGGCCGAGGTGTCGCCGTCGACCGTCTTCCGGTACTTCCCGACCAAGGAGGACATCGTCCTCACCGACGAGTACGACCCGCTCATGGTGGAGGAGCTCCGGTCCCGGCCCGGCGACGAGCCGTGGCCGGACTCCCTCCGCCATGTGATGCGCCGGGCGGTCCGGCTGGGCATGAAGGAACCCCTCCGGGTCTCCCGGCTCCGCACCCGGCTGATGACCGAGGTCCCGGCGGTCCGGTCCCGGATGATGGAGAGCATGTCGGAGACCGGCCGCATGCTCTGCCGGGCCATCGGCGAGCGCACCGGCCGGGACCCGCAGAGCCTGGAGGTCCGGGTCTACGCGATGTCGATCATCGGCGGGCTCATGGAGACCTCGATGTACTGGGCGGAGAACGAGCACGAGGACGACTTCGAGTCCCTCGTCGACCGCGCCCTGAACGTCATCGAGCACGGCCTGCCCACCGAAAACCACTGAGGTCACGGCCGTCGCCCATGCCATCCTGACCGGGTGAACGCTCCCGAGATCCACGTCGAAGTCGCCCCCGAGCTGGCCCTGTTCGTCCCGCACGCCCGGCGCGTCGGCGCCCACCCGCTCGCCGTCGACGGCGTCTCGACGCTCGGCCACGTCATCGAGTCCCTCGGCGTCCCCCTCACCGAGGTCGGCGCCCTGCTGGTGGACGGCCGCGAAGTCCCCGTCGCCCACATCCCGGCACACGGCGAGCGGGTGACCGTACGCCCGGTCACCCGCCCCCAGCCCGTCCCCGGCGCCCCGCTCCGCTTCCTCCTCGACGTCCACCTCGGCACCCTCGCCCGCCGCCTCCGCCTCCTCGGCGTCGACACGGCCTACGAGTCCACCGACATCGGCGACCCGGCCCTCGCGACCCGCTCGGCGACGGAGCGGCGCGTGCTGCTCAGCCGCGACCGGGGCCTGCTCCGCCGCCGCGAACTCTGGGCCGGCGCCTACGTCTACAGCACCGCCCCCGACGACCAACTCCACGACGTCCTCGACCGCTTCGCCCCCGACCTCCGCCCCTGGACCCGCTGCACAGCCTGCAACGGCCTGCTGAAGAAGGCGACGAAGGAGGAAGTGGCTGCCCAGCTCAAGGGCGGCACCGAGCGCTCGTACGACGTCTTCGCCCAGTGCACGGCCTGCGGCCGCGCCTACTGGAAGGGCGCGCACCACGATCAACTGGAGGAGATCGTGAAACGCGCCCTGGCGATGTAGCGCCCCTTTAGGGGCGCGGGGAACTGCGCGACCAGCCCCCACCCACCCGCAGCCGACTACCGCACGTCAGCCCGCTCACACACCACCCCGTTCCGATTCCGGTCAAGGCCCAGCGGATCGTCCTTCCCGTTCACCTTCAACCGCCCGTACTGGTTCGTCTTCAACCACGCGCACCGCGCCGCCGCCGTCTTCTTCACGGACTTCGGAAACGCCGTAGGCACACACACGTTCACCGACCCGTAGTGCCGGTCGCACCCGGAGATCGTCGTGCTCACCGGCTGCGAGGCCCGCTTCTGCGACGCCCCCGAGGTCTTCCCCGCGAGGGCGTCCGCGAAGGAGTGGACGTGCGCCGAGGCGTCCCCGAGCGCGGCCGGCCCCTGCAGATGCACCCACTTCGCCACCGACGGCACCCCGTTCGCGTCGACCGCGAACAGCATGTACCAGCCGGGCGGCGCCAGATTCGGGTTGCTGGTGACGTTGAGGTCGACGTTGTTGCCGTCGACGGACAACGGCAGGTCCACGAACCGCTGGTTCGGGTCGGACGAGTGCGTGACCGCCGCCGGACGGATCAGCTCCGCCTTGGCGATGGGCCGGTCGACGGTGATCCGCTGGGTGTCGCCGTACTTCCACTCCTGGTTGATGACGGAGGTGATCGTCGGCCGGGTGCCCTTGTACAGGTAGGGCGGCGAGTAGATCGACACGTTGTGGTTCCAGGTGCCGTTGCCGGGGTTGTCGCCGGTGGCCATCACCCGCCCGTCGGGCAGCAGGAACGCCGAGGAGTGGTACCCCCGGGCCTCGGGATCCGCGGCCACGGAGTCGAACGCGCCGGTGTCCGGGTCGTAGAGCGACGACTCGTACACCGGATCGGCCCGGTTGTGCAGCGCGCCGCCCGTCTCAAGGACCTTGCCGTCGGGAAGCAGCACAGCGGAGACGTACATCTTGCCCTGGTTCCCGGTCTCGGCCACCTTGCCGTTGCCCAGGTCCACCGTGCCCTGCGGCAGCGGCGGCCCGGCGACGTACGACGGGTTCGCGGCCTTGAGGTCGATGACGTCCGTGAGCCGGTTCGCGTCCGGGTTGGAGTCGATGTTGCCGCCGCCCAGGGTGAGCACCTTCTGGTCCTGCGCCGGAGGCAGCAGCACGCTCGCCGACTGGTCGCGCTCGTCCTTGTTCTGGAGCCCGGGGATCTGGGTGATGGTGTTGGCGTCGTAGTCGTAGATCGCGGAGCCGGTCCCGGGGATGTTGTTGCCGAAGACATGGCTGCCGGAGTAGAAGAGCCGCCCGTCCTGCATCAGGATCATCGACGGGTACAGCCCCCAGTACGACCAGGTCTGGTGCACGTCCCCGAGGCCCAGCCACTTCTGCTGGGCGTCGGACCAGTACTCCGCCGTCACCGAGCCGGAGGAGTCCTCGCGCAGGCCGCCGAAGGAGATGACGTCACCGTTGCCCAGTTCGGTCGCCGACGGGTACCAGTGGCCGTCGTTGAGGTCGTTGGTCCTGCTGTAGGTCTCGGTGACCGGGTCGAAGGCGTACGAGTCCTTGTACCCCTCGTAGCCGTGCCCGCCGGCGACCGGATAGGCCTTGTTGCCGCTCATCACGAGCACCCGGCCGTCCTGCAGCTGCACATGCCCGGAGCAGAACATGTCCTTCGGCGTCGGGATCACCTTGTACGTGCCGTTCGCCGGGTCGTACACCGCGCTGGTGAAGCTCCCCGCGGCGAAGTTCTCCTCGCTGTTGCCGGAGCCCGCGATCAGCAGCACCTTGCCGTTGTTGAGGACGACGGAGTGCATGGAACGGACCGGGTTCTGGGTCGGGAGGACCTCCCAACCACCGTCCGCGCACTGGGTGGTGGTGCCCGTGCAGGAGGCCGGCGGCACGACGTCCGGCACCTGGTCCATGGTGTAGTCGTCCGTGGTCACCGAGCCGGTGCCGTAGACCGAGACACCCCAGGTGATGCGGTCGGTACCGGCGGGCACCTCGGGGGTGCGGACCGTCGCCTGGGTGTACGCGGACGCCATGTCGAGGGTCTTGAGGTCGGTCCAGTACTGCCAGCCGGCCGTCGTGTCGTGCCGGAACAGCGTGACGGCGGTGTCCGGGGTCGTCGACTTGTACCAGAGGGAGAGGTCGTACTGCTTGCCCGCCGTGACGACGGGCGCGCAGTCGGTCGACTCGGTGATCAGGGCTTTACGGTCGCCGTCGACGCGGCGGGTCAGTGTCACCTTCATCGCGGCGGAGCCGGAGTGGGCGTCGGCGACGGTCGCGAAGTCGAAGTCGTTGTCGCCCCAGCCGGACTTCTCCCAGCAGTACGGCATGCCGTCCGTGCCCGTCGTCTCGAAGCCCGGGTTCTTCACGAGGTTGGCGGCCTCGGCGGACTGCGGTGCGGTGAGCAGCAGTCCGGCGGTCAGGGCGCCCACCCCGACCAGTGCCGTCCTTCTTCGGTACGGTTTCACGCGGCTCTCCTTGCGTCTTTCTTACGTCGCGGCAGGTACACCAGCGCCTCGGTCCCCACGAAGCGCAGGACGAACGTCGTCACCAGCGCCAGCGTGGTCGCGGGCAGCGCCCCCATCCCGAACCGGCCGACGAGCAGGGCGATCAGCGGGATGCGCAGCACCAGGTCGGCGTTGGCGAGCAGCGCGAACCGGCCGACCCGGTCCCACCGGCGGCGGTGGGCCCGCCGGTCGCGGAACAGCAGATGGTCGATGAGGACGAAGTTCCAGGCGACGCCGAGCTGGTTGGCGAGGATCTCGGCGGGGACGTAGTGCAGGCCGAGGGCGGTCAGCGCCCACAGCCCGACGAGGTTCGGCACGAAGCCGCTCAGGCCGATCAGCCCGAAGCCGATCAGGCGGGCGGCCGGCGAGGCGGTGCGCAGCCCGGCCAGATGGCGCAGGAAGCGCAGGCCCTCCTGCGCGGTCGACTTGGACTCCCCGGCGAACCGGTCCTGGAAGACGAAGGGGACCTCGGCGACCTCGCGCGGCCGGCTCCGCACCGCCAGCTCCAGGAGGATCTTGTAGCCCAGCGGCTTCAGCACATCGGCCGTGACCACGCTCCGCCGGATCGCGAAGAACCCGCTCATCGGGTCGCTGATGCCGTGCAGCCGGCGCGGGAACAGGGACTTGGTCAGCCAGGTCGCCCCGCGCGAGACGGCGACCCGGTAGCTGCCGGCGAGCCCGGCCCGGCTGCCGCCCTTGATGTACCGGGAGGCGACCACGAGCCCGGCGTTGCTCCGCTCCCCGGTGGCCACCAGCTCCGGTACCAGGGACGGCGGATGCTGGCAGTCGCCGTCCATGACCACGACCCAGTCGGAGGTGGCGGCCTTCAGCCCCTCCACCACCGCGCCGCCGAGTCCGCCCACCGGTTCCTCCCGGTGCAGCACGGCCACCGGGAACGGGCAGTCCCGCGCGGCCTCGCGGATGACCTCGGGGGTGTCGTCGGTGGAGTCGTCGACGAAGACCACCTCGCAGGGCAGCCGGGCGGGCACCGACTCGGTGATCTGGCGCAGCAACTGCCGTACGTTCCCCGACTCGTTGAAGGTCGGTACGACGATGGTGACGGCGCCCGGTTCGGGAACCTCGGTGGCCTTCAGCCCCGGGGCGGGGACGGTGTACTCGTGGCCGCTCATCGGACTCCCCCTGCGATCTGCCGGATCTCGATGCGGTCGTCGCCGGTGCCGAAGACGGCGACCGGGGTGGAGTGCCGGAGCGCGGCCTTGACGTTGGGCAGGTCGCGGGCGTCCCGCCGTACCGTCGGTGAGGCGACCACGTAGTCGAGGTCGCGCCAGCCGTGCGGCAGGGTCTTGGTGACGGCCGGGTCGAGGTCGGCCTTGTAGAACCAGATGACGCCGAGGCCGGGCCGGTAGCCCTGGTGGACGAGGTCGAGCCAGAGCGCGTCGTCGACGAGGACGCGGGTGTCGGCGGGGTCGGCGACCTTGCTGCCGAGCCACTTCGAGGCCTGCCGGTAGGGCGCGTTGGCGTCGGCGGTGACGGCGGTGCGGTCGCCGTCGTACCACTTCGGTACGGTGTAGGCGCCGGCGGCGAGGGCGAGTACGGCGGCCAGCGCGTACCGGCCGTAGGTCACGGCCCGCCGCTCGCTCGCGGCGCGCCATCTGCGCAGGGTGGCGTGGGCGACGGACGCGGTGGCGCCGGCGAGGACGAGGGCCAGGAAGGGCAGCGCGCCGATGATGTACATCGCGGGCAGATAGCCGTTCGGGCGCATCGCGACGGCGGTCAGGATGGCCACGGCGAGGGCCGGTCCGGCGAGGGCGCGGGCGGTGACCGACCAGCGGTGCGCGACGAGCAGGAGCAGGGCGCCGGCGAGGCCGCCGACGGGCAGCACACGGTCGTAGTACAGCCAGGAGTGCAGCACGCCGTACGAGCCGGAGGTGGTGTCCAGGAGGAAGCCCGAACCGGGCCGGGACATCTGGTACTTGACGCCGTCCCAGAGGGAGACGTGGCCGGCGCCCGGCAGCAGCTCGCCCTTGAGGAGGGCGAACAAGGGGTAGGAGAGGCCCGCCAGGGTGCAGGCGGTGATGGCGCCGGTGAGGGCGAACTTGCGGGTGTCGGCGTGGCCGTGACGCCACATGGTGACCAGCAGCGCCGGGAGGACGACGAGCATCGTCTCCTTGGTCAGCACCCCCGCGGCGGCGGCGAGTCCGGCGCCGAAGTGGTGCCAGAGGTGGCGGCTGGGCGAGGCGGCGAGGCAGAAGGCCAGCAGCAGCCACATCACGGCGATGTTGTCGAGGAAGATCTCGCGTTGCAGGACGACCGCGAGCGGCGAGAGCCCGAAGAGGGCCATGCCGAGTCCGGCCGCCCAGCGGGGCAGCGAGAGGCGGCGGCCGAGGACGTAGACGAGGACCGCGCTGACGCCGCTGACCAGGAGCATCGCCACGCGCATCGAGCCGACGGTCATCAGGGAGGGGTCGAGGGCGGAGGGTATCCAGGTGAGCACGGCTATCTGGATCCAGCCGAGCGGCGGGTGGTCGTACCAGTAGGTGTAGTGGGCCAGGCCCCGGCCCTCCTGGACGGCCCAGGCCTGGGCGAGGTAGGTGCCCTCGTCGTCGCTGAGGGTGGGGTAGTCGGCGATGTTCCAGCCCTGGACGACGAGGATCACGAGCAGCAGGACCCCGCACAGGAGCAGGTCCGGGCGGGAGGAGCGGAGCCGGAGCGGTGGACTCGTTCGACCGGTCGAACCGGCCGTGGGCACAGGTCGGCGCTGCGCGGGGACCTTGGGAGCGGTCACCGCGGGAAGGGTGGAGGTCACGCAGGAACGTCCTCTCGGATCGTCTCGGCCGCGGTGAGGTGCGCGCCGACGTGAGTGGTCAACTCCCAGTCGTTCCGGCCGCGTTGCTCGCGCCACACTGCGCGGATCGCTGCTCCGGCGAGGAGGACCTGATAGAAGGGGCCGCCGACGACGAGCTTCACGTAGTGCACGAAGCGGACGCGCAGCCCGTACTGCTTGCCGAAGTCGTGCAGCCCGACCACCTCGAAGACGAAGGTGACGGCGGCGGTGACCAGCGGCAGGAAGGTGAGGAAGGCGATCCCGACGGGGACGTCGAGGAAGAGGGCGACCGCCGCGTTGAGCGGGATGATCACGCCGGAGAAGGCTTGCAGGAACGGTGTCATCAGGGTGTAGCGGGCGAGCAACCGCTGGCCGAAGCCCGGGAGTTGCTTCCAGTCCTGCTTGCGGTAGACCTGCAGGAAGCCCTGGTTCCAGCGGGTGCGCTGCTTGAGCAGGGACATGAGGGAGCCCGGGGTCTCCTCGCGGGTCACCATGTCGGAGTCGTAGGCGACGACGACCTTCTTGCCGACGGACGAGAGGCGTACGCCCAGGTCGCAGTCCTCGGCCAGGCAGTCGGGGTCCCAGCCGCCGGCCTCCCTGAGCACGGCCGTCCGTACGAAGACGGTGTTGCCGCCGAGCGGGATGAACCCCTTCTGCGCGTGCAGGTGGAGCCGGGAGCGGAACCAGAAGAAGTACTCCAGGCAGTTGCGCAGGCTGTACCAGCTGGAGTGGAAGTTGATGAGCTGGACGCCGCCCTGGACGACGTCGGCCTCCGTGGTGCGGAAGGCGTGGTCCACGTGGGCCAGCAGCTCCGGGTGGACCTGGTCCTCGGCGTCGAAGACCCCGACGACGTCGCCGCGGCAGTGCGGCAGCGCCGTGTTCATGGCCTTCGGCTTGTTCTTCTTCTCATGGGTGTCGACGACGACCCTCACGCGCGGGTCGCGCTCGGCGGCCCGCTCCGCGACCGCCGTGGTCTCGGGGTCGTCGTGGCCGACGATGACGATGATCTCGAAGTCGGTGTGGCTGGACTCCAGCAGTCGCTGGATGGTGTGGTCGAGCACGGCCTGTTCATGCCGCGCGGGCAGCAGCAGCGAGAACGACAGGTGTTCGCCGCCGTCGGGTCTGCCGAACCGGGTGGAGGCCAGCACTTCGGGCGTACGCCACGCGTGCATCTGCCACCAGAGAGTGAAGGCAGCCATCCAGAACAAGGCCAGCGAGACGGCAGCGATGAAGACAGACGTCAGCAAGGAAAGATCCCCCCAGATCCCAAAACCCCCTGTACGCAACGGTGAGTCACACCCGTCGCGCATCTGTGGAGAGCCTAGGGGGGTTCTGTGAAGCACGGGAGCCGTTCCGATAAATAGCATGTTTCGGAACGGCGCCGCCGTAAGCGGTATCTATCCGAACAGACGCACAATACCGACCGTCTGTTCACCCGTCAGGTCTGTCCTTCTTCGCCTTCAGCTCCGCAGTGCCGCCCCCAGCAGCTCCGGGTCGGTGGTCGGGGCGTCGCAGGTGAAGTGGCGGCAGACGTACGCGGCCGCCGCGCCGTCGACGAGCGGCCGGCCCGCCAGCAGCGGGAACTCGTCACTCTCCGGAGTCCCCACGGCCACGACCGCGCCGGGGGCGGTCCCGAGAAGTGCCGTGCGGTGCAGGGCGGTGGTGTTCCGGTCGTCCGCGCCGGGCCCGACGATCGCGACCTCGCGCGGTCCGTCGAGCAGCGCCTCGGCGACGGCGAGCCCCCATCCGACGAAGCGCGGCACCCGCGGCCCCAGTGTCTTCACGACCCCCAGCGCGCGTTCCGCCGCGGTGCGGTGCGGCTCGGCACCGGTGTGGGCCGCGTAGCCCAGCAGGGCGCCCGCGGCGGCGGTCCAGCCGGAGGGGGTGGCGTTGTCGGTCGGGTCCTGCGGGCGGCGGATGAGCTGCTCGGCGTCGGCCGCGGTGTCGTACAGGGCACCGCTGTCCGGGTCGGTGAAGCGGGTGAGCACATGGTCGAGCAGCAGCCCGGCGAACTCCAGCCAGACCCCCTCGCCGGTCACGGACGCGAGCGCGAGGAAGCCCTCGGCCACGTCGCCGTAGTCCTCCAGCACCCCGGCGTTGGCCCCGACCCGGCCGTCGCGGCTGGTGCGGGCGATCCGCGCGTGGTCGTCGAGGTGCAGGCGTACGAGGAGGTCGGCGGCGCCGACGGCGGCCTCGACCAGGTCGGGCCGGTCGAAGTAGGCGCCGGTCTCGGCGAGCGCGGCGACGGCGAGCCCGTTCCAGGCGGCGACCACCTTGTCGTCCCGGCCGGGGGCGGGGCGCCGCGCCCGAGCGGCCAGCAGCCGCTGCCTGACGGACTCGATCCGCTCGGCGTCGAAGACGCCTTCCTGCTGCGGGAGTTGGAGGACGGACTGGCCGTGCTCGAAAGTGCCCTCCTCGGTGACCCCGAAGTACTGGGCGGCGAGGTCCGCGTCCTCGCCCAGGACCTCGGCGAGCTGGGCGGGCGTCCACACGTAGTACGCGCCCTCGACATGCTTCCCGGTCCCGGTCCCGTCGTCGCTGTCGGCGTCGAGGGCGGAGGCGAACCCGCCCTGTTCGGTGCGGAGTTCGCGGACCATGAAGTCGGCGGTCTCCAGCGCGACCCGGCGGGCCAGCTCGGACCCGGTGGCCCGCCACAGGTGGGCGTAGACCCGGCACAGCAGGGCGTTGTCGTACAGCATCTTCTCGAAGTGCGGCACGACCCAGTCGCGGTCGACGGAGTAGCGGGCGAAGCCGCCGCCGAGCTGGTCGTAGAGGCCGCCGCGGGCCATCCGCTCGCAGGTGTCCGCGGCCATCTGCAGCGCGCCCTCGGCGCCCGTGCGGGCGTGGTGGCGCAGCAGGAACTCGACGACCATGGACGGCGGGAACTTGGGGGCGCCGCCGAATCCGCCGCGCTGCGCGTCGTACTCGCGGGTGAGCCCGAGCAGTGCCTGGGAGAGTTCCTGCTCGCCGGGCGGCCCGTCGCCCTGGTGGCCGAGCTCCCGCTGGGAGAGGTCCCGGACGATCTTCCCGGCGACGTCGGCGACCTCGTCCCGCCGGTCGGTCCAGGCGGCCCGGACGCCCTCCAGGACCTGCCGGAAGGCGGGCATGCCGTGGCGGGGGGCGGGCGGGAAGTAGGTGCCGAAGTAGAAGGGTTCGGCGTCGGGCGTGAGGAAGACGGTCATGGGCCAGCCGCCCTGGCCGGTCGCGGCCTGCACGGCCTCCATGTAGACGGCGTCGACGTCGGGCCGCTCCTCGCGGTCGACCTTGACGCTGACGAAGTGCTCGTTGAGGTAGTCGGCGGTGGCGCGGTCCTCGAAGGACTCGTGGGCCATCACATGGCACCAGTGACAGGAGCTGTATCCGACGCTCAGCAGAACGGGCTTGTTCGCGGTCCGCGCGGCCTCGAAGGCTTCGGCCGACCAGGGCCACCAGTCGACGGGGTTGTCGGCGTGCTGGAGGAGGTACGGGGACGTCTCATGGGCCAGTCGGTTCACCCTCCCACTCTCCCACGGGCTCCGGGGCCGCGTAGAAGCGCAGGTCGACCCGGCGCGCCCCGTCGGGTGCGGTCTCGCCGGGGTGGCCGTACCGGTCGAGGAGTTCCTGGTAGCCGCGGACGAAGGCGTGCAGTTCGTCCTTGGTCATCCAGGTGCCGGCGCGCCGGACCTGGGCCCAGCCGCCCGGTCCCCGGTAGTCGCGGTGGGCGCGGCGGAAGAGCCGGGTGTCCAGCTCGATCTTCAGGAGGGCGAGTTGCTCGGCCGCCGCGTACTCCTCCGGGGCCATCGTGGCCGGGTCGGGTGTGGTGTGCCTGAACGGCAGGCTCCGCCACCAGCGTTCCCGGCCGCCCGACTTCTCCGGGATTTCCTCGATGAGCTTCTGCTCGGCGAGTTTGCGCAGGTGGTAGCTGGTGGTGCCGGAGCTCTCGCCGAGTTCGCGGGCGAGCACCGTGGAGTTGGCCTCGCCGTGCCGGCCGAGGTAGTCGAGGATCCGGCGGCGCAGCGGGTTGCCGAGTGACTTGTAGAGAGCGGTGCGTTCGACGCTGGTCATCTCGGACGTGCCGTCGGTCATGGCTCCACCGTAACCCTGAGAACCCTGAGACATCCCCGATGTCTGCCGAATTTTCTTTGCAGAATTTTCTCTGCGGTCTAGCGTGGGGGCATGCGGAAGGACCGCGGCGGGACGGAACAAGACGGGGGCTGATCGCGTTGCAGACGTCGACTACGACGAAGGCGCGGCTGATGAAGCGGACGAAGCGGTGGGCCCTGATCCTGCTCGGCTCGTCCTCCGTGCTGCTCGTTCCGTGGACGGTGGTGCTGGCGCTGACGCTGCCCACCAAGACCGAAGTGCACAACTGGTCCCTGGCCTGGATAGGCCTGGACGTGCTGATGGCCCTCGGCTGCGCGGCGACCGCCTTACTGGGGTTGCGCGGTGATCCCAGGGCCCGGCTGACCGCTTCCGCGACGGCCTCGGTGGCGGTCCTGGACGCCTGGTTCGACATCACGACCTCGGCGGTGGGCACCGAGCTGCTGGAAGCCCTGGCGAGCGCGGTCGCGGAGGCGGGGCTCGCGGCGGCCTGTGTGTTCCTCGCGCTGTCCAAGGGCTGGGTGCGCACCAATTCCTCACCCGCCACCTGATCGTCGCCCCCTCGCCATCGCGCGCCTTCACAAGGACACTCGTACACAACGGAGTTGCCGCTGGAGGGGGACGGGACATGCGGGACGCCCACCGGGCCGACGCCGATCGGCTGCTGGAACGGGCCGTGGAGGAGGAGGTCCGCCGTGCGGGCGGGCGCGTCGACGGGCAGGTGCTGCTGTCACGCGCGCGCGGCGGACTGGAGGAGATGGAGCGGACGGCCGCCGAGGAGTACGAGGCCTACACCCACGCCCTGGACGCGTCGGAGGCGGGCCGGCAGAGCTTCGGCCAGCGGTACGCCAGGGACGGCGCGGGAACTCCGCTGCTGGTCGCGGCCGTCGCGGCGGTCGCCGCCACCGTGGCCGACCTCTCCCTGGGCACCGGCGCGGCCACCGCGCTCGGCGCGGGCGTGGCCGTCGGGGTGGTCGGCGCGGCCGCCACGGTCGTCAAGGTCGCCGGTTCGCATCTGCCCGCCGCCCATCACCACGCCGGCGCGACCGGTCAGCCCGGCGGCCCGGAACAGCTGCGGCTGCAGTGGCTGACCGCCCTGGAGGTGCGGGGCATCCGCCCGTTCCTGGACCAGCAGCGGGTACTCAGCGCGTCCACGGGGCCCAAGAAGCAGGCCCCGGGGCTGCGCGGCGCGGACAAGAGCGCGGCGGCCCGCAGGCGTACGGTGCTGCAGCAGTCGTTCGGCCAGCTCCCCGAATCGGACGGCCCGTTCGCCGGCCGGCACCAGGAGCTGGCGCGGATCCGGCAGTGGGCGCAGGCGGCCCGGGCGACCACCGAGACCCGGCCGACGGTCGTCGTCCTGTACGGGGAGCCGGGCTCCGGGCGCACCGCGCTCGCGGTCCGGGTCACCCACGAGCTGAAGGACCTCTTCCGGGGCGCGGTCGTGGTGGACCTGCGCGGGGACAGCCGGGACGAGACGCCGCTGCCCACCCGGGACGCCCTGCTGCATCTGCTCAACCGGCTGGGCGCGCCGCGCGAGCAGCTGCTGTTCCGTGAGCGTTCCTCCCCCGACCAGCAGGTCAAGCGGCTGAGCGAGCTGTACCACCAGCACCTCGCGGGGCTCGCGGTGACGATCGTGCTGGACGACGCCTCGGACCCCGACCAGGTGCGCACCCTGATCCCGGAGCGCTCCGACAGCCTGGTCCTGGTCACGGCCCGGGAGCAGCTGGACCTGCCGCTGGACCTGCCGGCCTGGGTGCACCAGCTGCCGGTCACCGCGCTGGACGCGGCGGGCGCGGAGGAGCTGCTGGACGCCTCGGCGCAGGACGCGTCGGGGCCGTACGACGCCCAGTCCGCGGACCGGATCCGGGAGCTGTGCGGCGGGCTGCCGCTGGCGCTGCGGGTCGCGGGCTCGTCGCTGGGCTCGCGCTCCCCGCTGCAGCTGGCCACGGATCTCGGCGCGTACGGCCCGGTGGGGCCGGTGGAGCGGGTGCTGTGGCTGCGGTACACCGACCAGTCGGACACCGGGCGCCGGCTGCTGCGAAGGCTGGCGCTGGCCGGGCGGGCCTCGCTGGGCGCGGCGGCCGCGGCCGCCCTGCTGGGCGCGGACGAGGCGGAGGCGACCCGCCAGCTGGCGGCGCTCTCCCGGGCCGGGCTGATCGACCACGTCCGGGGCAGCCGCTACCGGCTGCACGACCTGGTCCGCTCCTTCGCGCAGGCCCGCCTGCTGGACGAGGAGGAGCCGGCCGACCGGACGGCCGCGCAGCAGCGGCTGATCGTGAACTACGCGGAGCTGGCCGACTCGGTGCTGCGGCTGGTGGACGGCAACATGTCGACCCGCTCGGACCGGTTCAGCCCGCACGGGTTCACCTCGCTCGACGAGGCGCTGCGCTGGCTGGACGACGAGTCGAGCTTCATCACTGCGGCGCTGCGGCACGCGGAGGGCGTCGACCAGGCGGCCGTGCAGAACCTGCTGGGCGCCCTGTGCGACTACTGCCTGCTGCGCGGCGACCTCTACCGGCTGGGGGAGATCAGCGAGCTTGCCCAAGCTGTCGACCAGGGCCTCCTTGTGCGTTCGGTGCAGTGGCGGACGGGTATCGCGGCCCGTCAGCTGGGCGAGCTGGACAAGGCCCGCACCACCCTCACCTCGGTGGTCGACCTCTACCGGGAGGCGCACCACGACGCCGGTGTGGCCCGCGCGCTGTGCTCGCTCGGGATCACCCTGCACCACCAGGGCAACCTCACCGAGGCGGCGGCCAAGCTGCAGGAGGCGCTGGATCTCCAGGCGGCGCCCGAGCTGGCGACCGACCGGGCGTGGACCATGCACGCGCTGGCGGCGGTGCAGCGCGACCGGGCCCGGCTGCCGGAGGCCATGGACCTGCTCACCCGCTCGCTCGTCCAGCACCGCGAGGGCGGTTCGGTGCACGGCGAGGCCTGGGCGCACTTCCAGCTCGGCCAGCTGGCGCTGCGGATGGGCGACGTACCGCGTGCCGAGCGGGAGCTGGGGGCCGCGCTGGAGCGTTACGGCCGCACCCGTGACGCCCGAGGCGAGGCCTGGGCGCTGACCCAGCTGGCCCGAGCCCGGCTGGTCGCCGGCGACGCGTCACCAGCGGTCGACGGGCTGCGGCAGGCGGCCGCCCGGCACCGGGAGAACGAGGACGCGCGCGGTGAGGCCTGGACGGTCTACTACCTGGGCCAGGCCCTGGAGGAGTCCGGGACCCTGGACCGGGCGGTCCGCGAACTGGAGCGCTCGCGGACGATGTTCTCCCGGATGCGGGACGTCTACGGACTGGCCTGCGCCCGCCACCACTCGGCCCGGGTCACCCGGGACCAGCGGGCGGCCCAGACCGGTTCGCTGCGCAACTCCGGCTTCGCCCGGCAGCTGCTCGTCGACGCCCGCGCCGACTTCCAGCGCATCGGTGTCGTGCACGGCGAGGCCTGGACCTGTCTGGAGCTGGCGGTGGTCGACGCCGGCAACACGCGCACCCAGCAGGCGCTGGCCCTGTGCGACGAGGCGACCACCCTGTTCACGTCCTACGGCGACCGCCGCGGCGAGGACTGGGCGCGCTTCCTGCGCTGCACCCTGCTCCCCTACGCCGCGCCCGGCGGGGTGGAGGTGGGTACGGCCGTCGCCCAGGAGGACCTGGCCCAGCTCGCCCGGACCACCCACCCGCTGCGCGACGAGAAGCTGACCGAGTACGTCACGGCGTACGGACTGCTCCTGGAGCGCGGGGTGAACCTGGAGGCGGGCTGGCAGGCCTGGCGGCTGGGCATGGTGCCCAGCCGGCACTCCCGTGAGGTGATGGGGGTGCCGGTACCGGGCGGCGGGTGACGCCGGTCAGACCTTGGGATCGGCCGCCGGAGTCCCGGAGTCCGCCCTGGACTCCGGGGACGACTCCTTGAAGTCGACCTTCTGCATGTGCTTGTTCATGGACTTCATCAGTCCCCAGACCGCCACCGCCATCACCGCGAAGACGATGAAGCCGAGGACGCCGGGGGTGACCTTGTTCTCGTCGACCTCCTTGGCGAGGGGGACGAGGTGCGTCAGTGCCAGGCTTGCGCTCATGTCAGGCATTGTCGCGGATGCCCGCAAAGAGGTCGTCCTCGGGTAGGGAGGTGTCGACGAGCGACTTCGCGAGCTCGTACTCCTCGGTCGGCCAGACCTCCTTCTGGAGGTCCATCGGGACCTTGAACCAGCCTCCGTCGGGGTCGATCTGCGTGGCGTGGGCGATCAGCGCCTTGTCCCGGATCTCGTAGAACTCCGCGCACGGGATGTGCGTGGTCAGGGTCCGCTCGGTGCGCTCGATCTCGTTCCACCGCTTCAGCCAGTCCCCGTAGGGCGACTCCAGGCCGCGCTCCAGCATGGCGTTGTGCAGCGCCTCGGTGCGGGGGCGGTTGAAGCCCTGGTTGTAGTAGAGCTTGCGCGCCTGGTACACGGGGCCGAACTCGGCCTCGGGGTACTTCTCGGCGTCGGCCGCGCCCTCGAAGGCCACCATCGAGATCTTGTGGGTCATGATGTGGTCGGGGTGCGGGTAGCCGCCGTTCTCGTCGTAGGTGGTGATCACCTGCGGGCGGAACGCGCGGATCTTGCGGACCAGCTCACCGGCCGCCTTGTCGACGTCCTCCAGGGCGAAGCAGCCCTCGGGCAGCGGGGGCAGCGGGTCGCCCTCGGGCAGACCGGAGTCGACGAAGCCGAGCCACTCCTGCTCGACCCCGAGGATCTCGCGGGCCTCGTCCATCTCCTTCTTGCGCACCTCGTGGATGTGTTCCTCGATGTACTTGTCGCCCTGCAGCTTGGGATTGAGGATGGAGCCGCGCTCCCCGCCCGTGCAGGTCACGACCAGCACGTCCACCCCCTCGGACACGTACTTCGCCATGGTGGCCGCGCCCTTGCTCGACTCGTCGTCGGGGTGGGCGTGCACGGCCATCAGTCGCAGCTGGTCAGTCAAGACTCAATCCTTGGTCAGTCGGCGCCCCGGTGTCATGGGGTGCGATCGGCGGCTTCTATAGTGACCGAATCGGGGGGCGAATAATTCCGGGGTCCGGGTCCTGCCGGGTCCGGGGTGGTTCTTGCCGGGAGGTCGATCATGAGTACCGCGAGTACGCGGCTGCCCGAGGGGCGCTACGGCGGCACCTCGGACGAGCGCGCCGACCGCAGGCTCAGGACCGCCGGCGTGATCCTGGGCGCCCTGCTGCTCGTCCTCGTCGGATACTGGGCGTACCACTACGTGGTGGAGAGCAAGATCAGTGCGCAGGTCGTCACCTTCGACGCCTCCGCCGACGCGGTCAAGGTACATCTCGAGGTCCACAAGGACTCCGGCACCACCGGCTACTGCACCCTGCGTTCCCAGGCGGCGGACGGCTCCGAGGTGGGCCGGGCGGACTTCCGCTTCACCGGTTCCGCGACCCAGATCGACAGGGTGGTCACGCTCCGTACGACGGCCCGGGGCACCACGGCGGAGCTGCTCGGCTGCCACGCCGACTGACGTCAGCCACAATACGTAGACGCTGACCTGCGTTGACGTGATTCTGATGGCTTATGTCCTCCCCCTTCCGCCGTTGAATTGTTAGGCTCGTGGTTTCGCCCTTCCGTGAAGGAACATGCTTCTGGGTAGGGCGATGCTTTGTATTCCCAGTACCGACGAGGAGCACCTGTGACCCAGACCAGCGAGAACGTCACCTGGCTGACCCAGGAGGCGTACAACCAGCTCAGGGCCGAGCTGGAGTACCTGTCTGGTCCTGCGCGCACGGACATCGCCGCCAAGATCGCGGCCGCGCGCGAGGAGGGCGACCTGCGCGAGAACGGCGGGTACCACGCGGCCAAGGAGGAGCAGGGCAAGCAGGAGCTCCGTGTGCGCCAGCTGACCCAGCTCCTGGAGAACGCCAAGGTCGGCGAGGCTCCGACCTCCGCGGACGGCGCCGTCGCGCCCGGCATGGTGGTGACCATCGCCTTCGACGGTGACGAGGACGACACCATGACGTTCCTCCTCGCCTCGCGCGAGTACGCCAGCGCCGACATCGAGACCTACTCCCCGCAGTCCCCCCTGGGCACCGGCGTGATCGGTCACAAGGTGGGCGAGGACGCGGAGTACGAGCTGCCGAACGGCAAGAAGGCCTCGGTGAAGATCCTCAAGGCCGAGCCGTACTCGGGCTGATCCCGACCGGCACGACAGCCACCCGCCCCCGGTGTCCGCGTGACGCCGGGGGCATTGTCGTGCCGTGGGGCCACCAGGACTCCCCGCGCATGCGGCGATAAAATGTGACAAAGGTTTCAGCGCCCGCCAGGTCGGTTCCCATGGACCTCAACACCATCACCGAAGTGGTCCGGCGCCCCTCCGAGCGGCCGGGCACGGACTGGCACGAGGGCGACGCCTGGCTCGCGGGCGGCACCTGGCTCTACTCCACGGACCAGCCGGACCTGCGACGGCTCATCGACCTGACGGCGCTGAGCTGGGAGCCCCTGGTCCCGACGGCCGAGGGCCTGGAGATCGGCGCCACCTGCACGGTGCGCGACCTGTACGCGTTCCCCTGGCCGCTGGAGTGGACGGCCGCGATCCTCTTCCGCCGCAGCTGTGAGGCGTTCCTCTCCTCGTTCAAGGTCTGGAACGCGGCGACCGTCGGCGGCAACATCTGCATGTCCCTGCCGGCCGGCCCGATGATCACGCTCGCCGTCGCGCTGGAGGCGCGGTACGAACTGTGGGCTCCGGACGGCTCCGTGCGGACCGTCGACGCCCTGGACTTCGTCACCGGCGACCACCGCAACGTCCTCGCCCCCGGGGAGATCCTGCGGCGGATCACCGTCCCGGCGCACGCGCTGCGGGGGCGCACCGCACACCGCCGTTTCACACTGACCCGGCTCGGCCGCTCGACCGTGTTCCTCGTCGGCACCCAACGGCCGGGAGCCAACGACCTGTTGCTCACCGTCACCGCCGGCACCACGCGGCCGGTCCGCCTCGCCTTCGACTCGCTGCCCGACGCCCGCACCCTGCGACAGCGGATCAACGCCCTGCCGGCCGGCGTCTGGTTCGCCGACCCCAACGGAACCCCTGACCACCGCCGGCATCTGACCCGGTACTTCGCCGAGGAGATCCGCCGCGAACTCACGGCTGGGGACCTGCCATGACGTACGTCGTGAACGGTCGGACCTTCGACCGGGAACCCGCCCCGGGCCAGTGTCTGCGCACCTTCCTGCGCGAACTCGGCCACTTCGGAGTGAAGAAGGGGTGCGACGCGGGCGACTGCGGCGCCTGCACGGTGTGGCTGGACGGCGCCCCGGTGCACAGCTGCATCACCCCCGCCTTCCGCGCGGACGGCCGGGAGGTGACCACGATCGAGGGGCTCGGCCGGCCCGGCGCCCCGCATCCCATGCAGCGGCAGTTCGAGGACGCCCCGGGGTTCCAGTGCGGTTTCTGCACCGCGGGCATGATCATGACGTCGGCGACCTTCACCGAGGAGCAGAAGGCGGATCTGCCCCGGGCGCTGAAGGGCAACCTCTGCCGCTGCACCGGGTACCGGGCGATCGAGGACGCCGTGAAGGGCGTCACCGCGGTGGAGACGGCGGCACCGGGCAAGGCCGTCGGGACCAGCGTCGGCGCGCCCGCCGGCCACGACGTGGTGACCGGACACGCCGAGTTCACCATGGACACGAGGATCGAGGGCATGCTGCACCTCAAGGTGCTGCACTCGCCCCACGCGCACGCCCGGATCCTCTCGATCGACAAGCGCGCCGCCCTCGCGGTGCCCGGCGTGCACCGGGTCTACACCTGGGAGGACGTCCCGCGCAGACGCTTCACCACGGCGATCCACACCGACCACCTGGTCGACCCGGACGACACCTACATCCTCGACGACACGGTCCGCTTCGCCGGCCAGCGCGTCGCCGCCGTCCTGGCCGACACCGTCGGGGCGGCCGAGGAGGGCTGCCGACGGCTCGCGGTCGCGTACGAGGTGCTGCCGGCGGTGTTCGACCCCGAGGCGGCGATGGCCGACGGCGCCCCCCAACTGCACGGCTCCGACGATCCGTTCGTCCGCGACCCCGTCCACAACATCCTGCTCGAACTCCACGCGCACATCGGCGACGTCGACGCCGGATTCGCCGCCGCCGACGTGATCCACGAGGGCACCTACTTCTCCCCCCGGGTGCAGCACGCGCATCTGGAGACCCACGGCTCGATCGCCTGGATGGAGAACGGGCGGCTGAACGTCCGCACCAGTTCGCAGTCCCCGTCGATCGCGAAGGTCAAGCTGGCGTACCTGTTCGCGCTGCGCCCGGACCAGCTGAGGGTGTTCTGCAAGCGCGTCGGCGGCGGCTTCGGCGGCAAGCAGGAGGTGATCACGGAGGACCTGGTCGCGCTCGCCACCCTGGACACCGGGCGGCCCACCTGTCTGGAGTTCACCCGTGAGGAGGAGTTCACCACGGCCTCGCCGCGGCATCCGATGACCCTGACGGTCCGGCTCGGCGCGCAGGCCGACGGAACACTCACCGCCTTCCAGGTGCGCAACGTCTCGAACACGGGCGCCTACGGCAACCACGGCGGCGAGACCGCGTACGCGGGCGGCGCCGCCGTCATGATCTACCGCTGCCCCAACAAGAAGTACGACGCGTACTCCGTCTACACCAACACCGTGCCGAGCGGGGCGCTGCGCGGCTACGGCATGACCCAGCCGGCCTTCGCCGTGGAGTCGGCGATGGACGAACTGGCCCGCGCCCTGCACCTCGACCCGCTGGAACTGCGCCGGCGCAACATCGTCCGGCCGGGCGAACCCCTGGTCGCCCTGCACGACGGCCCCGACGACGTGATCTTCACCGAGGACGGACTGGCCACGTGCCTCGACCTGGTGGGCGCCGCGCTGGCCCGTGCGGCCGACCGGCCGCCGCCCGGTCCCGAGTGGCTCGTCGGCACCGGTGTGGCGAGTTCCCTGCACGAGACCGCGCCCCCGACGGACCACCTCTCCGAGGCCTGGGTCACCCTGGGCGACGACCTGATCTACGAACTGGCCGTCGGCACCGTCGAGTTCGGCGAGGGCACCTCCACGGCCCATGTCCAGATCGCCGCCCACCAGCTGGGCACCACGCCCTCACGGATCCGTCTGGTGCAGTCCGACACCGACCGCACGGGCTTCGACACCGGCGCCTTCGCGAGCGCGGGCCTCTTCGTGGCGGGCAACGCGGTACTGCGGGCGGCAGGCGCCGTGCGCGACCGCATCCTGGAGTTCGCCGCGGCCCACACGGGCGTCCATGTCGTGCTCTGCACGATGGACGACGACGGTGTCCGCTGCGGGGACCGGCGGGTGTCGCTGGCCGAACTCGTCGCGCTGGCCCGGGGCCGCGGCATCCGTTTCACGGCCGCCCGCAAGACCTACGGCTCGCCCCGCAGCATCACCTCCAACACCCAGGGGTTCCGGGTCGCCGTGCACCGGGTGACGGGCGAGATCCGGATCCTGCACAGCGTGCAGGCCGCGGACGCCGGGGTGATCATCAACCCGGCGCAGGTCCGGGGCCAGATCGAGGGCGGTGTCGCCCAGGGCATCGGCTTCGCGCTCACCGAGAACCACCAGGTCGACGACGACGGCGTCATGGTCAACCCGAACCTGCGGAACTACCGCATCCCCACCTACGCCGACATCCCCCGTACCGAGGTCCTGCTGGTGGGCTCGGCGGACTCGGTGGGCCCCCTGCGGGCGAAGGGGATGGCCGAGTGCTGCATCAACCCGGTCGCCCCCGCGCTGGCGAACGCGGTGCACGACGCCACCGGCGTCCGCTACCGCGCCCTGCCGCTGACCCCGGAACGCGTCTACGGCCGGCTCCCCGCGGAGCAGTCGGTGCCGGCGGGCTGAGCCGTCATGAACGCCGAGAGGAACGTGGCCGCGGCGGCGACGGCGATCATCGGCCAGAAGGTCCTGCCGGGGCGGGAGCGGGAGTTCGAGTCCTGGCAGGAGCGCCTCAACACCGCGGCCTCCTACTACCCGGGCTTCCTCGGCGCCGAGGTCTCCCCGCCGACACCCCTGCAGCCCGACTGGGTCATCGTCTACCGGTTCGACTCGGTGGCCCATCTGCAGGCGTGGATCAACAGCGGGACCAGGCAGACGTTTCTGGACGCCGGCCGGGAGTACTTCGACGGTCCGGCCACCCAGCAGGTGGTCAGCAGCGGCACCCAGGCACTGGATCCGCTGGTCACCGTGGTGGTCACGCACCATGTCCACCCGAAGCAGGTCGACGACTTCCTCGACTGGCAGCGCCGCATGGTCCAGGAGGAGAGCAGGTTCGAGGGGTTCCGCGGCACCGAGCTCTTCCGCCCCGTCGAGGGACTCCAGGAGGAATGGACAACCCTGTACCGCTACGACAGCGCGGAGCACCTGGAGGCCTGGCTGACCTCGCCCGAGCGGCGGGAGATCCTGGCCGAGGGCGAGAAGTTCAGCGACTTCACCCTGCGGACGATCGACAACTCCTTCGGCAGCTGGTTCGCCTTCGAGGGCAACGGCAAGGAGGCACCGCCGCCGCCCTCCGAGACCAGGACCTCCCTCGCCATCTGGGTCGGCCTGTACCCGACCGTCGTCCTGCTGACGCTCGCGCTGTCCCCGCTGCATCTGAGGCTCTGGGTCGGTCTGCTCATCGGCAATCTGCTGTCGAGCTTCCTCATGAGCTTCCTGACCATGCCCTACTACGTGAACCCGCTGCTCGGGCGCTGGCTGCGGCCGCCGCCGGACGAACCGGCGGCCCGGAGCAACCTCCGCGGCCTTGGCATCGTCGCGGTGGCGATGGCCGTGTGGGCCGTCGTCTTCTACCTCGTCACGGTCCGGTTCTGGACCCTGCCCTGAGCCGGGACCCGGTGTTAGCCCACCTGGCCGGGTGCACCTGTGCCGGTCAGCGGTCGGGGCGGTATCCCGTGCTTGCATCCTGCGAGGAGGCCGATCGCCTCCGCACCGCCGACGTCGCACCCATGCCTGGAGGAACCGGCTGATGGCCGCGGACAACGAGACAATCACCTGCTCGTTCGACTTCAGCGAAGCACTCGACTTCGATCCTGAGCTCGCGGCCCTGATGCGGCGCCGCTCCCCCGCGCGCATCCGGCTCCCCTATGGCGCCGCGGACGCCTGGCTGGTCACCGGCTTCGACGCCGTCAAGCAGGTGACCATCGACCCCCGGTTCAGCAGAGCGGGCGTCATCGGTCACGACTATCCCCGGATGACACCGGAGCCCATCGTCTCGCCGGAATCGATCAACGTGGTGGACCCGCCGCACAGCAGCCGCGTCCGTCACCTGGCCTCGCAGGCCTTCATTCAGCAGCATGTCGACGAGATGCGGCAGCGGATCGTCTGGCTCACGGACCGCCTGCTGGACGGCATGGAGAAGGAGGGCGCGCCGGCGGACCTGGTGCGGCACCTCTCCGAGAAGCTGCCCCAGCACGCCGTCCTGGACCTGCTCGGTGTCGAACGGGAGGACTGGCCCCGGATCCAGGCCTCCGTGCTCCAGCTGCTCGTCGTCGGCGCCGGCAACAAGGAGGCCGCCGCGAAGGCCAAGGCCGAGGTGACCGAGTACTTCGCCGGACTCGTCGCACGGCGCCGGACCTCACCGGGCCCCGACCTCATCAGCGCGATGGCCGCGGCGCGGGAGGGCGAGGAGCAGCTCGACGACAGGGAGCTGGCGGTGATGGCGCTGACGCTGGCGCTCAGCGGCCAGGACACGGCGACCTGCCAGATCAGCAACATCACCTATCTGCTGCTGACCCGGCCCGAGCTGATGCGGCACCTGAGGCGCCGGCCCGAGAGCATCACCGACGTACTGCACGAGCTGCTCCGCTGGATCCCGTTCCGCAAGGGGGTCGGAATTCCCCGGGTGGCGCTGGAGGACGTGGAGCTGGAGGGTGCGCGGATCAAGGCGGGCGACTTCGTGCACGTGTCGTACCTGACGGCCAACCGTGACCCGGAGCGCTACCCGGACCCGCATGTCATCGACCCGGACCGCCCCACCGCTCCGCACATGACCTTCGGCTGGGGCGGACACCGGTGCATCGCGATGCCGCTGGCCATGGCGGAGCTGGAGGTGGCCATCGGCCGCCTGGTGGAGAGATTCCCCGGTCTGCGGCTCGCGGTGGAGCCGCAGGAACTGCGGTGGGACACGAAGACGATCAGGCGGTTCCCACTGGAGCTGCCGGTGGCCTGGTAGGCCGGGCGTGCCGGGCCGCCGTGCTCAGCCGGCTGCCCGGCGGTACTTGCGGACCGCGAGCGTCCGGAAGGCCAGGATGATCACGACCGACCAGATCAGCGAGGCCCAGACCGGGTGCTGCATGGGCCAGGCGTCGGACGCGTTGAAGCCCGGCGGAAGGTTCCCGAACAGCTCCCGGCACGCCTGCACCGTGGCACTGAACGGGTTCCACTCCGCGATGTGCCGCAGGAAGGCCGGCAGGTGGTTCGCGTCCACGAACGCGTTCGAAATGAAGGTCAGCGGGAACAGCCAGATCAGCCCGCCCGAGGTCGCCGCCTCCGGGGTACGCACCGACAGACCGATCAGCGCGCCGATCCACGAGAACGCGTACCCCAGCAGCAGAAGCAGCCCGAACCCGGCGAGCACCTTGCCGAGGTTCTCGTGCGTCCGCCACCCGACGATCAACGCCACCACCGCCAGCACCACCAGGGTCAGCGCCGTCTGCACCAGGTCGGCCAGAGTCCGCCCCGTCAGCACCGCACCACGCGCCATCGGCAGCGACCGGAACCGGTCGATGAGCCCCTTGTGCATGTCGTCCGCGATACCCGCGCCGGCGCCCGCCGTGGCGAACGTGACCGTCTGCGCGAAGATCCCGGCCATCAGGAACTCGCGGTAGGCCTGCGTGGAGCTGGACGAACCGACCGTGATCGAGCCGCCGAACACATAGGTGAACAGCACCACGAACATGATCGGCTGGATCAGCCCGAAGATGAGCATCTCGGGGATCCGGCCCATGCGGATCAGGTTTCTGCGGGCCACCACCATGGAGTCGTTCACGGCGCTCACTTCACGGCCTCCTTGCGGCTGTCCTTGCGGGTGTTCTGCTGACCGCTCTCTTCGCCGTCGACAGCGGCCCTCTCCTCGGCCGCGTGTCCGGTCAGGGACAGGAAGACGTCGTCGAGGGTGGGGCGGCGCAGGCCGATGTCGTCGATCTCGATGCCCCGGGTGTCCAGCTCGCGGATGACCTCGGCGAGCAGCTTGGCGCCGCCGGTGACGGGCACGGTGAGCTTGCGGGTGTGCTCCTCGACGGAGGTCTCGCCCTTGCCGAAGCCGGCCAGCACCTCGGCGGCGGTGGCGATGTGCTCGCGCTCGTGCACCACGACCTCGACGCGCTCGCCGCCGGTGCGGGCCTTGAGCTGGTCGGAGGTGCCCTTGGCGATGACCCGGCCGTGGTCGACGACCGCGATGTCGTGGGCGAGGTGGTCGGCCTCCTCCAGGTACTGAGTGGTGAGCAGCAGAGTGGTACCGCCGGAGACGAGGTCCTTGATGACCTCCCACAGCTGCTGGCGGTTGCGCGGGTCGAGGCCGGTCGTCGGTTCGTCCATGAACATCACGGGCGGTGAGACGACCAGGGCGGCGGCGAGGTCGAGGCGGCGGCGCATGCCGCCGGAGTAGGTCTTGGTGGGGCGGTCGGCGGCGTCCGTGAGATGGAACTGCTCCAGCAGCTCGACCGCCCGGGCCTTCGCCTGCTTGGCCTTCATCTGGTAGAGCTGGCCGACCATCTGCAGGTTCTCGCGGCCGGTCAGGTACTCGTCGACCGCCGCGAACTGTCCGGACAGGCCGATGGAGCGGCGTACGGCGTCCGGTTGCTTCAGCACGTCTATGCCCGCGACGACGGCCTTGCCGCTGTCGGGGCGGAGCAGGGTGGTCAGGCAGCGGACGGTCGTGGTCTTGCCCGCGCCGTTCGGCCCGAGCAGTCCGAGGACCGTGCCTTCGGGGACATCGAGGTCGACGCCGTCCAGTGCCTTTACGTCGCCGAAGGTCTTGACCAGGCCTTCGGCATAGATGGCGCCTGGCATATCAGTCTCCACGTCGTTGGGGATGCTTCGGAAAAGGGCTTGGTTCGCACTCTTGGGGCCGCCTATGGTTTCTCGCCGGCGGGACGGCAGGCGGGCACGGCCACGGCCATGCGGCACACCATAACGCGATGTATCGCGTCCGTCGACGGATTTCCCCGAACGAGTGAATGAACGGATTCTGGCGGAATTCAGTCGATGACGGTGTATCCGGCCTCACGCAGGGCGTGGCCGACCTCGACGCAGTGTGCGGGTCCCTTGGTCTCAAGGTGCAGCTCGACCTCCGCCTCCGCGAGCCCGAGCCGAGGGTCGGTCCGGACGTGACTCACATCCAGGACGTTAGCGTCGACCACTGACAACACCCCCAGAAGCGTGGCGAGGGCGCCGGGCCGGTCGGTCAGCCGCAGCCGAACCGCCAGGTAGCGGCCCTGCGCGGCCATGCCGTGCCGCAGCACCCGCTGCATCAGCACCGGATCGACGTTGCCGCCGGACAGCACCGCGACCACCGGTCCGGGGAAGGCACCCGGCTCGGCGAGCAGCGCCGCCACCGGGCTGGCGCCGGCCGGTTCCACGACCAGCTTGGCCCGCTCCAGGCACAGCAGCAGCGCGGCGGAGAGCTGGTCCTCACCGACCGTGCGGACCTCGTCGACGAGATCCCGGACGATCGCGAACGGCACGTCACCGGGACGTCCCACCCGGATGCCGTCGGCCATCGTCGCCGGGTGCCGCACCGTGACCGGGTGCCCGGCGGCCAGCGAGGGCGGGTACGCGGCCGCGCCCGCCGCCTGGACGCCGACGATCCGCACATCCGGCCTGATCGCCTTCACCGCGACCGCGATCCCGGCCGCGAGCCCGCCGCCGCCGACCCCGACGACGATCGTGCCGACCTCCGGGCACTGGTCCAGGATCTCCAGGCCGACGGTGCCCTGACCGGCGATGATGTCGGGGTGGTCGAAGGGGTGGATGAAGACCGCGCCGGTCTCGGCCGCGTACTCCTCGGCGGCGGCCAGCGTCTCGTCGACCACCTGGCCGTGCAGCCGCACCTCCGCGCCGTACTCCCGGGTGGCGCTGATCTTGGGCAGCGGGGCGCCGTTGGGCATGAACACCGTGGCGTGCACACCGAGCAGCGAAGAGGCCAGCGCCACGCCCTGGGCGTGGTTGCCGGCACTGGCGGCGACGACCCCGGCGGCCCGCTCCTCGGGCAGCAGCCCGGCGATCCGGACGTAGGCCCCGCGCAGCTTGAAGGAACCGGTCCGCTGGAGGTTCTCGCACTTGAGGTGCACCGGCGAGCCGACCAGCTGGGACAGGTGCCTGCTGCCCTCCATCGCGGTCGCCCGCGCGACACCCGTGAGCATCTTCTGGGCGCCGCGCACGTCGTCGAGGGTGACGGGGCGCAAGGAGTCAGCCGTGCCGTAGCTCATGACCCAAGTCTCGCAGTTCACAGGCCGCCGCCGCGGGTGTGACCAAGCTCCGAGACCGGTTTGCGCAGCGCCGGTACGGCTCGCCCCCTGTCCGCGTACTCTGTCCCCCACCACAGCACTCTTCATGAAGTGAGCCCCCGGCCATGCCCACAACACCTGAAATGTCGATGGACATGACGACCGTCGGTGACAGCGGTCTTCTCGACACGCTGCAGCACGAGGTGGCGGTGTTCGCCCGCCGTGCCGAACAGACCCGGCTCGGCGGCGTCGGGCAGGTGCGCAACTCCATGGACCGCGCCGCGTATCTGCTGCTCAACCGCCTGGACAACGAGGGCCCCATGGGGGTCAAGGCGCTCGCCGCGAGCATGGGGATCGACTCCTCGACGGTCACCCGGCAGGTGGCCCCGCTGGTCGACACCGGGCTCGTCAAGCGCACCTCCCACCCCGAGGACGGGCGGGCCGTGGTGCTGCAGCTGTCCCCGCGCGGGCTGTCCCGGCTGGAGGAAGTGCGTTCGTCACGGCGCCAGTTGATGGCGGAGTTGACGCAGGACTGGGAGCCGGAGGAGCGCGAGGCGTTCTGCGCGCTGCTCACGCGCTTCAACACCGCCCTCTCCGCGCGCATGGCCGTCCCCCCGGGCACGGACACCCCGCCGGCCGGCTGACCACCCGCCCCACGCACCACCACGGCGCACGAGCAACCGCGCTGCTCGTACCGCCGCCGTGTACGAGCGCCCGCGCGGCTCGCACCGCCACCGCGTACGAGCGTCCGCCGAGCCTCACGAGCGTCCGCTGAGCCTCGTACCGCCACCGCGTGCGAGGGGCCACCGCCCCTCTTACAGCAGCCGCGCTAAGAGGGCCCGCCGCCCCTCTTACAGCAGCCGCGTTACGAGGGCCCGCCGCGCCTCTTGCTGTGGCCGCGCTACGAGGGCCCGCCGCCCCTCTCGCAGGGGCCGCGCACGGGAACCCGCGTTATCCGGTACGCGCGCGTGCTGCGCGGCTCTTGACCCTGGGCCTGCCCCTGGCCTCATATGAGACCGGGCCCCGCCGTACCCGTGTCCCGGGGGCCCGTGGACGGGGAGGCACGGTGCGCGATCGGCAGGCGTTCCGAGACGCCCGCCGGGCCCGGGAGTTCGAGGCGTTCGTCGCGGGCGCGGCAGGACGGCTGCTGCATGCCGCCACCCTGCTCACCGCCGAGGCCCCGGACGCCAACCCCCGCGCGCGCCGCCTGCTGACCCGCGCGCTCGCGCACACCTACGCGTGCTGGGACCGGCTGCACGGCGAGGACCCGTACGACATGGCCCGGCAGTTCCTCGCCCTGCGCTTCGCGAACTCCGCGTGGCACGAGTACGGCGGCCCGCTGAGCCGCACCCGGCCGCACCCCCGCAGCGCCCTCGCCGTCCTGACCCCCCGGGAACGCCTGATCCTGGTGCTCCGCCTGTACGAGGGGGTCGCCGAGGAGCAGACGGCGGCCCTGCTCGGCCTGCCCACCGAACGCGTGCACGTCCTCTGCGAACGGGCGACGGCCACCCTGTTGCACCCGCCGCGGAAGGCGGCGCCCAGAGTGGTGGGGGCGGAGGTGGCGCCGTCGTGAACCGCGTCGAACGTGAGGCCGCCGCCCGGCGGATCATGGAACGGACACCGCCCCCGCTGCCGCCCGACCTCTACGGCGAGGCGCTGCGCCGAGGCGGCCGCCTGCTGCGGCGCAGGCGCCGGGTGCGCCGTCTGCTGTGGCTGCTGCTGTGCGCGGCGGCCGTCGCGTTCACCGTCTGGGCGGCGACGGTCCACCCGTGGGCGGAGCCGCCGTCCACGACGACCCCGCCCGTCGTCGGCTGGTGAACCGACGGTGAGCAGGTGGTCGGCCGGTGACGGGCCGGTGATCTAGCCGAGCGCCTGCTGCAGGTCCTCCAGCAGGTCGTCGACGTTCTCGATGCCCACGGACAGCCGCACCAGGTCGGCGGGCACCTCCAGGGCGGAACCGGCCGCGGAGGCGTGCGTCATCCGGCCCGGGTGCTCGATCAGCGACTCGACACCGCCCAGCGACTCGCCGAGCGTGAACACCTTGGCACGGTCGCAGACCTCGACGGCCGCCTCCTCGCCGCCGCTGACCTGGAACGACACCATGCCGCCGAAGGCCTTCATCTGCTTGGCGGCGGTCTCGTGCCCCGGGTGCTCGGGCAGGCCCGGGTACAGGACCCGCGTCACGCGCGCGTGCCGGCTCAGCATGTCGGCGATCTTCGTGGCGTTCTCGCTGTGCCGGTCCATGCGCACCGCGAGCGTCTTGGTGCCGCGCAGCACCAGCCACGAGTCGAACGGACCGGCGACCGCGCCCATCGCGTTCTGGTGGTACGCCAGCTCCTCGCCGAGCGTCTGGTCCGACACGATCAGCGCACCGCCGACCACGTCCGAGTGACCGCCCATGTACTTCGTCAGCGAGTGCACGACGACGTCCGCGCCGAGCGCGAGCGGCTGCTGGAGGTACGGCGTGGCGAAGGTGTTGTCGACGACGAGCTTCGCGCCCGCGCCATGGGCGACCTGGGCGACCGCGGCGATGTCGGTGATGCCGAGCAGCGGGTTGGAGGGGGTCTCCACCCAGACCGCCTTGGTCTTCGGGGTGATCGCGGCGCGCACCGCGGCCGGGTCGCTGGTGTCCGCCACCGACCACTCCACGCCCCACCGCGAGACGACCTTCGCGAACAGCCGGAACGTGCCGCCGTACGCGTCGTTCGGGATGACGACGTGGTCGCCGGGGCTGAGCAGCGTGCGCAGCAGGGCGTCCTCGGCCGCCAGCCCGGACGCGAACGCGAGCCCGCGCCGCCCGCCTTCCAGCGCGGCGAGGTTCTCCTCCAGCGCGGTCCTGGTCGGGTTGGCGCTACGGCTGTACTCGTAGCCGCCGCGCAGGCCGCCGACGCCGTCCTGCTTGTAGGTCGAGACCTGGTAGATCGGCGGTACGACCGCACCGGTGAGGGGGTCCGCCGTGTTGCCCGCGTGGATGGCGAGCGTCTCGAAGTGCTGACTGATGTGGTGCCTGTCGCTCATGGTGGACGAGCCTAGTGCTCCGGCGGCCCGGACGCGTTGTCCACAGGTCGGGGCGCCCGTCGTCCACAGGCCGGGACACTGGTCGTCCACAGGCCGGGGGCACCGGTTGGCCAATTGTCGGCGCCGTCTGGTTCGCTTGTGACATGGCGATTCTCTGGACCCTGATGGCGTTGCTCCTGCTGAGCTTCGCGCTGCTCCCCGTCCTGCGGCGGCGGCGCGGCATGATCGAGCGGGTCCACCCGAGCCACCCGGACGCGGCCGACCCGGCGGACTACGGTTTCGTGCGCGAGGAGGACCTGGACATCCGCATGCCCGGCCCCGACCAGGACCTGCTCGACGTCCTCGACGTCGTACAGCGCAGTCAGGACTACCACGCGGCCTCGCAGCTGCTCGCGGGCACCGAGATCGCGGGCGAGGTGCGCTGGCAGCGGGTACAGGCCTTCGCCGGCGCGGCGGCGCTGGAGCTCCAGCAGCGGCCGGGCGGGGTCAGCGAGACACCGGGCGGCCAGTGGCTGCGGGTGTGGCGCGCCGAGCAGCCCAAGGACGCGGGCGGCGCCGCCGTGCACGCCGAGTTCCTGGTCCAGCAGGCGTGGCGGACGTCGACGCCGGGCACCGACGACTTCCGGATCATCATGGAGGAGGCCAGGGACGCCTGCGGGCAGGCCGCGCTGCTCTCCCCGGGCGACCCGGTGCCGTACATCATCGAGCTGTCGGTGGCGCGCGGGCTGAACTACCCGCAGCCGGAGTTCGAGCAGCTGTGGCTGAAGATCCTGGACCGCGCGCCCACGCACATGGGGGCGCATCTGGCGGCGCTGCACTACTGGTGCGAGAAGTGGCACGGCTCGCGCGAGCTGGCGTACTCCTTCGCCGAGGCCGCCGCCGCGCGCGCCCCGCAGGGCTCGCTGCTGGCCGCGATGCCGCTGTTCGCGGTCTTCGAGCACCTCCCCGAGGTGAACCTGGTGGTGAGCTTCTACCAGAGCGAGGTCGTCACCAAGGCGATCCACGGCGCCCTGCACGCGGTGCACGCGGCCCGCCAGGACGACCCGATGCTCGCCCACGTCCGTCATCTGCTGGTGTTCTTCCTGGTGCGCTCCGAGCGCTGGGCGGAGGCCATGGGCGAACTGATACGCGTGGACGGGCATGTGGGGGCCCTGCCGTGGACGCTGTCCGCCGACCCGGCCGCCGAGTTCGCCCTCTACCGCGCGCTGGCGGTGGCGGGATACGAGGCGAACGGCGGCACCCCGGCGTCGCTGCACAGCTGAGTCCGTTCTCCTTTCTCCTTCGACTCCGTTCCTCTTTTTCTCCTTCGAGTCCGTTCTCCTTGTCGTTCGTCGTCGTTCGTCGTCGTTTCCCGTTTCCGGGATCCTGTGGGGGGATCTGCCCGATGGGCGCAACTCTGCGGGCGCTGCGCGCCCTCGTTCTGCTCTGCGGTTTCTATCTGCTGAGTCTCGTCCTGCTGGCGGCGCTGGCCGCGCTCGACGCGGCGGCGTTCGGCTGGGCGCCCGCCGCCGTCGCCGGGAAGATCGCGATCGTCTCGCTGCTGCTGGCGGTCCCGATCGTGCGGGGCATGGTCATGCTGCGCACGCCCAAGGGCGAGGGCCCGGCCGGCATCGTGGTCACGGAGGCCGACGAGCCGCGACTGTGGTCCCTGGTGCGGGAGTTGGCCGCGGCGACGGGCACGGCCGCCCCGGACACCATCGTGCTCACCGGTGACGTCAACGCGGCGGTCAGCGAGGAGCCCCGGCTGCTCGGCCTGCGCCCCGGACCGCGCCGCCTCTACCTCGGCGTACCGCTGCTGACCGGGCTGACCGAGGCCCGGCTGAGGGCCGTACTCGCCCATGAGTACGGCCACTTCACCGGCGGTGACACCCGGCTGTCGGCCCTCGTCGTGCGCGGCCGGGCGCAGATCGGGCGGACCGTCGGCCACTTCCACGCGAGGGCCGACTCCAGGGAGGCGGCCGAGCGCGCCCGGCAGGAGCAGGCCGCCGCCAGGCGGACCGCGAAGGGCAGGAAGGCCAAGGAGATCGACACCGCCGGCGCCGGGTTCACGTACCGGATGATGGCTGCGGTCTACACGGCGTACGCGAAGCTCTACATGCGGGCCACGCTGTCGACGGCCCGCGCGCAGGAGTACGCCGCCGACCTGGCCGCCGCGCGGATCGCCGGCCGGGACGCGACCGCCTCCGCGCTGCGCGAGATCCCGGTGCTGGCCGCGGCGCACGGCTTCTACCTGGAGTCGTACGCGACACTCGGCCTGCCGGCCCGCCGGCTGCCGCCGCGCGGACAGTTCTTCGGCGGCTTCGGCCGCATGCTGACCGCACGCGCGGCGGAGCTGGCAAGGCTCCGGGAGAAACTGCCGACGGAGCCCGCCTCCCCGTACGACTCCCACCCGCCGATCGCCGACCGGGTGGCCCGCGTCGAGGAGCTGCCCGCCGACGGGCGCGGCGCCGAGGACGGCGGCCCGGCGCTCGCGCTGCTCACCGACCCGGCCCGGACGCTGGCCGCGTTGGAGGACGAGGTACTGACCGACGAGGTACGGCAGTTCGAGCGCGCGCCGGGGTGGGAGCCGCTGCTGGACTCGTCGATGGCGGTGGGGCTGGCCAACCTCGACACCCCGCTGCACCGGGCGCTGGCCTTCCACACCCAGGCCCTGCCGACCCTGCCCGCGCTGCTCACGGTGATCGACGAGGGTCAGCTGTGGCAGCTGGCCCAGAGACTGCCGCTGTCGGAGGAGGCGGCGGCCGCGAAGGCCGAGGAGTTCCGGGAGCGCGTACGGCCGGTGCTGCGCGACTCCCTGCAGAGCATGGTGCTGGCGGAGTTCAGCGCGCGGTCACTGCTGCACTGGGAGTTCTCCTGGTCGCGGCCGGCGGCGGTGCGCCTGCCCGGATCGGCGTCGGACCTCGACGGCGAGGCGGGCACGGAGGCCGCGCTGGGCGCCGCCGTGGACGCGGCGCTCGCCGACCACCCCGACACGGCCCCGCTGCGCGCCCTGCTGCCACCAGCCCCACAGCCCGCCTGAACGAAATACGGACGGCACCCGCCACGTTGACGCCAGTGTCGCGGGTGTCGCAGCAGGGCAGGCAGGTGCTCCGCCCCACCCGCCCCGTCCCCAGCCCGACAGGGAGACCCATGTTCTTCGGCCGCACGCCCCAGCTCCCCACCCCTGAACAGGCGCTCAAGGGCCGCCCCGGGCCCGCGTTCGACGTCCCCGACCGCCACACCGTCCTGGACACCCCGCTCCAGGGCCCCTACCCGGAGGGCCTGGAGATCGCCGACTTCGGCCTCGGCTGCTTCTGGGGCGCCGAACGCAAGTTCTGGCAGCTCCCGGCGGGCATCTGGACGACGCTCGTCGGCTACCAGGGCGGCTACACCGAGCACCCGGTCTACGAGGAGGTCTGCTCGGGCCTCACCGGCCACACGGAGGCGGTCCGCGTGGTCTACGACCCGAAGCTCATCTCGTACGACCGCCTCCTCAAGACCTTCTGGGAGTCCCACGACCCCACCCAGGGCTTCCGCCAGGGCAACGACGTCGGCACCCAGTACCGCTCCGCCATCTACACCCACTCACCCGAACAGGCAGCCACAGCCCAGGCCGCCCGCGCCACTTACCAGAACTCCCTCACCGCCGCCGGCCACCACCGCCCCATCACCACAGAGATCCTCCCCGCCGAAAACCGCCCCTTCTACCCCGCCGAGGCCTACCACCAGCAGTACCTCGACAAGAACCCGGCGGGTTACTGCGGACTCGGTGGGACGGGGGTCAAGCTAAGTGACCCGTCCGGGACGGACTGGGGAGCCGCCTGCCCGACCGGTATCGCGCCTGTTCCCAGCACGGACGAGGACTGACCTTCTCGTACACCGGTGGGCATCGACTCCGGCGTGTGCCCGCAGATGGATACTTGGCCACAAGTGAGCAGCAGCGGGGAGAAGTTACCTGTACGGAGCGGGGAGCGCCGGCATCGCATTTCAAGGATTCTCGGCATAGAGCTGGCCGAAGGCTCAGGCACGGAACAGCACCGCAAGCGACAGCTGCACCATGGGTGAGGTGGGGGGGGACACGGATCCCGTTCCGGTCCCGAGCTGGGTGCCGGGGACCTTCTATACCCACCCCCCATGGCCGCGAGTCCCTCACGATCTCCGTCCGGCCCAACGCTCCGCACCGTACTCGGGACCACTGACAACGCCACCGAAGGGCCATGTCGCGGTCCGCGTCGACGGTGTCAGCGATCCGTCCGTTTGAGCGCCTCCCGGACGTCCGCCGTTCCTTGATCCTGACCGCTTGTGGCGTCATCGGCTCCGCCTGCCGATGAACCGACGAACACCGCCAGGTAGCGGAACTCTCCACCTGCTCCGCTCTGTTCGGAGTACGTCTCCCACTTGAGGGAGTACGTACCTCGCAGACTGCAGGTGTTCGGCTCATAGGTCCCGTCGGCCCAGAGCAGCGTCCCCGCGAGTCTCCGTCCGTGGTGAATCCGGAAGTCATGGTCCCGAGTACGTCGGCGGCCAGGGTCCGGCGGAGCCCACAGGGACGTCTCGTTGGACAGCATGAGGGCAAGACCGTTCTGACCGGGCCGACGGCAGAAGCGCTCCAGCCTCGCTATGTCCCGAACGAAGTGCAGGCGGGCAAGGTCGGTGGCGCCGTGTGCCTTCAGGGCGTAGTCCTCGACCGGAGTGCCGGCCTTGCCGTTCCAACTGCGTGTGAAGTACTTGAATTCGATCGCAGTGCGGCCCTCGGGCCCGAGGCACTGGAGGTCCAGATACTCGGTCTTGCCCGACCCCCGCTGCGGCACCTCAAGCCGCGCGTGCACGTCCGGCGCCAACTCCCAGAGGACCCGGGCAAAATTGTGCTGAAGGTCGGCTTCGGAGTGGAAGACCGGCCTGTGCCGAGACAGCTCCGTCATGACGTCGTCCAGTGAGGCCCGTCCGGCAATGCTTCTCGTAGGATCCATCGGTGCCGTGGTCACTGTGACATTGAAGTGGTCCTCGCCTGAACTCTCAATCTCTGCCGGCCCCGTGCACGGCACCAGCCGCGTTCGAAAATGAATGGCCGGCGGAGAGCCAGGAACCCCACCCTGTACGTCATGGACGAACCGCAACACAGGATCCGCGCGCTGCACACGACATCCACGATCACCGTTTACCAGGCATACGCCCCGGAAATCGGCCTGCCCGCCGTCCAGGAGAGCCGTTTCCCCGCTGTGTGGAAGCGCGACAGGATGACGTGGATCAAGCCGTCGTTCCTGTGGATGATGTACCGGTGCGGGTGGGGTGCCAAGGAAGGGCAGGAGACCGTCCTCGCTGTCGAGATCAGCCGTGACGGATTCGAGTGGGCGCTGCGCCACGCGTGCCTGTCGAGCTACGCCCGCGGGGCACACCCCGACCGAGCCACCTGGCAGCGTGAGGTGAAGCGCGCGCCCGCTCGCGTGCAGTGGGACCCCGAGCGGGACCTGCACCTCCAGCCGCTGCCGTACCGGTCCTTGCAACTGGGGCTCTCCGGTGAGGCCGTACGACGCTACGCGGACGAGTGGACGGTCGCCATCCGCGACATGACCCCGCTCGCCCACGAGATCCACGCCCTCGTCCGCAGTGGCGACCTGGACTCCGCGACCCGGCTACTGCCGCAGGAACGCCCTTATCCCGCCGGCGACGAATCCCTTGCCCATCTCCTGGGGTGACGGACCGGTCCGCCGAACGGCAAACCGCGGCCGATGGGTCACACGACAGCAGAGGCTTGACGGCGCAGGCGTGTCCGGCCCGATCGGCGTGGCGCCGGCCGAGGGATGAACAGCGACCTGGACGGAGTCCGTCTGTCAGCACTGTGGCAGCGCCAGTTCCCGAAGGGCCCTCCGATCGCCCATGAACTGCGCACTGCCTACGCCGACCGTTGGGTGCGTTTCCACAGCCTGCCGGGCTCGAAGCGCTACCCGGAGACCGAGGACGAGTACGCCGTCGTCCTCCACCGGTACAACACGGTCCTGGACGAACTCTTCGAGGGCACCGACGTCTACGTCATCACCGTGGCCTGGTCCTGGGAACCGGGCGGTGCGGAACGCCCGCCGAAGCGGCACGAGGTGCACCCCCGAGGGGCCCTGTGGACGACGCTCGCGTACGACGACGATCCCGACCCCGAACTCCACGGCGGCACGCACCTCTACGCCGACCGCCGCCCCTGGCGACCAGGGACGGTCGACGGCATCCTCCGCGAAGTGGCAGACGACGTACTCAGTGGCGTGATCATCACCGACAGCGGACTCAGCCGCGTCCACCATCCATACGACGGCGGCGCTGACGTCATCGCGACGAGCCCCGAAGAACGAGACCGCCTGCGCGACACCCACCGCGCCTGGCTGCCCCGCAACCCGGCCGGCCTCTGAAGCAACAGCCGGAGCGACGCACAACTCATTTCACGACAGGTGGACAACCGGAGGACAGGGGATCGAACCGAGCCGCATGATCGACGCCATGAGATTCGTAGGTGGCGCCAACATGCCGGGTCCATCGACAGGGCGGCTCAACGCAACGCGACCGTTCGGCGTGCTCACGATAGAGAGCGACAGCCTCGACCTTCGGGTCCGCTTCTTGCGCCCCTTGGCGAAGCTGTTCGGCGTCACCCCGCTGGAGTGCTCTGCCCAGGACCTCGCCGACGTGTTCCCCTGCCGTGGGGTGTTCGGCACGCCAGGCGTGGGGTTCCGCACCAAGGACGGGCGCCGCTTCTACTTCTGGACCGGCCAGATCCAGGCGGTACTCGAAGTGTGCCGACAGCAGGGCTTCAGCGTCTCGACCGAGGAACAACAAGTCACCTATAACAGCTGACCAGCAGTACCTCGACAAGAACCCGGCGGGTTACTGCGGGTTGGGCGGGACGGGCGTGTCCTGCCCGATCGGCGTTGCCCCTGCGGGGGGTTGATCGAACAGCGGCTCGGTATCGGCGTCGAGTGCGTCGAGCACCGCGTCGCCGTGCTCTCTCGCCCACTCGGTCAGCATGTGGATCGGATCGATCAGCGTCGCCCCGAGCGGGGTGAGTTCGTACTCGACGCGGGGCGGCACCTCGGCGTGGGCGTGGCGGCGGATGAGTCCGTGCGCCTGGAGCCGTCGGAGCGTCTGGGTGAGCACCTTGCGGGAGATGCCGCCGATCAGCTCGATCAACTGGCCATGGCGCACCGGGCCCTTGCTGAGGCCGTAGAGCACGACCACCGTCCACTTGTCGGCGATCAGCTCGACCGCCAGACGCGCCGGACAGTCGGCGAGAAAGGGATCGCCGGGACCGAAACCGCTCATGGCACCCAAGGTACCCGCGCCACAGGTACCTGCCGGTTCCTGTCGGAAACCTAGCCTGGGTGCTCTCCCCCTCCCTTCCAGAGCCAGGAGAGTCATGCGCGTCATCACCCAGCAGTCGCTCGGCGGTCCCGAGGTGCTCACCATCGCGGACGCGCCCGAACCCCGGCCGCTTCCGACCGAGGTTCTCGTCCGCGTCAGGGCGATCGGGCTGAACCCGCTGGAGGCGCGGCTGCGCGCCGGCGAGTTCCCGCTGCTCGGCCGGCCGCCGTTCGTCCTCGGCTGGGACATCAGCGGTGTGGTCGAGGAGGCGTCGCAGTCGTGGCGGTTCAGGCCAGGCGACGAGGTGTTCGGGATGCCGCGGTTCCCGCAGGCGGCGAACGCGTACGCCGAGGTCGTGTCGGCGCCTGCGCTGCATGTGGTGCGGAAGCCGGCGTCGCTCTCGCACGTCGAGGCGGCGGCGCTGCCGATCGTCGGGCTGACGGCGTGGCAGGGCCTCGTCGACCTCGGCGGCGTGCGGGAGGGCGACCGCGTCCTGGTCCACGGCGGTGGTGGCGGGGTCGGCCACGTCGCGATCCAGATCGCGAAAGCACGCGGCGCGCACGTGATCGCGACCGCCGCCGGGAGCAAGCGGAAGTTCGTCGAGGGGTTGGGTGCCGACGAGGTGATCGACTACACGGCGGTCGACTTCACCGAGGCGGTCCGCGACGTCGACGTCGTGCTCGACACGATCGGCGGCGACACCGTCGAGCGGTCGCTCGAAGTGCTCCGCCCGGGCGGTCACCTGGTGACGGCGGTCGCCGAGGAGGATACGGAGCTCATCGCCAGGTACGAGGCGGCCGGCATGCGCTTCAGCGGCATCGGGGTCGACCCCGATCCGGTCGCTCTGCGAGGTCTCGTCGAACTCGTCGAACAGGGCAGGCTCCGGGTCCACGTGCAGGAGACGTTCCCGTTCGAGCGCGTCGCCGACGCGCATCGACTGCTCGACGCCGGTCACCTCCAGGGCAAGCTCGTCCTCACCGTCTGATCCCCTCGCGGGGCCTCGCCGTCCCGATTCGGCACAGGAGGTGTTCGCCTCCATGACGCGCGCTCAGATCGCCCCGCCTTCGCGAGCGCTCGGACTCGGGGGCTCGGAGGCTCGGGGGCTCGGAGGCCCGGGGCGCCGGTGAGCGGGCGGAGGCACTTGCCCCCGCCCGCCGGGTGATCAGGGAGCGTCGATCAGGCCGTACTTCGGCACGGTCACCGTGCGGGCGCCCGGCGTGCCGCCGAGGACGACCTTGCGGTACGTGACGTTGTTGGCGGTGCTCCGCTCCTTGAGCCGGTTGTCGGGGTTGGCGATGACCTGGATGTAGTAGGTGCCGTTCGGCAGGCTCGTGACGTCGAAGGACTGACCGGGCCGGTACTGGCTGTAGGTGTCGCCGTTGCCGACGTCGAGCACCTCGCGCACCGAGATGGCGGTCTCCTCACCGCAGGCGGTGGCGAGGTCGGTGTTGTACGGGTGCCAGTTGGCGTTCTTCACCGTGTAGTCGATGGCGTCGGTGTTGGCCAGGCAGAACGCCTCCTTGCCGCTGCGGACGATCTCCTTCTTGTCCGCGCCGAGCAGCCGGTAGCTGGCGAAGTCGCTGAAATGCCAGTGCTGGTGACCCTCCCGCGGGTCCCACTCCATGGTGCCGGTGGGCGTGTACCCGACCTGCTTGCCCTTGGCGTCGTAGAAGTACTGGTAGGCGTCCATCTTCTCCGCGCCGGGCTTGCGGAACCCGTCGACGACCAGCGGCGAGGGGCCGCCGTTCCAGACGGTGGCGCTGAAGGCGAGGTAGTCCTTGCCGGCTACGGCACCCTCGCCGCCCTCGTCCCCGTCGGTGATCGCGATGCCGTACGCGGGGAGGGCACGCAGGTCGGGCTTGGGCACGTCGGCGGGGACGGCCGCCCTGCCGGCCGGGCGGCGGGCGGCCGGCTTCGGGCTCTTCGACGCGCTCTGCTGCCCGCGCTGGGCGCCGGCCAGGCCCTGGCCACCGCCGGAGTCCTGCTGGCGGACCGTCACCTTGATGGTCTGGGTCTTGTCCGGTATTCCGAACAGGGTGCGGTACTTCTTCGCCACCGACACCTTCGCGGTGTAGACGCCGGCCGGCAGGTCGATCGCGTCGTCCCCGCGGAAGCCCTGGGACGTGGCGGCCGCCCAGCCCTTCTCGACACCCCACACCCCGCCGAGCGTGAACGGGTTGCCGGAGCAGCCGTCCGGGTACTTCGAGGTGGCCGGGGCGTCCGGCCGGATCCGGCCCGCCCGGTTGTTCGGGCAGAACGACTGCGTGGTGTCGACCTTCTTCACGCCCGACGCGTCGCTGATGCTGACCTTGAGGAAGCCCGGCAGGCCCGAGAAGTCCTTCACCAGGCCCTTCGGCAGGGTCTTGGTCACCGTCCGGCCGCCGGAGCGGATCACCTGCGACGCGACGACGGGGTCGTTGTACGACTTGCGCGTCACGCGCATCTCGAACGGTCCCCCGTCGACCGTGATGTACGTGCCGAGGTCCAGGTAGACCCCCGGCTCCCCTTCCCATCGGTCGACGGTCACCGCGGGGGCGGCGGCGATCAGCGCGAGCTTCGGCGTGCCCGCCGGTGTCGCCGCCCCCGCGCCGGGCGCGGCGAGGGTTCCGGCGGCGCCGACGGTGAGGGCGGCAGCGGCGATGAACGCCGAACGCCGTAAGGCATTGGGGTGGTGTCTGGTCATGGGTGCTCTCTCCGCGTCTGGTCGGGACGAGTCGTGCACGTTTCACAGGCACAGCGGGAGTTTCTTGTGTGCCATCTGTGAAAAGGGCGAGAAGCCGACTCGGGTTGCCTGCCGACCGAAAGTCGCGGACCGGTACGCGGCTTTGTCACGGCTCGACTCCCCCGCGCAGTCCCCACTCGTCCAGGCCCGAGTAGACGAGCGCCCTCCGGCCCCGGGGGAAGGACAGGCACTCGGCCTCCCCGGAGTAGATCGCCACCAGTGAGTCCCGTCCCCGCCACCAGGTGTCCGCGAGCCCCCTCACCTCGTGCACGGGCTCGTAGCCGTCCAGGGCGATGCCGTCGACGTCGTCGCCGGTGACCCTGGTGATCTGCCTGGCCCACATGGACGCGTGGTGCGCCAGTGCGAGCGACTCGATCCATCCCTCGACGGTCGCGTGCAGGGGTGTCCACCGCTCGGCCTGGATGCCGAACTCATCGCCCGGCCCGATCATGAACGAGTAGGGCACGGCGGTCCGTTGATCGCCTGCCTCGAAGCACCACCCTTCGGCCGACGACCCTTCGGGCACGTCGGGATGGAAGTACTTGGGACCCCCCTCGTACACCGGAGCGGGCGGCAGACACAGGCCGCCCCAACGCTCCTGAAAGGCCGCCATCCGGTCGATCACCGCCGGCGGAACCTCCCGGTCGAGCCACCACTGCCTGTGCTCCGCCACCGGCCGGACACCGACCTTGACGCCGTGCACACCGACGAAATACCGGGCCCTTCGACTCAGCCCGTCCGGCCCACCGTTGACCAAGCGACGCTTCCCCCTCTGCATCCCCACATCAAAAACCGGTGGCCGTCCGTACGGACCGGGCCGACCCTGTACCTCATGGAACGACCGCACCACGAGATCCGTGCAACCTACGAAGCATCCACCATCACCGTCTACCAGGCCTACTCTCCGGCACTGGGCCTGCCCGCCGTCCACGAGGGCCGTTTCCCCGCCGCGTGGAAGCGGGACAGGATGACGTGGGTCAAGCCGTCGTTCCTGTGGATGATGTACCGGTGCGGGTGGGGCGCGAAGGAAGGGCAGGAGACCGTTCTGGCTGTCGAGATCAGCCGTGACGGCTTCGAGTGGGCGCTGCGCAACGCGTGCCTGTCGAGCTACGCCCGCGGGGTGCACCCCGACCGAGCCACCTGGCAGCGTCAGTTGAAGCGGGCGCCCGCTCGCGTGCAGTGGGACCCGGAGCGGGATCTGCGCCTGCGGCCGCTGCCGTACCGGTCCTTGCAGCTGGGGCTCTCCGGTGAGGCCGTACGGCGCTACGCGGACGAGTGGACGGTCGCCATCCGCGACGTGACCCCGCTCGCCCACGAGATGCACTCCCTCGTCCGCAGCGGTGACCTGGACTCCGCCGCCCGCCTGCTGCCCCAGGAACGTCCCTATCCCGTCGGAGACGCGGGATTCGCCCACCTCAACGGATGAAGGGCCACACGACAGCTCCGGCCCGGCGGGACGTCGGCCGACCCACGCACTCCACGGCCGTCGGAACGTGTCGCACCGGGACGGGACTCGGCAGGTGCCGCGTATCCGTCGCGGCTGCGACCGATCGCTGCCGTCGCCGTCCGGCAGGCCTCCTCCGGCGGAAAAGCCGCAGGTAGTATCCGCGAGCGCCTTGGCCTCGCCAGGCTGCTGAACCAGGTGGGTGGGAGATTCCTCGATGTCGTTTCGACTGCGCGCTGTCCGCGCGTTCGCTTTGCTGGTCGGCTTCTTTCTGATGGGCGCGGTCCTGCTGTCGGCCATGGCGGTACTCGACTGGCTGCTGATGACACGTCTGTTCTCCGCGCGGGCGGCCTGGCTGGAAGGCATGGTGGTGACCGTCACCGTGCTGCTGGCGGTGGCGATCGTGCGGGGCATGGTCGCCTTTCTGCGGGCCGGGCGGCTCGGCCCGGTGCCGGACGCGGTTCCGGTCGCTCCTGAGGACCAGCCCGAGCTGTGGGAACAGATACGAGCCGCCGCCGAGGCGACGGGGCAGCGGCCGCCGGACGAGCTCTACCTGGCCGTCGAGGTCAACGCGGGGGTCGCCGAACACAGTCGCCTGCTGGGGCTGCTGCCCGGACGCCGCCGTATGCACCTCGGTCTGCCGCTGCTCGCCGGACTGACCGTCCCGCAGTTGCGTGCCGTCCTCGCCCACGAGTTCGGCCACTACGCGAACCTCGACACCCGGCTCGGCGGTGTCACCATGCGCGGCCGGGCCGCGGTGACGCACACGGTGGAGGCCTTCCAGCAGGGCGGCACCAGGCTGCACTTCGTGATCGGTTCCCTGTACGTCGGTTACGCCCGGATGTTCCTGCGTACCTCGCAGTCCGTCGCCCGCCACCAGGAGTTCGCCGCCGACCGGACGGCCGCCCGGTACGCGGGGCGTGACACGACGGCCGCCGCCCTGCGCGTCATTCCGGTGCTCGACGGCGCGTACGTCCACTACCTGGAGACGTACGCCGGGATGGGCGGGTCCCAGGGAGCGCTACCGCCTGTGGGTGAGGTGCACGGCGGTTTCCGACGGCTGCTCGCCGCCCGTACCGGGGAGCGGCTCGCCGAACTCTCCGCCGGGCGGCGTCCGCCGCGCCCGCATCCGTACGATTCGCACCCGCCGACAGCCGAACGGGTCGCCCTGATCGAGAAGCTGCCCACCGACGACCGGCCCGACGAGCGGCCCGACGACCGGTCCGGCGAGTCGGCCGACGGGCCGGCGGCGCTGACCCTCCTGCGGGACCCGGACCGGGTGTTCGCCGCGCTGGAGGAACGCACGCTGTCGCAGGAGGCGGCGCTCCTGCCGCGGCGGAGTTGGGACGACCTCGTCATGGCCCGTGCGGTCGAGGACGCCGACGGCTGGTCCCGGCCGCTGCGGGTCGCCGTGGCCAGGGCGCTTCGCTCGTCGGCGCAAGGTGCTGAGGGAACGGTGCCGGTGCGCCGGGATGCCGCGGCCGAGGATGCGGTGAACGACCCGCTGCCAGGCTTGGAGGAGATACTCGACGCGATCGACCACGGCCTGCTGTGGATGGATGTCGCCGACCGCATGCCCAAGCCGTACCAGGCGTCACGACTGACAGGACCGTCCGCCCGCAACTTCATTCGGCCCAAGCTCTTCGACGGGCTCGCGGGCCTGGTCCACCTGCGACTCGTCGAGTCGGGACACGCCGGACCGGACATCGGCTGGTCGGGGGAGCCGGGACTCTTCCTGCCCGAGCCGTGGGAGAAGGGCATGGACGACGCCATCGACGCGGCCGTCGCCGACACACCCGACACCGCCCCGCTGCGCGCCCTGCTCACCGGCCCCGACCGCGTCTCCGCATAGCCGGCGTACGGCCGGGAGGCCGGGGACTGTGCGGATGCCTGGTGGCGGGGAGCCGGCTCGTCGGTGGCCCTGTACTGCGGCGCGGCCGCATGTCCCGCAGCTCCCCGGTGTCGCGCCACGCTGATCGGGTTCGAGTCGTGGTCCCCGCTCGGGCGCTGTCGGAACTGGCCGGCCTTGCCCGGGAGTCCTGCCCGCTGGTCCAGCGGGCAGGGCCGGGTCGGGGGCCGAGCCGAGGGGGCCCGGCTCGATGCCGGGCCCCCTCGGCTCGGTGGTTCAGTCGGTGCGGTCGCCGCACTTCGGCTCGGCGAGGGTGTGGTGCGGAGCCGTCGGTTTCGGCGGGGTCGGCTGGAAGTAGTGGTCCAGAGCCCAGGCGGCGACGTGGGCGCCGGCTCGGCAGCCGGCCAGGTCCGCGGTGCGGGAGTGGACGCCGCCCCACACGCGGGCGTCGATGACGTCGCGGTTGAAGTCGTCGGCGGATCCGTAGAACCGCGTGGTGCCGGTGGCGTCGGAGGAGACGTGGAGGTCGATGTGCGAGGTGCCGAGGACGCCGGTCAGGGCGCGGGCCACGGCGGCGGCGACGGTCGTGTGGCCGGCGACGTAGTCCGGGTGCGGCGGGGTGACGAGCAGCGGCTCCCAGGCGGGGTCCGCCGTCGTCGCGGGGTTGCCGTCGGTGTCGGCGAGGCGGATCGCGGTGATCGGCCGCCAGGTGGCGTAGTGGAGCTTGGCGTCCCATGCCGTGACGGCGGCGTCGGTCGCCGCCGCGTTCACCGCGGCGAACAGCCGGGCCGTCTCGGTGATGCCGAGCCGGTGCCGGGCGGCGTGGTCCCGTACGGCCGCCTGGACCTGTTCGACCAGGTTGCCGCTGAAGAAGAGGGCGGTCTCGGTCTGCTGCGCGCTCCGGCCCGAACCGGTCTTCGCGCCCATGGCCTTCAGCTCCTGGATGTCCTCGGCGTAGGCGGCCGAGGAGAGGGCGGGGGGTGCGCCGGGGCGGAACTGCTGCGGGGAGGTGAGCAGGAGAGGGCGGAGCCTGGCGAGCCAGGTGTCGATGAAGGGCTGGAACGCGGGTGGGGTGGGCCGCCAGACCCCCGGTGCCGGGGAAGCGGTGAAGGGAACGTCCGCGAACCGTCCGTCCCCTTCCCGGAGTTCGACGACGCGGGCGGCGGCGCGCTTTCCGTAGGTAACGCCCTGATCTCTGACGTGACCGGCCGGGAGCGCGGCGAGCGAGTCCGCGTAGGCGGTGTCGAGCCGCGTCTTGGCGGCGGGGAAGAAGGTGAGCAGCACGTCGTGGGCCGCGGTGGCGGCTGCCGCGGCGGAGGACGCCTTGGCCGGACCGCGCTCGTGCCACTTGTACAGGGCGTAACCGCCCTCGATCCCGACCACGGCGTTGTACACGGCGACGGAGGCGAACCCCTCCCAGATCGCCGCCTGCCCGGAGGGGCGTGGACCGAGGCCGGCCTTGATCGTGTCGGTGGCGATGGCGTTCCACTCACGGACCACGGCTGCCGGGTCCGCCGCGGTCCGGGGGTGCGCGTCGGCGGGACTTGTCGCGGCGGCGAGCGTCACGAGGGCGATGGCCGCGGCGGCGCTGACGAATCCCCGGACACGTGAACGCGGCGGAGCAGGAGGAACGGGAGGAACGGCAGGAACGGGAAGAGGGGGCTCTTGATGCACGGCTTGCTCCCTTGGGTCGAGTGCGCAAAATGCCCAAAAGGCTTAGCAATGACTCACCGGGAGAACAAGACAACTCGCCGCGAATCAGACAGGAGGAAGGGCCGTCAAGGCGCCGCCGAAGGACCGTCGAAGGGCCGTCAAAGACGCGGTCAAAGGCGGAAGGCGGTGCTCCGCCTTCCCCGCGATTGCAGATCGCGCGAGACTGCACCATGGCATTCCTGGGACGTCCGTCGCCGCCTCCGACATGGGGACCGGCCGCCACCCTCAGCGGGCACAGCAGGGCGGTGAACGCGGTGGCGTTCAGCCCGGACGGACGGCTGCTGGCCTCCGGAAGCACCGACAGGACCGTGGTTCTCTGGGATGTCACGGACGCATCCCACCCGACCCGGGCCGTCGGCCTCACCAGCCATCGCAGGGCGGTGAACGCGGTGGCGTTCAGCCCGGACGGAGGGCTGCTGGCCTCCGGAAGCACCGACTGGAGCGTGATCCTGTGGGACGTCACTGACCAAGCGCACCCGACCCGGTCGGCGATCCTCGTCCATGAACGCCCCGGCTGGCTGTTCCGCGACGGCTGGCGGCAGGGCGGTGTCCACGCGGTGGGATTCAGCCCGGACGGACGGTTCATCGCCTGCGCCAGCGACCGTACCGTGATCGTCTGGGACATCTCCGACCCGGCACGGCCCAGCCGGGGCACCCCTGTCACCCACCATCGGCATGTCTGGCGGTCAGGTCCCGTCAGGGCGGTGATGTTCAGTCCGGACGGACGGTTGCTGGCCACGGGTTCCGACGGCGACAAGAACACCGGGGTGCTGTGGGATGCCGGCGAGCCGATGCGTCCGGTCCGCACCGGCGTCGTCCGGCCGCAGGCCCGTGAATGGCCCAAGGCGTTCCTGTCGGGCGGGGCGCCTGCCGTCCATGCGGTGGGATTCAGTCAGGACGGGCTGTTACTGGCCACCGCCAGCGGGGATGTGGGCGTAGTCTCCGGCACCTACGGGTCGTGGCGGAACGGAGCCGTCATGGTCTGGGACGTCAGTGACCCGGCGCATCCGGTGAGAACGGGCACCGGCAGCCTCCCCCTGTCCGGTGGTGGGGACACGGGACAGATGTACGCGGTCGCGTTCAGCCCGGACGGACGGCTGCTGGCGTCCGGATGCGAGAACGCGGCCGTCACCCTGTGGGACGTCACCGACCCCACGCACCTCACAGCGACCGCCCACCTCACCGGCCACCGCAAGGCCGTGCGAGGTCTGGCGTTCAGCCCGGACGGACGGATGCTCGCCGGCTGCGGCGTCGACACGACGGTGAGGCTCTGGGAAACGGGCTGACGCTACCGGCATTCCCCGATACGCACGAAGCACACGATGCACAGGGTGAAGGTGCGGCCCGCACCCGCCCACGAGGCCCACGCCCTCCCGCCCGAGGAGGCCGCCCCGGCGGCGCTACGCTGCTCCGTCATGCAGAAGACGCGCCTCGACACCGCCCGGATCCGGGCGGCCCGGCAGGTGATCGACCCGGTTTTTCTCGATACCCCGCTGTACCGCTGCGAGGCGCTGGAACCCGTCCTCGGGTGCGCGGTGAGTATCAAGCTCGAGACGGCGAACCCGGTCCGCAGTTTCAAGGGGCGCGGCACCGAGGTGGTCGCGAGCCTGCTCGCCGGGCAGGGCGGGCCGGCCGTGGTGTGTGCCAGCGCGGGCAACCTCGGCCAGGCGCTCGCCTGGTCCGGCCGCGGCCGGGGGCTGGACGTGACCGTGGTGGCCTCGCGGTTCGCGACCGCGGCCAAGCTGGAGCGCATCCGCGCGCTGGGGGCGCGCCTTGAGCTGGTGGACGGCGATCACGAGGCGGCTCGGGAGCGGGCGGCGGCGATCGCGCGGTACGACGGCATCCGGCTGGTCGAGGACAGCCTGGACATCGAGACCTGCGAGGGCGCGGCGACCATCGGCCTGGAGCTGGTGGACGCCGCGCCGTCCTTCGACGCCGTGCTGATCGCCCTGGGCGGCGGGGCGCTGGCCACCGGGGTGGGGCATGTGGTGAAGGCCCGCGCGCCGCACGCCGAGGTGATCTGCGTCCAGCCGCTGGGCGCGCCGGCGATGACGCACTCGTGGCGCCGGCGGCGCGTCGTCACCACCGACTCGGCCGACACCATCGCCGACGGCGTCGCCGGCCGGTATCCCATCCCGGCCGTCCTGGACGACCTTCTCCTGGTCGCCGACGACGCCGTCCTGGTCCGGGAGTCATCGATCGTCGCCGGGATGCGGATCCTCCTGGACCACGCCGGCCTGGTAGTCGAGCCGTCGGCCGCGCTCGGCGTCGCGGCGGTCCTGGAGGACCGTGACCGCTTCGCCGGCCGGCACGTGGTCACCATCGTGTGCGGCGGCAACGTCGACCCGGACGCCTATCGGCGCTGGGTCACCGCGACCCCCGTACGCGAGTCCCCCGACTCCTGACACCCGCGTCCTCCCTCGCGCCCCGCTCCGGAAACGCGGTGTCAGCCCTCCGCGCGGGCGGGCAGGCGCCAGCCCGGGCGCGGGAAGTGGCAGGTGTAGCCCTCCGGGTAGCGCTCCAGGTAGTCCTGGTGCTCCGGCTCGGCCTCCCAGAAGGGGCCGACCGGCTCCACCTCGGTGACGACCTTGCCCGGCCACAGTCCGGAGGCGTCCACGTCCGCGATGGTGTCCTCGGCGATCCGCTTCTGCTCGTCGTCCACGTAGTAGATCGCCGAGCGGTAGCTGAGGCCGATGTCGTTGCCCTGGCGGTTCCTGGTGCTCGGGTCGTGGATCTGGAAGAAGAACTCGAGGATCGCGCGGTAGTCCGTCTTCTCGGGGTCGAAGAGGATCTCGATGGCCTCCGCGTGCGTGCCGTGGTTACGGTACGTGGCGTTCGGCACGTCACCCCCGGTGTAGCCGACCCTGGTCGCCGTCACCCCGGGGAGCCGGCGGATCAGGTCCTGCATCCCCCAGAAGCATCCGCCCGCCAGCACGGCCCGCTGCGTCTGCGCAGTCATTCCGGCTCCTCCCATATCTGTCAGCTCGGTCAGTTCGGTCAGTCACCTGCCCAGCTCAACGCGCGAGGGCCCCCCGCAATTCCGCTCGCGAGGGCGCTCGGCGCGTGGGGGGCGCCGACGGTCCGCGTGACGGGAATTCGGTTGCGTCCGCCGGTGCCGACGGGCTCAATGGCCCCCATGGCCGACATTCACGGGTCCTATGACGAACTCTTCACCGCCGTGCCCGCCCTGCTCTCCACGCTGCTCGACGAGGGGGACGCGGGCGGTGCCGTCGCCGTCTTCGTGGACGGCGAGCCGGTGGTCGACGTGTGGGGCGGGTTCGTCGACGCCGGGCGGAGTGTGCCGTGGGAGCGGGACACGCTCGTCGGTGTGTACAGCGTGACGAAGACGATGACCGCGCTGTGCGCGCTGGTGCTCGTCGACCGGGGAGAGCTGGATCCGGAGGCTCCGGTCTCGCGGTACTGGCCGGAGTTCGCCGCAGCCGGGAAGGAGCGGGTGCTCGTACGGCATCTGCTCGCGCACACCGCGGGGCTGCCCGACTGGGAGGGCCCCGTGGCGGAGCTGTACGACTGGGCCGCCGCCACGGCGCGGCTCGCCGGTCAGGCGCCGCGCTGGGAGCCGGGGACCGCCGCCGGGTACCACTCGGTCACCCAGGGGTTCCTCGTGGGCGAGGTGGTGCGGCGGATCACCGGCCGCGGCCTGGGCGAGTTCTTCGCCGCCGAGGTGGCCGGGCCGCTGGGCGCGGACTTCCACATCGGACTGGGCGCCGAGCACGACGGACGGGTGGCGCTCACCGTGCCGCCGCCCGGCAAGGACGAGAACTACGCGGCCGGCGCGGCGAGCAGCGAAGCCGCCGACGCGGCGAACGGGGAAGCGGCCGGCGCGGCGAACGGAGAATCCACCGGCTCGGCGACCGACGAAGCGGCCGACGAGAAAGGCACCGGCGCCCCCGCCCGCACCGCCACCACCCTCCGTCTCCGGGACGGCAACAGCCTCGCCTGGCGGCGCGCGCAGATCCCGGCGGCGAGCGGCTACGGCAACGCCCGCTCGGTCGCCCTCGTCCAGTCGCTGCTCGCCTGCGGCGGAACCGTCGGCGGGGTGCGCGTGCTGTCGCCGGAGGGGTGCGCGCGGGCGCGGGAGGTGCAGTTCGAGGGCGAGGACCGCGTGCTGGGCATGCCGGCCCGGTACGGCCTCGGCTACGGCCTGTTCGGCAACGCCCTCGGCTGGGGCGGCTGGGGCGGCGCCCTCGTCTGGGTGGACCCGGAGGAGCGGATGACGCTCGCGTACGTCACGAACCAGATGCGCGAACCCGCCGCCGACAACCGGGGTGTCGAGCTGGTCATGGCCGCACAGGACGGCCTCAAGGGCCTGCGCGCCTGAACGGGCCGAGGACTTCGCGGGGAGAGGGAACGGAAATGAGCGGTGGGGTCTCTCTCATCGGCGGGGGCTGGGACGCGCCCGAGGTGTACGGGCCGTTGCTGCGGGCCGCGGGCGGCGGGCGGATCGGCTGTGTGCTCGTCGACGAGGGCGACGGGGAGGAGCAGTTCGCGCGGTACGCGGGGGCGTTGCGGCGGGCCGGGGAGTGTGAGCCGGTGGCGTTGCCGGTCCCGGTGGGCGGGCGGTTCGAGGCGGATGTCCTCGTGACGGACGGCTGGGACGGGATCCTGGTGTGCGGCGGTCTGACGCCCGCCTACCAGGACGTGTTCGCCGGGTGCCTGGAGCGGCTGCCCGAGGTGCTCGCCGAACGTGGCATCCCGTACGCCGGTTTCTCCGCCGGTGCCGCCCTCGCCGCCCGGCGGGCCGTGCTGGGCGGCTGGCTGGTGGACGGCGTCCCGGTCTGCCCGCCGGACACCGCCGAGGATCTCGAGGAGGTCGAGGTACGGCCGGGGCTCGGGCTCGTCCCCTTCGCGGTGGACGTGCACGCGGCGCAGTGGGGCACGCTGGGCCGGCTGGTCGCGGCCGTGTCGCGCGGCTCGGTGCCGTACGGGGTCGCGCTCGACGAGAACACCGTGCTGGAGGTGGACGGCGGGACGGGCCGGGTCGGCGGGCGCGGACAGGTCCACCTCGTACGGCCGGTGCACGTCGTACGACCGACCACCGAACCGTCGGACGACGGCCACGACGGTCGCGCGGCGGGTGCGGTCGTACGGTCCTACGCGCCCGGCGAGTCCGTGCCGCTGGGTCAGCCGCCGCTGCCGTAGGGCCTGGTGAGGATCTCCAGGCGGTGGCCGTCGGGGTCGTCGAAGTAGGTGCCGCGGCCGCCGTCGTTGGTGTTGATCTCGCCGGGGCGGCTGTGGGACGGGTCGGCCCAGTAGGCGAGGCCGGAGTCGCGGATGCGGGTGAAGATCTCGTCGAAGTCGTCCTCGGAGACGAGGAAGGCGTAGTGCTGGGGCGGGATGTTCCCGGGGGTGTCCATGTAGTCGAGGGTGACGCCGTTGGGCAGTGCGACCGGGGCGAACGGGCCGTAGTCCGCGCCGACTTGCAGCCCGAGGACGTCGGCGAGGAACCTGGCCGACGCGTGCTTGTCGTGGGCGGCGACGATGGTGTGGTTCAGGTTCACGGTCATCGTGGGACCTCCTCCTGTCCAACGTACTCCCGGGACCGGTTAAGGTAAGCCTTGCCTTAGTTGCCGATCGGGAGAGCTAGTCGTGCGCGCATTCAGGTTGAGGGCCGTCCTGGCAGTGTCCGCCCTGTCCGTGACGGGCGGTCTGCTGGCCGGCTGCTCCTCGTCCGGCGGTGACAACGATGCCGGTGCCACCCACGGCGACGGGACCGTGAACAAGGTCGCCGGTGCCTCCGAGGGCCCCTCCGCCGCGCCGAGCGCCCTCGCCGACGGCATGGGCTCCGACACCGCGGCCGACGGCGTCTTCCCGCGCACGGTCACCCACTTCGAGGGCACGACCACCATCAAGGCCCGGCCCGAGAGGATCGCCGTGCTCAGCACCGGGCAGCTCGACGACCTGCTCACCCTCGGCATCGTCCCGACCGCCTCCACCCGCGCCGAGAACGCCGGGCTCGTCCCCGACTACCTCGCCGACGCCTTCCCGAAGGACAAGAAGAAGCTCGCCGCGATGACCGACGCGGGCACCCGCACCGCGCCCAACCTGGAGTCGCTGGCCGCCGCCGAGCCCGACCTGATCCTGGTCAACGACTCGCTCGGCGACCTCTATCCCCAGCTGTCGAAGATCGCGCCCACCGTGGTCACCGCCGGCCAGGGCATCAACTGGAAGCGTGACCTGCTGCTGGTCGGGGACGCCGTCGGCGAGGGGCAGAAGGCCCAGGAGCTGCTCGACGGCATCGTCGGCAACGCCGAGGCCAGCGGGTCCGCGCTGGACGGGCGGACCACGGTGTCCATGGTCCGCTTCACCCCCGACCGGACGCGGATGTTCGGCGTCTCCTCCTTCACCGGCTCGATCGCCGTCGACATGGGCCTCTCCCGCCCCGCGTCCCAGCGGTTCAATGCCATCTCGCAGGACATCAGCGCGGAGAAGGTGGACACCGCCGACGGTGACTGGATCTTCTACTCCGTGCAGGGCGACGCGGCGAAGACGGACGCGGCGACCGTGCTCGCCGGGCCGCTGTGGAAGTCCCTGAAGGCGGTCGAGGCCGGGCACGCCGTCCAGGTCGACGACGACCCCTGGTACCTCAACGCCGGTCCCACCGCCGCCCGGCTCGTCGTACGACAGCTCGCCGAGCGCCTCCGGTAAGTGCGCCGCGTCCTCGTCTGGCCGACGGCCGCCCTCGTGGTGGCCGTCGTCGCCGTGCTCAGCCTCGCCGTCGGCACCCGTGCCGTACCGCCGGCCACCGTGCTCGACGCCCTGCTGCACGGCGGGTCGTCACCGGACGCCCTGGTCGTACGGTCCCTGCGGCTGCCCCGCACCGAGATCGGCCTCACCGCGGGCGCCGCGCTCGGCCTCGCCGGGGCCACCCTCCAGGCGGTCACCCGCAACCCGCTCGCCGACCCCGGCATCCTCGGGCTGAGCCAGGGCGCGGCGGCGGGCGTGGTCCTCGCCGTCGCCCTCGGCGGCTCCGCGTACGGCTTCGGAGCCTACGTCTGGTACGCCTTCACCGGGGCCGTCCTCGCCGCGTGCCTCGTCTACGGGATCGCGGCGCGCGGCCGGGGCGGGGCGTCCCCCGTCAAGCTGGCCCTCGCCGGCACGGCCCTGTCCGCGATGACCGCGGGCGCCACGACCGTCGTCCTCACCTCCAGCTCCGCCACCCTCGACCAGTTCCGGTTCTGGCAGGTGGGTGCGCTCGGCGGGCGCGACGCCGGGACGGTCGTACGGATGCTGCCGTTCCTCGCGGCCGGCGCGGTCCTGGTCCTGTCCTGCGCCCGGGGCCTCGACGCACTCGCCCTCGGCGACGAGACGGCCCGCGCGCTCGGCCACCGGGTCCATGTCGTCCGGGCCTGCGCCGCACTCGGCGCGACCCTCCTCACCGCCGCGGCCGTGGCGGCCGCCGGGCCGATCGCCTTCGTCGGACTGGTCGTCCCCCACCTGGCCCGGCGGGTGGTGCGGGGCGGCGGCTACGGCCGGGTACTGCCGCTGTCCGCGCTGCTGGGAGCGGGCCTGCTGCTCGCGGCCGACGTCCTGGGACGGGTGGTGCGGGCTCCTGCGGAGGTGCCGGCAGGCGTGATGACGGCGTTGGTGGGGGTGCCGGTGCTGGTGGCACTGGTACGCAGGAAAGGGGCCGTGACGTGAGGCGTACCCGGCGTAGGGGCGTTTCGCTCACCGGCGCTGGCCGGGTGCCGCTGCGCCCACCCGTGCCGCCCCATGGGGGCACCTCCCAGGCCCTTAAGGCACTGGGGGAGGCACGCATGCCCGCAGCTAGGACGAAGTGCCCCGTAAGGGGCGCGGGGAACTGCGCGGCCAGCCCCCACCGGCCCGCGGCCATGGCACTACGGCCCCACCCCCGCTTTTCGCTCCTCCTCCACAAGCGGTCGATGATCGTCGCCCTCGCCCTGCTCGCCCTCCTCGCCCTCGCGATGACCGCCTCCGCCTGCCTGGGCCAGACCTCCCTCTCCCCCGTCACCGTCTGGCGCACCCTCCGCGGCGACGACACCCCGTACACCCTGATCGTCAACGAACTCCGCGCACCCCGCATCGCCGTGGGTGCCCTCGTCGGTGTGTGTCTCGGTCTCGGCGGAGCCCTCGTGCAGACCGTCACCCGGAACCCGCTCGCCAGCCCGGACGTCATCGGCGTCGGGCACGGCGCCGCCGCCGCGACCGTGCTCGCGCTGGCCACGGGAGCGGTCGCCTCGCCCTCCGCGATGCCCCTCGTCTCCGTCGGCGGCGGACTGGCGGCCGCCGCCCTCGTCTACGCCCTCGCGTGGCGCCACGGCATGCGGCCCGCCCGCTTCGTGCTCACGGGGGTGGGGATCGGCGTCGCGCTGTCCGCCGTCGTCCAGCTGTATCTCACGGACAGCGAGCTGGACGCGGCCGAGCAGGTCAAGCTGTGGCTGACCGGGAGTCTGAACGGGCGGGGCTGGGCGCAGGCCGGCCCGCTCGCCGTCGTCCTCGTCCTGGCCCTGCCGGGGCTGGTGTGGGCGGGCCGGGCGGCGCGGCCGCTCGGGCTCGACCCCGAGACCGCCGCCGGTCTCGGGGTCCGCGTCGACCGCGTCCGCCTCGGCCTCACCGCCCTCGGCGTGGTGCTCGCCGCCACCGCGACCGGCGCCGCCGGGCCGATCGGGTTCGTCGCGCTGACCGCGCCCCAGCTGGCCCGGCGCCTCACCCGCACCCCTCAGCTGCCACTGGTCTGCTCGGCGCTGACGGGCGCGGTCGTGCTGGTGACCGCCGACCTGGTGGCCCGCACCCTGGTGCCTCCGCTGGAGATCCCGGTGGGTGCGCTGACCTCCCTGGTCGGCGGTCCCTATCTGCTGTATCTGCTGGGCAGACGGAGGTGACTCAGATGGTCGCCGTGTCGATCACGAACCGGTAGCGGACGTCGCTGTGCACGACCCGCTCGTAGGCCTCGTTGATCTGGTCGGCGCCGATGAGCTCGATCTCGGCGCCCAGCTGGTGCTCGGCGCAGAAGTCGAGCATCTCCTGGGTCTCCGGGATACCGCCGATGCCGGAGCTGCTCAGCGTGCGGCGGTTGCCGAACACGGAGGACAGGAGGATGTGGACCGGCTCCTCGGGGATGCCGACGTTCACCATGGCGCCGTCGGTGCGCAGCAGCGACAGGTAGGCGTCGAAGTCGAGGGGGGCCGAGACCGTGTTGAGGATGATGTCGAACGTGCCCTTGAGGTCTTCGAAGGTCTTCGGGTCACTGGTCGCGCGGTAGTCGGTGGCGCCCAGCTTCAGACCGTCGTCCTTCTTGCGCAGGGACTGGGAGAGCACGGTGACCTCGGCGCCGAGGGCAGCCGCGATCTTCACGCCCATGTGGCCCAGGCCGCCGAGGCCGACGACCGCGACCTTCTTGCCGGGGCCGGCGTTCCAGTGCTTGAGCGGGGAGTACGTGGTGATGCCGGCGCAGAGGAGGGGGGCCGCCACGTCGAGGGAGAGGCCGTCCGGGATGCGGACGACGAAGCCCTCGTCGACGACGATCTTCTGCGAGTAGCCGCCGTAGGTCGGCTGCCCGTCCTTGCCGACGGCGTTGTACGTCCAGGTGGGGCCGCCGCCGGTGCAGTACTGCTGGAGGCCGGCCTTGCAGTTGTCGCACTCGCGGCAGGAGTCGACCATGCAGCCGACGCCCACCCGGTCCCCCACCGCGTACTGGGTGACACCCGGGCCGACCTCGGAGACGACGCCCGCGATCTCGTGACCGGGCACCATCGGGAAGATCGCCGTACCCCAGCCCTCGCGGGCCTGGTGGATGTCGGAGTGGCAGATTCCGGCGAACTGGATGTCGATGAGGACATCGTGTTCGCCGACCGCGCGCCGCTCGATCGTGGTCCGCTCCAGCGGGGCCTTGGCGGCGGGCGCGGCGTAAGCAGCAACAGTGGTCATGAGGGGGGTTCTCCTAGAGGTGTCTTCGCGCCCGGTCGCCTTCTTCCGCCCCGGGCACGTCTACAGACTCCTCCACGCTACGTCCGTCACCCAGCCCTCGCCTCTGCGTACGTCCGCCGTTCCTACCACTGGCGGGGTCAGGTACCTGTACGTACGACCGTGAATACTGGATGTATGGAAGACCATCCCCTGCCCTCCTCCGAACCGGCGTCCCTGGACCGGCGTGCCGAGCTCAGCGAGTTCCTGCGCACCCGCCGGGCCCGGCTGCTCCCCTCGGACGTGGGGCTGCCGGACTTCGGGCGGCACCGCAGGGTGCCCGGGCTCCGGCGCGAGGAGCTGGCGCAGCTGGCCGGGGTGTCGGTGGCGTACTACACGCGCCTGGAGCAGGGCAACGGGCGGAACGTGTCGGCGGAGGTACTGGACGCGATCGCCCGTGCGCTGCGGCTCACCGACGCCGAGCACGCGCACCTCATGCACCTCGCCAAGGGCAAGCAGCACAAGAAGAAGGGGTCGGCGCGGCCGCAGCAGGTGCGGCCTTCGCTGGCGCAGCTGCTGGAGGCGATGGACGGCGTACCGGCGTACATCGTGGGGCGCCGCTCGGAGATCCTGGCGTGGAACCCGATGGCGGCGGCGGTCTTCGGTGACTGGGGGGAGCTGCCGGCCGCGGAGCGCAACTGGGCGCGGCTGACGTTCCTGCGCCCCGACTACCGGGAGCTCTTCGTGGACTGGGAGCAGAAGGCGATCGACATCGTCTGCCAGCTGCGGATGGACGCGGGCTGCTATCCCGACGATCCCCGGCTGTCCGCGCTGGTCGGCGAGCTCTCCGTGAAGAGCGAGGAGTTCCGCCGGCTGTGGGCGACGCACGACGTCAAGGAGAAGAGCCACGGGCTGAAGCGGATGCGGCACCCGCTGGTGGGTGAGCTGTCGCTGAACTTCGAGTCGTTCCGGATGCCGGACGACGCTGACCAGGCCCTGGTCACGTACCACGCGGAGCCGGGTTCGGCGTCGGCGGACGCGCTGCGGCTGCTGGCCAGCTGGGGCACGGACGCGACCCGGGTCGCCTCCAGGCCCTGAGCCACGCTCCGCACCACGCCCCTAACCCGCGGACATGGGGAACGGCCCGCCGGAAGCCGCGCTTCCGACGGGCCGCTCGCTGTGGGTCTACTCAGCGGTCGACGCGCTCACTTGGCGTAGTACGCGTTGTAGATCGAGATCGTCGACTTGTTGCCCTTCTTGTCGGCGATCTTGGCGTGGAAGGAGATGGCCTTGCCCTTGGCCGGGTTCTTGACGGTGATCTTGCCGTGGCTGACGGTCAGCTTCTTCCAGGTCTTGCCGTAGTCGTACGACACGTACACCGAGAGGGACTTCAGGTTGCGGCCGGCGGCCGCGCCCTCGACGGTGACCGGGAACGTGACCTTCTTGCCCGCCTCGACGCGGCTGTCCAGGCCGGTCTTGGCGCCGAAGTGGACGGTGGAGGCCGGGAGCTGGGCCGGGATCACTCCGCCGGCCTTCTTGGAGTGGAAGGTCCAGCTGGCGTCGATCCGGGTGGAGGCGGCGGCGACCTTGACCGAGCGGATGACCGAGGTGGTCAGCTTGTACTCGGCGTCGGCGGACGGCACGGTGAACGCCTCGCCGCCGAACAGCGGGTCCTTGTTGGAGCCCACCTTGGTGCCGTTGCGGTACAGGGTCGTGTTCACCGACAGGAAGTCGGAGGACCCGGCGTGCTTGGCGCTGTCGGAGAACAGCGGGACCACACCGTAGATCTGGTTGCCGTCGCGGAACAGGCCGTACTCGGACGACAGGTGCGGGCCGAAGACCGCCTCGTTGAACGTGTTCCTGTAGCTCTGGCCCGCCTTGTATATCTTCGGGTCGCCCAGCGTGTAGAAGGCGTCGGCGACCGGGAAGCCCTGGGCGTCGTGGCCGGAGTACTGGGCGACGTCGAAGGCCCACTGGGCGCCGTCGACGGTGGAGACGTGGAAGGTGCGGGTGCCGGGCAGCTTCTGCTCCACCGCGTCGCCCACGACGAAGTCCTCGCCGACGATGCCCCACGGGCTGACCGCGCCGGTCTTGTTGGAGGCGGAGGCGCCGACGGTGTTCTTCACCGTGGCGAGCTCGGAGGTCTTGAAGTGCCGGACCTTGCCGCCCTGGAGCTTCTTGACCTGGGCGCTGGTGGCGACGTCGTACTCCTCCTTGTCGCCCTTGGTGAACTGGCCGCTCCAGGTCTGGGTCAGACCGCTCGCGACCTCGCCGCCCAGACCCGCGACCCGGATCTTCTCGAAGGAGTCGAAGCCGATCCCGAAGCCGATGCCGGCCGGGTCGTACATGTAGTCGATCACCGCGGTGCGCGGCTTCGCCTGGGCGTCCGGCACGGTGATGTCGGCCGCCTTGGTGGTGCGGGCGTCGATCGTGACCGTGAGGTCCCTGGTGACGCTCAGCTTCGGCTGGACCAGCCAGTCGAGACCGCCGTCGAAGGTGGTGAAGTCCTTCGCGATCCAGGCGTCGAGCAGGTACGTGCCCTTCGGCACCCGGATCGTGGTGGTCCCGGAGTCGGTCGGCGGGACGTTGATGGCCTGTCCGTTGCCGATGCCCGAGTACCCCATCAGGGCGGTGTTGTAGACGCCCGTCGGGTTGCCGTCGCGCCCGATGTGCTTGACGGTGACGCTGTACGACTGCACCTCACGCTGCACGGCGGCGGCGGTGCGGACGGTCTGGCCGCCGCCGGTCGCCGTCACGTACGCCGAGTAGGCGCCGTCGAGGGTGCCGCCCAGCTTGGTGTTGACGGTGACGTCGACGGAGGCCGTGCCGCCCGCCGGGACCGTCACCGTGCTCGCGCCCAGCGTGAAGAAGCCGGCCGGGGCCGCCGCGCCCTTGGGGTCGGTGGCGGTCGACTTCAGGGTGAGCGTCACGTCGGAGGTGCCGAGGTTGCGGTAGGTCAGCTGCTTGGTGACCGGGGTGTCGTCGGTGTGCGGCCACTGCTGCACACCGAAGTTCACCGACGAAGGGTCGGCGAGCACGGTCTGCTTGATGGCCTTGTCGACGGCGATCCGGCCCGAACCCTGCTCGAACGGCGTGTACTTGCCGCCCTTCGCGGAGCCCGTCAGGGCCGACTTCAGCTCCTGGTAGCCCCAGTCCGGGTGCTCCTGCTTCAGGATCGCCGCCGCGCCCGCCACGTGCGGGGTCGCCATCGACGTACCGGAGATGGTCAGGTAGCCGTCCGGGTTCTCGCCGACCTCCTGGTCGATGACGCTGCCCTTGGCCGCGGCCGCGGTGATGTCGACGCCGGGCGCGGTGACGTCCGGCTTGATGGAGCCGTCGGCGGCCGGGCCCGTGGAGGAGAAGTCCGCCAGCTTGTCGTTGCCGTCGACGGCGCCGACGGTGAGCGCGGACTCCGCGCTGCCCGGCGAACCGATCGACTGGGGGCCCTCGTTGCCCGCGGCGATCGCGAACAGGATGCCCTTGTCCTTGGAGAGCTTGTTGACCTCGGCTTCCAGCGGGTCGATCTCCGGGGTGTCGTAACCGCCGAGGCTCAGGTTGACGATGTCGGCGCCCTGGGCGGCCGCCCACTCCATGCCGGCGAGGATCCCGGAGTCGTCACCGGAGCCGGTGTCGTCCAGGACCTTGCCGTTGAGGATCTTCGCGCCGGGCGCGACACCCGTGTACTTGCCGTGCGACTTGGCGCCGGTGCCCGCCGCGATGGACGCGACGTGCGTGCCGTGGCCGAAGTGGTCCGTGGCGTCGGCGGCCGAGGTGAAGTTCTTGGACTCGATCACCTGGTCCTTGAGGTCCGGGTGGGTGGCGTCCACACCGGTGTCCAGGACGGCGATCTTCACGCCCTTGCCGTTGTAGCCGGCCGCCCACGCGGTGGGCGCGCCGATCTGCGGCACGGACTTGTCGAGGCTGGCCTTGCGGACGCCGTCGAGCCAGACGTGCGCGATGCCGGAGGCGGCCTTGTCCCCGTTGGTGACCGCGTCCCACAGCTCGGGCGCGTCCTTGACCGGGGTCTGCACGGCGTCGGCGTTGAGCGTCCTGAGGCTGTGCCGCAGGGTGCCCGCGTCCCGGACGTCGGCCTTGGCGGCCGCGGCGGCGCCGGTGTAGCCGACGATGACCTTCAGGCCGTTCTGCTGTGCCTTGCGGGTCGCGGACTTGTTCAACTCCGTGACGTCGAAGAGGCGTTGGTCCAGCTTGCCGGAGGCGACCAGCTGGACGGCGTCACCGGGGACGACGAGGGTGTGCCCGTCGACCTTGCTGATCCGGAACGGGATGTCCTCGCGCCCCTTGGCCCGGTCCAGGCCGACGACCCGGCCCTTGGCGTCGAGGGCGACCCGGTCGCCGGTGATGAGGGTGACGTGGTGCTTGGCGGTGAGCGAAGAGGCGGCCGCGGCGGTCGCGGCGGCGCGCTGTTCCGGCTTCGCCGAGGCCGGGCTGGTCATGCCCGCGGCGAGGGCGACGGCTGCCGCCGTGGCCACCGTGGCCGCGGCAGCCCTTTTCACTTGTCTGCGCAAGACTCCCCCTGGAGACGGTGTGCCGGGCGAATTCCCCGTTCACCCGGCCGGGGGCAGTCTCGTACGCGCATGCGTCAACCCCCCGGAATACGGAGTATGCCGGGGGGTGATCAGCGGGCTCAATAGATGAGAGGCCGGTAAGAAGAGTGCGTGAGAACTGTTACGCGCCGGGGTGAACACCGTTACACAACCGCGCGGTTGTGCGCGGGGGTTCGATGCTATGCGCCGGCGTTCTCCTTGACGGTGATCTTGCCCTTGCGGATGGTCGCCAGACGCGGGGCCTTCTTCGCGATCGCGGAGTCGTGGGTGACCATGATGAAGGTCAGCCCGTGCTCCTTCCACATGCGCTCCAGTACGTCCATGATCTCGTCGCGCATGCCCTCGTCGAGGTTGCCGGTGGGCTCGTCGGCGAGCAGCACCTTGGGCTGCTTGACCAGGGCCCGGGCGATGGCGACGCGCTGCTGCTGGCCGCCGGACATCTCGCCGGGGAGGTGGCCGAGGCGCTCGCCGAGACCGACCGACGTCAGCGCCTCGGCGGCGCGTTCCCGGCGTTCCTTGGTCTTGACGCCGAGCGGGACGAGGGCGGTCTCGACGTTCTCCTGGGCGGTGAGCGTCGGGATCAGGTTGAAGGACTGGAAGACGAAGCCGATGTTCTCGCTGCGGACCGACGTGAGCTTCGCCTCGGAGAGCTTGGCCATGTCGGTGCCGTCGAGCACGACTTCGCCGGAGGTGGGGCGGTCGAGCCCGCCCAGCATCTGCAGGAGGGTGGACTTGCCGCCGCCGGTCGGGCCCTGGATGACCAGACGGTCGCCGTCGGCGATGGTGAGATCGATTCCGTCGAGGGCACGGATCGTGTCCTTGCCCCGTGAGTAGAGCTTGGTGACGTTTCTGAGTTCGTACATGGTGGCTCCTGGAGGGTTATGGGGGTGGGGCGGTTACGTCGTCGGCCGCGGGCGGGCGGGCGGGGGTTGGTCGCGCAGTTCCCCGCGCTGGGGGTCCCCCGGCCGAAGGCTGGGGGAGGCACCCGGCCAGCGCCGGTAAGCGTCCCCACCCCCGCCCCCACCGGACGTCGGCTACTCGACGCGCCGAAGTGCATCCGCCGGCCGCAACCTGGACGCACGCCAGCCGCCGAAGGCGCCGGCGATCAGGCCGCCGGCCACGGCCAGGCCCACCGCCACTCCGATGGTGGTGACGCTGACCGGAGCCGTGAGGGCGACCTCCAGGGTCTTGGCGGCCTGCCGGCCGGGGCCACCGAAGCCGCCACCGCCACCCGGGCCGCCGCCCGTGTTGCCGCCACCGCCGCCGCTGCCGAGGGAGGCCTCCAGGGTGGGGCTGATCTCGGTGACGACGTACGCGCCCGCCAGGCCGAGCGCGATCCCGAGCGCACCGCCGACCAGGCCGTTGACCATGGCCTCGCCGACGACCTGCCGGGTGACCCGGCCGGACTTCCAGCCCAGCGCCTTCAGCGTGCCGAACTCGCGGACCCGGCGGGAGACCGCCGAGGAGGTCAGCAGACCGGCGACCAGGAACGCGGCCACGAGCACCGCGATGGACAGCCACTTGCCGACGTTGGTGGCGAGCGAGGACGCCGTGGACAGCGAGCCGGAGACGGTGTCCGCGAGGTCGGCGGAGGTGGTGACCGTCGTACCCGAGACGTTGCTCTGGATGGTCTTCTTGACCGAGGAGATCTGCTTGGAGTCGGTCGCCTTGACGTAGATCGTGGTGACCTTGTTCTTCTCGTCGGCGAGCGTCTGCGCCTGCTTCAGCGGCATGTACAGGTTGGCCGCCGCGTCACCGCTGTCGGCCGTCGCGATGCCGACGATCTTGAACTTGACCTTGTTGATGGTGACGGTCGAACCGACCTTGTACTTCTTCTCCTTGGCGTACGCCGAGTCGGCCACCAGCACCTTGCCGTCGGTCTCGGTGGTCTTGAAGGTACGGCCACTGGTGATCTTCGAGGAGGTCAGCGGGCCGATTCCGGTCTGGGTGACGTCGGTTCCGTAGACCGAGTACGAGTTGACGTCGAAGTTGGCGCCGCCGCCCTGGACCTCACCCTGCGGCTGGCCGTTGCCACCGCTCTCGGGTCCGCCCTGGCCGCCGCCGGAGTTCCCGTTCCCGTTCTGCTGGAACTGACCACGGGTGAACTGGCCGCTGATCTTGACGACGTTGAGGTTCAGCCCGCCGACCGCGGTCGCGACGCCCTTCTGGGAGCCGACCTTGGTGACGGTGGAGGAGGCGAGGGTGGTGAAACCCTGCACCATGACGCGGTCACTGCTCTGCGTGCTCGACGAGCCGTTGTTCTGCGCGTCGAAGTTGAAGCGGGGCCGCTGGGACGCACTCGTGGACGCCGACGCGGCCTTGGTGACCGTCATGTCCGTACCCAGGCCGTACAGCGACTGGAGAACCTTGTCCTGTGCCTTCCCCATGCCGTTGGACACGGAGTTGACCACGATGACCAGCGCGATTCCCAGCGCGAGGCCGGAGGCGACGACGAGAGCCGCCTTTCTGCGGCGGCGCAGTTCGCGCCTCAGGTAGGTGAAGAACATGACCGCAAGTTAGGGACGCACCGTGATGGCTCGATAAGGCCCAAATAAGAGATGCATGAGAAGGCTGTGCCGAACCCCAGAAACAGCGGTGCCGCCCCTGGGGGCGGCACCGGAGAACTGTGGGTCGACTGTGCGTCAGACGGCCGAACCGGCCTTCCAGTCGGCCCAGTTCATGTTCCAGCCGTTGAGACCGTTGTCGGGGGAGACGGTCTTGTCGCCGGTGTTGGAGACGACCACGACGTCACCGACGATCGAGTGGGTGTACATCCAGTAGGCGGGCGTGCTGGTGTCGTTGGCGCCCTTGGTGTCGGACAGGCCGACACAGCCGTGACTGGTGTTCACCGCGCCGAAGACGGACTTGGCGCCCCAGTAGTTGCCGTGCAGGAAGGTGCCGGAGCTGGTGAGGCGGATGGCGTGCGGCACGTCCTTGATGTCGTACTCGCCCTTGCCGTCGCTGTCGGTGAAGCCCACGGTCGCGCCGTTCATGCGCGTCTCCTTGTACTTCTCCGACATCACCATGATGCCCTGGTAGGTCTTGTTCTCCGGGGAGCCGGCCGAGATCGGGATGGTCTTGACGACCTTGCCGTCCTGGGTGACCTTCATCTGCTTGGTCTTGGCGTCGACGTAGGAGATCTGGTTGCGGCCGATGTGGAAGGTGACCGTCTTCTGCTGCACACCGTAGACACCGGAGGCGCCCTCGACACCGTCGAGCGCCAGCTTCAGCGTGACGGTGGAGTTCGCCTTCCAGTAGTCCTCGGGGCGGCAGTCCATGCGCTGGGTGGAGAACCAGTGGCAGGCGACCTCCTGGCCGCTGCTGGAGGTGACGGTGACGGCCTTCTGGACGGCGGCCTTGTTGGTGATCGCCTTGTCGAAGTTGATCGACACGGGCATGCCGACGCCGACCGTGGAGCCGTCGTCCGGGGTGAAATAGCCTATGAAGCTGTTGGACGGCGAGACCGTGGTGAACGAGGCGTTCTCGTGGGCGACCAGGCCGGCGGAGTCCTTGGCCTCGGCGGCGACCTTGTAGGTGGTGGACCGCTCCAGCTGGGCGGAGGGCTTCCAGCTCGTCTTGTCGGCGGACAGCGCGCCGGCGACCGTCTTGCCGTCGGCGGCGGTCATGGTGACACCGGTGAGGGTGCCCTTGCTGACCGTGACCGCGGCGGAGTTGTTGATGGACGCGCCGCTGGAACCGTCCTTGGGTGTGATGGTGATCTGCGCCTGGGAGGACTTCTTGGCCGCGGCCTCGTCCGCCTGGGTCTGCGAGGTCTCACCGCTGCCGGACGCCTTGTCGTCGCTGCCGGAACACGCCGTGAGCACCAGAACACCGCCGAGCAGTGCGGACGCGGCCACCAGGCCCTTGCGCCGCTTACTGTCCGTCATCACACGCTTCTCCATCGTTGCCGAGTCCGCGAACACACCGGAAATCCCCGTCAAGAACCTTCAACGCCACGACCGTGCCGTCCCGTTCCACATTCTTCGGATCTGTGGGGCACACCACGTCCGCCGGGGCGGCTGGTGCGGCAGGGACCGGTCCGCGCGTCCTCCGAGACGACGAAACCCCGGACGGCGGTTGCCGTCCGGGGCCACAGGTTCCCCGGATCGCTCAGCCGATGCCGACCTCTTCTTCGTCGTCGCGCTCGCCATCATCCTCGTCGAGATCCCAGTCCGGCGAATCCGGATCGTAGGAAATCCGCTCGCTGGACCAGGAGGCCTGCTGGAGATCGACTCCCGGCACCTCGCTGACCAGGTCGAACGGATCGACGAGATAGGCGAGGGCCTCGGCGGTGTCTTCCGTCACAGCCGCCTCGGCGTGGGCCCGCTCCTCGCCCGGCAGGTCGGGGTCGTCGGCGATCCGCAGCAGCGCCGCCTTGGTGACCGCGTCGATGTCCTCCACCTCGACGACCAGCTCCACCCGAAGCCGTACAAAACGTGATGTCTCTGGAGTGCTCATGCCCGGAGCGTACGACTGAAACCTCCCGTGACTTTCCCGTGACCCGCGACTTTCACTAACATCGCCTCACACGGCCAATTCGCCAGCGTCACAAGGGGATCGATATTCCGTGTCATCCGCTCGCCGCTCGTTGCTGACCGCCACCGCCGCAGGCACCCTGCTGTGCGCGCTGTGGTTCGTCCCGTCCGCCAACGCGTCCCAGGACTCCACGGCGAGAACCGGCACGTCGGAGAGTACGGCGGCCACGGTCACCCAGCAGGCCAAGGCGCTGTCCGAGGCCACCACCGAGGCGACCGGGGACGCCACCCGGCTCGCCGACACCGGCAGCCCGGACACCACCCCGTACGTCGTCGGCGGCACCCTTTTCCTCGCCGTCGGCGCGGGCTTCGTGGTCTATTCGGTCCGCCGGGAACGGCTGGAATTTTAAATAACTTGACCTTCCTTTGACCGCGGACTCACAGTCCTCTCATGAAGAGATCATCGGGCGTGCGGATCCGCGCCCTCGCCGTCGGCGGCACGCTGTCCCTCGCCCTCATCGCGGGCTGCTCCGAAGGGAGTTCGAAGGACACGGACTCCGCGGGCTCCGCCCCCTCGGTGCGGGCGCTGAGCACCGCGCAGCTGAAGCAGCGGATCCTCACGCAGGACGAGGTGGACGGCTACAAGGTCAACGCCGTCGGCGAGGCCGCGCCGGGCAGGAACGGCATCAGGAGCAGCGACGCGAAGTGCCGCCCGCTCGCCTACGTCCTCACCGGCCTCGCCCCGGCCGCCCCGGTCACGGAGATCGGCCGCACGGTACGCGAGGACAAGAAGGACCCGACCGACGACGCGACCTCCCTCGACGACCTGGCCGACGGCACGTTCGAGTCCTCCCTCAAGGACTCGATGAACCTGGACATCACGTCCCTCGACCTCTCGTCGTACGACGGAGACGGCGCCGAACAGGCCCTCAAGGCCCTCTCCACAGCGGTCGAATCCTGCGCGACCGGCTTCACCGGCGGCACCTCCGACGACGAGCAGAAGGTCACGAAGGTGACGGCGACGAAGCCGTCCGGCACCGGCGACGAGTCGGTCGCCTTCACCGCGATCACCGACATGGACGGCGACAAGGCCCCGCTCCACGCCGAGGTGGTCCGCCACGGCAACACCCTCGCGACGTACTTCACGATGAACATCGGCGCGATGATGGCCGACAAGACCTACACGGTGCCGACGGCAGTGATCAAGGCGCAGTCGGCGAAGCTGGGCTGAGCGCCCCGCAGGGGCGCGGGGCTGTATCGATATGCGGCTGCCGCCGCGTGGGCGCGACCAGCCCCCGCGCCCCCGCGCCCGACGAACTACCGCAACGGCCCGGTGACCGTCTCCGCCGCCGCCACGAGGTCGCCGCCCCGCACGAACTCCTCCGCCGCGGCGAGGTCCGGCGCCAGGTACCGGTCCGGCCCAGCCCCCCGTACCCCCGCGGAGCGCGCCGCCTCGATCACCGCCTGGGACGCCGGTGCCGGCGTCAGCCCTTCCCGCAGCTCGATCGCGCGGGTCGCCGCGTACAGCTCGACCGCGACGATCCGCGCCAGATTCCCCACGGTGGTCCGCAGCTTGCGCGCCGCCGACCACCCCATGGACACGTGGTCCTCCTGCATCGCCGAGGAGGGGATCGAGTCGGCCGACGCCGGAACGGCGAGCCGCTTCATCTCGCTCACCAGCGCCGCCTGCGTGTACTGGGCGATCATCAGCCCGGAGTCGACACCCGCGTCGTCCGCGAGGAACGGCGGCAGCCCATGGCTGCGGTTCTTGTCCAGCAGCCGGTCCGTGCGCCGCTCGGCGATGGACCCGAGGTCGGCCGCCGCGATGGCGAGGAAGTCGAGGACGTAGGCGACCGGCGCGCCATGGAAGTTGCCGTTGGACTCGACCCGCCCGTCGGGCAGGACGACCGGGTTGTCGACGGCGGAGGCCAGCTCCCGCTCGGCGACCAGCCGGGCGTGCGCGAGCGTGTCCCGCCCGGCCCCGGCGACCTGCGGAGCACACCGCACCGAGTACGCGTCCTGGACGCGCGGCGCGTCGTCCTGGTGGTGCCCGGTGAGCTGCGAACCCTTGAGTACGGCCAGCATGTTGGCGGCGCTGTCGCCCTGCCCCGGGTGCGGGCGGATCGCGTGCAGCTCGGGCGCGAGCACCTTGTCCGTGCCGAGCAGCGCCTCCAGGCTCAACGCGGCGGTGATGTCGGCGGACTTGTACAGCATGTCCAGGTCGGCGAGGGCCATCACCAGCATGCCGAGCATGCCGTCGGTGCCGTTGAGGAGGGCGAGGCCTTCCTTCTCGCGCAGCTCGACGGGCGCGATCCCGTGCTCGGCCAGCAGCTCGCCCGCGGGCCGTACGACCCCGTCCGGGCCCTCGGCCTCCCCCTCGCCCATGAGTGTCAGCGCACAGTGCGACAGCGGGGCCAGGTCGCCGGAGCAGCCCAGCGAGCCGTACTCGTGGACGACCGGGGTGATCCCGGCGTTCAGCACGTCGGCCATGGTCCGGGCGACCTCGGGGCGCACACCGGTGTGGCCGGAGCAGACGGTCTTCAGGCGCAGGAACATCAGGGCCCGGACGACCTCGCGCTCGACCCGCGGCCCCATGCCGGCGGCGTGCGAGCGGACGATGTTGCGCTGCAGCTGGGCCCTCAGTTCCGGACTGATGTGCCGGGTCGCGAGGGCGCCGAAGCCGGTGCTGACGCCGTAGACCGGTTCCGGCTTGGCCGCCAGCGCGTCCACGATCTCGCGGGCCGCCGCGAGCGCCGCGACCGCCTCCGCGGACAGTTCGATCCGGGCGCCGCCGCGCGCCACGGCGAGAACGTCGGACGCGGTGACACCGGACGTCCCCACCACCACAGTGTGCATATCCATATTCAGGAGCGTACGCATTGAATGCAGCTGCTGTCACTAGTGGGGTACGGGGTTGCCCCTTACTTCTCCCTGACGTCTACGTCACAGCCCCCGGCGCCCGCGGAAGCTGCGCCGCTCGGCCCGCTCCGGCGGAGGCGCGTCGGCCAGCCGTACGACCGGATCGTCCGGGCCCTCCCGGCCCGCCACCACCGGCCGGTCCGCGCGCAGCGCCTTCGCCCGGTACTGGGCCGCGTCCGCGAGCCGGAACAGACGGCGGGCGGAGCGCACCGGCCCGATCGGGTCCGCGGTCGAGGCGACCCCGCAGGCGACCCCCTCGCCGAACTCCAGCTCCCCGGCCCGGCGGCAGAGTTCGTCGGCCGCCTTGACCACGTCGTCGGCCGGCGGGCCGACCGCCAGCAGACAGAACTCGTCCCCGCCGAGCCGCGCCGCGAGCGCGCCCGGGAGCATCGCCCCGCACAGGGACAGCACCGAGCCGAACCGCTCCAGCAGACGGTCGCCGACGGCGTGCCCCTGACTGTCGTTCACCCTCTTCAGCCCGTTGAGGTCACAGACCACGAGACTGACCACGGCCCCTTCGGCGCGGTGCCGTTCGACCGCCTCGTCGAGACGGACGTCGACCGCCCGGCGGTTGGCGAGCCCGGTCAGCGCGTCGGTGTACGCGAGCCGGCGGGCCTCCTCCAGCTGCTCGGTCTGCGCGATCCCGGCGGCGACGACGGAGGCGAGCACGGTGGCGAAGTCGGCGTCGCCGCGGCCGAAGACGGGGGCGCGGACGGCGCGGGCCACATACAGCTCGCCCCAGGCCCTGCCGTGCAGCACGATCGGGGCGACCAGACAGCAGCCGCGGCCCCTGCGGCGCAGGGCGGCGACGCGCTGGTGCGAGTAGCCGGGGCGGCCGGCGGCGGGACCCTCGGCCGTCTCGACCCAGGCGTTGGGACCGCCGCCGCCCGCCCAGCGTTCGTGCAGAAACTCGGTGATCTCCGGGAACTGATGCACCGGATAGGCCTCGGCCTCCGGGAACTCCTCCTCGCCCGGGGCGCGCTCGCCGACGTTCACCAGGACCCGGAGCCGGCCGAGCTCGCGCTCCCAGACGGAGAGCGCGGCGAAGCTGCCGTCGAGGGCGCGGCAGGCGCCGGCGGCGGCGGCGCGCCAGCACTCACGTGGGGTGTGAGCGGCGGCCATGCCCTGCGCCAGCGTCACTACGGCGGCGAGCCGGTTGTCATCACCCATTACTCCAGGTTAGGGATGGTTTGGATGATTTGGGGCGTGGGTGCGGCGAACAGGTGTTGCGGCTGCGGGCCGGTGGGGGCTGGTCGCGCAGTTCCCCGCGCCCCTTACGGGGCGCTTCACTCACCCGGCCACTCCGGGCGCCGCTTCTCGTTGAAGGCGGCGACGCCCTCCGCGCGGTCGCCGGAGAAGGCGACGGCTCGCCAGGCCGCGTCCTCGACCTCCAGGCCGGTGCGCAGGTCAAGGCCGTGGCCGAGGCGCAGGGCCCGCTTCGCCGCGCGGAGGCCGACCGGGGAGTTGGCGGCCATCCGCGCGGCCAGCGCCAGGGCCTCCTCGCGGTCGCGGCCCGCCTCCACCAGCTGGTCGACCAGGCCCAGCTCGTGTGCCTCGGCGGCCTCCACCCGGCGGGCGGAGAAGATCAGCTCGGCCGCGCGGGCCGCGCCGACGCGGCGGGGCAGCAGCTGTGTGCCGCCGCCGCCCGGGATCACGCCGACCGACACCTCGGGCAGGCCCACCACGGCGGTGTCGTCGGCCACGATCACATCGCAGGACAGGGCCAGTTCGAAGCCGCCGCCGAGCGCGTAGCCGTGCACGGCGGCGATCGTCGGCATGGGCAGCTCCAGGACGCCGGTGTACGTCCCGCGCGACAGCGGCCGGGACCGGAGCAGCTCCGCGTCGGTCATCCCGTTGCGCTCCTTCAGGTCCGCGCCGACGCAGAACGCCCGCTCGTGCGAGGACGTCACCACCACCACGCGCGCGTCCCGGTCGGCGCCGAGCGCGGCGCACGCGGCGATGACCGAGCGGGCCATCGCCATCGACACCGCGTTCATGGCCTTGGGCCGGTCCAGTACGAGCTCCGCGACGTGACCGTGCCGCCGTACCAGCACGAACTCCCCGTACCGCTCCTCGCTCATGTCACCCTCCGCTCGACGCATCCACCAGTTAACGCTTGTTAACTCCCCGATCATCGCAGCCGGGGCGGCCCCGGGGAAAGGGGCACCGGCCGGTCCCGTGCCCCTCGCGTCCCCTCGTTCGGGTGACATCCCGGGAGACTCCCGGCGCAGGCCCCACAGCAGCGCATAACGTGCGCTCGCCACAGCGCGTCGGAGGCGCGCGCCGGGAGCGAAGGTGCGGGGAGGGAAGCGTCATGACGGGAATGTCCGCAGTCGGCCGCCGGGGACGTCATCGCAAGCCCCGGCCGCGCAAGGTGATGCTCGCCGCCGGCGGGCTGGCGCTGGCCGCCGGTGTGCTGAGCCTCGTACGGATGACACCGGACGGCGGCGTCGTCGGGGGGCCCGGCGCCGCGGAGGCCGAACCCCGGCTCGATCCGACCGCGCACGCCACGGACCGTCCGGTGAACACGGCGGCGACCCTCGGCGCGGCCCCCACGGCCCCGCCCTCGGCGACCACCCTCCTGGACAGCGAGCGCCCCACCCCGACGGCCACGCCCCGCACCGCACCGTCACCGACGGCCTCCCCGACCGCCCTGCCCGGCGCGACCACGGTCCCGACCACCATCCCGACGGGCCCGGCCCGCCCGACGAGCCCACCGTCGGCACCGGCCACCACCACCCCGCCGGCCACACCCACTCCGGCCCCGGCCCCGAGCACCCAGCAGCCCGGCGACGGCGTCTGCCTGCCGATCGTCGGCCTGTGCGTGAACCCGCTGCCGCAGTCCGCCGGCCACGGCTAGGGCCCGGGGCGGCCCACGAGGGCTACGGCTCGCCGTCGCGGCGGGTGAGGAGCCAGGGCTCCACGACGCCCAGGCCACGGACCGGGCGCTGCCACATCGGCTGGAGGGCGAAGCGGTACGTCGGGGGCTCCTCGCCCTCCTTCTCGGCGGCGGCCGCGGCCTCGGCGGCCTCCGCCTCCGAGGCGGGCGCCTCACCGCTGCGGATCAGTTCCTCGGCGAAGGCGGAGTCGACCAGGACGGCGTCCCGGGGGGCTATGGAGGTCAGCCGGGAGGCGAGGTTCACCGTCGTACCGAAGACATCGCCCATTCGGGTGGTCACCGTGCCGAAGGCCATGCCGACGCGGAGCTCCGGCATCGTCTCGTCGTGCGCCATGGTCTCGACGAGGCGCAGCGCGATGTCGGCGGCGATACCGGCGTCGTCGGCGGCGTAGAGGACCTCGTCGCCCAGGGTCTTGATGAGCCGGCCGCCGCGGGCCGCGACCAGGTCGGCTGCGGTGGTCTCGAAGGCCTCGACCAGTTCGCCGAGCTCCTCCTCCTCCATCCGGCGGGTCAGCCGCGTGAACCCGACGAGGTCGGCGAAGCCGACGGCCAGCCGGCGGTCGACCATCTCCTCGTCGTCGGTGGCCTGCACGACCCGGCCGGCCGAGGCGGCGAGCTGGCGGCGCCACACGTAGACGAGGAACTCCTCCAGCTCGGGCAGGAGCAGTTCGACGATCGGGTACGTGACCTCGGTACGGGTCATGCCCGGCTCGGGCGGCTCGGTCAGGCCCTCCAGGAAGGAATCCATCTGCCACTCGGCCAGACGGGCGGTGGTCTGCCCGGTCGACCGCGCCACCTGCACGGCCATGGCCTCGCTGAGCAGGCCCGCCTCGACGAGACCGGCGAGCCGGCGCAGCGCCAGTACGTCGGCCTCGGTCAGCGCCTTGGCCTGCCCGATGTCGGCGAAGCCCATCGCCCGCCAGAACCTCGACGCCAGCTCCATGGAGACGCCGGCGCTGCGGGCGGCCTGGAAAGGGGTGTAACGGCGGTCGGCCCCGAGGATCAGGCCTTCGAGGCGCAGCGCGAGCGGGTCCTCGCCGGAGTCGGCGGCGTCCGCGCCCTCGCCGGAGCCCGTGTCGTCGACGGTCACGCCTGCTGCCCTTCCGATCTACCGCGGTCGCATACCGACCGGCCTCAACTCTACGGCAGCTGTGCGGTAGCTCACTTCGTGAGGTAAGCCGACATTGGGGTGGTGGGGGTGGAGTTTCGGGGTGCGGGTGGGTGGGGGCTGGTCGCGCCCACGCGGCGGAGCCGCACATGCATACAGCCCCGCGCCCCTTACGGGGCACTCCGCAAGTGGACGATGTCGCCCGCCCCCACCGGTTCCCGGACGCCGGTGCCCGTCGCGATCACCAGTCTTCCGTCGCCGTCGATCGCCACCGCCTCCCCGACCACCGACCGGTCGCCGGGCAGCTCGGCCCGGACCGTGCGGCCCAAGGTCGCGCAGCCTGCCGCGTAGGCCGCCTGGAGGCCGCTGGCGGCCGGGTCGCCGCCTGCCGCGCGCCAGCGCCCGTACCAGTCCTCCAGGGAGCGCAGGACGGCTCGCAGCAGGGTCTCGCGGTCGGTGCTGACCGCGTCGGCCAGGGCCAGTGACCCCGCCTGCGGGACGGGCAGTTCCTCGGCGCGGAGCGAGACGTTGATGCCGACGCCGACGACCACACCGTCCTCGCCGGCCCGCTCCGCGAGGATGCCGCCGGTCTTGCGTTCCTCGTCACCCACGGTGACCAGGAGGTCGTTCGGCCACTTGAGTGCCGTGTCGACGCCCGCCGCCCGCGCCAGCCCCGTCGCCACGGCCACCCCGGTCAGCAGCGGCAGCCACCCCCACCGGGCCACCGGCACCTCGGCCGGCTTGAGCAGCACCGAGAAGAACAGGCCCGAGCGGGCCGGCGCCGTCCACTGCCGGTCCAGGCGGCCGCGCCCCGCCGTCTGCTCCTCGGCGACCAGCACCGCCCCCTCGTCCGCGCCGCCCGCGAGTGCCCGCGCCACGAGGTCGGAGTTGGTGGAGCCGGTGCGCTGCACGACCTCGACGTCGCAGTAGAGCCCCTCGTGCCCGCCGTCCCGCACCAGGGCCCGGCGCAGCCCGGCACCGTTGAGCGGTGGACGGTCCAGGTCGGACCAGCGATTGTTGTTCTCGTCTGCTGCATCTCGCGGCGTCATGCAAGCCACCCTAGGTGTGGTGTACGCCGCACCGCCGTTTGGTAGGCACCCCACTACTCTACGAATGAGTAACCGTCCCCCCTTTTGAGCAGGCAGGGAGCCGCATCCCGATGTCCGAGCCGGAAGAGATCGACATTCACACGACCGCGGGGAAGCTCGCGGATCTCCAGCGTCGTGTCCACGAGGCGACACACGCCGGTTCGGAGCGCGCCGTCGAAAAGCAGCACGCCAAGGGCAAACTGACGGCCCGTGAGCGGATCGAGCTGCTCCTCGACGAGGACTCCTTCGTGGAGTTGGACGAGTTCGCCCAGCACCGCTCCAGCAACTTCGGCCTGGACAAGAACCGCCCCTACGGCGACGGCGTCGTCACCGGGTACGGCACCGTCGACGGCCGCCCCGTCGCCGTCTTCTCCCAGGACTTCACCGTCTTCGGCGGCGCCCTCGGCGAGGTCTACGGCCAGAAGATCGTCAAGGTGATGGACTTCGCCCTGAAGACCGGCTGCCCGGTCATCGGCATCAACGACTCCGGCGGCGCCCGCATCCAGGAAGGCGTCGCCTCGCTGGGCGCCTACGGCGAGATCTTCCGCCGCAACACCCACGCCTCCGGCGTGATCCCGCAGATCAGCCTGGTCGTCGGCCCCTGCGCCGGCGGTGCGGTGTACTCCCCCGCCATCACCGACTTCACGGTCATGGTCGACCAGACGTCCCACATGTTCATCACCGGCCCCGACGTCATCAAGACCGTCACCGGCGAGGACGTCGGCTTCGAGGAACTCGGCGGCGCCCGCACCCACAACTCGGTCTCCGGCGTCGCCCACCACATGGCGGGCGACGAGAAGGACGCCGTCGAGTACATCAAGCAGCTGCTGTCCTACCTGCCGTCCAACAACCTCTCCGAGGCCCCGGTCTTCCCCGAGGAGGCCGACCTCGCGGTCACCGCCGAGGACCTGGAGCTGGACACCCTGGTCCCGGACAGCGCGAACCAGCCGTACGACATCCACACGGTGCTCGAACACGTCCTCGACGACGCCGAGTTCTTCGAGACGCAGTCGCTGTTCGCCCCGAACATCGTCACCGGCTTCGGCCGCGTCGAGGGCCACCCGGTGGGCATCGTCGCCAACCAGCCGATGCAGTTCGCCGGCTGCCTGGACATCAAGGCGTCCGAGAAGGCGGCCCGCTTCGTCCGCACCTGCGACGCCTTCAACGTCCCGGTCCTCACCTTCGTCGACGTCCCGGGCTTCCTCCCCGGCGTCGACCAGGAGCACGACGGCATCATCCGCCGCGGCGCCAAGCTCATCTACGCCTACGCCGAGGCCACCGTCCCCCTGATCACCGTCATCACCCGCAAGGCCTTCGGCGGCGCCTACGACGTCATGGGCTCCAAGCACCTGGGCGCCGACCTCAACCTCGCCTGGCCCACCGCCCAGATCGCCGTCATGGGCGCCCAGGGCGCCGTCAACATCCTGCACCGCCGCACGATCGCCGAGGCGGAGGCGAACGGCGAGGACGTCGAGGCCGTCCGGGCCCGCCTGATCCAGGAGTACGAGGACACCCTCCTCAACCCCTACACGGCGGCCGAACGCGGCTACGTCGACGCCGTCATCATGCCCTCCGACACCCGCCGCCACATCGTCAAGGGCCTGCGCCAGCTCCGCACCAAGCGCGAGTCCCTCCCGCCCAAGAAGCACGGCAACATCCCCCTGTAAGGAGCCGCTGTGACGATCAAAGTCATACGGGGCAACCCCACCCCCGAGGAGCTGGCCGCCGCACTCGCGGTCGTAAGGGCCCGGGCAGCCGCCATGGCCGCCACCCCCACCGGCCCCGCGACAACAAGGGACGCCTGGTCCGACCCGAGCCGCATCGCCCAGCACCGGGTACCGCGCCCGGGCACCAGCGCATGGACCCGCACCTACTGGCCGGCCTAGCTGCCAGACACCCAGGGGCGCGGGGCTGTATCAATGTGCGGCTCCGCCGCGTGGGCGCACAGAAGAGGAACCCCGTCCACCAATTTGAGTACCCCTACTCAGGCGCCCACCCCCGGCCGAGCCGCACGCTGGTGACATGCTGTGGTCGGACCCTGATGACGAGCCGCCGAAGGAACTGCGAGACATGCAGAACACCCTCCGGCGGCTCGGCGTCCTCCTGGCCCTGGCCATGCTGCTGGCGATGATCGTGCTCGGCGTGAGGTGAGAACCCCCCTGCCGGCCCCCACCGATACGCTGGCGCCATGCGCAGACTCGTCCTCGCTTCCCAGTCCCCCGCCCGGCTGAACCTCCTGCGCCAGGCAGGCCTCGCCCCCGAGGTGATCGTCAGCGGTGTCGACGAGGACGCCGTCACCGCCCCCACCCCGGCCGACCTGGCCCTCGCCCTCGCCGAGGCCAAGGCCTCCGTCGTCGCCGCCCGTCCGGACGTCCAGGGCGCGATCGTCATCGGCTGCGACTCCGTGCTCGACCTCGACGGCCAGGCCCTCGGCAAGCCGGCGGACGCCGAGGAGGCGACCGCCCGCTGGAAGGCCATGCGGGGCCGCGCGGGCACCCTGCAGACCGGGCACTGCGTCTGGGACACGACGGCCAAGCGGTACGTGTCGGCGACCGCGTCCACCGTCGTCCGGTTCGGCGAGCCCTCCGACGAGGAGATCGCCGCGTACGTCGCCTCGGGCGAACCCCTCTACGTGGCGGGGGCGTTCACCCTGGACGGCCGCAGCGCGCCGTTCATCGACGGCATCGACGGCGACCACGGCAACGTGATCGGCATCAGCCTGCCCCTGGTCCGCCGGCTGCTGGCCGACCTGGGCATCGGCATCACGGAGTTGTGGGCGCCGGCGGAGTGACCGGCGCGGCGGGCGGCGCGTCCTTCGGCACCGGCTCCGGCTCTGGTGCCGGTGCCGGGCCGCCGTCCTCCGAGCCCGAGCCCGAGTCCGGGGCGTCCGCGCCCTCACCGGTGTCGCCCCCGCCCGCGTCGCCCCCGGCGGCCGCCACCGCCCCGTTCTCACGGTCGTACGTCATCAGCAGCAGCACGACGAGCGCGAGGACGACGACCATGTACAGGAAGGCCTTCCAGCCGACCAGGCCCCAGGCCACCGCGCCCAGCAGGCCGTGGACGACCGCCACGCTGATCAGCAGGACCCGGCCGAGGCCGGCGGGCGCGCGGTTGCGGATGGCGACCAGCAGGGCCACCAGCGCGCACAGCGCGAAGTAGAGGCCGAAGACCACGCCGCCGATCTTCGCGGACATCGACATCTTGTCCGGGTCGAGGCCGGCCATCGACATGTTCTGCCGGTCGACGACCACCCCCATGAACCAGTTGAGTGCCGCGATCCCGAGCGCCTCGGCGAGGAGTACGACCGCCACGATCCACGCCACCGGTCTGCGCACCACCGGTCCCCACCCACTTTCGTCCCCGACCCGCTGCGAGCCGGTGTTACTTGAAGTTCGTTCAAGACATCGCGAACGCTACTAACGGGTAAACCGGGGGACAAGGGTCCGGGCGGCAGCAAAGATTCGTTGGGCCATTCGTAGGGACTCAACAAAGAAACGCTGTGGGGCGCGGCACGCTCTCACAGAGACCTTGAGCACATCGCGGGGCTAGGGTTTTCCGAAGGAGTCCTGCGTACCTCGGTGCGACAAGGGCTTTCGCGGGTCGGGCGAGCCTCGCATCACGCTCCGTGTGGGCAAGCTCACCATTGGGGACGGGTCGAAGTGCCGTGTCGGCAGTCCCTAAACTCGGCTTGTTTCAAGGAGGGAGCCTCAATCGTGCGCAAGGTGCTCATCGCCAACCGTGGCGAAATCGCTGTCCGCGTGGCCCGGGCCTGCCGGGACGCTGGAATCGCGAGCGTGGCCGTCTATGCGGATCCGGACCGTGACGCTCTGCATGTCCGCGCCGCGGATGAGGCGTTCGCCCTGGGCGGTGACACCCCGGCCACCAGCTATCTGGACATCGACAAGGTCCTGAACGCGGCGCGTGAGGCGGGGGCGGACGCCGTTCACCCGGGCTACGGCTTCCTCTCGGAGAACGCCGAGTTCGCGCAGGCGGTCCTGGACGCGGGTCTGACGTGGATCGGCCCGCCGCCGCAGGCCATCCGTGATCTGGGTGACAAGGTGGCGGCCCGTCATATCGCCCAGCGGGCCGGTGCCCCGCTGGTGGCCGGTACCCCCGATCCGGTCTCCGGCGCCGACGAGGTCGTCGCGTTCGCCGCCGAGCACGGTCTGCCGATCGCCATCAAGGCGGCCTTCGGCGGCGGCGGGCGCGGCCTGAAGGTCGCCCGGACCCTCGAAGAGGTCCCCGAGCTGTACGAGTCCGCGGTGCGTGAGGCGGTGGCCGCGTTCGGGCGTGGCGAGTGCTTCGTCGAGCGCTACCTGGACCGCCCCCGGCACGTGGAGACCCAGTGCCTGGCCGACAAGCACGGCAACGTGGTCGTCGTCTCCACCCGCGACTGCTCGCTACAGCGCCGTCACCAGAAGCTGGTGGAGGAGGCGCCCGCGCCGTTCCTGTCCGAGGCGCAGGTCGACGAGCTGTACCGGGCGTCCAAGGCCATCCTCAAGGAGGCCGCCTACGAGGGCGCCGGTACGTGTGAGTTCCTGGTCGGGCAGGACGGCACGATCTCCTTCCTGGAGGTCAACACCCGCCTCCAGGTCGAGCACCCGGTGACCGAGGAGGTCGCGGGCATCGACCTGGTCCGCGAGATGTTCCGGATCGCCGACGGCGAACCACTCGGCTACGACGACCCGGCCCTGCGCGGGCACTCCTTCGAGTTCCGGATCAACGGCGAGGACCCCGGCCGCAACTTCCTCCCCGCCCCCGGCACCGTCACCCGCTTCGACGCGCCCTCGGGGCCCGGTGTCCGCCTGGACGCGGGCGTCGAGGCCGGCAGCGTGATCGGCCCGGCCTGGGACTCCCTCCTCGCCAAGCTGATCGTGACCGGCCGCACCCGCGCCGAGGCCCTCCAGCGGGCCGCCCGCGCGCTGGACGAGTTCCAGGTCGAGGGCATGGCCACCGCCATCCCCTTCCACCGCGTCGTCGTCCGCGACCCGGCGTTCGCGCCCGAGCTCACCGGCTCCGAGGACCCGTTCACGGTCCACACCCGCTGGATCGAGACCGAGTTCGTCAACGAGATCAAGCCCTTCGCCGCCCCGGCCGACGCCGAGGCCGAGGAGGACAACGGCCGTGAGACGGTCGTCGTCGAGGTCGGCGGCAAGCGCCTGGAGGTCTCCCTCCCCGCGTCCCTGGGCATGACCCTGGCCCGCACCGGCCTGGCCGCCGGCGCCAAGCCGAAGCGCCGGGCCGCGAAGAAGTCCGGCCCGGTCGCCTCCGGCGACACCCTCGCCTCGCCCATGCAGGGCACGATCGTCAAGGTCGCCGTCGAGGAGGGCCAGGAGGTCAAGGAGGGCGACCTGATCGTCGTCCTCGAAGCGATGAAGATGGAACAGCCGCTCAACGCGCACAAGGCCGGCACCGTCAAGGGCCTCGCCGCCGAGGTCGGTGCCTCCCTCACCTCCGGCGCCGTGATCTGCGAGATCAAGGACTGACGACGCCCCGCACCGCATCGCCCGGCGAACGGCATCCGACCGTTCGCCGGGCGCCGAGTTCTCCGGAACGGCCCATGCGCGCCGACGCCCGCCGCAACCACGACCGGCTGCTCGCCGAGGCCCGCACCGTGTTCGCCGAACACGGCACCGACGCCTCGCTGGAGGACGTGGCCCGCCGGGCGGGCGTGGGCATCGGCACCCTCTACCGCCACTTCCCCAACCGGCACGCCCTGATGAGCGCGGTCTTCGAGGGCGCGGTGAACGAACTTCTGGACCGGGCGCGGGAGTTGGAGTCGGCTTCCCACCCCTGCCAGGCCCTGCTGACCTGGCTGCACGAGGTGGTCGTCCACGCGGCCGAGTACCGGGGCCTGTCGAAGGCCCTGATGTCGGCGTCCTCGGACTCGGCCCTGTCCCGCTGCGGCACCCCGATGACGGAGGCGGGTACGGCTCTGCTGACCCGCGCTCAGGAGGCGGGGACGGTACGGCCGGACGTGCGGATCGGTGACCTCCTCCGACTCACCCACGCCATCGCCCTGGCAGTGGAGGAGTCACCCGGAGACCCGGATCTGGCGGACAGACTGCTACAGCTGACGCTGCGAGGACTGACCTGAGGGGCGCGCGCCCTCAGCGCCGCCGGAGATCGGCGACCCGCGCCCGCTCGGCCCCCGTAGGCGGCTCTCCGAGCACCGAGGCCGAGCGCAGCCCGTTCCCCGGCACCTGGCCCCGCCGCGGCCCCGGCAGGGACACGTCCCGACGCTGTTGATGCTGTTGCTGGCGCGTCGGGACCTGATCACCCCCCGGGTTTCCGGACGCCCCGGCCACGGCGATCTGCACCCCCTGGTCGGCGAGGGCCTGAAGCTCGGTGGCGGCACGGTCGTCATGAGCCGGCGGCTCGTCCGTGACCAGCCGGGTGATGAGATCGGTCGGCACGGTCTGGAACATCGTGTCCGTACCGAGCTTGGTGTGGTCGGCGAGGACGACCACCTCCGCGGCGGCCTGCACCAGCGCCCTGTCCACCGAGGCGGACAGCATGTTGGACGTGGAGAGCCCCCGCTCGGCGGTCAGGCCGCTGCCCGACAGGAAGGCCTTCGACACGCGCAGCCCCTGCAGGGACTGCTCCGCGCCGGAGCCCACGAGGGCGTAGTTGGACCCGCGGAGCGTTCCGCCGGTCATCACGACCTCGACCCGGTTGGCATGGGCCAGCGCCTGCGCCACCAGCAGCGAGTTGGTGACGACGGTGAGTCCGGGAACTCTCGCCAGCCGGCGCGCGAGCTCCTGTGTGGTGGTCCCCGCTCCGACCACGATGGCCTCGCCCTCTTCGACGAGACCCGCGGCGAGATCGGCGATGGCCGTCTTCTCGGCGGTCGCGAGATGAGATTTTTGCGGAAAGCCGGACTCCCGCGTGAACCCGCCCGGCAGTACCGCACCGCCGTGCCGGCGGTCGAGGAGTCCTTCTGCCTCCAGTGCGCGCACGTCCCGCCGTACGGTCACTTCTGAGGTCTGGACGACGCGGGCGAGCTCACGGAGCGACACGGCCCCGTTCGCTCGCACCATTTCGAGGATCAATTGGCGACGTTCTGCAGCGAACACGAAACTGACAGTAACCCCAACGACCGTCTGCTTTCAGCAGTTTGCGCCGAATAGCAGAAGTTGTTCGCACAGCAGGGTCAGAAGTGGTATAGAGCCCAGACCGGCCGACTATGCCGTACGCATGCTCGACAACTCCCCGTGACCAGCGGGGAGTCGGTTCCGGCCGTCAGAGTTCGCTGCCGGTCTTCCGGGTGTGCAACTGACGTGCGACCTCCGCGATCGACCCCGAAAGGGACGGATACACGGTGAACGCGTTCGCGATCTGTTCGACCGTCAGATTGTTGTCGACGGCGATCGAGATCGGATGGATCAGCTCCGAAGCCCGGGGCGACACGACCACACCGCCCACGATGATCCCCGTCCCCGGCCGGCAGAACAGCTTCACGAAGCCGTCCCGGATGCCCTGCATCTTCGCGCGCGGGTTGCGCAGCAGCGGCAGCTTCACCACGCGGGCATCGATCTTCCCGGCGTCCACGTCCGCCTGCGTGTAGCCCACCGTCGCGATCTCCGGGTCGGTGAACACGTTCGACGAGACGGTCTTCAGGTTCAGCGGCGCCACCGCGTCACCCAGGAAGTGGTACATGGCGATCCGCCCCTGCATGGCGGCCACCGACGCGAGAGCGAAGACACCGGTCACGTCACCGGCCGCATACACGCCCGGCGCGCTCGTCCGGCTCACCTTGTCGGTCCAGATGTGCCCGGAGTCGCGCAGCTTGACGCCCGCCTCCTCCAGCCCCAGCCCCGCACTGTTCGGAATGGCACCGACGGCCATCAGGCAGTGCGTGCCGCTGATGACCCGCCCGTCCGCGAGCGTGACCTCGACCCGGTCCCCCACCCTCTTCGCCGCGGCCGCACGCGACCGGGCCATCACGTTCATCCCGCGCCGCCGGAAGACGTCCTCCAGCACCGCGGCCGCGTCCGGGTCCTCACCGGGCAGCACGCGGTCCCGCGACGACACCAGCGTGACCTTCGACCCCAGCGCCTGGTAGGCACCCGCGAACTCGGCGCCGGTCACACCGGACCCGACCACGATGAGTTCCTCGGGCAGCTCGGTCAGGTCGTACACCTGCGTCCAGTTCAGGATCCGCTCGCCGTCGGGCAGCGCGTCGGGCACCTCCCGCGGATGCCCACCGGTGGCGATCAGCACCGCGTCCGCGACGAGGGTCTCCTGGCTCCCGTCCGCCGCGCTGACGACGATCTTCCGCGACCCGTCCAGGGCCTGCATGCCCTCCAGCCGCCCCCGCCCCCGCATGACCCGCGCACCCGCACGCGTCACCGAGGCGGTGATGTCATGCGACTGCGCCAGCGCCAGCCGCTTCACCCGCCGGTTGACCTTCCCCAGGTCGACCCCCACCACCCGAGCGGCCTGCTCCAGCGGCGGAGTGTCATCGGCGACGATGATCCCCAGCTCTTCGTACGACGAATCGAAGGTCGTCATGACCTCGGCCGTAGCGATAAGGGTCTTCGACGGCACACAGTCGGTCAGCACCGACGCTCCGCCCAGACCGTCGCAGTCGACGACGGTCACCTCCGCGCCGAGCTGCGCGGCCACCAGCGCCGCTTCATAGCCGCCGGGTCCGCCACCGATGATCACGATCCGAGTCACGTACTCCATTGTCCCGCACGCTTCAAGGTGCTACTGCCCGGGGGCGCCCTGGGACGGGAGTGACCCATGGGACGGCTGCCGTACTCTCTCCCCATGTCGTCGCTCTACGCCGCCTACGCCGGCAATCTCGACGCGCGGCTGATGTCCCGCCGCGCCCCGCACTCCCCCCTGCGCGCCACCGGATGGCTGAACGGTTGGCGGCTGACCTTCGGCGGCGAGCACATGGGCTGGGAAGGCGCGCTGGCGACGATCGTCGAGGACCCGATGTCCCAGATCTTCGTCGGCCTCTACGACATCGCCCCGCCGGACGAGGAGTCCATGGACCGCTGGGAGGGCGTGGCCATGGGCATCTACCGCCGCGCCCGCGTACGCGTCCACACACTGGAGGGCGAGGAGACGGCCTGGCTCTACGTCCTCAACGGCTACGAGGGCGGCCTCCCCTCCGCCCGCTACCTCGGCGAGATCGCCGACGCGGCCGAGTCCGCGGGCGCCCCCCACGACTACGTGATGGAACTCCGCAAGCGCCCCTGCTGAAGCCGCACAGACCATCCACAGCCGACACAAAGGTCACCTGCGTCACACCGCTCGTTGGAAACGACAAGACAACGATCGCCATCCCGTGAGCTCCGTCATCTACGCGCGTAGGCCCGGACCGGCTACTCTCATCCGCGTGAACGCATCTCTTCTTCCGGACGACATCCAGGGCGACCCCCACGCCGCCGCCGACGCGGCCGCCGCTCGCCTGCGCGAGCTCACGGGCGCCGACACCCACGACGTCGCCCTCGTGATGGGCTCCGGCTGGGCTCCGGCCGTCGACGCCCTGGGCGCCGCCGACGCCGAGTTCCAGGTCACCGAGCTGCCCGGCTTCCCGCCGCCGGCCGTCGAGGGGCACGGCGGCACGATCCGCTCGTACGCCATCGGTGACAAGCGCGCGCTGGTCTTCCTCGGCCGCACGCACTACTACGAGGGCCGGGGCGTCGCCGCCGTCGCACACGGCGTGCGCACCGCCGTCGCCGCCGGCTGCAAGACGATCGTCCTCACCAACGGCTGCGGCGGCCTCCGCGAGGGCATGCGCCCCGGCCAGCCCGTCCTGATCAGCGACCACATCAACCTGACGGCGACCTCCCCCATCGTCGGCGCCAACTTCGTCGACCTCACCGATCTCTACTCCCCCCGCCTGCGCGCCCTGTGCAAGGAGATCGACCCCTCCCTCGAAGAGGGCGTCTACGCCCAGTTCCCCGGCCCGCACTACGAGACCCCGGCCGAGATCCGCATGGCCCGCGTGATCGGCGCGGACCTGGTGGGCATGTCGACGGTCCTCGAGGCGATCGCCGCGCGCGAGGCGGGCGCCGAGGTCCTGGGCATCTCCCTCGTCACGAACCTCGCCGCCGGCATGACGGGCGAGCCCCTCAACCACGAGGAGGTCCTCCAGGCGGGCCGGGACAGCGCAGCGCGGATGGGTTCGCTGCTGGCGCAGGTACTCGGCAGGCTCTGAAGGACGCCGTAGGGGGTGCCACGTTCGGCCGTAGGCGTCTGCGGGTCCGTAGTGGCTGGTCGCGCGCCCCTGACGGGGCGCTGAAGTCCCCCCTGTCGTCCCCCCTGACGCGGCGCGGGCGCACGCGGCGGGAAGGGGACGGGGTGGGGGGGTGTCCGCCCGCAGCGGTCGGCGTCGATCGTCGTTCACGATTCGAGATGCGTCATCGCCGGCCCGAGGACGGACACCCCCCCCCCCCCCCCCCCCCCCCCCCCCCCCCCCCCCCCGCCCCGGCCCCGACTCCCCACCCCCCGTAGGCGCTACGCCCGCCCCCACCGAAGCCGCACAGGCGCCGCAGGCACCCACACGAGACCTGGAGACCCGACCGTGCAAGACGATCTCATCGCCCGGGCCAGGACCTGGCTCGCCGAGGACCCCGACCCGGACACCCGCGACGAGCTGGCCAAGCTCATCGACGCCGCCGACCTCACCGAACTGTCGGCCCGCTTCAGCGGCACCCTCCAGTTCGGCACCGCCGGCCTCCGCGGCGAACTCGGCGCCGGCCCGATGCGCATGAACCGCGCCGTAGTGATCCGCGCCGCGGCCGGTCTCGCCGCCTACCTCAAGACCCGGGGCCAGGGCACCGGCCTCGTCGTGATCGGCTACGACGCCCGCCACAAGTCCGCCGACTTCGCCCGCGACACCGCCGCGGTCATGACCGGCGCCGGCCTCCGCGCCGCCGTCCTCCCCCGCCCCCTCCCCACCCCGGTCCTGGCCTTCGCCATACGGCACCTGGGCGCGGTGGCCGGCGTGGAGGTCACCGCCAGCCACAACCCGCCCCGCGACAACGGCTACAAGGTCTACCTCGGCGACGGCTCCCAGATCGTGCCCCCCGCCGACGCCGAGATCGCCGCCGAGATCCAGGCGATCGCGAGCCTCCACGACGTCCCCCGCCCGGACGCCGGCTGGGAAACCCTCGACGACGCCGTCCTGGAGGCCTACCTGGCCCGCACGGACGCCGTCCTGTCCCCCGGCTCCCCCCGCACCGCCCGCACCGTCTACACGGCCATGCACGGCGTCGGCAAGGACACCCTCCTCGCCGCCTTCGCCCGCGCCGGCTTCCCCGCCCCCGCCCTCGTCGCCGAACAGGCCGACCCGGACCCGGACTTCCCCACCGTCGCCTTCCCCAACCCGGAAGAGCCCGGCGCGATGGACCTCTCCTTCGCGAAGGCCCGCGAGAGCGACCCCGACCTGATCATCGCCAACGACCCGGACGCCGACCGCTGCGCCGCCGCCGTCAAGCAGGACGGCGAGTGGCGCATGCTCCGCGGCGACGAGGTCGGCTCCCTGCTCGCCGCCCACCTGGTCCGCCGCGGCGCGACCGGCGTGTTCGCCGAGTCGATCGTCTCCTCCTCCCTCCTCGGCCGTATCGCCGAGAAGGCGGGCCTCCCCTACGAGGAGACCCTCACCGGCTTCAAGTGGATCGCCCGCGTCGACGGCCTGCGCTACGGCTACGAGGAGGCCCTCGGCTACTGCGTCGACCCCGACGGCGTCCGCGACAAGGACGGCATCACCGCGGCCCTCCTGATCACCGAACTGGCCTCGGTCCTCAAGGAGGAGGGGCGCACCCTCCTCGACCTCCTCGACGACCTCGCCGTCGAGCACGGTCTGCACGCCACCGACCAGCTCTCGGTCCGCGTCCAGGATCTCTCCCTCATCGCGGCCGCCATGCGCCGCCTCCGCGAGCAGCCTCCCACCGCACTGGCGGGCCTCCCCGTCACCAAGGCCGAGGATCTCACCCAGGGCACCGACACCCTGCCCCCCACCGACGGCCTCCGCTACACCCTCACCGGCGCCCGGGTCATCGTCCGCCCCAGCGGCACCGAGCCCAAGCTGAAGTGCTACCTGGAAGTGGTCGTCCCCGTGACCGGCCACGACGCCCTGCCCAAGGCCCGCGAGCAGGCCACCGCCCTCCTCACGTCGCTCAAGCACGACCTGTCGGCCGCGGCCGGCATCTGACGCACCGTGGGGTGCCCCCGACCCGGGGCACCCCACCCGATGCTCAGCCCGCCCTACGCGCGACGAGCGACCGTGAACCGGTCCACCTCCGCCCCCGTCGCGGCCAGCGCCCGCACGGTCAGCGTGGCCGTCCCGCCCCGGTGCGCGGGCTTCACGTCGACGCGGATGAACGAGTACCCGGTGTACCGCACCCGCGACCAGTCGACGTTCTCGGTGACCTTGCCGCCGGACCCGGTGTAGTAGGTCGGCACGGACCCGACCTCGTCCTCGTTCCCCTCGTAGCTGTCGGCCACCGGGAAGCTGTAGACGCTCTCACCACCCGCACCGGCCGTCACGTACACGACACCCCCGCGCACCGGCTCGTGCGTCCCGCCGATGGGCAGCGCGCGCACGGCCTGGTCCCGCACCACCGGGTCGGTCCGCTCGTAGACGTGGTTGTGCCCATTGACGACAAGATCCACCTGGTGCTTCTCGTACAGCGGCACCCACTGCTCCCGCACCCCGCCCTCGGAGGCGTGCGAGCTGGTCGTCGAGTAGGCGCAGTGGTGGTGGAAGACCACGATGAAGTCGACACCGGGATCCCGGCGCAGCTCCCCGAGCCGCTGGTCGAGCCAGGCGGCCTGCCGGCCGCCGCTGTAGCCGAGGTTGGCGGGGATCTCGTACGACACGTCGTTGGCGTCCACCGAGACGACCCCGACGTTGCCGTGCACGAACGAGTAGACGCCCGGCGCGTTGGCCGCGTCGAACCCGTTGCCGGGCAGGGTGAACCGGGCCTCGTTGCCGCCGTACCCGTTGGGCGAGTACCAGGCTTCCATGTCGTGGTTGCCGAACGCGACCATCCACGGCACCCGGCTGGAGAGCGGCTCGATCTGGGCGAGGAACTGGTCCCACTGCCGGGCGTCGTAGCTGCTGCTGTCGGCGGGCAGGCCGTGCCCGGTCTCCTCGGCGTAGCAGATGTCGCCGGCGTGCAGGTGGAAGGCCGGGTCCTGGGCCTGGACGAGGGCGTTGAGTCCGATGGAGGTGTAGCTCGGGTTCTGGTCGCCGAACGCGGTGAAGGTGAACGGCCGGACGGCACGCTCGGCGGGAGCCGTCGTGAAGGAGTACACACTGTGCGCGGCCCCCGGACCGGCGGGGTCGAACCCGTCGTGCCCGACGCCGTAGTAGTACGTCGTCCCCGCCCGCAGCCCGTCCAGCGCCGCGTGCACGTAGTACTGGTCGATGTCGGCGCTCTTGCCGACCCCGGCCGGCGTGAACAGGTCGCGGACCTCGGCGCGCACCCGGTGGCCGAGGTCGAGCGGGCTGAGTCCGACGCGCAGATAGGGGTTGCGGACGGGCAGCGGAACCTGCCAGGAGACCCGCATCTGGGTCCGCGGGTCGGCGCCGTAGGTCAGATGTCTGCCGAACGGCGCGACGAACGCGCCGTCCACTGTCTCCGTGGCCGAACGGGTGATCAGATCAGGTGTGGCGGCACCGGCGGAGCCGGCCGCACCGGCGGTACCCGCGACCGCGGCGAGCCCGGCGCTCGCCGCCGCGGCGACCGCGCCGGACCGCAGCAGGCCGCGCCGGGACAGCGCGCGCCGCAGGTATTCGTGGCGCTCGGGCATGGTGAGCCGGTCGGCGAGTTCGGCGGGGATGCCCATGCGGGGCGTGTTCAGGGGAGGCGTCATGGCCCGGAGGCTGGCAGCGGCCGGTGAATACCGACTGGACTAAACCTTTTCGTTGACCCATGTACGAGTCCGTAGCACCCCATCGGGTGATTTACGGGCGGCAGTTGACGCGGGCTCCATGCACGGCCCCGGCGGCCGGGAAACGGTGAACGGGTAACCCCCGCCGAAACAGCCGTCGTACTGGAGCCGCCGCCGTGTCCCCGACCGCCCCCGACACCGCCCCCCACGGGCACATCCCGGGCACCCGACGACCCCACCTCCCCACCGCGACCGTCCCCCGCCACGCCCTGCGCCGGGCGGCTCCGGCGCTCGCCGCGTACCTCGCCGTACGCCTCACGGGGCTGCTGGTCCTCACCGTGTGGGCGCACCGGCGGCACCACGGGGTGTGGCCGATGCTGGCGACGCAGTGGGACTCCCGCTGGTACCTCGGCATCGCCGACCACGGGTACGTCCACGTACTCGGCACCGCGTACGACCACAACAACCTGGCGTTCTTCCCGCTGTACCCGCTCCTGGTCAAGGCCGTCGCGGCGCTGACCCCGGGCACCCGGGCCAGTACCGGACTGGTCCTCTCCTGGCTGGCCTCGCTCTTCGCGGCCTGGGGCGTGTTCGCGGTGGGCGACCGGCTGGCCGGCCGCCGGGTCGGTGTCCTGCTCACCGTGCTGTGGGCGGCGTACCCGGTCGGACTCGTCCAGTGGATGGGCTACACCGAGTCCCTCTTCACGGCGTTCGCCGCGTGGACGCTGTACGCGGTGCTGACCGAGCGCTGGCTGTACGCGGCGGCCGGCTCGGTCCTGGCCGGTCTGACCCGGCCGACCGGCATCGCCGTGGCCGCCGCGGTCACCGTCACCGCGCTGCTCTCCCTGCGTACCCGCCGCTCGCCCCGCGCCCTGACGGCGGCCCTGCTGGCCCCCCTCGGCTGGTGCGCGTACGTGGGCTGGGTGGGCGTCAGACTCCACCGCTGGGACGGCTACTTCGCCGTGCAGCGGATGTGGCACAACGAGCTGGACGGCGGTGCGGAGACGCTGCGCTGGCTGCGGCACCTGTTCGGGCAGGTCTCGCGCCCGGAGCTGTTCCTGGTCGTGGTGAGCCTGACCATGCTGGCCTCCGTCGTCCTGTTCGGACTGGCCGCGGCCGACCGGCAACCGCTCCCGCTGCTCGTGTTCAGCGCGGTCCTGCTGCTGATCGTGGCGGCCAGCGGCGGCGTCTACTTCCCCCGCGCCCGCTTCCTCCTCCCCGGCTTCCCCCTCCTGCTGCCGCTCGCCGGGTATCTGGCCCGCGCCTCGACGCGGGTACGTGTACTCGCCCTGACGGCGGCGATCGCGGGCTCGGCGTACTGCGGGGCGTACATGCTCCTGGTGTGGCCGAGCGCACCGTGAGCGGTCAGTCCCGTACGAGGTAGCTGAACCCGGTGTCGGGACCCACGCACGACTGGAGGGTGAGGTCGCCCCAGTAGAGCCCGGCGGCCGGGGCGCCGCGGCCCGGGGTGACGTAGTGGGCGTAGACGGTGTAGCTCCAGGTGCCGCGCGGGGTGCCGATGGTGACCCGGGTTCCGACGCGCAACGTGGCGAACAGGTCGAACCCGCAGTAGTCGTGACCGACGATCACGACGGTCCGCATCTCGTAGCCGTCCTCGGTGCCGATGTTGGGCCCCGCCCACTGCACGGCGTCCTGGCAGGCGTCGACCTCGTCCTGCCCGCCGCGGATCACGCCCGCGGACCAGGTGCCGATCCGGATGGTGGCGCCGGTCGCGGCCTCCGGGGTCTTCGGCACCTCCGGCACCTTCGAGGCCGGCGCGCTGGCGGACGGACGGCGTGACGACGTGACGGGCACCCGGCTGGACAGGTCCGGGCCGGGCACCCGGCCTCCCGCGCTGGCCGGCGGACGAGGCGTACCGGACCGCGGGGCACGGCGCACCGGCGGCGCGAGGGAGGCGGAGACGGACGGAGCCGACCGCGACGGCGTCGTCGACGCCGAGGGAGTCGCCACCCGGGCAGCGGTGTCCGGGACCCGCGCCCCGCCCCCGGCCCCACCCCCGGCCCCACCCCTGTTGCTTTCCCCTGCCCCCGTACCCGCCCCGGCCCCGCACCCGGCGAGAAGCAGCACCGCCGCCAGCGCCCCGGTGACCCGTCCGCCTCCCGCCCCCGTCACCCGAAGCGTCCGTTCACGTAGTCCGAGGTCCTCTCGTCCTGGGGCGAGTTGAACATCGCGTGGGTGTCGCCGTGCTCGACGATCACACCGGGCGTGCCGTGCGAGGCGAGGAAGAAGGCGCAGTTGTCGGAGACGCGGGCGGCCTGCTGCATGTTGTGGGTGACGATGACGATGGTCACCTCGTCCTTGAGGTCGTGGATGGTCTCCTCGATCCGGCGGGTGGACGTCGGGTCGAGCGCCGAGCACGGCTCGTCCATCAGCAGCACGCGGGGCCGTACGGCGAGCGAGCGGGCGATGCACAGCCGCTGCTGCTGGCCGCCGGAGAGCGCGCCGCCGGGCTGGCGGAGCCGGTCCCGGACCTCCTTCCACAGGCCGGCCTTGGTGAGGCACTCCTCGACCAGGTCGTCCCTGCCGTCGCGGCCGACCTTGATGGCGTTGAGCTTGAGTCCGGCGACGACGTTGTCGTAGATCGACATCGCCGGGAACGGGTTCGGCTTCTGGAAGACCATGCCGATCTCGCGGCGGGCGTGGGTGATGCGCCGGCCGCGGTCGTAGACGTCGACCTCGTCGAGGAGGACCCGCCCGGCCAGCGAGGCCGAGCCGATCAGTTCGTGCATCCGGTTGAGGATGCGCAGGAAGGTCGACTTGCCGCAGCCGGAGGGGCCGATGAGCGCGGTGACCTGGCGTGCGGGCATGGTGAGCGAGACCCGGTCGAGGACCTTGTGGTCGCCGAACCAGGCGGAGACGGCGTCGGCGCGCAGGGAGGCGGGGCCGTCCCCGAAGCGGGGTCCGCCGCCGATGCTCTCGACGGGCGGCTGGACGACGGTGTCGACGAGATCGGTGTTCTCGGACATTGGGTTGGTCAACTTCCGTGCGGTGGCCGGTGGTTCGGAGCGGGTTCAGAGCAGGTTGGGCAGCAGTGCCGTGAGGGACTGGGAGTCGGCGAGGCCCAGCGCGAGCAGCAGCGGGCCCGCGCAGATCCAGGTCTGCCAGCGGCCCCAGACGCGGAAGGCGACCACCGCGAGCAGCGAGGCGAGCAGCAGGCCCTGGGTCCACAGGAAGACGCCGAGCCAGGCACCGGAGTCGGTGCCGAGGGCCTGTTCGGAATCGGCGATCCAGCCCGCCCGCAGGTCCCGCGGCGGGTTGGGCTGCACGGCCGTGACCAGTTTGGCGTCGACCCGGAGCACCCCGCTCGGGGTGTACGGCGCCCCGGTCGCGGTGATGAGGGTGAGCCGGCCCTGCCCCTCGGCGACCGGAGCGGGCAGTTCGTCGCCGGCCCGGCGGACGCCGGTGACCTCGTAGACCGACTTGTCCTGCCCGGTGGTGATCTCGACACGGCTGCCGACGGGCAGCTGGCGCAGGTCGTGGAAGGGGCTGCCGTATCCCCACTGGCGGCCCATGATCACCGCGGTGCCCGCCTGGCCGGGCAGCGGGGTGTCCCTGCGGTGCCCGGGCCCCGCCATCAGCACCTCGGAGGTGGTCCCCTCCGCGACGACCTCCTGGAGACCGAGGGCGGGGATGCGCAGCAGGGCGACGGGCGCGCCCGGCTTCAGCAGCTTGCCCTCGTAGTCGCGCTGGCCCACGGGGGCGGTGCCCAGGGCGAGTTCCTTGCGGAGTTCGTCGTAGGCGGTCTGCTGGTCGCGGGCGTGCTGGAGGTGGCCGACGATCGTGAGGTTCGCGGCGAAGCCGAGGAGCACGGCGGCGAGAACGCACAGGGCCGCCCCGGCGAGTGCGAGCCCGGGGCGGGCGGGGGGTCGCGGGGTCTCCCGGCGCGGCTCGGTGGTCGGCGGGGGCGGCGGGTCGGGCGGTCCGTCGGCGGGCGCCGACGCGCCGGCCGAGGGTGGGGCGAGGGTGGTCACGGGGTGCGCTCCTCGAAGCGGAGGGTTCTCTACGGGTTCCTGCGGGGACGGGGCGGGCCCGGGGGCACGTCGGCGGGTGCCCCCGGGCCGATCCGTCGGCCGATCGGCCGGTCAGCGGTGCTGCGGGGCGTCGCCGCCGAAGGTCAGCAGGCCCTTGCGGCGCATGTGGAGCACGAGGGCGCCACCGGCGGACAGGAACGCGAGGGAGGCCAGGCCGATCGCGCCGACCTGGGCGCCGGTGGAGGCCATGGAGCCGCCGCCGCCGGAGCCGCCGGTGTCCCCGCCGGTGGAACCGCCGGTGTCCGAACCGCCGCTGCCGGTACCGCCCGTGTCCGTGCCGCCGCTGTCCGAGGCGGAGGCGCTGGGCTCGGGGGACTCGCTGGAGTCGTCGGAGCCGGTGGTGAACGCGAAGTCGACGCTGTGCCCGTCGGTCCTGTCCTCGGCGAGGGTCAGGGTGTGGTCGCCGTCCGCGATGTCCTTGGGGACCGTGAACGCGTAGTTCTTCACGGTGCCGTCGGAGTCCGCCTTGGCGTCGTCGAACGTCGCGTCGCTGTCGGCGAGGGTGACCTTGACCGCGGCGCTCGCGGTGTAGCCGCGGGCGGTGATCTTCACCTTCTGGCCGGGTTCGAGGCTCGGGTTCGTGTCGAGGGTGTTGCCGTCCTCGTCGGTGACGGTGAGGTCGGGGTTGTCGGAGGGGCTGGGGCTGGAGGTGTCCTCGTCGGTGCTGACGAAGTCGAACGCGGCGAAGATGCCCGACTTCTCGGAGAACCGCAGGGCGTGGTCGCCGTTGGTCAGGGCGTTGGGCACGGTGAACGCGTAGTCCGCCACGGCACCGTCGGCGTTCGCGGTCACACTGCCCAGGTCGGAGTTGGTGGCCAGGCTGAGCGTCACCGCCACGGAGGATCCCGGCGTGAAGCCCTTGGCGGTGACCTTCACCTTCTGCCCGATGGACAGGGTCGGCTTGTCGCCGAGGGCGGTGCCGTCGGCGTCCTTGGCGGAGACGACGTAGTCGATGTTCGCGGTGCCACTGGCCGCGGCGCTGGAGTAGGAGTCGGCGTCGGTGGGCGTGAACGAGGCGGTGAAGGGCATCGGGCCGCCGATCGCCGGTGCCTTGACCGTGAGTTCGGCCTTGCCGTCGGCGACCTGCGCGGTGCCGAGCGAGGTGTCGCCGTTCTTGAACTCCACGGAGCCGGCCGCCGCGGCGGGCAGCACCGTGGCGGTGAGCTTGAGGTCGCCGCCCACGGCGACGCCGGTGGCCGCGCTCACCGCGAGCGTCGTGGCCTGCTGTTCGAGCAGGGTCCAGGTGTCGCCCGCGACCCGGATCTTGGCGAGGAAGACCGGGACGTCGGTGCCGCCGCCGCAGCCCAGACCCAGGGTGTAGGTGCCGTCGAGGGATCCGTCGGGGATCCAGGTGCGCAGCCGTGTCTCCAGGCTCTTCGCGGCGGCCAGGGTGGTCACGTCCATCGTGAACGGACCGGAGCCGGCCACGATCTTGGTGGCGCCCTGGCCGAGGGTGGCCTGCGTGGTGTCGCTCGTGGGGTTGAACACCTTGAGGACGGCCGCCTTGCCCGCGGTGTCGTCCGGGCAGCCGGCGGTCGTCGTCACCGACGTGATCATGGGGTAGGTCGAGATGCTGCCCGTGGTGGGCGTGATCGTGAACTTGCCGAGCTGGGTGGCGGCATGGGCCCGGCCCGAGAAGGCGAGGACCCCGGCCAGGGCGGCGCACAGCAGGGCGATGCCGGTGAGCAGCGCCACCGGTGATCTGAGTGGTGCGAGACGGTGATTCATGTGGTGGTCCCCCCGCGGGGTCTGGTCCGGGTTGTGGATGAATACGCCGACAGGGCCGGACACCCATGGGGTGCCCGGCCGTTGTGCGGCTATGGGACGGTGATCAGCTCTCGCCCTTGAGGGTGGTGCTGCCGCAGTCACTGCCGAGGGTGCCGAAGCCGTAGTCGGTGATGGTGCTGGTGTTCGCGCAGACCTTGGAGCCGGTGCCCACGAAGGTGTCCGCGATCAGCGCGTCCGACAGCTTGGCCGTCGGGACGACGTTGTAGACGTTCCGGAGGTAGGGGAAGGAGAGGTTCAGCGAGAGGTCGTCCTCGTTCCGCGGACCCACGCCGTTCACCGAGCCGAGCACGGCGTCACCACGACGGTCGTCGACGGTAGCGGTCTCCTGGGCGGTGTACTGGGCCACGGAGTACGGGAAGATGTCGCCCGCGCTGTCGATGACCGAGCCGTCGTTCTCCTGGATGGAGGAGTTCGTGGTGACGCAGGAGCCGGGGGTCGTCACGCCGATGGAGCTGAGGAAGAAGGCGCGGGTGCCCGAGGCCGACTGCGGCAGGATCGGGGTGAGCGCGACACCGTTGAGCGAGGTCAGGCTGCACGTGTAGATCGCCTGGAGCTGGGCGGTCGTCAGGTTGTCGGGCAGCGCGCTGCCGTCCTGCTTCACCCAGGACACGGCGTCCTTGGCGTACGGGATGAAGGTCAGGTCCGTGGTGGTGGTGTTGTTCGGGCCACGCGAGGAGCGGGCGAAGTCCACACAGCCGGTGCTGCCGTCCAGAGCGGTGTTCAGCGCGGTGATGCCGGCGCCGGAGCCGTCGGGGCGGTTGATCGTGCAGCTGCCGGTCGCCTTGGTCGTGATCGTGGAAGAGCCGGTGGCGTTCCACGAGGCGATGACCTTGCCGTTGCTGTTCGTGATCGCGTTGCCCAGAGCGTTCATCACGTCCTGGGTCGTGTCGGAACCGACACCGGCCAGCTGACGGTAGTCGGTGGCCGAGCTCGGGTCGGCGTAGGCGGCGGGAGCGGCCAGGGCACCGAGGCCCAGGGCGACCGTACCGACGGCGGCACCGATACGCACGCGGGACTTGACGTTCACTTGATTTCTCCTCCGTTGAAACGGATCGAGCAATGGACGTGCAAGCAAATCCGGATTCTGTTTTCGCCACCGGCCCGTCGGCCGGCCACGCAGAACAATTCCGCAGACTCGAACCGGCGGCCACAAAATCCAGCCGGTCTTCAGGTTACGAATCTCTTACCTAGGTGAATCCAAGGGAACTCACCAGGCGGTGTGCGGATTCCCGTTCCCGGGGCCCGGATACGCCCCGGGAACGGGAATCCGACGGTTACTCGGGTTTTCCTCCAGGGATATTCGTCGAGGCCGCCCCGCGCACCGACAGCCGCACCATCACCGGCCCGGAAAGGGCCGCCGCTCCGCCCGCGACGAGGACTCCGAGCAGTACCCAGCGGATCAGCCCGAGCACCTCCGAGGGGGTGTAGCCGCCGGACTGGGCCACGTTCTGCTTGGCCGGGTCGGTCTCGCTCGGGGTGGTGGAGGGCCGGGGAGTGCCCGACGCGCCCGCGCCGCCGGCCGCGCCGCCCGAGGTCCCGGCGGAGCCGTCGCCGCTGCCGCCGGTCACGCCGCCGCCGGCCGCGCCGCCACCGCCGGTACCGCTCAGGTCGTCGCCGCCTGAGGACGTGCCGCCCGAGGACCCGTCGGCGGCGGTCACGCCCTTCTCCAGCCGGTCGGCCGCCTGCTCTGCCTGCGTGCGCATGGCGGCGGGCAACGGGGCGTATCCATAGGGCAGTTCACCCTTGGCGGCGCCCTGGGTCTGTCCCGCACCGGCCGCGTACCGCATCACCTTGGCGTAGTCCTGGCGGGCGTCCTCGGCCTGGTCGAGCGAGGACGCCGCGTAGACCACGGCGGTCAGCGGGTAGGCCCCGTCCCTCATCTTCGCGGGGTCGGACGTCTTGACGCCGGCCACGTCCGAGTCGGGCATCTCGGCGACCGCCTTGAGCAGGGACGCGTCGGTCGGCGTGACGTAGTCCCCGTCGGCGTTCGGCAGGGCGGCGGCGCCCAGCTGGTAGCGCACCGCGGAGGCGTTGTCGACGATGCCGTACTGCCGCTGGTTCGTGGGGATCGGACGGGGTTCGGCCGACAGTCTCGGCAGCGGATCGCCCGACGCGCACGTGTACGCGGTGCCGATGGAACCGCGGCGTACCTTCAGCGCCCCGTCGTGCATGTCGTTGACATAGGGGACCACGTCCTGCGCGGTGCGCGTCACGTTGCCGGTGAGGCAGACGACCTGGGTGGGCGTGAGATCCGTCTTGGGGAAGAAATCCAGGGAATTCGATATGACCCCGTCCTTGTAGGCAGGGTTCACCTTCATTCCCCAGGGGTCTTTCTTCCCTTCGATGAACTCCTTCGCGTCGGAGTCCGCCAGAATGTATTTCCATACCAGCCGGGCGGAATCGGTGTTGTCCGCCGTGACGGCCAGACCCAGCGGCGCATTGACGGCGGCCTGGCCCTGGAGACCTGGATTCAGCTTGAGGAATTCAGGGTCCTTGACGATGGACTCCGGGTTGCCGGCGAGGTAGTCGGGAACGCCGTCGCTCGGCTGGGTCACGCTGAAGGGGTAGGACTGGGTGAGCACCTTGGCCAGCAGTCGCTGGTTGAGCCTGAGCTCCGTCAGCGGCAGCTGTTCACTGTGCAGGTCGTCGCCCTCTCCGGTCGTGTGCGTGTACATCCAGACGAAGCCGATCGTCAGGCCGCTGACCGCGACCGGCGCGTGCACCACCTGGGCCTGCCCGTCGACCGGCTCGACGGGATCCACCGTCAGGGCGAGCCCGGCCTCCGAGTCGCCCGAGGTCACGGCGGACCTGGCCTGTCCCTCGCCGGACTGGGTGAAGTTGAACCGGTAGGTCCCGGTCCTGCACAGCGCGGTCTGCCAGGACGTGATGGCGTCGGTGGCCAGTTCGGACCCCATGATCCCGCGCTCGGGCTTGTCCGGGTCGCAGTTGTCCGTGACCGGCGCGAAGCCGAGCCGGAACACGATGCGCTGGTCCCAGTTCGACCGGCTGAGCGAGGAGGTGACCTGGGCACCCCCGGTGTGCGTCTGCCCGTTGGGGTCGTGGGTGCCGCGGGGCACGACCACCAGCCAGCACGGCTGGATGCCGCCGGCCGACGTGGTGCGGGCGCCGCAGCCCAGGGCCGGTTGTTCCACGGCCGACTTCAGCTCGAACGAGATGTCGCCGCCGCCGTCCCCGTCGTTCGGCATGAACGGGTCGGCGTTGGTGTCCCCGTCGGTGAAGTACGTGGTGTCGGTGGGGCCGGCGGTGGGGTCCCCCTGCCCCTCGACCGGCCGGAACGGCACATAGTGGGTGCCGTTCTTGTCGACCGGGGTGGCGGCGTCGGATTCCAGCGGGTCATGGCCCGAGGTGACGCCCTGGGCCACGGCCCGGCCGTCCCCGTTCTGCCCGCCCGCCGCCAGTCCGAACTCGCACTGCGTACGGTCCGGCCCGGAGTCCGCGTCCCCCCAGCACTGCATGACCGACAGGAAGTCGGTCTCGGAGTTGGTGGACGGCTTCCCGCCCGTCCACGTCACCCGCACGCCCTGCCCGGTCAGGTCCTTCGTCTGGTGCACGGTGACCTTGAGATCCGAGAAGTCGTCCCCGTACACCCCCTTCGCCCCGCTCTTGGTCACGGCCGAACTCTCCGTCGTGGCCGCCCGCGCCTGGTCCGCCCCCCTGGGCAGCGGCAGCACCGCCAGCACCAGCGCGGAGAGCAGGCACCCCACCCCCGCGGTCACCCGGCGCCGGCCGGGCGACATCCGTGTCGTCGTCGGCCGTCTCGTCACAGCTCCCCCTCACGGCGGCGCGAACGTCCCGCGAGCAGCCGCGCGGTGAGCGGTGGCCCCAGGACCACCGCGACGAGCAGGACCGCGGACAGGGCCATCAGGGCGCCGCGCATCCCGAGGCCGTTGTCGGCGGCGAGGGCGACGGGGTTGGCGGCCACGTTCGTGTCGCCGGTGCTCGCCCCGTCGCCGCTGACCACCTCGCCGGTGTCGGGGTCGACGCTCGCCCCCGAGGTACCGCCGGCCGCGGCGCCGGCGCTCGCGTCGGACTTCCCGTCGCCGTTGGTGTCCGTACCGCCCGTGCCGCTGCCGCCCGTGGCGGCCGAACCGCCGGACGACGAACCGCCGGACGCGGACCCGGAGCCGCCCGAGGAGCTACCGCCGCCCGTCGCGCCCGGCTTCACCGGGGTGTCGGTGCCCGAGGCACCCGCCGTGCCGGTGGTGCACTGCGTCGGCCCCTTCTTGTCGCAGGACTTGGGGTACGGGGCGTTCTTGATCAGGGTGTTGACCCCGCCGGAGAAGGTGGGGTTGCGGCAGGTGTTGATGTTGATGGAGCCGGTGGGCGCGCCGGGGACCTTGCGGAGCTGGTCGAAGCCCGCCTGGACGAGGTTCTTCGGCAGCGGCGAGTAGCCGAGGTCGTCCGCCTGCTGCTGGCCGTCGCAGAGGAAGTAACGGCCGAACGTGCCCAGCGAGTTGCCCTTGGCCGCGGTGAAACCGGACTCCACCTTCGTCGGCAGGATCATGTAGCTGTAGCTGGACAGCGGGTAGGTACGGGCGTCGGCGTTGGTGTAGACGCCGTCGAGGATCTGGGTCAGGTAGTTGACCGACGACTTGTTCTCGTTGATCTCGGCCTTGGTCAGCGCCACCGCGACGCTCGCGGCGGTCGGCTCCACGTAGTAGCCGTCCTTGTTGAGCACCTTGGCCACGGGGAAGCCGGTGTTCTTGGCGTAGGAGTACTCGACGTAGGTGATGGCGCCCTCGCCGGAGGGCTGGCGGACATGGCCGGAGACGCCGAGCGAGCCGGACTTGGCGATCATCGCGGAGCCGCTGAGCAGCGGGTAGTTGGAGGTCATGCCGCAGTTGCCGCTGCCGCGGCCGGTGCGCGAGCAGTAGTCGGCCCACAGGGAGCCGTACTGCTTCGACATCCACATGGTGAACTGGGCGCTGGTGCCGGAGCCGTCGGAGCGGACGACCGGGACGATCGCGCGGGCCGGCATGTTCAGGCCCGGGTTGTCGGCGGCGATCGCGGGGTCGTTCCAGCGGGTGATCTTTCCGGTGAAGATCTTGGTGACGACGTCCCCGGACAGCCGGAGGTTGGTCACCATCTTGCCGTTGATCTTGAGGTTGTACATGAACGCCGTGCCGCCGGCCACGATCGGCATGTAGGCGTAGCCGCGGCTCGGCGGGGTGTCGGTGACGCCCTGTTCCTTGAGGCCGTAGGGGATCTCGGAGACCGCGAAGTCGACGGTGCTGTTCTTGAACTGCTCACGGCCCTGGGAGGAGCCGTTGGCCGTGAAGTTGACCGTCATGCCGTAGTTGGCCTTGACGTTGCGGACCCACTGCTGGACGGCGTTGGAGCTCCAGGTGGAGCCGGAGCCGGTGATCTTGGCGTAGGAGGCCGCGGCGGCGGGCTGCGGCTGGACGGCGAGCAGGGCGGACAGCAGGGACACCAGTGACAGCGCGGTGGCCGCCAGCCGGAAACGAGTGGCGGGTTTCACGACGAACTCCCGGAATCGGATGCGACAGGGGTGGTGACGAGGTCGGCCGTCGGGCGGCGCTCGGCGAATCGACGCGCGTCACGCCGGGACGCGAGGACGCGCCGGTGTTCCTGACGGCTGGTGAGATGGCCGGGGCCCCGGCCGCCGACGATGCGGGCGGCGACGAACAGCAGCAGCACCAGCGCCATGAGCAGGGCCGCCGTACCGAAGCCGCGCGAGATCATGTTCGGCTCGGGCGACTTGACGAACTCGAAGGTGACCAGCGGCAGGGAGACCATCGGGTCGTGGAAGGGGTTGAGGTTGAGCTCGTTGGTGAAGCCCGCGGTCAGCAGGACCGGGGAGGTCTCGCCGATGCCGCGCGCGGTGCCGAGGATGACGGCGGTCGTCAGACCCGAGCGGCAGGTCGGCAGCACCACGTGCCAGACGGTGCGCCAGCGGCTCGTGCCCATCGCGTAGCTGGCCTCGCGCAGGGTGCCGGGGACCAGCCGGATGACGACGTCGGCGGCCCTGATGATGATCGGCAGCATCATCACCGAGAGGGCGAGGCCGGCGGCGAGTCCCGACTGGTCCAGGCCCAGGCCGAGGATCACGGTGGCGTAGATGAACAGACCCGCGACGACCGACGGCAACGCCGTCATCGCCTCGACGATGGTCCGCACGAACCGGGCGTAGGCGCCGGGCACCTCGTTGAGGAACACCGCGCAGACCAGCCCGGCCGGGACGGTGATCAGCAGCGCGATGGTGATCATGATCAGGGTGCCGGCCGCCGCGTGCAGGGCGCCGCCCACGCCGAGCGGCTCCAGCGGGCCGGCCAGCTCCATGCTCTGGGTGAAGAAGTTCAGGTGCACCAGTGCCTTGCGGCCCTGGACCAGCGCGTAGAACACGACGAACGCGAGGATCACGACGAGCAGCAGACCCATCGACCGTACGATCGCCGCCGCGATCCGGTCGACGATCGCGGGCCCGTCCTCGTCGAAGGAGACCAGCAGGGCGTACACCAGCAGGAAGAGGACGTACGCGACGACGACGAAGCCGACGGCGCCGTTGAACGGCAGCAGCCAGTGGAACAGCAGCCAGGTGATGGACAGCGCGGCGGTGGCGGCTCCGGCCATGGCGTACACGTCGGTGGCGTGCAGCTGCGTCAGGGCGCGGCGGCGCTCGCCGGCCGGATCGGCGCCGCGGGCCGGGCCCGGCAGCGTGGTGCCCGGGCGTCCGGTCGCCTGACGCGCGCCTGGCGCTTCAGGGGCAACGGTCATGGTCGCTCATTCCTGTGTGGCGTACCTGTGTGACGGACGGGACGTGCGGACGCCGTGGGGGGCGATACCGGGGAGGCGGGGCTCGTCACGCGTCGCTCGCCGCGCCCGAGCGGGAGCGGGCGACGATGGAGGAGGCGGCGAAGTTGACGATCAGCGTCATGACGAACAGCGAGAATCCGGCCGCCATCAGCGCGGACATGCTGAACTCGCTCGCCTCGCCGTACCGCAGGGCGATCAGCGAGGAGACCGAGCTGGTACCGGACTGCAGGATGTGCCACTGGACCGAGAAGGTCACCGAGATGATCATGAAGACGGCGATCGTCTCGCCCAGCGCGCGGCCGAGCCCGAGCATCGTGCCGCCGATCATCCCGCCGCGCCCGAAGGGCAGCACCACGCTGCGGATCATGCCCCAGCGGGTGGCGCCGAGCGCGTAGGCGCCCTCGCGCTCGCCCGCGGGCGCCTGCGAGAAGACCTCGCGCATGATCGAGCAGATGATGGGGGCGATCATCATGCCGACGACGAGTCCCGCGATGAACGTCGAGGAGGTGTAGATGCTCTCGGGCGCCAGCGGGTCGTTCGGGTCGGCGCCCTGCACGTCGAAGACGGGGATCCAGCCGAAGTAGGTGGAGATCCAGCGGGCGATCGGCAGGACCTTGTCCTGGAGGAAGAACACGCCCCACAGGCCGTAGACCACGGAGGGCACGGCGGCCATCAGGTCGACGACGCTGATCAGTGTCCGGCGCAGCCGCGGCGAGGCGTACTCGGCGATGTACAGCGCGGCACCGGTGGCGAGGGGCACGGCCACGAGCACCGCGACGGTCGCGATCAGGATGGTCCCGACGATGACGGCGGCGATGCCGAACTTCCCGCTGCCGGGCTCCCATTCGGCGGTGGTCAGGAACGACCAGCCGGCCTTGTCGAGCGCCAGCCAGGCCCGGTAGAGCAGGAAGCCGCCGACGAGCAGCATCACGGCCAGCACGAGACCGCCGCCCGAGCGCAGCACCGTGCGGAACACCCGGTCGGGCAGCCCGGGATCGGCGTACAGGCGTCGGCGTACGTCGGGTTCGCCGACGTCGGCTTCGGCGTCGACGGAGCCGACGCCCGCGATCACGGGCTGCGGCTGTCTGGTTCTTCTCAGCGAGGGCACGGTCCCGACACTCCGTGTCATCGGTTGACATGCACATCCTGAGGTGTGAACTACGGGTTCCCTAAGGGCAACATCGGACCCCGCCGCACAGGCACGCCTCACCTCCGGCCAGGGCCTCTCCAGGCCCGGTTGACGTGCGGATCAGCCGTGGCTCACTCGCCCCATAACTCGGGCCCGGCATATACCAGTTCGGCGATCATCGCGCGGAACCGGTCGTAGGACGCACGGCAGGTGGCATGCCGCTCGTAGGTCCGCGCCGAACCGGCCAGATGACGGCCGGAGTCGTCCCAGACCACCCACACCCAGCCGCCCCCGTCCGAGCCGTGCTGCACTCCGCCCCCCGTGCGGGAGTGCAACGCGCACATGCGGTGGAACGCGGCGCGACATCGGGCGTGGCTGTCGTGCGCGGTGAGCGAGACCGCCACCGATCTCCCGTTCGGCGCCACCAGGCGCCAGCCGAACCTGCCCTGCCCGTCGATGTCCACCTGGCATCTCATGCCCGTCGTCCCAGCGGCAGGTCTTGCCGCCCTCTCGGACCGCTCCATGTCCCCACCCCCACCGCCCAATAGGTAAGTAAAATCCGCAGGTACGGCACTCTGGGGCGGCAGCAGCAATCTACTGAGACGTAGGTGGCGACGCCCGGACAAAACTGACTGCCGAGGCCACGCTTCATGTAGAGGTATCCCCTAGGTAACCCGTAGGCAAGACACAGGGAAAGCGCTCCCACCCGGACCGGGACAACGTTGCCAATTGGGGCGCCCGGCATCCGGCGGCCGCCCTGTCAGCGCCCCGCCGGGCCCGCCAGTGGCGCCAGCCAGGGATGCCCCGGATGTACGCGCCGCAGCCACCCGCCGAGAGCCGCGCGCCGCGCCCCGCCCAGCAGCGGCAGCACCCCGTCGAAGTCGGCCTGGTCCTTGGGCCGCGTCCCCTTCGCCTTGAACAGCAGCACCAACTCCGGCACCAGGTAGGGAATGCCGTCCGCCGTACGTTCGACGACCGCGTCGTACGGCAGCCGCAGCCTCTCGTCCCGCCGGCAGATCCAGGTCCCGCCCTCGTGCGGCTCGCGGAAGACGTCGAAGAGGAACCGGCCGCTCGCCGGATCCCGTACCCAGGTCTGGTACGTGGCCGCGAGCTCCGCGGCCCCCGCATCCGCCCAGATCCGCCCCGAGCCCACCGCGTCGAACGCGTACGCGCGAAAGCGGTTCCGCACCTCCGCGAACCCCGCCGCGGGCACCGCGATCTCCAGATCACCATGGCGCCGCGACTCCTCGCCGCGGAACAGGTCCAGCGCCCACCCCGCCACGACACACCAGGGCGTCCCGACCCCCTCCAACCGCTCCGCGACCCGCTCCGGCCGCCAGGCGTCCGCCCATCGGGCAGCCAGTTCGTCCGCGCCGAGAACCACACCGCCGGGCGTCGGGGAATCGGTCATCGAAGCACCGTAGCTCCCTTGGCAGGCACCCCGTCAGGCACCCCGGTTTCTGGACTTGCCGGTCCATTTTCCTCGGCGCACAGTGGTCCGCACCCGACGGGGAACCAAGTGGGACGGAGATCTGATCATGGCCATGCGACTGGCGGGAAAGACCGCGCTCGTGACGGGTGCGACCAGCAACATCGGGCGGGCGATCGCGGAGGCGTTCGCCGCGGAGGGGGCGCATGTCGTCGTCTCGGGGCGCAGCGCCGGACGCGGTGCGGAGGTGGTGGACGGGATCCGCGCCCTCGGCGGACGGGCCGACTTCGTCCGGGCGGACCTGGACGGCGGCGCGGCCGCCTCGCGGGCACTGGCCGAGGAGGCGGCCCGGGCGCTGGGCGGCCGTATCGACGTGCTCGTCAACAACGCGGGCATCTACCCCGGAGACGCCACCACCGCCACCGACGAGAAGACCTTCGACGAGGTGTACGCGGTCAACGTCAAGGCCCCGTTCTTCCTGACGGCGGCCGTGGCACCCGCCATGGCGGAGGCCGGCGGCGGGGCGATCGTCAACCTGGGGTCCTGGATCGCCCGCCTCGGCATCCCCGTCGGCGCGCTGTACAGCTCCACCAAGGGGGCTGTGGAGACGCTCACCCGGGCCTGGGCGGCGGAGTTCGGGCCCCGGGGCGTGCGGGTGAACGCGATCTCCCCGGGCGTGGTGCTGCCGGCCGGCGCCGAGGACGCCGGGATCGCCGAGGCCATGATGAAGGGGACGCCGGCGGGCCGGATGGGCACACCGGAGGAGATCGCGAGCGCGGCGGTGTATCTGGCGGCCGACGAGTCGTCCTTCGTGCACGGGGTCGTGCTCGACGTGGACGGCGGCCGTACGACGGCTGCGGTCGTCGCCGCCTAGCCGCGCCCCGTCGGGGTCAGGTCGGCGTCAGGTCGCGCCGCAGGTCCGCGATCCCCTGGTCGAGGGCGGCGCGGAGGTGGGCGGAGTCACCGGTCGACAGCAGGATGGACACCCCGCCCTGGATCGCGGCGAGCAGGGCGGCGGCCCGCGCGTCGATGTCCACATCGGCCCCCGGTCCGGTGTTCGCGCGCACCGCGCGGATGCCCGCCGCCAGGCTCTCCTGCCACCGCCGCAGCAGCCCGACCACGATCGCCCGCGCCCCCGGTGTCGACCGGCCGACCTGGAGGAAGAGCGACCCGAGCGGACAGGTGTCCCCCTGTTCCTCGTACCGCTCGACCACCACGTCCCGCCACCGCTCCCAGTCCGCCCAGGACTCCAGGCGGCCCAGGTACGGCTGCTGGTCCTCCATCACCTGCTCCGCCTCGAACTCCGCGACGGCGAGCAGCAGTTCGTCCTTGCCGGCCGGGAAGTAGTGGAAGAGCTGGCTCTTGCTGGTGCCGGTGCGCGCCATGACGTCGTCCAGGGTGACCGTCCCGACGCCCCGCTCCCGCAGGACCTCGGCGGCCCCCTCGACGATCCGGCGCCGGGTGGCCCTGCCCTTGGCCGTCAGTTCCTTGCGCATCGGCCGACCTCCACGGAGTGGACTGTACGGTCCACTGTAGGGGTCAGCCGGCGAAGACCGTGCTGGCCAGGGCCACGCTGACGACGGTGCCGCCGATGATGCTCAGCAACGCGTTGCGGCGCCACAGGTGCAGCCCGACGGTGACCGCCAGGGCGGCCAGGGGCGCGAGCGCGCGGGACTGGGTCAGCGGGAGGTCGCGCAGGCAGTAGACGAACAGGATCACCATGACGCCGGCGGGCATCCGCGCCCCCAGGTACTGCACGGTCCGGCTGGCCCGCAGCGAGGCCAGGACGGTGAACGGCAGTGCGCGCAGCGCCCAGGTGACGGCGGCCGAGACGCCGACGGCCAGCAGCAGGTAACGGGTGTCAGGCACGGGACTCCTCCTTGCGGCTCCGGACCAGCAGCGCGGCGGTGAACAGGGTGAACGCGACCAGCAGCATCTGGCCGGGCAGCACCAGCCGCGCGACCAGGGCGCTGAGCAGAGCGAGCACCGGGGTGGGCAGATCGCCGCGCCGCTCCCGGACGGCGTCCAGGGCGAGGACGGCGAACAGGGCGGTCATCGCGAAGTCCAGACCGCCGACGCCGTCCGGCACGGCCGAGCCGAGCAGGGCGCCGACGGTGGCGCCGCCGACCCAGTACGACTGCATGAACAGCTGCAGCCACAGGACGCGGGCGCCGGACCAGGACCGGGCCCGGTCACCGGTGGTCAGGGCGTAGGCCTCGTCGGTCAGGGCGAAGGTGCCGTAGGCCTTGCCGAGCGGCCCGGGTATCCGGTCGAGGGGGAAGGACAGCGCGTAGAACACGTGCCGGACGTTGACCAGGAAGGCGGTCAGCGCGACCGTCGCCAGCGGGGTGACCGCGAGAGCCAGGTTCACGAGCAGGAACTCGAACGAGCCCGCGTAGACGACGGCGGTGAACAGGCTCGCGCACCACCACGGCAGACCCGCGTGGACGATCAGCACCCCGAAGGCGAGGCCGAGCGGGAGCAGACCGAGCCCCACGGAGGCGGAGTCCCTGAGGGCGGCGCGGGCCTCCGCCCGGGCCCCCGGCGGGGAGGCCGGAGCGGGGGCGGGGGCGGGACGAGGGGGATCGCCCTCGGCGACCGAAACCGTACGCATGCTGAAATTTTAGGAGGATTGTCGCCACATATGGTTTCCAATAATTCCCGTAAGCTGATGGTGTGCGCAATGAACTGCACCTGGATGCCATCGACCGGGACATTTTGTTTCACCTGCGGCAGGACGGCCGTCTGACCAACGTCGAACTGGCCAAGCGGGTGGGCCTCACCCCGCCCCCGTGCCTGCGCCGCCTCAAGCGCCTGGAGGACGCCGGCGTCATCACCGGCTACCGGGCCGTCATCAACCCGGAGGCCGTCGGCCGGGGCCTGGAGGTCATGATCGACATCGAGGTCTCCGCCAACGACCTGCGGACCATCGAGAACCTGGAGAAGACGCTCTCCTCCTACGAGGAGGTCATCGAGTTCCGCCGCATGTACGGCCGCCCCGACTACTTCCTCCGCGTCGCCGTCGCCGACGACGCCGCCTACAACACCTTCCTCACCGGCAAACTCACCGGCCTCCCGGGCATCCTGCGCGTCGAGTCCCACCTGACCATGAAGAAGATCAAGACGGACGACTGACGCGACTGACCGGCCGACGCCCAGGGCACCCCACAGCCCGCGCCCGCCACCGGCCCGCACCCCTACGGCGCGCCCCCGACCGGCGCTACCCCACCGCCAGCAGAATCACCAGCAGCACCGCGCCCGCCACCGCCGGCGCCATCACCTCGTACGCCCAGCGCACCACGATCTCGCCCTGTGCCGACTCCGCCTCGCCCCTGGTCTCCAGCGTGGTCCGCAGGTCGTCCATCACCTTGTCGGTCTCCGCGCGCACCGGCCCGGCCGGCTCGTCCGTACCCCGCAGACCGCCGCCGAAGCCACCGAACCCGCCCAGCCCGCCGCCCGCGCCGGACCCCGTCCGCCCGCGCCGCGCGTCCGTCTCCGCGCGCGCCTGCCGGCGGGCCGCCTTCTTGCGGCTGCGCAGGGACACGGGGATCGCCCACAGCTGGTACTTCGCGCCCGACTTGACGATCACCTCGTTCGAGTAGCCGGAGCGCAGCGACGCGATCTCCCCCCACGGCAGCGTGATCACCCGGAACGGGTTGCGCACCCGCAGCCGGTCCTCGCCCGCGAACACCGCCGGGCGGAGCGTGAAGGCGACGACCAGCGGCACGATGAGGATGAGCGCGGCGAGCGCGAGCCAGGGGGTGTGGCCGCTCCCCCGGAACAGGGCGTCGATGCCGAGCCAGCCGACGATGACGAGGAGCAGGACACCACCGATCAGCGCCTGGGGCGAGCGGTAGATGTGGTCCTTGACGAGGGGCGTGGTCATGTCGCCGATTCTGCCTCAGGCGTGCGCGGGGGCGCCGTGGGGTGTGCGTCCGGTGGGCGAGTGCGGGTTGCGTGTGGCTGGTCGCGCAGTTCCCCGCGCCCCTGACGGGCGCGTGACCCCACCGCCCCCCACACACAAGAACCGTTCCCTCGGGGTGTACAGCCGCTACGCGCGTAGATATGCTCGGCTGGTGACCATGCCCACCACCGCACCCCACGCACTTGCTGACGTCACCGCGTCCGACAGCACACTGCGCCGCTTCCTCCACGGGCTGCCCGGCGTCGACGCGGTCGGCCTGGAGGCGCGTGCCGCCTCGCTCGGCACCCGTTCGATCAAGACCACCGCGAAGGCGTACGCCATCGACCTCGCCATCTCGATGGTCGACCTGACGACGCTGGAAGGCGCGGACACCCCGGGCAAGGTCCGGGCGCTCGGCGCCAAGGCGGTCCACCCGGACCCGACGGACCGGACGACCCCCGCCACGGCCGCCGTCTGTGTCTACCCCGACATGGTGGCCGTCGCCAAGGAGGCCGTGGCCGGCTCGTCCGTCAAGGTCGCCTCCGTCGCCACCGCCTTCCCGGCCGGCCGCGCCGCGCTCGACGTGAAGCTGGCCGACGTGCGGGACGCGGTCGCCGCCGGTGCCGACGAGATCGACATGGTCATCGACCGCGGCGCGTTCCTCGCGGGGAACTACCTGAAGGTCCACGACGAGATCACCGCCGTACGCGAGGCCTGCGGAACGGCGGCCCGCCTCAAGGTCATCTTCGAGACCGGCGAGCTGTCGACGTACGACAACATCCGCCGGGCCTCCTGGCTCGGCATGCTCGCGGGCGCCGACTTCATCAAGACCTCCACCGGCAAGGTGGCGGTGAACGCGACCCCGGCGAACACCCTCCTCATGCTGGAGGCCGTCCGCGACTTCCGGGCGCAGACCGGTGTCCAGGTGGGCGTGAAGCCCGCCGGCGGGATCCGGACCAGCAAGGACGCGATCAAGTTCCTCGTCCTCGTCAACGAGACGGCCGGTGCGGACTGGCTGGACAACCACTGGTTCCGGTTCGGCGCCTCCTCGCTCCTGAACGACCTGCTGATGCAGCGTCAGAAGCTGGCCACCGGCCGCTACTCCGGCCCCGACTACGTGACGGTGGACTGATCACCATGGCCAAGGAAAAGATGACCACCGCATTCGAGTACGCGCCGGCGCCCGAGTCCCGCTCCGTCGTCGACATCGCGCCCTCCTACGGCCTCTTCATCGACGGCGAGTTCACCGACGCCGCCGACGGCAAGGTCTTCAAGACCGTCAGCCCGTCGACCGAGGAGGTCCTCTCCGAGGTCGCCCAGGCCGGCGAGGCGGACGTCGACCGTGCCGTGAAGGCCGCCCGCAAGGCGTTCGAGAAGTGGTCCGCGCTGCCGGGTTCCGAGCGCGCCAAGTACCTCTTCCGCATCGCCCGCATCATCCAGGAGCGCAGCCGCGAGCTGGCCGTCCTGGAGACGCTGGACAACGGCAAGCCGATCAAGGAGACCCGCGACGCGGACCTCCCCCTGGTCGCCGCGCACTTCTTCTACTACGCGGGCTGGGCCGACAAGCTCGACCACGCGGGCTACGGCGCGAACCCGCGGCCGCTCGGCGTGGCCGGCCAGGTCATCCCCTGGAACTTCCCGCTCCTGATGCTGGCCTGGAAGATCGCCCCGGCGCTGGCGACGGGCAACACGGTCGTCCTCAAGCCGGCGGAGACCACCCCGCTGTCGGCGCTGTTCTTCGCGGACATCTGCCGCCAGGCGGGCCTGCCCAAGGGCGTCGTCAACATCCTTCCCGGCTACGGCGACGCGGGCGCCGCGCTCGTCGCCCACCCCGACGTGAACAAGGTCGCCTTCACCGGCTCCACCGCCGTCGGCAAGGAGATCGCCCGGACCGTCGCGGGCACCCGCAAGAAGCTCACCCTCGAACTGGGCGGCAAGGGCGCGAACATCGTCTTCGACGACGCCCCCATCGACCAGGCGGTGGAGGGGATCGTCACCGGGATCTTCTTCAACCAGGGCCAGGTCTGCTGCGCGGGCTCCCGCCTCCTCGTCCAGGAGTCGATCCACGACGAGCTGCTCGACTCCCTCAAGCGCCGCCTGTCGACGCTCCGCCTCGGCGACCCGCTCGACAAGAACACGGACATCGGCGCGATCAACTCCGCCGAGCAGCTGGCCCGGATCACCACCCTTGCCGCCCAGGGCGAGGCGGAGGGCGCCGAGCGCTGGTCCCCGGCCTGCGAACTCCCCTCCTCCGGCTACTGGTTCGCCCCGACGCTCTTCACGAACGTCACCCAGGCGCACACCATCGCCCGCGACGAGATCTTCGGCCCGGTCCTGTCCGTCCTCACCTTCCGCACCCCGGACGAGGCCGTCGCCAAGGCCAACAACACCCAGTACGGCCTTTCGGCGGGCATCTGGACCGAGAAGGGATCGAGGATCCTCGCCGTGGCCAACAAGCTGCGCGCCGGTGTCGTCTGGTCCAACACGTTCAACAAGTTCGACCCCACCTCGCCGTTCGGCGGATACAAGGAGTCGGGCTTCGGCCGCGAGGGCGGTCGCCACGGCCTGGAGGCGTACCTCGATGTCTGACCGACTCAGTGTGTTGAAGACCTACAAGCTGTACGTCGGCGGGAAGTTCCCGCGTTCCGAGAGCGGCCGGGTGTACGAGGTGACCGACTCCAAGGGCAACTGGCTCGCCAACGCACCGCAGTCCAGCCGCAAGGACGCCCGGGACGCGGTCGTCGCCGCGCGCAAGGCGTTCGGCGGCTGGGCGGGCGCGACCGCCTACAACCGGGGCCAGGTCCTCTACCGCGTCGCGGAGATGCTGGAGGGCCGCCGGGACCAGTTCGTGCGCGAGGTCGCCGACGCGGAGGGCCTCGGCAAGTCCAAGGCGGCCGCGGTCGTGGACGCGACCGTGGACCGCTGGGTCTGGTACGCGGGCTGGACCGACAAGATCGCCCAGGTGGTCGGCGGCGGCAACCCGGTCGCGGGCCCGTTCTTCAACCTCTCCTCCCCCGAGCCGACGGGCGTCGTCGCCGTGCTGGCCCCGCAGGAGTCGTCCTTCCTGGGCCTGGTGAGCGTGCTGGCCCCGGTGATCGCCACGGGCAACACGGCGGTGGTGATCGCCAGCGAGAGCTCCCCGCTCCCGGCCCTCTCCCTCGCCGAGGTCCTCGCCACCTCCGACGTCCCCGGCGGGGTCGTCAACATCCTCTCCGGCCGTACGGCGGAGATCGCGGCGCCCCTCGCGGCCCACCAGGACGTCAACGCGATCGACCTCGCGGGCGCCGACGAGGCGCTGGCGAAGGAGCTGGAGATCGCGGCGGCCGACAACCTGAAGCGCGTCCTGCGTCCACAGCCTGTGGACGACTGGACGGCCGCGCCGGGGACCGACCGCATGACCGCGTTCCTGGAGACGAAGACGGTCTGGCACCCGACGGGGGCGCTGGGAGCGTCCGGTTCGTCGTACTGAACCGATTCGCCTCTGTGCGTGGGGAACTGCGGGCCGGTCGTGGCTGGTCGCGCAGTTCCTCCCCCAGCCTTCGGCCGGGGGTACCCCCAGCGCCCCTACGGGGCGCTCAGCGCCCGGCGCCTCCGAGGATCTGTCCCACCACCGGAAGCGACCCGATCGACGGCGCCTGCGCCAGCGGTCCCGTCAGCATCTTCGACGTCAGGGGCTTGAAGTCGGCCAGCTGGGTGCCGATGCCGTTGTCCAGCGGGTCCACGCCCGTGCCCGCGAGGGGGTTGGGCTTCAGGCCCGCCACCGGTCCCGTGACGTACGGGAGTACGCCGCCCAGCGCCTGCATGCCCGCCTGCGGGTCGATCTGGCCGAGCGAGGTGGGCCGGGTGCGGACCACGTCCAGTACGGGCTGGGAGTCCGCGGCGGCGGCCGTCGCGGCGCCCGCGCCGAGCGCGACCCCTGCCGTGGCGAGGGCGGCCAGGGCACGCCGAGCGGTCGGGTTCGGGGAGGACGCGTGTCGGGACATCGCTGGTGCCACCTTCCGGTGCGCAGGGTAATGAGGACGGCACACAGGGTAGTTGAGGTGTGACTCACGCTCCAAAGCCGACCCGCGGGGTCGGCAGGAGGCCCACCATGCGTCAAACTGGTGTTCCGTGAGCATTCATCCCCCGTCCCCCGCCCGTGTCGTGCTGCTGTGCGGCCCCTCGGGCTCGGGCAAGTCACTGGTCGCCGCCCGTTCCGGGCTGCCCGTCCTGCGTCTCGACGACTTCTACAAGGAGGGCGACGACCCGACCCTGCCGTCGGTGGCGGGGAGTTCGGACATCGACTGGGACCACCCGGAGTCCTGGGACGCGGAGATCGCGGTCGAGGCCATCGGACGGCTGTGCGCCACGGGCTCGACGGCCGTACCGGTGTATGACATATCACTGAGCGCCCGAACCGGCGAGGAGACGCTGGACATCGGCCGCACCCCGCTCTTCATCGCGGAGGGCATCTTCGCCGCCGAGATCGTCGAGCGCTGCCGTGAGCTGGGGCTGCTGGCCGACGCGCTGTGCCTGAGCCGGGGGCCGGTGAAGACGTTCCGGCGCCGCTTCCTGCGGGACCTCCGGGAGGGCCGCAAGTCGGTGCCGTTCCTGCTGCGCCGCGGCTGGCGGCTGATGCGCGCGGAACGCACGATCGTGGCCCGCCAGGTGGCGCTGGGCGCGCACCCCTGCGACCGGGACGAGGCACTGGGCCGGATGGCGGCGGCCGCGGTGGGCCGGCAGAGCCGGGACCGGACACAGGCACCGGCGTAACAGTCGTAGAGGAGCCGCAAAAAAAGCGGGACTGGATGGACCCCCCGGCCCTCCAGTCCCGCTTCCCCCGTTGCTCCGCCGAACACCCCCGTGTCCCCCGTGGCGGAGCTCCCCCGTGCTTTCCCCCAGGTCCCCCCGGACCCGCTTGTCCCCCGTGTATCCCCCGTGAGTCCCCCCGGACCCTCCCCCAGGTCCCCCGTGTTCCCCCGGTTTCCCCGTCAGGATCCCCCCGGATCCCCTTACCTTCAGGCGACGAGCTCCCCGAAGGCGTTCTCCTCGTCACGGCCGAAGCTGAGGACCTCGTCCTCGCGCAGCCGGCGGAGCGACCGCCAGATGCTGGACTTCACCGTGCCGACACTGATGTCGAGGATCTCCGCGATCTCCGGGTCCGTGCGGCCCTCGTAGTAGCGCAGGACCAGCATGGTGCGCTGGAGTTCGGGGAGCCGGGCGAGCGCCTGCCACAGGACCGCGCGCAGCTCGGTGCCGCTCATCGCGTCCGTGTCGCCGGGCGTCTCCGGCAGTTCCTCGGTCGGGTACTCGTTGAGCTTGCGGCGCCGCCAGGCGCTGATGTGCAGGTTGGTCATGGTGCGGCGGAGGTAACCGCCGACCGCGGCCTTGTCGCTGATCCGGTCCCACGCCTTGTACGTCGAGAACAGCGCGCTCTGCAGCAGGTCCTCGGCCTCGTAACGGTCGCCGGTCAGGTGGTAGGCGGTCGCGTACAGGGAGGCGCGGCGCTCCTGGACGTAGGCGGTGAACTCCGCCTCGGTCAGCGAGCGACGCTCCCCCGTGTCCTCCCCGTATGCGGATCCCCCGGTTCCCCCGTGTGCTTCCCCCGTGAAGCCGTCAACCACCGTCATGTAACCGGTGTGCTGACGCCCGGTGCCGCGAGCGCACCCCCGCCCGCTCACGGCACCGGACTTCTCGGAACCCCGGTGCACGTCGTGCAGACGCGTGATCACTGCGCTGGTGCTGTGACCGATCAGCGTGTTCATCTCGCGCCCCCCGTCGTGGACTTCCGGTAGTTCGGCTTGCCCAGGCTCCGTGCCGCCCGGCTCTTGGCCGGTGGCTCGCCTTGCCTGTGCCGAGAACTCTGCCGGGCCACCTTCACGGCCGTATCCGCCGACTGTCACAGACCTGTCACAGGGGTCCGGCACAGAGAGTCGACAGGGGGTGCACAGGTGGTGGCGCTACAGAGGTTCGCGGACGGCTACGAGCCGCACAGGTCGTACGACGGGGCCCGCATGGGCCAGAATGAGCCCGTGCCTTCCCTGTTGCTGATCGAGGACGACGACGCCATCCGCACGGCCCTGGAGCTCTCTCTGACCCGCCAGGGACACCGGGTGGCCACCGCTGCGACCGGTGAGGACGGTCTGAAGCTGTTGCGCGAGCAGCGGCCCGATCTGATCGTCCTCGATGTCATGCTGCCCGGCATCGACGGGTTCGAGGTGTGCCGGCGCATCCGGCGCACGGACCAGTTGCCGATCATCCTGCTCACCGCGCGCAGCGATGACATCGATGTGGTGGTGGGCCTGGAGTCCGGCGCCGACGACTATGTCGTCAAGCCCGTCCAGGGGCGGGTGCTCGACGCCCGGATCCGGGCCGTGCTGCGCCGCGGGGAGCGGGAGTCCACCGACTCGGCGACGTTCGGCAACGTCGTCATCGACCGCAGCGCGATGACCGTGACGAAGAACGGCGAGGACCTCCAGCTCACCCCGACCGAGCTGCGGCTGCTGCTCGAACTGAGCCGGCGGCCGGGGCAGGCGCTGTCCCGGCAGCAACTGCTGCGGCTGGTCTGGGAGCACGACTACCTCGGTGACTCCCGGCTGGTGGACGCCTGTGTGCAGCGGCTGCGCGCCAAGGTCGAGGACGTGCCCTCGTCGCCGACCCTGATCCGTACCGTGCGTGGTGTCGGCTACCGCCTGGACGCCCCTCAGTGACCGACCGGCAAGAGGGTTTCCGCGGCTGGGCCTCGGATCGCAAGGGAGCCGTGTCCCGGCTGCGCTTCACCAGTCTGCGGCTGCGGCTGGTGGTGGTCTTCGGGCTCGTCGCGCTGACCGCCGCCGTGTCCGCGTCCGGCATCGCGTACTGGCTCAACCGCGAGGCCGTGCTCACCCGTACCCAGGACGCGGTGCTGCGCGACTTCCAGCAGGAGATGCAGAACCGGGCCGGCGCGCTGCCCGTGCACCCGTCCCAGGACGAACTGCAGCGCACGGCCGGGCAGATGGCCAACAGCAGCCAGCGGTTCAGCGTGCTGCTGGTCGGCCAGGACGGCAACGGCAAGACGGTGTACGGCAGTTCGGACGGGCTCAGCGCGTTCGCGCTCGACGACGTGCCGACGTCGCTGCGCAAGGCCGTCGACAAGCAGCAGAAGGTGACCGACTCCAACAAGTCGACGTACCACCTGTACTGGCAGCGGGTCGTCGACCACGGGACGCCGTATCTCGTCGCCGGGACGCGGCTGATCGGCGGCGGGCCGACCGGTTACATGATGAAGTCGCTGGAGCCGGAGGCCAAGGACCTCAACTCGCTGGCGTGGTCGCTGGGGATCGCCACCGGGCTGGCGCTGATCGGCTCGGCGCTGCTCGCGCAGGCCGCCGCCACGACGGTGCTGAAGCCGGTGCACCGGCTGGGGGTGGCCGCCCGGCGGCTCGGTGAGGGCAAGCTGGACACCCGGCTGCGGGTGTCGGGGACGGACGAACTCGCGGATCTGTCCCGGACGTTCAACGACGCGGCCGAGGCGCTGGAGAAACGGGTCGACGACATGGCGGCGCGCGACGACGCGTCCCGGCGGTTCGTCGCCGACATGAGCCATGAGCTGCGGACCCCGCTCACCGCGATCACCGCCGTGACGGAGATCCTGGAGGAGGAGCTGGAGGCGGAGTCGGGGTCGATGGACCCGATGATCGAGCCCGCCGTCCGGCTGGTCGTCAGCGAGACGCGCCGCCTCAACGACCTCGTCGAGAACCTCATGGAGGTCACCCGCTTCGACGCCGGTACGGCCCGTCTCGTCCTCGACGACGTCGACCTCGCCGACCAGATCACCGCCTGCATCGACGCCCGCGCCTGGCTGGACGCGGTGGATCTGGACGCCGAGCGCGGCATCCACGCCCGCCTCGACCCGCGCCGCCTCGACGTCATCCTCGCCAACCTGATCGGCAACGCGCTCAAGCACGGCGGTTCGCCGGTACGGGTGTCGGTGCGGATCGACGGGGAGGAGCTGGTGATCGCCGTACGCGACCACGGGCCCGGTATCCCGGAGGACGTGCTGCCGCACGTCTTCGACCGGTTCTACAAGGCCAGCGCCTCCCGGCCGCGGTCCGAGGGCAGTGGCCTGGGCCTGTCCATCGCGACGGAGAACGCCCGGATCCACGGCGGCTCGATCACCGCCGCCAACTCTCCCGAGGGGGGCGCGGTGTTCACGCTGCGGCTGCCCCGGGACGCCTCGGCGCTGACCGAGGAGAGCAAGGACGGCGGGACCACCGGGGATGCCGGGGCCGCCGGGGAGTCCGGGGCCGCCGGGGAGAAGGACGCCTGATGCACGTACGAAGACTCCTGGCCGTCGCCGGGCTGGCGCTGGCGCTCTCCGGGTGCGGGATCCGGGCCACGGAGGTGCCGACCGACTTCGGCGGGGCGCCGTCGCGGGTGCCGTGCTCGATGACCCAGCCGGATCTGTCGGCGCAGACCGCACGCGGGGTGCCGGTGCAGGTGTTCCTGCTGTGCGGCGCCTCGCTGGTGACCGTGGACCGGGAGGTGCGGGTCCCGGAGGGCACGGCGGACGCGCAGCGGCGGGTGATCGTCGCCCAGGGGCTGCTGGACCAGCTGGCCGAGACGCCGTCGGCCGCCGAGAAGGACGCCGGCTACACGACGTACGTGCGGGGCGGGATGAGCGTCGGCGGGCCGCGCGCCGGGGACCCCGACGACACGCTGCGGCTGAGCACGTCGCCGCCGCAGCTGACGTCGTACGCGCTCGCCCAGATCGTGTGCACGCTGTCCGACTCGGCGGCGGCGGAGGGGGACGGGTCGGTGATCCTGGGCGGGCCGGGGACGGAGCCGTTGCGGCGGTACGAGTGCACGGATTCCGTCCGGAACGCGCCGAGCGGGAATCGGCCGCCGTCCAGCGAGGTCGCTTCGGCGTGAGGGGCGTCGGGGCGCCTGGCGGGGTGCCGGGGAGGGTCGTGCGGCGGGTGCGGGTTCGTTGTGGCTGGTCGCGCAGTTCCTCCCCCGGCCTTCGGCCGGGGGTACCCCCAGCGCCCCTGAAGGGGCGCTGTCCGTATCGTGTGTCCGAGGCCTCATCGTCGTATCCGGAACCGATCGTGTGCGCGGGCGCGTCTTGGGGGGCGTGCAGCGTCAAGGCTCCATCGGCGGCAGCGCCGGGATTCGCGTCCGTGTGACAGGGGGTGTCCTCCTTGTCGCACATCTCGCGTTCGTCGCCTGGTTGATGCTGCGGCCGCTGGACGTGCCCTGGGTGATGCCCGCCAACCTGCACCCGTTCGCCGGTATCCGCGCCGATCTGGCGCTGGGCTGGCGCGAGGCCGCGCACCGGATCGGTGAGGGGCTGGCGCTGCTCGCCCCGCTGGGGGTGCTGCTGCCGATGGCGCACGGCAGACTCCGGGTCTCCCCGCTCGCCTCCCTGGTCCGTACGGCCACCGCGGGCGCCCTGATCTCGCTGGGCATCGCCCTGCTGCAGACCGGGGTGCCCGGTCGTGTGGTGGACGTCGACTCGGTTCTGCTCAACACCGTCGGCGTGGTCCTCGCGCATCTGGCGGTGGTTCCGGCGGTCCGTTCCCGGCTCCGCCGGCAGGGTGAGCGGCGGCGCCCCGCGGCCCTCCCCCAGGAGGAAGCGGCTCAGGGTCGTACCCCGACGATTCCCAGGGTCGGGATCGCACCGTAGAGCGACGCTTCGACCCGGTTCGTCTCCGTAGCGTAGAGGGCATACGAGGGGCCGCAGGGGCCGCCTCGGACCGGATGCTCACGAAGGAGCCGCGGATGTCCAGCCTCGCCCGCCCCACCCATGGCCGCATGATCGGCGGAGTGTGCGCCGCGCTGGCCCGGCGCTTCGGCACCTCCGCCACCACGATGCGGGTGATCTTCCTGCTGTCCTGCCTGCTGCCGGGGCCGCAGTTCGTGCTCTACATCGCGCTGTGGATCCTCCTCCCCTCGGAGGAGAAGGCCTCCACCGCCTGGTGATGCGCGCGCGGGTCGCCCGTGGTGCGACAAACGCCGTCGGGGCGCCCCGGACATGTGTCCGGGGCGCCCCGACGGCGTCGCGTCGGCCGGGTGGGTCAGCCGAGCGGGATCCCGTTCACCGGCAGGCCGTGGGTGGGCAGGCCCTGCAGCGGCAGCCCGCCGAGGAGGCCCGCGACCGGCTTGGTCGGGCCGTCGGCGAGAACCTGCTGAACGGCCGGCTGGACGGCGGTCAGCCCGCCGCCGAGCGCGCCCTGCGCCTGCTGGACGGCCTCACCGGCGCCCGGCAGGGCCTTGGAGACGTTCTCGGCGGGCAGCGTCCTGGTGACGGTGTCCAGGGCCTGCGGGGCGTCCGGGACGGCCGGGGCCGCGTTGGCCGCGCCCGCGCCGACGGCGGCGAAGGCGGCGCCGAGGGCGGCGACACCGAGGGTCTTGGCAGCAGACTGCTTCATCGTTGATGCGTCCTTGGAATGCGGTGACGGGGATCGATAACGCGCTGAGCGGTCCTCGACCGTAAACATGCCGGACCGCCCGCCGCAAACACCGAAATGCGGACGACTTGTGAAAGCCTGTCCGTATTCCGCGCCCCGTCCGGACGCCCGCTCAGTCCTCCGAGTCGACAGAACCGCTGGTGGAAGCGGTCTGCCGGAACAGCCATTCGGATTTGAGTTCCGCATAACCGGGCTTGACCACGTCATTGATCATGGCCAGGCGTTCATCGAAAGGAATGAACGCTGATTTCATCGCATTGACGGAGAACCACTGCAGGTCGTCGAGCGTGTAACCGAACGCCTCGACGAGATGCTCGAATTCCCGGCTCATGCTGGTCCCGGACATCAGCCGGTTGTCCGTGTTCACGGTGGCCCGGAAGTGCAGCCGGCGCAGCAGCCCGATCGGGTGCCCGGCATAGGAGTCGGCGGCCCCGGTCTGGAGGTTGGAGCTGGGGCACAGTTCCAGCGGGATCCGCTTGTCGCGGACGTAGGAGGCGAGGCGGCCGAGCTTGACCGTGCCGTCCTCGTGGACCTGGATGTCGTCGATGATCCGCACCCCGTGCCCGAGCCGGTCGGCGCCGCACCACTGGAGCGCCTGCCAGATCGACGGCAGCCCGAAGGCCTCGCCGGCGTGGATGGTGAAGTGGTTGTTCTCGCGCTTGAGGTACTCGAAGGCGTCGAGGTGCCGGGTGGGCGGGTAGCCGGCCTCGGCGCCGGCGATGTCGAAGCCGACGACACCCAGGTCCCGGTAGCGGTTGGCGAGTTCGGCGATCTCCAGGGAGCGGGCCGCGTGCCGCATCGCGGTGAGCAGGGCGCCGACCCGGATCCGCCGGCCGTTCTCCCTGGCGAGGGCCTCGCCCTGGCGGAAGCCCTCGTTGACCGCCTCGACGACCTCTTCGAGGGTCAGCCCCCGCTCCAGGTGCTGCTCGGGGGCGTAGCGCACCTCGGCGTAGACGACACCGTCCTCGGCGAGGTCCTCGGCGCACTCGCGCGCCACCCGGACGAGCGCGTCCCGGGTCTGCATGACTCCGACGGTGTGCGAGAACGTCTCCAGATACCGCTCCAGCGAGCCGGAGTCGGCGGCCTCGCGGAACCAGATGCCGAGCTTGTCCGGATCGGTCTCGGGGAGCCCGGTGCAGCCGGTCTCCCGGGCGAGGTCGGCGACGGTGCCGGGACGCAGGCCGCCGTCCAGGTGGTCGTGCAGCAGAACCTTCGGTGCCCGGCGGATCTGCTCCGGCGTCGGGGTGTTCGCGGTGCTCTGGCTCGTCATTTCCGCACTGTAACTCCTACGCGCGTAGATCGCTGGGTACTCGATGAATTCCCTTTGCCGTCGATACGCAACGGTGACCGCACGGACGGGTCGCGTACACCGCTTCTTCTGACACTGTTCTGTCATGGCACAGCAAGCGACGCCGGTCCGAACGGCCAGCCTGAGCAGGGCAGTCGGCCAGGAGCCGACGACGGTGAGCGGGGCGGTCCTGCTCCTCCCCGGCGGGGAGGAGGTCTCCGCGCGCCGCCCGTCCCTCGTATGGGCGACGGCCTTCGTCCGCGCGCTCGGCCGCCGGCTCGCCCGCGACGGCCGGGACGAGGGGCTGGCCGCGCACGTCGTCCACTACCGCTGTCGCGGCTGGAACGGCACCGAGGCGAACCTCGCGGGGGACGCGAGCTGGGCGACCGACGAGGTGGTGCGGCGGTACGGCGATGTGCCGGTGTGCCTGCTCGGGGTGGGGATGGGCGGCCGGGCCGCGCTGCACGCGGGCGGGCACGAGGCGGTCAACTCCGTCGTCTCCATCGCCCCCTGGCTGCCGGAGACGGATGTGGCGGCACCCGAGGAACCGGTTCGCCAGCTGGTGGGGCGACGGGTGCTGTTCGTGCACGGCACGAACGACGAACGCACCGATCCGGAGCTGTCGTTCCAGCTGGCGGCACGGGCGAAGAAGGCGAACCGGGAGGTGTGCCGGTTCGAGGTGCACTCGGACGGGCACGGGTTGCATCAGCACCGGGACGAGGTGCTGGCGCTGGCGTCGGATTTCGTGATGGGGGCGTTGTACGGGCATACGGTGTCGCGGCCGGTGGAGGACGCGTTGGCGGCGCCGCCGCCGATCGGGTTGCGGATGCCACTTGCCGCGGGCTTCGGGCGGTCGCTGCGTAAGGGCTGAGGTTCGGGTTCGGGGTGCGGGTGCGTGGTGGCCGGTCGCGCAGTTCCTCCCCCAGCCTTCGGCCGGGGGTACCCCCAGCGCCCCTGACGGGGCGCCGCACCTAGGTGGGAAGCAAGTTTCCCCTTCTCGACAGCAGGAACTTCTTGAAGGCGGCCACCGGTGGGGTGTCGGGGTGGCCGTCCAGCCACGCCACGCCGATCTCTCTCGCCGCCCGTGGGGCCGTGACCGTCAGTTCGGCGACTCCCGGGCGGGGAAAGGCCGGTGGGGGCAGGAGCGCCACCCCCAGCCCCGCCGCCACCAGGCCCCGCAGCGTCTCCGCCTCCTCGCCCTCGAAGGCGATGCGCGGCCTGAAGCCGGCCTCCTGGCAGAGGTCGTCGGTGATGCGGCGCAGGCCGTAGCCGGGTTCGAGGGTCACGAAGGTCTCGTCGGCGGCCTCGGCGAGGCGGATGCGGCGGCGGGTGGCGAGGGGGTGGTCGGCCGGCACCACCAGGCGGAGCTTCTGTTCGTCGAGGCGGCGGGCGACGAGATCGGGGGCGTCCGGGACGGGGGAGGTCAGGCAGAGGTCCAGTTCGCCCGCGCGGAGTTTCTCGATCATCGCCTCGCCGTAGTTCTGGACGAGGCTGAAGCGGATGCGGGGGTGGTCGGCGCGGAAGGCGTGGAGGAGGCCGGGGACGGTCTCGGCGCCCATGGTGTGCAGGAAGCCGAAGGCGACCTTGCCGGTGGTGGGGTCGGCGTCGGCGCGGACCTCGTCGGCGGCGCGCCGGATCTCGGCGAGGGCGCGTTCGACCGAGGTGAGGAAGGTGCGGCCGGCGGGGGTGAGGGAGACCGTGCGGCCGTGGCGGGCGAAGAGGTCGACGCCCAGGTCCTGCTCCAGGCGGGCCATCGCGCGGGAGAGGGTGGACTGGGGGACCTCAAGTTCCTGGGCGGCCCTGGTGACATGCTCCGTGCGGGCCACGCCGGCGAAGTACGCGAGGCGTGGAGCCAGCAACATCGTCATGTCTTCTGTGTCACTGGACGGTGACAGGCGCCCCGCTGACCTCTGCTGATGCTCCATGGGAACGATTATGGCGATTCCATGCATTGGACGGATCAGCGGGCGGGTCCGTACGTTCGAGGCATGTCTCCCGCCAGTACCGGGGCGTCCACCACCCTGGACGCCGTTCCGTCCCTCGCCGCCCCCGACTCCCGTCTGACGCCAGGCGGTCCCGGCTACCGCCGGATGAGCTTTGCGCTCTTCCTCGCCGGTGTCGCGACCTTCGCCCTCCTCTACTCCACGCAGGCCCTGCTGCCGCTGATCTCGGACGGCTTCGGGGTGAGCGCGAGCGACGCGAGCTGGACGGTGGCGGCGGCGACCGGCGGTCTGGCGCTGTTCGTCATCCCGATGAGCGCGCTGTCGGAGCGCTTCGGACGCCGTACGGTCATGACGGCGTCGCTGGCGGTGGCGGTGACCGTGAGTCTGCTGGTCCCCTTCGCGCCCTCGCTCGGCGTGCTGGTGGTGCTGCGCGGTGTACAGGGCGCGGCGCTGGCCGGGCTGCCGGCGTCGGCGACCGCCTATCTGGCGGAGGAGGTCCGGCCGCGGGCGCTGGTCACGGCGATCGGCCTGTTCGTCGCGGGCAACAGCGTCGGCGGGATGAGCGGCCGGGTCATCACCGGCTGGGTCGCGCAGGAGTGGGGCTGGCGGGTCGCCGTCGGCACCGTCGGCCTGATCGCGGTGGGCTGCGCGGTGGCCTTCCGGCTGCTGCTGCCCGCGCCGAAGCACTTCAAGGCGGGCTCGCTGCACCCGCGCCGGCTGCTCGCCACGGTCCGCGACCACCTCGCCAACCCGCTGCTGCGCCGCCTGTACGCGATCGGCGCGCTCTTCATGACCGTCTTCGGCGGGGTGTACACGGTGATCGGCTACCGCCTGACCGAGGAGCCGTTCTCGCTCCCCCAGGGCGTCATCGGCTCGATCTTCCTGGTGTACCTGGTGGGTACGGTGTCGGCGTCCACGGCGGGCCGGCTGGTCGGCCGCCTGGGCCGCCGGGGCGCCCTCTACCTGGGCGGCGGTACGACGGCCGCGGGGCTGCTGCTCTCGCTGGCCGACTCGCTCCCGCTGGTCCTGCTGGGCCTGGTCCTGATCACCGCGGGCTTCTTCGCGGGCCACGCGGTGGCCTCCTCGGCGGTCAGCAGGACGGCGACCCACGGCAGGGCCCAGGCCTCGGCCCTCTACCAGTCGGCGTACTACATCGGCTCCAGCGCGGGCAGCACGGTCGGCGCACTGGCCTTCCACGCGAGCGGCTGGTCCGGCACGGTCGGCGTCGGCCTGCTGGCGATCCTGGGCGTCGTGACCCTCACCGTCCTCGGCTCACTGGCCGCGCGCCGCGCCCCGGTCCCCGCCCACTCGTAAGAGCTCCCCGTATCCGCTCGTGTCCGTCACCTTCTCGGCCGTGAACGGCCGGGAAGGTGCTCTCGGTCGTCCAGTTCGGCTTTACCGGCCAGCCTCTACCGGTACTCAGCTGGGCTTTTCCGCACTTCTGGGGTCATTGTCAGTGGGCTGCGGTAGCTTCCGAAGTGCTGGAGCGCGACGGCGCGCGAACAGGAACGGCCACAGGGGTGGGTGGACGGCAATGAGTGACAGCACGGCGACGGCGGAGCTGGACGTCGCACTGGAGAAGCACCGGACCGAGCTGACCGGGTACTGCTACCGCATGCTCGGCTCGTCCTTCGAGGCCGAGGACGCGGTACAGGACACCCTCGTGCGGGCCTGGCGGAGCCACGAGAAGTTCGAAGGCCGCTCCAGCCTGCGGTCGTGGCTGTACCGGATCGCGACGAACGTCTGCCTGGACATGCTGAACGCGGGCAACAAGCGGGCCCGCCCGATGGACCTCTCCGATTCGACGCCGCTGGCCCAGGCGGCGCTCTCCCCTCGGCCCGACAACACCTGGCTGGAGCCGGTGCCCGACGCGCGCGTGCTGCCGTCCCTGCACGACCCGGCGGAGGCGGCCGTGGCCAAGGAGTCCATCCGGCTCGCCTTCATGGCAGCCCTGCAGCAGCTGCCGCCCAAGCAGCGGGCGGTGCTGATCCTGCGCGAGGTGCTGGCCTGGAAGGCGAGCGAGGTCGCCGAGCTGCTCGGCACCTCGGTGGCCTCGGTCAACAGCGCGCTGCAGCGGGCCCGCGCCACGCTGGCCGAGCAGCAGCAGTCGGGCGCCGGTGCCGAGGTCTCCAACGCCCTCGACGAGGAACAGCAGAAGCTCCTGGAGCGCTATGTCGCGGCCTTCGAGGGCTACGACATGACCGCCCTGACCGCGCTCCTGCACGAGGACGCGATCATGACGATGCCGCCGTTCGACCTGTGGCTCACCGGCCACGAGGACATCGCCGGCTTCATGACCACCATCGGCTCCGCCTGCGAGGGCTCACGACTGTTCCCGGTCCAGGTCAACGGCCTGCCCGGGTTCGCCCAGTACAAGCCCGACCCGGACACCGGCGGCTGGAGCCCCTGGTCGATCCAGGTCCTGGAGATCTCAGACGGCCGGCTCACCGGGTTCCACTTCTTCCTCGACACCAAGCGCTGGTTCCCGCTCTTCGACCTCCCCCTCCACCTGGAGGCGAAGGCCGACGAAACGGAGGAGGGAGCGTAGCGCCGGGTCGGGGTCCCGCAGCCGGATCCGTCCGCCGGCCCGGCGGGCCGTCAGCTCCAGCCGGGCCAGCAGATCCACCGCGCCGAGCCCCGGCGGCCCGAGACCGCCCACGTCGCAGACGACGGTCCGGGCCGCGCCGGCCCGGAGCAGCACGCGCACGTGGTCGCAGAGCCCCGGCACCTCGTCCCTGGCGACGGGGCCCGACAGCATGAGCACGGCGGGGGTCACGGCATCCACGGGCGGTAGACCGCCGACGGCCGCCCAACTCATCGGTAGGGGACGGTTCTCCGTACGGTCGCGCAGATCACAAGGGTCACAACGTTGACCTGCACCTGACCGCACCCGAGGGTTAGCTGTATGCCCCATGGATCAGCACCGCCCCCGATGTCCGACGGCCTCCCGGCTACCGCCGAGGGGGTCCCGTGCAGGGGGTGCTGAGCGGTTTCGCGGTCATCGCGATCGTCATCGCCGTCGGCTATGTCCTGGGCCGCGGCGGTCACCTGGGCGTGAACGGCCGCGAGGTGCTCACCAAGCTCGCGTTCCACGTCGCCTCCCCCGCCCTGCTCTTCACCACCCTCGCCCGGGCCGATCTGGCGGTGATCTTCTCCAGCCGTCTCCTGGTGACGGCGCTGAGCACGGCGGCGGCGGCCGGCGCGTTCGTGGCGGTGGGGGTCGGGCGCCACTGGGGCGTGGGCCGCACCACGATCGGCGCGCTCTGCTCCAGCTACGTCAACTCCGGCAACCTCGGCATCCCGATCGCGGTGTACGTCCTGGGCGACGCGTCCCTGGTGGCACCGGTGCTGCTCTTCCAGGTGGTGGTCCTCACCCCGGTCGCCCTGACGATCCTGGACCTGTCGGGGATGGGCGAGAAGGGCCCGTGGTGGCGGCGCCTGCTCGCCCCGCTGCGCAACCCGATAGCCGTGGGCTCACTGTCCGGCGTCGCGGTCTCCGGCCTGGGCGTCCATGTCCCCGGCCCGGTGATGGACCCGCTCACCCTGATCGGCAACATGTCCGTCCCGGCGGTCCTGCTGGCCTTCGGCATCTCCCTGCACGGCAGCACGCTCCCCGGCCGGGGCCGCGACCGCCACCCCGTCCTCCTGTCCGTCGCCCTGAAGTCGGTCGGCCAGCCCCTCGCCGCCTGGGCCCTGGCCTCCATGGTCTTCGACCTCCACGGAGCCCCCCTGCTCGACGTGACGGTCACCTCGGCCCTCCCCGCCGCCCAGAACCTCTACACCTACGCCAGCACCTACCGCGTCGGCGAGGAACTGGCCCGCGACTCGATCCTGCTGTCGACGGTGCTCGCGGTACCGGTACTGGTGGTCGTGGCGGCGCTGCTGGGGTGACACCCCGGCAGCGCCTTGCCGCACCCTCGTCAGGCGATGCGCTCCAGCACGACGGGCGACGCCGTGAAGGCCGTACCGGCCGCCGCGATGTCGTACGAGCCCTCGACCGACTGGAGGGCGTACTCGAAGCGTTCCGGGGTGTCGGTGTGGAGGGTGAGGAGGGGCTGGCCGGCGGTGACCGTGTCGCCGGGCTTGGCGTGGAGTTCGATGCCGGCGCCGGCCTGCACCGGGTCCTCCTTGCGGGCGCGGCCGGCGCCCAGGCGCCAGGCGGCGACGCCGATGCCGTAGGCGTCGAGGCGGGTCAGGACGCCGGAGGACGGGGCCGTGATGACGTGCTGCTCGCGGGCCACCGGCAGGGTCGCGTCCGGGTCGCCGCCCTGGGCCGCGATCATCCGGCGCCAGACGTCCATCGCCGAGCCGTCGGCGAGGGCCTTCGCCGGGTCGGCGTCCTTGACTCCGGCCGCGTCGAGCATCTCGCGGGCCAGGGCGAGGGTGAGTTCCACGACGTCGGAGGGCCCGCCGCCGGCGAGGACCTCGACCGACTCGCGGACTTCGAGGGCGTTGCCGGCGGTGAGGCCGAGCGGGGTGGACATGTCGGTGAGGAGGGCGACCGTCTTCACGCCGTGGTCGGTGCCGAGGCCGACCATCGTCGAGGCCAGCTCGCGGGCGTCCTCGATGGTCTTCATGAAGGCGCCGGTGCCGACCTTGACGTCCAGGACCAGGGAGCCGGTGCCCTCGGCGATCTTCTTCGACATGATCGAGGAGGCGATCAGCGGGATCGCCTCGACCGTGCCGGTGACGTCACGGAGCGCGTAGAGCTTCTTGTCAGCGGGGGCCAGGCCGTCGCCCGCCGCGCAGATGACCGCGCCGGTGGTGTCGAGGACGTTCAGCATCTCCTCGTTGGAGAGCAGGGCGCGCCAGCCGGGGATGGACTCCAGCTTGTCGAGGGTGCCGCCGGTGTGGCCGAGGCCGCGGCCGGAGAGCTGCGGGACGGCCGCGCCGCAGGCCGCCACGAGGGGGGCCAGCGGCAGCGTGATCTTGTCGCCGACGCCGCCCGTCGAGTGCTTGTCGGCCGTCGGGCGGGACAGCGAGGAGAAGTCCATGCGCTCACCGGAGGCGATCATCGCGGCGGTCCAGCGGGCGATCTCGCGGCGGTTCATGCCGTTGAGGAGGATGGCCATCGCGAGCGACGACATCTGCTCGTCGGCGACCTCGCCGCGCGTGTAGGCGTCGATGACCCAGTCGATCTGCTGGTCGCTGAGCTCACCGCGGTCGCGCTTGGTGCGGATGACGGAGATGGCGTCCATGGCGGCCATGGCGTTCCCTTCGAAGAAGTGCGAAGCGTACGGCCCCTCCGCGCGGACGGGCGGGGAGGGGCCGTACGGGATTACTTGGTGAGATGGGCCGGGCCGAAGGCCTGGGGCAGCATCTCGGAGAGGGGCAGGACGCCCTCCGGGGTGTCCAGGAGGAGGTCCGGGCCGCCGAACTCGTAGAGCAGCTGGCGGCAGCGGCCGCACGGGACGAGGAGCCCGCCCGTGCCGTCCACGCAGGTGAAGTGGGTGAGGCGGCCGCCGCCCGTGCGCTGGAGCTGGGAGACAAGGCCGCACTCGGCGCACAGGCCCAGGCCGTAGGACGCGTTCTCCACGTTGCAGCCGGTGACCGTGCGGCCGTCGTCGACCAGGGCCGCGACCCCTACGGGGAATCCCGAGTACGGGGCGTAGGCGTGCGACATGGCCTCCCGTGCCTCGGCCCGCAGGGGCTCCCAGTCGAAGTCCGCGGCCGCGGCCGTCACTTGCCCTGTCCCTTCCGGTACGGCAGACCGTCCGCCTTCGGCATCCGCAGGGACTGCGCGGACAGCGAGAGCACCAGCAGGGTCACGAGGTACGGGGTCGCGGTCACGAGCTGGCGCGGGACCTCGTTGGTGGAGGCGTACCAGATGAACATCAGGACCGAGATCACGATGGTGATCGCCGCCGGGATGTACTTCTTCCTCCAGGCCAGGTAGGCGGCGCCGAACACCAGCAGGATCGCGATCAGCAGGATCAGCGCGTGGACGTTCACCGTGCCGCCGCGCAGGTTGAGGCTGTCGGTGTAGCCGAACAGGCCGGCGCCGAGGGCCAGGCCGCCCGGCATCCAGTTGCCGAAGATCATCGCGGCGAGACCGATGTAACCGCGGCCGGCCGTCTGGCCGTCGAGGTACACGTTGGAGGCGACGATGGAGAGGAAGGCGCCGCCGAGGCCCGCGAAGCCGCCGCTGATGATCACCGCGATGTACTTGTACTTGTAGACGTTCACGCCGAGGGACTCGGCCGCGACCGGGTTCTCACCGCAGGAGCGCAGGCGCAGGCCGAAGGCCGTGCGCCACAGGACCCACCAGGTGATCGGTACGAGGGCGACCGCGACGACCGTCAGCGGGGACAGGTCGGTCAGCAGACCGCCGACCAGGCCGGCGATGTCGGAGATCAGGAACCAGTGCTTCTCGTTGAGCGTGTTCAGCCAGTCGGACAGTCCTGGCACGCTGAACGTGCCGATCGAGTCGATCGGCGGGGACTGCTTGGAGGAGCCGCCCTCCGCGTTCTCGAAGGTGAACTTCGAGAGGTAGCGGGTGGTGCCCAGGGCGAGGATGTTCAGGGCCACACCGGAGACGATGTGGTTGACGTTGAAGGTGACGGTGGCGACGGCGTGCAGGAGGGCGCCGAGCGCGCCGCCGAGGATGCCGAAGACCACGCCGACCCAGGGTCCCCACTGGTAGCCGGCCCAGGCGCCGAACCAGGTGCCGAGGATCATCATGCCTTCGAGGCCGATGTTGACGACGCCCGCGCGCTCGGCCCACAGGCCGCCGAGACCGGCGAGGCCGATCGGCACGGCGAGGCGCAGCGCGGTGGACATCTGGCCGGTCGAGGTGATGCCGTCGGCGCCGGTGATCAGGCGGACGGCCGAGGTGAGGATCAGGACGCCCGCGATGACCAGCAGGAGTACCGGGAGCGACATTCGGCGGCCGCCCTTGCCGGGCTGCTTCGCCTGCGGCTTGGCGATGGTCGCGGTGGACATCAGGCCGCCACCTCCTTCTTGGTGTTCTGGGCGGCGGCCGCGGCGAGCTCCGCGCCGACCTGGCGCTGCTGGCGGCGCAGGCCCCACTGGCGTACGGCTTCGTAGGAGATGACGACGGAGAAGACGATCAGGCCCTGCATGATCGTGGCGATCTCCTTCTCGTACGCGACCGGGGTCGCGTAGTCGAGGGCGGGCGAGGCCTTGTCGAGGAAGGCCCACAGGAGGGCGGCGAAGGCGATGCCGCCGGGGTTGTTGCGGCCGAGCAGGGCGATGCCGATGGCGGTGAAGCCGAGGCCGGCCGGGAAGCTCAGGCTGTAGGTGTGGGTGTCGCCGAGCAGCAGCGGCAGGCCCGCGAGGCCGGAGACGGCGCCGGAGATCAGCATGGAGATCAGGACCATGCGCTTGGCGTCGACGCCGGAGGCGGCCGCGGCGGACTCGGAGGCGCCGGTGGCGCGCAGGTCGAAGCCGAAGCGGGTGCGGTTGAGGACCACCCAGTAGGCGACGCCGAGGGCGATGGCGACGAACACCATGCCGTAGATCTCGCCGACGTCGGAGCCCAGGTTGATGCCGGGGAACCAGCCGGACTTCTTCATGTCGCCGGTCGTCATGTTGTTGCCGACCTGGACGCCCCACACGTTCGCGAGGGTGACGTAGCCGATGACGCTGGTGGCGATGGCGTTCAGCATGATCGTGGAGACGACCTCGCTGACCCCTCGGGTGACCTTGAGGACGCCCGCGATACCGGCCCAGAAGGCGCCGGTGAACATGGCGACCAGGAGCAGCATCGGGATCTGCAGGAAGGCGGGCAGTCCGATGTTGGCGCCGACCACGGCCGTCATCACGGCGGCGAGCCGGTACTGGCCGTCGACGCCGATGTTGAACAGGTTCATCCGGAAGCCGAGGGCGACCGCGATGGCCGCGATGTAGTACATCGCCGCCTGGTTGATGATCAGGACCTGGATGTCCGAGTACGGCAGCTGCTGGAGCATCAGCACGTACGGCTCGAACGGGTTGCGGTTCGAGGCCAGCAGCACGATCGACGTCAGCGCGATCGCCAGCACGAGCGCGATGACCGGTCCGGCCACCGCGAGGAGCACGCGCTCCTTGTCGAACTTCTTCATCAGTCCTGGTCCTCCCCGGACACATCGTTCGCGTCGTGATGCTCCAGGTGGCCGCTGGCGGCACCTGTCATGGCCGAGCCCAGTTCCTCGGGCGTGATGGTGGCCGGGTCGGCGTCCGCGACCAGCTTTCCGTCGTAGATCACGCGCAGGGTGTCCGACAGGCCGATCAGCTCGTCGAGGTCGGCGGAGATCAGCAGCACGGCCAGGCCCTCGCGGCGGGCCTCGCGGATGCGGTCCCAGATCTGCGCCTGGGCGCCGACGTCCACACCGCGGGTGGGGTGGGCGGCGATCAGGAACTTCGGGCTGTGGCTCATCTCGCGGCCGACGATCAGCTTCTGCTGGTTGCCGCCGGAGAGGGAGGCGGCGGTGACGTCGATGCCGGGGGTGCGGACGTCGTACTCCTCGACGATCCGGCGGGTGTCGGCCTGGGCGCCCTTGATGTCCAGCCAGAAGCCCTTCGCGTTGGGCTTCTCGGTGACATGGCCGAGGATGCGGTTCTCCCAGAGCGGCGACTCCAGGAGCAGGCCCTGGCGGTGCCGGTCCTCGGGGATGTAGCCGACGCCGGACTCGCGGCGCTTGCGGGTGGCCCAGCCGGTGATGTCCTCGCCGAGGAACTCGATCGCGCCGGAGTCGGCGTTGCGGGTGCCGATGAGCGCGTCGATCAGCTCGGTCTGGCCGTTGCCCTCGACACCGGCGATGCCCATGACCTCACCGGCGTGGATGGTGAAGGAGACGTCGTCGAGGACGCGCTTGGCGGCACCGGGGGTGGTGGCCTCGTCGAGCACGTCGCCGCGGGCCGTGGCGCCGGCCGAGCCGACCGTGGCGGTCTCGGGCTGGGCGCCGACCTCGCCGAGGGAGGCGATGCCGCCGCTGGCGTAGACGGTGAGGTTCTTCACCGTGACGACGGCCTGGTCGGTGACGGTGGACTCGGCGGTCTCCGGGGTGGGCAGCTCGCTGCCGACCATCAGCTCGGCGAGCTGGCGCGGGGTGGTCTTCGAGGGCACCGCGGTGCCCACCGTCGTACCGCGCCGGACGACGGTGATGTCGTCGGCGACGGAGAGCACCTCGCCCAGCTTGTGGGAGATGAAGATGACCGACAGGCCCTCGGACTTCAGCTCGCGCAGGTTGTCGAAGAGCGCGTCGACCTCCTGCGGGACCAGGACGGCGGTGGGCTCGTCGAGGATCAGGGTCTTGGCGCCGCGGTAGAGGACCTTGAGGATCTCCACGCGCTGCCGGTCGGCGACGCCGAGGTCCTCGACCAGGGCGTCGGGGCGGATACCGAGGCCGTACCGGTCGGAGATCTCCTTGATCTTCTTCCGGGCGTTGCCGCCGATGCCGTACAGCTTCTCGCTGCCGAGCACGACGTTCTCCAGCACCGTCAGGTTGTCCGCCAGCATGAAGTGCTGGTGGACCATGCCGATGCCGCGCGCGATGGCGTCGGCGGGGGACGAGAAGGTGACCTGCTCGCCGTCGATCGCGATGGTGCCCTCGTCCGGCTTCTGCATGCCGTAGAGGATCTTCATCAGGGTCGACTTGCCGGCCCCGTTCTCACCGACCAGGGCATGGACGGTGCCCTTGCGGACGCTCAGGTGGATGTCGTGGTTGGCCACGACACCGGGGAATCGCTTGGTGATCCCCGCCAGCTCGACCGCGGCTGTCGTCTCTGCGGTGAGCGGAGGGCTGCTGGACGCGTCGATGGCGCACTCTCCTCGGGAAAGGGGCCGCTCTACGCGCGTAGCGCCCCTGCTTTAAATAGTGCCCGGACCTGACCGAGCTTTTTCGACTCTCGATCCGTTCCGAGCATTCTGCCGCGCGAAGGGGGATTGCCCCCGCCGCACCGGGATCACCGGACGATCCCCGGACCCGCACCCGAGCTTCCTGACCGAACGCTCGGACCCGCGTCCGGGACCCCACCCGGGTCACCGGATTCCCGGGGCACCGGATCCCCGGATCCCTGGATCTACGGCAGAGGCGCGGGAAGGTCATCCTTCCCGCACCCCGTTCCGTGGCCGTAACGCTGCCATTACGGCGCGCCTTTGACCATGCCTACGACAAGGTCATGACCCCTGGGTCAGGAGGTCTTGACCGTGATCGAGCCGTCCTTGATACCGGCCTCGGCCTTCTTGAGCGCGGCCTGGATGTCGGCGTTGCTCTTGAAGGTCGGGTTGGAGTCGGCGAGGCTCACACCGCCGGTGGCCAGGCTGGCGCGGATCTCACCGGTCTCCGGCTTGCCGTCGTGGACGGACTTGGCCAGGTTGTAGACCGCGCCGGCGACGTCCTTCATCGCCGAGGTGAGGATGTAGTCCTTGTACTTGGCCAGCGCGTCCTGCTTGTACTGGTCCGAGTCGACACCGATCGCCCACACCTTGTGCTCGGCGGCGGACTGGATGACGCCCTGGCCGGACAGGCCGGCGGCGGCGTAGACGACGTCGGCACCGGCGTCGATCTGGCCGTCGGCGGCGGTCTTGCCCTTGTCCGGGCTGGAGAAGCCACCCTCGGCGGCGGTCTCGGTCAGGTACTGCGACTTGACCTTGACGCCCTTCTTGGTGTCCGCGACGCCCTGCTCGAAGCCGGCCTCGAACTTGTGGATCAGCGGCACGTCCACACCGCCGATGAAGCCCACGGTGTTGGTCTTGGTGGCCTTGGCGGCGGCGACACCGGCGAGGTAGGACGCCTGCTCCTCGTGGAAGACGAGGTCGGCGACGTTGTCGGCCTTGATGGTGTTGTCGTCGATGATGCCGAAGGTGACCTTCGGGAACTTGGCCGCGACCTCCTTGACGGCGGGCGCGTAGGAGTAGCCGACGCCGATCACCGGGTTGTAGCCCTGCTTGGCGAGCGTCTCCAGACGCTGGACCTTGTCGGCGTCCGACTCGCCGTCCTGCGGCTCGACGGCGGTGGACTTGTAGCCGTACTCCTGGTCGGCCTTGTCCAGGCCGGCGGTCGCGGCGTCGTTGAAGGACTGGTCGCCCTTGCCACCGACGTCGTAGGCGAGAGCCAGACCGAGGTCCTTGCCCTTGCTGCTGGAGGACGAGGTGGACGAGCTGCCACAGGCGGATACGGTGGCAGCGAGGGCTGCGGTTGCAACGCCCGCAACCGCGATACGGGACACCCGGCGCATGGAACTTGACTCCTTCGTGCACGCGCCCAAACCAGGCGCTGGTTCCGCCGCAGCGTAACGCGCGTAGACCAGACGGAAAACCCCCAATGTCCGGTCCGTTATCTAGCTGTGGCCACAGTCACGGCCAAGGTTACGGACAGCACTGCGCCCCTTGCGGGAGGCAAGGGGCGCATGAACTGCAACGGCGCGCACGCGGCCGTCGAGCTGCGGCCGGTTGATCACCTGGCCGCATATATGTGTCGCATTACTTGGTGTTGACGGTCACCTTGCCGTCGACGATGTCCTGCTTGGCCTTGTCGACAGCCGCGACGACCTTGGTCAGGGCCTTGTACTTCGGGTTGGTGTCGGCGAAGCCGACGCCGCCGGTCTTGAGGGTGCCGTTGACGACACCGCTCTCCGGCTTGCCCTCGTAGACCGACTTCACCAGGTCGTACACGGCGCCGCCGACGTTCTTCAGGGCCGAGCCGAGGATGTAGTCCTTGTACTTGGCGAGCGCGTCCTGCGCGTACTGGTCGGAGTCGACGCCGATCGCCCACACCTTGGCGGTGGCGGCGGCCTCGATCACGCCCTGGCCGGAGAGACCGGCCGCGTGGTAGATCACGTCGGCGCCGGCGTCGATCTGACCCTGGGCTGCGGTCTTGCCCTTGTCCGGGCTGGAGAACCCGCCCTCGGCGGCCGTCTGCGTGAGGTACTGCGACTCGATCTTGATCTTCGGGTTGACGGACTTGGCGCCCTGGTCGAACCCGGCCTCGAAGGTGTGGATCAGCGGGATGTCCACGCCGCCGATGAACCCGATGTGGTCCTTCTTGGTGGCGGACGCGGCGGCGACACCGGCCAGGTACGAGGACTGCTCGGCGGCGAACACCATGTCGACGACGTTCTTCGCGTTGATCGTCGAGTCGTCGATCATGCCGAAGGTGATGTTCGGGTACTTCGCGGCGACCTCCTTGACGGCGGGCGCGTAGGAGTAGCCGACCCCGATGATCGGGTTGTAGCCGGCCTTGGCGAGCGTGTCGAGACGCTGCACCTTGTCGGCGTCGGACTCGCCGTCCTGCGGCTCGATGTCCCGGCCGCCGATGCCGAACTCCTTCTCGGCCTTCTCGAAGCCGGCGTAGGCGGCGTCGTTGAAGGACTGGTCGCCCTTGCCGCCGATGTCGTAGGCGAGGCCTATGCCCTTGCCGTTGTACTTTCCGGACGAGTTGGTGCTGGTGGCACCACTGTCCGAGCTGGACTTACCGCAACCGGCGGCGGCCAGGGCGAGGACCGCGACGGTCACCGCTGCCTGGGAGAACCGTGTCCTCCGACCCGAGATATGACGCACAGCAAGCACCCCTTCGTCCCCACGGCACCGTCACCGGCCCGCTTCCCCAACCGGCCACCCGCGGTGGCGATTTCGGCGCACAGTAACGCGCGTAGAAGCGGAGGGGAACGGGGTTTCTCCGGGCCGTTATCGAACCGTGCCGACTCCGGGTTACAACCGGAGATCGCCGGTTACGACGGGGTGACACAAGGGGGCGAAGGGGCACCGTTCGGGCGCCCTTCGCCCCCTGGGGAGAATCCATGGAGAAGCGGCAGGCAAGCTGACCGTTTCTCCCGCCGTCTGATCCGACGATCGTCGATACGACTACCTGGTCGCGTCGATCAGAGCGGCGGCCGTGAACAGCTCGACGCCCACGGTGATGGCCCGCTCGTCGGCGTCGAAGTCGCCCTGGTGCAGGTCCCGTACCGTCCGCTCCCCCGGGGTGCGCACCCCGAGCCGTGCCAGCGCGCCCGGCACGTGCTCCAGGTACCAGGAGAAGTCCTCCCCGCCGAGGCTCTGCTCGGTGCTCTCGACGGAGTCGCTCCCGCGCCGGGCGGTCATCGCGTCCCGCAGCAGTTCGGTGATCACCGGGTCGTTGACGACCGGCGGCACCCCGCGCACGTAGGTGATCTCCGACTTGGCCCGGTGCAGGGTGGCGACCTCGTCGATCGCGGCGTGCACCACGTCCGGCGCCTGCCGCCAGGCCTCCAGGTCCAGGCAGCGCACGGTCCCGGACAGCTCGGCGTGCTGCGGGATCACGTTCGGGGCGTGCCCGGACTCGATCCGTCCCCAGGTCAGGGCGAGTCCGCTACGGCTGTCCACGCGCCGCCCGATGACCGCCGGCACGTCGACCGCGACCCGGGCGGCGGCGGTGACCAGGTCGGTGGTCAGATGCGGCCGGGCGGTGTGCCCGCCGGGGCCGTCCAGCGCCACCTCGATCCGGTCGCAGGCGCTGGTGATGGCGCCGGTCCGCAGCCCGATCCGCCCCACGTCCACCCTGGGGTCGCAGTGCACGGCGATGATCCGCCCCACCCCGTCCAGCACCCCGGCCTCGATGGCGTCGGCGGCACCGCCGGGCAGCACCTCCTCGGCGGGCTGGAAGAGCAGCCGCACGGGCCGCGGCAGCAGGCCCCGGCGGTGCAGGTCGGCGAGGACGAGCCCGGCACCCAGCACCACCGCCGTGTGCACGTCGTGCCCGCAGGCGTGGGCCCGGTCCGGGACGGTGGACCGGTAGGAGCACTCGGTCTTCATGTCCGGGATGGGCAGGGCGTCGATGTCGGCCCGCAGGGCGAGCACGGGCAGCCCGTCCCCCACCGGCCCGATGTCACAGATGAGCCCGGTTCCGAGGGAGAGGACGCGGGGCCGGAGGCCGGCCTGCTCCAGCCGTTCCTTGATCGCGGCCGTCGTGCGGAACTCCTGGTTGCCGAGCTCGGGGTGCATGTGCAAGTCGCGCCGGAAGGCTACGAGTTCGGCGTGCAGCTCCTCGCTGAGCACGCCGGGGAGCACATCCCCGGGGAGGTCGGCCTCGGACTCTAGGGACATCAATTGGTTCACCCTCTGAAGGGTAGGACGCCCGGAGGGTCAACTGACCCGAGATCAACAAAAGTTCAGCCCGTTAGGGGAAGAAAATCTGACCGCGGAGGCATGACCCCGGACGTGGCTGGGTAAAACCTATGCTTCCTCTTCCACGGATACCACGCCTCACTACGATCCCGCCCGTCCTGTCCACCCACCGAAACAGGACCGGAACGGAACGGCGACTTCGCCACGCGGCCCCCGTCCGACCGGTAGCGTGCGCGACCGTGACGGACTCGGACACCACCGATTTCATAGAGACCACCCGTACGTCCTACGACATGATCGCCAAGGACTACACCGCCGCCTTCCCCGGCCTCCCCGAGCGCCCGGTGGACATGTCGATGATCGCCGCCTTCACCGCGCTGGTGAAGGCGAACGGCACCGCCCCCGTGGCCGACCTGGGCAGCGGCCCCGGCCACATCACCGCCCACCTGAACGACGACCTGGGCGTCCCGGCCTTCGGTATCGACCTCTCCCCCGCGATGGTCGCCCTGGCCCGCGAGGCCCATCCCGGCCTGCGCTTCCACCGCGGTTCGATGACGTCCCTGGACCTCCCGGACGCGACCCTCGGCGGCATCCTCGCCCTCTACTCCATCATCCACATCCCCGACGCCCACCTCCCGGCGACCTTCGCCGGTTTCCACCGCGCGCTGGTCCCCGGCGGCCATGTCCTGCTCGCCTTCCAGAAGGGCGAGACCCCCGGCCTCCACCTCACCGAGCGCTTCGGCCACGAGATCGACCTGCACTACCACTGGCGCCCCGCGTACGCCGTCGGCGACATGCTCGCCAAGGCCGGCCTGGACGTGGCCGCCACCCTCATCCGCGAACCGGTCGAGTCCGAGAAGTGGCCCCGCGCCTTCGTCCTGGCCCGCAAGCCGGGCTGACCGGGCACCGCCGGACGGAGGGTGGACGCTCTGAAAGGGCTCGCCTCGCCACTGAAGGGGCTCGTGAAGGGGCTCGCCTCGCCACTGGAGCGGCTCGCCGAAGCGGACCGCCCCGTCGCCGCCCTGGCAGGATGGCCGTATGGAACGTGTGCTTGGAATCGGTGGCTACTTCATGAGGGCCGGCGACCCGGCGGCGCTGGGCGCGTGGTACCGCGACTGTCTGGGCATGGACGTCGGCGAGCACGGGGTGTGGCAGCAGGAGACCGGGCCCACGGTGTTCGCGACGTTCGAGTCGGGGACCGACTACTTCGGCGCCCGCACCCAGCAGACCATGCTCAACTTCCGGGTCCGCGACCTGGACGCGATGCTCGCGCAGCTGCGCGCCCGGGGCGCGGACGTGGCCGCGGAGACCCAGGAGATGGACGGCGTCGGCCGCTTCGGCTGGGTCACCGATCCGGAGGGCAACCGCGTCGAACTGTGGCAGCCCGTCTGAGCGCGTCCCGCCCGGGGTTCCTACCGGGTGCCGGGCCGGTTCAGTTCCACGGTGCGTTGAAGGAGCGGCCCGGGGCCGGCTTGGCGATCAGGGCGATCGGGATGAAGAAGTTGACCTGCCCGATGACGAACATGAGGGTGGCGAGGGCCTTCGGTTCGTAGTGCTCGGCGGCCTGGGCGTACAGGTCGTCGGAGACGCGTTCGCCGTCGGCCGAGGGCTGCAGCACCGCTTCCACGAGGGCCAGGGCGGCGCGCTCCGGAGCCGTGAAGTACGGCGCGTCCTGCCAGGAGGCGACGGAGGTGATCCGCTCCTCCGACTCCCCGGCCTTGCGCAGGAAACCCGTGTGCAGAACGGTCAGGTACGTGCTGCCGACGATCTGTCCGGCCCGCAGCTGGACCAGGCTGATCGTGGGGCGCGGTACCGAACCGTTGCCGGCGGCCCTGAACAGTGCCGCCGACACCTCCGCCAGTTCGGGGACGAGCCGGGCGGGGTCCTCGGACATCCGCGGACCGGTCGGGACCTCTGCCGTGATCGAACGCGTTGCCATCGTCGTCTCCTTTGTCGTTCCCGTGTCGCTGTCACTGCACTGACGGAGCTCGGCGGGCGAATGTGACCGGCGTGTTCGACGACGCCTGTAGATTCGTCGGGCAGGCAGCCAGCGGCTGGCGAGAGGGGTTGGTCGAGATCGCGACGCAGGCCGGTGCCGTCGCCCGGGCTCGGGTGCCCCTGAACCGGACCCGGGTACTGAGCGCCGCCGTCGCCCTCGCGGACGAGGGCGGGGTCGACGCGCTCAGCATGCGCAGGATCGCGCAGGCGCTCGGTGTCGTACCCATGGCGCTGTACAAGCACGTGGCCAACAAGAACGAGCTGCTGGACGGCATGATCGACGTCCTGGTCGACGAGATCGACCCGCCGGTCGAGGGGATCGGCTGGAAGGCGGCCGTACGGCGCCGGGTGCTGTCGGCCCGGCGGATGCTGCTGCGCCACCCGTGGGCGCCCGAGGTCATCGAGGCGCGGATGAAGACGCGGGCCGCCCCGACCCCGGCCCTCCTGGAGTACCTCGACTCGATGATCGGGGTCTTCCGGTCCGGGGGGTTCCCGATCGGCCTGGTCCATCACGCCCTGCATGTGATGGGCAGCCGGCTGCTGGGTTTCTCCCAGGAGCTGTTCGTGGACAACGGCTCCGGCCGCCCGGCGGACGGCGATACGGAGACGCTCGCGCCCGAGGAGATGGCGGCGCGCTTCCCCCACCTCGCCGAGCTGGCCATGGCGGTCGCCCACGACCCGGAGTCCGTCGTCGGGTCCGGCTGCGACGACCAGTTCGAGTTCGAGTTCGCCCTGGACCTGACGCTGGACGGCCTTGAGCGGCTGCTGAACGCCTCCTGAGCGCCGGTTGAACCTCGCCCCCGGTCCCTTGACGGGTGTACGACGTACACCTACCTTCCCCTCAAGTGGGTGTACGCCGTACACCTCGCGGCAGGGGGAGTTTCCGATGACGATGAAGGCGATCGTGCAGGAGCGGTTCGGGCCGCCGGACGTGCTGCGGATGGCGGAGGTCGAACGGCCGGAGGCCGGGCACGGGCAGGTGGTGGTGCGGGTGCGGGCCGCGGCCGTCAATCCGTACGACTGGCACATGCTGCGCGGGGACCCGTACGTGGCGCGGCTGATGGGCGGTGTGGGGCTGCGGCGGCCGAAGTCGCGGGTGGCCGGGATCGACGCGGCCGGCGAGGTGGTGGCGGTCGGCGCCGGCGCCGGCGGGCCGCGGGTCGGCGACGAGGTGCTGGGCTTCTGTCCCGGCGCCTTCGCCGAGTACGCGTGCACCACCGCCGGCCTGCTGGTGCCGAAGCCCGCCGGGCTCACCTTCGAGGAGGCCGCGGCCGTGCCGATGGCGGCGGTGACCGCCCTGCGCGGCCTGCGCACCGTGGGCGGGTTGACGGCGGGTCAGCGGGTGCTGGTGAACGGGGCCGGGGGCGGCATCGGCACCTTCGCCGTGCAGATCGCCGTGGCCTCGGGGGCGGAGGTCACCGGGGTGTGCGGCACCGGGAACGTCGAGCTGGTGCGCTCGCTCGGCGCCGCGCATGTCGTCGACTACACCCGTGAGGACTTCACCGGCCGGGGCGAGCGCTACGACGTGATCCTCGACAACGTGGGCGGCCGACCGCTGCGGCACCTGCGCCGGGCGCTCACGCCGGCCGGGACGCTGGTGGCCAACGGCGGCGGTTCGCCCGGCCATGTCCTCGGCGTGCTGGGCTCGCTGCTGCGGGTCGTCGCGGCCGACCCGTTCGTCCGGCAGCGGCTGCGGCCGCTCCTTCCCTCGGTGCCGGACGGGCCGGTCCACCAGGAACTGCTCGACGTGACCGCACTGGTCGAGGCCGGCCGGCTCACCCCGGTCGTCGACCGCACGTACCCGCTGGCCGACACGGCCGCGGGCGTCCGCCACGTCGAGCAGGGCCACGCCCGCGGCAAGACCGTGATCACCGTCGCCTGATCCGGGCGAGCCGGACTACGGGGACGTCGCGGTCACAGCCCGCTGGTCACCGTGCGGGTGATGCGGGCCCGCAGGCGGGCGGCGTCCTGGGCGGGTGGAAGGCCGTAGGCGGTGCGGTACTCGCGGTTGAACTGGGTGGGGCTGACGTAGCCGACGGCCTGGGCGATCTGGGCCGCCGACGCGTCACCGGCGATGAGGCGGCGCCGGGCCTCCTGGAGGCGCAGGTGCTTCTGGTAGCGGAGCGGGCTCATGCCGGTGGCCGCCTTGAAGTGCCGGTGCAGGCCGGCCGGGCTCATGTGCGCCACCGCCGCGATCTCGTCGATGCTGAGCGGCTCCGTGTAGCGGGCGCGGATCCAGCGCGCCACCTCGCGCACCCGGGTCGCGGTGGAGTCGGCCAGCGACCACTGGCGCAGGACGGGGCCGAGGGAGCTGCGCAGCAGCCGGTAGAGGATCTCGCTCTCGACGCGGGCGGCGAGCGGGCGGATGTCCTCGGGGGTGTCGAGGAGTTCGACCCAGCGGGTGACCGCGTCGGCGAGTTCGGGGGACATCGGGGCGGCGACCTGCGCGGGGGCGGCCGACGGGGTGGCCGCCGCGGGCGCGTCGGCCAGCTCCAGCAGCAGTTCGGTGAGCGGCTCGCCGTCGAGGTGCAGGGACGCGGACCGGTACGGCACCTGCTCCAGGTCGGCGGTGACCGGCAGGTCGATGGTGGTGAGGAGCATCTCGCCGGGGCGGGCGACCCGGATCAGCTCCCCCGCGGTGGTGCGTTTCGTGCCGGCGGCGACGAAGCAGATCATCGGTTCGTAGAGCAGATGGGCGGGCTCGACCGGCTCGTCGACGGAGGCCAGGGAGAGCCGGGGTACGGCGGTGTCCGTGCCCGGTGTCACGCAGTGCCGGTCGACGGCCGCGACGAGTCGGTCCAGCACAGTGCGCTCCGTCCCTGAAGGATCCCTGAGAGGATCAGGCAATTCTATGCGAGCGGCGGCCCATGACCGCCGGGGTCCGCGTGCCTAGCGTTGACGGCATGGCAGAGCACAGCACACATCTTCCGCAGCCCACCCGCCTTCCGCGGCGCACCCTCGGCGGGCAGGGCCTCGCGGCCGGCGCGATCGGTCTCGGCACCATGGGCATGACGATGGCCTACGGCACCCCGGACGAGCGGAGCAGCCTCGACACCCTGCACCGGGCCCATGAGCTCGGGGTCACCCTCTTCGACACGGCCGAGCTGTACGGCCTGGGCACCGGCAGCAACGAGCAGCTCCTCGGGCGGGCCGTGAAGGGCTTCCGGGACGAGATCCTGATCGCGACCAAGTTCGGCTTCGACCTGTCCGACCCGACGCGGATCGGCCACTCCCTGGACAGCCGTCCCGAGCACATCCGCGAGGTCACCGAGAACAGCCTGCGGTACCTGGGCACGGACCGGATCGACGTGCTGTACCAGCACCGCGTCGACCCCGGCGTCCCCATCGAGGAGGTGGCGGGTACGGTCGGCGAGCTGATCGCCGAAGGCAAGGTCCGGTTCCTCGGGCTGAGCGAGGCCGGGCCGGAGACGATCCGCCGGGCGCACGCCGTGCACCCGGTGTCGGTGCTCCAGACCGAGTACTCGGTGTTCGAGCGGGCCGTGGAGGCCGAGATCCTGCCGGTGCTCCGGGAGCTGGGCATCGGCTTCGTGCCGTACTCCCCGCTGGGGCGCGGCTTCCTCACCGGAGCGGTCAAGCCCGCCGCCGAGTACGAGGCGGGCGACATGCGGCACACCATGGACGAGCGCTGGAAGCCCGGCAACTACGAGCGGAACGTCGCCGCGGTGCGCGAGCTGACCGCCCTCGCGGAGAGCAAGGGCCGCACGGTCACCCAGCTCGCGCTGGCCTGGCTGCTGGCGCAGGGCGACGACATCGTGCCGATCCCGGGCACGCGGAGCCCGCGGCGGCTGGCGGAGAACGTGGCCGCGGCGCACGTCACCCTCACGCCCGAAGATCTGGCGCGCGTCCAGGAGATCCTCCCGCACGGGGCGGCCGGCTCCCGCTACCCGGCGGGGGTCATGCCCACCTGGCAGTAGTCCGGGGGTCCGGCGGGTGCCGCGCCCCCGGTGCCCTACGCCGGGCTCGTCACCGCCGCCAGCCGGTGCACGTCCTTCGCCGTGCCGGTGACGCCGGAGAGGAAGCCCTGCGCCCGGGGGGACGCGTTCTCCGTCAGCCAGGCCGGGTCGATGTCGCAGACGGCGACGCGGACGCCCGTACCGACCAGGGCGAGCGGCAGGGTGTGCACGACCGTCGACGGGAAGCTCAGGATCGTCCGGCCGATGGGGCCCCTGCGGGCGATCAGCTCCAGGGGGAGGTCCGGGCGGACTATCTCCAGGCCGGTCTCGGCCGCGAGGCGGTGCAGCTTCTCGGTGCTCTCGCGGCGGTGCGCGAAGTAGCGGGTCGCGCCGTGCGCCTTCGCCAGGGTCTGGACGGCCTCCAGGTAGCGGTCGCCGTCCACGACGCCGGTCTCCACCAGCGAGGTGCCGACCATGTCGGCGCCCTTGGTGATGCGCGGCGGGCCGAAGCGGGCCCGGGTCCAGCCGAAGTCGTTCGCGGTGACCGTCACCCCGGCCGGCGTCTCCGTCATCGGCATGGAGGAGAAGACCTCCACCCGGCGGCGGTCGCTGGGGGTGAGGCGGCGGCGGGCCGAGGAGGACACCGGGGCGAACAGCAGGTCCCGGGCGCCGGGTCTGCCGCCCTTGCGGTGCCAGCGCACCAGGCGTTCGCCGCGCGCCAGTTGGGCGACGAACTCCATCGTGGCCGTGCCGTCGTCGACGACGACCAGGTCATGGGCGCGGGTGATGGTCAGGAGCAGTTGTACGTAGCGGGAGAACGGGTCCCCCATGACGATCCGGTCGGCCCGGCGGAGGGAACCCGCCAGGCCGCCGATCGTCTGGAAGGGGGCGGTGGTGCCGCCCCGTGCTTCCTCCCAGCGGACCCGGTAGCCCTCGTCACGGGCCAGGTCCGCCATACGGCGCAGCTGACCCCGGGTCATCGGGTCCGTCGGGGCCAGGACGACGATCGTGAGTTCCGCGCCGGGTGCCGCCGCCGATATGGCGGCCGATGCGCGACGGGCCTGGGCAGGCACCGTCGGCACCGGCTCCGCCGCCCCGCGCAGGGCGTGGACATGCGCCCACTCCAGCACGTTCAGCAGCTGCACCGGACTCTCGACGAACGCGAGTGTGGGGGGGCCGGTGTTCCCGGCGCGGGGGCTCATCGACGTACGACCGTCCCGTCGTCGTAACAAAAGGATCAGACCTGGACCGGCTCGCCGGCGGCCGCGGCGATCTCCGCCTCGGCGACGACACCGGTGACGCGGCGCAGCTTCTTCATCGGGCCGAGCTCGGAGTCGTAGACCTTCTTGACGCCGTCGCCGAGGGACTCGGAGATGATGCGGATGTCGCGGACCAGGCGGGTCAGGCCCTGCGGCTCGACCGAGGCGGCCTGGTCGGAGCCCCACATGGCACGGTCGAGGGTGATGTGACGCTCGACGAAGGTGGCGCCGAGCGCGACCGCGGCGAGGGTGGTCTGGAGGCCCGTCTCGTGGCCGGAGTAGCCGATCGGCACGTTCGGGTACTCCTTCTCCAGCGTGTTGATCACGCGGAGGTTCAGCTCGTCGGCCTTCGCCGGGTAGGTGGAGGTGGCGTGGCACATGAGGATGTTGTCCGAGCCGAGGACCTCGACCGCGTGGCGGATCTGCTTCGGGGTCGACATGCCGGTGGAGAGGATGACCGCACGGCCGGTGGCGCGCAGCGCCTTCAGCAGCTCGTCGTCCGTGAGGGAGGCGGAGGCGACCTTGTGGGCGGGGACGTCGAACTTCTCCAGGAAGGCGACGGCCTCGGTGTCCCACGGGGAGGCGAACCAGGCGATGTTCTTGCTCTTGCAGTACTCGTCGATCTGGCGGTACTCGTCCTCACCGAACTCCACGCGGTGGCGGTAGTCGATGTAGGTCATGCGGCCCCAGGGGGTGTCGCGCTCGATGTCCCACTGGTCGCGCGGGGTGCAGATCTCCGGGGTGCGCTTCTGGAACTTGACCGCGTCACAGCCGGCCTCGGCGGCGACGTCGATCAGCTTGAAGGCGTTCTCCAGCTCACCGTTGTGGTTGATGCCGATCTCGCCGCAGATGTAGACGGGCTTGCCGGGGCCGACCTCACGGGAACCGAACTGGCGCAGACGGGAGTTGCTCATGACTGTGGGGTGTCCTTACTTCGGGAGGGAATCGAGAGAGGGGCCGAGGATCCAGCTGGCGATCTCTCGGATCGCGCCGTCACCGCCGGGGAGGGTGGTGACCGCGCGTGCGGCGCCGCGTACGACGTCGTGGGCGCTCGCGACCGCCACGGGCCAGCCGGCTACGGCGAAGCACGGGAGGTCATTGACGTCGTTTCCGACGTAGAGCACGCGCTCGGGAGCGATGCCCTGCTCCTCGCACCACTGCTTGAGTGCGAGGTCCTTGCGGTCGATGCCGTGCAGGACCGGAATCTGTAGCTTCCGGGCCCGGGCGGCGACGACCGGGTTCTGCTCCGTGGAGAGGATCAGCATCTTCAGCCCGCTCTTGCGCAGGGCGGCGATGCCGAGTCCGTCGCCGCGGTGCACGGAGACGAACTCCTTTCCATCGGCGTCGATCAGCACCCGGTCGTCGGTCTGGGTGCCGTCGAAGTCCAGTACGACCGCGTCGACGTCGTCGGCGGTCGGGAGGGCGCCGGGGCGGTCCGCGTCGAAGAGCGGGGCCAGGGCGCGGGCGCGCGCGAGCTCGTGGTGGTCGTCGATCTCCAGTACGCGCGCGGGGTCGGTCCGCACCAGTTCGGTGTGGCCGAAGAAGCGGTGCTGGTGCTCGCGGAAGCCGTCGGCGCGCATCGCGTAGGCGGCGCCGGTCTCCAGGAAGTCCTGGGGGCGGTCCTGCCGGCGCGGGCGGAACGACTTGTCGTGGTTGACGCCGAAGCCGCCGCTGGCGGACGCCTCGTCGGCGCCGACCGGCACCGGGGCGTGCACCTCGTCGCGCCAGACGAAACCGTGGAAGGGGGCGACGGTCAGGGCCGTGTCGGCGCCGTTCTCGACGATCGCGCCGACCACTCCGTCGATGTCCTCGCGGACGATGAACGGGCTGGTGCACTGCACGAGCAGGACGACGTCGACGGTGGCGCCGTGCAGCGCCTCGTGGGCGTCCATGGCGTGCAGGACGGCGGCCTCGGAGGTGGCGGTGTCACCGGCGATGGCGGCCGGACGCAGCACGACCTCGGCGCCGGCCGAGCGGGCGGCCGCGGCGATCGCCTGGTCGTCGGTGGAGACGACCACGTCGGTGACCAGGCGGGAGGCGACGCACTCGCGGACCGCGCGGGCGACCAGCGGGACGCCGCCGACCGGGGCGAGGTTCTTCGCGGGGACGCCCTTGGAGCCGCCCCGGGCGGGGATCACGGCGAGGACGCGGGGCAGTACGGCCCCTTCGGGGTGGGACATCGGCTCTGTTCCTTCAGGTCCGTCATGCGCCGAGGACGCCTGGTTCGGGATCCGGTCGCTCACAGCTCTCCCATTCGTCGGATCACGGGGGCCACCCGCTGGACGCCGTGGCGGTAGGCGCCGCGCGCGGCCCGGCGCACGATCTGGCGGACGGGTCCCGGGGCCTTGTCGGCGGCGGGCGCACCGGGGAGCGGTACGCCGTCGGGGCCGAGGTGGTGGCGGGCCAGGATGCCGGGCAGATAGCCGGACGCGGTCTCGGGTGTGTAGTACGGGTTCAGGGGCGGCAGCCCGCCGGGCCGGGCGAGCAGCTTGGCGATCCGCTCGCGGCCCGCGTCGAAGGCGGTGGCGTACGTGCCGTCGGCCGCGACGCCCTGCCGTGAGACCCACTCGGCGTCGGGCACCGGGCGGTGTCCGGCGTCGAGCCGGTCCCAGGAGGCGAGGCAGCCGGAGCCGACGAAGTGGTGGTTGCCGAGCCCCTCGCGGATGCCGAGGTCGGTGAGGACCACGGTCGGGATCCGCCGGTGCAGCGACTCCAGGGCGGCCGTCGAGCTCATGGTGACCAGGAGGTCGGTGCGGTCGAGGACCTCGCCCATGTGCCCGTACACGAGCTTGAAGTTGGCGGGCACGTCCTTGCCCTGGACCAGCTTCTGGTACGGCAGTTCCTCGATGTGGGTGGTGTGCTCGCCGGGCTTGGAGCGCAGCTTGAGCAGCACCTCGCGCTCGGGGTGCTGCCGGGCGTGCCGGATCAGCCGGTCGAGCAGGTACGTACGGTCCTTGCGGCTCTCCGGCACCGAGGGCTGGGCCGCGAACACCACGGTGTAGGGGTCGTGTTCACCTTCGTACGGCTCCCCGCCGAGGAAGGGCAGCGCGACCTCGGTGACCGCCGAGGAGTCGGCGCCCACCCCGTCGTACACCTCGCGGAAACGGTCCGCGTCCTGGCGGGAGTTGGCGAGGACCAGGTCCGCGCCGTGCCGCAGCAGCAGGCCGTCGGCGAGCTTCTCGTAGACGACGCCGACATAGCCGGTGACGACGACGGGCCGCTTCTCCCGGCCGGCGAAGGCGCTGCGCAGCCCGTGCAGCATGGCCTGGACCCCGCCGCCGACGAGGGAGAGCACGAGGATGTCGTACGACTCCGCGCCGTCGGGGGCGGCTTCCGTGCCCGAGGGGCCGGCTTCCATGGCACGCAGGAACTCGACGGCGGTCACCTCGCGGAGCGAGTCCGCGTGGACGCCGACCTCCTGGAGCTGACGGGCGGTGGGGGTGGCACGGCCCCGCAGGAGGAAACCGTCGAGCCGGATGTCCGATCTGTCGCTTTCGTTGGGGATCAGGCGCTTCGCGGTGAGCGCCCCCCACTTCCACCGAGTGTCGGAATCCGCCAGGACGGCCACCCGCAGAGACTTCGTTGCACTTGCTGGCACGTCTCAGACGCTAGGAAGCCATTCCGAGGATCTCCCCAACCCGAATCCAACAAAAGGTTAACAACACATCTCCGGACGGCGAATCAGCCCAGGATTACCAATCAAAAAGTCCTGGTTCATGACTTCGCCACATGTCGTTCACCTGGTATCAAGGCGCCGGTCAAGACGCGCGACGGAGGCTCCTCTAACGTCCCCCACGTGGTCAAGCTCTCCGTCATCGTGCCGTTCTACAACGTGCAGCAATACGCGCCCGACACCCTGAGGAGCCTGCGCGCGAACGCGCGTGAGGACTTCGAATTCATTCTCGTCGACGACTGCTCGACCGACGGGACACCAGAGATTCTCGCGCGAGCCGAGCGCGAGCTCCCTGGCGCCGTCCATGTCAGACACGAGAAGAACGGAGGGCTGGCCACCGCGCGCAACACCGGCATCGACAAAGCGCGCGGTGAGTACGTCACCTTCCTGGACGGCGACGACTGGCTCGCGCCGGGTTACTACCCCCAGCTGGTGGGTGCCATCGAGTCGCTGGGCTGCGACTTCGTGCGCACCGACCATGTGCAGTGCACCGCCCGGGCCCGCACCGTGCACCGGGTGCCGGTCGGCCGCCGCGGCGTCGTGCTCAACCCGCGGGACGCGATCCTGCCGACCGACCGGACCACCTCCGTCGACTACGCCTACGCGTGGGCGGGGGTCTATCACCGCCGTCTGGTGGACAAGGGCCTCGTGCATTTCACGGACGGCCTTCGGACGGCCGAGGACCGGCCGTGGATCTGGAAGCTGCACCGGGAGGCCGAGTCCTTCGCCGCGGTGAACCTGCTCGGCGTCTTCTATCGGCGTGGCGTAGCCTCGTCACTCACGCAGATCGGGGATGTCCGTCAGCTCGATTTCATTCGCGCGTTCGACCAGGTGATCGAGGAAACCGCACAGGACGCCGACGCGAAGGAGCTCCTGCCGAAGGCCGTCCGCACGTATTGCGCCATCATTTCCCATCACCTGGGATCCATCGAAAGGTTCGAGCCCGCGGTGGCGAAGAAGCTGAAATCAATGAGTGCCGCGGCACTGCGGCGCATGCCGCAGGACGTGCTGGACGACGCGCTGGACTCCATGGACCTCCAGCGCGCCACCAAGCTGCGCCGGCTGCGCCGCCGTCCCGCCCCCGCGGGAGCCGCCGCGTGACCACCCAGATCTTCCAGGCGTCCACGCTCTACGGCACGGCCACCCTCGCCGCCGCCCTGGACTCCGGCGCCTTCCGCCCGGCCGACCGGCGCATCCTGCTGGTCTGCAACAACGCGGCGACCCCCGAGACCACCCCGGGCCTGGACGAGGCGCCCGGCTTCGAGCGGCTGCGCGACCGCTTCGACGACGTGATCTCGTACAACGAGACGATCTTCCCGTTCCACCCCGGCGGCTGGGCCCCCCGGCCGGAGGACTTCCCGCTGTGGGAACGCTTCCTGCGCCACGAGTGGCAGCTGGGCGACGACGACATCGAGTTCGCCGTCGAGTCGATCCAGGTCAACCCCTCGCAGAGCCTCACCCAGATGTTCTCCGGCGCCCCGGTCACGGTCTACGCCGACGGCCTGATGAGCTACGGCCCGACCCGCAACAAGATCGACCCGCTGGTCGGCACCCGCGTCGACCGGGTCCTCCACCTCGACCTGGTGCCGGGCCTCAAGCCCATGCTGCTCACCGAGTTCGGTGTCGACGGCGAGGTCGTACCGACCGCCGCGTTCACCAAGGTGCTCGCCGAACTCGCGCCCAGCGGCGACGAGTTGCCCGAGATCGACGAACCGGCCCTGCTGCTCGGCCAGTACCTCTCCGCGCTCGGCATCCTCTCCGCCGAGCAGGAGGAGAACCTGCACGTACGGATGCTCAAGGGCGCCGTCGAACTCGGCCACACCAAGGTCGTGTTCAAGCCGCACCCCTCCGCCCCGGCCCGCTTCGCCCGGACCCTGGAGCAGGAGGCCGAGAAGCTCAAGGTCGACCTCACCGTCCTGGACACCACCGTCCTCGCCGAGGTGCTCTACCAGCGGATGCGTCCCGCCCTGGTCGTCGGCTGCTTCTCCACCGCGCTGCTCACCGCGTCCGCCCTGTACGGGCTGCCGACCGCCTGTGTCGGCACCGACACCCTGCTGGACAAGCTCACCCCGTACGAGAACAGCAACCGGGTCCCGGTCACCGTCGTCGACGCGCTGATCCCCGAGCTCACCGACCGCAAGGCGGTCGAGCAGCAGCGGCCGCGGATGAGCGTCGAGGCGCTCGGTGAGCTGATCCGGGCGGTGGGGTTCGCGATGCAGCCGAGGATCCATCCGCAGCTGCGGGCGGAGACCGAGCGGTATCTGACGAAGCATCTGAACGACACGACCATCCGGTACTTCAAGCGGAAGCGGCTGACCTCGCTGGGGCTGCCTGGTGGGGTGCCGTCGCAGTTGTCGTTCCCGCTGCGGAACGCGACGGTGCGGCGGATGGCGCGCAAGGCGCGGAACCTGCGGCGGGTTGTTCGCCGGTAAGTTCCGCAGTTTGTCGGCTGCGGCGCCGTTGGGGCTGGTCGCGCAGCTCCCCGCGCCCCTTACGGGGCGCTGTCCAACCGCTTCTCGAAGGGGCGGGTCCGGATCTCCGGGCCCGCCCCTTCGGGGTTTAGCGGCCCAGGATCTTCCTGATCGTGGCGCGGTTGTCCTCGGTGACCTTCCAGAGCTGTTCCTGCCGGTCGTGCACGTCGGCGACGGTACGGCTGTGGTTGTCGAGGATGCCGACGGCGCGCTCGGTGAGGATGTCGCCGAGGTTCTTCTCGTGGACCGAGACGCCCCACTCGGGCCGCTCGATGTCGTTGAGGAAGTACGCCATCTTCGGGTGCGAGATGAGCGAGATGATGGGCGTGCCGACACCGAACGGGATCATGCCGGCGTGCCCGCGCATGCCGATGACCAGGCGGGTCTTGGCGTACGTCTCGCGGATCTCGTCGTTGGAGAAGTCGTACATCGGGATGACCGGGAGCGAGATGCCGTGCTCGCGGCGCAGGTCGAAGGCGATCTTCTCGTCGTCGAGGGAGTGCGCGACGCACTTGACCTCGGTGTGCTCGCCGATCTTGCGGACGGCCTTGGCCATCTCGGCGAGGAAGTGCGCGTAGTCGTGGCCGAAGCGCAGCCCCGCGCGGTCGTAGGCCGCGTTGAGCATGACCGTGTCCTCGCGGTACAGCGGGTCGGTCCAACCGGCCACCAGCTGGCGCATGACCGTGGTGGGGCAGGGCTGGAAGACGACCTTGTCCTGGAGCTCCGGCGGGAGCATGCCGCGGACCTTGGCGATGGAGCCGTGGTTGCGCAGGCCGAAGAAGGAGGACTTCTCGACGAGCAGGCGCAGGCTCTGGTTGAAGCGCTGGGCCCGGTAGGACTGGCCGTCGAAGGCGTTGAAGCCGACGGCGTAGATCATGATCGGGACGTCGATGGCGCGCAGGTGCTCGTCCGGGACGTTCCACTGCCAGGCGCTGTTGCCGTTGGGCATGGTGTCCGGGATGAACAGGCCGCCGCCGCCGATGACCAGACCCCGGCGGGCGTTGACCCGCTCCACGGCGGCCTGGTCGAAGTAGCGGTGGGCGTGCACGGAGTGCCAGCGCCGGGAGGTGGTGTCCGGGCCGAAGCCGAGCCGGACGGTCTCCGGGAGCAGCTTGTCGCCCGCGTTGCCCTGCCGGTCCATGTAGAACGCGACGTGCGCCAGCTGGTCCTCGGCGCTGCCCTGCTCCTGGGAGGGGACGGCGGCCGCGCGCTGGGCCCACAGGCGGCTGGAGCGGTGGGTCGGGTCGACGGTGAGGCCGGCCGTGGCGTACCGCAGGGCCTCGGTGTTGTCGCCGTGCACCCAGGCGATCTGGGCGAGCCTGGAGAAGGCGGTGGCGGCCCGGTTGGGGGCGGCGCTGGCGAGCAGCAGCTGGGTCTTGGCCTCGTCGTAGCGGGAGACGCTCATCAGGGCGTGCCCGAGGACCTCGTGCGGCCAGGCCTCGTCCAACGGGATGTGGACGCTGCTCATGACGTCCACGGCGTCCTGGTAGTCGCCGGCCGAGATGTGCGCGGCGGCCACCTTGCGGGCGATCTCGACGTCACCGGTGCGCTTGACGTGCGGGGTGCCGTAGTGGACGACCAGGTCGTGGTGGAGGCCGCCGGAGGAGGCGAAGTAGGCCGCGTGGAACTCGGCGTCCGTCATCTCGAACTCGCGCCAGCGGTCCTCGGCCTGCGCGTAGCCGGACTCGCCGCCCTGCCAGGGCTTGTGACGCCCGGTGAAGTGCAGGATCTTCGTCTCCTCGGGGACCGGGAGGTCGCCGGAGAGCCGCCGCTTGACGAAGTTGTACTTGGCGTCGAGGCGGACGAAGTCGCCGTCCAGGACGGCGTTCAGGATGCCCTGGTCGTGCTTGTCCAGCTCGTAGTCGCCGCTGCGGCCGGTCTTGTCGATCTTCGCGCAGAACTCGTCGGACAGGTACTCCTTCTGGATCACCAGAAGACCCGAGTTCAGCTTGTGCTGCCCGTAGAAGAACTGCGGGACGGCCGCGAGGCCCTCGCGCAGCTCCAGGAGCTCGCCGAGACCGCCGAGGACGACCATGTCGGTGTCCAGGGTGATGACCGTGTCGTAGTCCCGCAGCCGGAAGATGTCGAGGATGAAGTACGCCTTGCGGACCAGGTAGTTGTCCTGGTCGCCCTTGACGTACGAGTCGTAGTGCGTGTCGTTGACCCGCTGGAGCACGATGCGCGGGTGCAGGGCGCGGATCTTCGCGATGGAGGCCGGGCGCAGGTCGTCGTAGAGCACGACGAAGTCCTCGCAGACGCCCGGGTTGGACAGGGCGAGGCTGCGCAGCAGGACCAGGAAGCCGGGCAGGTAGTTCTCGTCCACGTAGGACGCGAAGGCGACCCGGCGCTTCTTGGTGAGGGCGGTCGCGTCGGTGTTCGGTATCGCCGAGGTGAAGGTGGTCGTCATCGCAGGGAGATCCTCATGTCCGTCACGCTCTGGGCCCGCTGCATGACCCAGTCCTTCTCGCTGGTGTATTCGTGCACGGAGGTGATGGCGAGCTTCATGGCCTCCTGCACGCGGTACGCGCCGCTCTCGTAGAAGTCGAAGCCGATCAGGTCCAGGGTCGGGCTGACGTCCAGGAAGTCCAGCAGCCAGAGCATGTTGAAGCCGGAGGTCGGGATGCCCGACCAGGCGTCGGCGCCGATCTGCCCGATGTTCCGCATCGGCCAGCGCAGCGACTCGTCACCGAGGTACTTCTGCGCGCCGGGGACCAGCTTGTTGCGCAGCGAGTGCTTCCAGTCGCCCGAGACGCCACCGAAGATCAGCCGGGTGGTCACCGGCTTCTCCCAGTTGAACGCGTGCTTGTGGATGCTGACGTGGATGTCGGTGCGCTCACCGGTGTTCTTCGGGTCGATCTTGTACGAGTTGAAGCGCACGACCAGGTCGTAGTTGTCGATCTCCTTGCCCATGCCGCTCGCGCCGACCCGGCCCGAGTTGGCGATCAGGCAGACCGACTTGCCGGCGATCTGGTTGCGGAACTCGCCGAGGCTGATCCACTGCACGCCGTCGACGGTCGGGTTGCCGACCGGGCCGCGCATCCGGATGCGGCGCTGCTCGGCGTAGAGCGCGACGGCCTCGGTGACACCGGCGTCGTTGCCCTCGGCGAGACGCAGGTCGAGGTACTGGCTGAGCAGCTCCTGCCGGTCGTTCACCGGCGCCTCGTCCTCGGCGAGGGCGAGCAGCGCGCCGACCAGGCGGGGCTCGGCGGCCTGCCAGTCGCCGACGGCCTGCAGGGCGAGGCCCTCGGCCCAGGTGGCGGTGGAGGGCGCCCGGACGTGGTCCGCGGCGGCCGGGACCTGGCGCTTGAGGAGGTCGAGGAGTTCGCTTTCGCGTTCGCCGGCGCGGCGCAGGCCGGATATCCGGTTGGCGACGCCGAAGCCGTCGTCCTTGGTGAGCTCCAGGTAGCGCTCGTAGGCCTCGATGGCCTCGCGCTCCTCGCCGAGCCCCTCCAGGATGCGGGCGCGCAGCCGCCAGCCGGCGCGGGAGTTCTTGCGCTGGGCGAGAACCGTGTCGCTGATCACCAGGGCGAGGTTCAGCTCGTCGTTGTAACCGCACTCCAGCGCCTTGTTGGCGACCGCGAGCAGAGCGTCCAGCAGGTCGTTGTTGATACCGCCGGAGGGGCTGGCCGCGCCCTTGACGGCGCGCTTCAGAAGCGCCGTCGCACCGCCGGCCGGGGCGGGCGCGGGAGTGGTGGTGCCTTCCGTGGCGACGACCACCAGCAGCTTGCGCAGCTGCTCCGCGAGTTCCGCGCGACGGCGGTCGAGGCTGCCGACCACTTTGCCGCTGTGCACAGCGCAGGCGTGCAGGCAGTCGTCCAGCTCCCCTCCGCGCGCAGGTGCCCGCCTGTTCTGGACCCTCGTCATAACTCTCCTGATTTTGCCAAGCAAAGCTTGTGCAACCGCTGTGTGTGGTGGGGTGACCCGCATCGGGGGGATGGATGGAGAAACTAGGAAGCCAAAACGACTATATGGTTAACGAACCCCTACGGGTAAGAGAATGGTTAGCAGGTTCACCGCACACTTTCTATGATTCCCCCAGGTGACGGTATGGGACTTCCCACGTCCCGGGGACTTCGGAAACAGATCGGATGATTAGCCGCCCGGGCCCGGGTAGGCATCCCGGACCATGTCTCTCGCGACCCCCACACTGGCGCCCCCGCCTGCGCAGATCCCGGTCGTCCCGGCCCCACCCGGACACCTCCGCACCCGACTTCTCGCCCTCGACGGACTGCGGCTCGTCGCCGCCCTGATGGTCTGCCTCTACCACTACGCGGGACGCGGCGGAGTGGTCTCCGCGTCCTGGCACCAGAACCCCGCCCAGGTCTTCCCGACCCTGTCCGGGGCGGCCGCATACGGCTGTCTCGGCGTCGAGTTCTTCTTCGTCATCAGCGGCTTCGTGATCTGCATGAGCAGCTGGGGCCGCCCCCTCGGCGACTTCTTCCGCTCCCGCGTCGCCCGCCTCTACCCCGCCTACTGGGTCGCCGTGACATTGGTCACCGGCGCATCCCTGGTGCTGCCGGCCGTCGTGCACGCGGTCCGCACCGACGAGTTCCTGGTCAACCTGACCATGCTGCAACAGCCGTTGGGCGCGCCCCGCGTCCTCGGCGTCTGCTGGACCCTCTGGGTCGAGGTGCGCTTCTACGCCCTGTTCGCGCTGCTCGTCGTCCTGCCCGGGGTCACCTACCGCCGGGTGGTGCTGTTCTGCTCGGTGTGGACCCTGGCCGCCGTGCTGAGCACCTCGGCCGGCGGCTCCTGGACCGAGCTGGTCGTCATGCCCCATTACGCCCCGTACTTCGTCGGCGGCCTGGCCCTCTACCTCGTCCACCGCTTCGGGAACCGGCTGCTGCCCTGGGGCATCGTGGCGCTCTCCTGGATCCTCGGGCTGCGCATGGCCACGGAGGGGCTGTGGCACACCGGATCGCCCCGCGCCCCGCACGTCGTGATGCTGGTCGTCACGCTCGCGTTCGCCGCGGTGGCGGCGGTCGCGGCGGGCTGGACCAGGTGGGCGGCCTGGCCCTGGCTGACCACGGCCGGGGCGCTGACGTACCCCTTCTACCTGGTGCACGAACACCTCGGATGGTTCGTGATCCGGGTGCTGCGCCGGGGCTGGGGAGTGCCCCCCTGGCCCACCCTTCTGATCACGGTGTGCGGAATGCTCGGACTGGCCTGGCTGATCCACCGTTTCGTGGAGACACCGGTGGGGCCGCGATTGAAAAGGGCATTGCGAAATTCGTAATTCAGTCTGAATTCACTTCTCGTTAACTTTTGGGGGACTTGGCCCGCCGTTCATCTCTCCGTCGATTTCGGAGCTGTGCGGCGGGCATGCGCCCCCTATGACCACCACCCAGGAAACGACCCGCCCGCCCCGCCGGCTCGACGACGTGCCCGGCTGGTTCCCCGTACTCGACCAGGTGCTCTTCGACTGGTTCCTCGGCCGGCAGGAGAGCGCAGGCCTGCGCGGCGACCTCCTGGAGGTCGGGGTCTACCTGGGCAAGAGCGCGATCTTCACCGGCCGGCACCTGCGGTCCGGCGAGTCCTTCACCGTCTGCGACCTGTTCGAGGGCGACGCGCCCGACGACGCGAACCGGGCGGAGTCCACGAAGTCGTACGGCCGGCTGACCCGGCGGCTCTTCGAGGAGAACTACCTCGCCTTCCACGACGAACTGCCCCGGGTGCTACAGGGCCCCAGCAGCGTGGTGCCGGCCGAAGTCCCGCCCCGCTCCTGCCGGTTCGTGCATGTCGACGCCTCGCACCTGTACGCGCATGTGCACGGTGACATAGGGGCGGCGCACGATCTGCTGCTGCCCGACGGGATCCTGGTCCTCGACGACTTCCGCTCCGAGCACACGCCCGGCGTCTCCGTAGCGGCGTGGGAGGCGGTCCTCAACCGGGGGCTGAGCCCGGTCTGCCTCAGCACGCAGAAGCTGTACGGGACGTGGGGGGACCCCGGGCCGGTGCAGGAGGAGTTGATCGAGATGGTGCGGGGGCGGGCCGACTGCCATCTGAGCATGCAGGAGGCGGCGGGGCACCGGATCATCCGGCTGAAGTCGAAGGGGATGCGGGGGGTGGGGTTTCCGGAGTCCCGGTACGCGGATCTGCCGGAACCTCCGGTGGAGGCGACGGCTCCCGCGGTGGCCCCGGCGGCGGTGGCGCGGGGGCGGAGCCGGGTGCGGCGGGTGGCGGTGGATCTGCTGCCGCCGGTGCTGACGCGGGCGCTGCGGAGGGTTGTGCGGTAGCGCCCACGGGGGTGCCGCGAGGGATTGTCGGGCGGGTGCGGGTGTGTGGGGGCTGGTCGCGCAGTTCCCCGCGCCCCTGGGGAACTGGGGCGCGCGTCAGTTGATCTTGTACCGTGCGCTGATTCCGGCGAGCACCAACTCCAACCCGTCCTCGAAGTGGGTGTCGTAGTCGGTGAAGATCTCTCGGCCCGCGGCGGCCGAGAGGGGGAAGTCGGCTAGCAGGCGGGCGCGTTCGTCGGGGTCGTAGCCTTCTCGGCGTTCGCCCGGGAGGGGGTGGACGCCCTGTTCCTCGGTGACGAAGCCGATGGTGTAGGCGTTGGCCGTCATGCCCGCCCGGGCCGCCTGGGCGAGGGTGAAGCCGGCCTCGGTCATGGCGTGCAGGTAGGCCTCCTGGGCGGGGGCGTGCACGATGCCCGTGAAGCGTGAGCCGCTGTAGACCTTGGCGCCGTCGCGGTAGCCGAGGAGGGCCGTGCGCAGGGCGCGGCTCGTGGCGCGCAGCCGGTCCCGCCAGGTGTCGGCGGGGCCGTGGACCGTGTCCGCGAGCATCCGGCGGTAGATCTCGGTCGCCATCTCGTCGAGCAGCGCCTGCTTGTCCTTGAAGTGCCAGTACAGGGCCGGGGCCTTGACGTCGAGTTCCCGGGCGATGGCCCGGAGGGTCAGGCCGTCGAGGCCGGTCTCGTTCAGCAGGCGCAGGGCCGTGTCGGCGACCCGCCGGCGGTCGAGGGGCGCGCGTCGTTCCGTACTCACGCTTGACAGCTTAACAGCGTTAAGGGCAGCCTTGTCGGCGACGGCACTTAACAGCGTTAAGGAGATATGCGATGGATGCGCTGGATGTTCTGGTGGTGGGCGCGGGTCCCACCGGGCTCACCCTCGGCATCGACCTCGCCCGGCGCGGGGTGGACGCGCTGGTCGTGGAGGCGGGCGAGAAGCTGTTCCCGGGGTCGCGCGGCAAGGGGATCCAGCCCCGGACCCAGGAGGTCTTCGACGACCTCGGGGTGCGCGAGGCGATCCGCGCGGCCGGCGGGCTCTACCCGCCGCGGCTGGTCTGGAAGGACGGCGAACCGCAGGAGGCCGGGCCGATGTTCGACGCGGTGGCGGCGGACGAGGGCGCGCCGTACACCGAGCCGCTGATGATCGCGCAGTGGCGGACGCAGGAGGTCCTGTACGCGCGGCTGCGGGAGCTGGGCGGCCGGGTCGCGTTCGGGCGCGCGGTGGTGGACCTGGCACAGGACGCGGAGGGGGTGACGGTCCGCTTCGCCGACGGTACGACGACTCGCGCGCGGTACGTCGTGGCGGCGGACGGCGGGCGGTCGGCCGTACGGCGCGCGGTGGGCGTGGGGATGACCGGGGAGTCGGTGGACCCGAGCCCGTACCTGGTCGCCGATCTGCGGGTGCGGGGGCTGGACCGCGACCACTGGCATGTCTTCATGGGCGGCGACGGCTACGGCGTGGCACTCTGCCCGCTGGCCGGCACGGAGGACTTCCAGCTGGCGGCGAAGCTGCCGGAGGGCACCGAGGCCGACCTGTCCCTGGCGGGCGTACGGCAACTGGTGTCGGCGTACGCCCCACTGGCCGCGTCCGATGTCACCGAACTCCGCTGGGCCTCCGACTTCCGCCCGCGTGCCGCCCTCGCCGACCGCTTCCGGGCGGGCCGGGTCCTGCTGGCCGGCGACGCGGCCCATGTGCACTCCCCGGCCGGCGGCCAGGGGCTGAACACCAGCGTCCAGGACGCCTACAACCTGGGCTGGAAGCTGGGCGCGGTGCTCGGCGGGAGGGCCCCGGAGGGGCTCCTCGACACCTACGAGGAGGAGCGCCGGGCCAACGCCGCCGCCATGCTGGACCTCTCGACGGGCGTGCACCGGGGCGAGGTGCGGCGGGGCGAGGCGACGGTCCAGCTGGGGCTCGGCTACCGGGAGTCCTCGCTGGCGGAGGAGACCCGGAGGGTCCCCGGCCCGGTGCGGGCCGGGGACCGTGCGCCCGACGGACGGAACGCGGCCGGGGTGCGGATGTTCGACGCGTTCCGGGGACCGCACTGGACCCTGCTGACCCCCGAGCCGGTCGACGGGATGCGCGGCCTGCCGGCCCCAAAGTCGTACGGCCCGGGTCTGTTCCTGGTCCGCCCGGACGGCTATGTGGGCTGGGCGGGCGACACGGCCGAGGGGCTGCGGGCGTACGCGGCGCGCACCGGAGCCCTGGACGCGGGGTAGGGCGGGGAGGGCGACCGCGGTGCGGGCTCAGGCAGCGACGGCGGTCCGGGGCGTGCGCCGCAGGAGGCGGAGGCCGGCCCGTATCGCCGGGAGCAGCGCCCAGCACACGGCCGCCCAGTGGGTGACCAGCGCGACCGGGATCGAGATCAGGAAGGCCACGATCATCGCGGTCAGCCAGCTCATGATGTCCGACACGGCCTCCGGTGACGCGGAGGTGCGCAAGCCACCGGACCTGCGCAGGTCCGTGAAGGCCAGCCGGAAGAACAGGCCCGTGAGGACCTGGTTGGCCGCGTACACGATGAACTGGACCTGGAACGCGTCGGCCTCGCTGGTCAGCAGCTTCGTGGTGAACGGCGTGACGACGATCGCGAGCAGCCACAGCAGGTTCCACCGGATGGCACCGCCCGAGAGCCCGGAGACGTACCGGAACAGCCGCTGGTGGATCAGCCAGTGGACGGCGATGGCCCAGAAGCTGACCAGGAACGCGCCGTACTCCGCCAGATGCTCGCGCAGGAAGTGCAGCACCTCGCCGTTGCCGTGGACGTCCCCGGTGGGGACCGGCAGTTCCAGGGCGAGCAGGGTGATCGCGATGGCCACCACCGCGTCCGAGAAGTAGATCAGCCGCTCCGGACTCGCCGGCTGGTCCGCGGCCGCCTCCCCGGTCCCCTCCACCGCCTCGGTCGTCTCGGTCGTCGCGGTCTCCTGGGGTGTCCCGGCGGTGCTCTCTGCGCGGGTGTCGGCCATCGTCGGTTGCTTCCTTCTGCGCGGCGGAACGGGCGGCGTGAGGCGAGAGTCCAATGTTGGACGGTCCAAGCATGGCCGGTCGATCTTGCTCTGTCCACCACTGACCGGTGAATTCCGGAACGGTAGGGTGAGGCCATGAGCCTGCCCCACGCCCTTCTCGGTCTCCTGGCCGAGCAGCCAGCCAGTGGATACGACCTGCTCAAGCGGTTCGAGACAGGCCTGGCCATGGTCTGGCCCGCGCAGAAGAGCCAGGTCTACGGCGAGTTGGCCAAGCTCAGCGAGAGCGGACTGATCGAGGTCACCGGGACCGGCGCACGCCAGCGCCGCGAGTACGGCATCACCGACGCGGGGCGCGCGGAACTGCGCCGCTGGCTCACCGAGCCCGGCCTCGACCTCGCGTTCCGCAGCGCGGCCCTGCTCCGCGTCCTCTTCCTGTGGACCCTCACCCGCGAGGAGGGCGTCGAGTACCTGGAGAAGTTCGCGCAGACCAACCGTGAGCGGCTCGCCGCGCTGCAGTCCCTGCACGACGACGCCGAATGGGTCGGCGACCCCGTCCAGGTCTGCGGCTGGCTCATCCTCGAGTACGGGCTGCGCGGCTCCAAGACCTCGCAGGAGTGGGCCGACTGGGCCGCCGAGCAGCTCACCGAGCGCCTGTAGGCGCCGCGCTCAGGCGCCGGCCAGCGTCAGCTTGACCGCGAAGCCCAGGAACAGCACCCCCGCCGCCGAGGTGGCCGTCGCCGACATCCGCTTGCGGCGGCGGAACGCGTCGGCCAGCCGGGTGCCGCTGAATATGAGGGCGCTGAGGTAGAGGAAGCTGGCCAGCTGGGCGAAGGCGCCCAGGACGACGAAGGACAGCGCCGGGTAGGCGTACCCGGGGTCGACGAACTGCACGAAGAAGGCGACGAAGAACAGGATCGCCTTGGGGTTGAAGAGGCTGATCACCAGGGCCCGGCGGTACGGCCGCTCCGCCGCGGCGGCGGCGACCGGGGCCGCCTCCACCACCGCCCGCTCCTTCCGCGACCGCCACATGCGCCGGGCCGCCCGCAGCATCCCGATCGCCAGCCAGGTCAGATATCCGGCGCCCGCGTACTTCACGATCCCGAACAGCACGGCGTTGGCCTGCAACAGCGAGGCCACCCCGGCCGCCGACAGCGTCATCAGCACGGTGTCGCCGCACCACACGCCCGCGGCGGCCGTGTAACCCGCCCGGACGCCCTGGCGGGCGGCGACGGACAGCACGTACAGCGAGTTGGGGCCGGGCAGCAGGACGATCAGGACGAGTCCTGCCAGATAGGTGGGGAGATCGATGACGCCGAACATGCGAAGAAGTCTCGCACGGAGGTACGACAACGCCCCCGGCCCGGGTCAGAAGGCGTCGGTGGGGACGTACTCGCCCCACACCTCCCGCAGCGTGTCGCACACCTCGCCGACCGTCGCCCGGGCCCGCAGCGCCTCCCGCATCGGGGGCAGCACGTTGTCGTCACCCACGGCCGCCTTCCGCAGGGCGGCCAGGGCCGAGTCGACGGCCGGCCGGTCCCGTTCGGCGCGCAGCCGGGCGAGGCGTTCCGCCTGCCGGGCCTCGATGGCCGGGTCGACGCGGAGCGGCTCGTAGGGCTCCTCCTCGTCCAGGCGGAACCGGTTGACGCCCACCACCACCCGCTCCCCCGCGTCGGTCTCCCGCGCGATGCGGTACGCGTTCCGTTCGATCTCGCCCTTCTGGAAGCCCCGCTCGATCGCCGCCACCGCACCGCCCAGGTCCTCGACCCGGCGCATCAGGCCGACGGCCGCCTCCTCCACGTCGTCCGTCATCCGCTCGACCGCGTACGAACCCGCGAACGGATCCACCGTCGCCGTCACGTCGGTCTCGTGCGCCAGCACCTGCTGGGTGCGCAGCGCCAGCCGCGCGCTCCTGTCCGTGGGCAGGGCGATGGCCTCGTCGAAGGAGTTCGTGTGCAGCGACTGGGTGCCGCCGAGGACCGCGGCCAGGCCCTGGACCGCCACCCGGACCAGGTTCACCTCCGGCTGCTGCGCCGTCAGCTGGACGCCCGCCGTCTGGGTGTGGAAGCGCAGCATCATCGACCGGGGGTCCCGGGCCCCGAACTCCTCCCGCATCACCCGCGCCCAGATCCGGCGCGCGGCACGGAACTTGGCGACCTCCTCGAGGAGCGTCGTACGCGCCACGAAGAAGAAGGACAGCCGGGGGGCGAAGTCGTCCACGTCCATCCCCGCGGCGACCGCCGTCCGCACGTACGCGATGCCGTCGGCGAGGGTGAAGGCGATCTCCTGCGCGGGCGAGGCCCCCGCCTCGGCCATGTGGTAGCCGGAGATGGAGATGGTGTTCCACCTCGGGATCTCGGTCCGGCAGTAGCGGAAGATGTCCGCGGTGAGCCGCAGCGACGGCTGGGGCGGGTAGATGTACGTCCCGCGCGCGATGTACTCCTTCAGCACGTCGTTCTGGATCGTGCCGGTCAGGGCGCCGGCCGGCACGCCCTGCTCCTCCGCCACCAGCTGGTACAGCAGCAGGAGCACGGCCGCCGGGGCGTTGATCGTCATCGACGTCGACACCCGGTCCAGCGGGATCCCGTCGAACAGCACCCGCATGTCCTCGACCGAGTCGATCGCCACGCCCACCTTGCCGACCTCGCCGTGCGCGATCGGCGCGTCCGAGTCGTAGCCCATCTGGGTGGGCAGGTCGAAGGCGACGGACAGGCCCGTGGTGCCGTGGGCGATCAGCTGCCGGTAGCGGGCGTTGGACTCCGCCGCCGTACCGAAGCCCGCGTACTGGCGCACGGTCCAGGGGCGGCCGGTGTACATCGTCGGGTAGACGCCCCGGGTGAAGGGGTACGACCCCGGGTCGCCGAGTTTCTCCGCCGGGTCCCAGCCGGCCAGGGCCGACGGGCCGTAGACCGGGTCGACGGGCAGTCCGGACTCCGACTCACGGGCCATGGTGGGTGACCTCCGCAGTGCGCCTGTACGCCGGTGTGTCTCCTTCTTCCCACCATGCCCTCTTGTTCGGCGGCGGTCACGCGGGGAAGCATCCTCGGCATGAAGGTCACCGGGTTCTCGGACGCCTCCCGGATCGTGGGGCGGCCCGCCGTCGCGGTCGCCGCCCTCGCCGTGCTCGTCGGCTGCACCGCGCAGCCGACGAACGGGGACGCCAAGGGGCACTCGCCCATCCACATCGAGCTCCCGCACAGCTCCCCGCCCGGCAGGACGGCCGGGGCGAAGCCCACCCCCGCCCCCACCCCGTCCGCCGTCGAGACCACCCCGCCGCACATCGTGTACACCCGCGGCGACACCGGTACCGGCGTCCGCGAGCTGCAGGCCCGGCTGCGCCAGGTCGCCTGGCTGTTCGACGGGCCGACGGGGACCTACGACGACCTCACGGCCCAGGCGGTCAAGGGGTTCCAGGGCAGGCGCGGGCTGCCCCGGACGGGTGAGACGGACGCCGTGACCTGGCGGCGGCTGGTCGCGATGACGCACCGGCCGGGGAAGTGGGAGCTGTACCTGATGGGCGGTCAGCCGGCCGCCGCGCCCGATCGGCGCTGCCTGACCGGGCGGGTGCTGTGCATCAGCAAGACCAGCCGGACGCTGCGCTGGATGGTCGACGGGCGGACGGTGTCGACGATGTCGGTGCGGTTCGGGACGCAGTTCACCCCGACCCGTGAGGGGGTGTTCCACGTCTACTGGAAGTCACGGCACCACTTCTCGACGCTCTACCACTCCCCGATGCCGTACGCGATGTTCTTCAGCGGCGGCCAGGCGGTGCACTACTCGTACGACTTCGCGGCGCGGGGCTACGCGGGTGGCTCGCACGGCTGTGTCAACGTGCGGGACGAGGCGGCGATCTCGGAGCTGTACGCCCGGGTACGGAACGGCGACAAGGTCGTCGTGTACTGGTGAGCGGGGGTGTGGAGACGTGTGGGGCGCGGGCGGGACCGGGGGAACGTGTCCCGCCCGCGCCAATGCACGAGCCGCAGGTACGGGGGGAACCCCGGCTCTGTGCGACGGCCGATGACCAGTCGGCTCACTCTTTACTGCGCCACCGCCGCTGAAAACGTCACACCCTGCGGGAAAAAAGTTCAGCGACTTTAAAAACAGCAGGTCACAGCGTTGCCTAAAGGTCAAAGCGCGCTGTACGTCGGGGAGGGGGTGGCGACGGGCTGGTTCGGCAGCAGGGGGGCGAAGCCGGTCGGGGCGGGTGAGGCGGCGCCGTCCTCGTGGTGGTCGTTGCCCCCGCCGTTGCCGTCGCCGTCTCCGCCGCCGTTGCCGCCGGTGTGGCCCGGCCGGCCGTCGCCGTCACCGCCCTGGCCGTCGTCGCCGCCCAGGCCGTTGCCGTTGCCCTGGCCGTTGCCCTGGCCGCCCGAGCCGCCCTTGCCGTCGCCGGTGGTGCCGTCCTTGCCGGCGCTCGCGCTGGAGCCGAGGACGGTCCTGCAGAACCTGTTCACCCGGTCGGCGCCGCCCGCCAGCCCCTCCAGGGCGCGCTTGCGGTCGGCGCCAAGCGGCTTGCCGTTCAGGATGGTCCGGCAGGAGGTCAGCGCACCGCTCCACCGGCCGCCCGGGGTGCCGGCCGAGTCGGTGTCCCGCCCCCGCGGCTTGCCGGACGGGGCGGGCGAGGACGTCCCGGAGCCGCCGGACGTGGTGCCGGAGGAGGGGGTGCCGCTCTCGCCGCCGAGCAGGGACTCGGGCGAGGTCGAGCCCTGCGGCTGTGCGGGGGTGCCGGCGGCCGAGACGGAGGCCCCCGGTGCGGGGCGGTCGTCGCCGAACGGGGTCGGCAGCACACCGGTGCCCACCGCCGCGGCGACCCCGCCGAGCATGCCGACGGTCAGCGCGGCGGCGAGGGCGAACCGCGCGGGGCGGGCCCAGCCCGGGGCGCGGAGCGGTCCGGTACCGGCGCCGATCCGGAAGAGCCCCGCGTCGGCGCTCCGCCCGGTCCTTCCCGGCTGCCGCGCCAGGGCGGTCCGCTCGTCCTCGGCGGATTCGCGCGCTTTGCGGAAGGCAGCCAAAGCGGCTTCCTCACCAGGGAGTTCGGTGTCGGCGGGCACAGCCGGCACGGAGAGTGAGCCGAGCCTGCGCGCGAGGCGTTCTGCCTGGTCACGGGCGGATGCGTCGACGGCTTCCAGCGACTCACCGCGCAGCAGACGTTCCGCCGTCGCCCGGTTCAGCCACTTGTCCTGCTCGTCGGCCATCACATGTCCTTCTGCGTCCGCGAACGCGTATGCGTCACACTCGCGGATGTCACCGCACGATCATTCGGTTCCCGCTGGGGCGGCAGCGCGTCCAGGACGCCCGCCTTGTCCGGGTCGGCGCCGAGGAGTTCCGCGAGTTTCCGCAGACCCCGGTGGGCCGCCGTCCGCACGGCGCCGGCGCGTTTACCGAGGGTATCGGCGGCGGTCTTGGCGTCGAGGCCCATGACCACCCTGAGGACGACCGCCTCGGCCTGGTCCTGCGGCAGCCGGGCGATGAGGGCGAGGGTGGAGTCGGTGGTCAGCGCCTCGATGGCCTCTCCGGCGGTGTCCGACTCGGCGGCCCGGCCGGCCAGTTCCGTCTCGTCGCCGCCGATCGCGGGGCGGCGGCCGCGCATCCGTATGTGGTCGAGGGCGCGGTTGCGGGCGATCCGGGCGGCCCAGCCGCGGAACCGGTCCGCGTCGCCGCTGAACCGGTCCAGGTCCCGGGCGATCTGCAGCCAGGCCTCGGAGGCGACGTCCTCGGCGTCCGGGTCACCGACCAGCGTTCGGACGTATCCGAGCAGGCGGGGCTGGACCGCACGGTAGACGACGCGGAACGCGGTCTCGTCCCCGTCCTGTGCCGCACGTACCGCGGCGGTCAGCTCCGCGTCGTCCCCCAGCACCCGATATCCCTCTTTGCGCCTAAACCGGCGCCGCTCTCGCGGACGTGGTTCCTCGCCGTCGTGGTTCCTCAATTGATGTTCGGGGCCGTGGATGGTTGCGGTGGTCATGCGTCTTCCACGGCCCGGCGCGAACTGCACGTTACGCACTGAATCCGTTCCCCGTCCATGTCCGTACAAGATGCAACTAACTCGTGACGCCGTGGGGTGTGACAGAAAACGCAGTCATGGCGCTGAACGAAGTACGGGCCGCCGCGCGGTCCGTGCCGCGCGACGGCCGGGGCCTCTCCTGTGGGGGGTGGCGGCCCCGGCCGTTGCCTCGGTGCCGCTCGACGCGTCAACGCGGAGGCACCCGGGGCCGGTTGATCATCCGGCCGTCGACCCGCGCAGTCAGCCGCCCTTGCCGCTCGCGGACTTGCCCTTGCCCGAGTTGCCCGTGTCGACGGGCTTCTTCGTGTTGCCGGGCTTGGCCGTCTTCTTCCCGTTTGCCGCTGTCTGTGACAGCAGCTCGGCACAGTACGCGGTTACGTTCGTCTCACCGCCGGCGGCCTGGATCAGCCGTTGCCAGGCCGTCGAGTCCATCGCCCGGCCGTTGTCCTTGACCTTCTCGTAGGCCCGGCAGTGGGCCTCGGTGTCCTGCGCGGTGACGGGGCGCCCGGACGGGCCGGTGCGCCCGGGGGTGCCGGGGTCGTCCGTGGCCGGCCGGCCGACGGAGCCGCCCGGTGCGCTCGGCGCGGAGCCGGGCCGCCGGCCGTCGTCGTGGCCGTGCCCCGAGGAGTGCACGGACCCGATCGCGGCGACCGCGACGCCGCCCAGGGTGAGGCTCGCCAGGGCCATGGTCAGGGTCGCCTTCACCGAGCGGCGGACGCGTCGCTGCTCGCGCGGGCGCCAGTCGTCCCGGCGCCGGGTCCGCGCCCGGTGCGCGCCGGCGTCCCGGGCGGTCCGGAACGCGGCGACCGCCTGCCGTTCGCCCTCGGTGCCGGGGGCGTCCCCGCGGATGGCGGCGGCGAGCAGCACCTCCAGCGCCGGACCGGCGGCCCCGGCCCCGGCCCCGGCCCCGGGCACCGTGCCGTCGGGGTGCGCGTGCCGACGGCCGCGCTCGGCATCGTCGCTTCGCGGTTCACCCATGTCCCTGTCCGTCCCTGTCCGACGGCCGCCCGTCGTGGCCGCTCCTGCCGCCCCTGACGTTCCCGCCGTCGGGGGCGTCCGTCGCGTTCTCGCCGTGCGCGCCGTCCTCGGCGTTCATGTCGACTCCCCCAGCGTCCGGGAATCCTCCTGCGTCACACCCGTCGCACCCAGCCGCCGGGCCAGGCCCTTCAGCCCCCGGTGGGCGGCCGTGCGGACCGCGCCCGGGCGCTTGCCGAGCACCCGGGCGGCGGCCGGGCCGTCCAGGCCGACCACCACCCGCAGCAGCACCGCCTCCGCCTGGTCGCGGGGCAGCGAGCGGACCAGTTCCAGGGCCCGCTCGGTGGAGAGCGACTCCAGGGCCTGGTCATGGGTGCTGTGCGTGCCCGGCAGATCCAGCACGTCCTGCTCCAGCGCCGTCGACCGGGGCCGTACCTTCAGCCGGCGCAGGTGGTCCAGCGCCCGGTGCCGGCCGATGGTCGCCGTCCAGCCCCGGAAACCGGCCCCGTCGCCCTGGAACCGGCCCAGGTCCCGGGCGATTTCCAGCCAGGCGTCCGCGGCCACGTCCTCGGCGTCGTCGCCGACGATCCCGCGGAGGTAGCCGAGCAGACCGGGCTGCACCAGCCGGTACGCGACCGCGAACGCGGCCTCGTCGCCTTCCTGGGCGCGCGCCACGGCGTCACCGAGCTCGCCGTCGTGGGCCTGCGCGCGGCGGGTCCGCCCTCCCTGGCTCAACACGTTCCTCGTTCGTACCGAGTGCGAATCGGGCTCCGCGAACCCAACCTCGTCCGTGCGCCCCGTCCGGCGGTGCGCACAGCCCCCACGATCACCAGCGTCCGGCTCCACAGAAGTGTCACAGTCGGCCGGATCCGGCCGCCGCGAGTGACGTTTGGTCAGCTCCGGACGCTGTGTCTAAGCGTTGCCTGTGTGACAGGCGTGACAGTGCCTGACAGGCGTGACAGCGATGGTCTTCTTCTAGGGGTGGGGACGAGTGAGTCCACGCGGCAAGCGTGCGTACAGACCGCTGAGCGTGAAGCGGCGGGTGTGGCTGACGCTGGGTGCGGTGGTCCTGGGCGGCGGGGGCGTGGTGTCGTACGCCGTCGCCAGCCCGTCCGCCGGTCACGGGGCCGGCGGACAGGCCAAGCGGCCGGTGCGGGTGTACGACCTGGCGCTGACGGGCGGCGCGAGCGGCGAGCGGAAGCTGGCGCGCACGGACACCAGGCAGTTCTCGCTGCTCGGCGTCTCGTGGACCGGGGCGGCCAAGCGGCTGCACGGTACGGCCCAGGTGCGCACCCGGTCCGTCGGCACCGGCGAGTGGACCGCCTGGCACGACCTGGAGGCCGCCGACCCGCTGGAGGACCCGGAGGCCGGCGCCGACGCGCGCGGTGCCTCCGAGCCGCTGTGGGTCGGCCCCTCCGACGGTGTCCAGGTCCAGGTCGTCCACCAGGACGGCTCCACCAGCTCCGGGCTGCCCAAGGGGCTCCAGGTGAACCTGGTCGACCCCGGGGTGGTGACCGACGCGGAGGCGAAGGCCGAGCCCGCGGCGTTCGTGGTGGAGGGGAGCCCGAGTGACAGCGCGTCACCCGCCGACTCGCAGTCGCCGGCCGGCTCCGAGTCGCCCGCCGGGTCCCCTTCGGCCACCGAGTCCGCTACGGCCTCCGACTCCGCCGCCCCGAGCGACTCGGCCTCCGTGTCCGAGTCCCCCTCGGCGACGGCCTCCGCCTCGGCATCGGCGTCGGCATCCGCGTCGGCTTCGGCTTCGGCTTCGGCGAGCGCGTCCGCCAGTACCCCCACCGCTCCGCCGTCCACCGTGCCCGAGCCGCCGATCGTCTCGCGGGCCGGCTGGGGCGCCGACGAGTCGCTGAGCCCGGACCCGTCGGACTACAACGCGGACGTGAAGGCCGTGTTCGTGCACCACACGGACGGCACCAACGACTACACGTGCGCGCAGTCCCCGGCGATCGTCCGGGGCATCTACGCGTACCACACGCAGACCGAGCACTGGAACGACATCGGCTACAACTTCCTGGTCGACAAGTGCGGCACCATCTTCGAGGGCCGCAAGGGCGGCGTCGACCTGCCGGTGCTCGGTGCCCACACCTACGGCTGGAACCGGGAGTCGGCCGGTATCGCCGTGCTCGGTGACTACACCACCGCCGGTGCCACGGACGCGGCCCTGACGTCGATCGCCCGGCTCGCGGCCTGGAAGCTCGGCCAGTACGGCGCCGACCCGGCCGGGACCGTGAAGCTCACGGCGGGCGCGACCCAGACCAACTACCTCGGCACCGCCTACACCTCGGGCACCGCGTACACCTTCAACCGGATCTCCGGTCACCGCGACGGCTACAACACCCAGTGCCCCGGCAACTCGCTCTACCCGCAGCTGCCGACCGTCCGCGCCTGGGCGGCCGGCCCGGTGCAGGGCCTGAAGCTCACCTCGCTGTCCGGCGCGGGCCTGTCCGGCTCGACGTACTACACCAAGGGCACGGTCACGGCGAAGTGGTCGACGACCACGCCCGGTTCGCTGATCTCGAAGTTCCAGGTGCTGGTGGACGGCAAGGTGGCCGCCACCGCCTCCGGCACGGCGACCTCGGCGAGCGCCACGCTCACCGCGGGCAGCCACAGCGTCGCCGTACGGGCCGTGCACCAGTCGGGCAGGACCGCGACGACGGCCGCGCTGACCGTCGTCACCGACACCACCGCGCCCACCTTCACCACCGCGCCGAAGCTCTCCCTGCGCACCGGCACCGTCAGCGCCACCGCCGTCCCGGTCACCCTCGGCTGGAAGGCCGCCGACAACGCGGCGCTGAAGTCGGTGAGCCTGCTCTCCCCGACGACGGCCGCCTTCGGCCCGACCACGACCGGCTCCAGCCGCACCGCCAAGCCGGGCTCGGCGTCCGTCTGGTCGATGAAGGCGGCCGACTACGCGGGCAACACCCGCACCTCGTCGCCGTCCTTCACCCCGGTGATCCTCCAGGAGACCTCGGCCGTCAGGTCCGGTACCTGGACGGCCCGGTCGTCCACCAACTACCTGGGCGGCAAGTCGTACTCCAGCGGCTCCAAGAACGCGAGCCTGAGCTGGACCTTCACCGGCCGGTCCGCGTCCTGGGTGGTCAGCCGGGCGGCCACCTCGGGCCAGGCGTACGTGTACGTCGACGGCACCAAGGTCGCGACCGTCGACCTGAAGTCCGCGACGACCTCCTACCGCCAGGCGATCTGGACCAAGAGCTGGTCGTCCGGTGCCAAGCACACCGTGAAGATCGTGGTGGTCGGCACCAGCGGCCGCCCGACGGTCACGACGGACGGCCTGGTGTACCTCAAGTAGCCGGAGAGACGGCTCAGGTGGCCGAGTCCACCGGTTCGGGCGTCCGCTCCCGCGCTTCCAGCGGGACGGGCGCCCGGTCCGCGTTCACGACCACTCCGGCGACGAGCGCGCCCAGCAGCAGCGCGGCCATCGCCCACCAGGTCGCCACGTTGAAGCCGTGCACCGCGGCCTTCGCCTCAAGGAGCGCCCGGTTCGGGATGCTCGCGGCGTGCGCGCCGGCGTACCGGGTGGTGACGCTCGCCGCGATGGTGTTGAGCAGCGCGGTGCCGATCGAACCGCCCACCTGCTGGGCGGTGTTGAAGGTGGCCGAGGCCGCGCCCGAGTCACGCGCGGCGACCCCTCCGGTGGCCAGGGAGACCGAGGTCATCATCGCCGTACCCATGCCGAGGCCGAGCATCAGCATGCCGGGCAGGATGTGCGAGGCGTACGCGGGCTCGACCCCGACCTGGGCTATCAGCGCGAGCGCTCCGGCCGCCAGCAGCAGTCCGGGGACCATCAGCACGCGCGGCGGGACCCGGTGCAGCAGCCGGGCGGCGACCTGGGTGGAGCCGGTGACCATGCCGACGGTGATGGGGAGGTAGGCGACGCCGGTCTTCACGGGCGAGTACCCGAGGACGCGCTGCATGTAGTAGGTGAGGAAGAGGAAGACGCCGAACATGCCGATGGTGGTGAGCAGCACGGTGAGGAAGGCGCCGACGCGCTGCCGGTCGCGGACCACCGTCATGGGGAGCAGCGGGACCGGGGCGCGGGTCTGCCAGAGCCCGAAGAGGCCGAGCAGGGCGACCCCGCCGATCAGCAGGGTCAGGACCAGGGAGTCGGTCCAGCTCCGGGACTCCGCCTCGGAGAAGCCGTAGACCAGGGCGAGCATGCCGGCCGAGCCGAGCAGGGCGCCGGGTACGTCGAGGCGGGCGTCCGGGTGGCGGCCGCCGCCGGGCAGCAGGACCCAGGCACCGGCGAACGCGACCAGCGCGATCGGCACGTTGACGTACAGGCACCAGCGCCAGTCCAGGTACTGGGTGAGGAAGCCGCCCGCGAGCAGCCCGACCGCCGCGCCGGCGCCGATGATCGCGCCGAAGATGCCGAACGCCTTCCCGCGGTCCTTCGGATCGGTGAAGGTGGTCGCGAGCAGCGACAGCGCGGCCGGGGCGAGCAGCGCGGCGAACACGCCCTGCAGCGCCCGCGCCCCGAAGAGCATCCCCTCGTTGACCGCGGCCCCGCCGAGCGCGGAGGCGGCGGCGAAGCCGACGAGCCCGGTCAGGAACGCCATCTTCCGTCCGGCCAGGTCGGCGATCCGGCCGCCGAGCAGCAGCAGTCCGCCGAAGGCGAGCGTGTAGGCGGTGATGACCCACTGCCGGTTCCCGTCCGACATGTGCAGGGCGGTCTGGGCGGAGGGGAGCGCGATATTGACGATGGTCATGTCGAGCACGACCATCAGCTGGGCCAGTGCGATGACGACCAGGACCCACCAGCGTCGGTTTTCGGCCATGGGTCAATCGTGCCCCCGCCAGGGCCAGTTGGGAACGGCCGCGTCTCCAATTTCGGGGTTTTTGCCGAACCGCCGGCGCCGGGCCGGCTACGCCACCGCGTCCCGGCAGAGCAGCCGCAGCGAGCCATGGCCGCCGTAGCAGCGCCGGGCCTCGTCGATGGGGTCCCACAGCCGTCCGTCGTGGGTGCGGATCCAGTGGTCGCCGCCCGACGCCCACCACTCGGCGCCGCCCTGCCGGACGATCACCTCGCCGGCGTAGGCGCCGAGGCCGCGGAGCATCTCCCGCACGGCGTCGTACGGCGCGCCCTCCCGGCGTATCTCCTCGATCGTCCGGTCGACCCGCCACAGGCTCTGCGCCGAGTAGTCGAGCCGGACCCGCGCACCCTCGCGCATCATGGCCACCGCGTCCGCCGCCCAGCGGGCCGGTTTCACGGCGGCGTGCGGCCTGGGCTGCTGCTGTGCTGTCACGTAGTGGGCTGTCACATAGAGAAGAGCGAGGTCAGCGGCGTTTTCGTCACCCGGATCCGGGCTGTTTCCGCAACCGGCGCAGGACCCCCTCAAGTCCGCCGCAGCTCCACCGCACGGCACGCACAGGAAGCTCTCAGGTCCGGCGGTTCAGGCCCGGCCGCGGGCCCGGCGGGAGACCACCGCGCGCAGCACCCGGCGGCCCTCGGTGGAGACGTCCAGCGCGCGGCGCAGTCCGGCCGCGCCGTGGCCGGCGATCAGTTCGAGGACGGTGACCTGCCGGCGGAGTTCGGCGGCGACCAGCGGGGACATGCCCTCGGCACCGCCTTCGCGGCGGGTGTCGGCCGGGGCCGCCGCGCCTTCGGCGGGGTCCAGGAGCCGGTGGATCTGCAGCGAGGCGACGGAACAGGCGTCGGCCCAGACCCGGATGCCGGCCGCCTCGTGCGACTCGGGCGCGGCGGCGAGCATCCGGCGGGCGAGCATCTCGGCCTCGTCGGCGTCCCCGGCGGCGGTCTCACCGGTGCCGAGCGAACCGCGCGCCTTCTCCAGCCCCTCGCCCCAGTCGGAGCCGTCGGCGAGGCTCGTCCACAGCGGCCGCAGCACCAGGTCGTCCCCGCCGAGCAGCGGCACGCACCGATCCAAACAGGCCAATCCACTGGCGGCCAGTCCGCGTTCATCGGCCTGCGCGATCAGCTCCACCAGGCTCATGCCACGCCTCCCACACCGGTCCATACCAAGGCGCCGACCTTTACGGAGCCCGCACTTCCCCTAACTGCGTGCGATCCGCCGGGAGTGTCACAGCGGTACGACGCCCAGCAGGTCGAGCAGCCGGAAGAAAGGGTTTTCGGCCAACGGCGCCGACGGGTCCGGGTCGGCACCGAGGACGGCGAGGAGCGCGTCGGCGCCGACGGTGTGCCCGGCCTCGGCCGCCCAGGCGACGGCGCGGCCGGCGGCGTCCCGGGGTTCGAGGAAGTAGTCCTCCAGGGACAGTCCCTGTTCACCGACCCCCAGATACCGGCCCGCCGCGGCCCGGCCCAGACAGGTGGCCCAGCCGCCGCTCTCCGGCCCCGCCGCCTCGACGACCACACAGGCGCCGTCCATCACGTAGCCGAACAGCGCGGGCGAACCGGTGCGCGCGGCGAGGGCGTTCATGCTGCCGACGTCGGCGTCCGGGCTGTCGTACTGCCACACCTGCCAGCCCTCGGGAGCCGAGGTCCGCAGCACGCCCCCGTCGGGCGGAAGCCCGCCGCGTCCGACGACGAAATACCCCCAGTGACCCATACCGGTCCCCCCTCGTCCCGGGCCGAATACACCACAGAGGCAGGGGAGTCCGCCAGACGCGTGCGGCCGCGGATCAGGGCGCGAATCACGCCGCAGACCAGTGCGCGGATCAGGGCACGGATCGGTGCACGGATCAGAGCGCGGGTCAGAGCGCGGCCGGGGTGGCGCCCGCCATCGCCTTCTCGTGCTGCATCCGGGTCAGCCGCACCACGAGGAGGATCGCGAGGACGGCGGCGGCGATGTCGAGGGAGTCCGAGATCGCCATCCGCAGGGCGCCGTCGCGGACCTGGGCCGCGCCCTCGGCGTCGCCGTCGCCGGTCGTGGCGAGGCGGTCGGCGAACAGCGAGGCCAGCCAGAGCGTCCACCAGGCGTTGACCAGCGCGTGCGAACGGGTCGTGCCCCAGGGGCTGCTGGCGTCCCAGATGTCGAGGGTGATCCGGCGCGGGAACCAGAGGTTCACGACGGGCACGAACCAGCCGCCGATCGCCCAGCCCGGCGACTTGCGGTGCCCGAGCGGGTTGAAGACCTGGGCGTTGGCCCGCACCCGCTGGAACCAGCACAGGTACACGATCACGCAGGCGACCAGCGCGACGGCCTGGGCCCCGGCGGCCGCGGCCAGGAGCGAGTCGGCGCGCTCGGCCCGGCGGAAGGCGGCGGCGCTCGGCTCGCCGTCGGCCAGCGCGCCCGCGGCGTCGTACTGGAGGAGGTCCGCAGCGACGGCGAACAGATCGGCGGCGACGACGACCCCGAGCAGCACCACGGCGGCCCAGCCGAGCCCGACCGGCGAGCGCAGCCACAGCCCCGGCGAACTCCCGAACGCCGGGACGGGCTCGGACGAGTCGCCCAGGCAGCGGTGGCACAGGGTGGCGCCGGGCGCGGCGGCGAAGTGGTGGCAGCGGGCGCAGATCAAGGCGGAGTCCCCCCGGGGTAGGGCACGGAACCCTCCCCCGGTCCGCGCGCGGAAGCGGAACATACGGCCCGCCACCGCCGTACGTCCACCTCTGACCGCGTATCAGCCCAGCTTGTCCGCGAGTCCCTCGAACGCGGTCCACGACAGCGCCGGGGTGCGCGGGTCCCAGAGCTTCTGCGCGGTGGCCCGCAGCGGCATCCGGATGCCGGCGGCCACCTGGTCCTGCGTCTGGGAGCCCGCGAGGTCGCACCAGACCGCGAACGAGCCGCCGAGGATCTGCGCGTCGTAGGCGGCGGGGACGGCCGTCGTGCCGCGCAGCACGCGCGGGGTCCACTGCTGGTAGATCCGCTGCCCGGTCGGATAGACGAAGGTGTTGGGCTCGCCGAGGACGTAGTAGAGGAACTCGTCGTTGTAGTTGAGGACCTTCCGCCCGGCGCTCAGGTACTCCGCCGGCTGCCGGGCGCCGATCTCCTTGCCGGTCCAGTAGGCGACCTGGAGGTCCTCGGCGGGCTGCACGGAGGTGCCCCGGAAGAAGCCGTCGTTCCAGACCCGCAGGGTGCGGTCGTGGGCGCGGACGGTGTCGGCGCGGTCCCCCAGCCAGCCGGTGGTGAGGTCGGCGACGGTGCCCGAGTCGCCGTATGCCTGCCGCGCGGCGTCGGCGAGCTGCGGGTAGGAGGCCTCCGGGTCGGCGACGGTCAGGGCCTGGTACTCGTCGCCGCCGAGGTTCCAGTAGGAGCCGGGGAAGACGTCGGCGTACTCGTCGAGCAGGTCGTCGACGAGCTTCGCGGAGGCGTCCAGGGAGATGTCGACGGCGCCCTTGGTGGCGACGCCCTGCGCGTCGCGGAGTTGCAGCTCGGGGTGGGCGGCGAGGACGGCGCCGAGGTGACCGGGCGAGTCGATCTCGGGGACGACCTGGATGTGCCGGCTCGCGGCGAGCGCGACGATCCTCTTGACCTGGGCCTTGGTCAGATGGTCCTTGGAGACGATCTCGGGGTGGGTGGCGGACTCGATCCGGAAGCCCTGGTCGTCGGAGAAGTGCAGCCCGAACTGGTTGTACTTGAGATCGCCGAGCTCCTTTATCCGGGCCTCGATCCACCCGGCGGTGAACGGCTTGCGCGCGATGTCCAGCATGAACCCGCGCTGCGGCTTGGCCGGCTGGTCCTTCACGACCCCCTCGGGGGCGGTGCCACCGCCGTGCACCTCCTGCTTCAGCGTCCGGGTGCCGTAGAAGACACCCGCGTCCCCGGGCCCGCTGATCCGCACCGACCCGCCGCGCACGGTCATCGTGTACGACTCCGGGTCCCCCGTCCCACCGAGGTCGAGCCGCAGATCACCGGCGCGTACGTCCTCGTCCGCGCCCTTCTGTCCGGCGTACGCCAGCCCCAGCTCGCCCGCCGTCAGCCGGCCCTCGTCGGCCAGCGCCGGGTCGCTCACCACGACCCGCCCGTTCTTCGCGGGGCGCCAGCCGGGTCCCCGGGCGGCGGTGTGGGAGCGCACGGCGGGGATGGTGCGCGGGGCCCGGGAGAGGGGGTAGCTGCGGGTGGGCGCGGGAGTGGGGGTGGCGGCCCCGGCCCGGTCGGCGGACGAGGCGGCCTGGCTGCTCCCGGCGGGCCGCCGGGCCGATCCGGCCGCCGTCTCGCCGTCGCCGTCGTCGGAGGCGGCCCACACCCCGATGCCCGTACCGAGCGCGACGGTCCCCACGAAGGCGGCGGCGACCACCGCCCGCCGCCGCGCGACCTGCCGTCCCGAAGGCCTGCGCCTGTGCTGGCTCACGGCCCCAACCTACGACGCGACCACCGCACCGACGTCATCCACCCGCTCTGAAACTCTCCCGTTCGGGTGAAATTCAGGCAACCAACGGACACATCGTGAACGTCCTCGATAACGTCGACGACACATCTCTCCCAGCATCCCCTGCCACACCGCATGTGACGCGAGGACCCACGCTGCCCGCCCACCGTCTGCCCCATCTCCCCACCCCGCTGGACGCCTTCAACGCCGCCCCCGACACCGAGGCCGGCGCGCTGCTCCTGCACTGCCTCCACAACCTGCGCTGGTCCCGCCGCATCGCCGACCACCGCCCCTACCCCGACGTGGAGTCCCTCCTGGCCGCGGCGGACGAGGCGGCGTACGACCTCTCCCCGGCGGACCTGTCGGAGGCACTGGCGGGCGAGTGCCTGCCGGACCTTCCCGAGGACACCTATTCGGCGGCCCACACGGCCCTCACCGCCGCCCACGCGGCTTACGAGGCCAAGTTCGGGCACGTGTTCGTCATCCACCTGGGAGACACGTCGCCCGCCGAATCCCTGGACCGCGTCCTGGAAGGCATCCGGTCACGTTTGACAAACGATCCGGAAGAGGAACGGATCATCGCGGCCGAGGAACTGCGGCGCCTTGCCGGGCAACGGCTCACCGAGAAACTCAGGGGCGCGGGGAACTGCGCGACCAGCCCAAACGCACCCGCACCCGGCAAATGACCAAACCCGGCACCCCGGACGCCGCCCGGCTAACCCATACGCGTGCCACTTTGATCACACCGGTAGGCCCGGCGTAAGCCCGGCGGCAGCGCATCGCTACGATGCTGGGGGCCGGTGGACCGTACCCGGCCGGGCCCGACCGACACCCACAAGCCGGCGCGGCCCCGATACCCCGCTCCCGGAGGGACTTCCGTGCCGGCTGGAACGCTGTACCGCGGCCGGGAAGGAATGTGGTCCTGGGTGGCTCACCGAGTCACCGGCGTCCTCATTTTCTTCTTCCTGTTCGTTCACGTGCTGGACACCGCTCTCGTCCGCGTCTCCCCCGAGGACTACGACAAGGTCGTAGCCACGTACAAGACGCCGATCGTCGCACTGCTGGAGTACGGCCTCGTGGCCGCCATTCTCTTCCACGCGCTCAACGGCCTGCGTGTCATCGCCGTCGACTTCTGGTCGAAGGGCCCGCGCTACCAGAAGCAGATGCTCTGGACGGTCGTCGGTGTCTGGGTCGTCCTGATGGCCGGGGCCATTTACCCCGTTCTCGGCCACGCCGCTCGTGTCCTGTTCGGGAGCTGACGCAGATGTCGACCACTGAAACCACCGCCGGCGTCGGCCCCGTCGAGGGCGCGCCCCTCTTCAACGTCGACAACCCGGCCCCCCTCATCGAGGCCCCGCGCAAGCGCACCAAGAAGACCCCGCGCTCCACCCGCGGCAACTTCGAGATGGCCGCCTGGCTGTTCATGCGCCTGTCCGGTGTCGTGCTGGTCGTCCTCGTCCTCGGCCACCTGCTGATCCAGCTGGTGCTCGACGGCGGCGTGTCGAAGATCGGCTTCGCCTTCGTGGCCGGCCGCTGGGCGAGCCCCTTCTGGCAGGTCTGGGACCTGCTGATGCTGTGGCTCGCGATGCTGCACGGCGCGAACGGCCTGCGCACGATCATCAACGACTACGCGGAGCGCGCGAACACCCGGCTGTGGCTCAAGGGCCTGCTCTACACGGCCACGGTGTTCACCATCCTGCTGGGCTCGCTGGTGATCTTCACCTTCGACCCGAACATCCGCTAGGCACGGGGCTGAGGTACTAACGACATGAAGATCCACAAGTACGACACCGTCATCGTCGGCGCCGGCGGCGCGGGCATGCGCGCGGCCATCGAGTCGACGAAGCGCAGCCGCACCGCGGTTCTGACGAAGCTCTACCCCACCCGGTCCCACACGGGCGCCGCGCAGGGCGGTATGGCCGCCGCGCTCGCCAACGTGGAGGAGGACAACTGGGAGTGGCACACCTTCGACACGGTCAAGGGCGGTGACTACCTGGTCGACCAGGACGCCGCCGAGATCCTGGCGAAGGAGGCCATCGACGCCGTTCTCGACCTGGAGAAGATGGGCCTGCCGTTCAACCGGACGCCCAACGGCACCATCGACCAGCGCCGGTTCGGCGGCCACTCCCGCAACCACGGCGAGGCCCCGGTCCGCCGGTCCTGCTACGCCGCGGACCGCACCGGCCACATGATCCTCCAGACGCTGTACCAGAACTGCGTCAAGGAGGGCGTGGAGTTCTTCAACGAGTTCTACGTCCTGGACCAGCTGATCACCGAAGAGGACGGCGTCAAGAAGTCCTCGGGCGTCGTCGCCTACGAGCTGGCCACCGGCGAGATCCACGTCTTCCAGGCGAAGGCCGTCATCTACGCCTCCGGCGGCACCGGCAAGTTCTTCAAGGTGACGTCGAACGCGCACACCCTGACGGGCGACGGCCAGGCCGCGGTCTACCGCCGTGGTCTGCCGCTGGAGGACATGGAGTTCTTCCAGTTCCACCCGACCGGCATCTGGCGCATGGGCATCCTGCTGACGGAGGGCGCCCGCGGTGAGGGCGGCATCCTCCGCAACAAGGACGGCGAGCGCTTCATGGAGAAGTACGCGCCGGTCATGAAGGACCTCGCGTCCCGTGACGTCGTCTCCCGCTCCATCTACACGGAGATCCGTGAGGGCCGCGGCTGCGGTCCCGAGGGCGACCACGTCTACCTCGACCTCACCCACCTCCCGCCGGAGCAGCTGGACGCGAAGCTGCCCGACATCACGGAGTTCGCGCGCACCTACCTCGGTATCGAGCCGTACACGGACCCGATCCCGATCCAGCCCACCGCGCACTACGCGATGGGCGGCATCCCGACGAACGTCGAGGGTGAGGTCCTCATCGACAACACCACCGTCGTCCCGGGCCTGTACGCGGCCGGCGAGGTCGCCTGCGTCTCCGTCCACGGCGCCAACCGCCTGGGCACCAACTCGCTGCTCGACATCAACGTGTTCGGCCGCCGGGCGGGCATCGCGGCCGCCGAGTACGCGCACACCGTGGACTACGTCGACATCCCGGAGAACCCGGCCGAGTTCGTGGTCTCCCAGATCGAGCAGCTGCGCACCTCCACGGGCAACGAGCGGGTCGCCACGATCCGCAAGGAGCTGCAGGAGACCATGGACGCCAACGTCATGGTGTTCCGCACCGAGCAGACGATCAAGACGGCGGTCGAGAAGATCGCGGAGCTGCGCGAGCGCTACAAGAACGTCTCGATCCAGGACAAGGGCAAGCGGTTCAACACCGACCTCCTGGAAGCGATCGAGCTCGGCAACCTCCTGGACCTCGCCGAGGTCATGGCGGTCTCCGCCCTCGCCCGCAAGGAGTCCCGCGGCGGTCACTACCGCGAGGACTACCCCAACCGCGACGACGTCAACTTCATGCGCCACACCATGGCGTACCGCGAGGTGGGCGACGACGGCACCGAGTCCATCCGTCTCGATTACAAGCCGGTCGTCCAGACCCGCTACCAGCCGATGGAGCGTAAGTACTGATGGCAACCCCCGTTCTGGACAAGGTGGAGGCGGAGGCCGCGGCCTCGGACCACCTGATCACCGTCACCTTCCGGGTCCGCCGGTTCAACCCGGAGGTCTCGGCGGACGCGGTCTGGGAAGACTTCCAGCTGGAGATCGACCCGAAGGAGCGTGTCCTCGACGGCCTCCACAAGATCAAGTGGGACGTCGACGGCACGCTGACCTTCCGCCGGTCCTGCGCGCACGGCATCTGCGGCTCGGACGCGATGCGCATCAACGGCAAGAACCGCCTCGCGTGCAAGACGCTGATCAAGGACATCAACCCCGAGAAGCCGATCACGGTCGAGCCCATCAAGGGCCTGACGGTCCTCAAGGACCTGGTCGTCGACATGGAGCCGTTCTTCCAGGCGTACCGGGACGTCATGCCCTTCCTCATCACGAAGGACACGAACGAGCCCACGCGCGAGCGTCTCCAGACCGCCGAGGACCGCGAGCGCTTCGACGACACCACGAAGTGCATCCTCTGCGCCGCCTGCACCTCCTCGTGCCCGGTCTTCTGGAACGACGGCCAGTACTTCGGCCCGGCCGCCATCGTCAACGCACACCGCTTCATCTTCGACTCGCGTGACGAGGCCGGCGAGCAGCGCCTCGAAATCCTCAACGACCGCGACGGCGTCTGGCGCTGCCGCACCACCTTCAACTGCACCGACGCCTGCCCCCGCGGCATCGAGGTCACCAAGGCCATCCAGGAAGTCAAGCGGGCACTGATCACCCGCCGCTTCTGACCTCCGTTCCACTACGGCGACAAAGGCCCCGTTTCCCCCGAGGAGCGGGGCCTTTGGCATACCCGTCGCACAACGGCCTGTTTTGGCATGTCCCACCCACTTCTGAAGGAAAAATTCCGCCCGCACACTGCCAACACGGCGTCTGGGCGGGCTGGATGGGGGACTACATGGCTGAAGGGCCGTCGGACGGCCAGGGCGGCGCCCTGGAACCCCCGCCACTGGGCATCGGAGCCGCGACGAAGGAAGCCCACTTCGTGGCGGCTCCTCTTCTCACGGCCGCCGCGCTCTCCCTCGCCGGCGTGGTGGGCGGCGCGGACGACGCGTTCCGCTGGCCGGGCCCGACACTCCTGCTGCTGGTGGTCACCGCGCTGACGCTCATCTTCAGCATGCAGCTCGCCTACAACGCGCGTGTTTACCTGTACTCGCGCCAGGATCTGGCCGACGACTACGCCGACCTGGAAAGCGGTCCGCCGCCCGACGACTACATCGACGAGCTGTACGGACTTGCCCAGACGCGCTGGCGGAACGAGAACCGTCACGCCGTGGCGGTCTACGACCTCGGCACCGTTCTCCTCGGCCTGGGTATCGCCGCCTCGCTCGCGCCGCCCGATTGCGGCAGACAGGCAGCATGGCGTTGGACGGCCGCTGTCGTCGTCCTCGTCTGCGCGCTGGCGGACGGCGCCTGGGCCGCCTTCTGGAAGAAGTACTGACCCCTTCCCGTCCGACCCGGAGGAAACATGCTGGAAGAAGCGGTACTCCCCGGCCATCCGATCGTGGGCGAGCCCTGCCCGGGGTGTCGCGTCAGGCTGCCGTGGCAAGCGGTCGGACTCTCCGTTCCGGGGGTGCGCCCGCCCACGGTCCAAAAGGCCTACGCCGCAGCGGTGGCCGGCGACCCCACTGACCTCCTCAAGTACCTGGACCCGGGGAAGTACGACAGGGAGCACAACGTAGTCCCGTACAAGGACGGCTCCCGGAGGCTCTGCCGCTTCAGCGCATACCCGTCATGGCTGTTGAGCCACTGCAAAGAGGCCACGGACGTGGACGACTGGGTAGTCCTGCTGCGGAAGCTGAAGGAGGACTCGAAGGACGACTCGAAACTGAAAGACCTGTGGCTGCCTTCCGCATGACCGGCGGTCCCCTGCCCTAGAGCGGTGCGGCGCCGCCTCCGTCGTCCGCGCCGTGGTCGTACGGCAGATCCGTCACCCGCGTTCCGGCGAGGAACTCGGAGAGCCGGTAGAAGGTGTCGTCCTCGGCGTCGCGGTCCGCTGGCAGCGGATGGTGGAGCGCGGCCAGCAGGTCGAAACGGTGCAGGTCGTAGGTGACGCGCATCAGCCCGGCGTACGACTGAGCCGTGGTCACCGCTCCCTTGTAGGCCACCGCGGCCAACACGAGACCGGTGCCGGACCACCAGCACACGGACCACTCGTCGATCAGCGCCACCGCGCCGACCAGAGTGAGCGCCAGGAAGCACCAGCACAGGTTGACCGACGTGTCGAGGGCATCGCGGGTGGAGCGGAGCGCCGCCGCGAGACGGTCGGACACCTGGGGATAGATCCGGGGCCAGGAGGAGAGCGTGCTCAGGCCGTAGCGTTCACCGGCGCTCAGCTCACCCGCGCGCAGGGCGTTTCCGAGCGCCGTGGGCAACAACACCTCGGCCGGCGGCTGGGCGGCAAGACGCCGCTGGGCGTCCCCGCTCACCCGCTGCGTCGCGGGCCCGCCCTGTGTGCCGTCCGCATGGGCCCGGCTGTGCAGCGCCCGCCAACGCCTGCGCTGCAGACGGATGAGCACCTCCGCGAGGTGGGCGGTCGGCGTCCACCGGTCCCAGTACCCCTCCAGGGCGCGTATCGCACGCACCTGGAACGGCTGCAGCAGCAGGCCGAGCAGTGCGGCGGTGGCGGTGATGGTCGTGAGGAGGGCCAGCGCGGCCGTGGGATCGGCCGGGCGCACGGCGCCCCAGTCGCTGTGCCCCGAGAAGCTGCCCGCGCGTATCAGGGCGAGCACCCCGGCGACGAACAGGGCGCACGGCGCGAAGTGCACCGACAGCACTCGTCGCACGGCGCCCCGTCCTCCCCGTACACCACCACAGTTCTGAGCGGTGTTCAGTATGAGGGCGGGGCCGGGGTCAGCTCGCGGCAGGCCTCTGCCACTCGCGGGCGCCTGCCGCGCGCATGAGGGCGAGGGCCGAGTCGGGGTCGCCGGAGAGCAGGGGGTGGACCAGTTCGACGTAGCGGACCTGGCCCGTGAGGGATCTGCGGAGTTGGCGGAGGGTGCGGGCGCCGAAGGAGACCTCGCCGCGGCGGGATATGAAGCCTGCCGCGAGGGCGAGGCCCTCGACGCCGACCTTGCACTCGGTCAGGGCGGTGCGGCGGCAGGCGTGGATCTCGACGTCGCCCTGCCAGAGGCCGAGGACGATCTTGTAGGTGACCGCGGGGCCGATGTAGGTGGCGACGGCCAGATGGCGGTCCGGGTCGGTCTCGCCCGGTCCGTCCAGGCCCAGCCGCTCGGCGACCCCGGCGAACGCCGCCCGTACCTCGCCGCAGAAGGCCTCTGCTCCCGGAGCCATCCCCGCCCCCTCGCTCGCGCGGCACCGACGAGGGCACAGCGTACCGACGGGGCGGACCGTGTCTCGGCCCATTGAGTGACCCGACGGTCAGCCCGCCCGGCAACTGTCATCTTCGCTCCTAATCTGATCGCATGTCAGATGACGAGTCGTACGAACTGCTCGGTTTCGACAATGTGCTGATCCCCGTCGGGGATCTCACGGCCGCCGTCGCCTTCTACGAGCGGGCCGGGTTCGCGGTCGGGTTCCGGTTCGACGAGGGCGGGATCGCGTTGCTGAGGGTCGGGGGCGAGACGCCCGGCATCCTGCTGCGGGTCGAGGAGGGGCTGGGGCACCGGCCGGCGGTGTGGGCCGCGCCGCGGGTGTGGCTGGAGGTGCCGGACGCGCGGGTCGCGGCGCGCAGGCTCAAGGACGCCGGGATCGCGGTGCTGGACGAGCCGTTCTCGGTGGCCACGGGGTGGACCGTCGAGGTCGCCGACCCCTGGGGGAACGTCCTCGGGTTCACCGACTACATCAAGCGGCCGGAGCTCGGCCGGCGGGCGTGAACAGGGTCACTCCGCAACCGAGTTGAACACGTTCAAAAGCAGGTCTACAGTCATCCCCGTCAGCGTTTTGAACGCGTTCAAGAAGGGGTGGGGCATGGACCGTACCGTCATCGCCTACGTCATCTACCTGCTCGTCAGCATCGGGCTCACCATCTGGGTGGCCCGCACCCTCAGCCACAACGGGCGGATCTTCCTCTCCGACGTCCTGCAAGGGAACGAGAAGCTCGCCGACGCCGTCAACCACCTCCTGGTGGTCGGCTTCTACCTCGTCAACCTCGGCTTCGTCGCGCTCTACCTGCACACCAGCGACACGATCGAGGACACCCGCGGCATCTTCGAGGCGCTGTCCTCGAAGATCGGGGTCGTGCTGCTCGTGCTCGGTGTGATGCACCTCGGCAACGTGTACGTGCTGAACCGGATCCGGCGCCGCGGGATCATGGAGAAGGAACAGCTCCCGCCGGTCCCGCCGCAGGGCTGGACCGCGCCGGCGGCCGGGGCGTGAGCACCGTGACCGCCACCGACGACCGGGGCGCCGCGCGCGTCCCGGTCCGCGGGCTCACCGTGCTCTACGACGCCGAGTGCTCCCTCTGCACCCACCTGCGCGACTGGCTCGGGCGCCAGCCGCAGCTGGTGCCGCTCACCCTCGTCCCCGCCGGGTCGGACGAGGCCCGGGCCCGGTTCCCCGGGCTCGACCACTCGGCCACCCTCGACGAGGTCACGGTCGTCGGGGACGGCGGGCAGGTCTACCGGGACACCGCCGCCTGGATCGTCGTCCTGTGGGCGCTGCGGGAACAGCGGCCGCTCGCCCACCGGCTGAGCACGCCGGCGGGGGCGCGGCTGGCCCGGGGCGCGGTGCTGGCCGCCGCCTGGTGGCGGGGCGGGCTGGGGAACGGGAAGGTCTTCCGGCGGGAGGACGGGTGGGTGTACGAACCCGGCATCGGGTGGATCTACGACCCTCCGGGCTGTGCCGGCGCCGTCTGCGCCACTCGTTAGGCTCTGTCCGTGTCCGCGAAGAACGACGGTCCCGTCGAGGCCGCTGCCCAGAGCAAGTCCGAGCAGACCCGCGCGCTGATCCTGGAGACCGCGATGCGGCTGTTCCGGGAGCGCGGCTACGAGAAGACCACGATGCGGGCCATCGCCACGGAGGCCGGGGTCTCCGTGGGCAACGCGTACTACTACTTCGCCGGCAAGGAACACCTGATCCAGGGCTTCTACGACCAGCTCGCCGCCGAGCACCGGGTGGCGGTCCGGGAGGTCCTGGACCGGGAGACCGACCTGGAGGCGCGGCTCTCGGGCGTGCTGAAGGTGTGGCTGGACATCGCGCGGCCGTACCACGAGTTCGCGGTCCACTTCTTCAAGAACGCCGCCGACCCGGACAGCCCGCTCAGCCCGTTCTCCCCGGAGAGCGAGCACGCGCGCGAGGAGGCGATCAGCGTGCACCGGGAGGTGCTGGCGGGGGCGAGGACCAAGGTGGCTCCTGAACTGCGCGATGTGCTGCCGGAGTTGATGTGGCTCTCGCAGATGGGGCTGGTGCTGTACTGGATCTTCGACCGGACCGAGGGGCGGGAGCGCAGCTACCGGCTGGCCGAGCGGGGGGCCCGGCTGACCGCGCGAGGCGTCTCCCTCGCGCGGTTCCGGGTGCTACGACCGCTCGTCCTCGAGGTGCACGAGCTGTTCACGGACTTCCTGCCGGGGATGACCCGGGTGCTGCCGGATCCGGTGGGCAGGGAGCTTCGGTGACCCCCCTCAGGGCCGGTTGACCGCGTCCACCTCCCCCTCCGCCAGCTCGACGTCGTACACCAGCGGCCCCTCCGTCACCGTCACCTGCCGGGCCTTCGAGCCGTACGACTCCGAGGACACCGCGAGCAGATAGGCGCCCGGGGACGGGACCGACACGATGTACGAGCCGTCCGCGAGGGAGGTCACCCGGTCCAGCTGACGGCCGCCCTTGGACATCAGGGTGACCGAGGCGTCCTCCACCGGGTCGCCGTCCGGGGTCCGGACGAAGCCGTGGATCGCGGTGGCCGGGCCGGTCGGCTCGGCCGGCTCCGGGGCCGTCTCCTGGGGCTCCACGGCCAGGTGCGGGAGCCGCTTGTCCAGCCAGGCCGGCAGCCACCAGTTCGAGTTGCCCAGCAGGTGCATCGCCGCCGGGACCAGGGCCGTACGGAGGATGAAGGCGTCCAGGGCGACCGCCGCCGCCAGGCCCACACCCGCCGTCGCCGCGCCCGAGTCGCCGCTGAGGACGAAGGCCAGGAAGACGCAGACCATGATCAGGGCGGCGGAGTTGATGACCCGGCTGGTCTCCGCGAGGCCGACCCGGACCGCCCGCGCGTTGTCCTTGGTGTGCACCCACTCCTCGTGCATCCGGCTCACCAGGAACACCTGGTAGTCCATCGAGAGGCCGAAGAGCAGGGAGAGCATGATGACCGGGAGGAACGCGTTGATCGGGCCCTCCTTGCCGAGTCCCAGCAGGTCCAGGCCCCAGCCCCACTGGAAGACCGCGACGAGGACGCCGAAGGAGGCCGCCGCCGCGATCAGGTTCATCAGGGCCGCCGTCAGCGGGACCACCAGGGAGCGGAAGGCGATCAGCAGGAGCAGGAAGCCCAGGGTGATGATCGTCGCGATGAAGAGCGGGAGCCGGTCGCCGGTGACCGAGGCGAAGTCCTTCGACACCGCCGTCACACCGCCCACGTGGGCATCGGCGCCCGCCTTCGGGATCACCTGGTCGCGCAGGGTGTCGATGAGGTCGTCGGTCTCCTTCGACTGGGGCGAGGTGGTCGGGACCACCTGGATGACCGTGACCCCCTGGGACGGCGGCAGTTGGGCGACCTGGGCGATCCCCGGGGTCGACTCCAGGCCCTGGACCAGCTTCGCGGTGTCGCCGCCGACGCTGACCACCTGGAGGGGGCCGTTGAAGCCGGGGCCGAAGCCCTCGGCGAGCAGGTCGTAGGCCTTCCTGGTGGTGGTGGACGCGTCGTCGTTGCCCTGGTCGGTGGCGCCGAGGCGGAGCGAGAGGACCGGGATCGCGAGGACGGCCATGACGACCACGGCGAGCGCGGCGATCCGGCGCGGGCGCTTCTGCACGTTCGCCGACCAGCGGGCCGCGAGCCCGCTCGCCTTCTCCGGCTCCGGGCCCTCGGCGGCCAGCCGGCGGCGCTGGCGGCGGCTGAGGACGCGCGGGCCGAGGAAGCCGAGCAGCGCGGGCAGCAGGGTGGTGGCCGCGAGGACGCTCAGCACGACCGTCAGGGACGTGCCGATGACCACGCCCTGGAGGAAGGCCAGCCGCGTGACCAGCATGCCGGCCAGCGCGATGCAGACCGTGCCGCCCGCGAACAGCACCGCCCGGCCCGAGGTGTTGAGGGCGGTGACCGCCGACTCCTCCGGGTCCATGCCGCGCAGGATGCCGCGCCGGTGCCGGGTGACGATGAACAGGGCGTAGTCGATGCCGACCCCGAGGCCGATCAGGGAGGCGAGCAGCGGCGCGATGTCGGGGATGTCGGTGACGTGGCTGAGCAGCTGGGTGGAGAACAGGCCCATGCCGACGCCGAAGACGGCGATCGCGATGGGCAGGGTCATCGCGAAGAACGAGCCGAAGGCCAGGAACAGCACGACGGCGGCGGCGATGATGCCGACCATCTCGGACAGGCCCTGCGGCGGCTCCTGGACGCGCTGGATGGCCTGGCCGCCCAGCTCCACCTGGAGGCCGTCGCGTTCGGCGGCCTGCGCGGTGTCCAGGACCTTCTGGACCTGTTCCTTCGGGATCTCGTTCGCCCGCTTGGTGAAGGTCAGCTGGGCGTAGGCGATCCTGCCGTCCTTGCTGATCTGCGCCGCGCCCCGGTCGCCGGCGTAGGGGCTGGTGACCGCGCCTACGCCGGGCAGCTTCGCGATCTTGTCGAGGGCCGGCTGGACGCGGCTCTTGACCGCCTGGTCCGTCACCGAGCCGCTGTCGGCCTTCCACACCACGGTGTCCGTGTCACCGGAGGTGTTCGGGAAGGCCTTCTCCATCAGGTCGTACGCCGTCTTGGAGTCCGTGTCGGGGAGGGAGAACACGTTCGCGTAGTTCGTGCCCGCCGAGGAGGCCGAGAAGCCCACGCCGACGAGTGCCCCCACCCACAGCAACAGGACCACCAGCCGGTGCCGATAGCACCACCGTGCCAATGCCGTCACGCTCAACAGCTCCTTGTCGTAGATCACTTCGGTCGGTCGGTCCCCCAGGTCCTGGGCAACAGGATCGGCAGCGGGCCGCGCGCCGGGACACGGGGCGCGCATGACTCTCAAGGAACTCCAAAGCTGCGCGCCCCCGGCTGTCGGTGGCGGAGCCGATACTGGGGGCATGACGGCTCCAGGCAGCACCGTGCTGATCGTGGAGGACGAGCCGAGCATCGCGGACGTCCTCGCCATCGCCCTGCGCTACCACCGGTTCGAGGTGATGACGGCCGGCACGGTCCGGGACGCCCTCGCGCTGGCCGAGCGCACCCGGCCGGACGCGGCCCTGCTCGACGTGATGCTGCCGGACGGCGACGGCCGCGCCCTCGCCCGTGAACTGCGTGCCCGGCAGCCGGACCTGGCGCTCGTGTTCCTCACCGCGCGGGACGCGCCCGCCGAGATAGTCGGCGCGCTCGGCTACGGCGACGACTACATCACCAAGCCCTTCAACATCGACGAGGTCGTCGCCCGGATCGGCGCGGTGCTGCGCCGCACCCGCCCGGCCGACGTCATCCAGCAGCGGCCGCCGCTGCGCTACGGCGACCTGGAGCTGGACGAGACGACGTACTGCGTGCACCGCGCGGGCCGCACGGTCGAGCTGACCCCGACCGAGTACGCGCTGCTGCGCTTCCTGGTGCGCAACGGCGGCCGGATCGTCCCCAAGGAGCAGCTGCTCAGGCATGTCTGGCAGTACGAGCACATGCCGTCCGAGTCGACGGTCGTGGAGACCTACATCAGCTATCTGCGGCGCAAGCTGGACACCCTGGGGGCGCCGGTGATCACCACCCGGCGGGGCGTCGGATACGGGCTGACATGAGCCTCGCCAAGCGCCGGCAGCGGCACGGGATCCATTCGCTGCGCGGCGGGCTGACCCTGGCCAACGTCGGTCTCCTCGCCATCGGCATCATCGTGGCGACCACCGCGAGCATCATGGGCATGCGGCTGTACCTGCTCGACCAGGTGGACTCCGAGCTGGTCAAGATGCGGACCTCGCTGGGGAGTTCGGGCTTGACGCTGCGGCAGGTCGACTCGCTGAGCGCGCTCGGCGTGATCCGCGAACGGATCACCCCCGCCGAGTCCGATCCGACCCCGGACTCGATCTTCACCGTCATCGACACCAAGGGCGACCCGGTCACCGTCTTCGACATGAAGCCGACGCAGGCCCAGCGGGCCCTCGCCGACGCCGTGCACGACCCGCGGGCCCTCGCCGCCGGGCCCGACCCGCACGACGTCGAGGTGCACGGCGCGTCCTACCGGGTGACCGCGACCCGGCTCGCCGACGGCCCCTACATCCTGCTGGCCACCTCGACCGAGCTGCTCCACAAGGGCATAGCCAAGGCGCTCAAGCTCGACTTCGCCGTGGGCACGCTGCTGCTCGCGCTGCTGTGCTGTCTGACCATGTACAGCGTGCGGCGCCGGCTGCTGCCGCTGGAGGACATGGTGGAGACGTCGTCGGCGATAGCCGAGGGCGACCTCACCCGGCGGGTGCCGTCCAGCCAGCATCCGACGCAGGAGGTCGAGCAGCTGCGGCTGGCCCTCAACTCCATGCTGCACCAGGTGGAGACGGCGTACCGGACGCGCGAGCGCAGCGCGGCCCAGCTGCGCCGGTTCGTCGCCGACGCCTCGCACGAGCTGCGCACGCCGCTCGCCGCCATCCGCGGCTATCTCCAGCTGTACGAGAAGGGGATGCTGCGCGAGCCCGGGGAGCGGCGGCGGGCCTGGGACCGGATGCACGGGGAGGTGGACCGGATGGGGCGGCTGGTGGACGAGCTGCTGCTGCTGGCGCGGCTCGACCAGCGGCCCGAGATCCGGTTCCGGAACGTGGACGTGAGCCGGCTGGTGCGGGACGCGGCGGAGGACCTGCGGGCGCAGCAGCCGGGGCGGCCGGTGGTCGTGGCGGCCGAGGGTGCGGTGCTGGTGCGGGCCGACGAGTCCGGGCTGCGGCAGGTGCTGGGGAATCTGCTGGCCAACGTGCGGACGCATACGCCGGCCGAGGCGGGGGTGACCCTGGGGGTGGAGCGGTCGGACGGGGTGGTGCGGGTGTGTGTGGCCGACGAGGGGCCGGGGCTGGCGGAGGAGGACGCGGCGCGGATCTTCGACCGGTTCTTCCGGGTGGGGAGTGCGGAGGGGAGCGGGCTGGGGATGGCGATCGTGCAGGGGGTGGTGGAGGCGCACGGGGGTGAGGTGGGGGTGCGGACGGCGCCTGGGGAGGGGTTGGCTGTGACGGTTACGTTGCGATCGGTCTGAATTCGGCTGACGGCCGGTGGGGGCTTGTCGCGCCCACGCGGCGGCAGCCGCACATCCCATGCAGCCCCGCGCCCCTGTCGGGGCGCTCCACTACGGGTCGGCCAGGACCAGCGCCCATACCGTCTTGCCGTGGGATCCCCTGCTCCATACTCCCCAGGCGGCCGCGATCGTCTCCACCAAGTGCAGGCCCCGGCCCGTCTCGTCGTCCTCTCGGACGATCCTCAGGTGGGGCTCGACGCGGCCCTCGTCCGACACCTCTATGAGGCATGACCCGTCCGCCAGCGCCGTCACCGCCACCTCGAACTCGCGCTCAAGGAGCGGGCCGTGGCGTACGACGTTGGTGGCCAGCTCCGAGACCAGGAGTACGGCGTCGTCGACGGCCGGGTCGTCGGGGCCGTGGCCCCAGTCGGCCAGGTGGTCCCGGACCCGGTGCCGGGCCAGGCCGACGGAGGCCGGGTGCCGGGGAAGCCGGAAGGAGTTGCGTCTCAGCACGTCTGCTCCGAGGACCACCGCCGGGGGCGTCAGATCCAGTTCAGACTCCACAGGCGGAACACGCCCGTGCTGTCGTTGAGGTACTGGCTGCCGCCGATGTCCTCGCTGCTGAGGACGTAGTCCGTGCGCTGCCAGAGCGGGATCAGCGGCACGTCGTCGGCCACGTCCGTCTGGATGGTGCGGAAGTCCTGGTCGACGCGGCTGCGGTCGGCGTACTGACGGCTGTTCTGGATGAGGTGGTCGACGGCCTTGTTGCTGTAGCCGGTGCTCATCACGGAGTCGGTGCCGACCAGGGAGGCGCCGAAGGTGTCCGGGTCGGGGTAGTCGGCGACCCAGCCGACGGCCCAGGCGTCCATCTTGCCCTCGGCCCACGACTTCTGGAAGTCGGTCCACTCGTACCCCTTGACGTCGACCTTGAACAGGCCGCCCGCCTCCAGCTGCTTCTTCAGCGCGGCGGCCTCCTCGGCACCCGAGCCGTGGCCGATGCCGTAGCCGAAGGAGAACTCGACCGGCGTGCTGACGCCGGCCTGCTCCAGCAGCGCCCTCGCCTTGGCGACGCTCTGCGTCGGGTACTGGTCGAAGAAGGACGTGGTGTGGCCGGTGAGACCGGTCGGGATCAGCGAGTACAGCGGCTCGACCGTCCCGTCGTACACGGTGTGGGCCAGCTGTTCGCGGTTGACCAGCCAGGCCAGCGCCCGGCGGACGAGGGGGTCGTGCAGGGGGGAGTTCTTGCGGGTGTTGAGGTACAGGTTGCGGGTCTCGGAGCTGTCGGACTCCGTGACGCGCTGGGTGGGGTCGCTGGGATTGAGCTTGGACACCATGGCCGGCGGCAGCGTCCGGGTGGCGACGTCGATGTCCTTGGCCTTGTACGCGGCGGCGAGCTTGGCCGAGTCGGTGTAGTAGTCCAGCTTGACGGGGCGGCCGGTACCGCTGAGCTCGCCCTTGTAGTGCCCGTTGGGCTGCAGGGTCGCCTGCTTGTTCCTCGTGTACGACGTCAGGGTGTACGGGCCGGTGCCGTCCACCCCGTTGTCGGTGCGCAGGCCGTTCGCCGGGTACTTGTCCTTGTCGACGATCGAACCGGCGCCGGTGGCCACCTTGAACGGGAACGTCGCGTCCGGCGAGGACAGGTGGAAGGTGACGGTCCGGCCGGCGGCGGTCACCGAGGAGAGCGTCGAGAACAGGGACGCCGGGCCGACATCGGAGTTGATCTTCTTGACCCGGTCGAAGGAGTACTTGACGTCCTCCGCGGTCATCTCCCGGCCGCTCGGGAAGGTGATCCCCTCGCGCAGCTCGCAGCGGTACGTCCGCAGGCCGGAGTCCGTGAACTTGCAGCTCTCGGCCGCGTCCGGGACCGGCTGGACCCCGTCGGGCTCGAAGGCGAGCAGCGACTGGAAGACGTTGTTGAACAGCGCCCAGGAACCGGCGTCGTAGGCGCCTGCCGGGTCGAGCGAGGTGACGGCGTCGGTCGTACCGACGGTGATCGTCTTGTTCTTGTTCCCCTGCGACGGCAGCAGCTGCCAGCCGCCGATCCCCACGATCGCCAGCACGAGAAGCGTCACGAGAATCCGCATGCGAACAGATCGCATGGTTGGTGCCCTCCCCACAAGTGCCACTCCCCTAAGTGACGCGGCTCACCTAACCACAGGTGTTTGATGTGGGGGAAGAGTGATCTGACTAGATGATGAAGAACTTACCGAGCGCTTGTTTCGACCGGATTTCACAGGCTTTCCACAGGCGTCCGGTGGTCAGGCCTGCTTCGACGCGAGCTCGATGACGGTGATGTCCGAGGGTGCCCAGACCCGCGTGGGCGGGCCCCAGGCGCCCGCGCCCCGGGAGACGTACAGCTGGGTGTCGCCGTAGCGGTCCAGTCCCGCGACCGTCGGGTTGGCCGCGGCCGCGATGAGGTTGCCGGGCCAGAGCTGGCCGCCGTGGGTGTGACCGGAGAGCTGGAGGTCGACGTGGTGGCGGACGGCCTCGTGGATCTGGACGGGCTGGTGGGCGAGGAGCACGCAGGCGCGGGCCGGGTCGCGGTCGGCCAGCGCGCGGTCGAAGTCGGGGCCCTGGCCGGTGCTCTCGCCGGCCAGGTCGTTGACCCCGGCGAGGTCGAAGTGGGCGAGTTCGGCGCGGGCGTTCTCCAGGGGGTGCAGGCCCAGCCGGCGCACCTCCTCCACCCACTGGGCGGCGCCGGAGAAGTACTCGTGGTTGCCGGTGACGAAGTACGCGCCGTGCCGGGCCGACAGCTGGGCGAGGGGGGCGGCGGCCGGGCCGAGGTTCTTCACGCTGCCGTCGACGAGGTCGCCGACCACCGCGATCAGGTCGGGCCGGGTGGCGTTGATGGTGTCGACGACCTGCTGCGCGAAGCCCTTGCCGAGGATGGGGCCGAGGTGGATGTCGCTGACGACGGCGATGCGGTAACCGTGGGCGGCGCGCGGGAGTTTGGCGAGGGGGACGGTGACGCGTTTCACGCGGGGTCCGCGGAGGACTCCGTAGGTTCCGAGGCCGACGGTGGCCGTGGCCGCGGTGGCGGCTGCGCCGCCGACCACTCGGGAGACGAAGAGGCGGCGGGAGGGGGGTGGTGGGGTGGGGGTTTCGGTTTTTGTTTCGGTGCGGGTGAGTTGCTTGAGGGGGGCTTCTGTGGGTGGGGACGGTTGCTCGTCGTCGTGGCTGGTCGCGCAGTTCCCCGCGCCCCTGGCGGGGCGCTCCAGTGCGTGGCGTAGCAGGGGTCGCACCACCTCCCCGGCCACCACCGCCAGCAGCAGGTACAGGGAGAGGGCCATCCACAGGAAGCCCGGCCAGGCGAGGGTGCGCTGGAGGGGGAAGGGGGCGTGGCCCACCTCGGCGAAGAGGGCGGCGAACATCAGGATCGGGCCGACGACGAACACGGCCGTGCCCGAGCGGCGGGCCCGGCCGGGGCCTGTCGTCGTGTCGCGGACCAGGCGGCGCCACAGGTACCAGTAGAGGCCTGTCACCACGGTCAGGGCGAGGAGCCCGAGGACGATGATCACCCTGACGTGCCTCTTTCCAGACCTACGGCTATGACCTACGGCTATGACGTACGGCGCAGTGCGCGAACTCCGCGCAACCCGATGACCCCGATGACCGTCCCCAATACGAAGGAAACGACGGCCAGCGTCAGGTGGATCCAGAAGTACGCCGTGGGACGGCCGTCGTCGAAGGCGAGTCCGCTGCCGTCCTTGACGAGATTCTTGACGAAAGTGATCCAGATGAACCAGCTCCACACCCCGAACGCGAGCAGGAACCAGGAGACCGGACGGCTGAGCTTCATGGGTTCAGTATCGCCGTCCGCTGTCCGGTTCCGTCCCCGGGGTGGGGTCGGTGGTGGGACTTCGCGGTCCGTGCCGGGTACGTTCTCGTCCGTGTCCGCTCCGAAGCCTCACGCCGGCCGGTCTGTGCTGGTCGCCTCCGCCGCCCTGTTGTCCCTGTCGCTCACCGCTCCGGCCGCGCTCGCCGCGCCGTCGCCCTCGACGAGTCCGTCGGCCACGCCGCCCGCGACCATGTCGACGGTCGGCGGTACCCGGCTGGGGCAGCCCGGTACCCAGGTCGACCTGGGTGCCGGGGCGCCGGTGCTGCCGAAGGACATCACCGCGCGGTCCTGGATCGTCTCCGACCCCGAGTCCGGCCAGGTGCTCGCCGCGCACAACGCGCACTGGCGGCTGCCCCCGGCGAGCACCCTGAAGATGCTGTTCGCGGACACCGTGCTGCCCCGGTTCCCGAAGTCGACCCCGCACAAGGTGGTGCCGGCGGACCTGGCGGGCATGGGCGCCGGTTCCAGCCTGGTCGGGATAAAGGAAGGCCAGACGTATACGGTCCGCGATCTGTGGCTCGGGGTCTTCCTCCGCTCGGGCAACGACGCCGTGCATGTGCTGTCCGCGATGAACGGCGGGGTCGAGCAGACCGTCAAGGACATGCAGGACCACGCGGACGAGCTGCAGGCGCTGGACACGCATGTGGTGAGTCCGGACGGGTACGACGCGGCCGGGCAGGTGTCGTCGGCGTACGACCTGTCGCTGTTCGCGCGGTCCGGGCTGCAGAAGAAGGACTTCCGGGAGTACTGCTCGACGGTGCGGGCCTCGTTCCCGGGCGACACGACGAAGAACGCCAAGGGCAAGTCGGTGCGGGGCTCCTTCGAGATCCAGAACACCAACCGCCTGCTGAGCGGGGACAGCGACGTGTCGGTCTACCCGGGCATCGCGGGGGTGAAGAACGGCAACACCACCAACGCGGGCGCCACCTTCACCGGGGTCGCCGAGCGCGGCGGCAAGGTGCTGCTGGTCACCGTGATGAACCCGGAGAAGAAGGAGCACAACGAGGTCTACAAGGAGACCGCCAAGCTGTTCGACTGGGGTTTCCAGGCGCTGGGCAAGGTGACCCCGGTGGGTGAACTGGTCCCGCCCAAGGGGGCCGTGGGCTCCAGCGCCCAGCCGGGGGTGACGCCGTCGGCGACCCCGGTGGGCAAGGACGGCGGCGCGAGTTCGCGGCCGGTGGCCGCCGCCTCGGCCGACGGCTCCAGCGGGGTCGGGGTCGCGCTGGCGATCACGGGCGGGGCGCTGGTGCTGCTGGTGGCCGCCGCGTTCCTGGTCAACCGCCGGTGGCCGCTGCCGGATCTGGTGCGCCGTCGGACTCGTCCCTGAACAGGCCGGTGCTCTCCGTCGCCGTCCAGGCCGCGCAGAACAGGACGAGTTTCGCGGTGAAGTTGATCCACAGCAGCAGGGCCACCGGGACGCCGAACGCGCCGTACATGCTCTTCCCGGCGATGCCCTGGATGTAGCCGCTGAGCAGCAGCTTGAGGAGTTCGAAGCCGACCGCGCCGATCAGGGCCGCGACCAGCAGCCGGCGGCGCGGCGGTTCGACTCCGGGCAGCAGGGTGAGGACGTAGAGCAGGAGCAGGAAGTCGGCGGTCACGGCGACGACGAAGGCGGCGACGCGGAGCAGCAGGCTGCCCCAGCTGTGCTGGTGGATGCCGAGCTGTCCGGCCGCCCAGCCGACCGCCGCCGAGGCGATCGTGGAGACGGCGAGGGTGACCAGCACCGCGCCGCCGAAGCCGACCAGGATGACGGTGTCCTTGACCTTGGCGAGGATCGGGTTCTGGTCCCTGTCGGGCAGTTCCCACACCGTGCGCAGGCAGTCCCGCATCTGGCCGACCCAGTTGATGCCGGTGAACAGCAGGACGGCGCCCGCGATGAGCCCGACGGTGCCGGCGTTCTGGACCAGGTTGTTGATGTCCAGCCGGTCGGAGATGCCGGGGACCTGGTCGGCGATCTTCTTCTGCAGGTTCTCCTGCTGCGACGTGCTCAGCGTGGCGGCGGCGATCGCGGCGCCCACCGTGAGCAGCGGGAAGAGCGAGACGAAGCTGATGAAGGTCATGGCGGCGGCCAGCCGTGACCACTTCACCTCGTCGAGCCGCTCGTACGACCGCCACACGTGCGTGGCCGTCAGCCAGCCGACGAGCGGGCCTACGACGGGGAGTTTTCTCAGCCAGTCCATGATCCGACTCTGCCCTCCGCGCGGAACACCAATGTACGGGTACCCCAGAAGCGCAGAACTGTGGCGAGCGCCATGCCGACGACCGCGCCGGAGACGGTGTCGGCACGCTGCGAGGTGAGGCCGAGTCCGTAGTGGCTGACGGCGAGGCAGAGCAGCTGGACGAGGGCGCCGGCGAGGTTCACGGCGACGAAGACGGCGTAGGGGCGTACCCCGGTCGCGCGGGTGTGGCGGTAGGTGCCGCGCGCGTTGCCGAGGTAGGCGACCGTGCAGCCGGCCACGAAGGACAGCGACTTGGCGGTGAGCGGGCCGAGGGCGGCCGGGCCGCGCAGGGCGCTGAAGAGGGCGAGGTCGACGGCGTAGGCGAGCAGGCCGACGGCGGCGAAGCCGGCCAGCTCACGCCGGTCCGTGCTCACCAGTGGGCCACCGCGAGGCCGTACATCGCGAGCCAGGCCAGTCCGATCAGGGCGAGGGCGCGGTCGCGCAGCACGACGTCCTCGGGTTCGCCGGCGGTGCCCCGGTCGGCGAAGACGGCGTAGCGCAGGACGGCCAGGATGAACGCGACCATGGAGAGCTGGCGCCAGGGCAGCAGGCCCGCGGCGGGGGTGCGGTGGCCCTCCAGGGCCCACAGGCAGTAGGCGAGGACGGCGACACCGGCGGCGAGCTGCCAGACGAAGCGCAGGTAGCCGGTGGTGTACTCGGTGAGCAGCGCGCGCGTGGCACCGGCTTTCCCGGCCATCTGCACGGCCTCGGAGTAGCGCTTGGCCGCGACCATGAAGAGCGCGCCGAAGCCGGTGGTGATCAGGAACCAGCGGGACAGCGGGATGCCGAGGGCGACCCCGCCGATCACCGCCCGCATCACGAAGCCGGTGGTGACGACGACGAGGTCGACGACGAGGACGTGCTTCAGCGTGACGCAGTAGGCCAGTTGCATGGCCAGGTAGGCGATCAGGAGGGCCGGGACGAGGGGCGGGGTCAGCCGGGCGGCGAGCAGCGGGCCGAGGACGGCCAGGACGGCTCCGGCGGTGTAGGCGACGGGGACCGGGACCTGGCCGGCGGCGACCGGGCGGTGGCATTTGACGGGGTGGGCGCGGTCGGCCTCGGCGTCCCGGGCGTCGTTGATCAGGTAGACGGCGGCGGCGCAGGCCGTGAAGAGGACGAAGGTGAGGGTGAGGCGGACCAGGGCGTGCACGGAGAAGAGCTGGCCGGCGGCGGCCGGGGCGGCGATGACGAGGGTGTTCTTGACCCACTGCTTGGGGCGGGTGGTCCGCAGCAGGCCCTTGACGAGACCGGCGGGGGTGACGGGTACCCGGACCGGTCCGTGCGGCGAGCGGCCCGGGTGGCTGCGCTGCCCGTGAAGATTCGTTTCAGCAGTCCCGTCGGCCCTGGCTTCCGCAGCCGCGTGCGCGGTCTCGGTCACACCCGCCTCCCCACGTACGGGACACCCGGCAGCGCGGCGCGTGAGGCACCCGCCACTCCCGCGCGCATCCATCGCGCCCCGGCGCGCGCCGTGAGCGCCCCCAGGGCCGCGCCCGCCGCCACGTCCGTCGGGTAGTGCACGCCGACGACGAGCCGGGAGAGGCACATGGCGGTCGCGACGGGTGCGAGGGCGGGCACGCCGAGGGCCCCGAAGGCGACGGCGGCGGCCGTGGCGGAGGTGGCGTGCGAGCTGGGGAAGGAGTGCCGGCCGGCGGTACGCACCCGGGGCCGGACATGCGCGGGGCGCGCACGGCGCACGATGCGTTTGACGCCCATGCTGGCCAGGTGCGCGCCCGCGACCAGCGCCGTGCCGCGCAGCCAGGCGCCGCGCCGCGCGCCGTCCACGGCGGCCCCGGCGAGGCCCGCCGCGAGCCAGAGCGCGCCGTGCTCACCGGCGAGGGAGAGACCGCGCGCGGCCGACGCGACGCGTGGATCGGCACCGCAGGCGTGCAGTGCGGAGAGGATCCGGTGGTCCATGTCGTCCATTGGACTCACTGTTCACCCTCACCCCGCCGAAGCTACGACCATATTGAGCGACATTCCGATAATCACCCGTTTCGGGGAGTCAGGTGATCTTCCGTAACCAATCACCCATAGCACTCATCACACCCATACGGCAGCGATACGGTCGCTCCCATGCCTGGAACGCCCGGAGGGCCCACCGTCCCCGTCACCGGCTGGGGCCGCACCGCCCCCACCGCCGCCCGCCTGATCCGCCCCCGGACCTACCAGGAGGCGGCGGACGCGATCCGCACCTGCGGGGCGCGCGGCGGGATCGCGCGGGGCCTGGGGCGGGCGTACGGGGACGCGGCACAGAACGCCGGCGGTGTCGTGCTCGACATGACGGGCCTGGACCGCGTCCACGCCATCGACGCCGACGGCGGCACCGTGCTCTGCGACGCGGGCGTCTCGCTGCACCGCCTCATGGAGGTGCTGCTGCCGCTCGGCTGGTTCGTCCCGGTGACCCCGGGGACCCGCCAGGTGACGGTGGGCGGCGCGATCGGCGCCGACATCCACGGCAAGAACCACCATGTCTCGGGATCGTTCTCCCGTCACGTGCTGTCCTTCGAACTCCTCACCGCCGACGGCCAGGTCCGTACGGTGAGCCGCGGCACCCCGCTGTTCGACGCGACGGCCGGCGGCATGGGTCTGACCGGAGTGATCCTCACGGCGACCGTCCGCCTCCTCCCCGTCGAGACGTCGTACCTGTCCGTCGACACCGAACGGGCCGCCGACCTCGACGACCTGATGGCCCGTCTCACCGCCACCGACCACCGCTACCGCTACTCGGTCGCCTGGATCGACCTGCTCGCCCGCGGGGCGTCCACCGGTCGCGCGGTGCTCACCCGGGGCGACCACGCGCCCCGGGAGGCGCTCGGCAAGCACACGCGCGCCGGGCGTGCACCACTCGCCTTCCGCCCCCGACAGCTTCCGGCCGCCCCCGCGTTCGTCCCCGAGGGCCTCCTGGGCCGCACCACCGTCGGCCTCTTCAACGAACTCTGGTACCGCAAGGCACCCCGCGCCCGCACCGGCCAGCTCCAGCGCGTCGCCACGTTCTTCCACCCCCTGGACGGCGTCCCGCACTGGAACCGCGTCTACGGCCGGGCCGGCTTCGTCCAGTACCAGTTCGTCGTCGGATACGGCCAGGAGGACGCCCTGCGCCGGATCGTGGCCCGGATCGCCGAGCGCCGCTGCCCGTCCTTCCTGGCCGTCCTCAAACGCTTCGGCGACGCCGACCCCGGCTGGCTCTCCTTCCCCGTGCCCGGCTGGACCCTCGCCCTGGACATCCCGGCCGCGCTGCCCGGCCTCGCCGGCTTCCTCGACGAACTGGACGAGGAGGTCGCGGCCGCCGGCGGCCGGGTCTACCTCGCCAAGGACTCCCGGCTGCGCCCCGAGCTGCTCGCCGCGATGTACCCGCGGCTCGCCGAATTCCGCGCCCTGCGCGCGGAGTCGGACCCCCGGGGCATCTTCGTCTCCGACCTCTCCCGCCGTCTCGGTCTCTAGCCCCCCCGGTCCTCCCCCAGCCCTCCCCCAGTCCGCCCCCAGCCCTCAGGAGTCGCCGTGAAGGACGCCTTCGGATTGCCCCAGTCGCTGCTCGTCCTCGGCGGTACGTCCGAGATCGCGCTGGCCACCGCGCGTCGGCTGATCGCCCGCCGCACCCGCACGGTCTGGCTGGCCGGCCGCCCCTCCCCCGCGCTCGACCGGACCGCCGAGCGGCTGCGCGCCCTCGGCCCCGACGTCCACACCGTCGCCTTCGACGCCCTCGACCCCGAGTCCCACGAGACGGCCCTCGGCAAGGTCTTCGCCAACGGCGACATCGACATGGTCCTGCTCGCCTTCGGTGTCCTCGGCAACCAGGCGACGGACGAACGCGAACCGGTGAACGCGGTGCGGGTCGCGCAGACCAACTACACCGGCGCGGTCTCGGCGGGCCTGGTCGCCGCACGGGCCCTGCAGGCACAGGGCCACGGCTCGCTGGTGGTGCTGTCCTCGGTGGCCGGGGAGCGGGCGAGGCGCTCCAACTTCATCTACGGCTCCAGCAAGGCCGGCCTCGACGCCTTCGCCCAGGGCCTCGGCGACGCGCTGCACGGGACGGGCGTCCACGTGATGGTCGTACGGCCGGGGTTCGTACGGTCGAAGATGACGCGGGGCCTGGAGGAAGCTCCGCTCGCGACGACCCCGGAGGCGGTGGCGACAGCGATCGAGCTGGGCCTGCGCAGGCGCTCGGAGGTGGTGTGGGTACCGGGCACCCTGCGGGTGGTGATGTCGGCGCTGCGGCACGTGCCGCGGGGCCTGTTTCGGAGACTGCCGATCTGAAGCGCCCCTTCAGGCGCGCTGGGGGAGGAACTGCGCGACCAGCGCACCGGCCTGCACGCTACCGACTGGCGATGCTCCCCCGCTCCACATGCCCCACCTGAGGCGGCACCACAGAGCTCCCGAAGGCATGGTCACGCAGCTTCCGCCACACCCCGTCCGCCCCCTGCTCGTACAACGCGAACCCCGTACACGGCCACTCGGCCTCGAAGTCCGCGAGCTCGGCGAACGCCCGGTCCATCGCCGCCTCGTCGATCCCGTGCGCGACGGTCACATGCGGGTGGTACGGGAACTGCAGCTCCCGGTCGAGCGGCCCCGACGCGTCCCGGATCCGCTGCTGGAGCCAGGCGCAGCCGTCCGCGCCCTGGACGACCCGGACGTAGACCACCGGGGACAGCGGACGGAACGTACCCGTGCCGGACAGCCGCATCGGGAACGGCCTGCCGACCGCGGCGACCTCGCTCAGGTGGGCCTCGACGGCGGCCAGCGACCCGTCGGCGATCTCCGTCGGCGGCAGCAGCGTGACGTGGGTGGGGATGGCGTGGGCCGCGGCGTCGCCGAAGCCCGCGCGCCGCTCCTGGAGCAGGCTGCCGTGAGGCTCCGGGACCGCGATCGACACGCCGATCGTTACGGTCCCCACGTCGTCTCCCGTCGGTCGTGATGGTCGGTCGTGATGGCCGGACGGGTGTCGGGTTCGTACCCCGCCGTCCGGCTATCGACTGTACGGCCACGGCCGCCTTCCGGGCAGCCGTGGCCGAAGTGATGTGCAGCGCTCCCGTGCGCTCCCCGGAGCGCCCCGGGCGCCCCCGGCGCTCCGCCCGGCGCCGTCGGCGCCCGCGGCGGTCCGCTCAGTGCTTGGCGGGCAGGAAGCCCACCCGGTCGTAGGCCTGGGCGAGGGTCTCCGCCGCCACCGCACGGGCCTTCTCCGCACCCTTGGCCAGGACCGAGTCCAGCGTCTCCGGATCGTCCAGGTACTGCTGGGTGCGCTCCCGGAAGGGGGTCACGAACTCGACCATGACGTCGGCGAGGTCCGTCTTGAGCGCGCCGTACATCTTGCCCTCGTACTCCTGCTCCAGCTCGGCGATCGACTTGCCGGTGAGGGTGGAGTAGATGGTGAGGAGGTTGCTGACGCCCGGCTTGTGCTCGGCGTCGTAGCGGATCACCGTGTCGGTGTCGGTGACGGCGCTCTTGACCTTCTTCGCCGTGGCCTTCGGGTCGTCGAGGAGGTTGATGAGGCCCTTCGGCGTGGACGCCGACTTGCTCATCTTGATCGACGGGTCCTGGAGGTCGTAGATCTTCGCCGTCTCCTTGAGGATGTACGGCTTGGGGATGGTGAAGGTGGCGCCGAACCGGCCGTTGAAGCGCTCGGCGAGGTCACGGGTGAGCTCGATGTGCTGGCGCTGGTCCTCGCCGACGGGGACCTCGTGGGCCTGGTAGAGCAGGATGTCGGCGACCTGGAGGACCGGGTACGTGAACAGGCCGACGGAGGCGCGGTCCGCGCCCTGCTTGGCCGACTTGTCCTTGAACTGGGTCATCCGGCTGGCCTCGCCGAAGCCGGTGAGGCAGTTCATGACCCAGGCGAGCTGCGCGTGCTCGGGGACGTGGCTCTGCACGAAGAGGGTGCAGCGGTCCGGGTCCAGGCCGGCGGCGAGCAGCTGGGCCGCGGCGAGGCGGGTGTTGGCACGCAGGTCGGCGGGGTCCTGCGGGATCGTGATCGCGTGCAGGTCGACGACCATGTAGAAGGCGTCGTGGGACTCCTGGAGGGCTACCCACTGGCGGACGGCACCGAGGTAGTTGCCCAGGTGGAACGAGCCGGCGGTGGGCTGGATGCCGGAGAGCACGCGGGGTCGATCAGAGGCCATGCTCACCATTCTCTCAGAGGGTGAGGGTGGGATCGGCCCTGTGGTGGGGGGTGGTTTCGGAGCGCGGGGGACTGCGGGCCGGTGGGGGCCGTTCGCGCAGTTCCCCGCGCCCCTTTCAGGGGCGCTGCCCCTGAGGGCGTCGATCAGCCGAGGTCGATCTCCGGGTACAGCGGGAAGCCCGCCACCAGGTCCGTCGCGCGCTGGGCGATCTCCGTGGAGACCTTCTCGTCGAGGACGTGGGAGGCCTTGGAGGGGGCGCCGGACTTCGTCGTGCCCGGCTCGGTGGCGGTGAGGACGCGGTCGATGAGGCCCGCCACCTCGTCCATCTCCGCCGTGCCCAGGCCACGGGTGGTGAGCGCCGGGGTGCCGATGCGGATGCCGGAGGTGTACCAGGCGCCGTTCGGGTCGGCGGGGATCGCGTTGCGGTTGGTGACGATGCCGGAGTCGAGGAGGGCAGTCTCGGCCTGGCGGCCGGTGAGGCCGTAGGAGCTCTCGACGTCGATGAGGTTGAGGTGGTTGTCGGTGCCGCCGGTGACGAGGGTGGCGCCCCGGCGCATCAGGCCCTCGGCCAGCGCGCGCGAGTTGTCGACGATGCGCTGGGCGTAGTCCTGGAAGGCGGGCTGCCGGGCCTCGGCCAGGGCGACGGCCTTGGCGGCCATGACGTGCGGGAGCGGGCCGCCGAGGACCATCGGGCAGCCGCGGTCGACCTGGTCCTTGAGGGAGTCGTCGCACAGGACCATGCCGCCGCGCGGGCCGCGCAGCGACTTGTGCGTGGTGGTCGTGACGATCTGGGCGTGCGGGACCGGGTCGAAGTCGCCGGTCAGGACCTTGCCGGCGACCAGGCCCGCGAAGTGCGCCATGTCGACCATGAGGGTCGCGCCGACCTCGTCGGCGATCTCGCGCATGATCCGGAAGTTCACCAGCCGGGGGTACGCCGAGTAGCCGGCGACGAGGATCAGCGGCTTGAACTCGCGGGCCTGGGCGCGCAGCGCGTCGTAGTCGATGAGCCCGGTGGCGGGGTCCGTCCCGTAGGAACGCTGGTCGAACATCTTGCCGGAGATGTTCGGGCGGAAGCCGTGGGTGAGGTGGCCGCCCGCGTCCAGGGACATGCCGAGCATGCGCTGGTTGCCGAAGGCCTGGCGCAGCTCGGCCCAGTCGGCCTCGGAGAGGTCGTTGATCTGGCGGGCGCCGGTCTTCGTCAGGAAGGGGACCTCGACGCGGTCGGCGAGGACGGCCCAGAAGGCGACCAGGTTGGCGTCGATGCCGGAGTGCGGCTGGACGTAGGCGTGCCGCGCGCCGAACAGCTCGCGGGCGTGCTCGGCGGCGAGGCCCTCGACGGTGTCGACGTTGCGGCAGCCGGCGTAGAAGCGGCGGCCGATGGTGCCCTCGGCGTACTTGTCGCTGAACCAGTTGCCCATCGCGAGCAGGGTCGCCGGGGAGGCGTAGTTCTCCGAGGCGATCAGCTTGAGCATCTCGCGCTGGTCGGCGACCTCCTGGCCGATGGCGTCGGCGACCCGCGGCTCGACCGCGCGGATCACGTCGAGTGCGGCGCGGTACGCGGTGGACTCGGGGGACAGGGGTGCGGGCTGGTCGGACATTCGGGACCTCCGGACATGGCGTTCGGCATTCACGGTTCGGCCCAGGCGCACGGCACTCGATCACGACGCGGGCCGCTCCCTGATGGTCGGTCCCATCCCAGCGCGCCAGTCACGGCCCGCCGATCACATTACCGGGCACGCCGGGCCCGGGGGCCGTGGCGTCCACCAGTCGGGCACGGACAGACGGTATTAAAGGGATCATCTCGCCGCGTTCACTGGAGTCGCCGTGACCACTACGGAAGCCCTCATCGCCGCCGCCGACGCGCACAGCGCGCACAACTACCACCCGCTGCCGGTGGTGATCGCGACGGCCGACGGCGCCTGGATGACGGATGTCGAGGGCCGCCGGTACCTGGACTTCCTGGCCGGCTACTCGGCGCTGAACTTCGGGCACGGCCACCCGCGCCTGGTGGCGGCGGCGAAGGCGCAGCTGGAGCGGGTGACGCTGACGTCCCGGGCCTTCCACCACGACCGGTTCGCCGCGTTCTGCACGGAGCTGGCCGAGCTGTGCGGGATGGAGATGGTGCTGCCGATGAACACGGGGGTGGAGGCGGTGGAGACCGCCGTGAAGACCGCCCGGAAGTGGGGGTACCGGGTCAAGGGGGTGCTCGCGGAGATGGCGAAGGTGGTGGTGGCGAGCGGGAACTTCCACGGCCGTACGACGACCGTGATCAGCTTCTCGACCGATCCGGAGGCCCGGGCGGACTTCGGGCCGTACACGCCCGGCTTCGAGATCGTGCCGTACGGCGACCTCACGGCGATGCGGGCCGCGCTGACCGACAACACGGTCGCGGTGCTCCTCGAACCGATCCAGGGCGAGTCGGGGGTGATCGTGCCGCCGGCCGGATACCTGCGGGCGGTGCGGGAGCTGGCCCGGGAGCGGGACGTGCTGTTCATCGCCGACGAGATCCAGTCGGGGCTGGGGCGGACCGGGCGGACGTTCGCGTGCGAGCACGAGGGGGTCGTACCGGACATGTACGTGCTCGGGAAGGCGCTGGGGGGCGGGGTGCTGCCGGTGTCGGCGGTGGTGTCGAGCGCCGAGGTGCTCGGGGTGTTCCGGCCCGGTGAGCACGGGTCCACGTTCGGGGGGAATCCGCTGGCCTGTGCGGTGGGTCTGGAGGTGATCGCGATGCTGCGGACCGGGGAGTTCCAGGAGCGGGCGGCCGAGCTGGGGGATCTGCTGCACCGGCGGCTGGCGGAGATCGCGGGGAGTGGACGGGTGACGGCCGTGCGGGGGCGGGGGCTGTGGGCGGGGGTGGACGTCGATCCGGGGGTGGGGTCGGGGCGGGTGGTGTCGGAGCGGTTGCTGGAGCGGGGGGTGCTGGTGAAGGACACGCATGGGGCGACGGTGCGGGTGGCTCCGCCGTTGACCATCGAGGAGGAGGATCTGGAGTGGGGGGTTGAGCAGTTGTGGGAGGTGCTGAGCGCCTAATGGGGTGCCACTGAGGTTTGATCGCGAGTGCCGGTCCGTCGTGGCTGGTCGCGCAGTTCCCCGCGCCCCTGACGGGGCGCTAGAGGATCACGTGGGGCAGGAAGCGGGCGTAGTCGTCCGTCACGAGGCCCTGTGACTCGCGGATTCCCAGGCCCGCCGCCTCCTCCCCCACCACCCACGCGCCCAGGACGACGTGGTTGCCGTCGAAGTCGGGGAGCGGGGCCAACTGCTGGTAGCAGCACGGCTCTTCGCGTACGACGGGAGGGTGGCCGGGTTCGTGTACGAGGATGCCGGCGCCCTCGCGGCCGAGCAGGGGTTTGCTGACGTAGCCGGTCGTGGTGGCCAGTTCCCTCGGGCCGTCCAGGTACGCCGGGAGCAGGTTCGGGTGGCCCGGATACAGCTCCCAGAGGATCGCGAGGAGGGCCTTGTTGCTGAGGAGCATCTTCCAGGCGGGCTCGATCCACATCGTGGTGCCGGTGCCGCCGCCGTTGTCCAGGGTGTCGAGGACGTGGCCGGCGAAGGCGTCGGTGGTGAGCCATTCCCAGGGGTAGAGCTTGAAGAGGCTGCGGATGAAGCCGAGGCGGTTGTCGACGAAGCGGCCGGAGAGGGTGTCCCAGCCGATCTCCTCCATGGAGATCCAGTCGGTGTCGAGGCCGGCCTGTTCGGCGGTCTCCTTGAGGTAGGCGACCGTCATCAGGTCCTCGCCGAGTTCGTCGGCGGCGGAGTGGGCGAAGTGGAGGGGGGCGCCGGGCGGCAGGAGGCGGGACTGTCTCCGCCAGGCGGCGACCAGGCGTTCGTGGAGGCTGTTCCACTGGTCGGCGCCGGGGAAGCGGTCCTCCATCCAGAACCACTGGGCCGAGGCCGCCTCCACCAGGGAGGTGGGGGTGTCGGCGTTGTACTCCAGGAGTTTCGCAGGGCCCGTGCCGTCGTGGCGGAGGTCGAAGCGGCCGTAGAGGGAGGGGAGTTCGGCGCGGCGGTGCCAGGCCTCGGTGACGGCGGCCACGACGCGCGGGTCGGTGATGCCGAGGTCGGTGAAACGGTCCTTCGCCACGATGTGGCCGGCCGCGGTCAGGCACATCGCGTGCAGTTCCTCGACGGCCTCCTCCAGCGCCTCCACTTCCGGCAGGGTGAAGACGTAGTAGGCGCTCTCGTCCCAGTAGGGGCGCAGGACGCCGTCGGAGTGGCGGGTGAGTGGGTAGATCAGGCCCTGTTCCTCGACGGTCCGCTGCCAGTCGGGGCGGGGTTCGGTGGTGCGGCGCTCCATGGCGGCGGTCAGCCGCCGGAGCTGCCGTGGCCGCCGCCGAAGCCGCCGCGGTGGACGCTGTGGCCGCCGCCGGACGAACTGCCGGACCCGCTGCGGGGCTTGGTGAAGGAGCCGCCGCTGACCCAGCCGCTCTTCTTCTTGCCGCCGTAGTAGTAGCCGGCGTTGACGGCGGACTTGGTGGAGCCGCAGTTCTTGTCGGAGACGACCTGGTAGCCCTTGGCGGCGGTGTAGCTGTCGCGGTCGACGCAGCGCTTGTCGGGGTCGGAGGAGCAGGCGGTCAGGGCGGCGGCCAGCAGGCCCATCCCGCCGAGGACGACCGTGCCCGAGCGCAGTTGCCGGCGTGCGTCCGCCATGTCCGTGTTCCCCCGTGTGATCGTCGGCCAGCTGTTCGGCGACAGCTTAGACGAGCGGACCGAGCCACTCCTGGATTGTCATGTACAGGTAAGAAAACCATGTGAAGTGGCGGGAGATCCTGTCGGCGTTCCGGGCCTCGCGGGTACCGTCCAGCTGTCCCTGGGTGAACGATCAACTTCCACTCTACGCGCGAAGACCACCCCGTGGACGCGTACCACCGACGCCGTACCCGCACCGCCATCCCTCTCGCACCCCCCACCGATGGAGGAATGACAGATGCCCCGCTTCGTTGCCTCGCGCAGCAGACTCACCACGGCCGCCGCGGTGTTCGGCCTGCTCGCGGCCGGTGCCGCCGTCCAGGCCACCAGCGCCGCCACCCCCGCCCACGCGGCCACCACCTACCGGGTCCTGTTCGACGACGGCCACGCCGAGGAGGCGGGCAACGCGGACTGGATCATCTCGACCAGCAAGCCCGACCCGCTCTCCCAGGACTCCTCCCCGTCCGACGAGACGGACTGGACCGGCGCACTGTCGTCGTGGGGCGTGGCCCTGCAGCAGACCGGCGACTACAGCCTGAAGACGGCCACCAGCGCGCTGACGTACGGCGGTTCGTCGACGACCGACCTGTCCAAGTTCGACGCGCTGGTGCTGCCCGAGCCCAACACGAAGTTCACGACCGCCGAGAAGACGGCGATCATGAACTTCGTGAAGGCAGGCGGCGGTCTGTTCATGATCTCCGACCACACCGGGGCCGACCGCAACAACGACGGCTACGACGCGGTCGAGATCCTCAACGACCTGATGACCAACAACAGCGTGGACAGCGACGACCCGTTCGGCCTCTCCATCGACTCGCTGAACATCAGCTCCGGCTACCCGAAGGCCATCAGCGACAGCGGCAACGCCGTCCTGCACGGCTCCTTCGGCACCGTCACCAAGAGCCTGATCGCCAACGGGACCACCGCCACCCTCAAGCCCGCCGACAACTCGGCCGTCAAGGGCCTGGTGTACCGCAGCGGTTACTCCGGCAACACCGGCGCCTTCTTCGCCACGTCCACCTACGGCAGCGGGCGGGTCGCCTTCTGGGGCGACAGCTCCCCGATCGACGACGGCACCGGCCAGTCCGGCAACACGCTGTACGACGGCTGGAACGACTCCGGCGCCACCAACGCGGCCCTCGCCCTCAACGCCACCGCCTGGCTGGCCGGCGCCAGCTGACCCACCGGGGGAAGGTGATGAGCGGGTCCGGGGTTCGGCTCCGGGCCCGCTCTTACTTTCGCTCCGGTCTCCGTTTGCTCCCCTCCCCTACAGTCCTTTCGTGCTCTTCGGAATGGTGTGCGCCCTCGCGGCGGCGATCTGCTTCGGTACGGCGACGGTCCTGCAGGCGATGGCCGCGCGGGCGGCCGGCGACGGCGCGGGCGGGGAGGCCGCGCTGCTGCTGCGGGCCGTGCGGCAGTGGCGGTACGTCGTCGGGCTGGGGCTCGACGGGCTCGGCTTCGTGTTCCAGGTGCTGGCCCTCAGATCGATCCCGATCTACGCGGTGAGCGCGGCGCTCGCGTCGAGCCTCGCGGTGACGGCGGTGGTCGCGGCGCGGCTGCTGCGGGTGCGGCTGACCGGGGCGGAGTGGGCCGCGGTGGGTGTGGTGTGCGCGGGGCTCGCGATGCTGGCACTGGCCTCCGGGCCGGAGGGGGACCGGGCGGGGTCCATGACGTTGAAGTGGGCGATGCTCGGGGCCGCCGTGGGCGTGCTGCTGCTCGGGCTCGCCGGTGGGCGGCTGTCCGGGCGGTGGCGGGCGCTGCTGCTCGGCCTCGGGTCGGGGTTCGGGTTCGGGGTGGTGGAGGTGTCGGTGCGGCTGATCGACACCCTGCGGCCGGCCGAACTGCTGGCCAATCCCGCGGCCTACGCCCTGCTGATCGGCGGTGGCGGCGCCTTCATGCTGCTGACCTCGGCGCTGCAGCGCGGTTCGGTGACCACGGCGACGGCCGGGATGGTCATCGGCGAGACGATCGGCCCGGCCGCGGTGGGGGTCGTCTGGCTCGGCGACCGCACCCGGGAGGGGCTCACCTGGCTGGCGGTGCTCGGTTTCACGGTGGCCGTGGCGGGGGCGCTGGCGCTGGCCAGGTTCGGGGAGGCGCCGGGTGCCGAGGACGCCGGCGCCGGGGCGGCGGAGCCGGTCAGCCCATCGCGTCGGTGATCCCGTCCCAGAGCCGGGACCGGGCCTCCAGGGCGACCAGGACGGTCTCCACGGCCTCGCTCCAGCGCTGTTCGTCGGTGCCGCACAGGTCGGCGACCATCTGCAGGGCCATGGGGGTGTGCTCCTCGCCGTCGACCTCGATATGGCGGGCGAGGTAGTCACGGAAGAGCGGGAAGCTCTCGGTTCCCTCCTCCTTGATGACCTGGTCGAACATGTCCGGGATCAGGTCCTCGCGGGAGAAGGCGAAGGCGGCGGCCCGGCAGTGCAGCGGGCGGTCGGCGATGATCTCGAAGGTGGTGCGCACGAAGTCGGCGGCGGGGGCGGGCACCTGGGCCACCCGGAGGGCGGCGGGGACGTCGTGGCCCTCGGCGACCAGCGCGAGGAAGGTGTCGACGGGGACGGCGTCGGCCGACGCCTCGGTCATGGCCGCGCGGTACAGCTCGTAGTGGCTGGTGAAGCCGCCGTTCAGGGCGTCGCTCTCCTCGACCAGCACGATGTCGTTGATGAGCCGGCGGGCGACGGCGGAGCCGTGCGGCACCCAGGGCACGTCGACGCAGGTCAGCTCGCGCTGGAGCGATTTGAGCAGGGACATGAAGTCCCAGACGGCGAAGACGTGGTGGGTCATGAACGTGGCCAGCCGGTCCCGGTCGGATATCCGCCGGTACAGCGGGTGGGCGGTCACTTCTTTTCGCGCGGATTCGATCACCGAACGCGCCTCGTCGATTGCCTCGCTGCCTTCTCGGGTCAGATTCCAGTCGTACCTCGACATGACGGCTCTCCTTTGTTCCGGGACGGCGATCGTGCAACTTTCACGACCCCCGGGCAAGCACTTTCTGGAATTCCACGAGAGTTACCCGAAGTAGTGGACGACAGAAGGCGTCAACACCATAGAAAGCGCTATAAAAAGTTACGTTCCGGACACGTCCCCGGCGCCAAAAAATCTCGTTGAACCTTTGAACGCCATGTGTGTCCATTCCGTAAAGGACACCGTGACCAGTAATCCCGTCACCGTCACCGTGGCCTATCACGTGATGCCGGGCCGTGAGGGCGACTTCCACTCGTGGGGGTGGGCCATGCTGGGCGCGAGCGCCCGACAGCCGGGGTTCCTCGGCGGTGGCGTCCTTGTAGACCAGGAGGCGGAATGGCATGTCGTGTATCGCTTCGCCACCGAGGACTCCGCACTGGCCTGGGAGAACTCCCTGGACCGCGGAGCGTGGGAGACCCGGACGGACGGCATCGCCCGGCCCACCGGTCGCCGTAGCGTACGCGGCTCGAAGGTGTGGTTCGACTCGCTGACCGGGCCGACTCCCCCGCCTCCGCCGCCCACCCCTCCGGCGAAATGGAAACTGTGGTTCATCAACATGAGCGCGGTTTTCCCACCGGTTCTGCTCTTCAATATCATCGTGATTCCCCATCTCGGCGGCCTCAATCCACTCATTCGCACTCTGGTGCTCTGCCTCTGCGTGACCGCGCTTGTCACCTGGATTCTCATGCCGCGGCTTCAGCGTTTCTTCAAGAAATGGCTGTATCCGCCGCTCCAGGCGCTGCGTGGACGGCACAAACGCCGGGCCGCATAGGCCCGGGAACTACCCGAGGGAGGTGGGCGGGTGAAGACCCTGCTCATCGACAATTACGACTCGTACACCTACAACCTGTTCCAGCTGATCGCCGAGGTGAACGGCGAGGAACCGGTGGTGATCCGCAATGACGAGGGGGCCGGCACACTCCCCGGTCTCCCCGGTCTCGCGGGGTTCGACAACGTGGTGGTGTCCCCGGGGCCCGGGCATCCGGGAAACGGCCGTGACTTCGGCATCGCCGCCCGGGTGATCGCCGAGGCCGCCGTCCCGGTGCTCGGGGTGTGCCTGGGCCACCAGGGCATCGCGCTCGGCGAGCAGGCCCGGGTGGCGCCCGCACCGCAGCCGAGACACGGTCATCTGACCCGGGTCCGGCACGACGGGCGGGACCTGTTCGAGGGGCTGACCCAGGACTTCACCGCGGTGCGCTACCACTCCCTCGCCGTGCACGAGCCGCTGCCCGCCGCCCTGGAGGCCACCGCCTGGGCCGAGGACGGCGTCCTGATGGGCCTGCGCCACCGCGAACGGCCGCTGTGGGGCGTGCAGTTCCACCCCGAGTCGGTGCTCACCGAGTACGGCCACCGCATGCTGGTCAACTTCCGCAACCTCACGGCCCGCCGAGCCCGCCGCGCCCGCACCAAGAACACCGCCGTCCCCCCGACCTCGGCGGTGATACCGAGGCCCAGGTCTGCGACGGGCAGGCCCGAGCCGGGGACAGGCGCGGTCGGTGCAGGGACAGGTGCGCTCGACTCAGGGACAGGTGCAGTCGACTCAGGGACAGGTGCAGTCGGTGCAGGGACCGGTGCGCTCGACTCCGGCTCCGCAGCGGCCATGCCGGGGGCGGGATCCGCACCCGCCACATCCGCCGCACCGACCGTGCCCGCCGAGCCCGCGGCCCCGCCCACCGCAGCAGCACCCGTAGCCGCACCCGCACCCGCCGGCCCCGACGCCACACCCACCGCGGCCATCCCGCGCCCCCGCAAGGGCGACCGCCCCCGAGGGGACCTCCCCCAGGGGACGGACTCCCGGCAGGACGGCCGCCCCCGGCAGGGAACCCACCCCCTCCGAGGCGACCGCCCCCGCCCCGCTCACCGCCTCCACACCCGCCAGATCGCCGGTGCCGTGGACACGGAGGCGGCGTTCAGCCGCCTCTTCGCCGGCTCGGCCCGCTCCTTCTGGCTGGACAGTTCGCTGGTGGAGCGGAGCCGGTCGCGGTTCTCGTTCCTCGGGGACGACAGCGGTCCGCTCGCCGAGTTCGTGCGGTACGACGTGACGGCCGGGCGGTGCGAGGTGGAGCGGGCGGGAAGGCCGGCGCGCAAGGTGTCGGCGAGCGTCTTCGACTACCTGAAGCGGCAGCTGACCAGCCGCCGGGTGGACGCCGACGGGCTGCCCTTCGACTTCACCGGCGGCTATGTGGGCTACTTCGGGTACGAGACCAAGGCCGACTGCGGCTCCCCGAACCGGCACCGTGCCGAGACCCCGGACGCCTGCTGGCTGTTCGCGGACCGGCTGCTCGCCGTGGACCACGAGGAGGACGTCACCTACGCGGTCTGCCTGGCGGAGGACACCCCGCAGGCCGCCCGGGAGGCCGAGGAGTGGCTGGAGGCCACCCTGGCCCAGCTGACCTTCCTGGCCCCGGGCGGCCGCCCGGCCCCGCCCGCCGCCTCCGCCGCCGGGGGATCGGACCTGGAGGCCGCCGAGCCCTGGCTGGTACGGGACCGGGCGACCTACCTCGCGGACATCGAGTCCTGCCAGCGGGAGCTGCGGGCCGGCACCAGCTACGAGGTCTGTCTGACCGACGCGGCCCATCTGCCCGCCCCGGCCGACCCCTACGCCTTCTACCGGGAGCTGCGCCGCGTCAACCCGGCGCCGTACGCGGCCTTCCTGCGCTTCGGCGACCTGGACGTGGCCGGTTCCTCGCCGGAGCGGTTCCTGCGGATCACCCGGGACGGGGTGGCCGAGGCCAGGCCCATCAAGGGGACGGCACCGCGCGGGGCGACCCCGTACGAGGACGACCGGCTGCGGGACGCGCTGGCGGCGGACGCCAAGACCCGCGCCGAGAACCTGATGATCGTCGACCTGCTCCGCAACGACCTGGGCCGGGTCTGCCGTACCGGATCCGTCCGGGTGCCCCGGCTGATGGCCACCGAGACGTACGCGACCGTGCACCAGCTGGTGTCGACGGTGACCGGGCGGCTGCGGGCCGGGACGGACGCCGTGGACTGTGTGCGGGCCTGCTTCCCGGGCGGCTCGATGACGGGCGCGCCGAAGCTGCGCACGATGGAGATCATCGACTCGCTGGAGACCGAGGCCCGGGGCGTGTACTCCGGGGCGCTCGGCTACCTCGGGTGCAGCGGCGGCGCGGACCTGAACATCGTGATCCGTACGGCCGTGATCGCGGACGGGCGGCTGCGGCTGGGCGCGGGCGGGGCGATCGTCCTCGACTCCGACCCGGCCGCCGAGTACGACGAGATGCTGCTGAAGACGGCCGCGCAGATGCGGGCGCTGCGGGAGCACACCGCGACGGCCGCGGCGGACGCCGTGCAGGAGGCGGCCCGATGACGCTGCCCCTGTACCGCACGGACACCGTGAACCTGGCCGGCCGGCTGGCGGACCTCTCCGAGCGCAGCGGCTGGACCGGCCGGCCCGCCTTCCACCAGGGCCATCGCGCCTGGACCCATGGCGAGGTGCACGACCTCGGGGCGCGGGCCGCGACCGTCCTCGCCGCGCAGGGGGTCGGCCCCGGCGACCGGGTGGTGCTGGCGCTGCCGGACGGGATCGCCTGGGTGGTGGCCTTTCTCGCGGTCGCCCGGCTCGGGGCCGTCGCCGTCCTGGTCAACCCCGAACTGCCCGCCGGTGACCACGCGTTCATGGCCGCCGACACCGGGGCCGCGCTGTGTCTGACGGGACCGGGCCTGGAGGATCGTTTCATCGGCCACCCCCGCTTCGGCGCCGACCAGCTGCTCGCGCTCGCGCCCGCCGCCGAGCCGGCGCCCGTCCACCCGGTCGACGCGGACGGCCCGCTGTATGTGCAGTACACCTCGGGGACGACGGGCAGGCCCAAGGGTGTCGTGCACACCCACGCCCACCCGGCCGCGTACCACGACCTCATCGGCTGGCCACTGCTCGGCATCGGCCCGAACGACGTCACCCTGTCGGTGTCCAAGCTGTACTTCGCCTACGGCTTCGGCAACGCCTTCGTCTTCCCGCTCTTCTCGGGGTCGAGCGCGGTCCTGGTGGACCGGCGCCCGGCGCCCGCCGCCGTGGACGAGCTGATCGCCCGGCACCGGGTGACGCTGCTGTACTCGGTGCCGTCGGCGTACGCGGCGCTGGTCGCGGACCGGGGCACCGGGCAGCACCAGGCCTGCTTCGCCTCCGTACGGGCCGCCGTGTCGGCCGGTGAGGGACTGCCGGCCGGGCTCGGGGCGCGGGTCACGGAGCTGCTGGGCGCGCCGGTGCTGGAGCAGATCGGCTCCACCGAGGCCGGGCACGCCTTCTGCGCCAACAGCCTGGACCACAACCACCCGGGCACCGTGGGCCGTCCGGTGCCCGGCTTCGAGGTGGAGCTGCGCGACCGCGACGGACGGCCGGTGCCGGACGGCCACGAGGGCGAGCTGTGGGTGCGCGGGCCCACGGTGACACCGGGCTATCTCCACCGGCCCGAGGAGACCGCACGGACCCTGGTCGGCGGCTGGCTGGCCACCCACGACCGGGCGGTCCGCGAACCCGATGGCAGCTACCGGCACCTGGGCCGCACCGACGACATGGAGATGGTCGGCGGGATCACCGTCTCCCCGCTGGAGGTGGAGGCCGTGCTGCGCACCCATCCGGCGGTGCGGGAGGTCGCGGTGGCGGCGGTGCCGGACGGGACCGGCTCCACCCGGCTGCGCGCCTTCGTGGTGCCCGCCGTCACCCCGGCGCCGGAGGGGCTCCAGGAGGAGCTGCTGCGGCTGGCCCGGGAACGCCTGGCCGCCTTCAAGGTGCCGCGCAGTGTCAGCCTCCTGTCCTCGCTGCCCCGCACCCCGACCGGGAAGCTGCGCCGCCATCTGGTCCGCCAGGGCGCCTGGTGACCATGACCGCTTCGGAAAGGAACGTCTCCATGCAGGAGTCGCAGGTGTCCCTGATCGGCGACCGCGGGTTCTACCTCGGCCCGCTCTTCCGGCGGGCGGCCCAGCGGCACGGCGGGGTGTTCGTCACCCTCGACCGGCCGCTGGACACCCACCCCGACCTCGGTGTGCGGCTGAGCTACGCGGAACTCGCCGACGCCGTCGACGAGTTGTCGGGGCGGCTGTGGGCGGCCGGGGTACGGCCCGCCGAGCAGGTCGTCGTCCACAAGACCGACAACGTCGACATCGTGCTGCTGACCTGCGCGATCTCCCGGATCGGCGCGGTACCGGTGCTGCTCTCCCCGATGCTGGCCGGCGAGGTGGTCGGCAAGCTGCTCACCAGACTCCGGGAGCCGTGGCTGGTCACGGACGCGGCGAAGCTCCAGGGGTTGGACGTCAAGGGCCTTGTACGGCAGACGCTGACCGTCGACACGGCCCCCGGCACGGTCTCCCTGGCGGAGCACTCCGGTGCCGAGGTCCCGGCGCCGATCCGGCTGCACCCGCGCGAACCCGCCCTGATCACCCACAGCTCCGGCACCACCGGCGTCCCCAAGCTCGCCGTGCACTGCCCGCAGACCATGTGGAACCGGCTGGTCCCGCAGCAGGCGATGGGCTGGCCCACCCGCGGCGAGGTGGCCGCGCTGCACATGTCCTTCGTGCACTCGCGCTTCTACCATCTGCTGGGCGTCCTGCTGCACTTCGGCAGCCCCCTGCTGCTCATCACCGACCCGGACCCGGCGAAGGTCGGCCCGATGCTGGCCCGGCACCGCCCCGGCATCGTCGAGACCCACCCCAACACCTTCGTCCTGTGGGAGGAGCTGGCGGACGCGCCCGGCGCCCCGCTGTCGCGCGTGAAGTCGTACGGCTCGACGTTCGACGCGATCCACCCGCGCACGGTACGGCGGCTGCTGGGCGCCTCGAAGCGCCGTACGCCCTGGCTGATCCAGCTGTACGGGCAGAGCGAGACCGGTCCGGTGGCCTTCCAGTGGTTCACGCGCCGGAGCGTGGCCCGGGCGGACGGGCGGCGGGTCGGCATCGGGATACCGGGGTTCACGCGCGTCCGGGTCACCGGCCCCGACGGGCTGCCCGCCGCGCCCGGGAGGCCCGGCCGGATCGAGGCCCGCACCCGGGGCCGGATCCTCACCTACCTCGGTGCCCGCGACCAGTACGAGCGTCAACTGGACGGCGAGTGGTGGCAGATGGGCGACATGGGGTACCGGAGCCGGCTGGGCGCGCTGTACCTGATCGACCGCGAGATCGACCAGATCGACTCGGTGCACAGCAACCTGGAGGTCGAGGACACCCTGATGGACCGGCTGGAGGAGCTGCGCGAGGTGGTCATCGTGCCGGGCGCGGACCGCGAGCCGGTGCCGGTGGTGTGCGTCCGCGGCGAACGGCCGCTGGATCCGCGGCGGTGGAAGGAGGCGACCGCCGACCTGCCCGCGATGGCGGAGCCCCGGCAGTGGCGGTTCGAGGAGCTGCCGATGACGGCGACCTGGAAGGTGAAGCGGGTGGAGATCACCCGGATGCTCGCGGAGGGGGTCCGCGCATGACCGCGACCCCGGTCGTGGTGGTCGGCGCCGGTCCGGTGGGCCTGTCGGCGGCCCTGGCGCTGCGCGCGCGGGAGCTGCCGGTGCTGCTCCTCGAAGCGGACCCGGAGAACCGCGAACGGCCGGGCAGCCGGGCCCTGTTCGTGCACCGCGAGACCCTCGCGCTGCTCGACGCCATGCGGCCGGGACTGGCCGCGGAGATCACCTCGTACGGCCGGACCTGGCACACCCGGCGCACCCTGTACCGGGGGCGGGAGGTGTACTCCCGCACCTTCCCGCCCCCTTCCGGCCGGCCGCCCTTCACCAGCCTGCGCCAGGTGGACACCGAACGCTTCCTGCGGGACGCGTGCGAGCGGGCGGGGGTGGAGTTCGCCTGGAACGCGCGGGTGATCGGCATCCGTACCACCGCCTCGGGCGCCTCGCTGAGCTGCGCGGACGGGCGGGAGGTGGCGTCCGGGTACGTGATCGCCGCGGACGGCGCCCGCTCGGCCGTCCGGGCCGGGCTCGGCATCCCCATGGAGGGCACCCACGGCGAGGGCTTCCATGTCGTCGTCGACGTCGCCGACCGGCCGGGCGCAGAGCTGCCGCTGGAGCGGGTCTTCCACTACGAGCATCCGGGCGTCGGCGGCCGCAGCGTCATGCGGGTGCCCTTCACCGGGGGCTTCCAGGTGGACCTCCAGTGCCATGCCGGGGACCGGGCGGAGGATTACGGCACGGAGGAGGCGGTCCGCGGGTGGCTCCCCGGGGTGGTCGGCGACGGCTACGCGGACCGCGTCCTGTGGGTGTCGACGTACCGCTTCCTGCGCAAGGTCGCGGCCTCCTTCACCGACCCGCACGAGCGGGTGCTGCTCGTCGGGGAGGCCGCGCATCTGTTCCCGCCGTTCGGGGCGCGGGGCATGAACAGCGGGATCGCCGACGCGGCGGCGGCGGCGGAGGCCGTCGCGACCGGGACGGTGGCCGAGTTCGCGGCGGTACGGCGGGCCGCGGGCCTGTTCAACAGCGAGGCGGCCGGGGTCGCCCTGGACCATCTGCGGCCCCGGCGCCGGATCGTCCGGCTGCGGCAGCGCGCGGCGGCGGCGCTGGCGCCGGTCCTGCCGTCCTGCGGGTCCTGGCTGGAGCACGCGCCCTACGGTCCCCGGCACGGGGCGCCGGCGCTGGCGGGCCGGAAGTACTGAGGAGTGCCGAGAAGTACCGAGAAGTGCTGAGGAAGTACCGAGGACGTACGGCGGACGTACTGCGGAGGAGGCGGGCGTGGGCTCACAAGTGACGTTCGGGGAAGGGCTGCTGGCCTGGTCGCCGGCGGGAGGGCTGCGGCCCGCCGAGGACCCGGGTCCCGGCGGGCGGCTGCTCGTGGCGGACTCCTGGCTGGTCCGGGACGGCAGGGTGCGCGGCCTCGGCCGGCACCGGGAGCGCTTCCTGCGGTCCTGCGGCGCGTGCGACGGGCCGCCGCTGCGCCGGCTGCTGGAGTTCTGGCAGGACATGACGGCCGCGCTGCCCCGCACCGGTGCGTGGTTCCCCCGGGTCGAACTCGCCCCCGGCTCCCATGAGTTGAGGCTGCGGCTGCGGCACGCTCCGCCGCTGGGGTCCGGGGTGCGGGTGTGGGCGGCCGGCCAGTCCGACCCGCGGACCGTCCCCCGCCGCAAGGGGCCGGACCTGGACGTCCTGGCCCGGGTGCGCGGCCGGGCCACCGGGGCCGGTGCGGACGAGGCGGTGCTGGTCGCGCCCACCGGGATCGTGCTGGAGGCGGCCACCGCCAGCGTGCTGTGGTGGGAGGACGGCACCCTGTGCCTGCCCTCGCCGCAGCTGCCCGTCCTGCCCGGGGTGACCGTCGCCCTGATCCAGGAGCGGGCCCAGCGGGCCGGGATCCGGCTGGCCCACCGGGAGCGGACCCTGGCCGAGCTGGACGGCCGTGAGGTGTGGCTGGTCAACGCGCTGCACGGGATCCGGCCGGTCACGGAGTGGATCGGCGAACCGCTGCGGGCGCCGCGGGCGGCGCACGCCGGGGAATGGCGGACCTGGCTGGACGACGCGATGGAGCCGCTGCCGGGAAACTGAACCGACCGGAAAATCGACCGAAAGAGAATGCGCCGGATCGAATCCGACCCGGCGCATTCTCCGCTGCCCTGATTAATTCCGCCTGATTATTCTGCCTGCCTACTTCTGCTTGGGCTGATAAGCGCCCGGCACCATCCGGGTGGCGATCGCGATCCGGTTGTAGGCGTTGATGACGGTGGCCGCCCAGACGAGGGCCGCGACCTGCGCCTCGTCGAAGACCCCGGCGGCCTCGGCGTACACCGCGTCCGGGACCCGGCCGTCGGCGACGAAGGTCACGGCCTCCGCCAACGCCAGTGCGGCGCGCTCCCGTTCGGTGAAGAAGGGGGTCTCCCGCCAGGCGTTGAGCGCGTAGATCCGCTGCTCGGTCTCGCCCTGCGCCCGGGCGTCCTTGGTGTGCATGTCGAGGCAGAACGCGCAGCCGTTCAGCTGGGAGGCACGGATTCTGACCAGTTCCAGGATTTCCGGTTCGACCTTGGCGTCCTGGGCCGCGGTGACCGCGGCGGCATGCAGCGAACCCATCGCCGAGGAGACGTCCGGGGTGATTTTCTTGAGGGCCACGCGGGATATCTGATCGCCATTGCTCATGAGGGAGACTCTAGCCTCCGGAATTCAATTCGGGGACCATTGCCGGGGAATTCACCGGGCGTCGGTCACGGCCGGGTCCGCGAGGACCGTGCACAGGATGTCCAGCGCTCCCGACCAGGCGTGGTCGGCGGGGGTGCCGTAGCCGAGGACGAGGGCGTCCGGCGCCTGGACGGCGGCGTCGGGGTGGCGGTGGCGGGGGGTGAGGCCCTCGATGGCGAGGCCGCGTTCGGCGGCGGCCCGGATCACCCGGTGCTGGCTGCCGGGCGGCAGCCGCAGGACGACGTGCAGACCGGCCGCGATGCCGGTGACCCGGATCGCCGGGGCGCGCGCGGCGAGGGCCGCGACCAGCGCGTCCCGGCGCCGCCGGTAACGGGAGCGGGAGGCGCGCACATGACGGTCGTAGGCGCCGGAGGTGAGGAACTCGGCGAGCGTCAGCTGGTCCGGCGTCCCGCAGGTGTCCACCTCGCCCTTGACCGCCGTCACCTCTTCGGCGACGGCCGGCGGCAGCACCATCCAGCCCAGCCGCAGCCCGGGGGCGAGGGACTTGCTGGCCGTGCCGAGGTAGACCACCTCGTCGGGGGCGAGGCCCTGGAGGGCGCCGACGGGCCGGCGGTCGTAGCGGAACTCGCCGTCGTAGTCGTCCTCCAGGACCAGGCCGCCGGTGCGCCGCGCCCAGTCCACGACGGCCGCCCGCCGGTCGTGGCGCAGCGCCACCCCCATCGGGAACTGGTGGGAGGGGGTGAGCAGCACCGCGGCCGGTCCCGGGGTCAACTTGCCGGTGTCCGTGCCGAGTTCGTCCAGGGGCAGGGCGCGCATGCGGAATCCGGCCGCCGCCAGCAGCTGCCAGTGCTCGTCGAGGCCGTACGACTCCACGGCGACCGTGTCCGCCCCGCGCGCCCGCAGCATCCGGCCGAGCAGGCTCAGGCCGTGCGAGAACCCGGCGCAGATCACGATGCGTTCGGGGTCGGCGCGCACCCCCCGGGCGCGGGCGAGGTAGGCGGCGAGCGCGGTGCGCAGTTCGACGCGGCCGCGGGGGTCGCCGTAGCCGAAGGCGTCGTGGGGGGCGGCGGTGAGGGCGCGGCGGGCCGCCTTGAGCCACTCGGCGCGCGGGAAGGCGGAGACGTCGGGGAACCCGGCCCGCAGGTCGTAGGCGGGGCGGTGGACGGTCGTACCGGCGGCCGGGGCCGTGGGGCGCGGCCCCGGCGGCAGGGCCGGTACCCCGGTCGCCACCCTGGTGCCGGAGCCCTGCCGGGCGGTGAGCCAGCCCTCGGCGACCAGGTCGGCGAAGGCGTCGGCGACGGTGTTGCGGGCGATGCCCAGGTCGGCGGCGAGGGAACGGGACGAGGGCAGCCGGGTGCCGGGGACCAGCCGGCCGCTGCGGACGGCCTCGCGCAGGGCGTCGGTCAGCCCCCTGCGCAGCCCTGGACCGGCCGGTTCGAGATGGAGGTCCACACCCAGAGTGGCCCATGATTCTGCCATGGAAATGGACCATACTCCTGGGCTGCCCGACACCTAGAGTCGACATCATGAGCAATCAGGAGAACGCCGAGTACGTCCCGGAGCACACCCCCCGCCTCGCCTGGGCGCAGCACGCCCCCGAGGTGTACAAGGCGATGGTCCGGCTGGACGGAGCCGCCCGTAAGGGCCTGAACGCCAAGCTGTTCGAACTGGTGAAGATCCGTGCCTCGCAGCTCAACCACTGCGCGTACTGCCTCGACATGCACACCAAGGACGCGCTCGCGGCGGGCGAGAGCGTCGAGCGGATCGTCCAGCTCAGCGCGTGGGAGGAGTCGAAGCACTTCTACACCGCTCAGGAGCTCGCCGCGATCGAGCTGACCGAGGCCATCACCGTGCTGACCGACGGCTTCGTGCCGGACGAGGTCTACGAGCGGGCCGCCAAGCACTTCGACGAGACGCAGCTGACCCAGCTGATCGCCTCGATCATCGTGATCAACTCCTGGAACCGGTTCGCCGTGACCACCCGGATGGTCCCCGGGCACTACACCCCGGGGCAGCACGGGTGACCAAGGCCGAGGCCTTCCGGGCGCTGCACCACGGGCGCCCGCAGGGCGACCCGCTGCTCCTGCCCGGCCCCTGGGACGCGGCGAGCGCCCGGGTCCTGGCGGCGGCCGGGTTCCCGGCGCTGGCGACGCCCAGCGCGGGGGTCGCGGCCTCGCTCGGGTACCCGGACGGGCACACCCCGGCCGGGGAGATGTTCGCGGCGGTCGCGCGGATCGCCCGGGCGGTGGACGTGCCGGTGTCGGCGGACGTGGAGGACGGCTACGGCCTCGCGCCGAAGGAGCTGGCCGAACGCCTGCTGGAGGCGGGCGCGGTCGGCTGCAATCTGGAGGACTCCAGCGGGGGCGCCCTCAAGGACCCGCGCCGACACGCCGACTGGCTGGCCGAGTTCCGCTCGGCGGCAGGCGGCGAACTCTTCCTCAACGCCCGCGTGGACACGTTCGTCCTCGGGGTCACCGACCCCGACCGGGTCATCGAACGGGCCGCGCTCTACGTCGCGGCCGGCGCCGACTGCGTGTACCCGATCAAGGCGCCGACCGCCCTGCTCCCCCTCCTGCGCTCCGGCATCGAGGGCCCGCTGAACCTGTACGCCCGCCTGGACGGCACGGGCCCCTCGCCCGCCGAACTGGGCGGACTCGGGGCCACGCGCGTCACGTTCGGACCGGGGCTGCTGCGGCTGGCGCTGCGGTCGGTCCAAGAGGTGGTCCAAGAGGTGGTCCAAGAGGCGTCGGCCTAGGACAGCCACTCCTTCCACACGGAGGGATGGCTGTCCACCCACTTCTTCGCGGCCTCCTCGGGGCTCAGCTTCTGGTCGGCGATCATCAGGGAGACCTGGTCCTGGTCCTCGGTCGTCCACCTGAACTTCTTCAGGAAGGCCGCCGCCCTGCCGCCGGTCCGCGCGAAGTCCGCGTTGAGGTACTTCCGCAGCGGGGTGTGCGGATAGGCGCAGGCGACCTTCGCCGCGTCGGCGTCGCACCCGGCCTTGTACGCCGGCAGTCGCACCTCGGTCATCGGCACCTTCTTGAACAGCCACTGGGGTGCGTACCAGTAGGTCAGGAAGGGCTTCTTCTCCTTGGCGAACTGCTTGATCTGGGTGATCTGGGCGGCCTCGGACCCGGCGAAGACGACCTGGTAGTCCAGCTTCAGGTTGCTGACCAGCGCCTTGTCGTTGGTGACGTACGACGGCGAGCCGTCCAGCAGCTGCCCCTTGCCGCCGCTCTCCGCGGTGCGGAACAGCGAGGCGTACTTGTCCAGGTTCCTCCAGTCGGTGATGTCGGGATGCTGCTTGACCAGATAGGTCGGCACGAACCACCCGATGTGCCCGGTGACCCCGAGGTCCCCGGCACCGCTGATGGTCTTCTTGTCCTGGACGTACCGCTTCTCCTGGTCCGGGTGCCCCCAGTCCTCCAGGATCGCGTCGACCCGCCCCTGGCTGAGCGCGTCCCAGGCCGGGACCTCGTCGACCTGCACGGTGTCGACGCGGTAGCCGAGCTTGTGCTCAAGGAGGTACTGGGCGACGGCCACGTTCGACTGCGCGCCGACCCAGGACTGCACGGACAGCGTCAGGGTCTTCGCCCCCTGCGCGTTGGCGAACGGCGAGGCCTGCCTGGTCATGTCGGCGGCACCGCACCCGGTGGCGAGCACCAGCACGGAGGCGGCGGCGACGAGTGTCGTACGACGCATGGTCACGCTCCCTTCTCCGTACGGCGCTCCGTGGGCTGGGTGACCCGGTCGAGCATCAGCCCCAGGCAGACGATGGCGGCACCGGCCACCAGCCCGGTCGCCAGGTCGCCCTGCGCGAGCCCGAAGGCGACGTCGTAACCGAGCGCCCCGCCGCCGACCAGACCGCCGATGATGACGACGGCGAGGACGAGCACCACACCCTGGTTCACGGCGAGCAGCAACGCGGGCCTTGCGAGCGGGAGTTGCACCTGCCACAGCTGCTGCCGGCCGGTAGCGCCGAGCGACCGCGCGGACTCCAGGGCGGCCGGGTCCACCTGGCGCAGCCCCTGCGCGGTGATCCGTACGACGGCGGGCAGCGCGTAGACCACGGCGGCGGCCACGGCGGGCGCGCGGCCGACACCGAACAGCGCGACGACCGGGATCAGGTACACGAACTGCGGCATGGTCTGGAAGACGTCCAGCACGGGACGGAGCCCGCGCTCCGCCCGGTCGCTGCGGGCGGCCGCGACCCCGATGACGAAGCCGAGGACGAGCGTCACGGCGACGGCCGCGAGCACCTGCGAGAGCGTGTCCAACGACGGCTCCCACACCCCCAGCACCCCGATCGCGGCCATCGCGAGGACGGCGGTGAGCGCGGTGCGCCAGGTGCCGATCAGCCAGGCCAGGGCGGCCACGATCAGCAGCACCGCCCACCAGGGCAGCCACTGCAGCCCGTCGCGGACGGGGTCGAGGACCCAGGTGGTGAAGTGCCCCGCCCAGTCGGCGGTGCCGCCGACGACCGGGACGCCCGAGTACAGATGGGCGGTCATCCAGTCGACGGCACGGTTGACCGGTCCGGTGAAGTTCAGGGTCCAGGCGGTGGGCCAGTCCAGAACACCGACGAGGCGGGCCGCCACAGCCACCACCACGGTCGCGCCGAGGGCGTACGCCCAGGCGCGGGGCCGGGGCCGGGGCCGGGGCCGGGCGTCGGTGCGCTCGCCCGCGGCCGCAGTGATCCGGTCCAGTACGACCGCGAGCAGCACGATCGGAATCCCGGCGGCGAGGGCCGCGCCGACGTCGACCGACGCGAGGGCCTGGTAGACGCGGTCACCGAGGCCGCCGGCGCCGATGACGGAGGCGATGACCGCCATCGACAACGCCATCATGATCGTCTGGTTGAGGCCGAGGAGCAGCTCCTTGCGGGCCAGCGGGACCCGGGCGGTCAGCAGCCGCTGCCTGCCGGTGGCGCCCAGCGACTCCACGGCCTCCAGGACCTCGGGGTCGGCGCCGCGCAGGCCGAGCGCGGTGAGCCGGGCCATCGGCGGTGCGGCGTAGACGACGGTGGCGAGCACGGCCGCGGGCACGCCGATGCCGAAGACCAGGACGACGGGCAGGAGGTACGCGAAGGCGGGCAGCACCTGCATCGTGTCCAGCACCGGGCGCAGCGCGCGGTGCAGCCGCTCCGAGAGCCCGGCCCCGAGCCCGAGCACGAACCCGACCACGACGGACGCCACCACGGCCACCACCATCAGCGCGAGCGTCTGCATCGTCGGCACCCACATACCGAGCACACCACAGGCCAGAAACGCGACAGCCGTACCGGCGGCCAGCCTGACCCCGGCCACCCGGTGCGCGACCGCGGCGGCGAGCACGGTGACACCGGGCCAGCCGGCCGCGAGCAGCGTGAGGTAGACGGCGCGCACGGTCAGGACGACGGCGTTGCTGATGTAGCCGAAGAAGTAGAGGAACAGAGGGTGCGTGTCCCGGTTGTCGATCACCCAGTCACTGGCCGAGGTCAGGGGCGCGGAGAGACTGACGGTCAGCTCGTGCGGCCAGGCGGCGGACGTCCAACGGGAGTCGGCGAGCGGGACGAGGACGGCGGCGACCACGGCGAGGACGAGCAGCTTGCGTACGGCGGGATGAACCGTGCGCATCGCTCGCGGCGTGGGGAGAGTGATCGTCGCCATCAGACGCCCTCCGGGTCGGTGCCGGCGGCGGGGGGTGTCACTCGCCCGCGCCGGCGGGGTACCGCTGCGCCCACCCGTGCCGCCCCAGCGGCACGACTGCCCGCAGCCGGAACGGCCGGGGCACTTTCCGACGAGCGCTCCGGATCCCCACCCAGGGGCGCGGGGCTGGGACATATGCGGCTCCGCCGCGTGGGCGCGACCGGCCCACGACTGCCCGCAGCCGAACCACCACCCGCATCTGTCTTCGACACGACGCCGAGCAACGCGTCCGCGTCCACGACCCCGACGCACCGGTCCCCCTCCACGACCCGCGCCGGGACACCGGCCCCCGCCACCACGTCGATCGCTTCGGCAACCGTCGCGCCCGGGCTCACCACCGGCCACGCCACGGCCTCCCCGCCCTCCGTCGGCCTCATCGCGGTGCGGACCGTCATCACCTGCTCGCGCGGCACGTCCCGCACGAACTCGCGGACGTAGTCGTCGGCGGGCGAGCCCACGATCTCCTCCGGGGTGCCCAGCTGGACCACCCGGCCGTCGCGCATGAGCGCGATGCGGTCGCCGAGCTTGAGCGCCTCCGACAGGTCGTGGGTGATGAAGACCATCGTGCGGCCCTCCTCCTGGTGCAGGCGGACGACCTCCTCCTGCATGTCCCGCCGGATCAGCGGATCGAGCGCGCTGAACGGCTCGTCGAAGAGCAGGACCTCGGGGTCGACGGCCAACGCCCGTGCGAGGCCGACGCGTTGGCGCTGACCGCCGGAGAGCTGGGCGGGGCGGCGCTGCTCCATGCCGTCCAGGCCGACCTTGGCGACGACCTCGGCGGCCCGCTCGCGCCGCTCGGACTTCCCGACGCCCTGGATCTCCAGGCCGTAGGCCACGTTGTCGAGCACGGACCGGTGCGGAAGGAGCCCGAAGTGCTGGAAGACCATCGCGGCCCGGTGCCGGCGCAGCTCACGCAGCCGGCCCTTGTCCATCGCCCGGACGTCCTCGCCGTCGATGGCGATCGTGCCGGCCGTCGGTTCGATGAGCCGGGTGAGGCAGCGCACCAGCGTCGACTTCCCGGACCCCGACAGACCCATCACCACGAAGACCTCGCCCTTGCGCACGTCGAAGGAGACGTCGCGGACGGCGGCCGTGCAGCCGGTGCGGGCGCGGAGGTCGGCGGGCGGGAGCGCGGTCAGCTCGGGGTCCGCGGGGACGCGGTCGGCCTTGGGGCCGAACACCTTCCACAGGCCGTCGACGGAGAACACCGGGGCAGGGGTCGTACTCATCACGCACCGCCCTTCATCAGGTCCACGGCCCGCTCACCGACCATCAGCACCCCGATCATCGGGTTCACGGCCGGCATGGTCGGGAAGACGGACGCGTCGGCGATCCGGATGCCGTCCAGGCCCCGGATCCGCAACTCGGGGTCGACGACGGCCAGTCGGTCGTCGGACGGTCCCATCCGGCAGGTGCCCGCCGGGTGGTACACGGTGTGCGCGACCTTGCGGGCGTACTCGCTCAGCTCGGCGTCGCCCTGGACCTCGGGGCCGGGGCACACCTCGCGCTTCAGCCAGCCGGCCAGCGGCTCGGTCCTCGCGACCTCGCGGGCGATCCGGATGCCGTCGACGAGGGTGCGGCCGTCGTAGTCGTCCTCGTCGGTGAAGTAGCGGAAGTCCAGCGCGGGCTTGACGGCCGGGTCGGCGCTGGTGAGGTGGAGGCGGCCGCGGCTGCGGGGCTTGGGGATGTTCGGGGTCATCGAGACGCCGTGCGCGGGGCGTTCGTAGCCCAGCCGCTCGGGGTTGTCGGTGAAGGGCACCTGGTAGAAGTGGAACATCAGGTCCGGGCCCGCGTGTTCGGGGTCTCGGCGGACGAACAGGCCGGCGTCGGAGTCCATCGCGGAGTTCTCGGGGATCGGGCCGTGGGTCTCCCAGACGATCACCGACTCGGGGTGGTCGAGGAGGTTCTCGCCGACGCCCGGGAGGTCGTGGACGACCGGGATGCCGAGCGCTTCGAGGTCCTCCCGGCGGCCGATGCCGGAGTGCAGCAGCAGGCGCGGGGAGTCGACGGCGCCGGCGCACAGGACGACCTCGTTCCGGGCCCGTATCAGCAGTTCCGCGCCGTCCTTGGTGCGCACGTGCACGCCCTCGGCGCGGGTGCCGTCCAGCTCCAGCCGGAACGCCCAGGTCTCCAGCAGGATCGTCAGGTTCGGGCGCTCGTCCATCACGGGGTGGAGGTAGGCCACCGAGGCGCTGGAGCGCTTGTTGTTCTCGGGGTGGTAGGCGAGGTCGAAGAAGCCGGTGCCCTCGGTGAACGGCTTGCGGTTGAAGCCCTCCACGCGCGGCACGCCCAGCGCCTGCCGCGCCGCGTCGACGAAGTCACGGGCGATGGCGTTCCGGTCCTGCTCGTCGACCGGGACGATGTTGTTGAGGAGACGGGCGTAGTACGCCTCCATCGGGACCGCGCCCCAGCCCTTGGCCCCCGCCTCCTCCCACTCGTCCCAGTCGGACGGGAGCGGCTTGAAGGAGATGAGGGTGTTGTGCGAGGAGCAGCCGCCCAGCACCCGGGCGCGGCTGTGCCGGATGTGCGAGTTGCCGCGGGGCTGCTCGGTGGTCGGGTAGTCGTAGTCCAGCTCGCCGCCGAGCAGGCCCATCCAGCGGCGCAGGGTGAGGACGTCGTCGCGGCCGACGTCGCTGGGGCCGCCCTCGATGACGGCGACCGTGACATCGGGGTTCTCGGTGAGACGGGAGGCGATGACGGAACCGGCGGTTCCGCCGCCTATCACGACGTAGTCGTAGGTGTGGTGGGACATGGGGGGTGCTCCAAAGGCGTAAGGCTTGCCGGGTACGGCGATCGGCGTGGGCTCGGTCGGTCAGCCGGCGAACCAGCGCACCGGACTCGGCGCGAGGTTCTGGTAGACGTGCTTGGTCTCGCGGTACTCGGCGAGTCCGGCGGGGCCCAGCTCGCGGCCGGTCCCGCTCTTCCCGAAGCCGCCCCACTCCGCCTGCGGGAGGTAGGGGTGGAAGTCGTTGATCCAGACCGTGCCGTGCCGCAGTCGGCCGGCCACCCGGCGGGCGCGTCCCGCGTCGGCGCTCCAGACCGCGCCCGCGAGGCCGTACTCGGTGTCGTTGGCGAGGGCGACCGCCTCGTCCTCGGTGCGGAAGGTCTCGACGGTGAGGACCGGGCCGAAGACCTCCTCGCGGACGACCCTCATCTCCCGGTGGCACTGGTCGAGGACGGTCGGCTCGTAGAAGTAGCCGCCGGACGGGCGGTCGGCGGACGGCTCGGGGCGCCTGCCGCCGGAGCGCAGCACCGCGCCCTCCGCCAGCGCCGACGCGACGTACGCCTCGACCTTCGCGCGCTGCTGCTCGGAGACCAGCGGGCCGCACTCGACGCCGTCCGCCGTGCCCCGGCCGAGGCGGATCCGCGCCGCCCGGCGGGCCAGTTCGGCCACGAACCGCTCCCGCAGCGGCTCCTCGACGATCAGCCGGGCACCGGCCGAGCAGACCTGGCCGCTGTGGATGAACGCGGCGTTGAGGGCCTGGTCGACGGCGGTGTCGAAGCCCTCCGGGGTGGCGCAGGCGTCGGCGAAGACGACGTTGGGGTTCTTGCCGCCGAGTTCGAGGGCGACCTTCTTGACGGTGGGCGCGGCGGCCTGGGCGACCTTGACGCCGCTGACCAGGCCGCCGGTGAAGGAGACCAGGTCGACGTCGGGGTGTTCGGCGAGCCGGGCGCCCACGGTGTGCCCGGGGCCGGTGACGAGGTTCGCCACCCCGGCGGGCAGTCCGGCCTCCGCCAGCAGCTCGATCAGCGCGATCGTCGTCAGCGGGGTGATCTCGCTCGGCTTGACCACGAAGGTGTTGCCGGCCGCGAGCGCCGGAGCGATCTTCCAGCTCGCCTGGAGCAGCGGGTAGTTCCAGGGCGTGATGAGCGCGCACACACCGACCGGCTCCTGTACGACGACGCTGTGGACGTCGGCCGAGCCCGCGTCGACCACGCGGCCCGCGCCCTCCGCCGCCACCAGGTCGGCGAAGTAGCGGAAGGCGTCGGCGACGCAGTCGATGTCGACACGGCCCTCCTCGGCGGTCTTGCCCGCGTCCCGGCTCTCCAGGAGCCCCAGCTCTTCGCGGTCGCGTACGAGCAGGCCGGCCAGTCGGCGGAGCAGGGCGGCGCGCTCGGCGACGGGGGTGCGGGGCCAGTCACCGGTGTCGAAGGCGCGCCGGGCGGCGGCCACCGCCGTCTCGGCGTCCTTCTCGTCGCCCTCGGCGACCACGGCGAAGGGCAGGCCGTCCGCGGGGTCGATGATCTCGCGCGTCGCGCCGGAGGCGGCTGCCAGCCACTCTCCTCCGGCATGGATGGTCGCTCGTTCCGCTCTGTCCGCCATGATCGGTATTGCCTTCCGTTCCTGTTCGGTGCCCCTGTGTGACCTTGAGGTCACACTCGGGGACCGTCACCGCCTGCCCTCGGCCGCGGATTGCATGCGCAATCGATGGCCGAAAGTGCGCTGCATCACTGAACAGTCGGTCAAAGCAGGACAAAAGGCTCGGGAAAGGTCGTCACGGCGTCGGGGCGCTCGAGGGCTCGGCCTGCGTGGCGTGCCGGGGGCGGCTCTTGGCCGAGATCTGGCCGACGAGCTCCCAGAAGCACACCAGGGCGGTGACCGGCGGAATCCCGAAGATCACTAACGAGATCAGCGCATGCGCGGAGTGGCTGACGCACAGCACCACCGCCATCACGGAGGCGGCCAGCACCACACACCAGGACCGCCGCGCGCTCCGGCGCTGAGCGGTGGCCCGCACGACGGAGAGCGCCGCCACGAACCACGGCCCGTACACCGTCAGCGGCCAGTACTGCGCCAGCCCCGGGGGCAGGATCGACGAGGCGATCCCGCGCAGCTGCCCGTACGAGTAGCAGACGGACCAGCCGAGCATGGACACCGCGCACAGCGAGACCGCCGCGATCAGCAGCGTGATGTGCGTGACGCGCCGGCCCCCGTCGAGCAGATGGGAGTCGTGGCGGACCCGGCGGCGGTTGCTCCTGCGCCGGGCCGGCACGTCCAGCAGGGTGGTGGCCGCGGTCACTCCGGTCGGTGCGGACAGTATCTGGGCCAGTTCCTCGACCGGATCCCAGTCACTCGGCGTGACATCCGGCTCGGGGGCTCCCCAGGCGTGGTCGTAGAGACCCGGGTGCTCGTAGAGGCCGCCGTGGTCGTACCGACCGGTGTGGTCATAGAGACCAGTGGGGTCGTAGAGACCGGTGTCATGCTGAATCCCGTCCATCGGTAAAACCTCCGCAGCCCGCCTCAGAACGCCCTGTACAGATCCGCCAGCGTCCGTCGATATTCATTTTCCATCACGTTGATTCTCTTCAGGAAATCATCGAGCAGGTCCGAGCATGAGGTGATATCCATACTTCCGGACCAGCGGAGCACGGTCGTCGGGTGATCTTCCGTCGGGTGCCAGTCCAATCGCGTCACGGTCACCTAACGACGGCCACACGGGTCAGGATTTGGGGCGTTCGGGGGAATTCAGGTCACCCACACGAGAAGCTATTGAATACCCGGCGGGGCACAATTGAGGAAATTGTGAATATGCGGGCGGTTACATTCCGTGAATATCGAAACTAAAGGAATGACGATGTGACCGCACTCAGTCGACGGCGGGATCGTCGTCACACTGCGTGTCCGGCGGGCAGAACCAGTCCACCGCGGTCGTGACCTGGGCCAGCTCGTCGTCGCGGCCGTCGGCGTCGGGGCCGTAGGAGGCGACGGCGTAGATCCTGCCGTCCTGCGCGACGAACCGCTCGTCGATCACATGCCAGGTGCCGACGTCCGGCTCGCCGTCGATCCGGTCGGCCAGGTACTCCAGCCGGGAGCCGGTGAACGGGCCGTCGTCGAGGCGGGTCAGGCCGAGCTCCTGGAACCCGTCCGGCTTGGGGGTCCCGTCGGAGAGGTAGAGCTCGAAGGACGCCTCCGGGGACTCCTCCGCGACCTGGTAGACCTGCAGCCGGTGCTCCCGGTCGGGGCTGCGGTAACTGACCACGGCCATGCCGAACTGGGACTTCACCGCGGAACGCGACCAGCCCTCGGGAACCGCGATCCGGAACCCCTCGATGTCCTCCCGCAGCCCGTACCCGGCAGGGGGCGCGGAGGCCGACGGCGATCCGCTCTCCGTGGGCTGCGCGGAGGAACTCCCACCGGAGCCCGAACCAGTACTGGAACCGGGGCCGGCCCCGGAGCCGGAGCTGGAACTCGGGCTGACGGTGGCGGCAGCCCTCGCGGGCTTGTCCCCGTCTCCCCCGTCCCCGACCACCAGCGTCAGCACCAGACTCACCGCCACACCGACAACAGCGACCCCCACCACCCCGGACCACAACAACCGACGCCCGGCCCACCACCCGGCCCCCACCACCCGAGACGCCTCACCGGGCGGCGGAGTCCAACCCGGCCCCATGGGCGCCACCCCGGCCGAATGGCCTATGGACACTCCCCCGGCCGACTGAGCGGGCACGAACGCCCCGGGCACCGAAGCGTCCACCGATCCCCCGGCCGCAGGCATCGGCACCGCCCCCGACTGCCCACCCCCCGCCCAGCCACTCCCCGCATCCGCCCACCACTCCCGCCCCGAACCCGAACCCGATGCGGGGGCGGAGGGCGGCGAGGGGGCAGGGACCGGCACAGGGGCAGGGGCCGAAGCTGTCGCCACGGGCTCAGCCGACCCCGGATCCGAGGTCGGGACAGCGGGCGCGCTCGGTGCCGGTGGCGGTGTCGGCCAAGCCCTCGTGTCCGGCGGAGGCTGTGGGGAGGAGGGGGGTCGTGGGGTGGGGTGGGTGGTGGTTTCCCAGCGTTGGGTGTCCTCGTTCCAGTGGTGTGGTCCCCCGTTGGTCATGGTCTGCCTCTCACATGCCCAGCAGGCCGGCCAGGGCGCCCGCCGAGGCGAGGACGCTCAGCAGGGCCTGGGAGTCGGTGAGGAGTTCGCGCAGGCGTTGCCGGCGGGTGGGGCCCGCCTGGCCGGTGCCGGTGATCTCGTCCTCGGTCTCGGCGAGCGCCGTGTCCAGCGCGGCCGTCTGCTCGGTGCCCCGCACCCGCGCCAGGTCGGCGCGCAACTCCCGTACGGCGGCGAGGAGTTCGGCGTCGGCCTGGGAGCCGGAGGCGCCGTGGTGGTGGCTCTCGGCGTGCGCGTGGCTGCCGATGGCGAACGTGCTCCCGGAGACGTTCCCCAAGGTGACCTGCGGCTCGTCACTTGCCATTGCTGTCGGACCCCTTCTGCTGCGAGACGCTGGTGGCGGAGGCCTGGGTACCGATCGCGAACGTGGAACCCTCGACCCGGCCGATGCTCACGTCGTTGCTGACGTTGACGATCTTCTGGACGAACTCGCCGGTCTCGTAACCGGCTTCGGCGAGCGCGGCCCGCACGCCGTTCCCCACCCGGTCCTGGACGCTGCGCAGATAGCGGGCGACGTCCATCTCCTGGAAGTGCGAGCCGACCTCCACCGAGCCCAGCTCGCGCACGGACAGCGCCGGCCCCTCCGGCAGCGCGCCCGCGTGGCCGCCGGTCAGCAGCCGCCACAGGTACACCGCGCCCCGGCCGAGCTGGGCCAGCGAACGGCCCACGGAGCCGGGGACCAGGACGATCGCGGCGGCCGTCTTCCCGGCCCAGTTGTTGTTCCGGTAGCGGTGGGCGGTGCGGTCGGCCTCCTTGAAGTCCGCGCGGACCGGCGTCAGCACGTGCGGCGCGATCTCCAGCACGAGCATCCGGCCCTGGGTGTGGATCCGCACGAACACCGTGACGACGACCTCCTCCTCCCAGCCGCCGACGCGGATGCGCAGGAAGTGCCGGCGCTTCTCGGCGCCCTCCTCCACCGCCCGCGCCCGGTGCTCCTCGAAGGCCTGCGGGGTGTACGGCGCCTGGTCGCGGGCGGGCAGCCCCTCGGCCGGCAGGAACACGCACTCGTCGATCTCCAGCTGGCGCAGCCGGTCCCGGACACCGGGTCCGGCGTACTCGGCGGGGACGCGCAGCTGTTCCAGCAGGGGGCGGACCTTCTCCAGGACCGCCCGGTTGCCGATCGGCTGCTGCTCCTTCCTCAGCTCGTCGCGCTTGAGCTCGACGGCGAGCACCCAGGTGCTGTACGCGGCCCCGGCCCCGCAGAACGGATCCGCCTCGTTGTACATGATCAGCGGGGCGTGCTGCTCGATCCGGATGCGCTGCTTGAGCCGCTGGAAGCGCGGGTTCTCGACCTTCTCGGCGGGGTCGTTCGCCGCGTCCGGGAAGCGCTGCGATGAGAGTTCGGCGGCCAGCGCCCGGCTGAACTGGGTGCGCTGCGCGTGTCCGCACAGGGCTATACCGGCCAGCACGGCGAGCGCGAACCAGGCGTGCCAGGGCTTCGCCAGGCCGCCGACGTCGCCGAGGCCCGGGGCCAGCAGATCGCCGACGCCGGTCGAGCCGGAGGAGTAGCCGGAGCCGTAGGAGGAGCTGTACGGGTCGTAGGACGAGCTGTCGTCCGAGCCGCCGCCGAACGCGAGGACCAGGGTGAGGGCCAGGGCGGCCGTGAAGAACACCCGGCCCCACCAGCGGACCAGGAAGGCGCCGATCATCCGGTACATCGGCGGAAGGACGGTGAACCCCCGGATCCAGGGGGCGACGGCGAGCGCGATGCCGGGCAGCAGGAAGAACCCGAGCAGCCAGCCGCTGAGCGGCAGCCCGACCAGCCACAGCCCGACGATCGCGGCGGCCCAGAGCAGCTCCTGGCGGCGGGCGCGCAGGGCGTGGGCGAGGACCCGGGCCGCGTCGAAGCCCAGCGAGGGCGCCGCGATCCGCTGTTCGTTGAGGTGGAGTTCCTCGATGACCCGGTCCCGGTAACCGGAGTCCAGATAGGTACCCGCGCACAGCAGCCGGGTCGCCTCGCTGGCCCACGGCGGGGTGGGCGGCTGTGCGGGCGGTGCCCCGGCGGGCACCCCCGGCTGTGGCTGTTGCGGCACGTAAGCAGTGCTCACGCCATCCCCCGATGCGTGTGAAGTGCGTTGTTGGACGTCGAGTTGACAAACCATCAGCATAGGGGGACGGCCGTGACCGGCGATACGGAATTCACCGAAGCCGCCGCTGGTCAGAAGTCGGCCGGCGGGTCCTCCCCCACGCGCCCGTCGATCGACTCCCGGATCAGGTCGGCCTGCCCGACGTGCCGGGCGTACTCCTCGATCATGTCGGTCAGCAGCCGGCGCAGGCTGGGCCGCGCACCGCTGCGGGACGTGTACGCGATCAGGAGTCCGCCGTCCCCCTCGGCGGCCGCGGCGCGTATGTGCGCGCGGGACCGGGCCACCGCCGCCTCCCACAGCCCGTACAGCTCCTCGGCGCCGTCGGCGGCGGCCGACCTCCACTCCCAGTCCGGCTCGGCGTCCCAGTCCACCGCGTCCCACGGCGCGGGGAGTCGCTCCCCGGTCAGCCGCACGGTGAAGTACTGGTCCTCCACCAGGGCGAGGTGCTTCAGCAGCCCGCCGAGGGTGAGGGCGGAGGGCGCCAGCCGCCGGCCGAGCGCCGCCGCGTCCAGGCCCTCGCTCTTCCAGGCGAAGGTGCGCCGCTGCCGCTCCAGGGAGCCGATCAGGGTGTCGAGCTCGCTGCCCGCGACGGGCGGTTCCCACCACACGGCGGATCGGGTGTCGTCAGTCATGCCCCGAAGGCTACGACCCGCCACTGACAACGCCCTCGCCCAGCAGCAACTCCCGGACGCGGCGCCGCAGCCAGGCGTGCGCCGGGTCGGCGTCGTGGCGCGGGTGCCAGGCCAGGCCGAGGGGGAGCGGCGGGAGGTCGAGCGGCACCTCGAAGGTGACCAGGCCGAGCGCGGTGGCCAGCGGCACGCTCCAGGAGCTGATCAGGCCGATCAGGTCGGAGTCGCGGAGCACGAAGAGGGAGGCGGGGAAGGTGCCGACGCTGCCCACCACCCGTCGTTCCAGGCCGAGTCCGGCCAGGGCGTCGTCCACCGGGCCGCGCAGCTTGCCGCGCCGCGAGACGGTCAGGTGACCGCCCGCGGTCGCGAACCGCTCGGGCGTCAACGCGCCTTCCAGGAGCGGGTGTCCGGCCCGTACGACCCCGCGCATGAGGTCCTCCTTGAGGTGCTCGACCCGCACCTCGGGCAAGGAGGTGTCGATCACCCCGATCTCCAGGTCGGCGGTGCCCTGCCGCAGGAACGGCGCGTCGACGTGGCTCTCGGCGAGGAAGCGGACGCGGATGCCGGGCGCCTCCTCGGCGGCCCGCGCGAACAGCGGGGCGCCCAGCGGGGCGGCGATCGCGTCGTACTGGGCGTACGCCTGCTGGCTGCTGGTCATCTCGGCCGGCACCGGCCTGTCCATGCCGGCCCTGACTCTCGGCGTGGTCACCTCGCTGCCGCCGCACCGGGCGGGCCTCGGCTCCGGACTCGGCACCACCGCCCGGGAGACCGGCGCGGCCCTCGGGGTCGCGGTCACCGGCACCATCCTGTCCGCCCACACCGGCCTCGCCTCCGGCATGGGCCCGGCGCTGCGCACGGTCGCGCTGCTGGTGCTCGCGGCGACGGCGCTCGTGGTGGCCGGATACGGTCGTGACACCCGAACGCGCACTATCGCGTCCGGCAAGAAACGCGTACTATCGCGTTCCATCGGCGACTGAGCAACTCCCTCCACCGTACGGCCCGTCGAGGAGCCCCCATGCCCGCACTGCTGACCCCCGTCCTCGATCTGCTGACCCTGCGCGGCACGGTCACCGAGGCCGAACAGATCACCGCCCGGATGCGCCGCCTGCGCGTCGACGGCGACCAGCTCGCCGGCCTCGACGTCCGGCCGGGCCAGCAGGTCCGGGTCCTGGTGACCGGGCTGACCCTGCGTACGTACTCCGTCTGGCACTACGACCCGTCCGGTGTCGTCGAGTTGTGCGTGCTGGACCACTCCGAGGACGGGCCGGGCGCCCGGTGGGGCCGTACCGTCGGGCCGGGCGAGCAGGTCCGGCTGCGCAGGCCGGAGGGCGGCTTCACGCTCCGCCCCGAGGCCTCCCACCATGTCTTCGTCGGCGACGAGACGGCCTCGGCCGCCTTCGGCGCGATGCTGGCGGCCCTGCCCGAGGAGGCCGCGGTCTCCGGCTGCGTGGAGACGGCGACCGCCGCGGACCGCCTCCCCCTCGCCCACGCCGAGCGCCTCGACTGGGTGCTCCGGGGCGAGACCTCGCTGCCGGAGGCGGTACGACGGCTCGCCCCCGAACCCGGCGGGATCGCGTATGTCGCCGGGGAGGCCCGGGACGTGCAGGCGGTACGGAAGGTACTGGTCCAGGAGGCGGGGTGGGACCGCCGGGCGGTGCTCACCAAGCCGTTCTGGACACCGGGGAAGAAGGGGATGGAATGACGCTCAGGAACACCCGGCGTCCGTCGGGCAGAAGGACTCGACCGCGATGGTCGACGGCCCCCGCACCAGACCGGCCGCGAGGCTCTCGGGGCCGCTGGAGCGGATCGCGTACAGCGTGCCGTCAGCGGCCCTGAAGCGATGGTCGATGACCTGGCGGGCGCCCCGGTCCGAGTCGTCGTAGCGATACGACAGCTCGGCCCAGGTGTCGCCCGAGGCGCGGTCCTCGGCTCGGTAGCCGGGCTGCTTCGCGTACCCGTACCCCGGGTCGTTCTCGGCGAGGTCGAGGGACTCGGCGGGGGTGGCCTCCGAGAGCGCGAAGATCTGCAACTGCCGTCCGTCTGACGGGGAGTCGTAGTACACCACCGGCGCCTTCTCGCCCTGCTTCTGCCGCCGGGTCCAGCCCTGGGGGACGTCGAGGGTGTAGCCGACGGGGTCGTGCGCGACGCGGTAGCCGGAGGGGGCGGAGGCGGCGGCGGAGGAACCGGCCGTGGTGGGCGTCGGCGTGGCCCCGGGAGACGAGGAGGCCGAGGAGGCCGAGGAGGCCGAGGGTGACGAACTCGCCGTCGAGGCCGAGGACTTCGCACTGACACTCGCGGACGGGACGGCCCCGGCGCCGCTGCCCTTGCTGCCGTGGTCCCGGCCGAGATACCAGACCCCCGCCCCGGCGCCCACGGCGACCAGCACGAAGGCGAGTACGGCGGCGGCCGTACGACCACCGGTCCGGCGGCGGCCCGGAACATGCCCGGCCGGCGGAGGCGTCGGCGCGAGGCGGTGGCCCGGCGAGGTGGGGGCCGACGACCAGGGCGGCGGGGTGTAGCCGTGCGGCCGCTCCGGCGCCGCCGGCGTCGAGAACCCGGCCGGCAGCGGCGGCAGCGCGGCGGGCTCGGTCGGGGTCGGCGACCAGACCGGCCGCCCGCCCTCCACACTGGGCTCACGCCCGGCGCCGTACCCCTCCTGACCGCCCCCGGAGATCTCCGGCCGCCCCTGCGGTCTCGGCCACTCAAACGGTCTCGGCCACTCGGGGACACCCGGCCGCCCCTCCGCCCCCTCCGGCCCACGCGCGGCCTCCCGGCGCCAGTCCGCCCCGGGCCGGTCCGCCGGCTCCGGCATCTCCGCCCCGTTCCCGAACTCCCGGCGCTCCGCCCCCTCCGGCCCACGCGGGACTTCCCGGTGGTGGGCCGTCTCGGGGTGGTCCGCCGGCTCCGGCCGCTTCGAGAAATCCACCCGGCCCCGGTCCCGGTCCTGTGACCCCGGGGCTTGTCGGCGCCCCGCCGATTCCGGTTCTCCCGGGACCGCCGTGGCCTCCGGGCGCCCTTGGCCCTCCGGGCCTTCCCCGCCGTTCCCGTCGCCGCGTCCGCTCATCGCGAATCCCCCGATCCACCGCACCGTATGGCTCTTTCGACGGTAGCGGCGGAAACGGGAACGGGCCCCGTTCCGGACGAAACCGGATCGGGGCCCGTGAGCCGCGGGGTGGCTCAGATGAGGCCGAGGGCGCGGACCGCGTCGCGCTCCTCCGCCAGCTCCTGCACCGAGGCGTCGATGCGGGCGCGGGAGAACTCGCTGATCTCCAGGCCCTGGACGATCTCGTAGACGCCGTCCTTGGTGGTGACCGGGAAGGAGGAGATCAGGCCCTCCGGGACGCCGTAGGAGCCGTCCGAGGGGATGCCCATGGAGGTCCAGTCGCCGTCGGCGGTGCCGTTGACCCAGGTGTGGACGTGGTCGATGGCGGCGTTGGCGGCGGAGGCCGCGGAGGAGGCGCCGCGGGCCTCGATGATGGCCGCGCCGCGCTTGGCGACGGTCGGGATGAACTCCTCGGCCAGCCACTTCTCGTCGCTGACGACCTCGGCGGCGTTCTTGCCGGCGACGGTCGCGTGGAAGATGTCGGGGTACTGGGTGGCGGAGTGGTTGCCCCAGATGGTCAGGCGCTTGATGTCGGCGACCGTCGAGCCCGTCTTCTTCGCGAGCTGGGTCAGCGCGCGGTTGTGGTCGAGGCGGGTCATCGCGGTGAAGCGCTCGGCCGGTACGTCCGGCGCGGCGGCCTGGGCGATCAGCGCGTTGGTGTTGGCGGGGTTGCCGACGACCAGGACCTTGATGTCGTCCGCGGCGTGGTCGTTGATGGCCTTGCCCTGGGGCTTGAAGATGCCGCCGTTGGCCTCCAGGAGGTCACCGCGCTCCATGCCCTTGGTGCGGGGGCGGGCGCCGACCAGGAGGGCCACGTTGGCGCCGTCGAACGCGACGTTCGGGTCGTCGGAGATGTCGATGCCCGCCAGGAGCGGGAAGGCGCAGTCGTCGAGCTCCATGGCGGTGCCCTCGGCGGCCTTGAGCGCGGGGGTGATCTCCAGGAGGCGGAGCCGGACCGGCACGTCCGCGCCGAGCAGCTGGCCGGAGGCGATGCGGAAGAGCAGGGCGTAACCGATCTGGCCGGCCGCGCCGGTGACGGTGACGTTCACGGGAGTGCGGGTCATGGCGTTCTCCGTATGACAGCTGGCGGTGGGCGTCCTTGCCCTGGGTGCCCTGGGGTGCGGACGTACAAATGATCGATCTCTTGGCATCAAGAGATCCACCGGTCAGGCTATCGCGCATTCCGGAGGCCGGATGTGGAGGGGTGGGTGTGGCTCACCCCACAAACGCGCCCCGGACAAGGGGCGGCCGCCTGTCCGGGAGAGGTGGGACGAGGCGGCCGCCGCTCGGGGGTGCCGGTATCCGGACTCCCGTGGGGGGATACGTTTCGCGTGCCCGGGAAACGGGACGGCATTCCCCGGACACCGCGACTTTCTCGTCCCTACGTCGTGCAGCCCGTCTGTCCCGAGGCCAGCGTCGCGCAGGCCTTCGCCTCCGCCGCGTCCTTGACCGCGACCATCGGCGTGTAGGCGATCGTGTCGCCGACGGCGGTGATGTCGCCGCGTTCCGTGGTGGTGCCGGCGGTGACCCGGACCGCGTCGCCCCGGGCGGCGCCGGTGATCCGGCCCCAGGCGGCACCGCAGGTCCTGCTGTAGCGGACCTCCAGGGTGGTCGCGCCGACCGTGACGGTCTTCGCGGTGGTCACGAGGTCGCCGCTGCACCCCATGGCCTCCGCGTCCTTGCCGGTGCAGCCGGCGCCCGCGCACTTCACCCCGGCCGGGAGGTCGCTGCTGACGCTGGTGGAGGGGGTGGCCGAGGCGCCGTTGCCCTGGTTCTTCTTCCCGCCGCCGTCGTTGCCGGTGAGGAAGAAGACCGCGGCGACGACGACGGCCACGCCGACGACCCCCGCGAGGAACATGGTGAGCCGTCGCCTGCCGCCGCCGGGCGCGGCGGGCGGCGGGGGCGCGGCCGGCCCCCGGGAGCCCGTCCCCTCCCGGCGGTTCGCGTCGGGCGCGGTCGGCTGCGGCGGGATGGTGGGCGAGACGCCCGCGGGCCCGGCGATCCCCGGTGTCGCCACGGCGCTGCCCGCCCGGCGCGGCGCCTTGCCGCCCGCGGGGGCCGCGGTGGCGGCCGGCGGCGCCCCGAACTCGCCCAGCGCGGCCCGCGCCTGGGAGATCCGGATCGCCTCCATGGTCATGTCGTGGCGCTGTTCCGAACGGCTCCAGGCCCGTTCGGCCAGCTCCCACATGGTCGTCAGATGGACGGGATCGGTGCCGGTGACCTCGGCGAGCGCCACGATCGCGCCCTTGGGTGCCAGCAGGCGGCCGCCCAGGTACCGCTCCCAGGACGTCCTGCTGTAGCCCGTGCGGTCGGACAGTGCCGCGACGCTCAGCCCGCTGCGGTCCACGAGCCGCCGCAGCTGCGTCGTGAACTCCTTGACCTGCGGATCGAGTTCGTCCGGCAGGGCTTTCCAACGAGGCATTGCTTCCCCCCTCATTCCCCCGGTTCGGTGCCGTGTGTTCCCCCGCGTTTCCCCTTGCGCGTGGTGCCCCCGCGCGGGTCCCCGTCTGGCTACCCACCGGGATGCGGCGACCCCGGAACCCAGTCCCCGGACAGGGGGCGCACTGGAGCATTGACCCGCCCGCGTGCACCGTCGCACGCCGACCGCCGTGCGGTCCAACAGGCCCTCAGCTCGTCCCGATTGGACACGTTAGCCCGCTTGTGGGTCGGCTTCGTGACATATCCGCGAACTTGTCAACACATCGACACACCGGTCATCGAGCCGTGACCTCGCAGGTCACAGGGTGCACAGCTCACCCCAGAAGCACAGCTCCGACAACCGTCACCAGGAGCAGCACGAGCAGCAGCAGGACCGCGGAGAGCAGCAGACGCCCGTGCGGGCGGGCGGCCGGTTCCTGCTCCGGGCGGTCCCACCAGGGCAGGGTCGGATCGTCCTCGTACTCCTCCGCGCCCGGCGGCCGCTCCGCCGCGCTCGCCGGGCGCGGCCAGGCCTGGACGGCCAGTTCCCAGCGCACCGCGTGCCGTTCGGCGTCCGCGCCGGCCAGGCCCGCGACCCGGCACAGCGCGACGACGGCCTGGCGCGGCGGCGGCTGCACGGCGTTGAGGTAGCGCTGCCAGGAGGACTTGCTGTACGCGGTCCGGGCGCCCAGCGAGACCAGGCTGAGTCCGGTGTCGTCCTTGAGGAGCCGCAGCTGCTCCACGAAGTGCCGCACCTCCGCCGGGAGTTCCTCCGGCAGCGGCTGCCAGCCGCCCATCGCGCACCTCCACGGCGTTGCCCGTTGCCAGTTCGTTGCCAGTTCAGAGCGGGTGACGACGGGCGGCGGGTGGACGGTTCCCGCAGGTTGTGGCAGTGCGGGCGGTCCGTAGCGGAACTGTCACCTCTGTGCCACAGCCGTCGGACAGCCGTTGAACAGGTCCCGCCCGGTGGGAAGGCTGAATCCCGACGGCGGTCCGTCCTGCTCGGGGGAGGGGATGGGCCGCCGTACGGTTCAGCCCGCCGGGCCGCCCGGGGTCACCAGCCCCGTCTCGTAGGCCACCACCACCGCCTGGGCCCGGCTGCCCAGGTCGAGCTTGGTCATGGTGCGGTTGAGGTGGGTCTTCACGGTCGCCTCGCTGATGTAGAGGCGGTCGGCGATCTCCAGGTTGGACAGTCCGCGCGCGGTGAGCTTGAGGACCTCGACCTCGCGGGAGGTCAGCACCTCCAGGTCGGGCGGCGGGCCGGTGCCGGGGCGGGAGCCGCGCTGCCGGGCGTAGGCCTCGACCAGGCGCCGGGTGACACTGGGCGCGAACAGGGCGTCACCGCCGTCCACCGCTCTGACGGCGGCCAGCAGCCGCTCCGGCCCGGAGTCCTTGAGCAGGAACCCCGAGGCGCCGGCGCGCAGCGCCCCGTACACGTACTCGTCGAGGTCGAAGGTGGTGAGCACCAGGATGCGGGGCGCGGGGGCGACGGCCTGCGCGAGGATGCGTTCGGTGGCCTCGATGCCGTTCAGGCCGGGCATCCGGATGTCCATGAGGACGACGTCGGGCCGGGTCTCGGCGGCCAGCCGCACGGCCTGTGCCCCGTCCCCGGCCTCACCGGCCACCTCGAACCCGGGCGCGGCCTCCAGCAGCCCCACCAGGCCCGCGCGGATGAGGAACTGGTCGTCGACCACGAGCACTCTGGTCATCCGGTACGGTCGTCCCCCCGCCGTGCGAGTGTGGCCGAGGTCGGCAGGGTCAGCTGGACCGCGAAGCCGCCCTCGGGGCGTGGGCCGACGCTGATCGTCCCGCCGTAGAGCTTGGCCCGCTCCCGCATGCCAATCAAGCCGTGTCCGGCGCCCGTTCGCACTCTGTCCGGATTCACCCCCTCTCCGTCGTCGAGGACGGACACGGTCAGCTCGCCGGCCCCGTACCGCAGCAGCACGCGCGCGTGCGCGGGACCGGCGTGCTTGAGGACGTTGGTGAGCGCCTCCTGGGCGACGCGGTAGGCGCACAGTTCGACACCGGGCGGCAGGGGCCGCGGCTCCCCCTCGACCGCGAGGTCCACGGACAGTCCGCCGGACCGCACCCTCTCGACGAGTTCGGCCAGCCGCTCCAGGGTCGGCATCGGGGCCCGCTCGGCGGCCTGCGGATCCTCGTCCCTGAGCACCTGGAGCATGCGCCGCAGCTCCTCCAGTGCCTCGCCGCTGGTGCCGGCGATGGTGCCGAGCGCCCCGCGCGCCTTGCCCGGATCCGACTCGAAGACGAACCGGGCGAGCCCCGCCTGCACGGAGATCACCGACATGTGGTGGGCGACGACATCGTGCAACTCCCGTGCTATCCGCCCGCGTTCCTCGGCGACCGCCCGCCGTGCCCGCTCGGCCTGCTCGGCCCGCAGATGCCGGGTGAGCGTGGCGGACCGCTGCGCGAGATGCCCGAACCAGAGCAGCACCGAGGAGTACAGCAGCGCCTGCATGACGACGGACGCCATCGAGGAGTGGTCGGTGACGATCCCGGCGTACACCCACACCCCGGTCATGCACACCGCGCAGCCGACGGCGACCCGTACCGGCCGCACCGAGGCGACCGTGTACAGCGCCAGCATGGAGCCGAAGGTGCTCACCACGGGCCAGTAGCCGAGTCCGACATAGACGATCGCGGCCCCCTGCACGACGGCGAACACCCCGAGCGGCCACCGCCCGCGCAGGGCCACCGGCAGCTGCGCCACTCCGACCAGTGCGTACCCGCGGGCGTCGAGCGGCGGCCAGCCCTGCGCGGCCGACTCCCGCCCCAGCAGCACGGCCGTCACGAGCGTCGCGCACGCGATCAACGTGTCGACGACGAGCGGGGGCGGAGTGCGCGGTCGCATCGCCGCAGCGTAACGCCGGGCTCCGGACCACCGAGTCAACCGCCGGGAGTACTGCGGAAGTTGTACGGGTTTCCACCTCGGGTGGGATTCACCCCCGCGCCCGACCCCCTACCTTCGATCCGGGGGAAGCAGGCCCGCACCCACCGGGGGAGGTGCGGGCCACGCCATCTTCAGCGCCCCGAAGGGGCGCGGGGCTGTATCTGATGTGCGGCTACCGCCGCGTGGGCGCGACCAGCCCCCACCGGCCCGCAGCCGACCACGAACCCCTAGCTCTTCATCGTGAAGTGCAGCGTGTCCTTCAAGTAGGGGATCACCAGCCACGGCTTCGGCTGCGCCATCAACGCCAGCAGCACGATCGCCAGCCCCAGCACCCCGTACGTCGCGATGTCCGTGAACCGCGACCGGACCGCCAGCATGCCCACGCTCGGCAGTATCCACCGCATCACCGCCCCGGCGAGCAGCGCCGCCCCGATCAGCAGCGCCCCCACCCGGAACTGGTCCAGGGAGGTCAGCAGCAACCCCACCGCGACGGTCCCCAGCACCACCAGGATGGGCCACTGCCGCGCCGGCGCCGGGAGGTCCCCGGACGCGGCCCGGCCGCCGCCCTCGGGCCGTGCCGTGTCCCGGGTGAACAGCGGGAACCGTCGCGTCGTACGACGCCCGTCAGCCGACACTGCGCTCCGCCGCCTCGACCACGTTGACGAGCAGCTGGGCCCGGGTCATCGGCCCGACACCGCCGGGGTTCGGGGAGATCCACCCGGCGACCTCGGCGACCCCGGGGTGCACGTCGCCGACGATCTTGCCGTCGGCGTTGCGGGAGACACCGACGTCGAGGACGGCGGCGCCCGGCTTGACGTCCTCGGGGCGGATCAGGTGCGGGGAGCCGGCGGCGGCGACGATGATGTCGGCGCGCTTGAGGTGCGAGGCGAGGTCGCGGGTGCCGGTGTGGCACTGCGTGACCGTCGCGTTCTCGCTGCGCCGGGTGAGCAGCAGCGGCATCGGGCGGCCGATGGTCACACCGCGGCCGACGACCACGACCTCGGCGCCCTTGATCTCCACGCCGTGGCGGCGCAGCAGGGTGAGCACGCCGTTGGGGGTGCAGGGCAGCGGCGCGGGCTCGCCGAGGACCAGCCGGCCGAGGTTCGTCGGGTGCAGCCCGTCCGCGTCCTTGTGCGGGTCCATCAGCTCCAGGATGCGGTTCTCGTCGATGCCCTTGGGCAGCGGGAGCTGGACGATGTAGCCGGTGCAGGCGGGGTCGTCGTTGAGTTCGCGGACGACGGCCTCGATCTCCTCCTGGGTCGCGGTGGCCGGGAGCTCGCGCTGGATGGAGGCGATGCCGACCTGTGCGCAGTCGCGGTGCTTGCCCGCGACGTACTTCTGGCTGCCGGGGTCGTCCCCGACGAGGATCGTGCCGAGGCCGGGCGTGACGCCCTTCTCCTTCAGCGCCGCCACGCGGACGGTCAGATCGGACTTGATCGCGGCTGCGGTGGCCTTGCCATCGAGAATCTGGGCGGTCATGGCTCCATCCTCGCGGATCCCGGTCTCCCGGTTCCAGTCGGGTGTGCGGTCATGATCAATGATGTTGCACTTGCACAACACCTCGCTAATCGGACTGGACAACACCTCGCCCGTACTTGACGATGAACGGCGCAGTATCGCGGTCCGGTGGGGGGCAAACCGCTCAGATCATGACGTACCTCCGTGCTTGTCCGCGTCGTCCCCGCAGGTCCAACGGAGGAAGACCGCCATGAGTTTCGGCTCGCCCAACAACCCCTACGGTCAGCAGCCGCAGAACCCGCAGCAGGGCCAGCCCGGCTACGGCTACCCGCAGCAGGGCCAGCCCGGCTACCAGCAGGCCCCGCAGGGCGTGCCCCCGCAGCAGGGCTACGGCTACCCGCAGCAGCCGGGCTACCCGCAGCAGGGCCAGCCCGGCTACGGCTACCCGCCCCAGGGCTACGGCGCGACGCCGCCGTACGCGAACTGGGGTCAGCGCGTCCTCGGCACCCTCGTCGACGGCCTCGTCTTCCTGGTGCCGTACATCCTGGTGATCGCCGGCAAGGACACCCCCGCTCTGGTGGCCATCGGCGGTATCGCACTGCTCGGCCTCGCGATCTGGCAGCTGATCATGGAGGGCCGCACCGGTCAGACGGTCGGCAAGAAGGCGCTGGGCATCCGCCTGGTCAAGGAGGCCACCGGCCAGCCGATCGGCGTCGGCATGGCCTTCGTGCGCCGTATCGCCCACTTCCTGGACAGCATCGCCTGCTACCTGGGCTGGCTGTGGCCGGCGTGGGACGCCAAGCGCCAGACGTTCGCCGACAAGGTCTGCAGCACCATCGTCATCCGCAGCAACTGAGCGAACGCGTCACCCGCATTCCAAGGGCCGTGTCCCCCGCGCTGGGGGACACGGCCCTGGTGTTCTCACCTGGACGCCCGAGCGTCCGCGGCTCAGTGGAAGAAGTGCCGCGTCCCGGTGAAGTACATGGTCACGCCGGCCTTCTTCGCGGCCTCGACGACGAGCTCGTCACGGACCGAACCGCCCGGCTGCACGACCGCCTTCACGCCGGCCGCGGTGAGGATCTCCAGGCCGTCGGGGAAGGGGAAGAACGCGTCGGAGGCGGCGTACGAGCCGCGCGCCCGCTCCTCCCCCGCCCGCTCGACGGCGAGCTTGGCGGAGTCGACGCGGTTGACCTGGCCCATGCCGACGCCGACCGAGGCGCCGTCCTTGGCGAGCAGGATGGCGTTGGACTTCACGGCCCGGCAGGCCTTCCAGGCGAACGCGAGGTCCGCCAGCTCCGCCGCGTCCAGCGCCTCGCCGGTCGCGAGGGTCCAGTTCGCCGGGTCGTCGCCGTCGGCCTGCAGCCGGTCGGTGACCTGGAGCAGCACACCGCCGTCGACGGGCTTGACCTCGACCGGGTTGGCCGGGGCGCCCGGCGCCTTCAGGACGCGGATGTTCTTCTTCTTGGCGAGGGCTTCGAGCGCCCCCTCCTCGTAGTCGGGCGCGACGATGACCTCGGTGAAGATCTCCGCGACCTGCTCCGCCAGTTCCTTGCTCACCGGCCGGTTGACGGCGATGACCCCGCCGAACGCGGACAGCGGGTCACAGGCGTGCGCCTTGCGGTGCGCCTCGGCGACGTCCGCGCCGACCGCGATGCCACACGGGTTGGCGTGCTTGATGATCGCGACGCACGGCTCGTCGTGGTCGTACGCGGCACGGCGCGCGGCGTCCGTGTCCGTGTAGTTGTTGTACGACATCTCCTTGCCGTGCAGCTGCTCGGCCTTGGCGAGGCCGGCGCCGCCGGCGTCGACGTAGAGCGCGGCCGGCTGGTGCGGGTTCTCGCCGTAGCGCAGGGTGTTCTCGCGCTCCCAGGTGGCGCCCAGGAAGTCGGGGAACCGCGACTCGTCGACCGGGGCGTACTCCGAGGCGAACCAGGAGGCCACCGCCACGTCGTACGACGCGGTGTGCTGGAAGGCCTCGGCGGCGAGCCGCTTGCGGGTGGCGAGGTCGAAGCCGCCGTCGGTGACGGCGGCGAGGACGTCGGCGTACCGCGCGGGGCTGGTGACGACGGCGACCGAGGGGTGGTTCTTGGCGGCGGCGCGCACCATCGAGGGACCGCCGATGTCGATCTGCTCGACGCACTCGTCGGGCGAGGCACCCGAGGCGACGGTCTCGCGGAACGGGTAGAGGTTGACGACGACGAGGTCGAAGGGGGCCACGCCCAGCTCGTCGAGCTGCTTGCGGTGGCTGTCCAGGCGCAGGTCGGCGAGGATGCCGGCGTGGACCTTGGGGTGCAGGGTCTTGACCCGGCCGTCCAGGCACTCCGGGAAGCCGGTCAGCTCCTCGACCTTGGTGACGGGGACGCCGGCGGCGGCGATCCGGGCGGCGGTGGAGCCGGTGGAGACGAGTTCGACACCGGCTTCGTGCAGCCCGCGCGCGAGCTCCTCGAGCCCGGTCTTGTCGTAGACGCTGACGAGCGCGCGCCGGATGGGCCGCTTGTTGCTCTCGGCGGTGGCGGTCACTGGATAACTACCTTTCGTCCCTCAATGCGATAGCCGTTGCGGGCGATCCGCCCCACGACCTCGACGAGCAGCCTTCGCTCGACGTCCTTGATGCGCTCGTGCAGAGCGCTCTCGTCGTCCTCGTCCCGGACCTCCACCACGCCCTGAGCGATGATCGGCCCGGTGTCGACGCCGTCGTCGACGAAGTGGACGGTGCAACCGGTGACCCTGGCGCCGTACGCGAGCGCGTCCCGGACGCCGTGCGCCCCGGGGAAACTGGGCAGCAGGGCGGGGTGCGTGTTGACGGTCCGCCCCCCGAACCGCGCCAGGAACTCCTTGCCCACGATCTTCATGAACCCGGCGGAGACGACGAGGTCCGGCTCGTGGGCCGACACCGCGTCGGCCAGCGCGCGGTCCCACTCCTCCCGGGTCCCGAAGTCCTTCACCCGGGTCACGAAGGTCGGGATCCCGGCACGCTCGGCACGCGCGAGCCCCTCGATGCCCTCGCGGTCGGCGCCGACCGCGACGACCTCGGCGCCGTAGGCCTCGACGCCGTGCTCGGCGATCGCGTCGAGGAGCGCCTGGAGGTTGGTGCCGGATCCGGAGACCAGCACGACGAGGCGCTTGGCCACGGGCTTGGCGGCCACGGCGGGGCCCTTTCTCGGGGGAGCGTCGGTACGGCGGCCGGCCCCGCACGGTGCTTGTACATTCGTACGAGTGCTTCGCGCCCCGGGATACGGGGAAGTCTACGAAGCGGCCGACCGTCAGCAACGATACCGGCACACCGGGCGGCCCCCACGGGACGGGGGCGTGGCCGGAAGGTAGCGTCTGGGAGGTACCGGGGCGGGAACGCGTCCGGGACACGACGCGTTCACGAGGTAACCAGCCGCTTCGCCGGCCGTATTCGCAACCCGGCCCTACGTATCAGCCGTACACACCAGTCGCACGTATCAGCCGTACACATCTAGTCGTACACATCTAGGGGAAGACGCTCACTTGATGCCGGACCGCAGCCTGGGACTTCGCATGCTCCCCCCGCAGTCGGTACAGGGAGGGCCGCGTTCTGCCGTGCTGTTGCGGGAGCGGCCGGCCTCGCCGCCGGACGCGCCCTCGGACCGTCCTGAGAGCGACCAGCAGGACGACAACCCCTTCGCCCCGCCGCCGGAGGGCGCGCCGGACAGCCCGTGGCGGCCGCGCCGCCCCTCCGGGGACGGTGACCAGGGATCCTCACCCTGGGGCAACCAGTGGAGCGACCGTCAGCCCGGCCGGGAGGGCGGCGGCTTCGGCCAGCGCCCCGACGGCGGCCCGGGCGGCGGCGGACAGGGTGGCCCCGGCGGCCCCGGGATGCGCTGGGACCCGACCGACCCGGCCCAGCGCCGGGCGCGGTACGCCCTGCTGTGCGGCATGTGGGCCTTCTTCTTCGCCCTGTTCAGCTGGCCGTACGTGGCGCTGCTGCTGGGTGTGCTGGCCGTCTACTGGGGTGTCAGCGCGCTCCGCATGAAGCCGCGCGGCCCCGAGGAGGCCACCACCGGCCGCCCCCAGACGACGGCGGCGATCAGCGGTCTGGTCACGGCCTCCCTGGCGCTGGCCCTGGTCGCGGCGACCTTCACGGCCCAGCTGGTCTACCGCGACTACTACACCTGCGTCACGGACGCCCTCACCAACGAGGCGAAGCAGTCCTGCGACCACCTGCTGCCGCAGGAACTGCGCACCGTCCTGGGCACCTCGAACAGCTAGCGGCCGGGGCGGTCAGAGGCCGTCCGGGCCCTCCGGTGGCGGCTCGGACATCTTCCGCAGCGCGGCCCAGCGGGCCTTGCGCGCCGCCGTGTCCTTCCAGGGACTGGACGGCGGATCGGGGAGCAGCGGCCCATAGGGGTCGGGGAGCTCGGGCGGCAGCGCCTCGTACGGTTCGAAGGTGTAGCCGTCGCCCTGGTCGGGCAGCACCACGACCGGGCCCCGGGCCGGTGCGGGTGCCGAAGCGGGGGCCTTGGCCCGGGCTCGGGCCCACGGCGCCGCGCCCGGCCTGCCCGGGGCCCGCCGCTCCCCCGCGGCCGGGCTCTTCCCGAAGCCCAGCCAGGCCGCGAGCGAGGCGGCGCCCTCCGTCCGCCACGCCCTGAGCGCCAGGGCCGCCGGTACGCCCACCCCGAGCAGCCAGGCGGCGGCCGCCGCGCCCGCCTGCCACCAGACCGGGCCGAAGCGGTGGAGCGCCGAGACGCCCAGGGGTCCGCCGGCCAGCTCGGCGAGCGCCGCGAGCAGCAGCGCGCAGAGCAGCGCCGCCAGCGTCACCACCCCGGCCGTCCGCCCCGCCGGCCAGCCCCGCCCGACCGCCCGGCCCACCACGAACCAGGCCACCGTCACCCCGGCCGCCACCGGCACCAGCCCGGCCAGCCAGGTCACCGGCGTGCCCGGCCCGGGCGCCGGCACGGCCGCCAGCAGCGGGAAGGGCGGCAGCAGGGGTGCCGGGTCCGAGGCCAGGGGGCTCACGACATGTCCGGCGCCGAGTGCGAAGCCGGGGCCGACGGCGTACGACGCGGACCACACCGCCGCGTTGGGGACGAGCGAGACACAGAGCAGCAGCACCGCGAACCGGCCCGTCCAGCTCTCCGTCAGCTGCAGGAACGACGCGCGCGTGGCGTCGCCGTGCCCGACCAGCGACACCGCGAGCAGCAGCGTGCCGCCCCCGAAGAAGACGGCCACCCCGGCCAGGGACGCGCGCAGGGCCGTACCCCACCGCACCCGGGTGTCCCGCCCGAGCAGCAGCCGCCGTACCGCACGGGGCAGCACCACCACCAGATCCAGCACCGGTTCGCGCGGACGGCCGTACGCCGTCCAGACCCCGGCGCCCGCCGCGAGTCCGGCGAGCAGCGGCAGACACACCGCCACCCACCCCCATGCGGGCCGCAGTTGGCCGCCGGACGCGTAGAGCGCGGCACAGCCGCCGACGCCCAGGTAGCCGGCGACGACCCCGGTCCAGGCGGTACCGGCCCGGACCGGCGGCGGTGGGTCGGCGGCGCGGCCGTCCCGGGCGTCCACCGCTTCCCGTGTGCCCCGGTACAGCAGCAGCGCCGGCACCACGAGCAGCAGCAACGGCGTCACCCCGACCGGCGCCGGCACCCCGGACAGCGTGTCGGTGCGGATCAGTTCGACCCCGTGGGCGAGCAGCCACAGCGCCACCGCGATGTGCAGCGCGCCGCCCGGCCCGCTGTCGGGATACGGCGAACTGACCCACAGCGCGATCGTCGGCACGGTGAACGCGGCCAGTCCGAGCCCGGCCGCGAGCGCACCGGCCGCCAGGCTCGCGGCCAGTCCTGGGGAACGGTCGCGCACCCGGTCGAACAGCGGCGACAGGGACGGTCGGCGGGACGACAACGACCGTCGGCGGGACGACAACGGCAGTCGTCGGGACGGTGACGACGGTCGGCGGCGGGACAGGGACGGTCGGCGGCGGGACAGCGACGGTCGGCGGGCGGGCATCCGGATCACGACCGCCATGCTCCCAACGACACGCGCTTTCCCGTCGTAACAGGCCAACCGCCGAAGTGTCGCCCAATATATGTTTATGTGCTTTTTCGTAGGGAGGTACGCCCGGTGACGCAGAGCCCTGCCCGCACCGACGAGGCACTGACGCCCACTCAGGCCTTCGACGCGCTCTACGCCTTCTGCGCCCCGGCCCTGGTACGGCAGACCTATCTGCTCACCGGGCGCCGGGAACTGGCGCGGGAAGCCGTGGAGCAAGCCTTTCAACTCGCCTGGCAGAACTGGCCGCAGGTGGCCCGCGACCGGGACCCGGCCGGCTGGGTCCGGGCGGTGGCGCACGAGTGCGCGCTCTCCCCCTGGCACCGGTTCCGCCTGCGCCACCGCCACCCCGAACCCCCGCCGGCCGACGCGGCCGACCGCGCCCTCCTGGACGCGCTCCTCGCACTCCCGCCGACCTACCGCCGCACGCTCCTCCTCTACGACGGAGTCGGCCTCGACCTGCCGGAGACGGCCGCGGAGACGGAGGCCAGCACCCCCGCCGCGGCCGGCCGGCTCACCCAGGCGCGGCGGGCGGTCGCGGCCGGCGTCCCCGAGCTGGCCGACCCCGCCGCGCTGCACCGGCGGCTCACCGAACTGGCCTCGGCGGAGCGGATGCACGCCGCCCAGCCGCCGACGGTCCGCACGTACGCCGAACGCCGGACCCGTTTCTGGACCCGGTCCGCGCTCGCCTTCACGGCGGCGATCATCGCCGCCACGACCCTCACCCTGCGGACGGCGCCGACGCACTACGAAGCGCCCGTCGGCCCGGCGCAGGCGATCAGCGGGGTGCCGGCGAAGGTGGGGATGGGGCCGCTGTCGGCGGGTGAGCGGGCGCTGCGGACGAAGCTGCGGACGAAGCCCGCGAGCGGCCCGGAGCGGTTGGTACCGGCGGCGAGATAGACCGCCGGGTACGGACCGGAGGAGTCCTGCGACGACGGCAGGCCCGTCCCCACCTCGGGGAACGGGCCTGCCGTCGTATTGCTGTACCGCTACGGCGTTGTTCAGCCGGCCAGGCTGTACTTAATTGCCGAGAATGGCGCGGGCCAGCTTCGCCGTCTCGGTCGGGGTCTTGCCGACCTTGACGCCCGCGGCCTCCAGGGCCTCCTTCTTCGCGGCGGCCGTGCCGGAGGAGCCGGAGACGATGGCGCCGGCGTGGCCCATGGTCTTGCCCTCGGGCGCGGTGAAGCCCGCGACGTAGCCGACGACCGGCTTCGTCACGTTCTCCTTGATGTAGGCCGCGGCGCGCTCCTCGGCGTCGCCACCGATCTCACCGATCATCACGATCAGGTCGGTGTCGGGGTCCGCCTCGAACGCGGCGAGCGCGTCGATGTGGGTGGTGCCGATGACCGGGTCGCCACCGATGCCGACGGCGGAGGAGAAGCCGATGTCACGCAGCTCGTACATCATCTGGTACGTCAGCGTGCCGGACTTCGAGACCAGGCCGATGCGGCCCGGCTTGGTGATGTCGCCCGGGATGATGCCGGCGTTCGACTGGCCCGGGGTGATGAGACCGGGGCAGTTCGGGCCGATGATCCGGGTCTTGTTGCCCTTGGACACGGCGTACGCGTAGAACGCGGCCGAGTCGTGGACGGCGATGCCCTCGGTGATGACCACGGCGAGCGGGATCTCGGCGTCGATCGCCTCGACCACGGCGGCCTTGGCGAAGGCCGGCGGCACGAAGAGGACGGACACGTTCGCGCCCGTCTTCTCGATCGCCTCGGCGACCGTGCCGAACACCGGGATCTCGGTCCCGTCGATGTCGACCGTCGTGCCCGCCTTGCGCGGGTTGACGCCACCGACGATGTTGGTGCCGTCGGCGAGCATGAGCTTGGTGTGCTTCATGCCCGTGGAGCCGGTCATGCCCTGGACGATGACCTTGGAGTCCTTGTTGAGGAAGATAGCCATGGCTGTGTGTCCCTCGTCCCTTACTTCGCAGCCGCGAGCTCGGCGGCCTTGTCGGCCGCGCCGTCCATGGTGTCGACGCGCTGGACCAGCGGGTGGTTCGCGTCGGTGAGGATCTGCCGGCCCAGCTCGGCGTTGTTGCCGTCGAGACGGACGACGAGCGGCTTGGTGACGTCCTCGCCGCGGTCCTCCAGGAGCTTCAGCGCCTGCACGATGCCGTTGGCGACCTCGTCGCACGCGGTGATGCCGCCGAAGACGTTGACGAAGACGGACTTCACGTCCGGGTCGCCCAGGATGATCTCCAGGCCGTTCGCCATGACCTGCGCGGAGGCGCCGCCACCGATGTCGAGGAAGTTGGCGGGCTTGACGCCGCCGTGCGCCTCGCCGGCGTACGCGACGACGTCCAGGGTGCTCATCACGAGACCGGCGCCGTTGCCGATGATGCCGACCTCGCCGTCGAGCTTGACGTAGTTGAGGTTCTTCGCCTTCGCCGCGGCCTCGAGCGGGTTCGCCGAGTCCTTGTCGTGGAGTTCCTCGAAGTCGGGGTGACGGAACTCGGCGTTCTCGTCCAGGGTCACCTTGCCGTCGAGGGCGATGACCTCACCGGAGGCGACCTTCGCGAGCGGGTTGACCTCGACGAGAAGGGCGTCCTCCGCGACGAACGTCTTCCACAGGGTGACGAGGACGTTCACGACCTTGTCCGCGACCTCGGCCGGGAACTTCGCGGCCGCGACGATCTCGCGGGCCTTCTCCTCGGTGACACCCTCGTTGGCATCGATCGGCGTCTTGGCGACGGCCTCGGGGCGGGTGGCCGCCACCTCCTCGATCTCCATGCCGCCCTCGACGGAGGCGATGGAGAGGAAGGTGCGGTTGGCACGGTCGAGGAGGAAGGAGACGTAGTACTCCTCGACGATCTCCGGGGCGGTCTCGGCGATCATCACCTTGTGGACCGTGTGGCCCTTGATGTCCATGCCGAGGATGTCCGTCGCACGGGCGACGGCCTCGTCCGCGGAGGCGGCCAGCTTGACGCCACCGGCCTTGCCACGACCACCGACCTTCACCTGCGCCTTGACGACGGACTTGCCGCCCAGACGCTCGGTGATCTCGCGCGCCGCCTCAGGCGTGTCGATGACTTCACCGGCCAGCACCGGTACATCGTGCTTGGCGAAGAGGTCCCTCGCCTGGTACTCGAACAGGTCCACGCGCTTCCGTCCCTATCAGTGATCTCGCGGTTCGTTGGATGCGTGGGCGTGCCGCGAAGGGCAACGTGACGTCCGCATGGGTCACAGGGGAAGCGCACACGGTGTCCGAGCGCGCGGCATGTCCGTCTCGCAGGTTATCGCCGGTTGCGGGGGCACCCTAAATCGAGGGTCACACCTGAGCGGTGATACCTGTCACATGATGCCGGGTATCCCTGGTTTTCCTGGCACGGCGTGCCGTCTTGGCGGTGATGTGCGAGGCCTCACCGGGCTGGGGTTGGCCCGGTGAGGCCTCTCGGACTCCTGAGCCGGCCTTAAGGAACGGCTCTGGAATCCTGGCCGGCGATCACCTCCCCAGTGGGGATCTGCCGGCCGCTTCCGCGGGGCGCCGGCCGGACCGACCGACGGTGTTCGGTCGGTCCGGGCGCGGCCACCCCTCGGAGTCCTCGGGACATCTGGGGTCAGACGGAGTAGGTCGCCGCCTGCGGGCCGTGCAGGTGGCCCGGGGTGACCGACTCCGCGAGCTGCTGGACCCCGGTGACCGCGTGCGCGGCCAGCGGGGTGCCGGTCACGTCCTGGGCGAGCGGGCCGGTGGCCGCCACGACCGGCCGGACGTCGCCGGCCACGCCGTACCCGAGCGCCTCGGCGCCGTCGACGACCGGTCCGACCAGGTCCTCCGCATAGGTGGCGACCTCCCCGGTCACCCCGTACGCGAGCGGCGGCACGGCACCGACGACGGGCCGGACGTCGCCGACCACGCCGTACGCCAGCGCCCGCGCGTCCACCACGGCCTGCCCGGCGACCGGCACCACCCCGTGCACGGCGGTCGCCGCGACGGGCGGCAGCACGGCGCCGACGGCGTCCCGGGTGACCTCCCCGACCAGCCCGGTGGCGTACGGCGGCACGTCCGCGACGGCCGGGTACACCTCGCCGACGGCACCCGCGGCGACACCCCGGACACCGTCCACGGCCCCCGTGGCGGTGCCGTGCACGCCGGCCACCGCGTCCCCGGCGACCGGCAGCACCGCGGCGACGGTGCCGGTGGCGGCACCGCCGACACCGGCCACCGCATCCCGGGCGACCGGCACCACCCCCGCGACCGCTCCGGCCGCCGCACCGTGCACACCTCCGGCCACACCCGCGACGACCGGTCCGACCCCGTCCACCGCGTCGGCAACAACCGGCGGGACCGCCCCGTCGACGGTCCCCGTGACAACCGGCGTCACGACACCCGGAACGGCAGTCACAGTGCCGACCACCTGCTGCCCAAGCCCGGCGACCGTGCCGGTGACCACCGGCGTCACGACACCCGGAACGGCAGTCACAGTGCCGACCACCTGCTGCCCGACCCCGGCGACCGTGCCGGTGACCACCGGCGTCACAGCGCCCGGAACGACCGCCACGGTGCCGACCACCTGCTGCCCGACCCCGCCGACCGTGCCGGTGACGTGCCCGGGAACGTCGGAGACGGTGGTGGCGGCCGTGGCCGTCGCCCGGTCGGCCGTGGCGGTCACCGGGCCTGCGGTACGGCCCGCGCCGGCCACCGTGTGCCGCACCTGCGTGCGCACGGCCGCCTGGGCGGCCTGGGTCGCCTGGATCTTGGTCTGGGCGGCGGCCAGCGCCTGCTCGACCTCCGGGGCGAAGGAGGCGAGCGGACCGAAGAGGTAGTCGATGTCGTCCCGGGGGACGGCCGGGGAGCCGGTGTGCGCGGCGGTGGCGACGGTCTCGGTGGCCGCAGCGGCCGTGTGGTGGGCGGTGTGCGCGGCCTGCGCGGTGTGGGCGGCCACCGCCCGGGACACGGTCTCGGCCTCGGTCTTGGCCTTCGCCTTCGCCGCGCGGGCCGCCTGGGCGCCCTTGATGGCCTCGCCGCCCCTGATCTTGGTCGCGGCGGTCGCGGACTTGGCCTTGGCCTTGGCCTTGGCCTTGGTGTTGGTGTTGGTGTTGGTGTTGGTCGACTGCTCGGCGTCCTGCACGGTGCTCGTCGCCTTCGTCGTCGTGTCGGTCGTCGTGTTCGCGGCCGTCGAGGCGACGGTGCCGGTGACATCGGACACGACTCCGTCGACCGTGTCGGTGAGGGCGCCGGTGAGGGAGGGGGTGGTGGCGTCCGGCGCGGAGACGGACGTGGTGGACAGTTCGTCGGCGCTGGCCGCGGCGGAGCCGAGCGCCCACGCGCCGGAGACGCCGGCGGCTATGACGATGGAGCGGCGGATGTTCTTGTTCATGCGTGCGTCAGATCCTTCGGGGCCCCGGTGCGTTCAGGACGCGGACACGGAGCCGGGAGGGCTTCCGGTGGGTGCCGGAAGCGCGGCTGGGGACATCGCCGTCCGGAAGGTTCGGAGGGGGATCCGGGGGAGGGATCCGCAGGGGTCCGGACGGACGGGCAGACCTGTTCCGCCCCCGCGCGACAGGTCTGTGGCGGGGAAGGTGGCCGCCGGTCCTAGCCGGGGAAGACGGGGATGTCCCGGTACCTGTCCCGGGTCCCGGCCGCGTCGACACGCGCGGCGGCACCGGACACCAGCCGCAGCGGCGCCCGGTCGACGAAGGTCACGGCGTGCGCGTCACCGTGCCGGGAGGCGGCGCCGTCGACCGCCGACTTGCCCAGCACACCGTCCGGATCACCGGCGGGCGCGGGACGGCTGGGAGCGCCGACGGGCCGGGCGGCACCGCGGCCACCGGCCTGCGCCGCCCTGTCCGACGTGAGGGTGACGACGGTGAGCCGCGGCCCGTACGACACGGCCGCCGTCACCGACGCCCGCGTACCGGACTTCTCGTGCCCGGTGCCGGGCGTCACCGGCGACCGCGGCTGGGGCTGCGCGGGGCGCGGCACCGTGACGACCGGCGCCGGGAGCAACTCACCCGGCAGCTCGGAGACGACCGGCAGCTCCGGCAGCTGCACCACCGGCACGGCGGGCAGCACGGACACCTTCGACGGAAGCTCCGACACCTGCCGCACGGTCTCGTCGAGCGACTCGGTCACGGCGGTCACGGAATCGGTCACCGACCGGACGACCTTGTGGACCTGCTCCGCCTTCAGCGCCTCGTCGACCACCGGAACCACGGACGGAACCACGGGCACGGCCTCGGTGACGGACTTCCCCGCCACTGTCGCCTTGCGCGGCGCCGGTGCAGGCGTCTGCGGTTCGGGCGTCTTGTGTGCCTTGTGCGCCTTGTGCGGCGTCAGCACGTCCCGCAGCGGGAGCTTCTGGGCCACGACCGACGTCAGCGACGGCGTCGGGGACACCCCTTCGGCCGCCTGCGCCCGTGCCCCGCAGAGCAGGCCGAGCGCCAGCAGTCCGCCGACCAGCAGCGCCAGTTGCAGCGCACGTCGTCCCGTCGCCGTGCGCGGGGCGCGCACGGCGGTACCGGGCAGAACTGCTGGCGAGGTCAAGACGGGGAGGACCCTCCCGTGCGGCGGAACGGAGCAGAGGCAACGCGACGGCGTGAAGACCGGTGAACGACCGGTGGAGACCTCGATCCTTGCACGGGCCTCCCGAGGTCGCGCAAGCCCCCCGTTACCGATGGGTAGTCATGTCCGTTTTGACGGCGGAAGTCGGATCACTGAGTCGACAAGTCACCCTCTGGTTCCGGCCTCACACGGTGTCCGGAACCGGTATCGGCCGCCTCTCGATCGCCGCCGCCATCACCTCCGGGAAGAGATCCGGCGTGCACGCGAACGCCGGTGCCCCCAGTGCCGCGAGCGCCGCCGCGTGCTCCCGGTCGTAGGCCGGCGCCCCCTCGTCCGACAGCGCCAGCAGCGCCACGAACTGCACCCCCGACGCCTTCATCGCCGCGACCCGCTTGAGCATCTCGTTCCGGATCCCGCCCTCGTAGAGGTCACTGATGAGGACGACGACGGTCTCGGCCGGCCGGGTGATCTGCGACTGGCAGTACGCCAGCGCCCTGTTGATGTCCGTACCGCCGCCGAGCTGGGTGCCGAACAGCACGTCCACCGGGTCGTCGAGCTGGTCGGTGAGGTCCACCACGGCCGTGTCGAAGACGACGAGCCGGGTGTCGATCGACCGCATGGACGCCAGCACCGCCCCGAACACCGAGGCGTACACCACCGACGCGGCCATCGACCCCGACTGGTCGATGCAGAGCACCACTTCCTTCTTCACCGACTGCGACGCCCGCCCGTACCCGATGAGCCGCTCGGGCACGATCGTCCGGTACTCCGGGAGGTAGTGCTTGAGGTTGGCCGCGATGGTGCGGTTCCAGTCGACGTCGTGGTGGCGCGGCCGGCTGATCCGGGCGCTGCGGTCGAGGGCGCCGGTGAGGGTGGCGCGGGTGCGGGTGGCCAGCCGCTTCTCCAGGTCCTCGACGACCTTGCGGACCACCGCCCGCGCCGTCTCCTTCGTCGTCTCCGGCATCGCCTTGTTGAGCGAGAGCAGGGTGCCGACCAGGTGCACGTCGGCCTCCACCGCCTCCAGCATCTCCGGTTCGAGCAGCAGCGCGGCCAGACCGAGCCGGTCGATGGCGTCCCGCTGCATGACCTGGACGACGGAGGACGGGAAGTACGTCCGGATGTCCCCGAGCCAGCGCGCCACCGACGGCGCCGACGCTCCCAGCCCCGCCGAACGCTCCCGCCCCGGCTGCGCCGCCCGGTCCCCCTTTCCGTAGAGCGCGGCCAGCGTCCCGTCCATCGCCGCGTCCCGCCCCGACAGCGCGCACCCGGTGCCGTCGGCGGCCTCGCCCCCGAGCACCAGCCGCCACCGCCGCAGGCGCTCCCACGCGGGATCGCCGGGGCCGACTCCCGTGCCTGTCTCCGTCACGTCCGTGGTCATCTCCCCGCCCCCACAAGGTCGTTGTCCGGTTCCGTCTCGTCGAGTCCGAGCAGCAGCCGCAGCACCGGCAGTACGGCGTCCGCCCGCTCCTCGTCCGCCTCCGCGCCGAAGCCCGGTGTCCCGGCGGTCCGCCCGGGGCCCCGCGTCCGCTCCCCCGGGCCGCGCCGCACCAGCTCGCCGAGCGTTCTGCGCACCCCCGGCTCGTACGCCGAGAACGTCCGCCGCAGCAGCGGCAGTACGTCCGTGAACGCCTCCGCGGGCACCCCGGTCAGCCAGGCGTCGACCAGGCCGAGCAGCCGCTCGTCGTGCACCAGCAGCATCCCGCCGCCACCGCTCCCCCCGACGAACCCCTCGATCCAGGCCGCCGCGTCCGCCGGCGGGGTGCCCGGCGAGAGCACCAGCCCCATCAGCCGGGCCGCCTCCTCCGCCCCCAGCTCCCCCTCGTCCAGCAGGATCCGCACGGCCCGCCCCCGCAGCACCCCGGCCACGGTGTCCCGCCCGGCCAGCCTGCGCAGCACGGCCCGCCAGCGACCACGGAGGCCGCGCCGGCCGAGGTGACCGGAGTCAGCCGCCTGCGACGCCTGCGCCGTCTCCGTCTCTGCGTCTTCGGTCCCCGCCTCAGTGGCGTCGGCCCCCGCCCCGCCGACGTCGGCCCCCGCCCCGCTGACGTCGGCCGCCACCCCGCTGACGTCGGCCCCCGCCCCGCCGACGTCGGCCGCCACCCCGCCGACGTCGGCCCCCGCCCCGCCGACGTCGGCCGCCACCCCGCCGACGTCGGCCCCCGCCCCGCCGACGTCGGCCGCCACCCCGCTGACGTCGGCCGCCACCCCGCTGACGTCGGCCCCCGCCCCGCTGACGTCGGCCCCCGCCCCGCTGACGTCGGTCTCCACCCGGCTGGCGTCGGCCACCGCTCCACTGAATTCGGCCGCCGCCCCGCTCCCGGTCTCCCCGAGCAACGCCACCGCCGTGTGCACCGCGTCCACGTGGCCGCGCATCTCCTCGGCCGCGTCCGCGTCGAGTGCGGCGCAGGCCGGGGGGAGTCCGACGAAGACGCGCTCGGCGAGTCCGCCGGCGACCTCCGCGAGCGCCCGGGTGTCGGTGCCCCGTACGTCGCCGTAGCGCAGCGAACGGACCAGGGCCGGGAGGGCCTGGGCGAGCCGGCCGACGTCCGTGTCCAGCGCGGCCCGGTCGGCGAGCGCCCGCATGACCACCGGCAGCGCGTCGGGCAGCCCGGCGAGCAGGCAGTGCTCGGCGAGCGCGGTGACATCGGCGAGGGCGCCGGCGTCGGCCGCGTCGGCGGCGGCCCTGGACGTCGCCGCACCCTCCACGGTCGTCCCCCACACCCCGGCCTCGGCCACCCGCACCGACAGCTCCGGTTCCCAGCGCAGCCGCCAGGTCTCCCGGAACGTGCCGGTGCTCCCCCGGGACTGCACCGGTTCGCCCCAGCCGATGCCGAGCAGCCGCAGCCGGTGCAGCAGCCGGCTGCGCCCGGTGTCCGTGTCCTTGCGCAGGTCGAGCTCCAGCTCGCGCTCCAGCGCCTCCGGCTTGAGCCGGAGCCGGCGCTGCTCCCGGGCCAGGTCCCGCTGCAGAGGAACCGCGGGCGCCGCCTCCGGGACCTCCCCCAGCACGTCCCCGACCACCAGCCGGTCGTGCACCAGCGCCAGCGGGACGTCCGAGCCCTCGCAGAGCACCGCGCGCACCGCGTCGGTCGTCTCGCCCAGGCCGGGCAGCGGGCGGCCGCGCATCACCGCGAGGGTCTCCGCCAGCCGTACCGCCTCGATGACATGGGCCGAGGACACGATCCGGTCCTCCTCGCGGAGCAGCCCGGCCACCTTGACGAGCCACCGCTCGACCGGCCGGTCCGGGGTACGGAACAGGTGCCCGTACCAGCCCGGCGAGTCGATGCCCGCGCCGTACCCGCTCGCCCGGGCCAGCCGCCGGTTCGTCCACGGCACCCAGGTCATGTCCGTCCTGACCTTGGGCAGCCCCTTCAGCAGCTCCTTGTCGGCCGCGACGGTGCTTCTCGCGCTCAGTGCCGGCACATGCCACGCCCCGCACACCACCGCGACCCGCTCGCCGAACTCCCGCCGCGCGGCACGCAGCTGGAGCCGCATGTACGCCTCCCGCACGGGGTCCCGGTCGCGTCCGCCGGTCCCGTACGTCTCCCGCAGCGCCCCCATCGCCTCCGCGACCGCGGCGAAGGGTGCGAACACGTCCCGCTCGCCGACCGCGCCCCGGTGCTCGACGACGTCCTCCCACCACCGCTCGGGGTCGTCGTACCCGGCGGCCTCGGCGAGGGCGGCGAGAGGATCGACGCGCAACTGCCGCGCGGTGCCGGGTTCCTCGGCTCCGGCGTCCGCACCCGCCTCCGCGCCCTCGTTCGCCTCCTCCGCCGCTTCCTCCGCCTTCCCCCACGCCAGGGTGTGCGTGGCCGGCAGGTCGATGAAGCGGGCCGGGACCTGGTGTTCCAGGGCCCAGCGGACGGCCACCCACTCGGGGCTGAAGTCGGCCAGCGGCCAGAAGGCCGAGCGGCCGGGTTCGTCCACGGCGTGTGCGAGGAGGGCGACCGGCGGCCGCATCTCCGGGTCGGCGGCGAGCGGGATCAGCGCGTCCGCCTCGGGCGGCCCCTCGATCAGCACCACCCGCGGCCGGGCGGCCTCCAGGGCGGCCCGCACCGCCCGCGCGGAGCCGGGCCCGTGGTGCCGTACCCCCAGCAGCAGCGGCCCGGTCCACCGCCACTCGGTCTCGCTCACGCGCTCACCTCCCGGCAGGCGCGGTAGAAGTCCTTCCAGCCGTCCCGCTCACGGACGACGGTCTCCAGGTACTCCTGCCAGATGACCCGGTCGGCGGCCGGATCGCGGACGACGGCCCCGAGGATGCCGGCCGCGACGTCGCCCGCCCGCAGCACGCCGTCCCCGAAGTGGGCTGCCAGGGCGAGGCCGTTGGTGACGACGGAGATCGCCTCGGCCGTGGAGAGCGTGCCGCTCGGCGACTTCAGCTTGGTGCGGCCGTCGGCCGTGACGCCGTCGCGCAGCTCGCGGAAGACGGTGACCACCCGGCGGATCTCCTCGATGCCGTCGGGCGCGGCGGGCAGTTCCAGGGAGCGGCCGATCTGGTCGACGCGGCGGGCCACGATGTCGACCTCGGCGTCCGGGCTCTCCGGCAGGGGCAGCACCACGGTGTTGAAGCGGCGGCGCAGGGCGCTGGAGAGGTCGTTGACGCCCCGGTCGCGGTCGTTGGCGGTGGCGATCAGGTTGAAGCCGCGGACCGCCTGCACCTCCTGGCCCAGCTCTGGGATCGGCAGGGTCTTCTCGGACAGGATCGTGATCAGGGTGTCCTGGACGTCGGCCGGGATCCGGGTCAGCTCCTCGACCCGCGCCGTCATGCCCTCCGCCATGGCCCGCATGACCGGGCTGGGCACGAGGGCGTCCCGGCTCGGGCCGTTGGCCAGCAGCTGCGCGTAGTTCCAGCCGTAGCGGATCGCCTCCTCAGGGGTGCCGGCCGTGCCCTGCACCAGCAGCGTCGAGTCGCCGCTGACGGCGGCGGCCAGGTGCTCGGAGACCCAGGTCTTGGCGGTGCCGGGCACGCCGAGCAGGAGCAGGGCGCGGTCGGTGGCGAGGGTGGTGACGGCGACCTCGACGATGCGGCGCGGGCCGACGTACTTCGGTGTGATCACCGTGCCGTCCGGCAGGGTGCCGCCGAGCAGATAGGTGGCCACCGCCCACGGCGACATCCTCCAGCGCGCCGGGCGCGGCCGGTCGTCCTGCGCGGCCAGCGCCGCGAGTTCGGCGGCGAAGGCGTGCTCGGCGTGCGGTCGCAACGCGCTGTCGACGGTCGTCGGGTCGGTCGGTTCCACGGACACAGTCATGGCTGAGGCCCCCTCCAGCTCGGCCGGTTCGGATCTGGTGTCCACCGTGCACCACGCCACTGACAATCGCCCTGACCTGCACAAACACGCTCGCAGGACCGATTGTCAGTGGGGGGATCTACCTTCGATGACATGACTCAGCAGGGGGTGCGCTGGAGTGCGGACCAGGTGCTGGCACTGGCGCCTGACGCCGCGTCACGCAAAGCGGGAAGCAAGCTCGGAGCGGCGGGGCCGTGGTCCGGGGCGGGGAGCAGCGAGGAGGGGACGGTATGGGGACTGTGCAAGGGCAGCGGAAGCAAGCCGTACCAGACGGTCGTGGACATCGCGGACCCGGCGGGGCCCGCGTACAAGTGCAGCTGTCCTAGCCGGAAGTTCCCCTGCAAGCACGCCCTCGGGCTGCTCCTGCTCTGGGCGGGCGAGGACGACACGGTGCCGGCGGCGGACCGGCCGCCGGACTGGGCCGAGCAGTGGATCGCGGGCCGGCGCGGGCGTGCGGAGAACAAACGGGCGGCGGGCGGCGGGAGTTCCCCGGCGGCCGCCGACCCCGAGGCGGCCCGGCGCCGGGCGGAGAAGCGGGCCGAGCGGGTCACCGCGGGAGCCACGGAGCTGGAGCAGCGCCTGACCGACCTGCTGCGCGGCGGCCTGGCCGCGGCCGAGCAGGCGGGGTACGGGCTGTGGGAGGAGACGGCGGCCCGGATGGTCGACGCCCAGGCGCCCGGACTGGCCGCCAGGGTGCGCGAGTTGGGGGCGATACCGGCCTCCGGACCGGGCTGGCCGGTGCGGCTGCTTGAGGAGTGCGCGCTGCTGCACCTCCTCGACCAGGGCTGGCTGCGCCGCGACCGGCTGCCGGCGGCGCTCGCCGCCACGGTCCGCTCCCGAATCGGCCTGCCCGCCTCGGCGGACGGCCCGCCGGTGCGCGACCGCTGGCTGGTCCTCGCCCAGTACGACACGGTGGACGCGAAACTGACGACCCGCCGGATCTGGCTGCACGGCGCCGACTCGGGCCGTACGGCGCTGCTCCTCTCCTTCGGCGCGGCCGGCCGCGCCCCCGAGCTGGCGCTGCCGATCGGCCTGGCCCTGGAGGCGGAGTTGTCCTACTACCCCGGCGCGGTCGGCCACCGGGCGGCGCTGGGCGAGCGGTTCGCCGCGCCCGCTCCCCTCTCGATACGGCCGCCGGGTCTGACGACGGAGCAGGCGGCGGCCCGTTACGGGGAGGAGCTGCGCGAGGACCCGTGGCTGGAGTCGGTGCCGGTGACCCTGGACCGGGTCGTGCCCGTCCCGGACGGCGACTCCTGGCAACTGGCCGACGCGGCGGCCGAGTGCGCGCTGCCGCTGTCTCCCGTCGCCCGTTCCCGGCCGGGTCTGTGGCGGCTGGTCGCGCTGTCCGGCGGCGCCCCGGTCACGGTCTTCGGCGAGTGCGGCCACCTCGGCTTCACCCCGCTGGCTGCCTGGCCGCAGGCAGCGGGCCAGGCGGTGCCGCTGTGCTGACCATCGGCGACCGAACCGACCCACAGGAGGGGAACCCCGTGACCGCTTGGGAGGAGCTCGTCACCACGGCGCTGCTGGGCACCGACCGGCGGCCGCCCGCGGCCGGCGGGTCCGGCCGGGAGGCGCCGCCGGCCCTGCTGGACGAGGCGGCCGTGGCGACCGTACGGCGACGGGCCGGGCTGCGGCCGGCGACGGCACCGACGGCTCGCCGCCCGGAACCGGCGCCCGCGGACCCGCGCCCCGCGCTGCCCGCCGCCGCGGCGCGCAGGCTGGCGATGCTGCTGTCCGACCGCCCCGGCACCGGGACCGGCGGCCGTCGGGGCACCTCGCCCGACCTGATGGAACTGCTGCCGCAGTGGCTGGCGGCGGCCAACGCGCACGGGTTCGCCGCACCCCCGCAGACGTTGCCCGCGCTGCTGGACGCGGCCCGGGGCCGTACCGATCTGCGGCCCGCCGCGCTGGCCTTCGCCGGACCGCGCGCGCTGTGGCTGGCCCGGCTCAACCAGGACTGGCGGTTCGCCCTGCGCGCGGCCCCCGGCGGCGGCACGGCCCTGCCCGATCCCGAGGACGCCGAGGCGACAGGGAGGCTGTGGCAGGAGGGGCTGTTCGCCGAACGGGTCGCGCTGCTGGCCGCGCTGCGCGCCCGTACGCCCGGGGCGGCGCGCGAGTTGCTGGCCGGGACCTGGGCCACGGAACGGGCCGAGGACCGGCTGATGTTCCTCGACTCGCTGCGCATGGGCCTGGCCGCCGGGGACGAGCCGTTCCTGGAGCAGGCGTTGTCGGACCGCAGCCGTAACGTGCGGACGACGGCGGCCGAGTTGCTGTCCGCGCTGCCGGGTTCGGCGCTGGCGGGACGGATGGCGGTGCGGGCAGCGGCGTGTGTGGCGGTCGACCACACCGGGGACGGGCCGGTGATCGCGGTGGAGGCGCCGCCCGAGTGCGACGCGGGCATGGAGCGCGACGGGGTGGTGGCCAAGCCGCCGACCGGCCGTGGCGAACGGTCCTGGTGGCTGGGCCAGTTGGTGGAGGCGGCCCCGCTCACCACCTGGCCGGCGCGGCTCGGCGGCCGTACGCCCCGGGAGATCGTGGCGCTGCCGGTGGCGGACGGCTGGCAGGGCGAGTTGCACGCGGCCTGGTGCCGGGCCGCCGTGCGGCAGCGGGACGCCGCGTGGGCGAGGGCGCTGCTCGGGGTCCCGGCGGCGCCGGAGGCGGGCGGTCCGGGGGCGGTGTCGCTGGCCGAGCGGGCCAAGCTGCTGGGCACGCTGGAGGGCGGGGCGCGGGCCGACTGGGTGGCCGGGTTCATCGCGGCGCACGGCCTGTCGGAGGCGTTCCAGCTGCTCGGCGTGTGCGCCGTACCGTGGTCCGCGCCCCTCGGCCGGGCCGTGGTGGACGCCCTCGACATCGCGCGCGACGCGGGGAGTTATCCCTGGAGCTTCAGCGGGGTGATGGGCCTGGCCGAGCGCTGCCTGGACCCGGCGGAGGCGTCCCGGCTGGACGCCCTGCTGGCGGTACCGGACGAACGGGAGGACGCGTCACCGGGAGCCGGCGGCTACTGGGCGGAAGCGTTCCAGCGCCTGATGACGACACTGAGACTCCGTGCGGCGATGCTGACGGAACTGGAACACGCCCCGTAGACCGCGCACCGTAATACGCGGCCCCGTAATACGCGCCCCGTCAGGGGCGCTGGGGGTACCCCCGGCCGAAGGCTGGGGGAGGAACTGCGCGGCAAGCCACGACGGCGCCGCGGGTCCACCACGACCCGCGGCACCGCATACGGCACCTCGCACGCCCCGCACCACCGATGTCGGCCCACCGCACCGCGGCCTACGCCTCCGTCGGCTGCCGGACGTTCTCCCGTACCCACTCCACGATCGACCCCGTCGTCGCCCCCGGAGTGAAGATCGCGGCGACGCCCTTCTCCTTGAGGGGGGCGATGTCGTCCTCGGGGATGATGCCGCCGCCGAAGACGAGGATGTCCTCGGCGTCCCGCTCCTTGAGGAGGTCGATGACCGCGGCGAACAGGGTGTTGTGGGCGCCGGAGAGGATGGAGAGGCCGATCGCGTCGGCGTCCTCCTGGATGGCCGTGTCGACGATCTGCTCGGGCGTCTGGTGGAGCCCGGTGTAGATGACCTCCATGCCGGCGTCGCGCAGCGCCCGCGCGATGACCTTGGCCCCGCGGTCATGGCCGTCGAGCCCCGGTTTGGCCACCACCACACGGATCGGACCGGCTGCCACACCCATCGCTGCCTCCATGACCATGAAACGAACGTGCCGACATCCATCCGTACCGACAAGTACCGCACATTCGGCGCGTTCTACCACCCGCCGCGAGTGAACGAACGTTATCTACAGCATCCCGCAACCGGCAGTTTCACGGAGGTTACCGAGGGGGAAATCACAGACAGTGGGACACGTCAGGGAGCCGCAGCGTGGTCCGCGGGGGCGACACGGGCATGCGATGCGGCCCGTCGTCGTACCCTCGCCGTCTCCGCCCGGCCCCCCATGAGGGCACACGGGGGACGGAGCCGCTCTCCGCGTGCCGACAGGAGGTCGGCCGATGAAGGTCACCGGGGCACTGGAGCCCTTTCTCCCGCTCTGCCGCCGCCTCCTGCCCGGCAGGCTCGCCGACCTGTCGCTGGCCCTCCTGAAGGCGACCGCCCTGGAGGCCGCGATCCTCGCCGGGCATCTGCTGCTCTACCCGACCGGCCTCACCCCGGAGCGCCGCCCGCCCGCGCCGCCCGCGCAGCCCACCGGGCGTGACGGCGCGGCCCGGCTGCCGGTCCGGGCGGCCCCGCCGGTCGTGCTGCTGCACGGTTTCATCGACAACCGCTCGGTCTTCGTCCTGCTGCGCCGCGCCCTCGCCCAGCACGGCGGCCAGCGCGTCGAGTCCCTCAACTACTCGCCGCTGACCTGCGACATCCGCACCGCCGCCGAACTGCTCGGCCGGCACATAGAGGAGATCTGCGAGCGCACGGGCAGCGACCGGGTCGACATCGTCGGGCACAGCCTCGGCGGACTGATCGCGCGTTACTACGTGCAGCGGCTCGGCGGCGACCTCCGCGTCGGCACCCTGGTGACGCTCGGCACCCCGCACGCCGGCACACGGGTCGCGCCACTCGCGGACGCGCACCCGATCGTGCGCCAGATGCGCCCCGGCTCGGAGGTGATCGAGGAGCTGACCCGGCCCGCGCCCGGCTGCCGCACCCGGTTCGTGAGCTTCTGGAGCGACCTCGACGCGCTGATGGAACCGGTGGAGACGGCCCGTATCGACCATCCGGACCTCGACGCGACCAATGTCCAGGTGACCGGCATCGGCCATCTCGCCCTGCCCGTCCACCCTGCGGTCGCCACCGGTATACGACAGGCCCTGGACGAAACACACGCGGAGGAGCGGACGGCGGGCGGTCTGACGGTGGCCTGACGGTCGGTCCGGGCGGACCGGAGCGGGCAAGGACCGGCCGGCGGAGCGGGCGTGGGACCGCCCAGCCATCGAACAATCCTCGAACACAAGGCCAAACCCGCGCCCGCCGTCCCCCGAAACACGGCCGAATGCCCGTTTCCCGAAACCACGAAACCTGCCGAAGATTGTCGCGCCCGCATACCGCCGGGTACAGTCGCCGCACTGCTCTGGCAGCCCCTGTTGTCGAGGCGAAAGAGAAGTTGGTGAACGACCGTCACCCGTCGGGGACCATGACCACCCCGGCCCCGGCTTCCGACGCCGGCCAGGCGCACTACGCGCCGTACGGCACCCAGGAAGCCCAGTACGGCGACTTCACCACGTACGGCGACCAGGCCGCTACCGGCGCCTCGTTCCACAGCGACCCGCTCTTCGGCAGCCTGCCGGGCCAGACCCAGACCACCGGCGCGTACGACGCCACGCAGTGGCAGACGGTCGGCGACCAGACGCTGAACTACGACCCGTACGCGGCCCAGCACCACGCCGCCTACGACTCCGGCGCCTACGACAGCACCGCCTGGACCGTCCCGGCACAGGCCGCGCACCCGGCCCACCCGACGGTCGCCGACACCAGCGGCCACTGGGACGCCAACGCCTGGCTCCAGCCCGACCAGCCGGCCGCGGCCGGCGCCACCCAGCAGTGGGAGTGGGGCACCCAGGCCTTCGACACCGGCGCGTACGACGCCACGCAGTGGAACTCCGACGGCACCCCGGCGCAGCCCGCCGACCACGAGCCGCAGGAGCAGCACGAGCAGTACGAGGGACACGAGCAGTACGAGGCGCACGAGCAGTACGAACAGCACGACCAGTACGAAGCGCACGAGCTGTACGAGGGGCATCCGGAGCACGAGGAGTTCGCGGAGGATCTCCCGGCCGAGGGCGAGTTGTCCGCGACCGGTGAGCTACCTGCAGTAACGCCACTGCTGGAGGATCAGGAAGAGGTCGCCCCGGGCGCTTCGGCCTCGACGACACGCGCCGGCTCCCGCGCGGGGGCGCGTTCCCGCCGTCGTACGCCTCCCAAGCGCTCCGCGCTGCTGACCATCGCCGTGCCCTCCGCGTGCGTGATGGGCGTGGCCGGGATCGCGGCCGCTTCCGTGGGCAGCCTGACCGGCGAGGGCAAGGACACCACGGCCTCCGCCTCGGACGCGCAGTCGGTGAAACCGTCCGCCGCCAACAGCAAGCTGGACGCCCAGCTGAAGACGCTCTCCGCGGGTGCCGACGACTTCGCCGACCGGGCCAGCCGGACCCAGGAGCGCATCGACCTCAAGGCCCAGCAGAACGCCGAGAAGAAGAAGGCGGCGGCGGAGGCGGCCCGCAAGGAGCGGCTGCGCCCCAAGTACGCCCTCCCGGTCACCCAGCGGGGGCTCAGCGCCTACTTCGGCCAGGCCGGCGTGAACTGGATGTCCGTCCACACGGGCATCGACTTCCCCGTCTCCTACGGCACCACGGTCATGGCCGCGACCGACGGCGTCGTCTCCACCAAGTGGAACAGCGCCTACGGCAACATGATGATCGTGACGGCGAAGGACGGCACGGAGACCTGGTACTGCCACCTCTCGTCGTACCGCGTCGCCTCCGGTACGACCGTGAAGGCCGGCGACCCGATCGCGTACTCCGGCAACTCCGGCAACTCGACCGGCCCGCACCTGCACTTCGAGGTCCGGCCGGCGGGCGGCTCCGCCATAGACCCGCTGCCGTGGCTGCGGAGCCACGGGCTCGACCCGACCTGATGCCGATCCGATCGATGAGCCCCGCTTCCCGGAAGCGGGGCTCATTCGTCTGCGGCTACAGCTTCTCCACCGGCGCGTACCGCAGCAGCAGCCGCTTCGGCTTGTCGTCCCCGAAGTCGATCGTCGCCTCCGCGTTCCCGCCGGTGCCCTTCACCCCGACGACCGTGCCGAGGCCGAACTGATCGTGGGTGACCCGGTCGCCGACGGCCAGCGAGACCACCGGCTTCTCCGAGGTCCGCCGGGTGGCGAAGCCGGACGCCCCCGACGCCGAGGAGCGCGAACGGGACGAGGAGAGCGAGGCGGCCACGCCCGACGCGGGCCCCGAGGACACCGGCGCCATCGCCCCGGTCCGCTTCCACTCCAGATACGCGCCCGGGATCTCCTCCAGGAAGCGGGAGGGCGGGTTGTACGACGGCTGGCCCCAGGCGCTGCGCATCGACGACCGGGTGAGGTACAGCCGCTCCCGCGCGCGCGTGATGCCGACGTACGCGAGGCGCCGCTCCTCCTCCAGTTCCTTGGTCTGGCCGAGGGCGCGCATGTGCGGGAAGACGCCGTCCTCCATACCGGTCAGGAAGACCACCGGGAACTCGAGGCCCTTGGCGGTGTGCAGGGTCATCAGGGTGATGACGCCGTCGCCGTTCTCGTCGTCGTCGGGGATCTGGTCGGAGTCGGCGACCAGGGCCACCCGCTCCAGGAAGGCGGCGAGCCCGGCGGACTGCTCGCCCTCGCCGGACTCCTGCTCGAACTCCAGGGCCACGGCGGCGAGTTCCTGGAGGTTCTCGATCCGGGTCTCGTCCTGCGGGTCGGTGGAGGCCTGCAACTCGGCGAGGTAACCGGTGCGTTCGAGGACGGCTTCGAGGACGGTGGCCGGTCCGGCGCCGGACTCCACGATCGTACGGAGGTCCTCCATCAGCGTGTTGAACCGCTTGACCGCGTTGGTCGACCGCGCGGCCATGCCGTACGCCTCGTCGACGCGCTTGAGCGCCTGCGGGAAGCTGATCTTCTCGCGCTGGGAGAGGGCGTCGATCATCGCCTCCGCGCGGTCGCCGATGCCGCGCTTGGGGACGTTGAGGATGCGCCGCAGCGGGACGGAGTCCTCCGGGTTGGCCAGCACCCGCAGATAGGCGAGGACGTCCCGGACCTCCTTGCGCTCGTAGAAGCGGACACCGCCGACGACCTTGTACGGCAGGCCGACGCGGATGAAGATCTCCTCGAAGACACGGGACTGGGCGTTGGTCCGGTAGAAGACGGCGACATCGCCGGCCTTCGCCTCGCCCGCGTCCGTCAGACGGTCTATCTCGTCGGCGACGAACTGCGCCTCGTCGTGCTCGGTGTCGGCGACGTAGCCGGTGATCTGCGCGCCCGCGCCCGCGTTGGTCCACAGGTTCTTGGGGCGGCGGGACTCGTTGCGCTCGATGACCGCGTTGGCGGCGGAGAGGATCGTCTGCGTGGAGCGGTAGTTCTGCTCCAGGAGGATCGTCGTCGCGTTCGGGTAGTCCTCCTCGAACTGGAGGATGTTGCGGATCGTCGCGCCCCGGAAGGCGTAGATCGACTGGTCGGCGTCGCCGACGACGCAGAGCTCCGCCGGGGGCAGGTCGTGCTCGGCGGGCGGGGTGGTCTCCTCGGGCGCGCCGGTGCCGACCAGCTCGCGCACGAGCGTGTACTGGGCGTGGTTGGTGTCCTGGTACTCGTCGACCAGGACGTGCCGGAAGCGGCGGCGGTAGTGCTCGGCGACGTCCGGGAAGGCGCGCAGCAGGTTGACCGTGGTCATGATCAGGTCGTCGAAGTCGAGGGCGTTCGCCTCGCGCAGCCGCGACTGGTAGAGGGCGTAGGCCTGGGCGAGGGTCTTCTCGAAGCCGTCGCTCGCGCGGGCGGCGAAGTCCTCCTCGTCGACCAGCTCGTTCTTCAGGTTGCTGACCTGGGCGCTGAACGACTTCGGCGGGTAGCGCTTGGGGTCGAGGTCCAGGTCGCGGCAGACCAGGGCCATCAGCCGCTTGGAGTCGGCCGCGTCGTAGATCGAGAAGGAGGAGGTGAAGCCGAGCTTCTTGCTCTCCCTGCGCAGGATCCGCACGCACGCGCTGTGGAAGGTCATCACCCACATCGCGTTCGCGCGCGGGCCGACGAGCTGCTCGACGCGCTCCTTCATCTCGCCCGCGGCCTTGTTGGTGAAGGTGATCGCGAGGATCTGGCCCGGGTGGACATGGCGCTCGCCGAGGAGGTGGGCGATGCGGTGGGTGAGCACGCGCGTCTTGCCGGAACCGGCGCCGGCCACGATGAGCAGCGGGGAGCCGGCGTGCACGACCGCCGCCCGCTGGTTGTCGTTCAGCCCGTCCAGGAGCGCCGCCGCGTCCAGGGCGGGGCGGGGGGCGCCGTCGCGGTAGTGGGCGTCCCGGTCCGGGGGCGCGTCGAACTTCCCGCCGAACAGGTCGTCCGGAATCGGCTCCGGTACGTGCTCGTCCTCGGGCGGCGGCGGGGGTTCCTCCTCGTGGCCGCGCGGGGGCTGGAGGCTCGCCAGGAAGCTGTCGTCAAAGAGGCTGCTCATCGCTCTCCGAGTCTAGGCCGCCCCACTGACAACCGGCCGCCACCCCGAGAACTCGCCCGGGTGACCGCACGATTTCCCTCCGTCACGGCCGGTCGGCGCACGTCACGAGCGGCCGCGAGCGGCCAAGGGCGGCCACGAGCGACCGGAAGCCACCACACCGAACACCCGGCAAATGACCCACAACGCCCCGAACCGCCCTGGTCGAACTCGCCCGAACGCCAAGGTCACGAAAATGTATCGGGCATATCGCACATCAACCTTCACACGGGCCACACGAGTTGGCTAGCGTGCCGGTCAGGCCGTACGACACCCACCGGCGAACGTCGCCGGGCCGTACGGCCTCCGCCGAGTCCGGGACGCCCTCGCGCGTCCGGAGCCGGGGACCCACACCGACCTTGGGGTGAATCGGTCCCGACTCCCCTCCCGGGGAGGGACCGTAGGGCAACCCTTCCGAACCACCCGCCCGAACCCGACAGCTAACTCGGTAGGCGGAACATGGAAGGAGTCGCCTCCGTTGGCGTCGCACCGCAAGTCCCGCCCCTCGGGAACGCGCGTAGCAGGCATACGCACCCCCGCCCTGGCCACCGCCGCCCTCACCTCCGTCGCCCTGCTCTCGCAGACGGCCAACGCCGCGCCCTCCGCGGACGGCAAGCCGAGCATGGAGGAGGTGGAGAAGAAGGTCGACGACCTCTACCGGCAGGCCGAGTCGGCGACCGAGAAGTACAACGCGGCCAAGGAGAAGACCGGCACGCAGCGCAAGCAGGTCGACACCCTGCTCGACGACGTCGCCCGGCGCACGGACCGGCTGAACAAGGCGCGTGAGGAGCTGGGGTCGTTCGCCGCGGCCCAGTACCGGACCGGCGCCAGCGCCCCCGACACGGCGACCTTCCTGCTCGCGGACAGTCCGCAGGACTACTTCGACCAGACGCAGCTGATGAGCCGGCTGACCTCGCGCCAGAAGGACGCGGTCGACGACTACGCCACCCAGCAGTCCGCGACCATGAAGAAGCGGCAGGAAGCCGCCAAGAGCCTCGAGACGCTCACCGAGACGCAGGACGACCTCAAGACCGCCAAGACCACCGTCCAGACGAAACTGGCCTCCGCGCGGGAGCTGCTCTCCAAGCTGACGGCGCAGGAGAAGGCGCGGCTGGCCCAGATCGAGAAGCAGAAGCAGGAGGCGGCGGCGCGCAAGGCCGCGGAACTCGCGAAGCAGCAGGCGGCCGCCGCTGCCGCGGCCGAGCAGGACACCTCGTCGTCCTCCTCGTCGACATCGTCCTCCAGCGGCTCCTCGTCCTCCGACTCCTCCTACGCCACGAAGGCCGACAAGGCCATCGCCTTCGCCCGCGCGCAGATCGGCAAGCCGTACGTCTGGGGAGCGACCGGCCCCGGCTCCTACGACTGCTCCGGGCTCTCGCAGGCCGCCTGGAAGGCCGCGGGCGTCTCCCTGCCCCGCACCACCTACGACCAGGTGAACGCCGGCACCACCGTCTCCCTCGCCGACGCCCGGCCCGGCGACCTGGTCTTCTTCTACGACGACGTCAGCCACGTCGGCATCTACATCGGCAACGGCATGATGATCCACGCCCCGAAGCCCGGCGCGTACGTCCGGGAGGAGTCGATCTACTACGGCGGCGAGTCGATCATCCACAGCGTGGTGCGACCGGCTTGAGGTGACGGAGGCAGGGGGCCGGGAGCGGGGGCACATGTCGCCGGGCCGGGGCGGGGGCGCACATCGCCTGGTCTCGGGCGCCCCCGACCACTCCTCCACACCCGCCCGCACCCCACCACCCCCGGACGCCCCGCGCCCGTTCCTCTGTCCCGCGCCCGCGCGGTTTTCGCGCTCCCCGCGCGCGTGCCCCGGCCACGCCACGGGTGATGCTCCTTAGCATCGGCGACATGTCCGGCAATTCTCCCTTCCGCGCCTGGTGGGCGCAGCGCCCGCCGGCGGCCGGGGCCGCCGTGATGGCCACCGGCATCGTGTCGGTCGGTCTGCATCTCACGGGGGCCGAGACCCTGTCCCGGATCGCGCTGGTGCTGGCGTGTGTGGCGTGGGCGGGGCTGGCCGTGGACTTCGTCGCGCGCCTGCTGCTGGACCGCGGACGCTGGCTGACGGACGCGCGGACGCCGGGCGCGCTCACCGCGGTGGCGGCCACGACGGTGCTCGGGACGCGCTTCTCGGCACTCGGCCGGCAGACCCTCGCCGAGGCCCTGCTGGCGCTGTCGGCGGTGCTGTGGCCGCCGCTGCTGATCCTCGTCGTACGGCACTGGACGCGGCGCATGCCCGGTGCGGTGTTCCTGGACTGTGTGGCCACGCAGGGGCTGGCCGTCCTGGCCGCGACGCTGGCGGCGGCCCTGACGGCGGCCTGGCTCGCGCACACCGCGCTGGTGCTGTTCTGGCTGGGGCTGGTGCTGTACGGGTTCGCGCTGGCCCGCTTCGACCGGCGGCAGGTCCTGGAGGGGCCGGGCGACCAGTGGATCGCGGGCGGGGCGCTCGCGATCTCCGCGCTGGCCGGGGCGAAGCTGCTGGCCGCCGACAGCGCCCGGCTGTACCTGTGGAACGACGACGACCGGGGCGTGCTGCGCACGGTGACGGTGGCGCTGCTGGTCCTGGACCTCGCCTGGTACGCCGTGCTGCTGGTCGCGGAGGCGGTACGGCCCCGGCCGCGTTACGACGTGCGCCGCTGGGCGACGGTGTTCCCGATGGGGATGACGGCCGTGGCGATGCTGTCCACCGAGGCCGCTCTCGACATCCCCTGGCTGAAGGGGCCGGGACAGGTGCTGGTCTGGGTCGCGGTGGCGGCATGGCTGACGGTGGCGGCAGGGGCGGCGGCAGCCGAGCGCGCCGCCCTCGGGAAGGGCTCCTGACCGTCAGGACCCCAGCACGTCGATCAGGTCCACAGCACGGCGATGAAGATGTTCGCCATGGTCAGCAGGCCCACCAGGCCGAACGCGCCCTTCTCCACCTTCTCGTCGTCCCGCTTCACGTAGACGAGGCCGAGGATCACGATCAGCAGCGCGAGCTTGACGCCGATCTTGACCGTGTTGACGTGGTGGTCGTCGGCCTCGTTGAGGCCGACCAGGATCACCCCGGTCGCGAGCATGGTGAACGCGCCGTGCAGCATCCCGGGGACGAACCGGGCCGTGCCCTGGCCCATCGCCTTCATCTGGGTGAGGAAACCGCCGAGCAGCGCGGCGATGCCGATGATGTGCAGGCCGACGAAGAGATGGATGAGTACGTCCATGGCCCCGGAGCCTAATCAGGGCCCCCTGGCACCCCGGCCACCGGCCCCCTCTCCCGGGACCGCATATATGCACCCCATAGCACCCCGCCGCCCCCGCCAGCCCCGGAACCGCCGCTTCGGTCATCCCGCCCCGTGAAGCCGACGGCTCCGGACCGGAATCCCCGTCACATACCGGTCGGTAACGATCCTGTCACGCCAATTCCGCGCATCGCGTTACCAAGCCGACACATCCGGGCCTAGCGTCCTCCCCCAGGTGACCGACTCCCCACCGCCGCCCGGGCCAGGGGCGGCAGTCGGACACCACCGCCGAGAAGGTCCGGCGGCGGTCCGCTCCCCCTGTGCGGGCCGCCGCCGGACGCGTCCTCCGCTCCCCCGCGGCCCCGCACGCTCCCCCTGGCGTGCTCACGGACGAGACGGCGGTCGTACGAAAGGACGTGACTGTCCAGGTGGCAGTGCACCGCAAGCCCCGACAGCGCTCGCTCAGCGGCCATACGGCCCGCACGGCCGCCACCCTCGCCCTGGCGGGCGCGGCCACCGCGACGGGCTTCGAAGGGACCGGACACGCCGAGCCGCAACTGACACCGGCGCAGGTGAAGGCCAAGGTGGACCAGCTGTACCAGGAGGCCGAGGTGGCCACCGAGAAGTACGACGGGACCAAGGAGAAGGCCGACGCCGCCCAGCGGCGGCTGAAGTCGCTGCAGGACGAGACCGCCCGCAAACAGGAGAAGCTCAACTCCGCGCGGGACGCCCTCGGCTCGATAGCGGCCGCGCAGTACCGCGACGGTGGTATCGATCCGGCCTGGCAGCTGGCGCTGTCCAGCGATCCCGACCAGTACCTGGAGAACGCCGCCCTCGCCGAACGGGCCGGGGACCGGCAGGCCGGTGCGGTGACCCGGGTACGCGGGCAGCTGCGGGAGATCGAGCGGCTGCGCGGCGCGGCCCATGTCGAACTGACCTCGCTGCGGTCCCGGCAGGCCGAGCTGAAGCGGCAGAAGACCGCCATCAACGGCAAGCTGGGCGAGGCCCGGCAGCTGCTGGACCGGCTGTCGCCGCAGCAGCGGGCGGCGGTCACCTCCTCGGACGGCACCGGACGCGCCTCCCGCTCGGCCCCGGACGCCCGCGCCCCCCTGAGCCAGGGCAGCGTCGCCGCCCCCGACTCCCGTGCCGCGGCCGCCGTCTCCTACGCCTACGCCAAGCTCGGCAGCCCCTACGTCTGGGGGGCGACCGGCCCCGACGCCTTCGACTGCTCGGGCCTCGCCCAGGCCGCCTACCGCTCCGCCGGCGTCTCCATCCCCCGCACCACCTACGCCCAGATCAACGCCGGCCGTCGGGTCTCGCGCTCCGAACTCCAGCCGGGCGACCTGGTGTTCTTCTACTCGGGCATCAGCCACGTCGGCATCTACATCGGCAACGGCCAGATGATCCACGCGCCCAACCCGTCGGCGCCGGTGCGGATCGCCCCCATCGACGAGATGCCGTTCGCGGGGGCGACGCGGGTGGTCTGAGCGACCGCACCCGGCCGGACGTCCTCCTGCCTCAGACCAGGCGGCGCGCCGTCGCCCAGCGGGTCAGCTCGTGCCGGTTGGACAGCTGCAGCTTCCGCAGCACCGCCGACACATGGGACTCGACCGTCTTCACCGAGATGAACAGCTGCTTGGCGATCTCCTTGTAGGCGTAGCCGCGCGCGATCAGGCGCAGGACCTCGCGCTCGCGCTGGGTGAGGCGGTCGAGGTCCTCGTCGACCGGCGGGGCGTCGGTGGAGGCGAAGGCGTCCAGGACGAACCCGGCCAGCCGCGGCGAGAAGACGGCGTCGCCCTCTTGGACCCGGAAGACCGAGTCGACCAGGTCGATGCCGGTGATCGTCTTGGTGACGTAGCCGCGGGCGCCGCCGCGGATCACGCCGATCACGTCCTCCGCCGCGTCCGACACGGACAGCGCGAGGAAGCGCACCGGCTGCTCGGCGTCCGCCATCAACGGGGCGCACCGGCGCAGCACTTCGACCCCGCCGCCGCCCGGCAGGTGCACATCGAGGAGGACCACCTCGGGGCGGGTCGCGGTGATCACCGTGACCGCCTGGTCGACGTCGGCGGCCTCCCCGACCACCTCGACGCCGGTCTGCTCGGTCCGCCCGATCTCGGCCTGGACGCCCGTCCGGAACATCCGGTGGTCGTCGACGAGGACCACGCGCACCCGGCGCCCGGGGTTCTCCGTGCCTTCCGCCGGGCCGTTCGCCTCGGTCGCGTCGCTCATGACGTCTTCTCCGCCCTCTCCATCTCCAGCTCGACCTCTGTGCCGCCGCCCGGTACGGACCGCAGCCGTGCCGTGCCGCCGTTGCGCTCCATACGGCCGATGATCGATTCTCTGACACCCATGCGGTCGGCGGGTATCGAGTCGAGGTCGAAGCCGGGACCGCGGTCGCGGACGGACACGAAGACCGTCTTTCCCTCGACTTCGGCGTAGACCTGGACGGCGCCGCCCTCGCCACCGTACTTGGCGGCGTTGACCATCGCCTCGCGCGCGGCCTGCATCTGCGCGGCCGTCCGCTCGTCGAGCGGGCAGTCCCCGACCACCACGACCTCGATGGGGACACCGTGCTTGTCCTCCACCTCCGCCGCGCTGCGCCGGACCGCGTCGGCGAGGGTGTCGGGCTCGTCGGCCTCGTCCTTGCCGGTGCCCTCGGGTTTGTAGAGCCAGGTGCGCAGATCGCGCTCCTGGGCACGGGCCAGGCGGCGCACCTCGTTCGCGTTCTCCGCGTTGCGCTGGATCAGGGTGAGGGTGTGCAGCACGGAGTCGTGGACATGGGCGGCGACCTCGGCGCGCTCCTGGGCGCGGATGCGCATCAGCCGCTCCTCGGAGAGGTCCTGGGTCATCCGCACCAGGTACGGACCGGCGAGCAGCGTGATGCCGACGACCACGGCGAGCGCGGCCTGCAGGACCGCTCCGATGTGGGCGGCGGAGCCCTGCATGACGAAGACGCCCGAGACGCCCGCGGTGACCAGCAGCACGCCGAAGCCCGCGCGCAGCAGCGAGAGCGTACGGCGCCGGCTGCCGACCTCGACCCAGCGGGCCCGACGGGCGTTGTCCGCCTGGCGCCAGACGAGGGCGACACCGGCGGCGACCAGGACCAGGGGCAGGAGGTAGGCCTTGGCGCCGCTGGTCAGGTTGACGCTGCCCACGAACACCATGGACACGACGACCATGAGGAGCAGCGCGACGATCTGTCCCTTGTCCGGTTTGCGCGCGACCAGTCGGCGCCGGCCGTCCGCCGAGGTCTCGGTGGCGACCAGGGAGGGCGACTTCTGGCCGCCGACCCCGCCGACGCCGAGCGGCACGAAGAACCAGAACGCGGCGTACAGCAGCGCGCCGAGGCCGTTGGCCATGAACAGGCCGACGAAGGCGAGCCGGACCCAGACCACGGGCAGGCCGAGATGCCCGGCGAGGCCCCGCGCCACTCCGCCGAGCCAGCGGCCGTCGCTGCTGCGGTAGAGCTTGCGCGGTGGCCGCGGGTCGTCGAGAGGCACTGCTGCGGCTTCCGGCATGCCATCGATGTTCACACGCACAGGGTCCCGAGGCATCAGGGTCGACCCCGGAGACTCCCCTGATCTTCGGATTTCCCCCGCAGCAGGCCCCCGGCCGCCTCCCGCGGCAAGCCGCCCGGTTTCCAGGAGCACGCCTCCCGGTCTCTCGTGGCAAGCCCCCGGTCTCCCGCAGCCGGCTCCCTCGGTGTGCCGAGGCACCCCCCGGGCTCCCGAGGCACGCCTCGGTCTCCCGCAGTTGGCTCCCGGTTTCCCCGCGGCGGCCACCCGGATCTCCCCTGCGGTCGGCCGCCCCTGTTTCCCCGCGACCGGCCCCCGGGGAGCCGTTCGAACGGTTCCCGGCGTGGACTCGGGGCCGATTTCAGGGTTGGGCCAGGGTCATCCCGACTGCCGCCGGGGCGTCCCGGCCGTCACCATTGACTCATGACTGATCACGAGCACGCCGCGACGGGTCCGGGACCCGGCCCCGGCCCGCGGCCCGCCCCGGGCACCGGGCCGTCGGATGCCGCGCCCGCCGCGGCGGGGGCCGACGCCACCGGCGTGGACGCGGCCACGGTCGACGAGGCGTCCCCGCGCTTCCGGCGCGATCGCCGGCACAAGATGATCGCGGGCGTGTGCGCGGGACTCGGACGCCACACCGACCTGGACCCCGTGATCTTCCGCATCACCCTGGCCGTGCTGGCCGCGACCGGCGGCATCGGCCTCCTCTTCTACGGCTTCGCCTGGCTCTTCGTGCCGTACGAGGACGAGGAGGAGAACGAGGTCCGCAAGCTGCTGACCGGCCGGGTCGACGGCCAGGCCCTGGCGGCCGTGCTCTTCGCGCTGGTCGGCTGCGGAGTGCTGCTGACGATGATCAGGAACGGCCAGGTGCTGGCGTTCGCGGTCGTCCTCTCCCTGCTGCTGGCGGGCGCCGGGTACTGGTCGCGGCGGCGCGGTGCCCCCGACCCCGACCCGCTGGCCGCCCAGGCCGTCGCCGACGCCCCGCCCGAGGCGCAGGCACCGCCGGTCGCCGTCTCGTTCCCCTCCTGGTGGCGGGACCCGATCGTCAAGGACGGCACGCATGTCGGGGGCACCGGCTACCTGTGGGGCCCCGCCGAGGCCCGCGGCCGGACCGCCCCCGGATTCGACTTCCGGCTGAGCACTCCCTGGGTCCACGGCCAGGACGTCCGCGCCCGGAGCAGCGCGCCGCCCAGGCCGCGCGGACCGCGCTGGATCGGCGGCTGGATCTTCCTGTTCGCGCTGCTGGCGGGCGGCCTGGGCACCGGCCTGACCTGGGACACGCACCCGCTGGGCACCAGTCTCCAGACGGGTCTGGCCTGCGCGCTGATCGTGTTCGGCCTGGGGACGGCGGTCAGCTCGTTCCTGGGGCGCACCGGCGCCGGCTCGCTGTTCCTGGCGCTCGTCACGGCGGCCCTGCTGGCGGGAGCGACGGCGATGCCGTCCGACATCAGCACCCACTGGACGCGCGCGGACTGGACCCCGGCCACGGCGGCGGAGCTGGCGCCGGCGTACGACCTCGGCACGGGCGTGGCCACGCTGGACCTGACGCACATACGCCTCGCCCACGGGCAGACGGTGTCGACGTCGGCCGAGGTGGGCGCCGGCCAGCTGAAGATCGTGGTGCCGGCGGACGTGACCGTGCGGATGAGCATCGACGTGGGGGTGGGCGACATCCAGTTGCCCGGTGACGACAAGAAGGACGTGGACGTGCAGCCGGGCAGGCACAAGGACGTGACGCTGTCGCCGGCGAGCGGCACGAAGAACGCGGGGACGCTCGACCTGGACCTCCAGGTCGGCGCGGGACAGGTGGAGGTGACCCGTGCTGCGGCATGAGTTCCAGCCCGGACGGCTGATCGTCGGCGTCTTCCTGACGGCGGCGGGCATCGCCTACGCCGGCGACGCGGGCGGCTGGTGGGACACCGAGTGGTTCGCGGTCATCCCGGTGATGGTGGCGGGCCTCTTCCTGGCAGGAGTGACCGCGGCCCTGACCCGGGCGATACGCAGGCGCCGCCGCGTACCGGAGAACCAGGGCCGGGGCCAGGAGAGCTAAGGCGGGCTCAGAGGCCCAGCGAGGCCCGTGCGGAGCGGTGTCGGCGCCTGGCGCGGAGCATCGCGTCCAGGGAGAGATAGGGGGCACCCGCGAGGACCAGGGGCAGCCAGGCCATCAGGTAGGCGAGGTCGTTGCCGTAGTAGTAGGGGGAGTTGGCCCAGCTGATGGTCAGCCAGAGGCTGAGTGAGATCAGCGCGCCGCCGAGCGCGGCCAGGCGGGCCAGCAGGCCGAAGAGGGTGCCGAGGCCGACGGCGAGTTCACCGATGGCGATCGCGGTGCCGAAGCCGACGGGGTTCTTCAGGGCCAGGTCGATCATGGCCGGGATCGCGGCGGAGTCACGGACGGCGCGCATGGTGTCGCCGATGGACCCGGAGCCGCCGGATTTCAGGAAGGAGCTGCTGGTCAGCTTGTCCAGACCGGCGTAGATGAAGGTGACGCCCAGGAAGATCCGCAAAGGAAGGAGGGCGTATCGGGTGGCGGTGTCCCGCAGACCGCGGTCGCCGTCGAGATACGGGGTGTGCGTGTCCGAACGAATGCCGTGAGTCATCGCCAGTAGCCGCCTCTCGCCGCTGTGCCCAGGGCCCCTCAACAGACCATACGTACGACAACGGCGACCCGCTCAACCCTCCTCCGGAAGTTTTTCCGATTTTCTGCCGGTCTTCGTCCCCCGGAACGGCGGAGGCGGGAGGGGGAGCAGGGGCGGGAGGGGCGCCGTCCGACAGCGGTCCGGGAGACCCGAAGAGGTGAAGGCGGACAGAGCGGGCCCTTCACCCTCCCGAGGGTCCCCTCACTCCGTGACCTCGACCACGCACCGGTTGGTCGCCACCCCGGCCGCCGTCACCACCTGGACCTCGACCCAGCCGGGTTCCACGTCGGCCGGGACGGGGACCTTGAGGACGGTGTCGGTGGGGTTGCTGAAGCCGCCGCTGACGGGGACCAGGGGGACGTGGACGTTGACGGCGCCGATGCGGACGACCATGCGGGAGAGGCGGTCGGCGGTCTGGGCGCCGGGCGGGACGAAGCCGGTGCCGCGGATCTCGATGTCGTCGCCGGTGCGGATGGGGGCGTCCAGGTCGCCGGCCTCCCGGGCCCGGACGACGGAGAGGATCACCGGGCGGCCGCCGTCGGCGTACTTGCCGGCGAGATAGGTCGCGGCGGAGATCAGGACCACCGTCGCGAGGCCCCAGGGCAGGTCGGGGAGCTGGTCGGGGCGGCGGGCGAGCCGTACCGCGGCGAAGACGAGGGCGACGGCGCTGATGACGACGTACTGGATGTCGGCGAAGGTGCCGCGGCCGGCGTCGTCGGTGAGCAGGTCGGCGGCGCGGGGGCGGTGGGCGCGCACCTTCTGCAGGCGCTGGCCGAGGATGCGCAGGCCGACCACCCGGCGGACCAGGACGGCGATGCCGCTGACCACGGCGAGGACGGTCACCACCCCGGCGCCGCGGGCGAGGTCGAGGCCGGAGATGAGGGCGTCGCGTTCGGCGGGAGAGGAGGCGGCGGCCAGCCGGCCGGCCAGGACGAGGACGGCGTAGGCGACGAGGAGAACCCAGGAGGCGGCGACGGTGCGGGAGGTGGACATGCGGTTGTCCTCGCCGATGACGGGAGCGAGTACCCCGCCGCGCGAGCGGTGGAACCAGGAGGCGGCGGTGAGCGTGAGGGCCATGATCAGGGCGGCGAGCAGGCCGGCGGTGCGGGCGCTGGTCCAGCCGGTGCCGATCGCGGTGAGGGCCTGGGTGAGAAGCATGATCACGACGGCTGCCCACACGGTGCACACGGTGCGCAGCCAGAGGCGGGCGAGCCAGGCATCGCCCTCGGCGCGGCCGCGTTCGGCGACGACCTCGGCGGACTGGGTCAGTTCCTCGGAGACCCACTGGCGGGAGGCGGAGACGGAGTGGGCCACCGCCGCGGGCAGCCCCTGCCCGGCCGCGAACTCGTCCCGTTTGAGGAGGAATTCGGCGACCGCCCGCCGGTGTCCCTCGCGTGCCCCGTGCGGGCAGTCCCCGCACGCGCAGCCGCCGCCGTGGACACCCGAACCGGCGCCCTGCCTCGCCTCCTGCACCGCCACGCCCGACGCCTGCCTTCCCCACGCCCGGGGCACGACGCGCGGGGCCCTCCCCGGGGCCGGACGGCGTCATGCAACTCCCTTGTGTCGACAGCGAATTGTGCCCTACGCCACGCCCTTCGCGTTCAGTGGGTTGGTCACGACGGGTGAAGGTACGGCCGACATGTTGACCCGGCTGCGAGAATTTCCCCATGGCCGAGATCATCCAGCGGGACGGGACCTGGGCCTTCGACGGCAGCACGGTCCGGATCACGCCGGGACGCCACCGTTCCGTTCCGCTGTTCCGGCAGACCTACGGGGAGATCGCCGTACCGCTGGAGGCGGTGGCGGGGGTGGTGTACGAGCCGGAGCGCAGGCGGGGGCGGCTCCGGATGCGGCTGCGCGAGGGGGCGGACCCGTTGCTGCAGGCGACGGGCGGGCGGTTACCGGAGGCGGCGGATCCGTATCGGCTGACGGTGGACGGGGACCGGTCCGGGGTGGCCGAGTACGTCGCGGAGGAGATCCGGCACGCGCTGCTGCTGGACCAGATCCCCGCGGAGCCGACGAAGGCGTATCTGCTGCCGGGGCCGCCGGTGCCGGTGTCGGTACGGTCCTCGGACGGCACGGTGTCCTTCGACGGTACGCGGGTGCGGATCGACTGGGCGGACACCTCGGACCGGGTGAAGCGGGCGACCGGGCCGCGGATCATCGGCGTCGGCGAGCTGGTGCAGGTGGAGTGGCTGCCCAACTCCGGCTACGAGGACGGTTTCCTGCGGTTCGTGACCCGGGAGACGGTGTTCTCGAAGCTGCCGGCCGAGCGCGACCCCTACGCCCTCGACCTGTGGGGCAGCGTCCGCCGCGACCTGCTGACGGCGCTGGTCGCGGCGGCGGTCACGGCCCGGCTGCCGCATCCGTCGTCCCGGGCGGACACGGAGTACGCCGACCGGGAGCGGCCGCCGGCGTCCGTGCCGCGCCAGTCGGCCGACCACCACGACGTGCTGCTGCGCAGGCTGCGGGAGCTGGGCGAGCTGCACCGGGACGGGGTGCTCACGGACGAGGAGTTCACGATGACGAAGGCCGCCGTGCTGCGCAGCTTCTGAAGCGTCCGGAGCATCCGGGGCTTCCGGAGCCTTTCGAAGGGCTAGCTCAGCAGGTCCGGTTCGCTGCGGCTGATGTCCTGCCACAGGGGCTGGTAGTTGATCCAGGCCACCAGGTCGCCGCCGAGCTGCTCCCGGGTGGCGACGGCCAGTTTGTGGTCGATCAGCAGCGGGCGGCCGGCGGCCCTGGCGGTGAGCTGGACCTGCGCGGACTTCTCCATCGACAGGAACCACCAGGCGGCCGCGTCCACCGAGTCGCCGACGGTCAGCAGCCCGTGGTTGCGCAGCACCAGCGCCTTGCGGGAGCCGAGGGCGTTCGCGATGCGACGGCCCTCCTCGGCGTCGACGGCGACGCCGGTGTAGGCGTCGTAGAGGGCGTGGTCCTCGTAGAAGGCGCAGCTCTCCTGGCTGATCGGGTCGAGCAGGTCGCCGAGGGCGGAGAGGGCGCGGCCGTGCACGGAGTGGCAGTGGGCGACGGCGACGACGTCCGGGCGGGCCGCGTGCACCTGGGCGTGCACGGTGAAGGCGGCCTGGTTGACGTGGTAGCGGCCCTCGATCACCTGGCCGTCCTGGTTGGCCAGGACGAGGTCGCTGACGGTGACGTGCTTGAAGGGCATGCCGAAGGGGTTGACCCAGAAGCAGTTCGAGTACTCGGGGTCGCGGGCGGTGATGTGGCCGGACACCCCGTCCTCGAGTCCGGACCGGCCGAAGATCCGCAGCGCGCCCGCGAGCCGCTCCTTGCGATGCCGGCGCTCGTCGTCGAGCGAGTCGTACATCGGCGGCATCGCGAACTGGAGCTGATCGGTGGGCAGCGGCAGGGGCGGAGTCGGCCCGTGCATAGGTCCTCCAGCACTGGGTGTGTGTTACGGGCGGAAGTTACCGCCGGTCAGTGCAGGAAAACAGAGCTGTTCTGTAAAGATGACGCACGCGAGCAAAACACGACAGGAGATGTCGGGTATCGGCACCAGACTGGCTTGTATGACACGCACAACCCGTACGACCGGAACAGCCGCCGCCGGCTGGGCGGCCTTCGCCGCCGCCGCGCCCGACCTCGCGAAAACCGTCGAGGAGCGCTTCGCCGCCCACCGCCACCATGTCCTGGCCACCCTCCGCAAGGACGGCTCCCCCCGCACCTCCGGCCTGGAGGTGCGCATCGTGCACGGCGAGCTCTGGCTCGGCATGATGCCGGACTCGCTGAAGGCGCGGGACCTGCTGCGCGACGCGCGGTTCGCGCTCCAGGCGAATCCCGGGGACGGCACCGGGATGGGCGGCAGCGGGGACGTACGGATCGCCGGACGGGCGCACGAGGTGACGGACCCGGCGGTGCACGGGGCGTACCGGGAAGAGGTGGAGGCACCCGAGGGGCCGTTCCACCTCTTCCGGACCGAGCTGACGGAGGTTGTGAGGACCTACGTCGAGGACGACACGTACCTGGTCGTCGAGGCCTGGCGGCCGGGTGGGCCGGTGCGCACGGTCAAGCGCACCTGAGGCCCGAGAACCCCGGGAAGGGGGCCTACTCCCACTCGATGGTGCCCGGCGGCTTGGAGGTGACGTCGAGGACGACGCGGTTGACGTCACGGACCTCGTTGGTGATCCGGGTGGAGATCTTCGCGAGGACCTCGTACGGCAGGCGGGACCAGTCGGCCGTCATGGCGTCCTCGGAGGAGACCGGGCGCAGCACGATCGGGTGGCCGTAGGTGCGGCCGTCGCCCTGGACGCCGACGGAGCGGACGTCCGCGAGCAGGACCACCGGGCACTGCCAGATGGAGCGGTCGAGGCCGGCCGCGGTCAGCTCCTCGCGGGCGATGGCGTCGGCGTCGCGGAGCAGGTCGAGGCGTTCCTTGGTGACCTCGCCGACGATGCGGATGCCGAGGCCGGGGCCGGGGAACGGCTGGCGCTGGACGATCTCCTCCGGCAGGCCGAGTTCCTGGCCGACCATCCGGACCTCGTCCTTGAAGAGCTTGCGGAGCGGCTCGATCAGCTGGAACTCGAGGTCCTCGGGCAGCCCGCCCACGTTGTGGTGGGACTTGATGTTCGCGGTGCCGGTGCCGCCGCCGGACTCGACGACGTCCGGGTAGAGCGTGCCCTGGACCAGGAACTCCACAGCCGGGCCCGCGTCGGCGATGATCTCGGCCTGGGCCTGCTCGAAGACGCGGATGAACTCGCGGCCGATGATCTTCCGCTTCTGCTCGGGGTCCGAGACACCGGCCAGCGCGTCGAGGAAGCGGGCCTCCGCGTCGACGACGACCAGCTTGACGCCGGTCGCGGCCACGAAGTCCTTCTCGACCTGCTCGGTCTCGCCCTTGCGCATCAGACCGTGGTCGACGTAGACGCAGGTCAGCTGGTCACCGATGGCCCGTGCGACGAGGGCCGCCGCCACCGCGGAGTCGACGCCGCCGGACAGGCCGCAGATGGCGCGCCTGTCGCCGACCTGCTCGCGGATCGCGGCGACCTGCTCGTCGATGACGTTGCCCGTGGTCCAGGTCGGCTTGAGGCCCGCACCCCGGTACAGGAAGTGCTCCAGGACCTGCTGGCCGTGCGTGGAGTGCATGACCTCGGGGTGGTACTGGACGCCGTAGAGCTTCTTCTCGTCGTTCTCGAAGGCGGCGACCGGGACGACGTCCGTGGACGCGCTGACGGTGAAGCCCTCGGGGGCGGCGGAGCAGGCGTCGCCGTGCGACATCCACACGTGCTGCTCGGCGGGGGTGCCCTCGAAGAGGGTGGAGGACGACTTGGAGACGTGCAGGTCGGTACGGCCGTACTCGCGGGCGCCGGTGTTGTCGACGGTGCCGCCGAGGACCTGCGCCATCAGCTGGAAGCCGTAGCACATGCCGAAGACGGGGACACCGGCCTCGAAGAGCTCGCGGTCCAGGCGGGGGGCGCCCTCCTCGTACACGGACGAGGGGCCGCCGGAGAGGATGATCGCCGCCGGGTTCTTGGCGAGCATCTCGGCGACCGGCATGGTGCTGGGCACGATCTCGCTGTAGACCCGGGCCTCGCGGACGCGACGGGCGATGAGCTGGGCGTACTGCGCGCCGAAGTCGACGACCAGGACGGTGTCGGGAGCGGCGGCAGCGGGAGTCGCTGATGACACGGGGTGCCTTCCGGCGGTCTGGGCGGGGGTCTGTGCCTCCGATTCTAACGGGGCGGGCGCGGGGCACCTCCGTGACGGGGTGTGGCATACTCGCCCCCATGCTCACGCAGACGACGTTCCTGTTTACCTATGGCGACCGGCCCACCGGCTGCCATGGTCGTGCTGCTTGAGCTACTGACAAGCGACTTCCCCAGGCGCCCCGGGCCGACAAGGTCCGGGGCGCCTGGTGTTTCTCCGGATCCTGCCGCTCCGGGGCACCTCCCTTCAGCTGAGGAGCCCCGATATGACCGCCCTCGATGTGACCGGTGCCCGTACCGCCGAGGCCGCCGATGTGATCTCCGGTGCGCGGGAGCGCATCGACGCGCTCGACGACCGGATCATCGGTCTGATCCAGGAACGGATGGCCGTCTCCGCCGTCGTCCAGGAGGCCCGGATCGCCTCCGGCGGCCGGCGCGTGAACCTCTCCCGGGAGATGGAGATCCTCGGCCACTACAGCGAGGCCCTCGGCAAGCCCGGCACCGCCCTCGCCATGACGCTCCTGGAGCTGTGCCGGGGTCGCATCTGAGTCGGGCGGACCTGAGTTCGGTGCGGCTCTCACCCGTACGGCGCGTGACCGGCACGCGAACCGCTTCGTTGGTGGGGTGTCCGTGCCAGCCAGGGGCGGGCCCGAAGAACCACGCGTGGCTCGCTGGGGCGATGAGGCGTACGGAACGTGCCGTGCGTCGTGGGACCTCGCTCCAGTCAAGTGACCGGACGGCAGGGGACAGCAGCCCGGTCACCCAAGAGACGGCCGGCTCCGGGGACGCCCGGGGCCGACCGGCGGAAAATTGCAAAAATGCACAAGGGCTGGGTCAAACGGTTGCGGAGGCCGCGGACATCCAGCACGATGCGTAGAAGGCCCGTAAAGCCTTCAGAGCTCCCAAGTCCCAGTTCAGGCAACGGTATTGCCGTGTACCGACCGTCCGCCAAAGGTCGAGACCAGCTGTACGCCCCGAGCGCGCCGGGGCGCCGACCCGGGGCACGGACGGCGGTACAGGGCACAGAGACCAGCGGCGCAACCCCCCGGCGCCGCTTCCAGGCACCGGCGCTGCCCTGACGTCGGTGCTGACGGAAGAAGGGCCCCGCGGCTCCGTCCCGCGGGGCCCTTCGCCTTTTCCGGCGCGGAGTTACGTACGGCTCACCGTGCCGCAGCCCTGCGGCCCCTTGCGGAGTTCGCGGCTGCGGTCGTACGGGTCGATCGCGGGGCCGGTCGGGGAGGCGCTGCCCGTCGCGGCCTCGGACGCGGCGTCGGACGGGAACTGGGGGTGGAAGTAGCCGTCGTTGATGTCGCAGGCCGAGTTGCCGGCGTCCTCGTCGTAGCTCACGAGGGTCAGCCTGCCGGGGGTGACCTGGTAGTGGGCGGGGTCGGGGAGTTCGGTGTCGATGACCCGGCGCACGATGGTGCGGGCGACCTCGGTGGAGCCGTCGTTGCGGACGAGCGGGTAGACGAAGGTGTAGTCCGCGTGCACGGCCACGCCCTCGAACTTGCCCTTCGCGAAGGTGATCCGGCCGCGGAGCTTGATGACCTTGCCCGCCAGCTTCACGTCCTCGGGGTCGAACCGGCTGAAGAGGGACAGCGGATCGTGGGCCTTGCTCGGCTTGTGCAGCCCGGTGTTGAGCTCGTCGAGCAGGCCGGGCTGCTTCGGGTCGAGCACCGCGAGCGCGGCGTCCGGGTGGGCGCCGACCACGACCTCGGGGTTCAGATTGGCCTCGACCAGCAGCTTCTTGGTCTGCTGGAGGGCCAGCTCCACCCGGTCCTTCGGGATGGCGCCGAGCGCGGTGGCCTTGGGCAGCACGATGCCGGCCGCGCCGTCGGCCCAGCGCAGCGCCGGGGAGCCGGCGAACGGGTGCGCCAGGGTGGGAATGTCGGCGGCGACCGCGGAGGGCGGTGCGGTCGGGGCGGCGGTCTCGTCGGGCAGCGGCGAGGCGGCGGTGTCCGTCCCGGAGGACGAACCGAACGGGTCGCCGGGGATCAGGGAGGGCCGCATCGCCACGACCGCCACGGCGATCGCCAGCGGCAGCCCGACGACCGCCCACACCTTGCGGCGCCGGGCCACCCGCCCCTCCTGCTCACGCAGGGAGGGCCCGGCCCGCCACCCCGCGGGCTCCCCCTGCTGCCGCTTGAGCCGTTCGGTCACCTCACGGGCCCGGGCGGAGGGCTCCTTGGGGGCGGACTTGCGGATGTCGCGCTCGCTGTCGCGGAGAAACTGCTCCCATACCTCGTCGGATATGGAGGACGGGTCGTCCCCCGACGACTGCTCGGACCCTCTGTCAGACATGACACTCTCTCGTTCGGCCGTTCGACGCGCCGAGAATAGCCATGACCATGCCTACTCAGGCAATCCACATAAGCGCCACAGCACCCTCGGATTCGAGTGACCCACGTCACATGGGAATTCTGTGAATGCGGAGGCAACCATTCACCGGATTCGCCGGTCACATCAGCGGAACCAGCGGTTACATCCATTCACCGCGCCTTGAGTCACGGGGGTCCTGATGAAGCTTCGTCGCGCCATGGCCGCGGCAGCCGCCACGGCTGTCATCGCGCCACTCGCCCTGCTGTCCGCGCCGGCCGCGTTCGCGGAGGACACGGCGTCGCCGTCCACGTCCGAGAGCGCGCAGAGCGAGATCCCGAGCGACACGGCCTCGGCCTCCCCGTCGGACTCCGCGTCGGCCTCCGAGTCCGCCTCGCCCAGCGACAGCGGTTCGGCGTCCGCGTCGGCCTCCGTCTCCCCCAGCGACAGCGCGAGCGCGTCCGCCTCCGCGTCCACCTCGGCGGAGCCGTCCGATTCGGCCGAGCCCAGCGAGGACCCGTCCGACCCGGACGTGCCGTACTGCGAGGACCTCGACGAGGACTTCGGCAACGCCCGGGTGTCCGCCGACATCAAGGGCCTGCCCGGCAAGATCGTCGCGGGCGACGGCTTCCACCGGTTCGAGCTGGTCGTGACGAACGACTCGAAGACCACCGTCGACGGTGTCGCCTTCTACGCCGAGATCGAGAACTACGAACTCGACGAGTCGAAGTACCTCAGCCCGTACGTCGACCTGGAGTTCAAGAACCCCGACACCGGCTCCTGGGACCGGATCGGCAGCGACGACTGGGCCGGCGACTACTTCTTCTACATGGAGAAGCTGAAGGCCGGCGCGAGCAAGTCCGTCGACCTGCGGGTCTCCATCGACGCCAAGGCACCCGCCGGGGACGCCTACTCCTTCGGCTCCGGCGCCTACCTCGACAAGGTCGACGGCCAGGACTGCATCGCCGAGGGCTGGGCCCAGTACGACTTCACGGTCCTCAAGGCCGGTTCGTCCAACCCCGACCCGGGCGAGGCCACGCCGAGCGACGACGGCGGCAAGGACTCCGTGAAGAAGCCGCAGGGCGACGTCTCCGACCTGCCGACCGGCAACCTCGCCGACACCGGCTCCAGCTCGGCGCTCCCGGTCATCGGGCTCGTCGGCGGGGCCGCGGTCGTGGCGGGCGCCGGCGCGGTGTTCGTCGTACGCCGCCGGAAGGCGGGCGCGGACTCCTAGACAAGGTCGCGCGACCGCCGGGACACGGCGGTCGCGCACCGGATGAAGAGGGACCTGGGCTCGGAGGGGGGCTCAGGTCCCTCTTCGATGTGCGGCTACTTCTTGGGAGGTACGGCCGGGATGCCCAGGAACGGCAGCCGCAGCGCGCCGAAGGCGTCCGCCGGGACCGCCGGGCTGTGCGGCTCGACCGGCTCGATCCGCGCGTACGCCTCGCCCTGCCGCGGCCGCGGGTCCGCCTCGCCCTTGTTCGGCCAGTACGACATCGCGCGCTCGGCCTGTGCCGTGATGGTGAGGGACGGGTTCACGCCGAGGTTCGCGGAGACGGCGGCGCCGTCGACCACCGAGATGCCCGGGTGGCCGTAGACCCGGTGGTACGGGTCGATGACCCCCGTCTCGCGGGAGTCGCCGATCGGGCAGCCGCCGAGGAAGTGGGCGGTGAGCGGGGTGCCCATCAGCTCGCCGACGTTGCTGCCGGCGAAGCCGTTGATCTCGGCGGCGAGCACGGTGGCGGCCTCCGAGGCGGCCTTGATCTGCTTGGGGTTGGGGGCGCCGTGCCCCTGCCGGGCGGTGAGCAGGCCCTTGCCCACGCCGTCCGGTTTCAGGTACGTCGTCAGGGAGTTGTCCAGCGACTGCATCACCAGGCCGATGATGGTCCGCTCCGACCAGCGCCGGTTGGAGAGCGAGCGGAGGACCAGGAGGGGGTGGCGGGCGGCGTTCGCCAGCCAGCCGAGGACCCGGGAGGAGCCCTCCGTGTACGGCACCTGGAGGATCGACAGGCCGCCCATCGCGTTGGAGCCCTTGCCGTAGCGGACCGGCTCGATGTGCGTGTTCGCGTCCGGGTGGATGGACGAGGTGATCGCGACGCCCCGGGTGAAGTCGGCCTTCGGGGTGCCGTGGGCCTTGCGGTAGCGCCGGTCGTCGGTCTGGGCGCCTACCAGGGCCTCGGAGTTGGTACGGGTGAGGTCGCCGAGCCGGTCGGAGAGGTACGGCAGCTGGCCGCCCGCCTTCATCCGGTGCAGCAGGGTCTGGGTGCCGTAGGTGCCGGCGGCGACGACGACGCGGCGGGCCGTGAAGATCCGGCCCTCCGCCTTCTTCTTGTCGTCCGTGGGGAGGGTCGCGATCGCGTAGCCGCCCCGGGAGTCGTCGGTGACGGAGACGACGGTGGTCATGGGGTGCACCTCGGCGCCCGCCTTCTCGGCGAGGTGGAGGTAGTTCTCGTTGAGGGTGTTCTTCGCGCCGTGCCGGCAGCCGGTCATGCACTCGCCGCACTCGGTGCAGGCGTTGCGGGCGGGGCCCGCGCCGCCGAAGTAGGGGTCCTCCACCGGGTCCCCGGGCGCCGCCTTCGACCCGCCGTCGGCGTCCTTGCCGTCGCCGAAGAAGACGCCGACCGGGGCGAGGTGGAAGGTGTCGCCGACGCCGAGCTTCTCCGCCGCCGCCTTCAGGTGGACGTCGGAGGGGGTCATGGTCGGGTTGAGCCGGACGCCGAGCATGCGCTGTGCCTGGTCGTAGTACGGCTTCAGCTCCTCCTGCCAGTCCGTGATGTCACGCCACTGGGGATCGTCGAAGAAGGGCTTCGGCGGGATGTAGAGGGTGTTGGCGTAGTTGAGCGAGCCGCCGCCGACGCCCGCGCCGGCCAGGACCATGACGTTGCCGAGGAGGTGGATGCGCTGGATGCCGTAGCAGCCGAGCTGCGGGGCCCAGAGGTAGTTCTTGATGTCCCAGGAGTTCTTGGGGAGGGATGCGCGGGTGAAGCGGCGGCCGGCTTCCAGGACGCCGACGCGGTAGCCCTTCTCCGTGAGGCGGAGGGCGGTCACCGAGCCACCGAAGCCGGAGCCGACGACTATGACGTCGTAATCGTAGGTGTCCTGGGGCACGGGGGGCTCCTCGTTGAGTTTCGCGTGCGGGTGAGTCGTGGTTGCTCGCGCAGTTCCCCGCGCCCCTAGAAGCAGGTCGGCTAGCGCAGCCTCAGTGCCTTCATCACCTTCAGGCTCGTGCTCATGAAGGCGGCGTACTTCTCGTCGTCCATGCCCAGGGAGGGGGCCATGGGCAGGAGGCGCTGCTGGGCGACGGTCTGGGCCTCGGTGTACTTGAGGATGCCCTCCGAGCCGTGGCGGCGGCCGAGGCCGGAGTCCTTCATGCCGCCCATCGGGGACTGGACGCTGCCGTAGGCGGGGGCGTAGCCCTCGTTGACGTTCACGGTGCCGGTGCGCAGGCGGGCGGCGACCTCCCGCCCCTTGGCGCCGTTCTTCGTCCAGACCGACGAGTTGAGGCCGTACGGCGTGCCGTTGGCGTGCTCGACGGCCTCGTCCTCGGTCTTGAAGCGGTAGATCGAGACGACCGGGCCGAAGGTCTCCTCGGTGCAGACGGACATCGCGTCCTCGACGCCGTCGAGGATGGTCGGCTCGTAGAAGTAGGGGCCGATGTCGGGGCGGGCGGTGCCGCCGGCGACGACGGTGGCGCCCTTCTCGACGGCCTCGTCGACGTGGCGGGTGACCGTCTCCAGCTGCCGTTCGCCGACCAGGGAGCCCATGTCGGCGCCGTAGGCGAGGGAGCGGCCCAGGCGCATGGCCTTGGTGCGGGCGGCGAAGCGCTCGACGAAGGCGCCGGCGATGGACTCGTGGACGTAGAGCCGCTCGATGGAGATGCAGAGCTGGCCGGCGGAGGAGAAGCAGGCGCGGACCGCGCCGGCCGCCGCCTTCTCGATGTCGGCGTCCGCCAGGACCAGCATGGCGTTCTTGCCGCCGAGTTCGAGGGAGACGCCGACCAGGCGGGCGGCGGCGCCCTGGGCGACCTCGCGCCCCGTGCGGGTGGAGCCGGTGAAGGAGACGTAGTCGGCGTGCCGGACCACCTCGGGGCCGACCACCGGGCCGTCGCCGATGACGACCTGGAAGACCTCGGCGGGGAGCCCGGCCTCGATGAGGAGGTCGCGGGCCCACAGGGCGGTCAGGCAGGTCTCGGTGTCCGGCTTCATGACGACCGCGTTGCCCGCGACGAAGGCGGGGAGCGCGTCGCCGACGGAGAGTTCGAGGGGGTAGTTCCAGGGGGCGATCTGGCCGACGACACCGCGCGGGTGGCGCAGTTCGGTGACCTTGGTGAGGGTGGGCATGGCGCCCGCGTGCCGCTTGGGGCGGAGGTAGGCGGGGGCCTTGCGGCCGTAGTGGCGGGCGGCGACGGCGACGGCCTGCACCTCTTCGTGGGCGTGCAGGCGGGCCTTGCCGGTCTCCAGCTGGATGAGGTCGAGGACCTCGGCCTGGCGGGCCAGGATCAGGTCGTGGAAGCGGAGCAGGACGGCGGCGCGCTGCCGTACCGGCACCTTCGCCCACACGGCCTGGGCGGCGCGGGCCGCGTCGAAGGCCTTGGCCACGTCCTCGGGGGTGGACTCGGGCAGGTCGGCCAGCTTCTCGCCGGTGAACGGCGTGTGGTTGGCCGTCCGGCCGGAGCCGGCGACGCCCTTGGTGAGCTGGGCGACCAGCTCGGGCGTGACCACGTCGGCGGCGGTTCGGGCCCCTGCGGGTGCGGGGGCAAGGGGGTTCGTGCCGGTCGTGTCCGTACCGGTCTTCTCCGTGGCCTGCGAGTCCGTCATGAGCCGCAGGGTATTCGGGAGCGGAGCCTTTGGGTACCCGTGGGTAACCCGGTTTCACCGAGTGCACACACGGCGCCAGTGATCACTGGCAGGGAATGCGCTGATCAGGGGGTTGGACGGGGACGATCAGCGCCGGTCAGCCGCGTTCCGGTTTTTTGGCGAGAAGCAGGCCGAGGGCGGCGAAGGGGGTGAGGCGGCGGGGTTCGGGGTCCGGTGCGGCCGGGGTGCGGACCGAGTCCGGAGCCGAGTCCGAGGCCGGGGCCGGGACCGGGACCGCGGGGGGTTCGGTCACCCACGCCGGCAGGCTCACCCCGGCGGCCTCGGCGAGGGCCTCGGCGGCTTCCGGGGCCGTCGGCCGGGCCTCCGGTTCGGGGGCGAGGAGTTCTTCGAGGAGCGGGCCGAGCGGGCCCTCCGCGCCGTCGGCCGCGGCCCGGAGCAACGCGCCCAGCGACCACAGGTCGGAGGCGGGACCGGCCCCGTGCCCCGCACCGCACTCGGGCGCCGCGAAGTCACCGTCGCCCTGCCCCTGCGGCCCGGCCCCGATACCGAAGTCGGTGACGACGACCCGCTCGCCGTCGGCCGCCAGGAGGACGTTGGAGGGCTTGAGGTCACGGTGCACGATGCCGACGCCGTGCGCGGCGTGCAGCGCGCCGAGGACGGCGAGCCCGATGCGGGCGGCCTCGGGGGCGGGCAGCGGCCCACGGGCGGCGAGGGCCGCGTCCAGCGCCTCCCCCTCCACCAACTCCATGACGACCCAGGGAAGTTCGTCCTCGACGCAGACGTCGTGAATGGCGACGGCGGCCGGGTGGTCGACGCGGGCGGCGGCGCGGGCCTCGTGCAGCAGGCGGTGTGCGGCGCGCCGGCGTTCCTCGTCGTCCGGCTCGCCGGCCAGGCGCGGCTCCTTGACGGCGACCTGCCGCCCGTCCTGTTCGTCGCGGGCGCGCCACACGGTCCCGGTCGGCCCGGAGCCGATGCGCTCCGTGAGCCGGTAGCGCCCGCCGATCAGACGTCCCTCGACCGGCTGTTCGCCGTCTTCACTCATGCCCCATGAGTACCTTGCACACCACAGACTTGTCGAAGCGGCGCGGTCAGCGGTGTGCGGAGCGCGCGCCCCTCCCGGCGGAAGGGGCGCGCGCACCTCAGATGTCGACGCCTCCGAGGGAGAGTTGGGCGAGCTGGGTCGCGTTCAGGACGCCCGCGTAGGTGTGCACCTCGTCGATCGCGCCGGCCAGGTGGTCCCTCCCGCCGTCCGGGGTGAGGGTGCGGCCGACCTGGAGGGCGCCGGTGGGCGTCCAGGTGTTCGCACCGGCGACGCCGGCCGTGGCGGCGGGGTAGCTCGACCCCACGTAGAGCCGGAGTTCGTCGGCCTTCTCGTCGTAGACCAGCGCGAGGTACTCGTCACTGGACGCGGCCCAGTCGGCGGGCGCGCTGACCGTCGTGGTCGGCGCGTCGGCCCGGTCCCCGTGGGCCACCACGGCCTCCCAGGTCCGCGAGGCGGCCACATAGCGCAGGGTGAACAGGCTGGTGTGGGCGCCGGGCTGGGACAGCACGGTCATGTCGTGGTCGGCGGTGGCGGTGTCGATGCGGGCGTGCGCGGTGACGGAGAAACCGGCGTCGGTCGGGACGACCGCGGTCGGGGTGCTCGCGTAGTCGCCGTCACCGTCGAGGAGGAGGTCTCCGGCTCCCCACAGGGGGTAGGTGGCCGGGGTGCAGTCGGGGTTCCAGGCGCAGTCGTCGCTGTCGGTGTGGATCGTCGCGTCCCCGGCGAGGGTGAGCGGCTCGCCGCCCGCGTAGGCGGGGCTGCTGCCGTCGGTGGCGGTCTCCAGGTCCCAGTAGCCGAGGCGTTGCGCCGACCGCTGGGCCGCCTCACCGGCCTCCTGGGCGACGAGGACGCGGTCCCAGACGTTCACGTCGGTGAGCAGCCCGTGCCAGTGCCCGCCGTTGCCGTCGGCGCCGAGCCGCAGGGCCCCGGTGCCGCCGGCCGCCCGGACGTTCTCCGCGGTGCCGACCGACGTGCCGTTCACGTACAGCCGTACGGTCCGCTGCTCGGCGTCGTACACCCCGGCGAGGTGGGCCCACTCTCCCGGTTCGGGGGCGCCGCCGGTGACCTGTGCGGTGCCGCCGTCCCGGGTGGGCACGGTGAAGGACCAGACGGGGGCTCCGGAGGCGGGGTCGGTCACCGCCGCGAGGGCGAGCCCGGAGGACCGGCTGACGGCGGTGGCGCCGCCGGTGAGCGTGTCGGGCCGTACCCACGCGTCGAGGGAGAAGGTGTCGCTCGTGTCGAGGGCCGTGTCGAGGCTCAGGTATCCCTCGTCGGTCCCGTCCAGGGCGGCGGCGGAGGCCAGGCGGGTCCCGGACGGGCCGGACGCGTCGAGGGTCGTGCCGGTGCCGGCGACCGCGCCCGACGGCTGCTCCGGGTCCCAGTGGGTGACCGCGGGCCGCCCCTCGCGGACCTTGACGTCGTAGGTGGTGCGGGCGCTGAGGTGGCCCGCCGCGTCGAGGGCCTGGACCTGCAGATACGTGGCCCCCTCGCGCTCCGGCATCCAGCGCAGCGAGACCGCGCCGCCGGGCTCCGCCGGGACGAGGGTCTTCGTCGCGGTACCGAGCCAGTTGTAGCGGTACGACACAACGTCGTCCGAGGCCGAGTCGATCACGAAGGTCCCGTACCGCCCCACCCCGTCGTGCCAGTCGCCGTCGTCCGGGTACTCGGCCGACGAGACGACCGGTGCCTGCGGCGCCTCGGTGTCGTCCGCCGCGACCGCCGTCGGCGCGAGGGCGCCCACCGCCAGCGCCGCGAGGACGCACGGCCCCGCGGCCCGCCCGAGAACGTACTGTCTCGCCCTGCTCAAGGTCTCTCCCCCAAGTCCGTCCCATGTCCGGGTCAATACCGGACCAACATCGGATCATGAGGAGGATGACCGCAACTCGTCCGCCGGGCAAGGCATTTGATCCACGCGAGGCCGGGCCGGACCTCAGCCCGCCGTGAACGTGTCGATGGCGACGTCGAAGTACTCGCGCGCCTCCCGCACCTTCCCGACCGGCGCCGACACCCACACGTCGTACATCCGCCCGCCCTCCTCCCAGCACAGGTCGTAGGTGTGCCGGGGGCCCTCCGTCGCGCTGAAGCCCTTCCAGGTGAACTCCCAGAAGGCGGCCGGGTGTCCGGCGTGCGTGGTGTCGCTGACCACGCCGTCGTGGTAGCCGGGGTTGGTGCTCGGCCCCTCGGCCGCCGCCCGCCGCATCACCGCCCCCGGTCCCCCGGTCTGCGGGTCGGAGACCTTGATGCCGAGCCGGAAGGTCTGCCCCGGCGACAGGTAGAAGACGCGTTCCCCTTGCGGGTCGCGGGTGAAGTCCTCCGGTACGGCGAGGGAGAAGCCGGCCGGGTCCTGCGCGTGACGGTATCCGGAGGGGACCGTGGGAGAGCGGGTGGGCGAGACCGACGGCGCGGTGGAGGACGCGGTGGAGGAAGGGACCGCGGAGGGCGCCGTGTGCGACGCGGAGACGGCCGTGGTGCTCCCGGGGCCCGGGGCGCCGCCCCCTCCCCCGCCCCCGTTGAACAGGAGCGTCGCCGCCGACACGCCGGCCCCGGCCATCGCCGCGACCAGCAGCGCGGCGACCAGCACACCGCGCGGGGAGTACCGGGCCGGTCCGGCCGGGTCCGGTGCCGGCGGGCGCGGCACGTCCCGCTGGGTCGGCGTGTACGGCGCGGCGCCGACGCTCTCCGTCGTGGTGACGACCGCCACCGCCCCGGTCTCCAGGAACCCGCGGAGCATCCGCTCGGCCTCCGCCGCGTCCAGCCGCCGCTCGGGGTCCCGCTCCAGCAGCCCGCGTACGACGGGCAGCAGCGGCTCCGCCTGGGCGGGTGGCCGGATCTCGTCGGAGACCACGGCATGCAGGATCCCGCCGAGCGAGTCGCGCCGGAACGGCGACTCGCCGCTGAGCGCCGCGCACAGCAGCGCGCCCAGCGACCACAGGTCGGACGCGGGACCGGCCCGGGTGCCGGACATCCGCTCGGGCGCGGTGTACTCGGGCGAGCCGACGAAGGAACCGGTCTCGGTGAGCGTGGTGGCGCCCGCGACCTGGGCGATGCCGAAGTCGGTGAGCACGACACGCCCGGTCGCCGCCTCGACGAGCACGTTCGCCGGCTTGATGTCCCGGTGCAGCACCCCGGCCCGGTGCGCGGTCGCCAAGGCGCTCAGCAGGGCGATCCCGATCCGCGCGGCCTCGCCGACGTCCACGGGCCCGTTCCGGGAGATCCGGTCGGCGAGCGAGCCGCCGTCGATCAACTCCATCACGATGTACGGGCGTTCGCCGTCCTCCACCACGTCGTGCACGACGATGATGTGCGGGTGGTGGAGTTGCGCGACGGCCTGCGCCTCACGCAGGGTGCGGTCGCGGCGCAGCCGGGCGTCGTCCTCCGGCAGCGAGTCGTCGACGGTGAGTTCCTTGACGGCGACCTGCCGTCCCAGCAACTGGTCGGTCGCCCGCCATACGACACCCATCCCGCCCCGCCCGAGCCGCGCGTCCAGGCGATAACGCCCCGCGACCAGACGTACGGCTTCCCCGTCGGTCCCCATGGCCCCATGATGCCGCACCGGACGCACCCCTTCCGGCGCGGCGACCGGCCAACTGCGCCGCCCTCCGCCGCCCTCCGCCACCGCCCGCCACCGCCCGGCTTCGGGCGCGGCCGTTCTCGGCGTGCGGGTCAGCCTTCCTGGAAGCCCCGCAGGATCACGTCGAACTGCTTGCTGGTGGTGTCCCAGTCGTCGGCGGGCGAGGCCTCGTAGAGGGCGTACTCGGTGCCGGCGCTGTTCATGTACCCGACGTCGATCGCGTGGTACGGACCCGGGAAGTAGTGGGGCGCGTCCTGGGCCCGCGCGTTCCAGGTGTACTCCCAGCGGACGCCCGGCTGGTCGCGGAAGAGCTCCTCCTTGAGGCTCAGCTCGTTGTAGTCGATCAGCCGCTTGGAGACCTGCCCCTGCAGGTTCTTCATGTGCGCGTACGAGGTGCTGTAGTCCGGCGCGGTGTCGACGGCGACCCGCACGAGGTGCTTGCCCTTGTCGGGCGAGTAGTCGACCTGCTGGAGGCCGTCCTGGTCGATGGAGACGGACCGCTTCCACCCCTTGGGCAGGGAGATGCTGAAGCCCACCGGGTCCTTGCGCCGCTCCCAGCCGGCGGGCACCGTCGCCGTCCCCTGACCGCCCCCGCCGCTCGGCGAGGCACTGGCGCCGTCGCCGGAACCGCCGGCCGGAGTCGACGAGGAGTCGACGGAGCCGCCGGGGCTGTCCGTGCCGAACTGCTGCAGCGCCACCGCGACGCCCCCGCCGACGACCGCCGCCAGCGCGACGACCAGGGCGAACGTCCGCAGCCGGAACCGCTTCGCCGGTGCGGGCGCGGGCACCGGCGCGGGCCCGATCGTCACCGGCGGATACGGCGTACCGGTGGCCGACTGCACCCGGGTACCGGTGCCGGACCCGATCCCCGTGATGTCGTACCCCGACCGCCCCGTCGGCACATACGCCTGCGCCGAGCTGGGCCGCCGGCCCTCCGCCGCCTCGGCGAGCATGTGCTCCAGTTCCTCGGGGCCGGGCCGCTCGGCCGGCTCCTTGCGGAGCAGTCCGGTGATGACCGGTGCCAGCGGGCCCGCGTTGAGCGGCTCGCCGACCTCGTCCTCGACGACCGCCTGCATGGTGGTCAGCGGTGAGGTGCGGCGGAACGGCGAGCGCCCCTCCACCGCCGTGTACAGCGTGGCGCCCAGCGCCCACAGGTCGGAGGAGGGGCCCGGATCGTGCCCGCGCACGCGCTCCGGCGCGAGGTAGTCGACGGATCCCACGACCTCCCCGGTACGGGTGATGGTCGTGTCGCCCTCGATCTGCGCGATGCCGAAGTCGGTGAGCAGGACCCGGCCGTCACGGCCGAGCAGCACGTTGCCCGGCTTGACGTCCCGGTGCAGCACCCCGGCGCTGTGCGCGGCACGCAGCGCGCGCAGCACCCACAGCCCGATCCGCGCGGCCTCCCGCGGGTCGATGCGCCCCTGCTCCTTGACCGCGTCGGCCAGCGAGTGGCCCTCGACCAGCTCCATGACGATCCACGGGCGGCCGTCGTGTTCGAGGACGTCGTGGACCGTGACGACGGCGGAGTGGTTGATGCGCGCGGCGGCGCGCGCCTCGGCCCGGGTGCGGGCCAGCAGGACGGACTGTTCGCTCTCGGAGACGTAGAGCGCGGCCGTCAACTCCTTGATGGCGACCGCCCGGTGCAGCACCTCGTCGTGGGCACGCCACACCCGGCCCATGCCGCCGCTGCCGATGGTGTCGGCGATCCGGTAGCGGCCCGCGATGAGCAGGCCCTGCATCTGATTCACGTTGCCCCGCAATGCTCTTGTCAGGGCCAGACTAAGGACCGGCCTCGGGTCATGGAACGGGTGGGGTCCCACGGAGACAGCACTGTGACGGTTCTCGCGGAACGCGTTACCGCCGCTTACCGCCGCTCAGCCCGTGTACTTGTACGTAGTCGACGCCTGCTCGTACAGCGCGGTGACCTCGTCCCGCTGTGACTCCGGGCCGCGGACCTGCACGATGTGGTACCGCCCGTCGATCAGGAAGACCATGTTCCGCACGAACAGGTCGCCCTCCTGGCCGTCCGTCCAGGTGAACTGCCCCTCGGCGGACACCTGCTGGCCCACCGTGATGGTGCGCAGCCCGCCGGCCGTGGCCCAGCTGGAGTCCCGGTACGGCTGCAGCTCCGGCTCCTTGTCCCGCTGGTACGTCATCGGGTCGTCGCCGTAGGTCGCCGCGCTGTCCCGCCCGGCCACCACGATCAGCTCGAACTTCCCGTGCGAGTAGATCACCTGGCCGCTGCCGTTCTTCGGCGTACGGGTCCAGCCGTCGGCGACGGCGATCCGGAAGCCGTTGGGATCGTCGCGCAGGGTGAACCCGTCGGCGGCCGTGCCACCGGTCGAACCGGCGGTGGTCTGGGTCTCGGTGGACGGGGTCGACGTCGGGGACGGGGTCGGAGTGGGCGTCGGGCTCGGCGCGGTGCTGACCTCGCCCGCCGCGCCCGTCCGGTCGCCGGTCCCCGCGCCGCCGTCGTCCGCGCTGCCCTTCTTCGGCAGGAACAGCATGGCGTACACGACCGCCCCGGCCAGCAGGAGCAGCACCAGCAACAGCAGCGTACGGCCCAGTCTGCGCGGCGACCTGGTCTGCTCCCGGGCCCGCTTGTGCCGCCCGTGCGGGCTGGTCGCCGGGAGTCCGGCCCGCCGCCAGCGCACCAGCTGCCCGCGCCGCCGGACGATCGGCAGCCGCTTGGGATCGGTGGGCGGGGCGGCGACGACATGCGTGCCGGCGTCCGGCTCGGGCGCGGACCGCACCAGCGAGCGCAGCCAGCCGCGCAGTTCCTCGAAGTCCAGCCGCTCGGTGGGGTCCTGGCGCAGCAGCGACTCCACGACCGGCCGCAGCGAGCCGCACTCCTCCGCGAAGGCGGGCGGCTCCGAGCACACCAGCTGCACCAGCTCGGCCGTCGACTCCTCCGGGTACGGCGCGTGCCCCTGCACCGACCGGAACAGCAGGGCGCCGAGCGCCCACAGGTCGGTGGCCGGTCCGATGGGCGCCGCCAACTGCCAGTTCTCGTGCACCGGAACGGCCTGCTCCGGCGCCCAGCGCTCGGTCACCGGCCCCACCACGGTCATCCGCACCTGCCGCGCCCGCTCGGCGGCCAGCGCGGTGGCGGGCCCCCGCCGCCCGGGTACGACGGCGGGCTCGCCCCAGCGGGCGGGGGAACCGGCCGCCTGCGCGGGCACGACGGCCTGCGGAGCGTCGGTGCCGGGCCCGGCGGCCGGCAGCGCGGTGCGCTCCTGGCCGCCGGCCGGTACGGGCGGCACCCCGGGCTGGGTCCTGGGCACGGCCCCGTGCCAGGGCGAGGGCGCGCCGCGCACCCCGTACGGATCGGCGATCTGACCGGGCGGCCCGCCGGGGGCGGCGCGCTGATCCCCACCGGGAGCCTGTGTCTGCGCCTGCCCGTTGGCGTACGGCGGTTGTGCCGCTCCGTTGGCGTACGGCGGTGGTGCGGCTCCGTTGGCGTGTCCCGGTCCGTACGGCTGCTGCGGGGCGGTCGGCCCGGTGCTGTCCGGCTCGGCCGGGCGGCGGGCGCCGGGCAGCGCGGCCCGGCCGTTCTGCTGGGCCTCCTGGACCCGCGCGGCCGCCCTGGCCCCCGCCCGGTACGCGGCGATCGCCCCGGCCCGCGCGGCCCGGATGTCCCCACCGGTCTCCAGCGCCCGCCGCTCCACGGCGCCCGTACCGGCACCGCCCTGGCCCTCCTCGGCACCGGCCGCCGGCAGCCCGCCGGCCGCCCGCGCCTGGATGGCGGCACGCCGGGCGGCCTCGGGGTCCGCCTCCATGGCTCCGGGCGCCCCCGGCGCGCCGGGTGTACCACCCTGCGCACCACCAACGCTCCCGATGCCCCCGGCGGGAACACCTCCCGGACCGCCCGGGCCCCCGGAACCGCCCTGTCCGCCGGGAGTGGCCGAGGGGGCCGAGGTGCCCGCGGCGGCGGAACCTTCCGCCTGCCCGCCCGGCCGCCCGCCGCCGGTCTGCCCGCCGCCCTCGCCCTCCGGCGCAGGCACCGGGTCGTAGCCGCAGAGCGCCTCCTCCGCCGCGCCGACCGCGAGGCCGGTCAGCAGCACCCGGCCGTCGTCGCAGACGAGGACCGTGCGGGCGGTGATGTTGCGGTGCACCCAGCCGTGGGCGTGCAGCACCCGGAGCGCCATCAGCACGTCGGAGGCGACCTCGGCGGCGCGGTAGGGGCTCAGCGGCTGTTCGAGGAGCAGCGCGGACAGCGGCCGTGCGGCGACCGACTCGCTGACGATCCACAGCGAACCGCCCTCGGCGAACACGTCGAAGACCTGGTCGAGGCGGGGATGGTCGGGTATCCGCGCGGCGGACTGCGCGGCCTCGACGGCGCGCCGCACCACGGGATCGCTGGGCCGGCGTGTCGCGGTCCTTGCCGACGGCGGCCGGCGCGCGCCTCCGTCACGGGCTGTGAACCCCTCGGGCAGCCCCTCCGCGTCGAGCACCTCCGCCTCGACGACCTCCGGCAGCGGCACCTGCCGGACGAACACCTCCTGCCCGCTGTAGGTGTCGAAGGCCCGGGTCTCCCGGAGTTCGTACTCGTCGGAGGGGGGCAGCGGCAGGCGGTAGCGGTCGGCGAGTACCCGACCCGCATAGTCGTCCACGTAGCCTCCCCCGGCCGCCGGTTGGTCAAATCCGTTCGCTGAGCGGCCCGTTCTGTATGCATACCTGGATGCGTACGGTCCGCAACCACTCACGATACGTGCCGGAGGCAATTCGCATTGTGGGGATGCGAATTTGTCACTTCGGCTCGAAGGACCCCGTCAGCGTCTTCCACGTGTCCTTGCGCAGCTCACTGCTCCAGTCGGCGGCCTTCGCGGTGTACATCAGCGCGTAGCCCTGGGTCGAGCTGACGACGAACCCCCGGTCGATCGTCCGGTACCCGGTGCCGCTCTCCGCGTAGGTGAACTCCCAGTCGGCCGTGTTCCAACCGCGGTAGCTCACCTTGGCTATGCGGATCTTCTGGTACTGGGAGCGCGTCATGTACTGCTCCTGGTTCTCCCAGTCCGCCACCGGATCGCCCTTGGGCGAACTCGTCCACGCCACCAGCAGCTTCTGCCCGTCGGGGCCGACGAAACGGTCACCGGCGGAGCTGCTGGTCTGGAACTTCCAGCCCTTGGGCAGCCCGATCGAGTACCCCTGGCTCCCGTTGTACGTCTTCACCACCGGGGCGCTGTCGCCGGTACTGCCGCTGCCGCTGCCACTGGAGTTCGACGTGGAGGCGTCGTCGTCGCCCGAGGTGTCCGAGTCGTCGCCGCTCCCGGAGGTCGCGCTCGCCGAGGTACCCCCGTCCGCCTTCGTGTCGCCGCTCGTGTCCTCCTTGGTGGTGGCGCCGGAGCCGGACCCCGAACCGGCACTGGCGCTCGCGCTCGCCCCCGAGGTCGCCACCGCCTTGGAACCGCCGCTCTTGCCGCTTCCCTTGCTGTCGTCGTCATCGCCGCCGCCGAGGGTGAGGGCGAGCACGGTGCCGAGCACCGCGAGCACCACCACCACGGCGATGATCACGAGGGTCCGCTTCGGGACCACGTCGGTGATCGGCGCCCGGGGCACCGGGCGCGGCGCCAGGTCCAGATCCGGCGGCGGCACCACGGGCCACCCCGAACTCGCCTTCCCGGCAGCGGGCTTGGTCCCCGCCGAGGCGGCGGCAGCGGATCCACCGGCGGCGGCCGGACGCGCACCCGCGACCGGCCCCGGGGCCGACCCCGAACCGCCCGAACTGCCTGAACCGCCCGAACCGGAGGCGACCGGACCCGCGGCACCCTTCGACGGCACGTTCTTCGGCGGCACGTTCTTCGCCTCGGTGCTCTTCACCTCGGCGTTCTTCGCCTCGGCGTTCTTCGCCTCGGCGTTCTTCAGCTCCGCGCTCTTCAGCTCCGCGTTCTTCGCCTCGGCACTCTTCGCCTCGGCGTTCTTCGTCCGGGCCACGGCCGCGACACCCGCCGCCGCGGCGGCCTTCCGCACGGACCGCAGCGCGCCCCGCCGCTTCTCCCCGGCCGCCTCGCCCCGCTTGGCCCCCGCGCCCTGCTCCGGCAGCGGAGCGTCCGGCTGCGGCGGCAGCGGTACGACGCGGGTGGCGTCCAGCGGCGCCTCCGCCGGCAGGTCGATGACCGCGTTGAGCATCGCCCGCGCGCCCGCGTCGTCCAGCCGCTGGGCCGGGTCCTTGGTGAGCAGCCCGTAGATGACGTCCTTGAGCGGTCCCGCGTTCTTGGGCTCCTCCAGCTGCTCGGTCATCACCGCGGTGAGCGTGGCGATCGCCGATCCCTTGTCGTACGGCGGAGCACCCTCGACGGCCGCGTACAGCAGGCCGCCGAGCGACCACAGGTCGGCCGCCGGGCCGGGCTTGTGACCGCGGGCCCGCTCCGGGGAGATGTAGGAGGGGGCGCCGACGAGCATGCCGGTGGAGGTGATGGACGGGTCGCCCTCGACCTGGGCGATACCGAAGTCGGTGAGCACCACCCGGCCGTCGCCCTCGGAGATCAGCACGTTGGACGGCTTCACGTCCCGGTGCAGGATGCCCTCGCGGTGCGCCGACCGCAGCACGTCCAGGATCGCGAGCCCGACCTCGGCCGCGCGCTTCGGCTTCAGCAGGCCGTCCTCACGGATGACCTCGGCCAGCGACTTGCCCTCGACCAGCTCCATCACGATCCAGGGCCGGTCGTCCTCCTCGACCACGTCGAAGACCGTCACCGCGCTGTTGTTGCGGATCCGGGCGATCGCCTTGGCCTCGCGCAGGGTGCGCGTGATCAGGCGCCGTTTCTCCTCCTCGTCGATGTTCGACGGGAACCGCAACTCCTTGACCGCCACCGTCCGGCCGAGGGTCTCGTCCTGGGCTCGCCACACCGTGCCCATGCCGCCGCGGCCGAGCACACCTCCCAGCCGGTACCGCCCGGCGAGAAGACGCTCACTGTTGTCCTGACGAGTCTCCTGACGAGAAGTCCCCGCCCGCTCCGCCTCCGACATGCGTCCCCTCATGCAACCCGCCCTGACAGAGCCTTCATTGTCCCTCACCCGACAAGTGCCCGACGCCCAGGGGGCCCCTGACCGCGCATCGGGGCCGGCCGACCGGAACCCCCGGTGACGAGGGCGTCACACGAGCGGGATGATGAGCGGCGACAAGGGAGGATCCCGGATGCCGTCGCTTCGGACACTGGTGGCCATACCGGTATCTCTCGCGCTGCTGTTCGCCCCGCTGATGGCCGGTTCCGCGTCCTCGACGGAGTCCACCGACCCGCTTCTGTCACAGTTCGTCGCCAAAGGCGGAGCACCGGCCGCCGCCCTCCTGGACCACGACGGCGACGACATCCGCTACGCGGCCGCCGGCCCGGACATCACCCGCGCCGACCGCTTCCGCGCCGGCAGCGTCACCAAGACCTTCATCGCCACCGTCGTCCTGCAACTGGCCGCGGAGCACCGGCTGTCCCTGTCCGACTCCGTGGAGCGGTATCTGCCGGGACTGCTGCGCGGACCCGGCACCGACGGACGCCGGATCACCCTGCGCGCCCTGCTCGACCACACCAGCGGGCTCGCCGACTTCACCCGGGTCACCCGGGGCGCCGTCCCCCTGACCCCGCTTCAGGCCGTGCGCGTCTCGCTCGCCCTCCCTTCCACCGGCCTGGGCCGGTACGCGTACTCCAGCACCGACTACACCGTGCTCGGCATGGTCGTCCGGCGGGTCACCGGCCACTCGTACGCCGCCGAGGCCCGGCGCCGCATCATCACCCCCCTCCGGCTCACCGGCACGTCCTTCCCGGGCGCCCGCACCACGCTGCCCGCCCCGCACGGCCACGCCTACACGGCCGACGGCACCGACGTCACCGACCTCGACCCGCGCGTGGCCGGCGCCGCGGGTGAGCTGGTGACCACGCTCGACGACCTGGACCGCTTCTACGCGGCGCTGCTGAGCGGCGAGCTGCTGTCCCCGCGCCTGCTGCGCGCGATGCTCAACACCCGGGCCACGCACGGCGCGTACGGTCTGGGGATCTTTCCGGCGAAGCTGCCGTGCGGGATCACGGTGTGGGGGCACAACGGCCGGATCGCGGGCAGCTACGTGCGCAGCGCCGCCACGCTCGGCGGCCGGCATGTCCTCACGTTCCGCGTGAACACGACGACGATCACCGACCCGCACCTCGAACCCGCGCTGCTCGCCGCCGAGTTCTGCCCCAGCGACGGGTAGAGCCAGTGCCGGGGCGCCCGGCACTGGCAGCTGCCCGGCACCCGGCCCGGACGTCTACAGCGGCACGATGTCCGGCGCCCCCAGCCGTGCGGCGTCCGCCGTCAGGTCGTCCGGCTGGAGCTGGGACTCGCGTTCCGCCTCCACCCGCTTCTCGTAGTGCTCGACCTCCCGCTCGATCTGGTCCTTGTCCCAGCCCAGCACCGGTGCCATCAGCTCGGCGGCCTCGCGGGCGCTGCGGGTGCCGCGGTCGAAGGTCTCGATGGAGATGCGGGTACGGCGGGTGAGGACGTCGTCGAGGTGGCGGGCGCCCTCGTGCGAGGCGGCGTAGACGACCTCGGCGCGCAGGTAGTCGTCGGCGGCCGAGAGCGGCTCGCCCAGGGCCGGGTCGGCGGCGATGAGGTCGAGCACCTCCTCCGCCAGCGAGCCGTACCGGTTGAGCAGGTGCTCGACGCGCACCACGTGCAGGCCGGTGCGGGCGGCGATCCGGGCCCGGGCGTTCCACATCGCCCGGTAGCCCTCCGCGCCGAGCAGCGGGACGTCCTCGGTGACGCACTCCGCGACCCGCATGTCGAGCCCGTGCACCGCCTCGTCGACGGCGTCCTTGGCCATCACCCGGTACGTCGTGTACTTGCCGCCCGCGACGACCACGAGCCCCGGCACCGGATGGGCGACCGTGTGCTCGCGCGACAGCTTGCTGGTGGCGTCGGACTCGCCGGCCAGCAGCGGGCGCAGCCCCGCGTACACGCCCTGGACGTCGTCGCGCGAGAGCGGCACCGCGAGCACCGAGTTGACGTGGTTGAGCAGGTAGTCGATGTCGGCGCTGGAGGCGGCCGGGTGGGCCTTGTCCAGGTCCCAGTCGGTGTCGGTGGTGCCGACGATCCAGTGCCGGCCCCAGGGGATGACGAACAGGACCGACTTCTCGGTGCGCAGGATCAGGCCGGTCGTGGAGTGGATCCGGTCCCGGGGGACGACCAGGTGGATGCCCTTGGAGGCGCGGACGTGGAACTGGCCGCGCTCGCCGACCAGTGCCTGGGTGTCGTCGGTCCACACCCCGGTCGCGTTGACGACCTGCTGGGCGCGGATCTCGTACTCGCCGCCGCCCTCCACGTCCTGCACCCGGGCCCCGACGACCCGCTCCCCCTCGCGCAGGAAGCCGGTCACCCGCGCCCGGTTGGCGGCCTTCGCGCCGTAGGACACCGCGGTGCGCACCAGGGTCGCGACATAGCGGGCGTCGTCCATCTGGGCGTCGTAGTACTGGATGGCGCCGACCAGGGCGTCCTTGCGCAGCGCGGGCGCCACCCGCAGGGCGTGACCGCGGGTCAGGTGGCGGTGCCGGGGCAGGCCCCGGCCGTGCCCGCGGGCCATGGACATCGCGTCGTAGAGCGCGACGCCCGAACCGGCGTACAGCCGCTCCCAGCCCTGGTGCTGGAGCGGGTAGAGGAACGGGACGGGCTTGACCAGGTGCGGGGCGAGCCGCTCCAGCAGCAGGCCGCGTTCCTTGAGTGCCTCGCGGACCAGGGCGAAGTCGAGCATCTCCAGATAGCGCAGTCCGCCGTGGATCAGTTTGCTGGACCTGCTGGAGGTGCCCGAGGCCCAGTCGCGGGCCTCGACGATGCCGGTGTTCAGGCCCCGGGTGGCCGCGTCCAGCGCGGTGCCCGCGCCGACCACCCCACCGCCCACGACCAGCACGTCCAGCTCACGCTCGGCCATCGCCGCCAGGGACTGGGCACGCTGTTCCGGCCCCAGTGTCGCTGTCCTCACCGCTGCCTCCCGCTCTGCCGCCATCGGTCATCGGTCATCGCTCGTCGTCGGTCGCGGGGCCGCGCCCGGCAGGCGAGGTCCCTGCCCAAATTCTGACCGGCTTGCCCGAGTTCAGCCACCACTCGCCCCCAGCCTGTGGACAACGGTCACCGAACCCACGGAAGACACATGAACACAATCCCGCATAACGGTCATATTTACTCCTAGTGTGACAGTGCGCTTCACCTGTCCTGTCCACAGGGCTTGCGCACCTGTCCCGCTTCGGTTACTGGGAAGGACGGCCCACTCCATGCCCGCAGACCTCGCCGTCATCGGACTCGGTCCCTACGGCCTGCCCCTCGCCCAGGCCGCGGTGGCCGCCGGCATCTCCACGATCGGCTACGCGACCGGCCCCGAGGCCGGTTCGCTCAGCCCCGCCGAGCGGCGCCGGATGCTCTCGGGGGGCTTCCGGGCGACCGAGGACCCGGCACAGCTGGGACGGGTCCGCACGGCCGTCATCTGCGCCCCCACCCCGCGCGACGCGGACGGCGGACTCGACCTGAGCCAGGTGGAGACGGCCGCCCGCACCCTGGCCGCGCGGCTGCGCCCGCACACGACGGTGATCCTGGAGTCGCCGGTCCACCCGGGCACGACGGAGAACTTCCTGCGCGCGCTGCTGGAGAAGGGCTCCGGCCTCCGCGCGGGCCGCGACTTCCACCTCGCCTACTCCCCCAGCCGGGTGGATCCCGGCAACCGCGCCTTCACCCCGGCCAACACCCCGAAGGTCATCGGCGGCCTCACGCCCGCGTGCACCGAGTCGGCCGCCGCGTTCTACGGCCGGCTCACCGACAAGGTGGTCCGCGCGCGCGGACCGCGCGAGGCCGAGACCGTGCAACTCCTGGAGACCAACTTCCGGCACGTCAACATCGCCCTGGTCAACGAGATGGCCGCCGTCTGCCACGACCTGGGCGTCGACCTGTGGGACGTGATCCGCTGCGCGGAGACCAAGCCGTTCGGCTTCCAGGCCTTCCGCCCGGGCCCCGGTGTCGGCGGCCACGGCGTCCCCCAGGACCTGTCCGGCCTCGCGGGCCGCGGTCTGCGCATGGTGGAGCTGGCCCAGCAGGTCAACGACCGGATGCCCGGTTACGTCGTCCAGCGCGCCGCCGCCCTCCTCAACGAGCACGGCAAGTCGGCGCGCGGCGCGCGCGTGCTGCTGCTCGGCGTCACCTACAAGCCCGACCTCGCCGACCAGCAGAGCACCCCCGCACGGGAGATCGCGGTCCGGCTGATGGAGCTGGGCGCCTCGGTCAGCTACCACGACCCGCACATCTCGTCCTGGAACGTCCTGGACCGCCCGGTGCCCCGCGCGGACTCCCTCTACGAGGCGGCCGCCGACGCCGACCTGACGATCCTGGTCCAGCAGCACCGGACGTACGACCTCCAGGGCCTGTCGGTGAAGGCGCAGCTGCTGCTGGACACGCGCGGCGCGACGCCCACGGGGGCGGCGCACCGGCTCTGAGCGGGTCCCGGCCGCGCGAAATCCCCGGGGGCGTTGTCACAGGCGGCTGTTAGTCTCCCCTCACCTGCCGCACAGATGTGCGCGCGTCTCTTCACTTCACTGATCTTTCAGTGCTTTTCCCAGGGGGGATTTCTGTCATGAGCCAGTCAGCGCCGCCACCACCACCGCAGCCCCAGCCGCTGCCGGCCGACGGCAACCCGTTCGCCCAGCAGCAGGCGCCCGGCGCCGTGCCCCCGCCGCCGGCGCCGCCCGCGCCGCCGCAGGGCAACATAGCCCTCGGCCTGGGCGCCGCGCTCGTCGCGGCGGTGGCCGCCGCCGCGCTCTACGGCGTGGTCATCGGCCTCACCAAGCACGAGATCGGCTGGGCGGCCGTCGGCGTCGGCTTCGTCATCGGTCTCGCGGCCGGCAAGCTCGGCGGCCGCAACCCGGTGCTCGCGATCACCGCGGCCGTCCTCGCGCTCGGCTCGGTCTACCTCGGCCAGCTCGTCGGCGAGGCGATGATCGGCGCCGACCAGCTCGACGTGGCGTTCTCCGAGGTCTTCTTCCAGCACTTCGGCGTCGTCCAGGACGCGTGGAAGGAAGAGGCCGACCCGCTGACCTTCGTGTTCTTCGCGATCGCGGCGTGGGCGGCGTTCTCGGGGGCCCAGAAGGCGGCGCGCTGACGGACATGCGAGAGGGCCGGTGACCCCGCCAGGGGTGACCGGCCCTCCGTGCGTCGTACGGCGCGGGCTACCGCTTGTGCTGCGAGTCCGCCACCGTCACCTCGACGCGCTGGAATTCCTTCAGCTCGCTGTAGCCGGTGGTGGCCATCGCGCGGCGCAGGGCGCCGAAGAGGTTCATCGAGCCGTCCGGGGTGTGGGACGGGCCGGTGAGGATCTCCTCGATGGTGCCGACCGTGCCCAGGTCGACCTTCTTGCCGCGCGGAAGCTCCTCGTTGACCGCCTCCATGCCCCAGTGGTGGCCCTTGCCCGGGCCGTCGGTCGCGCGGGCCAGCGGGGAGCCCATCATCACGGAGTCGGCGCCGCAGGCGATCGCCTTGGGGAGGTCGCCGGACCAGCCGACACCGCCGTCGGCGATCACGTGCACGTAGCGGCCGCCGGACTCGTCCATGTAGTCGCGGCGGGCGGCGGCCACGTCGGCGACCGCGGTGGCCATCGGGACCTGGATGCCGAGCACGTTGCGCGTGGTGTGCGCGGCGCCGCCGCCGAAGCCGACGAGCACGCCCGCCGCGCCGGTGCGCATCAGGTGCAGGGCCGCCGTGTAGGTGGCGCAGCCGCCGACGATCACCGGGACGTCGAGTTCGTAGATGAACTGCTTCAGGTTCAGCGGCTCGTGCGAGGACGAGACGTGCTCCGCGGAGACCGTCGTACCGCGGATGACGAAGATGTCGACGCCCGCGTCCACGACCGCCTTGGAGAACTGCGCGGTGCGCTGCGGGGAGAGCGCGGCCGCCGTGACCACGCCGGAGTCGCGCACCTCCTTGATGCGCGCGCCGATCAGCTCCTCCTTGATGGGGGCGGAGTAGATCTCCTGGAGGCGGCGGGTGGCGGTCTCGGCGTCCAGCCCGGTGATCTCGTCGAGCAGCGGCTGCGGGTCCTCGTACCGCGTCCAGAGGCCTTCGAGGTTGAGCACGCCCAGGCCGCCGAGCTCGCCGATGCGGATCGCGGTGGCCGGCGAGACGACCGAGTCCATGGGTGCGGCCAGGAACGGCAGCTCGAAGCGGTAGGCGTCGATCTGCCAGGCGATCGAGACCTCCTTCGGGTCCCGCGTACGGCGGCTGGGGACGACGGCGATGTCGTCGAAGGCGTACGCCCGGCGGCCGCGCTTGCCGCGCCCGATCTCGATCTCAGTCACGTCTGTGGCCTTTCCCTCTGCGTTTCAGCGTCTACCAGTATCGCCGACGGGTACGGCGAGGGCGGCCCCGGTGCGCCCGGGACCGCCCTGGAAAGCCTCTGGTGACTACTTGCGGCTGTAGTTCGGCGCCTCGACCGTCATCTGGATGTCGTGCGGGTGGCTCTCCTTGAGGCCCGCGGCGGTGATCCGCACGAAGCGGCCCTTGGACTCCATCTCGTCCACGGTGGCCGCGCCCACGTAGCCCATGGTCTGGCGCAGACCGCCGACCAGCTGGTGCAGCACGTTGGCCAGCGGACCCCGGTAGGGCACCTGGCCCTCGATGCCCTCGGGGACGAGCTTGTCGTCGGAGGAGACCTCGGCCTGGAAGTAGCGGTCCTTCGAGTACGACCGGCCCTGGCCGCGCGACTGCATGGCGCCGAGCGAGCCCATGCCGCGGTACGACTTGAACTGCTTGCCGTTGATGAAGAGCAGCTCGCCCGGGGACTCCTCGCAGCCCGCGAGGAGGGAGCCCAGCATCACCGTGTCGGCGCCGGCCGCGAGGGCCTTGCCGATGTCGCCGGAGTACTGCAGGCCGCCGTCGCCGATCAGCGGGATACCGGCCGGGCCGGCCGCGAGGGACGCCTCGTAGATGGCGGTGACCTGCGGGACGCCGATACCGGCGACCACGCGGGTGGTACAGATCGAGCCGGGGCCCACGCCGACCTTGATGCCGTCGACACCGGCGTCGATCAGGGCCTGCGCGCCGTCGCGGGTGGCGACGTTGCCGCCGATCACGTCGACGTTCACGCTGGACTTGATCTTCGCCATCCAGCTGAGGGCGTTGCTGTTGTGGCCGTGCGAGGTGTCGACGACCAGGAAGTCCACCCCGGCGTCGGCGAGCGCCTGGGCCCGCTCCAGCGCCTCGGGGCTGGCGCCCACGGCGGCGCCGACGAGCAGCCGGCCCTCGGAGTCCTTCGCGGCGTTCGGGTACTTCTCGGCCTTGACGAAGTCCTTGACGGTGATCAGGCCCTTGAGGACACCCGCGTCGTCGACCAGCGGAAGCTTCTCGATCTTGTGCTTGCGCAGCAGCTCCATGGCCTCGACACCGGTGGTGCCGACCCTGCCGGTGATCAGCGGCATCGGGGTCATGACCTCGCGCACCTGGCGGCCGCGGTCGGACTCGAAGGCCATGTCGCGGTTGGTGACGATGCCGAGCAGCTTGCCGGCCGGGTCGGTGACCGGCACACCGCTGATGCGGAACTTGGCGCACAGCGCGTCGGCCTCGGCGAGGGTCGCCTCCGGGTGCACCGTGATGGGGTCGGTGACCATGCCGGACTCGGACCGCTTGACCAGGTCGACCTGGTTGACCTGGTCCTCGACGGACAGGTTGCGGTGCAGCACGCCGACGCCGCCGAGCCGGGCCATCGCGATCGCCATGCGGGACTCGGTCACCTTGTCCATCGCCGCGGAGAGCAGCGGGATGTTGACCCGCACGTTGCGGGAGATGCGGGACGAGGTGTCGACCGCGTTGGGGAGCACCTCGGATGCGCCCGGCAGCAGCAGCACGTCGTCGTAGGTCAGCCCGAGTGTCGCGAATTTTCCGGGCACTCCGTCGACGTTGGCAGTCATGACACCTTCCCCAAATGGCCTTGAACGGTGCGGATGCCCATGCTAACGGGAAGCACGGGTCCCAAATTCCACGGTACGACTCAGCTCCGGGCTTCGTATGTTCGTACGGAATTGGGCGTGCGCCTGTTCATCGGGGGTGATGCAACCCGTTCGGCTACTGCCGTCTACCGCTCCGCCGCTGCCCTCTACTGCTCGGCCAGCGCCCGCAGCCGGCTCAGCGCCCGGTGCTGGGCCACCCGGACCGCTCCCGGTGACATTCCCAACATCTGGCCGGTCTCCTCGGCCGTGAGGCCCACGGCGATCCGCAGGAGCAGCAGCTCGCGCTGGTTCTCCGGGAGGTTGGCCAGCAGTTTCTTGGCCCATTCGGCGTCGCTGCTGAGCAGCGCCCGCTCCTCGGGGCCGAGGGAGTCGTCGGGGCGTTCCGGCATCTCGTCCGAGGGGACGACCGTGGAACCCGGGTGGCGCATCGCGGCCCGCTGCAGGTCGGCGACCTTGTGGGAGGCGATGGCGAAGACGAAGGCCTCGAAGGGGCGGCCCGTGTCGCGATAGCGGGGCAACGCGAGGAGAACCGCCACGCAGACCTCCTGCGCGAGGTCCTCGACGAAGTGCCGGGCGTCGCCCGGCAGCCGGGACAGACGCGTGCGGCAGTAGCGCAGCGCGAGTGGGTGGACATGGGCGAGCAGGTCGTGCGTGGCCTGCTCGTCCCCGTCTACGGCGCGATGGACAAGGGAACCGATCGTCCCTATGGCAGTGACCGCCTCGTCCTCGCGCATCGGTCCATGGTGCCCTGCCGCCGTCGGCTGCGTGGCACCGCGTCCGTCGTTGTGCACCGAAGCGTTATGAGCAGGTGCGCCGGAACTCATCTCCTGCGCCCTCCCCTTCCGCTCGAACGACTCGTCCCCGAGAGACTCCACACCTCAAGGATGCGGCATCGGCGCCGAAACGAGCAGCGGGCCTGCGCCGGCCGGCCTTGCGGACCCCGCCCACCGTGGGGTAGGCGGGGGCGTCCGGTCGGTCCGCTTCCCCGCTGCGGCGCAGCTCACCGCCGTATCAGCGAACCAGTCCCCAGCGGAAGCCGAGGGCCACCGCGTGGGCGCGGTCGGAGGCGCCGAGCTTCTTGAACAGGCGCCGGGCGTGCGTCTTGACGGTGTCCTCGGAGAGGAACAGCTCGCGGCCGATCTCGGCGTTGGAGCGACCGTGGCTCATGCCTTCGAGCACCTGGATCTCACGCGCGGTGAGGGTGGGCGCGGCGCCCATCTCGGCCGAGCGCAGGCGGCGGGGCGCCAGTCGCCAGGTCGGGTCGGCGAGCGCCTGGGTGACGGTCGCGCGCAGTTCCGCGCGCGAGGCGTCCTTGTGCAGGTAGCCGCGGGCACCGGCGGCGACGGCCAGGGCCACCCCGTCCAGGTCCTCGGCGACCGTGAGCATGATGATGCGCGCGCCGGGGTCGGCGGACAGCAGCCGGCGCACGGTCTCGACGCCGCCCAGTCCGGGCATGCGCACGTCCATCAGAATCAGGTCGGAGCGGTCGGCACCCCAGCGGCGGAGGACTTCCTCGCCGTTGGCAGCCGTCGTCACGCGCTCGACGCCGGGCACGGTCGCGACCGCGCGGCGCAGCGCCTCTCGGGCAAGCGGGGAGTCGTCGCAGACGAGGACGGATGTCATGACCGCCCTCCGCAGCTGATGCGCGTCACCTTGAGCCTCCAGGCTGGTACGGAATCGTCACCTGTGCGGTCGACCGTCTCGGACGCCTGCCCGAGAGCTTGTTGTTTCAACCGCCTCCGCACTCTCAACGACGGTCACTCGAAAGAGTTACGGGGCTGCGTGCCGTCTTCGGCACTCTACGTGAGGGCGCGGACACGGTGCAGACATGGACGTCAGACCCTCAACTTTTCATCACATCCAATGCCCCATTTAGCCCTTTTTCTTCCCGTTTCACGGTGTCTGGGGCTAGATTGCCAATGAGTCATATTTTCATCTCTCTAGACCGGAGATGTACGGTCGTTGGCACCGTATCCGCCCAGAACGGCTACAAGGGGTCACGTAATGGCAGATTTCTCCCGCCTTCCCGGACCGAACGCGGACCTGTGGGACTGGCAGCTCCTGGCTGCCTGCCGTGGGGTCGACAGCTCGCTCTTCTTCCATCCCGAGGGCGAGCGCGGGGCGGCTCGGAGTGCCCGTGAGAACTCGGCCAAGGAGGTCTGCATGAGGTGCCCGGTCCGCGCGGAGTGCGCGGCGCACGCGCTGGCGGTCCGTGAACCGTACGGCGTGTGGGGCGGCCTGACCGAGGACGAGCGCGAAGAGCTCATGGGGCGGGCGCGCAACAGGCTGGTGTCGGCATCGACAACCAGCGGCGGCTCCGCCTCCGACACCTGAAAGAACGTTTCTGCATATCGTTGACAATCCCCCGACGATCGGGCACGCGCGCGTGCCCGGCCACTCCCCTACGCCCGCCGGGCGGCCCGGCCCAGCTGCTCCAGCGTCGCCGCCACGGCCGGCACCTGTGCCAGGTCGGGCAGCGTGAGGGCGACGATCTCCCGGCGCACCGCGGGTTCCAGGGCCACCGTGCGGGCCCCCCTCGGGCGTACCGACTCGATCGCCAGCCGGGGCAGCACGGCCACCCCCAGACCGGCGCCGACCAGGCCGACCACCGCCGGATAGTCGTCCGTGGCGAAGTCGATACGGGGCGTGAAGCCGGCGCTCTCGCACGCCTGGACGAGCTGTCCCCGGCAGCGCGGGCAGCCCGCGATCCAGGGCTCGTCGGCGAGTTCGCCGAGGGCGACGGACTCCGCGCGGGCGAGCCGGTGCCGTTCCGGTACCAGGCCGACCAGACGGTCCGTCAGCAGCGGCCGTACCACCAGGTCGTCCCACTCCCCCGCGTCCGCCGCGCCCTCGTACCGGAAGGCCAGCGCGATGTCGCAGTCGCCCGCGCGCAGCAGGTCCACGGAGTTCGGCGGCTCGGCCTCCTCCAGGGAGACCCGGGTGCCGGGGTGGGCCGCGCGCAGGGCGGCTAGGGCGGTCGGGACCAGGGTGGAGCTGCCGCTCGGGAAGGAGACCAGCCGGACCCGGCCCGCGCGCAGCCCGGCGATCGCGGCGACCTCCTCCTCGGCGGCGGTGAGCCCGGCGAGGATCCCGGAGGCGTGCCGGACCAGGGCCTCGCCGGCCTGGGTCAGGCGCATCTCGCGGCCGTTGCGGACCAGCAGCGGGGTGCCCACGGAGCCCTCCAGTGCCTTCATCTGCTGGCTGACGGCGGGCTGGGTGCAGCCCAGTTCGCGCCCCGCCGCCGAGAAGGAACCGGTGGTGGCGACGGCACGCAGGACGCGGAGATGACGGGCCTCGATCATCTTCCGAGCATAAGGCGGACTTGGACAGGGCGCCCAATATCGCGTCGACGCTTTGAGCACGCTCCCGTACCGTCGGAGCATGGAGCTTCTCTCGCTGAACCTCGGCCGTCCGACACCGTCACCGCACACGGACCAGGCCGACGGCGTGACCGGTATCGACAAGCGCCCGGTGGACGGGCCGGTGCGGGTGGCGGCGCCCGGGCCGAAGGGGACCGCGGGCAGCGGGCTGGCCGGGGACACGGTGTGCGAGCTGCGCCACCACGGCGGCTACGACCAGGCGGTGTACGCCTACGCGCGCGAGGACCTCGACGACTGGGAGAAGGAGCTCGGCCGGCCGCTGCCGAACGGCTGTTTCGGTGAGAACCTCACGACAAACGGGCTGAACGTGTCGGACGCGCTGATCGGCGAGCGCTGGCGGATCGGTTCCGAGGTCGTACTGGAGGTCACCTCCGGGCGCATCCCGTGCCGTACTTTCCAGGGCCATCTGGGCGAACGGGGATGGGTGAAGAGGTTCACGCGGAAGGGTGCGACCGGTGCCTACCTCCGGGTGATCGAACCGGGTGAGATCAGGGCCGGCGACCCGATCGAGATCGTGCGCCGTCCGGAGCACGGGGTGACCGCCGCGATGCAGTTCCGCGCCGTCACCACCGAGCGGGAGCTGCTGCCGCGGGTGCTCGCGGCGGGCGAGGCGCTGCACTCGGAGACGCTGGCGCAGGCCCGCAAGTACGTGGCGGCGCAATCGGCAACCGCGGAGGACTGAACGGCCGTCACGCGCACGCCGTTCACCCGTGCTTCACCCATCGGGAGAGCCGGTGCGCACAGCGGACGCCGTCAGTCCGGGTAACTACCCTTGGGCCATGACAACGGCTCTGATTACGGGATCGACCGCGGGGATCGGTGCCGCGTTCGCGCGGCGGCTGGCGGCCGACGGGCACAACCTCGTCCTGGTGGCACGGGACACCAAGCGGCTGCGCGAACAGGCGACCGAACTGCACGACCGACACGGCATCGAGGCGGAGGTGCTCACCGCCGACCTCGCCGAGGACACCGGCATCGAGGCGGTCGCCACCCGCCTCGGCGACCGCAGGAACCCGGTCGACCTGCTGATCAACAACGCGGGCTTCGGCAACAAGGGCCGGTTCCTCGACGTGCCGATGGCCGACGAGCTGCGCATGCTCAAGGTGCACTGCGAGGCGGTGCTGCGGCTGACGGCGGCGGCGACGGAGGCGATGCGGGAGCGCGGGCGCGGCGGTGTCGTCAACGTGGCCTCGGTGGCGGCCTTCGTGCCGCGCGGTACGTACGGCGCCTCCAAGGCGTGGGTCGTGCAGTTCACCCAGGGCGCGGCGCGCGATCTCGCGGACAGCGGGGTGCGGCTGATGGCGCTGGCTCCGGGGTTCGTCCGTACGGAGTTCCACGAGCGGGCCGGGATGGGCACCGACAACATCCCGGGCTGGATGTGGCTGGACGCCGACAAGCTGGTGGCGGCCGCGCTGGCCGACCTCGCGCGCGGCAAGACGCTGTCGATCCCGGATCCGCGTTACAAGGTGCTGACGGGCCTGGCGAAGATGGCGCCGCACGGCCTGGTGGGCGGCATCAGCTCGAAGACGGGCCGCAAGTACGGGCCGCAGTAGGCCCGACAGCAGGAGCCGCGGCCGGTCCGGTGGGAAAATGGGCGGGCGGGACCGGACCCAGGGGGGCCGGAGGCGGTGTCATGACGTTCGTGCAGCTCATCGAGTGCAGGACCAGCCGGCTGACCGAGATGGAGCGGCTGCTGGACAGCTGGGTCGAGCAGACCAAGGGGAAGCGGACGGCGACGCACGCGGTGGTCGGCCGGGACCGCTCCGACGCGTCGCACGTCGTGGAGATCGTGGAGTTCCCGTCGTACGAGGAGGCGATGCGGAACTCGGCCCTCCCGGAGACCGACAAGGTCTTCCACGACCTGCTCGCGCTCTGCGACGGGACGCCGACGTTCACCGATCTGGACGTGGTGCGTGACGAGCGGTTGTACGCCGGTACCGCGCGGCGGTTCTTCGAGACGATCGGCGCGGCCGGCCCGCTGGCTCCGCTGGACGGTCTGCTCGCGGAGGACTACCACGGCCACGACCCGGGCAACGGGCAGGACACCATCGGCATGGACGCGGTACGGCGCGAGATCGGGATGTGGCGGGGCGCCTTCGACTTCACGTTCCATGTCGAGGACCAGTTCACCCAGGACGACCGGGTGTGCACCCGGTGGATCTGGAAGGGGCGGCAGAAGGCGGAGTTCCTCGGACTGCCGAACACCCGGGGGCTGGTGCGGATGACCGGGACCACGATCCACCGCTTCGACTCCGGCGGAAGGATCGCCGAGGGCTGGTGGGAGTACGACCGGCTCGGCCTGATGGGTCAGCTCGGCGCACTGGACGCGCTGGAGAACTGAGCCCACAGTGAAAGCCCGCGAGGGGCGAAGCCCCCGTACCCGGCGGACGACCGGGGACGGGGGCTTCGTGCGACGCCGAGGCGATGCTCAGTGGGCGTGGCCGTGGGAGTGGCCGGCCGCGGCGGGCTCCTCCTCTTCCTTCTTCTCGACGACCAGGGTCTCGGTCGTCAGGAGGAGGGAGGCGATGGAGGCGGCGTTCTCCAGGGCGGAGCGGGTGACCTTGACCGGGTCGATGACGCCGGCCTTGACCAGGTCGCCGTACTCGCCGGTGGCGGCGTTGAAGCCCTGGCCCTTGTCGAGCTCGGCGACCTTGGAGGTGATGACGTAACCCTCCAGGCCGGCGTTCTCGGCGATCCAGCGCAGCGGCTCGACGACGGCGCGGCGGACGACGGCGACACCGGTCGCCTCGTCGCCGGTCTTGCCGAGGCCGTCCTCCAGCACCTTCGCGGCGTGGACCAGCGCGGAGCCACCACCGGAGACGATGCCCTCCTCGACCGCGGCGCGGGTCGCGGAGATGGCGTCCTCCAGACGGTGCTTCTTCTCCTTCAGCTCCACCTCGGTGGCGGCGCCGACCTTGATCACGCACACGCCGCCGGCCAGCTTCGCGAGGCGCTCCTGGAGCTTCTCGCGGTCCCAGTCGGAGTCGGTGTTCTCGATCTCGGCCTTGATCTGGGCGACGCGGCCGGTGACCGCACCGGAGTCACCGGCGCCGTCGACGACCGTGGTGTCGTCCTTGGTGACGGTGACGCGGCGGGCGGAGCCCAGCACGTCCAGGCCGACCTGGTCGAGCTTGAGGCCGACCTCCTCGGAGATGACCGTGGCGCCGGTGAGGATCGCCAGGTCCTCCAGCATCGCCTTGCGGCGGTCACCGAAGCCGGGGGCCTTGACCGCGACCGCGTTGAAGGTGCCGCGGATCTTGTTGACCACGAGGGTGGAGAGGGCCTCGCCGTCCACGTCCTCGGCGATGATCAGCAGCGGCTTCGAGGCGTTGCCCTGGATGATCTTCTCCAGCAGCGGCAGCAGGTCCGCGATGGAGGAGATCTTGCCCTGGTTGATGAGGATGTAGGGGTCCTCCAGGACCGCCTCCATGCGCTCCTGGTCCGTCACGAAGTACGGCGACAGGTAGCCCTTGTCGAAGGCCATGCCCTCGGTGAAGTCCAGCTCCAGACCGAAGGTGTTGGACTCCTCGACGGTGATGACACCGTCCTTGCCGACCTTGTCCATCGCCTCGGCGATGAGCTCGCCGACCTGCGTGTCCTGGGCGGACAGCGCGGCGACGGCGGCGATGTCGGACTTCTCCTCGATCGGGCGGGCCGTGGCGAGCAGGTCCTCGGAGATGGCGGCGACGGCGGCGTCGATGCCCTTCTTCAGGGCGGCCGGGGAGGCACCCGCGGCGACGTTCTTCAGGCCCTCGCGGACCAGCGCCTGGGCCAGCACGGTGGCGGTGGTCGTACCGTCACCCGCGATGTCGTTGGTCTTGGTCGCCACCTCCTTCACCAGCTGCGCGCCGAGGTTCTCGTACGGGTCCTCGATCTCGACCTCACGGGCGATCGTGACACCGTCGTTGGTGATGGTGGGGGCGCCGAACTTCTTGTCGATGACGACGTTGCGGCCCTTGGGGCCGATCGTCACCTTCACCGTGTCGGCAAGCTTGTTGACGCCGCGCTCAAGGGCGCGACGGGCGTCCTCGTCGAACTTCAGGATCTTCGCCATGGGAGCGGTTCAGCCCTCTCGGAAAACGTGAGTGAAACGAGCCGCGCCCCCGACGCCCGGCTTCATGAGATCGCGGGGGCCAGGGGCGCAGTTCACAGCAGGATGTGCTTCGAGTGAACTACTTCTCGATGATCGCGAGCACGTCGCGGGCCGAGAGGACGAGGTACTCGTCGCCGTTGTACTTCACCTCGGTGCCGCCGTACTTGCTGTAGAGCACGATGTCGCCGACCTTGACGTCGAGCGGCAGGCGCTCGCCGTTCTCGAACCGGCCCGGGCCCACGGCGAGGACGGCGCCCTCCTGGGGCTTCTCCTTCGCGGTGTCCGGGATGACCAGGCCGGAGGCCGTGGTCTGCTCGGCGTCGAGCGGCTGGACCACGATGCGGTCCTCAAGCGGCTTGATGGCAACCTTGGAGCTGGTGGTCGTCACGATCCGACCTCCCCCTTCGGAGATCTCACGGGGTTAACTGTCTGAGGTGGCGACCAGGTGGATCCGTCGTCGCGGGTGCCGGACCTGCCCGTCGCGTTGTTGGCACTCTCATCTGCCGAGTGCCAGAGCCGAGACTATGACCGCGATTAGCACTCGGTCAAGCGGAGTGCCAGTTGCCCGTGGCGCGGCGCCGAAAAAACCGGGTCGCCGGACCGGAGAACCCGCCGGTGACCTGCCTACAGGTAGTCCTCGAGGCGCCCCACCGTCAGCCCGCCCGCCTGTACCCGGCGCAGCAGCCGGGCCGTGCGTTCCCGCAGGGCCGGGCCCATGGCCTCGTCGGGGCCGACCAGGACGATGTCGCCGGGGCGGAGCTGTTTCTCGCCGTTCCTGAAGGCGAGCGTGTCGGCCGTCATCGCCGCCCGCCAGAGCACCACCGCCGTCACCCCGCAGTCGGCCGCCGCGCGGAGCGTGGTGGTGTCGTAGGTGCCGTAGGGCGGGCGGAAGAGGTACGGGCGGATGCCGAAGCGGGACTTCAGCTTCTCCTGCTGTCCGCAGATCTCGGCGCGCTGGCCGGCGTAGGGCAGCCCGGGCATGGCCGGGTGGTCGAGGGTGTGGTTCTGGACGCTCGCGCCGACCGCCTGGAGCCGGGCGAAGTGGCCGTAGCCGGGGCCGACCACGCTGTCCGTGAGGAACATCGTCACGGGCAGGCGCAGCTCGCGGACCATGTCCACGAAGCGGGGGTCCTTCTCGGCGCCGTCGTCGTAGGTCAGGAAGACCACCCGGTCGGCGGTGGGGATGTGGTCGACGACCGGAGGGAGGGCCGAGCGGAAGGAGAGCGGGTGGGACGGCGGGCGCGGGGCGGCCGGCAGGGGCGCACTCAGGCCCCAGTGCCGGTAGGCCTGTTCGCCGGCCGGACCGTGCGGCCGTACCCCGGCGGCCGCCTTCCTGCCGAGCCGTTCGATGGGGTCCACGGACTGGGCGCAGCCCGCGAGCAGGAGGGCGACGGCGGCCAGGAACGCCGCCGTCGCCCTCGCGCGGCTCACAGGTAGTCCTCCAGGCGCGCCACCGCGTAGCCCTCGCGCGTGACCTTGTTCAGAAAGCGGCGCATGTCGTCGACCATCGTGCCGTCCCAGTCGCTGCGGCCCCGGAAGTGCGTGAGCACGATGTCGCCGGGGTGCAGACCGCGGTCCCACTCGCGGTACTCCCAGTGGTCGACGAACACCTCCTCGTCCCAGATCGGCGCGTACTTGATGCCGCAGGTCTTGGCGGCGCGCAGGGTGTCGCCGTTGTAGTTGCCGTAGGGCGGGCGGAAGACGGTCGGGGCCCTGCCGAACTCCCTCTTCATGATCTCCTGCATGCCGCAGATCTCGTGCTTCTGCTCCTCGTAGGTCAGGCCCGGCAGGTAGGGGTGGGTCAGGGTGTGGTTGTTGAGGGTGTGGCCCTCGGCCTGCATCTTCCGGAAGTAGCCGTAGTCGTCCTTGACCAGGTAGTTGCTGAGGAACGCGGTGTAGGGGATCCGCAGGTCGCTCATCATGCGGAGGAACGCCGGGTCCTTCTCCGAGCCGTCGTCGATGGTCAGGAAGACGACCTTCTGCTTCGTCGGGACCGTGGTGAAGACCGGGGGCAGCTCGTCCTCCACCTGCCCGTCCACCTCGAACCCGTCGCGAGCGGTGATCCTCGGCTTCTGCGTCGGCGGGGCCGGGGGCCGCAGGGGGACCGCGTTCAGCCCCCAGCGCTTGGCGGCGGCGACCAGGGCGGCGTGGGCGTCGGCGGCGGCGTTCCGGTGCGGCTGCTGACCGGCGGCGGGGCGGGCGGCGGAACCGTCGGGTCCCGCGCAGCCGGACACCAGGGCGGCGACGGCCAGCAGGCCCGCCACACCCGCTCTGAACCCATTTTTGTCATTTTGTACGACTGCTCGCATGGCGTCGGATCCTTCCAGGCCCCTCCCCGGAACCGGGGCAGACACCTCGGCCGGAGGCGAACCATCCACCGACTGGCCGACAATGACCCGGTGAACGACCACCTCGCCCCTCTCCTCACCCCCGAGGGCCACGCCCTCCTCGCCGAGGTGCGCGGCACCGCGCCCGCCGACGAACTCGCCGTGGCCACCCGGCTGCGCCGCACCCACCCCGCCGAGCTGGTGTCGGCGGCGCTCGCCCAGGCCCGGCTGCGGCAGCGGGCGGCGGCGAAGTTCGGCGAGGCGGACGCGGACCGCATGTTCTTCACCCCGAACGGGGTCGAGCAGTCGACGCGGGCGAGTGTCGCCACCTACCGGGCCGAGCGGCTGAGGACGCTGGGGGTCTCCTCCGTCGCCGACCTGTGCTGCGGGATCGGGGGCGACGCGATCGCGCTCGCGCGGGCGGGGATCCGGGTGCTCGCCGTGGACCGGGACCCGGTGACGGCGCGGACCGCGCGGGCGAACGCCGACGCGCTCGGGCTCGCCGACCTGATCGAGGTCCGGGAGGCGGACGTCACGGAGGTGGACACGGCGGGCTGGGACGCCGTGTTCGTCGACCCGGCCCGGCGCGGCGGCCGTGGCCGCGTCTTCGACCCGGAGGCCTACTCGCCGCCGCTGTCCTGGGCGGTCGAGGCGGCGCGCAAGGCCACGCACACCGCCGCGCTGAAGGTCGCCCCCGGTATCCCGCACGAGACGGTCCCGGCGGACGCCGAGGCGGAGTGGATCTCGGACGCGGGGGACGTGAAGGAGGCGGTCCTCTGGTTCGGGACGGAACCGGGGGCGGTCCGCGCCACCCTCCTCCCCGGCCCGCGCACCCTGCTCGGCAGGGGCCTGCCCGATCCGCACGTCAGGGCCGTGGGCCGTTACCTGTACGAACCCGACGGCGCCGCCATCCGCGCCCACCTGGTCGCCGAGGTGGCCGAGGAACTGGACGGAGGCCTGATCGACCCGACGATCGCCTACATCACGGCCGACGCGCTCCACGCCACCGCCTACGCGACGTCGTACGAGATCACCGACCAGCTCCCGTTCAACGTCAAGAAGCTGAAGGCGCTGCTGCGGGAGCGCGAGGTCGGGATCCTGACCGTGAAGAAGCGGGGCTCGGCCGTCGAGCCGGAGGAGCTGCGCCGCAAGGTCAAGCCGCAGGGGCCGAACTCGGCGACCGTGTTCCTGACCCGGGTGGCGGGGGCACCGACGATGCTGGTGGGCCATCCGGCCCGGCCCTAGCCACCGGTCAGCGGGCTCAGCGGGCTCAGCGGGCTCAGCGGGCTCAGCGGGCGAACTTCTCGACGGCCGCCGGGGTGACGGGGGTGAAGAAGTTGACGAGGTTGCCGTCGGGGTCGCGGAAGAGCAGTGAACGGTTGCCCCAGGGCATCGTGGTGGGCCCGGCGACGAAGTCGGTCACGAACTCGGCGAGGTCGCGGTGGACGCGGTCCACGTCGTCGACGAGGAACTCCGTGATCACGCTCTGGTTGGCCGCCGGGCGGGCCGAGTCCGGGGCGAACAGCGGGACGGTGCGGGTGCCGGCGATCGCGAGGGTGGCGCCGGCGGTCCTGAACTCGGCGAAGTCCTCGGTGGCCCACGCCGCCCGCACCCCCGTGGCGCGCTCGTAGAACCCGACGAGGCGTGCCACGTCGCCGGTGATGATGCGGATCGAGACGAAGTCCATGGGATCTCCCTGGTGTGCCGTGCTGGTGCTGTGCGGGAAGGCGTGCACCGCGCAGGCTAGGAGAAATAGAGGACAGAATCGGTCCTCTATTCGCGTTAGGCTGCGAACATGCCCAGACCCACCGGCCGCGTGCTGACCCTCCTGGAGCTGCTTCAGTCGGGCGGCACCCGGACGGTGGCCGAACTCGCCGACCGGCTCGGCGTCGAAGGCCGCACCGTGCGGCGGTACGTGGACCAGCTGATCGAGCTGGACGTGCCCGTGCAGTCGGTGCGCGGCCGCTACGGCGGCTACCGGCTCGCCCCAGGACACCGCCTGCCGCCGCTCATGCTCGGCGACGAAGAGGCGCTGGCCGTGCTTCTCGGCCTGGTCGCCGGCCGCCGGACCGGGCTGACGACGGCGGAGCGCACGGCGGGCGAGACGGCGGCGGCGAAGATCCGGCGGGTGCTGCCCCGGCACCTCGCGGGCCGCCTCGACACGCTCCTGGACGCCCTCGACTTCACGGACCGGCCCGGCGAGTTCGACACCCCGGACGCCGAGGTGCTGCTCACCGTCGCCGACGCGGTCCGCCACCGCCGGCCGCTCTCGGTCCAGTACACCGACCGCGACGGCCGGCGCGGCGAACGCGCCCTGCACGCCTACGGGATCGTCGCCCACGCGGGACGGTGGTACGTCACGGGCGAGGACGCCCGTCTCGGCGAGGGCCGGACCTTCCGGCTCGACCGCATCGCGGCCGCGCGGATCCTGCCCGGCTCGTTCGAGGTGCCCGAGGGCCCCGGTCCGGCGGAACGGGTGCTGGCGGGGTTCGCCACCGCCGAGTACCGGCACCGGGTGACCCTGCGGATCCACGGGACGGTCGGGCAGATCCGCGCCCGCCTGCCCGCGAGCGTCGCGAGCATCACGGAGGAGCCGGGCGGGCCGGGCAGGCCGGGCAGGCCGGACGGACCGGGCGGGCCGGGCGGGCCGGACGGGGACCCGGTGGCCGAGTGCTGGCGGCGCGTCGAGCTGCGGGCGGAACGGCTCGACTGGCTGCCCCCGGTCCTCGCCTCGCTCGACCGGCCGTTCGCCGTCGAGGGCCCCGCCGAACTGCGCGACCTCGTCACCGCGTTCGCCGACCGCCTCACGTCGTACGCCCGCCGGAGCTGACCGCACGAGAAGCCCACCGCACGAGTAGCCGACCGCACGGTACCGACGGCCGTGCCTAGGCCTCTGCCGCCCGCCGCCGCAGCAGTTCCCGCTCCCGTTCGTTGCGCGCCAGCGCCGCCGCCCGCTCGAACTCCGCGCGGGCCTCGGCGCCGCGCCCGAGGCGGGCCAGCAGGTCGCCGCGGACGCTGGGCAGCAGGTGGTAGTCGCGCAGGGCGGGCTCGGCGGTCAGCGCGTCCACGATCGGCAGGGCCGCCGCCGGCCCCCGGTCCATCGACACCGCCACCGCGCGGTTCAGCTCGACGACGGGGGACGGGGCCCGGACCGCCAGCAGGCCGTACAGCGTGGCGATGGCCGTCCAGTCGGTCTCCTCGTAGGTGTAGGCGTGCGCGTGGCAGGCGGCGATGGCCGCCTGGAGGGCGTACGGGCCCGGGGCGCCCGTCGCGGTGGCGTCCGCGCGGGCGAGGGCCCTGATGCCGCGGGCGACGAGCATGCGGTTCCAGCGGCGCCGGTTCTGGTCCTTGAGCAGGACCGGTTCGCCCCCCGGGCCGGTGCGGGCCGCGGTCCGAGAGGACTGGAACTCCAGCAGCGAGGTGAGGGCGTGCACCTCCGGCTCCTTCGGCATCAGCCCGGAGAGCACCCGGGCCAGCCGCAGGGCGTCCTCGCACAGCGCCGGGCGCAGCCAGTCGTCGCCCGTCGTGGCCGCGTACCCCTCGTTGTGGATCAGGTAGATGACGTCGAGCACGGAGCCGAGCCGGGCCTCGCGGTCCGGGCCGTACGGCACCTCGAAGGCGATGTTCCTGGTGGCGAGGGTGCGCTTGGCGCGGACGATGCGCTGGGCGATCGTCGGTTCCGGGACCAGGAAGGCGCGGGCGATCTCGGCGGTGCTCAGGCCGCCGAGGAGGCGCAGGGTGAGGGCGATGCGGGCCTCGGACGACAGCACCGGATGGCAGGCGGTGAAGACGAGCCGGAGCAGGTCGTCGTCGATGTCGTCCGGGTCGGCGGGCTCCTCGGGCGGGGCGGTCGTCTCCGTGTCGCGGCCGATCTCCGCGAGCTTGCGGGCGTAGTTCTCCCGGCGCCTGATCAGGTCGACGGCGCGATGGCGGGCGGTGGCCATGAGCCAGGCGCCCGGGTTGTCGGGCACCCCGTCGCGGGGCCACTGCTCCAGGGCGGCGACCAGGGCGTCCTGCGCCAGCTCCTCCGCGATGCCGACGTCCCGGACGATCCGGGCGACGCCGGCGATCACGCGGGGCGACTCCAGACGGAAGACGGTCTCGATGGCGTGGCGGGCGCCTGCCTCGGCGGGGGGCTGTGTGCTCACAGCCCCCCATGCAACACCCACCGTCTGACGTACGCCAGGAAGGCAGGAAGGCAGGAAGGTCAGCCCTCCGCGATCTCCCGCAGCTCGCAGGTCACCGTCCAGAACTCCTCGTGCACCTTGAGGAACCGCTTGGTCCACTCCAGGGCCTCGGCCTTGTCCTTGCACTGCATGATCGCGTACCCGCCGATGACCTCCTTGGACTCGGTGAACGGCCCGTCGGTGACGGAGATCTTGCCGCCCTCCCAGTGCACCCGGGTGCCGTCGGCGGACGGCGTCAGCCCGGCGGTGTCCAGCATCACGCCGGCCTTGGTGACCTCCTCGATCAGCTCGCCCATCCGCTGCATCAGCGCCTCGCTGGGGCCCTCGGCGGGAGCGGAGGCCTCTTCGATGCGCACGAGCGACAGGTAACGGGGCATGGTGACTCCTTCGGTAGGACGCGGGCTCTTCTCCCGCCTCTCACCCTTGCGTCGAACGGGGTCCGCCGGGATCGACACGCCTGCCGGAATTCCCCGAAGTTTTTTTCCGGCCCGCTCCCGGCACCCGCCGGGGCGCTACCGCAGCGACTTCCACAGCTTGCTCGCCGCCGGTTCCTCGGCGACCACCCGGTTGGGGTCGGAGGGTGCGGTGACCACGGGCATCATCACGGTCTTGAGGTGGTCGGAGGTGAGGCCCTTCAGGCTCTGGCCGAGGCGCATCAGCTCGCTGAGGGAGTCCAGGCCGGTGTCGGTGGTGAGGCTGGAGGTGACCGCGTCGGCGACCTCGTAGAGCTTGGCCGGGTTGCTGAGCAGGCTGATGGAGGCCATCTGGTCGAGGAGGGCCTTGACCAGTTTCTGCTGGAGGCCTATCCGGCCGAGGTCGCTGCCGTCGCCTATGCCGTGCCGGGTGCGGGCGAGCGCCAGGGCCGTCTTGCCGTCGAGCCGGTGGGTGCCCTTCTTCAGGTGCAGATGGCTGTCGTCGTCGTCGATGTCCTGGTCGGTCGTCACGGTCACCCCGCCGAGCGCGTTCACCAGCTTCGCGAAGCCCGAGAAGTCGATCTCCAGGTAGTGGTCCATCCGTACGCCGGTGATCGACTCGACCGTCTTCACCGCGCACACCGCCCCGCCCACCGAGTAGGCGCTGTTGAACATGGAGTTGTAGGCCACCGCCGTCGAGCCGCCGGAGGACAGCGGGCAGGAGGGGCGGGTGACCAGGGTGTCGCGCGGGATGCTGACGACGGTGGCCGAGGTGCGGCCCGCGTCGATGTGCACGACCATCGCCGTGTCGGAGCGGGCGCCCCCGCTGTGCCCGCCGCCGAGTGCCTGGTTCGCCTTGCCGCTGCGCGAGTCCGAGCCCAGCACCAGGATGTTCACCGAGCCGGTGGGCAGCGGGGACGCGGAGGCGGACGCGGACGCCGTCGGTGTCGTCACCGCCTTCGCCGGCCGGTCGTCCCCGAGCGCGCTGTTGATGTCGACGCTCTTGATGTTGTCGTTGAGGTGCACATAGGCCCACCCCGCTGCCGCGATGCCGAGCGTCATGACCCCCGCCAGGGTGAGGCCGACGATCTTCAGCGCCCGCGACCGCCGGCCCACCCGTCTGCCCGCTTCGCCTTGCTCCTCGTGTCCCGTCACGGGCAGGAACGTAAATCCGAATTATTAGGAGACTGTTAGTGGAAGCCGCGTGAAGAAGTTTTCTTCGAAAACTCTCACGCTTCTCAGCCCCCGCTTACCGTCGGCCCGCTCACCCGAGGGTCACGGCCGGCACCGGATTGCTGCCGGTCCAGGAGGCGTTGAAGCCGAAGGTCACCGAACCCCCGTCCGGGACGGTGCCGTTGTAGGAGGCGTTGGTGCAGGAGACGGCGGCGCCGGACTGCGTGCAGGTGGCGTTCCAGGCCTGGGTGATCTGCTGCCCGGCGCCGTAGGTCCAGGTCGCCTTCCAGGACGAGAGGGCGGCGCCGGAGCAGGAGATGGTCACCTGGCCGGTGAAACCGGTGTTCCACTGGCTGCTCACGCTGTAGGCGGCGGTGCAGGCGCCGGTGGGCGGCGTGGTGGTGGTCCCGCCGAGCGCCTCGGAGATCCCGTAGTACGCCGGTTTCGGCGCGTAGTTCGCGTCGTACGGGGTCGCCGCCCCGTAGCCCGGGAAGGTGCTGTCCACCCAGGAGTCGGAGTCGGTGAAGCCCCACACGGTGACGTTCACGCAGCGGCTCACGGCCACGCAGGCGGCCACCACCGACTTGAAGTCGGCCTTCTGCTGGGCGAGTTCGGTGGCGTCGGCGGGCAGCGCCATCCGCACGTCCAGCTCGGTGATCGCCACGTCGACGCCGAGGTCGGCGAAGCGCTGGATGTTCTGCTGGAGGGTGGAGGGGACCTGGCCGAGGACGAGGTGGGCCTGAAGCCCCACCCCGTCGATCGGGACGCCCGCCGCCTTCAGGGACTTGACCAGGTTGTACAGGGCGGTGCTCTTCGCGTTGACGCCCTCGACGTTGTAGTCGTTGATGTACAGCTTGGCGGCCGGGTCGGCAGCGTGCGCCCAGGTCAGGGCGTTGGCGATGTAGTCGGAGCCGAGGCCGTTGTACCAGAGCGTCGAGCGGTAGCTGCCGTCCTCGTTGAAGGGCTCGTTGACGACGTCCCAGGCGGCGATCTCGCCCTTGTAGCGGCCGACCTCGGTGCTGATGTGGTTCTGCAGCAGGCTGCTGAGCTGGGCGGAGGTCCAGGTGCCGTTCGTCAGCCAGCTGGGGTTCTGGCTGTGCCAGACCAGGGTGTGGCCGCGCACCTGCTGGTTGTGGGCCTGGGCGAAGGCGACGATCTGGTCGGCCTCGGTCCAGTTGAACGTGGACTGGGTGGGCTCGACGGTCCCCCACTTCATGGCGTTGCCCGGGGTGAGCGAGCTGAACTGGCCGCCGGCGAGGTCGCCGTAGGTCCCGGTGAGCTTGGAGCCGGTGACCGCGGTGCCGATGACCTTGCCCTGGGCGGTAGCGAGGTCGCGCAACGGGGTGTCGGCGGCGTGCGCGGCGGGTGCCGTGAAGAGCAGGGCGGCGCCGGTGACCAGGGCCGCCAGGGATAAGCCGGTTCTCAGAGATCTCATTGCGGGTGCCTCCGAAAGTTTCGGTTGTGCAACCGATTGGCTTCGGAGGAGTGTGGGGACGCCCGCACCACCCGTCAATACGTCAACATCCGGCCACTCCCGCCCGCGGGCTCACAGCGCCGGGGGCGCCGCCGTGCTCGACCGCACCACCAGGCTGGTCGCCAGCTCCACCCGGGTGGCGGTCGTCGCCTCCTCCGCCCGCCCCATCTCCAGGACCAGCCGCGCCGCCGCCTCGGCCATCTCGGTCAGCGGCTGCCGTACGGTCGTCAGCGGCGGCCCCACCCAGCGGGCCACCGGCAGATCGTCGAACCCGACGATGCTCACGTCCTCCGGGATCCGCAGCCCCAGCTCGCGCGCGGCCTCGTACAGCCCGAGCGCCTGGAGGTCGTTGCCGGTGAAGATCGCGGTGGGCCGGTCGGGCATCCGCAGCAGCTCCAGGCCGAGCCGGTAGCCGGCGTCGTGGTGGAAGTCGCCGGCCTTGACCAGGCCCGGGTCGACGGGGAGCCCGGCGGTCTCCAGCGCGGCCCGGTAGCCGTCCACCCGGGCCCGGCTGCACATCATCCGGGACGGCCCGCTGATCGCCCCGATCCGCCGGTGCCCCAGCTCGACCAGGTGCCGGGTGGCGGCGAGCCCGCCCTGCCAGTTGGTCGCCCCGATCGACGGCACGTCCGGCCCCGGATCGCCCGCCGGGTCCATCACCACGAACGGGATCGACCGGCTCAGCAGCAGCGCCCGCTGCGACTCGTCGAGCCCCGACAGCACCAGCACCACCCCGTGCGGCCGGCGCGCCGCCACCTGGTCCGCCCAGGTCCGCCCCGGGGTCAGCCGCCCCGCGGACTCGCTCAGCACCACACTCAGCCCGGCGTCCCGGGCCACGTTCTCGACTCCCCTGATGACCTCCATCGCCCAGGCGCTCTCCAGCTCGTGGAAGACCAGGTCGATCAGCGGCGACCGGGAGGCCTCGGCGCGCCGCCGCCGGTAGCCGTAGGCGCGCAGCAGCTCCTCGACCCGGGTGCGGGTGGCCGGGGCGACGTCCGCACGCCCGTTCAGGACCTTCGAAACAGTCGGAGCGGACACACCGGCCTCACGGGCGATTTCGGCGAGCGTCGCCGTCTGCGTTTCTGTGGGCTTCGGAGGCGTCATGCCCGCGATCGTATCCCCGCGCTCCCCCTTGACGAAGACCTTCGCGCGCCATAGGTTCCCGGAACATTCGGTGTGTGGTACGAAACATTCGCAGCATGCAGAGAGCAGAGACGGGAGTTTCATGACCACCGCTCCTTGGCGCGACCCCGCGCTGCCCGCCACCGCCCGCGTCGACGATCTGCTCTCCCGGATGACCCTGGAGGAGAAGACCGCCCAGCTGTACGGCGTGTGGGTGGGCGCCGCCACCGACGGCGACGGAGTAGCCCCGCTGCAACGCGAGATGACCGCCGACTACGCCTGGGAGGAGCTGATCACGCTCGGCCTCGGCCAGCTGACCCGTTCCTTCGGCACCGCCCCCGTGGACCCGGCGCTGGGCGCGCGGGCACTGGCCCGCGCCCAGCGCCGGATCACCGCCGCCGGCCGCTTCGGCATCCCGGCGATCGCCCACGAGGAGTGCCTGGCCGGGTTCACCGCCTGGCAGGCCACCGCCTACCCGGTCCCGCTCGCCTGGGGCGCGGCCTTCGACCCGCCGCTCGTCGAGGAGCTGGGCCGCAGGATCGGCGAGGACCTGCGCTCGGTCGGCGTCCACCAGGGCCTGGCCCCCGTCCTGGACGTGGTCCGCGACCCGCGCTGGGGGCGGGTCGAGGAGACGATCGGCGAGGACCCGTACCTGGTGGGCACGGTCGGCACGGCCTACGTCCGGGGCCTGGAGTCGGCCGGGATCATCGCCACGCTGAAACACTTCGCCGGGTACGCCTCCTCCGTCGGCGCCCGCAACCTCGCCCCCGTCCGGGCGGGCGTCCGGGAGTTCGCGGACGTCACCCTCCCCCCGTTCGAGATGGCCCTCCGGGAGGGCGGCGCCCGCTCGGTGATGGCGGCCTACAACGAGACCGACGGCGTCCCCGCCTCCGCCGACCCCCGCCTGCTGACCGAACTCCTCCGCGAGGACTGGAACTTCGACGGCACGGTGGTCGCCGACTACTTCGGCATCGGCTTCCTCCAGACCCTCCACCGGGTGGCCGGTACGGAGGCGGAGGCGGCCCATCTCGCCCTGACGGCCGGCATCGACGTCGAACTCCCGACCCTGAAGTGCTACGGCCGCCCCCTCGTGGCAGCCGTCCGCGCGGGCACGGTCCCGGAGTCCCTGGTCGACCGGGCGGCCCGCCGGGTCCTGCTCCAGAAGTGCGAACTGGGCCTGCTGGACGAGGACTGGGACCCCGCCCCCGAAGGCCCCGTCGACCTCGACTCGACGGCCAACCGCGCCCTCGCCCGCCGCCTCGCCGAGGAGTCCGTGGTCCTGCTGGACAACCCCGACGGCCTCCTCCCCCTCGCCCCCGACACCCGCGTGGCGGTGGTGGGCCCCCGGGCCGCCGACGCCCTCGCCATGCTCGGCTGCTACTCCTTCCCGTCCCACGTCCTCACCCACCACCCCGAGGCGGACCTGGGCATCTCCATCCCCACCGTCCTCGACTCCCTCCGCACCGAACTCCCGGACGCGAAGGTGACGTTCGCCGAGGGCTGCGACGTGACGGACCCGGACCCGTCCGGCTTCGCGGAGGCGGTGGCACGCGCGTCCGAGGCCGACGTGTGCGTGGCGGTCCTCGGCGACCGCGCGGGCCTGTTCGGGCGGGGCACCTCGGGCGAGGGCTGCGACGTCACGGACCTCGGACTGCCGGGCGTCCAGGCGGACCTGCTGGACGCGCTCCTCTCCACGGGCGTCCCGGTGGTCCTCGTCCTGCTCACCGGCCGCCCGTACGCACTGGGCCGCTGGGACGGCCGGCTCGGCGCGGTCGTCCAGGCGTTCTTCCCCGGCGAGGAGGGCGGCCCGGCGGTGGCGGGAGTGCTGTCGGGCCGCGTCAACCCCTCGGGCCGCCTCCCGGTGAGCGTGCCCCGCGAGCCCGGCGGCCAGCCCTGGACCTACCTCCAGCCCCCACTCGGCCTCGCCGGCGAGGTCAGCAACCTGGACCCGACCCCGCTGTACGCCTTCGGCCACGGCCGCTCGTACACGGCGTTCGCGTGGGAGCCGGTGTCCCCGACGGCGGCCGAGATCACCACGGACGGCTCCTACGACGTGACGCTGACGGTCCGCAACACGGGCGACCGCCCGGGCACCGAGGTCGTCCAGCTCTACCTCCACGACCCGGTGGCGTCGGTGACCCGCCCGGACGTCCGCCTGATCGGCTACCAGCGCGTGGACCTGGCCCCGGGCGCATCGAGAAGGGTGACCTTCCACTTCCACGCGGACCTGTCGGCGTTCACGGACCGGGAAGGGGCGCGGGTGGTGGAGCCGGGGGCACTGGAGCTGCGGGCGGGGGCTTCGAGCGCGGAGGTTCGGCACACCACGCGGCTGACGCTGACGGGACAGGCGCGACTACTCGGGCCGGATCGTCGGATGAGGTGCGAAACGGAGGTACACCCGCTTTCCTGACCTCTCCGCACCTCTCGTCAGCGGACGCCGCCGCCTCTACCGTGGGAGGCCTGACCGGCGAGGGGGACATCATGGGGCAAGGGGGGCACTCCGCGTTACCGAAGTACCACACGGACATGGTCACGCGGCAGTTGTGCGGTCACACCTATCGGGACCAGGTCTTCGCCACGAGTGTGGTCGGTCTGTTCGTGACGGACCGGCTTCGGGCTCACGGGCAGCCGCTGGGCATCGATCTGGTGGCCGTGACGAGGCACGCGGTCCGGGCGCGCCGCATGTTCCTGCTGCGGGACGCGATGCTCGCCCTGTGTCTGGCCGCCACCCTCACGGGCGTGGCCGGCGGGCTGGCGGCACTGCTGGACCGGGACGGTGGCCGGCTGGGGACATGCGCGCTCCTCGGGGGCGGCGCCCTGGCCACGGGCACCGTCGTCGTCTACGCCTGGGGCTGGACGCTGTGGCGAGCGGCGCAAGCCGTCCACTGGGGCGACGGGGCACCTCGCGAGGGAGCCCCACCGGTGCGCGCGGACCTGGAGGAGGAACTGGACTCGCTCGACGTGTCCGACGTCGTCGCCTATGCGACGGCCGGACAGCGCGCCGAGCACCCCTTCGTCGGCACCGGTGTCTACGTCATGGAGCGGGTGTGGGCGGGCATCGACGTCAGCCGCCCCGCCAAGGACGACCAGGGCATGGAACTGACGCGGAAGGAGTTCGACGCGGTCGACCTGCATTTCTATGTGGCCGAGCACGTCGGCAGACTCGCCGGGCTCGACGGGCTGCGTGCCCGCAACCGCCTCCATGTGAGGGGCCAGCACGCCGGTGACGTGCCAGGACTGCTCCCGGACCGGCGCCATCGCCCGAGGACCGTGCTCGACGACCCCGCCTGCGTCAACGAGGGCATCTCGGAGACGCAGGACGTCATGCGGACGTACCTCGTCCTGGAGCAGGTCGGGGAGAGCGGTTCGTACGTGGTGACGGTGAACGTCCGCGCCCGGCTCGTGCACCGGCGGCTCTCCTGGGAGATATCCGCCTACTACCTTCCGCCGGTACACGCGTTCCTCGGCGACGACGACACCCGGAAATTCGGCCGCGTCGAACAGGCATGGAAGCTTCTTGTCTTCACCCGCCACGAACTGCGCCCCCAACTCTTCGGCTCCCTGCACCGCGTGTTCGGCCTGCCGTTCCGGCTCCTCGGCCAAGAGGTGCGCCGCCGCCGGGGCCTCAGCCGAATCGCCCGGAACTGCTTCGACTACGGCACGGCCGGCACGCTCCGCGCGGCGGCCGCCGATTTCCGCCGAAGCCGCGACTTCACCCAGCAGATGGACGCCAGGGATTCCTACCAGCGCATTCAGCAGGGCGTCCTGCTCGCCACCGAGCGGTTCCTGAAGGAACACAACGTCGACGCCTCAGACCTGAAGGAAGCCCGCGCGACGGTCAACCGGCAGACGTACAACTTCAAGGGCCCGATCAGCGGACAGAACATCTTCGGCGACCACGGCATCAACTTCGCCTCCGGCGAGGCGCATGGCGACAGCCGCGGGAACGACGAGAGCACCGAGGACGACGACAAGGGGGCGACGTGAGCAAGTACGAGTTCGGAGGAGAAATCAACGGACCGAACATATTCGGCGACGGCGGCACCCTGATCGTGTTGAAGGGCGCCGACCTGGACAGAGCACGTCGCGACGCCGCCAGCCTGGTGCGGACGCTCCGCGAGGCGGACTCCCAACGGGCTGCCGAGGCCGAGGAACTTCAGGGGGAACTCGAGAGGGTGCCGGAGCAGGGCGGCGCGTTGGACGCGACCCGGGTACAAGGCTGGCTGAGCACGATCCGCACGGGCACGACGGCGGTGACCGGAGTACTCCCGCTGATCGATTCCCTGCAGAGGCTCTTCGGCCACGGCTCCTGACGAACCTCAACCGACCGCCGTGACGAAGGCAGACCAGGCGGCGGGGGTGACGGCGAGGTGGGGGCGGGCGCGGTCCTTGGAGTCGCGGATGTGGATGGTGGTGGGGGCGACGGCTACTTCTATGCAGTTGTCGCCCTGATCGCTACTGAAGGAGGACTTGCGCCAGGCCAGAGCGACTTCGAGGCAGTTGTCGCCCGCAGTGCCGCTGTAGCTGGACTTGAACCACGCGAGTTCAGTGGTGCTCATAGCTCTCCTCTGATGCGCTCCAGCAGGCCAACGGAGTCCAGGGGGCTGAGAGCCTGCGCGCGCAGTGTCGCATACCGGCGGTGCAGGACGGCTGCCTCTTTCGGGTCTGCGATCAAACGGCCGGTCTCCTGCCCCTCCGCGTAGGCCAGACGCCTTCCGTCCGGAGTTTCCAGCAAGGCCAACGGACCGTCCAGTCCCGCATGCACCCGGCAGTCGAGCGGCATGATCTGGACCTCGACGTTGCGCAGTTGGGCGTACCCGAGCATGTGGTCCAGTTGCGCTCGTGCGACCTCGTCATCACCCAGGCGCCGTCGCACGATGTGCTCGTCCATGACGAAGCTGAACGAGGTGTCGGGGCGCTCGCGGAGCATCTGCTGCCGCTCCATGCGGGCTACCGCCTGCGCTTCCACCTGCTCGTCCAACAACAGCGGAATGCGATTGCTGAACACCACCCGCGCATACGGCTCGGACTGCAACAAGCCGGGAACCAGGCGGCATTCATACGTGGCCAGGCTCACCGCCTCCTGCTCCAGCGCCGCCCACTTGCGGAACCACGCCGCAAAGCCGGGTTGCCGTGCCACCCGCTCGAACGCCTTCCGCAACGCGCCCGTGTTCCCGAGCACCCCTTCCGCAGCGTTCACGAACCCCTGATCCGGCAGCCGCCGCCCCAACTCGATCGAAGCCACCGAGTGCTTGGACATGTGGACCCGCGCCCCGAACTCCTCCCGGCTCAGTCCCGCGTGCTCCCGCAGCCCCTGCACGAAGGCGCCGAACGTCTTCATGCTGTCCGACGACTCGGGTTCACCGTTCACCTCAACGCCACCGCTCATGCACTCAGGGTGACGGCGACGCGACTCCGCTGTCTACGGATTCCGGGAATGCGGCAGCGGCAGCGGGAACAGGCCCTTCAGCCTGCGCAAGGCCTCCTCGTCGCCGTCGGCGGACGCCACGCCCGTCTCGACGGCTTCCGCGAAGGTGAGGCCCTGGCCGGTCAGGCGGACGAAGGACTCCTCGCTCATCGTGACGGTCGCGTCGGGGTACTGGGCCGGACCGTGCACGGCCTCGACCGTCCCGTCGTCGATCCGGGCGTGGAACACCTCGTCGTCGATACGGAACTCGTACACAGCCCGGAGGTCTTCGGCCGCCTCGGGGTCGAAGCAGGCGCGCAGCCCGAGCACGGCCCAGCCCGGATGGAACGCCTCGGTGTCACGGCGCTCGTCCATCGCCCACTTGAGGCCCCAGCGGGCCAACTCCAGGATCGCGGGGCCGAGTTCCTCGCCCGCCGGGGTGAGCGCGTAGGCGGGGGTGCGGGCGGGCGGCGGGAGCGTGACCTTGTGGGCGAGACCCTCGCGCTCAAGGTGCTTGAGGCGCGCGGCCAGCAGCCCCGTACCCAGACCGCGCAGGCTCGCCTGGAGGTCGCCGTACCGCTTGGGCCCGGTCAGCAGTTCGCGGATCAGCAGCAGGGTCCAGCGTTCGCCGACGAGGTCGAGGGTGCGCGCGGTGGCGCAGTACTGGTTGTAGGTTCGCTGTTCCACTTCTGAATCATAAGTCATTGACTTCCTGATTTTGAAGTGGGAGGTTCGAACTACGGTAACGACAAAGGGGGTTGGGATGAGCAACGCGTTGTACACGGCCCAGGCGCACGTCACCGGCGGCCGGAACGGCCATGGGCGGACGAGCGACGGGCGGCTGGACCTGGAGCTGCGCCTGCCGAAGGAACTGGGCGGCGACGGCGAGGGCGTGAACCCCGAGCAGCTCTTCGCGATCGGTTACGCCGCCTGCTTCGGCACCACGCTCGCCCTCCTCGGGCAGCGCGACGGGCTCCAGGCGGACGACGCGGAGGTCGACGCGTCCGTCTCCCTGATCCCGGCCGGAGGCGGCCGCCTCCGGCTCGGCACCGAACTGCGGATCTCCCTTCCCTCACTCACGGACGAACAGGCGGCCGGACTGGCCCGGGCGGCCCACCAGGCCTGCCCTTACTCCAACGTCACGCGCGGCAACCTCGACGTGGCCCTGACGGTCAACGGCACGCGGATCTGAGCCGGAAGGAAGCGAGCCGGGTGTTCCAGTTTCCGGTGCCGTCGGCCGGCTGGTACTGGTTGGTGTACCAGAACGTGCAGTCGTCCACCGGGTCGATCGCCATGGAGGTGTAGTCGCCCCAGCGGTTGCTGCCGGTCTGGGAGCCCGCGCCGGTCCACACGGTGGTCTCGCGGAAGGTCATCCGGTTCGGCGGGTCGCTCGCCAGGCGTCCGGTGACACGGATCGAGGGACGGGTCCGGGCGGACGACTGCGAGTATCCGAGGGCGATGTCGCCGTTCCTGTTCATGGCCGCGGAACCCATCCACCGGTAGGTGGAGTCCGGGGCGTAGGTGTTCTGCTGGCGGACGACCGGCCGGCCGTCGCGCAGCCCCAGTTCGTACCAGCGCGCGCCGACACCGCCACGGGCGTCGACCGCGTGGTTGACGACCAGGGACTCGTGGTCGCCGAAGTTGCGGTAGGCGAACCGGTACATGGGCGAGTAGGAGAGCGAGTCCAGTTTCTGGGCGGTGCCGGCCTGCGGGACGCACTGGGTGGGATCGGTGCTCGCGCAGGCCGGGGTGTAGGGGGCCACCCGCAGCCGGAACGGTCCCGCGAGGGTGGTGCGGCTGTGGTTCTTCCAGTCCGTGTGGAAGCGCCAGTACTGGAGGCTGTTGTCACCGGTGGGGCCGAGGTTGATCAGCAGGTTGGGCGCGCCGCGCGGGGGCGGGGTCGTGCCGTCGAGGTCCGAGCCGATCGGGATGGTCGCCGCCGGGACGTCGAAGCACTGCTGGTCGGCGTCGGCTCCGCGCAGCATCCTCGCCCGGTCCCAGGCGCACGACTCGAAGAGCGGACCGGCCGCGGTGGCGTTCATGTAGTAGGCGTCCGGCCACACCGCGAACTTCGGGTGGTCGGGGAGGTTCCGGTACCCGTAGGCGTAGCGGTAGTACTGGCCGGTCGCGTCCTCGGTCCGGGACACGGCCACGCACAGCCGGTTCGTGGTGGTTCCGTCGTCGCTGGCGAACTGGCTGATGACCCAGCGGCGGGCCAGGGAGTCCCAGCGGACCTCGGGGTCCCCGAGGAAGTCGGCCCCAGCGGTCTCACACGGTCCGCCGAACCCCTTGAACAGGGTCTGGGTCGTGAGCGGTCCCAGCAGCGTGGCACCGGACTTGGAGTACACCGCGAGGTCGAAGTTGGTGATCTCCACGACCTGGCGGGAGCCCACCGAGGCGTTGGGATCGGGCGGGGTGCCGCCGCCTTCCCGGATGCCCTCGAAACTGACGCCCAGCCGGATCCGGTCCCGGCCGCCGGCCCTGGCGAGGGGCGGGCGCGGCACCGTTCCGCGAGGCACGATCCGCGGGGTGGACGGGAACGTCCTGGCTCTCCGCCCCAGTTCGCGCAGCGGTGGCGAGGTGTCATGGTGCACCGCGGGGCCGGAGTCGGGGGACCGGGTGGCCCCCGTGTGGACGGCCGGTCCGGGTCCGGTGCCGGCGACGGGCGGGGCGGACCACGCCGGGGAGGCCGTCAGAGCCGCTCCCACCGAGGCGACGGCGACGATCGAACGCAAGGCGCGGGGTACGTGCATCTGCCCTCCGAGGCGGGCGGCTCGCTGATGGTGTGGAAATCCAGTTATCCACCTCGCCCGCCCGGCGCCCGGCCGACCGACGTCGTGTCGGGTGCGGCTCAGCCTTTTGGCGCTGCCTTCCAGGAGCTCCAAGGGCTCCAGGGGCCTCTAGGGGCTCCAGAGGGCCTCTAGGGGGTGTCGCTCACCGACTCGAACCGCCAGCGGTGGACCGGCCGGGTCACCAAGTCGCCGGGCGGGTCCGGGAGTTCCGGGATGCCCGAGTCGTCGTACGACGCCTCCCACCAGGTGATCACCAGCACCCGGTCCTGCGGCGCGCGCAAGGTCTCCCGGCGTACCGGCTCCACGGCGAGGCCCTGGCGCCGCGCCCAGGTCAGCAGCTCCTCGCCCCGGCCCTCCGACGCCCGCGCCTCCCACATCAACGCGACCGTCACGAGTAGAGGTTCTCCTTGCTGACCTCGTGCACGTGGTCGTGGTGATGGGTGCCCGGCACGTGCGGGTCCGTCACCGGCAGGGAGCTGTCCGCCGAGAGGTCCCAGCCGGACGGGGTCCGGCCCCGCGCGACCATCTCCGCGCCGAGGGCCGCCACCATCGCGCCGTTGTCCGTGCACAGCTTCATGCGCGGCACCCGGAGCCGGATGCCGGCCGCCTCGCAGCGCTCCGCCGCGAGGGCGCGCAGCCGGGAGTTGGCGGCGACACCGCCGCCGATCATCAGGTGGTCGACGCCCTCGTCCCGGCAGGCGCGGACGGCCTTGCGGGTCAGGACGTCGACGACCGCCTCCTGGAAGGAGGCCGACACATCGCGGACCGGGACCTCCTCGCCGGCCGCGCGCCTGGCCTCGATCCAGCGGGCCACGGCGGTCTTCAGGCCGGAGAAGGAGAAGTCGTAGGCGGGGTCGCGGGGGCCGGTGAGACCGCGCGGGAAGGCGATCGCCTGCGGGTCGCCCTCCTTCGCGTAGCGGTCGATGACCGGGCCGCCGGGGAAGCCCAGGTTCAGCACCCGCGCGATCTTGTCGAAGGCCTCGCCGGCCGCGTCGTCGATGGTCGCGCCGAGCGGCCGTACGTCGGAGGTGATGTCCGAGGACAGCAGCAGGGACGAGTGGCCGCCGGAGACCAGCAGGGCCATCGTCGGCTCGGGCAGCGGGCCGTGTTCCAGCTGGTCGACGCAGATGTGGGAGGCGAGGTGGTTCACGCCGTAGAGGGGCTTGCCGAGCGCGTACGCGTACGCCTTCGCCGCCGAGACGCCGACGAGCAGCGCGCCCGCGAGCCCCGGTCCGGCCGTGACCGCGATGCCGTCCAGGTCCTTCGCGCTCACGCCCGCGTCCTTCAGCGCGCGCTCGATGGTCGGGACCATCGCCTCCAGGTGCGCCCGGGACGCCACCTCCGGCACCACCCCGCCGAAGCGGGCGTGCTCGTCGACGGAGGAGGCGACGGCGTCGGCGAGGAGCGTGGTGCCCCGGACGATGCCGACGCCGGTCTCGTCGCAGGAGGTCTCGATCCCCAGGACCAGGGGTTCGTCAGCCATTGATCTCGGTTCCTTGCACTGAGGAGGAAGGGTCGGTCAGCCGCATCACCAGGGCGTCCACGTTGCCCGGCTGGTAGTAGCCGCGCCGGAACCCGATGGGCTCGAAGCCGAACCGCTCGTAGAGCTTCTGGGCACGGATGTTGTCGACCCGGCACTCCAGCATGACCTCGGCGCACTCGAAGGCGGTCGCGGCCCGCAGCAGCTCGGTGAGGAGCTCGCCGCCGAGCCCGGTGCCCCACTGGTCACGGCGTACGGCGATGGTCTGGATGTCGCCCACCGGGGCGGCCTCGCCCTCGGGCGCCGCGCCCTGGGCGGCCAGTCCCGCGTAGCCGACGATCCGGTCGCCCTCCAGGGCGACGACGTACCGCCGGGTCGCCTCCGGTCCCCTGGCGTGCGCCAGTTCGGACCAGAACATCCCCCGGGACCAGGCGTCCTCGGGGAACAGGTCCTTCTCCAGCTCCAGGACCGGGTCGATGTCCCACCAGCGCATCTCGCGCAGCTGTGCGGTCACTTGGGCGTGACCACCTTGTAGTTCCTGGGCACCTGGGCGTCCGGGCGGCGCAGGTACAGCGGCCGGGGCTCGGGCAGCTCCGCGCCCGCGGCCAGCCGCTCCACGGCGAGGGACGCGAGGGCCGCGGCGGAGACGTGCTCGGGTTCGTGCACGACCGGGAAGGTGTCGGGGTAGAGCAGCGCCCCGGCCCCGACGGCGGGCATCCCGGCGACCTGCGCGGCGATGTCGGCGGGCCGGTCGACGGCCGGTTCGGTGAGCCGGGTGCGCGAGTCGGCGTACGTCGCCCAGTAGACCTCTTTTCGACGGGCGTCGGTCGCCACGACGAACGGCCCCTTCTCGATGTCGGCCGCGTAGGCGAGGGCGTCGAGCGTGCACAGACCGTGGACGGGCACCCCGAGCGCGAGCCCGAAGGTGTCGGCGGTCATCAGACCGACCCGCAGGCCGGTGTAGGGGCCGGGGCCGACGCCCACGACGATCCCGGTGACGGCGTCCAGCCTCACCCCGGCCTCGGCGAGGACGCGGTCGACGGCCGGCAGCAGCAGCTCGCCGTGCCGGCGTGCGTCCACCTGGCTCGACGAGGCGATGACGGCCGTACCGTCGTGCAGCGCGACGGTGACGGCGGGGGTGGCGGTATCCAGAGCGAGCAAGAGCACGCGAACAGCCTACGGCTCCGACGCCGTGCGCACGCCCGGCCCGGTCGGACGGTCACTGACTGCTACGGTCTGTACGAAGTACGACATATACGGCAAGGCTCTACGGCGAGGCAGGGGTGGCGCACGTGGCAGGGACCAGCTCGGGAGTCGTGGCCGGCCTCACCGCGGCGGCCGTCGGGGCGGTCGGCCTGCTCGCCTACCAGGCCTCGGCCACCGTCCCGCCCGGTATCGGCGGCCGTCCGGCGGTGAGCCCGGCGCCCGGTGCGCCGGCCTCCAAGGCACCCCGCGACCACCGGCACCCCGCCGCCCTTCCGAACGGATCCGGAACGGGTGAACGCGTGGTGTACTCGGTGGACGACGACCGGGTCTGGCTCGTCGACGAGCGGGGCCGCGTCACCCGCACCTTCAAGGTCACCCCCGGCACCATCGATCCCGCCCCGGGCGCCTACTGGGTCACCTCCCGCTCGAAGGCGGTCACCGGCACCGACGGCCTCCCCATCGAGCACGTCGTCCGCTTCACCACCACCAAGGACGGCTCAGCCATCGGCTTCAGCGCCCTCACCCCCATGAGCGCCGGCGCGACCCCCGACCCCACCGTGAAAACCGGCGGCATCCGCGAGACCCGCCCCGACGGCGACGCCATGTGGAAATTCGCCACGATCGGCGTGAAGGTCCTAGTGATCCGCTGAGTCCAGTGCCCCGAAGGGGCGCCGGGCTGTTTCTGACTTGCGGCTACCGCCGCGCGGGCGCGACCAGTCGGCGGCGCAGCCGCCGCTTGGGGGCGCGGGGCTGTTTCTGACTTGCGGCTACCGCCGCGCGGGCGCGACCAGCCACGACGCACCCGCACGGACCCACCGGCCGAACCCGCCTAGGCAGCCTTGCGGTCCTGCTCCACCGGCGACGCCACCGGCTCCGGCGCTCTCGGCGGCCGGGACACCGCGTCGGCGGCCGCGCACGACGCCAGCAGCTCGCGCATGGACACTCCGGCGACCGCGACCGGTCGCCGCTCCTCGGACTGGGACACGGACACGGGCGCCTCCTGAGGTGCGGGGGCGGGCGTAGTTAGGTAGACCTAACTACGGACTGGGTACCATGTGACCACGCCCGATACGTCCGGCGCAATATCTTGCCGACGCCTTGTCGGAACGTTCACACGGTCCTCAGGCCGACAGCACCCCCAGGTCCACCCCCGCCCACCGCTCCCCCAGCCCCGCCAGGGTGACGTGCCGTACCTCGTCGGCGGTGTCGCCGACCGCCCGGTGGATCCGGACCATCAGCCGGTCGTCGGTCAGCTCCTCGACCTTGCCCTCGCCCCACTCCACGACGATCACGGACTCGGGCAGCGAGACGTCGAGGTCCAGGTCCTCCATCTCGTCGAGCCCGCCGCCCAGGCGGTACGCGTCGACGTGGACGAGCGGCGGCCCGCCCCCGAGGGAGGGGTGGACGCGGGCGATGACGAACGTGGGCGAGGTGACGGCGCCCCGCACACCGAGCCCCTCGCCCAGTCCGCGGGTCAGCGTGGTCTTCCCGGCGCCGAGCTCGCCGCTGAGCATCACGAGGTCACCGGCGCGCAGCAACTTGGCCAGTCTGCGGCCCAGTTCCCCCATCTGCCCGGGGGAACCGACGGTCAACTCGGTCTCAGCCCGGCTGTGCCGTGCTGCTGGTGCTTCCATAGCCACTTACCGTAGCCCCTGCCGGCACGGCACCCGCGCGGGTGAGCAGGTCGGCGAGGCGGTCGGTGACCACTTCCGGGTGCTCCAGCATGACCAGGTGCCCGGCGTCCGGGACCAGCACCAGCTCCGCGTCGGGCAGCAGGTCGGCGATGACCTCGCTGTGCTCGCTGGGCGTGACCAGGTCCTGCACCCCGGCCAGCACCAGCACCGGCAGATCCTGGAAGTAGGCGAGCGCGGCGGTCTTGTCGTGGTCGACGAAGGCCGGGTAGAACTCGGCGACCACGTCGATCGGGGTGGACTCGATCATCCGCTCGGCGAACCGCTCGACGGCCGGGTCGACGTCCTTGGAGGCGAACGAGTACCGCTTGATGATCCCGGCGAAGAGATCGGCGGTCACCCGGCGTCCCTTCTCCACCAGCGCGGCCTGCGTGCCGAGCGCCTTCAGCACTCCGGGCAGCACCCGGCGCACCGCGTTGACGCCGGCGATCGGCAGCCCGAAGTTCACCTCGCCGAGCCGCCCCGACGAGGTGCCGACGAACGCGGTCGCCACCACCCGTTCCCGCACCAGCTCGGGGTACTGCGCGGCCAGCGCCATCACGGTCATGCCGCCCATCGAGTGCCCGACCAGGACGATCGGCCCCTCGGGGACGGCCGCGTCGAGGACGGCCTTCAGGTCCCGGCCCAGCTGGTCGATGGTGACCGGCACCCCGTCCTCGTGCTGGGCGACGCCCCGCGCGGAGCGGCCGTGGCTGCGCTGGTCCCAGTGCACGGTGCGGACGACCCCGCGCAGGGCCGCGCGCTGGAAGTGCCAGGAGTCCTGGTTGAGGCAGTAGCCGTGGCTGAAGACGACGGTGACGGGCGCGGGCGCCTTGCGGCCGAAGAGCCGGCGGCGGCGCGGTGAGACGGCCGGGCCGAGGTCGGGTTCCACCTCGTCGACCTCGTAGTACAGCTCGGTGCCGTCGTCGGCCCGCGCCTTGCCGGGGTTGCCGCGCAGGGTGCCGTAGGGGCCCGCCGAGTCCAGGGCCAGCCGGGCCTTGCGGCGCATTCCGCGGCCGACGGTCATCCGCTCCACGGCGACGCCCGCGGCCGCCCCGGCCGCGAGCACCCCTATGGCGGCGCCGGCGATACCGGTCACCTTGCGCCAGCTCCCGTCCACCCCCGTGGCGGAGGCGACGGCCGCCGCGGCGTCGGCTACGGCCTCCGCACTGCTCTCGCTCACGTACCGCTCCTCTTCGCCGTACTGCAGTTCGCCGGTTCGGTGACACGGGTGATGCCGACGAGGTGACTGATGCTGCTGCTACAGGTGTAACCGGGTTGTGCCGCTGACGAACCCCGGAGGTCAGTCGCCGTCCCCTGGTTCCTGCCCACTCGGTTCGTCGTTCACATAGACGCGGGGAACCCGGGTTCCGATGCGCGTGACGATTTCGTACGCGATCGTGCCCGCGGCCTGGGCCCAGTCCTCGGCGGTGGGCTCGCCCCGGTCGCCCGGGCCGAACAGCACGGCCTCGGAGCCGACTTCGGGCTCGTCGCCGCCGAGGTCGACGACGAACTGGTCCATGGCGATGCGTCCGGCGGCCGTCCGCCATTTGCCGCCGACCAGCACCGGTCCGGTGCCGGAGGCGTGGCGCGGGATGCCGTCCGCGTAGCCGACGGGGACGAGCCCGAGGGTGGTCTCGCCGGGCGTGACGTAGTGGTGCCCGTAGCTCACGCCGTGCCCGCCCGGTACGTGCTTCACCAGGGCGAGGGAGGCGGACAGGGTCATCACCGGGCGCAGGCCGAAGTCGGCCGCGCTGCCCAGCTCGGGGCTGGGCGAGACGCCGTACAGCGCGATGCCGGTGCGGACCAGGTCGAAGTGGGACTCGGGGAGGGTGAGGGTGGCCGGCGAGTTGGCGATGTGCCGCACCTCGGGGCGCACGCCCTGCCCCTCGGCGTGCGCGAGCATCTCGCGGAAGAGGGTGAGCTGGGCGGCGATGGAGGGGTGGCCGGGCTCGTCGGCGCAGGCGAAGTGGGACCAGAGCCCGGTGATCCGGACCAGCCCCTCGGCCTCGGCGCGCAGCGCCTCGGCGACCAGCTCGGGCCAGTCGGCGGGCTGGCAGCCGTTGCGCCCGAGCCCAGTGTCGGCCTTGAGCTGCACGCGCGCGGGACGACCGGCTTCCCGGGCCGCCGCGACCACCTCACGCAGGGCCCACATGCCGCTCAGCGACACGTCGAGGCCTGCCTCGATCGCCTCCCGCCACGGCCCGCCCGGGGTCCACAGCCAGCACATGATCCGCACGTCCGCGGGCAGCCCGGGGTCCGCGTGCAGCGCCAGGGCCTCCTCCGGGGTGGCCGTGCCGAGCCAGCTCGCGCCCGCCTCGACGGCCGCGCGGGCACACCGGAGTGCCCCGTGGCCGTACGCGTCGGACTTCACCACGGCCATCAGGGCCGCGCCCGGCGCGAGGGCACGCAGGGTCCGCACGTTGGCCCGCAGAGCGGCCAGATCGATCTCGGCGCGGGCGCGTCGGGGCGCGGTCGGTGCAGTCGCTGTCTCAGTCATCGCGCCCCCAGTGTCTCAGAGGCCTCGCACAGCCCTCGGGCACAGGCCCCGCTACCGGCACCGGACAGGACTCAGGTACCCGTCCGGTGCCCCCACACGTACACCTTGTCGCCCTTCTTCAGCACGCTCCACAGCTTCTTGGCGTCGCCGAGCTTGAGGTTCACGCAGCCCCAGGAGCCGACGGTGGTGTAGATCGAGCCGTAGACGGCGTGGAAGGCCTGCCCGCCGTCGAAGAACTGGGCGTACGGCATGGGCGAGTTGTACAGCGTCGACCAGTGGTTCTTGTGCCGCCAGTAGACGGAGTGCCACCCGGCCCGGGTCGCGTACCCCTTGCGCCCGCTCCGCATCTGCACGGGCCCGTAGATCACCTTGCTGCCCTTCTGCACCCACGTGACCTGCCGGTTGAGGTCGACACAGGCGACCCGGTACGACTTCACCGGGCAGTTCTTCTTGGCGTTCGGATCCTTCTTCGCCGACAGCAGCATCATCTGGTACCAGGTCACCGGCCCGGCGAACCCGATGGCGGGCTTGATCTTGTACTGCTTCTGGAACTTCTGGATGGCCTTGCAGTCGGCGGTGGACTGCTTCCCGTCCGCCTTCAGCTTCAGCCACTGCTCGATCTGCTTCTGGTACGGCCCGGTCAGCTTGGAGCAGCTCACCTTGGAGACGGCGTCGCTGAGCGGCACGTACTCGATCAGGTCGTACGTCCCCGGCGCCGCCGCCTTCGGCTCGACCGCGTCCTCCTCGGCGGTCGGCGTGTACACCTTCGGCGCCAGCCTCTGGTCCGGCGTGTCGACCTGCCACGGCTGCCCGGGCCCCGGCGCGACCCCCGGCACCAGGTCCGACTCGGCCACGGCGGCGGAGGGTTCGGGAGCACCATCGTCGGCGGCGACACTCCCGGCACCGACAGAGACAACAGTCACAGCGGCGACAAGGCTCCCCGCGACCCCGCGCACAACACCACACCGCCCACGCACGATTCGTCCACTAATCATGCGATCAGACAACCCCCACCACCCCCCAATCCCGGGGAGCCGCGCGGCGAGGTCACCCGAGGGATGCACGACCGACCCAAGTGGAGCGCCCCGCAAGGGGCGCGGGGAACTGCGCGCCCAGCCCCCACTCACCCGCAGGTGCCCACCAGCCGTCCGGCACCGCCGAAATCCACCGTCGTGGCCGAGCGCCGCCGCGGCGGAAACGAATTCGCGGCGCAGCCGCGTGCCGGTGCGGTCTCGACTTACCGAGTCGGGTGAGTGGGTGGGAAGACTCCTCGCCAAGCCGCCCCCAGCTGCGAAGCGACCTCGTGGGCAACCGTCGGTGCCCCCTCCGCCGCGAACCGCCCCGCGAGCCCGTGGAGATACGCGGCCACACTCCCCGCGTCCCGCCCGTCCAACCCGGACGCCAGCAGCGACCCCGCCAGCCCCGACAGCACGTCCCCGCTCCCGGCGGTGGCCAGCCACGGCGTCCCCGTCGCGTTCACCCGGACGGCCACCGCCCCACCCTCCGGCGCCGCCACCAGCGTCGTCGACCCCTTCAGCAGCACGGTCGCCCGATAGGCCGCCGCCAGCTCCCGCACCGCCGCGAGCCGGCCGGCCTCGACCTCCTGCCGTCGTACCCCCAGCAGCGCGGCGGCCTCCCCGGCGTGCGGCGTCATCAGCGTGGGCGCCGTCCGCGCCCGCACCACGTCCCGGTCGGCCAGCCGCAGCCCGTCCGCGTCGACCAGTACCGGCACGTCCTGCTCCAGCACCCCGGCGACGGCCTCCGCGTCGTCCCCGGCCCCGGGCCCGACCACCCACGCCTGCACCCGCCCCGCCTTGCGCGGCCCTCCGTCCGACACCAGCGTCTCGGGGAAGCGGGCCAGCACCTCGTCCCCGGCGGGCCCGACGTACCGTACGGCCCCGGCCCCGCCCCGCAGCGCGCCCGCGACGGCGAGCACGGCGGCGCCCGGATAGCGCGCCGAGCCGGCCGCGATCCCGACCACTCCCCGCCGGTACTTGTCGCTCTCCGCCGACGGCGACGGCAGCAGCCGGGCCACGTCCACGTCCTGCAAGGCCTCCAGCTCGGCCGCCTCGGGCAGTTCGAGCCCGATGTCGACCAGCCGCACCGAACCGGCGTACTCCCGCGCCGGATCGATCAGCAGTCCCGGCTTGTGCGTCCCGAAGGTGACGGTCAGGTCCGCCCGTACGGCCGCCCCCCGCACCTCACCGCTGTCCGCCTCCACCCCGCTCGGCAGGTCCACGGCGACGACGGCCGCCCGCGACCGCGCCACGACCGCCGCCAGCGCGGCCGCCTCGGGCCGCAGCCCGCCCTTCCCGCCGATCCCCACGATGCCGTCGACGACGAGATCGGCCCGCAGGATCAACTCCTCGGCGGCGCCCGGCAGTACGGCGGTCCCACCGGCCCGGCGCAGCGCCGCGAGGCCGCCCTCGTGCGTGCGCTCCGGCGCGAGCAGCACCGCCGTGACCCCGGCGCCCCGGCGCGCCAGCCGCGCCCCGGCGTACAGCGCGTCGCCGCCGTTGTCCCCGCTGCCGACCAGCAGCACCACCCGGCTGCCGTACACCCGTCCGAGCAGATCGGCGCAGGCGGCGGCCAGCCCGGCGACGGCCCGCTGCATCAGCGCCCCTTCCGGCAGCCGTGCCATCAGCTCCCGCTCGGCCGCCCGTACCGTCTCCACGCTGTAAGCAGTCCGCATGCCCCGAGTCTCCCCCGGAACCGGCGGCCCGCGCATCCGCCGACGGCCCCTCGGGTCACCCCTCCGCGATCACCACCGCCGAGGCGACTCCGGCGTCATGACTGAGCGACACATGCCACGACCGGACCCCGAGTTGCGCCGCGCACGCGGCCACGCTGCCCTTCACCCGCAGCCGTGGCCGCCCGTTGTCCTCGACGACGACCTCCGCGTCCGTCCAGAGCAGCCCGGGCGGCGCGCCCAGCGCCTTGGCCAGGGCCTCCTTGGCCGCGAACCGCGCGGCGAGCGAGGCGTGGCCGCGCCGCTCCCCGCTCGGCAGGAACAACTCCCGTTCGACGAAGAGCCGCCCGGCCAGCCCGGGAGTCCGCTCCAGCGACTCCCGGAACCGGTCGATCTCGGCGACGTCGATACCGACCCCGATGATGCTCATGGTCAGCACCCTAAGGTCACTCCACGGTGACCGACTTCGCCAGGTTGCGCGGCTGGTCCACCTCGTTGCCCCGGGCGGTGGCCAGTTCGCAGGCGAAGACCTGCAGCGGGACCGTGGCGACCAGCGGCTGCAGCAGGGTCGGGGTGGCCGGGATGCGGATCAGGTGGTCGGCGTAGGGGACGACCGCCTCGTCGCCCTCCTCCGCGATCACGATGGTGCGGGCACCCCGGGCCCGGATCTCCTGGATGTTGGAGACGATCTTGTCGTGCAGGACGGACCGGCCGCGCGGGGACGGGACGACGACCACCACCGGCAGGTCCTCCTCGATCAGCGCGATCGGCCCGTGCTTCAGCTCGCCCGCCGCGAAGCCCTCGGCGTGCATGTACGCCAGTTCCTTGAGCTTCAGGGCGCCTTCGAGGGCGACCGGGTAGCCGACGTGCCGGCCGAGGAACAGCACCGTCTTCTTGTCGGCCAGGGTGCGCGCCAGCGCCCGTACCGGCTCCATGGTCTCCAGGACCCGCTCGACCTCGCCGGAGATCTGCGAGAGGTCCCGGATCACCGCGCCGATCTCGTCGCCCCACTTGGTGCCCCGCACCTGGCCGAGGTAGAGGGCCACCAGGTAGCAGGCGACCAACTGGGTGAGGAACGCCTTGGTGGAGGCGACCGCGACCTCCGGTCCGGCGTGGGTGTAGAGCACCGCGTCCGACTCGCGGGGGATCGTCGAGCCGTTGGTGTTGCAGATGGCGAGCACCTTCGAGCCCTGTTCCCGCGCGTGCCGCAGCGCCATCAGCGTGTCCATGGTCTCGCCGGACTGCGAGATGGCGATGACGAGCGAGCGCGAGTCCAGGATCGGGTCCCGGTAGCGGAACTCGCTGGCCAGCTCCACCTCGCACGGGATGCGCGTCCAGTGCTCGATGGCGTACTTGGCGATCAGGCCCGCGTGGAAGGCCGTACCGCAGGCGACGATGACGACCTTGTCGATCTCGCGCAGCTCGGCGGCGCCGATCCGGACCTCGTCCAGGGTCAGCGAGCCGTTGGCGTCGATGCGGCCCAGGAGGGTGTCGGCGACCGCCTTGGGCTGCTCGGCGATCTCCTTGAGCATGAAGTAGTCGTAGCCCCCCTTCTCCGCCGCCGACGCGTCCCAGTCCACGTGGTACGAGCGGACCTCGGCCGGGGCGCCGTCGAAGCCCGTGACCGTCACGCCGTCCCGGCGCAGCTCCACCACCTGGTCCTGGCCCAGCTCGATCGCGGAGCGCGTGTGGGCGATGAACGCGGCGACGTCCGAGGCGAGGAAGGCCTCGCCCTCGCCGACGCCCACCACCAGCGGGGAGTTGCGGCGCGCGCCCACGACCACGTCCGGAGCGTCGGCGTGCACCGCGACCAGGGTGAACGCGCCTTCGAGACGGCGACACACCAGGCGCATCGCCTCCGCGAGATCGGCGGCGCCGGAGAACTCCTCGGCGAGCAGGTGCGCGACCACCTCGGTGTCCGTCTCCGAGGCCAGGTCATGGCCCCGCTCGGCCAGTTCGGCCCGCAGCGCGGCGAAGTTCTCGATGATCCCGTTGTGGACGACGGCGACCCGGCCCGCGTTGTCGAGGTGCGGATGCGCGTTGGCGTCCGTCGGCCCGCCGTGGGTGGCCCAGCGGGTGTGCCCGAGACCGGTGGACCCGGTCGGCAGCGGCCGCTCCAGCAGCTCCTTCTCCAGGTTGACCAGCTTCCCGGCCTTCTTCGCCGAGGCCAGCCCGCCGTCCGCGAGCACGGCGACACCGGCCGAGTCGTACCCCCGGTACTCCAGCCGCTTCAGCCCGGAGACGACCACATCGAGCGCCGACTGCGCCCCCACGTATCCCACGATTCCACACATGAGCGGCAGCCTAAGTGCGAGACCGCCACGGAAAGAGGCACCGCGTGCCCGAAATCGGAAATTCCCGCCGCCGTACGCGCCTTCCGGCCACCGTCCGTCCGCTCTCCCGCGCGGGCGACCGTGACCGACCCCACCCGCCGTTCCGTTCAAACTCCGTTAACAATGGAATGTGATCTCTCCGGTCTCCCCGATCTCCCGGAGCGCCCACCGGCACAGGCCGGAGGCGACTCCCTACGTCGACCTCACCCGTGACGAGTGGAGCGCGCTGCGCGACAAGACGCCGCTGCCGCTCACCGCCGAGGAGGTCGAGAAGCTGCGCGGCCTCGGCGACGTCATCGACCTCGACGAGGTGCGGGACGTCTATCTCCCGCTCTCCCGGCTGCTGAATCTCTACGTCGGTGCCACCGACGGCCTCAGAGGCGCCCTGAACACGTTCCTGGGCGAGCAGGGCTCCCAGGCCGGCACCCCGTTCGTGATAGGCGTGGCGGGCTCGGTGGCCTGCGGCAAGTCCACGGTCTCCCGGCTCCTGCAGGCCCTGCTCTCCCGCTGGCCCGAGCACCCCCGGGTCGAGCTGGTCACCACCGACGGCTTCCTGCTCCCCACCAAGGAGCTCCAGGCCCGCGGGCTGATGTCCCGCAAGGGGTTCCCCGAGTCGTACGACCGCCGGGCCCTGACCCGTTTCGTCGCCGACATCAAGGCCGGCAAGGACGAGGTCACCGCCCCCGTCTACTCGCACCTCATCTACGACATCGTCCCGGACCGCAAGCTCACGGTCCGCCGCCCGGACATCCTGATCGTCGAGGGCCTCAACGTCCTGCAGCCCGCCCTGCCCGGCAGCGACGGCCGCACCCGGGTCGGCCTCGCGGACTACTTCGACTTCAGCGTGTACGTCGACGCGAGCGCCGAGGACATCGAGAACTGGTACCTCAACCGCTTCAAGAAGCTGCGCCAGACGGCCTTCCAGAACCCCGACTCGTACTTCAGGAAGTACACCCAGGTGTCCGAGGAGGAGGCCGTCGACTACGCCCGCACCCTCTGGCGCACCATCAACAAGCCCAACCTGGTGGAGAACATCGCCCCCACCCGAGGCCGCGCCACCCTGGTCCTCCGCAAGGGCCCGGACCACAAGGTCCAGCGCCTACGACTCCGCAAGCTGTAGCGCCCTTTCAGGGGCGCGGGGAACTGCGCGACCAGCCACGACGAACCGTCAGCCCGCAACGCACCTTCCCCGGCACCCCGAACCCGCAACGGCCCTATCCCAGCGCGGACTTCACCGCATCGGCCAGCCGCCCGGCCACCGACCGCGCCTGCTCGATGTCCGCCGCCTCCACCATCACCCGTACCAACGGCTCGGTCCCCGAGGGACGGAGCAGTACGCGCCCGGTCTCCCCCAGCTCCCGCTCCGCCTCGGCGACGGCGGCCGCGAGGTCCGCCGAGGTCCGCACCCGCGACCTGTCGACGTCCGGCACATTGATCAGCACCTGCGGCAGCCGCTCCATCACGCCCGCCAGCTCCCGCAGCGCCGTCCCGGTCTGCGCGACCCGCGCCGCCAGCAGCAACCCGGTCAGCGTGCCGTCACCGGTCGTCGCGTGGTCGAGGATGATGACGTGCCCGGACTGCTCGCCGCCGAGGGCGTAGCCGTGCTCCTTCATCTCCTCCAGGACGTACCGGTCGCCGACCGCGGTCTGGACCAGGTGCAGCCCCGCCCGCTCCAGCGCCAGCTTGAAGCCGAGGTTGGACATGACGGTGGCGACGACGGTGTCGGCGCGCAGCGCGCCCCGCTCCCGCATGGCGAGGGCGAGGACGGCCATGATCTGGTCGCCGTCGACCTCCTCGCCGGCGTGGTCCACGGCGAGGCACCGGTCCGCGTCCCCGTCGTGCGCGATGCCGAAGTCGGCCCCGTGCTCGATGACCGCGGCCTTCAGCGGGCCGAGGTGGGTCGAGCCGCAGCCCGCGTTGATGTTGAGCCCGTCCGGCTCCGCGCCGATGGTGATGATCTCCGCGCCCGCCCGGCGGAACGCCTCCGGCGAGACCCCCGCGGCCGCGCCGTGCGCCTCGTCCAGGACGATCTTCAGGCCGTCGAGCCGGTTGGGCAGGACGGCGAGCAGGTGGGCGATGTACCGCTCGGCCCCCTCGTCGTACGACCGCACCCGGCCGACGCCCGCGCCGGTGGGCCGCTCCCAGGGCTCGCCGTGCCGGTGGGACTCGTAGACGCCCTCGATCTTCTCCTCCAGCTCGTCGTCGAGCTTGTGCCCGCCGCGCGCGAGGAACTTGATGCCGTTGTCGGGCATGGCGTTGTGGCTGGCGGAGAGCATGACACCGAGGTCGGCGCCGAGCGCGCCGGTGAGGAAGGCCACGGCGGGGGTCGGCAGCACGCCGACGGTGAGGACGTCCACGCCCGCGCTCGCCAGCCCGGCGACCACGGCCGCCTCCAGGAACTCCCCGGACGCACGCGGATCCCGTCCGACGACCGCCGTAGGCCGGTGGCCCTCGAACGTGCCCGTCTCGGCCAGCACGTGCGCCGCCGCGACGGACAGGCCGAGCGCCATCTCGGCGGTCAGGTCCGCGTTGGCGACACCGCGCACGCCGTCCGTGCCGAAGAGTCGTCCCACTTGTCCTCCTGAGGAAGCGTCCTTGCCGCCTGGAAATGATGACAGGCGCCCGGTCATGCGATCACACCAGCCTTTGAGCGTCTTGTGTCGTTATACGCCCTTGGCTGGGATAAACGAACGCCCCGACGGCACATGTGGCGTGCCGCCGGGGCGTTCGGAGTACGTGCAGGCAGCTGGTGATTAGCGCTTGCTGTACTGCGGGGCCTTGCGGGCCTTCTTCAGACCGGCCTTCTTGCGCTCGACCGCACGGTCGTCGCGCTTGAGGAAGCCGGCCTTCTTCAGCGGGCCGCGGTTGTTGTCGACGTCGGCCTCGTTCAGCGCGCGGGCGACACCGAGACGGAGCGCACCGGCCTGGCCGGAGACACCGCCACCGGCGATACGGGCGATGACGTCGTAACGGCCTTCGAGCTCGAGCACCTTGAAGGGCTCGTTGACTTCCTGCTGGTGCACCTTGTTCGGGAAGTAGTCCTCGAGGGTGCGACCGTTGATCTTCCACTTGCCGGTGCCCGGGACGATCCGGACGCGGGCGATGGCGTTCTTGCGACGGCCCAGGCCGGCGGCCGGCTGCGGGTCGCCGAAGCGGGACGCCAGCGACTCCGAGGTGTACTCGCCCTCGACGGGGACCTCGGACTCGGTGGTGTAGCTGTCGATGTCGACGAGCTCGGTCTCGGTCTCTTCGACCGGCTGCTCAACAGTGGTCTCGGCCACGATGCTCCTCAGATTCTTTTCTGTCTTAGGGGGTGGCCGGAACTACTGCGCGACCTGGGTGATCTCGAACGGCACCGGCTGCTGCGCAGCGTGCGGGTGCACGTCACCCTTGTAGACCTTCAGCTTCGAGAGCATCTGACGGCCCAGCGTGTTCTTGGGGAGCATGCCCTTGACGGCCTTCTCGATGGCCTTCTCGGGGTTCTTGTCGAGCAGCTCGTCGTAGCGGACGGAGCGCAGACCACCCGGGTAGCCGGAGTGGCGGTACGCCATCTTCTGGGTCCGCTTGTTGCCGGAGAGGTGCACCTTGTCGGCGTTGATGATGATGACGAAGTCACCGGTGTCGACGTGGGGCGCGTAGATCGGCTTGTGCTTGCCGCGGAGAAGGGACGCGGCGGTGGTGGCGAGACGGCCCAGGACGACGTCCTGAGCGTCAATGACATGCCACTGGCGAGTCACATCGCCGGGCTTGGGGCTGTACGTACGCACTTCGCAGCCTTCTTCTTCAGTGGATGGGTGCTGACACATGGCATCACTGAAGCGATCGTGCAGCTGGGGACGACAAATATGCCGGGACCACTGCCCGTATGCCGCCCACTGGTAACTGCTCCAGGGAACCTAGGTAGAGGCCTCTCTCGTGAGAAACGAGCGAGCCAATACACAACGAAGAGCAAGCCTACAAGGGCGCCCCCGGACGGGTCAAAACGAGCTCGGGGCGACCGGCGCGGCCGGGATGCGCCGTCTCGCCCCCAAAGGTCCACTATCACCGTTCGTACTGTCGCACCGGTACCCCTCGCCGCCCGTCTAAGATGCGCCCCATGAGTTATGGGCAGGGGGGACCCCAGTCCCAGTGGGATCCCTGGAAACCGCAGTCTCAGCAGCCCTGGCGCGACAGTTCCGGGCCGACCCCGGACTGGGCCGCGCTCGCCGACGCGTCGGAAACGCGGAACAAACGGCGCCGCGTGCTGTTCATCGGCGGCGGCGTGGTCGCCACGCTGGCGATCGGCACCGCCGTCGCCATGGCCGTGGTGTCCGCGAACGGCGACAACAACGCCTCCGGCACGCCCTCGAACCTGCCCGCGAGCGCCTCGCTCCCGAGCGACTCGGCCGACCCGGCGCCGTCTTTCGCGCCGACCAGCGCGCCGCCACCGCTGGACCCGGAGGAGTTCATAGGCAGCGTGCAGAAGGACACGGCGCCGCTGAGCGCCGAGACCCTCTTCCCGGGCACCCAGCTGACCATGGGCGAGACGGTCTACAAGAAGGGCCCCACGGCCGACACCAAGAAGTGCGCGTCGGTCGCCAAGGGCACGCTCCCGAGCGTCCTCACCAAGAACAACTGCACCCGTGTGCTGCGCGTCACCTACTTCAAGGACGGCGTCGCGGTCACGGTCGGGGTGGCCGTCTTCAACACCGAGGCCCAGGCGAGCAAGGCCAAGACCGAGGCCGACAAGAAGGGCTTCGTCGCGGCCCTGTCCGGCTCCGGCGTGAAGCCCTTCTGCGACTCGGGCGTCTGCCGTACGACGACCAATTCCTACGGCCGCTACGCCTACTTCACCACCACCGGCTTCCTCAACGGCAAGGACGTCACCACCAAGGACACCAAGGTCTTCCAGACCGGTGACGACCTGGCGGAGTTCACCTTCCGCCAGATCCGCCGGCGCGGCGAGGCCCAGGCGTCCGCGGCGGCCCAGGGCTAGCCGGGCCGCCACCCGCCCTCCGCCGCGGCGGAGGGCGGCCGCTCAGGAGGCGGACAGCGTGTCGAAGTAGCCCAGGCCGCCGTCCCGGAAGCCCCGGGCGGCCCGCTCGGCCTCCTTCACCGTGAGCGACTCGCCGTTCTGGTAGTAGAACCAGTCGACCTTCATGTCCCAGGCGCGCTCACCGGTGAACGGCAGATCGACGAACCAGGTGTTGAAGTTGATCGCCATGTCGGCGCGCGGCGCGTAGTCGGCGCCGCTGCGGTAGAGGGTCCGGCCGTCGACGCTGTACGTGACGGAGTCCTTGCGGACCGTGATCAGCACGGTGTGCCAGCCGGCCAGGCTCCGCATCGTCTTGTGCGTGACACGGTCGCCCTCGTCGGCGTTGCGCCAGGTGGTGGTGTCCAGCTTCGGTCCGGGCGCGCCCCAGCCGCCGTTCGGCATGTACTCGTTGTCGAGCTCGCTGTACTTGTCGCCCGACCCGCCGATGGTGAAGAACGCCTGGTTGACGTGGTCGCCGTTGTCGCCGGTCGTCGGCTTGTCGGTGAAGTGGATGCGCGCGGCGTAGGTGCCGGTGCGGAACTTGGCCTCCTTGGTCCCGAGGGCGGCCTGCCGGGTGCCCGCCTTTGTGCCGTCGGTGGCGGCGCGCAGGTCGAGCACCTGCCCGCCGGCCGCCTTGTCGCCGGCCGGGAAGGAGATGCCGTCCGCCTTCCAGGTGCCGTCGATCCCGGGGCCTCCCTCGCTGGTCCGCACCAGCCAGCCGTGCTTGAACAGGGCGGTGTCCTTCGGGCCGCGGTAGTCGAAGTCGTCGAAGAACCCCCCTTCCGGAGCCTGCGCCGCCGCCTTGGCCGAGGGCGTGGCCGAGGCCTCGGCAGCCTTGCCGCCGGGCTCCTCGCCCCACACCAGGGCGCCGCTGTCGTACGCGGGGATCCGGTCGGACTTCTGATAGGTCCGCTTGGCGGCGTCGAAGGACCAGTCGCCGTCCTGACTGACCGGTTTCTGGTCGGTCCGGTAGAGCTGGATCTCCAGTCCCCGGCTGTTCGCGCCGGGCTCCAGCGCCCCGGCCGCGCCGGTGAAGCCGAGCTCCAGGTAGTGGTCGGCCCCGTCGTGGGGCGTGTCCATGGCGACCACGGTCCCGGTGAGGTTCGAGCACCCCACGGCGGCCTCCACGCAGTTGAAGGCGTACGCCGCGTCGTCGTCGGCCGTGAAGTAGTACCGCAGCGCCACCCGGCTCAGCGGCACGCGCTTGTCGGAGGTGTTGAAGACCTCCAGCCACGGGCGGACGGCATCGGCCTTGGCCGCGGTCGCCGTGCGGTACCGGACGGTGAGCTCCGGCGGCTCCGGATGGAGGTGACGCCACACCGGCTTGGCGGCCAGCCCGCCGCCCACCAGGACGGCCACCAGCAGCAGGGCCTTCAGCACTCGGCCGGCCCGGCTGGGGCGGCGGGGCTGACGGCGAGAGGACGCCACGACGAGGACTCCTTCAGGTCGGCGGAGAGGGGGTGTGGTCGAGGGCGCGGCCGACGACAGACGGAGCGACCCACGACGGCGGCCAAAGGTTGTACGGGATTCAACGTGAGAATCACAACCATGGTGGATATATGCAGGACCCATGGAGACGTTGTTACGATCCTCGCTCCTGTATTCGATTGATGACTGTGCGCTTGCCATCGGAGCTCAGCGGGGGGTCGGCGCCGAGGGTGGGATTCATCAGGTGAACCGAAGATTCTCCGTCGATCTCGTGATCATCGGGCTCGGCTACGTAGGGCTGCCCCTGGCGCGGGCGGCCAGTGGCGCCGGTCTGAAGGTCGTGGGACTCGACCGCAGCGCGCCCGTCGTACAAGGGCTGAACTCGGGCTCCTCACACGTCGACGACATCAGTGACGCGGACGTGCGCGGCATGCTCGACCGGGGGTTCCGCGCGGTCGCGTCGCCCGAGGTCATCGCGGACGCCGCGGCGGTCGTGATCTGCGTGCCCACACCGCTGACCGAGCACGGCGCGCCCAACCTCGCGGCGGTGGACGCCGCCGTCGCGGACATCGCGGCCCATCTGACCCCGGGCACGCTGGTCGTCCTGGAGTCCACCACGTACCCGGGCACCACCGACGAGGTGGTGCGCCCCCGCCTGGAGGCCGGCGGGCTGCGGGCGGGCACCGACTTCCACCTCGCCTTCTCTCCCGAGCGCATCGACCCGGGCAACCCCCGGTACGGCCTGGAGAACACCCCGAAGGTCGTCGGCGGCGCCACCCCGGACTGCACCAAGGCGGCCCGCGCCCTGTACGAGCGCTTCGTGGGCAGCGTGGTGGAGGCCAAGGGCACCCGCGAGGCCGAGATGGCCAAGCTCCTGGAGAACACCTACCGGCACGTGAACATCGCCCTCGTCAACGAGATGGCGATGTTCTGCCGCGAGATCGACGTCGACCTGTGGGACGCCATCCGCTGCGCCTCCAGCAAGCCGTTCGGTTTCGCGCCGTTCTACCCGGGCCCGGGCGTCGGCGGCCACTGCATCCCGATCGACCCCAACTACCTGTCGTACAAGGTGCGTTCGCTCGGCATCCCGTTCCGCTTCGTGGAGCTGGCCCAGGAGATCAACCAGCGGATGCCCGCCCATGTCGTCTCGCGCGCCGCCGACCTGCTCAACCAGCAGGGCAAGCCGATCCGCGGCTCGCGCGTCCTGCTGCTCGGCGTCACCTACAAGCCGGACATCTCCGACCAGCGGGAGTCCCCCGCCATGGACGTCGCGGAACTGCTGCTCGAACGCGGCGCCGACCTCTCCTACTGCGACCCCCGCGTGCCCGAGTGGACCGTCGAGGGCGTCGCCGTGCCCCGCGTCGAGGACCACCTCGCGGGAGCCGAGCAGGCGGACCTGACCATCCTTCTCCAGCAGCACAGCGAGTTCGACCTCGGCCCGCTGGCCGACCACGCCCGGCTGCTGTTCGACACCCGCGGCAGGACGGCCGACCACCCCCAGGTGGTCCGGCTGTGAGCGACGGCTACGCACCCGGCGCCCTCGACAGCGACGACCGCCGTCGCCACCGGCGCAAACGGCACCTGAAGGTGTCGTACTTCGTCTTCCTCGCGATCGCCGCCGTCATCGTCACCAAGCTGGACCCGCACTCGCTGCACGCCTACTCGTTCGGCGCGCTCGGGCTGCTCACCCTGAAGATGTTCGGGGCGCTGTTCTACCGGCCCGCCAAGGCGGACCGCGAGGAGCTGCTGCTCCTGGACAACTCCTGGGTCACCGCGGTCATCCCGATCTACAACGAGGACCCGGTGATGTTCGAGCAGGGCATGCGCAGCCTCCTCGCGCAGAGCCGGCTGCCCAACGAGGTCCACATCATCGACGACTGCAGCGCGAACCCGTCCGGCATCAAGGCCGCCAAGAAGCTGCGCCGCGACTTCGAGGCGCGCGGCGTGAAGTACACGGTCAGCGTGCAGCCCGAGAACAAGGGCAAGCGCGAGGCCCTCGCCCTCGGCTTCGAGTCGGCGCCCTACTCCGACCTGTTCCTGTGCGTGGACTCCGACACCATCCTCTCCCGTGACACGGTCCGTGAGCTGCTGCTGCCCATGGCCGAGGAGAAGGTCATGGCCTCCACCGGCATGGTGCTCGCGCTCAACCACGACACCAACATCTTCACCCGGCTCCAGGACCTGCGGTACGGCAACTCGTTCCTCTTCGAACGGGCCGCCTACTCCCGGCTGAAGTCGGTCCTGTGCTGCTGCGGCGCGCTCTCCGTGTACCGCGGCACGCTGGTCCGCAAGTACCTGCCGGACTTCCTCAACCAGCAGTTCCTCGGCAAGCCCGCCGTCTTCGGCGACGACCGCCGGATGACGAACTACGCCCTGATGGAAGGGCAGGTGGTCTTCCAGGAGACGGCCGTCGGCTACACAGCCGTCCCCGAGAAGCTCCCGCACTTCCTGCGTCAGCAGGTGCGCTGGAACAAGTCCTTCTTCCGGGAGTCCCTGTGGGCCTTCAGGAACCAGAAGAAGTACCGGCCCGCCTTCTGGCTGACCTGCATGGAACTCGCGCTGTGGCTGATCTTCGGCACCGCGATGTTCTACTCGATGGTCGTCCTGCCGGCCATGCACCCCGAGCGGTTCGTCGGCCACATCGGCGACTACCTGGTCTTCATGGTCCTCATGGGGTACCTGCGCAACGTCCGGTACCTCGACTTCCCGCGCCGGGGCATGGGCTTCATCAAGCGGTTCGGCATGTTCCTGCTGGCTCCGCTGTACGGCGTCATCCAGCTGCTGCTGCTCACCCCGCTGCGCTTCTACGCCCTGCTCACCCTCGGCAAGGGCACCTGGGGCACCCGCCAGGGCGGTGTCGAGGTCTCGGTCGCCGGCGGCCACGAGCAGGACGTCTCGGCGGTCTGGGAGGAAGAGGACGAGTACTCCTCCTCGCAGGTCTCCTCCACGATCGAGATGATGCGGCTGGAGGGCATCGCCCTGGCCCGCACGGCTCCGCACGCCTCCGGGCGGCACCCGGAGGCCGTCCCGGCCCAGGCCTACACCCAGCACAGCGAGGACGAGCTGCGGGAGCTGGGCCGGAGCCCCCAGCCGCCCGTCGCCTGGAACGGCGTGACACAGCAGCCGCAGCCCGTCGCCCACGATCCGTACGCCGGCCAGTACCAGCAGCAGCCCGCACAGCCGTACGGCCAGTGGCAGCAGGGCCAGGTACCGGAGCAGGGCCAGGGGCATGGGCAGGGGCATGGGCAGGGGCATGGGCAGGGGCACGTCCAGGGGCACGGCCCGGTCTACGGCGGCCAGCCGTACATCCCGCACATCCCTCAGCAGCCGCAGGCACCCGACCACTCGCAGGGCGGGCAGTGGACCCCGGAGAACGAGACCTACGCGTCCGGACAGCAGGACGACGGCTGGTTCGGCGGCCACCGCTGACCGAGGTCAGCTGTAGTACGCCATCGCCTCCTGGACGGTGAGCACCGCGATCCCGCGTTTCTGGATCTCCGTCATCAGCTGACGCAGACCCGCCTGGCTGATCTCGGTGCTCGCCGCCGGTGTACCCGCGACGACCTTGTGCAGGCAGAGGATGAGCCAGCCGCCGCGGGCACACCGGTCGAGCGGCCCGCCGGCACCGATCACGTTGGCCAGCGTGGTGCCCCCGACACCCGGCCCGTCGGTGACACCGGTCAGCGCCTTGAGCCGGTAGGGCATGGCCGGCGCGAAACTCTCGACGGTGTCGAAGGCAATGGAGCGGGCCGTACTGAAATGGCGGCCCGCGAGCAGATCGACGGGTACGCCGTCCGTGGTCTTCTGGAAAACGCCGTGCGGATAGGCGAAGTGCTCGCTGGTGAATCCGTTTCCGACCAGCCATTCCCGGAGCTTCCGGAAATCGTCGTCCACCTGTTGTGCCGACAGTTGGGCATAGCCCGCCGCGTGCGCCGCGGTGGCATAGGCGTGTCCGGCCATTTCCCAGCCGGAAGAGTCCTGGAGCGAGCGCATCTTCCCGAGGTCCAGGCAGGAGGCGGTGCCCACCGCGTCCGCGATGTTGTAGACCGTGCCCGGGATTCCGTAGGGGTCCATGACGGGCCGGGCGAGGTCGTGCACGGACACGTGCGAGTCGTCGAACGTGACGGACACCGCGCCTCGGGGGAACACGGTGGTGGCGGCGGGCACCAGCTCGATCGCCTGCAGGTGGTACGTCACGGGCCCCGCCGCGTCGTCGTAGACGGCGAACGACATGTCGGTGAAGCCCGACCGTACCGACGGTTCGCCCTGCGCGGAGAGCGAGTACGAGCCGGACGCGGTGGTGACGTCGGACCACTGCAGGTTGACGGTCACCCACTCCCCGGACTGGACGTAGTTGGCCGCGGTCGCCGAATGCGTGTGCAACCGCCAGCCGAAGACGTTCTTCAGCCCGTCGGTGCCCAAGTAGAAGGCCACTCTGCTGAGATGGGTGACGTCCGCGACCCGGAAGACGAGCCTGATCATCCTGGCGGACAGGTCCAGGCCGTCCATCCCCGTCCTGCGCACGTACGACTGGACGCCGCTGCCCGCGGTCGTCACACGGATCGACTGGCTGCCGCGGGTGAAGACGGCGGTGTCACCCGGGTTCGCCGAGGCGGTGCCCGCGCCACCCGCCGACCAGCCGTGCCCCGGCTGGAACTGCTGGCTCCAGCTCGCCCGGCGATAGCGCGGCCGCCGTCCGCTCGGGGCGTACGGCGGTGCCGCCAGAGCGTCGAGAGGGGCGGCACTCGCGGTGACCGGCATGCCCGCCGCACCGGCCCCGCCGGCCGCGGCCAGACCGCCGAGACCCGCGAAACGCAGCGCGGAACGCCGGTCCACAGAAACGGAATTCCATATTCTCTTACGCAACGCGACCCCCACTCGACACGACGTCCACCTCGGACACAGTTATCCCCCAACACCCCGCCCTTGCGCAGCCGTTCGTAATCCATGTGTTCAAAGTGGCTGCAGTGACAGTAAAATCGCATTGATCGGTGGGGATGATTCGCGCGGCCCTTTCCTCCTTTCACGGGCCGGCACGCGCCAGGGAATCCCGTCTCCCCGCCGAGTCCTCGTAAGCCCCCGGGGGGGGGGCTGTGTACACGTGACACCGGAGGGGATCATGCAGAAACGTTCTTTTGTGCTGCGCCACGGCGGCCGCGCCATCGGTGCGGCCGCGCTGCTCATGGCAGGCCTGGGGGTCGGCGGAGCCTGGCCGGCCGTCGCGGCCGACGACGACTCGTGCACACCGACGGAGGGCTTCACCGACTGCCGGATCTTCTCGTTCACCGGCGCCGCCGAGGACTTCCAGGTCCCGGCCGGGGTGGCACGGCTGGACTTCCGGGCTTGGGGCGAGGGCGGGGACGGCGGCCCCTTCGCCAACGGCGGAGCGGGCGCGTACGTGGCAGGCTCGCTCACGGTCACACCCGGTGAGCACCTGGCCGTCAAGGTCGGCGGCTTCTCCTACGGCGACAGCTACGGCGACGCTCTCGGCGGCAAGGGCGGCGGCAGGTGGGGCGAGAAGGGAGGCGCCAGCTCCGCGGTCCGGGCCGCCGACGGCTCCGCCCTGGTCGTCGCCGGCGGGGGCGGTGGCGGCGGGGGCGGCGTCAGAGGGGTGGGCCGGGCCGGCGGCGCCGGTGCCCCGGACGGCCAGGACGCGGTCGAGACGAACCTCGGCGGCAAGGGCGCGAAGGGCGGCCGGGGCGGAGCGGCGGGCGGCCCGGGCGGAGCGGCCGGTGCCGACCACCCGCAGGGCGGCGCCGGCGGTGCGGGCGGTGACAGCGCGGGAGGCGGCGGCGCGGGCTACGCAGGCGGTGGCGGCGGAGCGGGCACCGACTCCGACGGCGACAGCGGCAGCGGCGGTGGCGGCTCCAGCTACGCCGACCCCGTCCGCACCACCGGCGTGCGGATGCTGGGCAGCGACACCACCGTGCCGCCGGCGAAGAACGACCCGTTCTGGGCGCCCAGCCCGTTCGACGACCCGGTCCTGTCCGGCGTCGCCGAGGGCGGCCCCAACGGTCCCGGCGGCGACGGCCGCGTGGTGCTCCAGTGGACGGCGGCCGAGCAGCCCGCTCCCGTACCGGCGGAACTGACCCGGGAGTCCGGCGACGGCCAGACCATCGCCCCGAACGGGGTGTCCGCCCCCTTCGCGGTCGTGGCCCGCGACAAGGAAGGCGAGCCACTGGCGGACCAGAAGGTGACGTTCGCCCTGGAGGACCCCGACGGCCTCGGAGTGACGTTCGACGGGGACGCGACCGAGGTGACGACGGACACCCAGGGCCGCGCGCGCTCCCCGCGCGTCACCGCCGGTGACACCGAGGGCGACTTCGGCGTGCGGGCCACCTCGGGGAACGTCTCGACGACGTTCACCGCCCACGTGGGCGAGACGGCCCACAGCATCGAGATCACCGGCGGCGACGGACAGCAGGCCCGGCCCGGCGCGTCCTTCGCCGAGCCGCTGAGCGTCGCGGTCAGCGCGGCCGGTGCCAGGGCGGCGGGCACCGTGGTGGAGTTCCGCGTGCGGAGCGACGCGGACGGCGCCCCGGTGTTCAAGGGCGACGAGCGGACGGTGAGCGTGACCACGGACGCCGACGGCGAGGCCTCGGCCCCCGAGCTGGTCGCCGGGGAGAGAACGGGCACCTACACCGTCACGGCCACCGCCGCCGACGCCACGGCCCGCTTCACCCTCAAGGTCACCGCGGCCGACGAGGCCTCCCCGTCGCCGAGTCCGAGTCCTTCGGGGACGGGTCAGGCCGCGCCGGGTGCCTCGGACGGCGATGACGGCGGCGCGGGCGACCTGGCGCTGACCGGTGCCGGGGACATCGGCACCCTCGCCGCGGCGGCCGTGGCCCTGGCCGCGGCCGGCTGGGCCGTCCTGCGGGTCGCGCCCCGGCTGCGGACCCGCTTCCGCTCGCACGACTGACCCCGGACGACGGAGGCTCCACGGCCCGTGGAGCCTCCGTCAGTGCACCTGCCCCCGCACCCGGCGGGCCTGCCGCTGCCGCTCCGCGAGCTGGTCGTCGGCCGGGTACGCGACCTCCTCCAGCGTCAGCCCGTGCGGTCGTACGACATGCACCGCGCTGTCCCGCACCCCCGCGTCCAGCACCTTCCGCGGCCACTCCACGCCCCGGTGCCCGTCCCCCACGAACAGCAGCGCGCCGACCATCGACCGCACCTGGTTGTGGCAGAACGCGTCGGCCCGGACCTCGATCTCGACGACCCCGTCCGCGGTACGGCGCACCCCGAAGTCGAAGATCTCCCGGACGGTCGAGGCTCCCTCCCGCTTCTTCGCGTACGCCGCGAAGTCGTGCTCCCCGATCAGCGACCCGGCCGCCGCGTCCATGACGTCGACGTCCAGCTCCCAGTCGTGCCACAGCACGTGGTTGCGCAGCAGCGGGTCCACACCGCCCGGCCGGTCCCCGACCCGGTACACGTACCGCCGCCACAGCGCCGCGAACCGCGCGTTGAACCCCGCCGGCGCCTCACCCAGCGACCACACCCGCACATCCTTGGGCAGCCGCCCGGCCAGTCGCTTCAGCAGCTTCTCCCGCTGCTCCTCCCACACCCCGGCCGGCAGATCGACATGCGCCACCTGCCCCCGCGCGTGCACCCCGGCATCCGTACGCCCGGCCACCGTCAGCTCGTACACCGTCTCCTGCGACCGCGTGACGACCCGCAGCGCGTCCTCGATCTCCCCCTGCACGGTCCGCTTCCCGCCGGCCTGCTTGGCCCAGCCGTGGAAATGGGACCCGTCGTACGACAGGTCGAGACGGACACGGACATGACCGGGCTGCGCTTCGTCACTCACGGAAGAATCCTCTCAGGCACGAAAAAAGTGGGCCCGCCCCTCGAAAGGAACGGACCCACTCACGCGCCCCGTCAGGGGCGCGGGACTGCATCGTCATGCGGCTCCGCCGCGCGGGCGCGACCAGCCACAACAGACCGGCAGCCAAAGGACGGCTTACGCCTCCTTGGTCTCCTCGGCGGCAGCCTCGGTCTCCTCGACCTCGTCGACCTTGGTCTCCTCGACCTTGGTCTCCTCGGCCTCCTTGACCGCACGCTTGGTGGCGGCCTCGGCCTCGCCGGTGGCCTGCTGCGCGACCGTCAGCGCCTCGACCAGCTCGATGACAGCCATGGGCGCGTTGTCGCCACGGCGGTTACCGATCTTGGTGATACGGGTGTAGCCACCCGGACGGTTCTCGTAGCGCGGGCCGATCTCGGTGAAGAGCGTGTGCACGATGCTCTTGTCCGTGATGACCTGGAGCACCTGACGGCGGTTGTGAAGGTCGCCCTTCTTCGCCTTGGTGACCAGACGCTCGGCGTACGGGCGCAGGCGGCGGGCCTTCGCCTCGGTGGTGGTGATCCGGCCGTGCTCGAACAGCGACTTCGCGAGGTTCGCGAGGAGCAGCTTCTCGTGCGCGGCGCTGCCGCCCAGACGGGCACCCTTGGTGGGCTTCGGCATTGTTCTTCTCCTGTGTGTCTGCCCCGGCCGTGTCAGGTACCGGAGTCAGGAACCCGATGAGCGGCTGCCCATCGGCATACGACCGATCAGTACTGCTCGGTCTCCACGAAACCCGCGTCCGCGTCGTCGTCGGCGCCGAAGGCGTCGGCGGCGGCCGTGGGGTCGAATCCGGGCGGGCTGTCCTTGAGGGCCAGGCCCATGCCGGCCAGCTTCGCCTTGACCTCGTCGATGGACTTCGCACCGAAGTTGCGGATGTCCAGGAGGTCCGCCTCGGAACGTGCCACGAGCTCACCCACGGAGTGGATGCCCTCGCGCTTGAGGCAGTTGTAGGACCGGACGGTCAGCTCGAGCTCCTCGATCGGGAGCGCGAGGTCGGCCGCCAGCGCCGCGTCCGTGGGGGACGGGCCCATGTCGATGCCCTCGGCGTCGATGTTCAGCTCGCGGGCGAGACCGAACAGCTCCACCAGGGTCTTGCCGGCCGACGCCATGGCGTCACGCGGCCGCATGGCCTGCTTCGTCTCGACGTCGACGATCAGCTTGTCGAAGTCGGTCCGCTGCTCGACACGCGTGGCCTCGACCTTGTACGTCACCTTCAGCACGGGGCTGTAGATGGAGTCGACCGGAATCCGGCCGATCTCCTGACCCACCTGCTTGTTCTGCACGGCGGAGACGTAACCGCGGCCACGCTCGACCGTCAGCTCCATCTCCAGCTTGCCCTTGCCGTTGAGCGCGGCCAGGACCAGATCGGGGTTGTGCACCTCGACACCGGCCGGGGGCGCGATGTCGGCGGCGGTGACCAGACCCGGACCCTGCTTGCGCAGGTACATCACGACCGGCTCGTCGTGCTCCGAGGAGACGACCAGCTGCTTGATGTTGAGGATCAGGTCGGTGACGTCCTCCTTGACGCCCGGCACGGTGGTGAACTCGTGCAGCACGCCGTCGATCCGGATGCTGGTGACAGCAGCGCCGGGAATCGAGGACAGGAGGGTACGGCGAAGGGAGTTGCCGAGGGTGTAGCCGAAGCCCGGCTCCAGCGGCTCGATCACGAACCGGGAGCGGAATTCGTCGACGACCTCTTCGGCCAACGAGGGACGCTGAGCGATCAGCATGTGTGGATCAGATCCTTCTTTCGTGGACGCCCGCTATTTGACGTCCTACGGGACCGCGCCGCATACACACAGCACGGGGTACTGCAAGGGTACGGGCGGTACGCCCCTTACGGAGCCGTACCGCCCGGGCAGCCCTGCGAAGCGACGTCAGACGCGACGGCGCTTCGGCGGACGGCAGCCGTTGTGCGGGGTCGGGGTGACGTCCTGGATGGAGCCGACCTCGAGGCCCGTGGCCTGCAGGGAGCGGATCGCGGTCTCACGACCGGAACCCGGGCCCTTCACGAACACGTCGACCTTGCGCATGCCGTGCTCCTGGGCGCGGCGGGCAGCCGACTCGGCGGCCATCTGCGCGGCGAACGGCGTGGACTTCCGGGAACCCTTGAAGCCGACGTGGCCGGCGGAGGCCCAGGAAATCACGTTGCCGGACGGGTCCGTGATCGAGACGATCGTGTTGTTGAACGTGCTCTTGATGTGCGCGTGGCCGTGAGCGACGTTCTTCTTTTCCTTGCGGCGCACCTTCTTGGCAGCGCCCTGACGACCCTTGGGGGGCATCTACTAACTCCTACGGGAGGTGGTCGGTCCTACAGCGAAGACCGTGGACAGAGGTCCGCTGCGGACTACTTCTTGCCCGGCTTCTTCTTGCCGGCGATGGCGCGACGCGGGCCCTTGCGGGTGCGGGCGTTCGTGCTGGTGCGCTGACCGCGGACGGGCAGACCGCGACGGTGACGCAGACCCTGGTAGCAGCCGATCTCGACCTTGCGGCGGATGTCGGCCTGGATCTCGCGACGGAGGTCACCCTCGGTCTTGATGTTGTTGTCGACGTACTCGCGGATGGCGACCAGCTGCTCTTCGGTCAGGTCGCGAACACGGGTGTTCGGGTCGATACCGGTCTCGGCCAGCGTCAGCTGGGAGAGCGTCCGGCCGATGCCGAACACGTAGGTGAGGGCGACCTCCACGCGCTTTTCGCGCGGGATGTCAACACCGGAAACGCGTGCCACTTCAATGGCTCCTGGTGATCTTCGGAGGTCTTCCGCAGAACCGGTTCCCAGCCGCCGTACCAGGTACGAACTGGGTCCCCGGCCTCCGAACCGGGGGTGTCAGGCGCCTGAGGCACCTGGGTCCTGCGTATGAACAAATTCAGCTCGCGTCGCGCGAATCTCTGCGATGTCGATGCAGAGGGATCGGTCGTGCGTCAGCCCTGGCGCTGCTTGTGGCGCGGGTTCTCGCAAATGACCATGACCCGACCGTGACGGCGGATCACCCTGCACTTGTCGCAGATCTTCTTGACGCTCGGCTTGACCTTCATGGGATTGAGGTTCTCCGAGTCAGAGGGATCTACTTGTAGCGGTAGACGATCCGGCCACGCGTCAGGTCGTACGGAGACAGCTCCACCACGACCCGGTCGTCAGGGAGGATGCGGATGTAGTGCATACGCATCTTGCCGCTGATGTGTGCCAGGACCTGGTGGCCGTTCTGGAGCTCGACCTTGAACATGGCGTTCGGAAGAGACTCGACGACAGTGCCCTCGATCTCGATGGCACCTTGCTTCTTGGCCACGCTTCGCCCTTCGAATCGACTACCTTGATCGACTCCCGCACTTCCCCTCTCGGGGGCATGCGGACATGCGGGTGCACGAGAGCCGACGAGTCAGTCTACGTCAGCACACCCGGAAAGACGAATCGAGAAAGCCTGCCCCATACGGCAGATCATTAAGCGCGCCCCGCTGAAGCGCCCCTTCAGGGGCGCGGGGAACTGCGCGCTCAGCCCTCACCGGAGCCGCGGCTTCAAACGGTGCTCAGCCCAGCGGATCCGGCGCAGCCGTGATCCCCAGTTCGGCCAGCTTGGCCCTGCCCCCGTCGGGCGCCGTCAGCACAAGCGGCCCGGCCTCGGTCAGTGCAACGCTGTGCTCCCAGTGCGACGACCACGTCCCGTCCGTCGTGATGACGGTCCAGTCGTCCTCCAGGACCTCCGTCCGCGGCGTCCCCAGGGACACCATCGGCTCGATGGCCAGGCAGAACCCGGGCACCAGCTTCGGCCCCTTGCCACGCCGCCGGTCGACGTAGTTCAGCAGGTGCGGGTCCATGTGCATCTCGGTGCCGATGCCGTGGCCGCCGTAGTCCTCGATGATCCCGTACTTGCCGCCGCCCGGCTTCGGCTGCCGGCGGATGTACGTCTCGATCGCCCGGGACACGTCCACCAGGCGGCTGCCCTGCTTCATCGCCGCGATGCCGGCCCACATCGACTCCTCGGTCACCCGGGAGAGCTCGATCAGCTCCGGAGCGTGGCCGGAGCCCACGAACGCGGTGTACGCCGCGTCGCCGTGCCAGCCGTCGACGATCGCGCCGCAGTCGATGGAGATGATGTCGCCGTCCTTGAGAACGACATCCTCCGAAGGGATGCCGTGGACGACCACGTCGTTGACGGACGTGCAGATGGTGGCCGGGAAACCGCCGTAGCCGAGGAAGTTCGACTTGGCACCGTGCTCGGCGAGGACCTTGCGGGCCACCTCGTCCAGGTCCTTGGTGCTGGCCCCGGGGACCGCGGCGGTACGCGTCGCCGCGTGGATGGCGGCGACGACCAGGCCCGCCGCCCGCATTCTGGCGATCTGCTCGGAGGTCTTGATCTGCACCATGGGGGGCCTGCGCTCTCCGTCACTCACGTCAACGTCAACCGGATACCTGGACAACAGTACGGCCGCGGCGCCCTGGGGTCCCCCCGGACCTGATCCGGGGGAGGGCACCGCGGCCGGAACCGCCGTGGAACTACTTCTCGTCGTCCTCGTCGTCACGCCCCAGCGCGTCCAGTGCGCGCTTGGTGACCTCGTCGACCGGGCCCAGGGCGGAGATCGTGGCGACCAGGCCCTGTGCCTTGTAGTAGTCGATGATGGGCTCGGTCTGCGTGTGGTAGACCTCGAGCCGCGTGCGGACGGTGTCCTCGGAGTCGTCGTCACGCTGGTAGAGCTCGCCGCCGCAGATGTCGCAGACACCCTCGGTCTTCGGCGGGCTGTACGTCACGTGGAAGACGTGGTCCGCCTTGTTGCGGCACAGCCGGCGGCCGGCGATCCGCTTGACGACCTCGTCCTCCGGGACCTCGAGGTCGAGCACCGCGTCCAGCTTGATCGTCTCGGCCTTCAGCAGCTCGTCGAGCGCCTCGGCCTGCGAGACGTTGCGCGGGAAGCCGTCGAGCAGGAAGCCGCCTGCGGCATCCTCCTGCTCCATGCGGTCCTTGGCCATCGCGATGGTCACCTCGTCGGGGACGAGGTTGCCGGCGTCCATGTAGGACTTCGCGAGTTTCCCGAGCTCCGTCTGCTGGCTGATGTTGGCGCGGAACAGGTCGCCCGTGGAGATGTGCGGGATCTTCAGCTCCTTGGCAAGGCGAACGGCTTGCGTTCCCTTACCGGCGCCAGGCGGCCCGACGAGGACGATTCGCATCAGCGGAGGAACCCTTCGTAATTGCGCTGCTGAAGCTGGCTCTCGATCTGCTTCACCGTTTCGAGGCCCACACCCACGATGATCAGGATGCTGGTGCCACCGAACGGGAAGTTCTGGCTTGCCCCAAAGCCAACCAACGCCATCGTCGGTACGAGAGCGATCAGGCCCAGATACAGCGAACCCGGCCAGGTGATCCGGTTGAGCACGTACGAGAGGTACTCAGCGGTCGGTCGGCCAGCCCGGATGCCCGGGATGAAGCCACCATACTTCTTCATGTTGTCGGCTACTTCTTCGGGGTTGAAGGAGATGGCGACGTAGAAGAACGCGAAGAAAACGATCAGCAAGAAGTACAGGGTGATGTAGATCGGGTGGTCACCCTTGGTGAGGTTCGTGCTGATCCACTGCTTCCAGCCCGAGTTGCCGCCGGCGAACTGTGCCACGAGCGCCGGGATGTACAGCAGCGACGAGGCGAAGATGACCGGGATCACACCGGCCTGGTTCACCTTGAGCGGGATGTAGGTGGACGTACCGCCGTAGGAACGGCGGCCGATCATGCGCTTCGCGTACTGGACCGGGATCCGGCGCTGGGCCTGCTCGACGAAGACCACCAGGGCGACCATGATCAGGCCGACCGCGATGACCGTGCCGAACTCGATCCAGCCGTCGGCCAGGGTGCCCGACTTCTTGATGGCCCACAGCGCGGACGGGAAGGTCGCGGCGATCGAGATGAACATCAGGATCGACATGCCGTTGCCGATGCCGCGGTCGGTGATGAGCTCACCGAGCCACATGACGACGGCCGTGCCGGCGGTCATGCAGATGACCATCGTGATGGTGGTGAAGATCGCCTGGTCCGGGACGATGCTGGAGGCGACCGTGCAGCCGGAGAAGAGGGCGCCGCTGCGTGCGGTGGCGACCAGTCCGGTGCCCTGCAGGATGGCGAGCGCCACCGTCAGGTAACGGGTGTACTGCGTGATCTTCGCCGTACCCGCCTGGCCCTCCTTCTTCAGGGCCTCCAGGCGCGGGATGACCACGGTCAGCAGCTGAAGGATGATGCTGGCCGTGATGTACGGCATGATGCCGAGCGCGAAGATCGTGATCTGGAGCAGCGCGCCGCCGCTGAACATGTTGACGAGACCGAACAGGCCCTGGTTGCCGGAGGCCTCGTTCACACACGTCTGGACGGCCTTGTAGTTGACGCCGGGGATCGGGATATGGGTGCCGACCCGGTACACCACGATGATCCCGAGCGTGAAGAGCAGTTTCTTGCGCAGGTCGGGCGTCCTGAACGCCCGGGCGAACGCGGTGAGCACGGTGCCTCCTGCGACCCCCGCGCAACTGCGTCAAGGGTGACGGTCTGAGGTTCGACGAATAGAAAAAGAGAACAGCGCTGGCCACCTTACCGGCGACCACGCCCCCCTAGGAACGACCAACCGGGGATACCCCATTGTGAGGTATCCCCGGTCGGGAGTTGCTTACGTCATCGAGACGTCCGAGAGACTCAGACGAGCTCGGTGACGGTGCCGCCGGCAGCGGTGATCTTCTCCTTGGCGGAGCCGGAGACGGCGTCGACCGTCACCTGCAGCGCCACGGAGACCTCACCCTGGCCGAGGACCTTGACGAGGCTGTTCTTGCGAACGGCACCCTTGGCGACGAGACCCTCGACGGTGACCTCGCCACCCTCCGGGTACAGCGCGGCCAGCTTGTCGAGGTTCACGACCTGGTACTCGGTCTTGAACGGGTTCTTGAAGCCCTTCAGCTTCGGGAGACGCATGTGGAGGGGCATCTGGCCACCCTCGAAGCGCTCCGGAACCTGGTAACGGGCCTTCGTACCCTTGGTACCACGACCGGCCGTCTTACCCTTCGACGCCTCACCACGACCGACACGGGTCTTGGCGGTCTTGGCGCCGGGGGCCGGACGGAGGTTGTGGATCTTGAGCGGGTTCTGCTCCGCCATGATCAGTCGACCTCCTCGACCGACACGAGGTGGCGGACGGTGTGCACCATGCCGCGGAACTCGGGGCGGTCCTCCTTGACGACCTGCGTGTTGATGCCCTTGAGACCAAGGGAACGCAGGGTGTCACGGTGGTTCTGCTTGCTGCCGATGTAGGACTTGACCTGCGTGATCTTCAGCTGCGCCATCACGCACCCACTCCGGCGCGGGCACGCAGCAGAGCCGCGGGCGCGACGTCCTCGAGCGGCAGGCCACGGCGGGCCGCGACCTCCTCGGGACGCTGCAGGCCCTTCAGGGCCGCCACGGTCGCGTGCACGATGTTGATCGCGTTGTCGGAGCCGAGCGACTTCGACAGGATGTCGTGGATACCGGCGCACTCGAGCACGGCACGCACCGGACCACCGGCGATAACGCCGGTACCCGGGGACGCGGGCTTGAGCAGCACGACGCCGGCAGCCTTCTCACCCTGGATCGGGTGCGGGATGGTGCCCTGGATGCGGGGGACCTTGAAGAAGTGCTTCTTGGCCTCCTCAACGCCCTTGGCGATGGCGGCCGGCACCTCCTTGGCCTTGCCGTAACCGACACCCACGGTGCCGTCACCGTCGCCCACCACGACCAGCGCGGTGAAGCTGAAGCGACGACCACCCTTCACAACCTTGGCGACGCGGTTGATCGCGACGACGCGCTCAACGTACGCGGTCTTCTCGGCGGCAGCAGCGCCGCCGTCACGGCCCTTCCGGTCCCGCCGCTCGCCGCCACCGGCACCGCTGCCGCGGCGCTGGGGTCCAGCCATTGGATTACCTCTCTCTTTCCGCTAGCTACAAGCGGCTCAGAACTTGAGCCCGGCCTCGCGGGCGGCGTCCGCCAGGGCGGCGATGCGCCCGGCGTACTGGTTGCCACCACGGTCGAACACCACGGCCTCGACACCGGCGGCCTTGGCACGCTCGGCGACCAGGGCGCCGACCTGCTTGGCCTGCGAGGACTTGTCGCCCTCGCCACCACGGACCGACACGTCCAGAGTGGACGCGGAAGCCAGGGTGTGGCCCTTCAGGTCGTCGATCACCTGCGCCACGATGTGGCGGTTGGAGCGGGTAACGACCAGACGGGGACGCTCCGCCGTACCGGAAATGTTCTTGCGGATCCGGATGTGGCGGCGCTTGATCGCGGCGCGCTTGTAGGCGTCGCCCTTGAGGATCTTCTGTCCGTATGCCATGGCTTACTTACCCGCCTTTCCGACCTTGCGGCGGATGACTTCGCCCTCGTACTTGACGCCCTTGGCCTTGTACGGGTCGGGCTTGCGCAGCTTGCGGATGTTGGCCGCGACCTCGCCGACCTTCTGCTTGTCGATGCCCTCGACCGAGAAACGGGTCGGAGCCTCGACCTTGAAGGTGATGCCCTCGGGGGCCTCGACCAGGATCGGGTGGCTGTAACCGAGCGCGAACTCGAGGTTCGAGCCCTTGGCGGTCACGCGGTAACCGACACCGCTGATCTCGAGCTTCTTCACGTAACCCTGGGTCACGCCGGTGATCATGTTCGCCACCAGCGTGCGGGACAGGCCGTGCAGGGCCTTGCTCTGACGCTCGTCGTTGGGGCGGGTCACCGCGAGAGTGCCGTCCTCGCCCTTGGCGATGTCGATCGGAGCCACGATGGTGTGGGTCAGCTCGCCCTTGGGGCCCTTGACCTGCACCGTGCGGCCGTCGATGGTGACGTCCACGCCGGCGGGAACCGCGATGGGGAGCTTGCCGATACGCGACATAGCTGTTTCCTCCGTTCCCTTCTGCTACCAGACGTAGGCGAGGACTTCCCCACCCACGCCCTTCTTGCCGGCCTGCTTGTCGGTGAGGAGCCCGTGCGACGTGGAGATGATCGCCACGCCGAGGCCGCCCAGCACCTTCGGCAGGGAGGTGGACTTCGCGTACACCCGGAGACCGGGCTTGGAGATCCGCTTGATGCCCGCGATGGAGCGCTCACGGTTGGGACCGAACTTCAGGTCCAGGACGAGGTTCTTGCCGACCTCGGCGTCCTCGACCTTCCAGCCCGTGATGAAGCCCTCCTGCTGGAGGATCTCCGCGATGTGAGACTTGATCTTGGACGCCGGCATCGTCACGGAGTCGTGGTATGCCGAGTTCGCGTTCCGCAGACGCGTAAGCATGTCTGCGATCGGATCAGTCATGGTCATGAATTGGCCTTCGGCCTCTCTCGCCGGGGTTTCCTGGTGCGCCATCCCTCTCCCCGATCCGAGACGGGACGGGTGCGGCGCGGTGGACCTACGGCGTAGTAAGCAAACATTTGTGGGCCCTGCCCACGGGCGTACGGGCGACCGTCAGGCGCCCAACCCTCCAAGCCTAAGCCATGGAGAGCAGGGCACCTGACACGCCCATTGCTTACCGAGAGCTTCCGGAATCCCTAAAAGCGGGGATTACCAGGAGCTCTTGGTCACGCCCGGCAGCTCGCCACGGTGAGCCATCTCACGAAGGCACACGCGGCACAGGCCGAACTTGCGGTACACGGAGTGCGGACGGCCGCAGCGCTGGCAGCGCGTGTAGCCACGCACACCGAACTTGGGCTTGCGAGCAGCCTTGGCAATCAGAGCCTTCTTCGCCATCTCGCTCACGCCTCCTTGAACGGGAAGCCGAGGTGACGAAGGAGCGCGCGGCCCTCAGCGTCGTTGGTCGCCGTGGTGACCACGGTGATGTCCATGCCCCGGGTACGGTCGATCTTGTCCTGGTCGATCTCGTGGAACATGACCTGCTCCGTGAGACCGAAGGTGTAGTTGCCACGGCCGTCGAACTGCTTGGGGGACAGACCACGGAAGTCGCGGATGCGCGGAAGCGCGAGCGACAGGGTGCGGTCCAGGAACTCCCACATGCGGTCGCCACGGAGCGTGACGTGGGCACCGATCGGCTGGCCCTCACGCAGCTTGAACTGCGCGATGGACTTGCGGGCCTTGGTGACCTGCGGCTTCTGACCGGTGATGGTGGTCAGGTCGCGGATCGCGCCCTCGATCAGCTTCGAGTCACGGGCGGCGTCGCCGACACCCATGTTGACCACGATCTTGACGAGGCCGGGGATCTGCATGACGTTCTCGTACTTGAACTCGTCACGCATCTTGCCCGCGATCTCCTCGCGGTACTTCAGCTTCAGACGCGGAGCAGTGGTGGTAGCCATCAGATGTCCTCACCCGTCCGCTTGGCAACGCGGATCTTGTTGCCTTCGTCGTCGAAGCGGTAACCGACACGCGTGACAACCTTGTTGCCGTCCTTCTCAACGACCAGCTGGACGTTGGAGACGTGGACGGGCGCCTCGGTCGTGACGATGCCGCCGGCCTGGGAACCGCGAGCGGTCGGGCCGGCCTTGGTGTGCTTCTTGACCCGGTTGACACCCTCGACCAGGACACGGTCCTCGCGGGGGTAGGCCGCGATGACCTTGCCCTGCTTGCCCTTGTCCTTGCCGGTGATGACCTGGACCAGGTCGCCCTTCTTGATCTTCATGCTTACAGCACCTCCGGAGCCAGCGAGATGATCTTCATGAACTTCTTCTCGCGCAGCTCACGCCCGACCGGGCCGAAGATGCGGGTGCCGCGAGGGTCGCCGTCGTTCTTCAGAATGACGGCGGCGTTCTCGTCGAAGCGGATGTACGAGCCGTCCGGACGGCGGCGCTCCTTGACGGTGCGAACGATGACCGCCTTGATGACGTCACCCTTCTTCACGTTGCCGCCGGGGATCGCGTCCTTGACGGTGGCGACGATGACGTCACCGATGCCCGCGTAGCGGCGACCGGAGCCACCGAGCACACGGATGCAAAGGATCTCCTTCGCACCAGTGTTGTCGGCGACGCGCAGTCGCGACTCCTGCTGGATCACGTCTATCTCCTGTGTGTCTGCCGGTTCCCCGGGAGCCGCTCAGCGGAGCGGCTCCCGGAGCCTGGCGGAACTGTCCTGCGAGGGATGCCCCGCAGGAGATTTACTTGGCCTTCTCGAGGATCTCGACGACGCGCCAGCGCTTGGTCGCCGACAGCGGACGGGTCTCCATCAGGAGAACCCGGTCGCCGACGCCGGCAGCGTTCTGCTCGTCGTGCGCCTTGAGCTTGTTCGTACGGCGGATGACCTTGCCGTACAGCGCGTGCTTGACGCGGTCCTCGACGGCGACGACGACGGTCTTGTCCATCTTGTCGCTGACGACGAGACCCTCACGGGTCTTGCGGAAGCTGTCGCGCGCCGCAGTGTTCTCAGTCACGTTGCTCTCGCTCATCAGGCGCTCTCCACCGTTTCGATGCCCAGCTCACGCTCGCGCATCAGGGTGTAGATCCGCGCGATGTCCTTGCGGACCGCCTTCAGACGGCCATGGTTCTCAAGCTGTCCGGTCGCCGCCTGGAAGCGGAGGTTGAACAGCTCTTCCTTGGCCTCGCGGAGCTTGCCCAGAAGCTCCTCGTTGCCCAGCTCGCGCAGCTCGGACGCCTTGGTACCGGCCGACATCACGCTTCACCTGCCTCGCGCTTGACGATCCGGCACTTCATCGGCAGCTTGTGGGCTGCGCGAGTGAGGGCCTCACGGGCGATCTTCTCGTTGGGGTACGACAGCTCGAACATCACGCGTCCGGGCTTGACGTTGGCGATCCACCACTCCGGGGAGCCCTTACCGGAACCCATGCGGGTCTCGGCGGGCTTCTTGGTGAGGGGACGGTCCGGGTAGATGTTGATCCAGACCTTGCCACCACGCTTGATGTGACGCGTCATGGCGATACGAGCGGCCTCGATCTGACGGTTCGTCACGTACGCCGGGGTGAGCGCCTGGATGCCGTACTCGCCGAACGCAACCGTGGTGCCACCCTTGGCAGCGCCGCTGCGTCCCGGGTGGTGCTGCTTGCGGTGCTTGACCCTACGGGGGATCAGCATGTCGGTCAGGCCTCCGTTCCGGTGCTCTCAGCCGGAGCGGCGGCGGGGGCCTCGGCCTTGGGGGCCTCGGCGCCGGCAGCCTGCTGCGGCTTGCGACCGCGCCGCTCGCCACCGCGGCCACCACGGGCCGGGCGGTCGGCAGCGCCGCCACCACGGGCCGGGCGGTTGCCGGCACGGGCTGCGGCGTTCTCGGCGCGGACCTCGGCGATGTTCTTGACGTCGCCCTTGTAGATCCAGACCTTCACACCGATACGGCCGAAGGTCGTCTTGGCCTCGAAGAAGCCGTAGTCCACGTTCGCGCGGAGCGTGTGCAGGGGCACGCGGCCCTCGCGGTAGAACTCCGAGCGGGACATCTCGGCGCCGCCGAGGCGGCCACCGCACTGGATCTTGATGCCCTTGGCGCCGGCCTTCATCGCCGACTGCATGCTCTTACGCATGGCGCGGCGGAAGGAGACGCGGGAGGAGAGCTGCTCGGCGACGGCCTGAGCGACCAGCTGAGCGTCCGTCTCGGGGTTCTTGACCTCGAGGATGTTCAGCTGGACCTGCTTGCCCGTGAGCTTCTCGAGGTCACCGCGGATGCGGTCGGCCTCGGCGCCACGGCGGCCGATGACGATGCCCGGACGCGCGGTGTGGATGTCCACACGCACACGGTCACGGGTGCGCTCGATCTCCACCTTCGAGATACCGGCGCGCTCCATGCCGGACGTCATCATCCGACGGATGGCGACGTCTTCCTTGACGTAGTCCTTGTACAGCTTGTCGGCGTACCACCGGGACTTGAAGTCCGTGGTGACACCGAGCCGGAACCCATGCGGGTTAACCTTCTGGCCCATTACCGGGTTCCTTCCTTGCTGCTGACGACCACGGTGATGTGGCTGGTCCGCTTGCGGATCCGGTAGGCACGGCCCTGGGCACGCGGACGGAACCGCTTCAGGGTCGGGCCCTCGTCGACGTACGCCTCGGAGATGAAGAGGCTGTCGGCGTCGGTGTGGTCGTAGTTGTGCGCGGCGTTGGCGATGGCGCTGTCGAGCACCTTGCCGACCGGCACGGAGGCTGCCTGCGGAGCGAATCGCAGAACAGCCTGAGCCTCCGTGGCATCCATGCCACGGATAAGGTCCACCACGCGGCGGGCCTTCATGGGCGTAACGCGGATGTACCGCGCCTGGGCCCTGGCTTCCATGGTTGTCCCTCTCAGTTACTTACGTGTCTGAATGCGATCCGCTACTAGCGGCGCTTCGACTTCCGGTCGTCCTTGACGTGGCCCCGGAAGGTGCGGGTCGGCGAGAACTCGCCGAGCTTGTGGCCGACCATCGACTCGGTGACGAACACCGGGATGTGGGTCTTGCCGTTGTGCACCGCCAGGGTGTGACCCAGCATGGCCGGGACGATCATCGAGCGGCGGGACCAGGTCTTGATGACGTTCTTGGTGCCGGCTTCGTTCTGGGCGTCCACCTTCTTGATCAGGTGGTCGTCGACGAAGGGCCCCTTCTTCAAGCTACGCGGCATCTCAACCCGTCCTTAGCGCTTCTTGTTCGTCTTGCGGCGGCGGACGATGTACTTGTTCGACGCCTTCTTGGGCGAACGAGTACGGCCTTCCTTCTTGCCCCACGGGGACACAGGGTGGCGACCACCGGAGGTCCGGCCCTCACCACCACCGTGCGGGTGGTCGACCGGGTTCATCACGACACCACGGACGGTCGGGCGGACGCCCAGCCACCGCTTACGGCCGGCCTTGCCCCAGTTGATGTTCGACTGCTCGGCGTTGCCGACCTCACCGACGGTGGCGCGGCAGCGCGCGTCCACCATGCGGATCTCGCCGGACGGCATACGGAGGGTCGCCATGGCGCCCTCACGGGCGAGCAGCTGCACCGAGGCACCCGCGGAGCGGGCGAACTTGGCGCCACCACCGGGACGGAGCTCGATCGCGTGGATCGTGGTACCGACCGGGATGTTACGGAGGGCCAGGTTGTTGCCCGGCTTGATGTCGGCCCCGGGACCGTTCTCCACGGTGTCGCCCTGCTGCAGGTTGCGCGGGGCGAGGATGTAGCGCTTCTCGCCGTCCGCGTAGTGCAGCAGCGCGATGCGCGCGGTGCGGTTGGGGTCGTACTCGATGTGCGCGACCTTCGCCGGCACGCCGTCCTTGTCGTGACGACGGAAGTCGATCACTCGGTAGGCGCGCTTGTGTCCGCCACCCTGGTGGCGAACGGTCACACGACCGGCGTTGTTACGGCCGCCCTTGCTGTGCAGCGGGCGGACCAGCGACTTCTCCGGCGTGGACCGCGTGACCTCGACGAAGTCGGCGACGCTGGCGCCACGACGGCCCGGCGTAGTCGGCTTGTACTTGCGGATTCCCATTTCTCAGTCCTCGTCCGATATCGGACGATCCGACCCGCTTACGCGGTCGGACCGCCGAAGATGTCGATACGGTCGCCCTCGGCGAGGGTCACGATCGCGCGCTTGGAGCCCGCGCGCTGACCGAACCCGGTCTTGGTGCGCTTGCGCTTGCCCTGGCGGTTGAGGGTGTTGACCCCGGTGACCTTGACCGAGAAGACCGCCTGGACGGCCTGCTTGATCTGGGTCTTGTTGGCGCCCGGGGCGACGACGAACGTGTACTTGTTCTCGTCCAGGAGCGCGTAGCTCTTCTCCGAGACGACCGGCTTCAGCAGGACGTCACGGGGGTCCGTGTACGACTTGCTGATCGGCGTCTCGACGGTGTTCTTGCCCTCGGCCTCGTGGCGGCGCGCCTTGGCGACGCGCGCGGCCTTGGCGGCCTTGGCGGCCTTCGAGGCGATGCTCGGGTGACGGGTAGCCATCAGACCTCGGTCCCTTCGGTGTCGTTGGCCTTCGGGCCGGCGACGAAGGACTCGAGAGCGGCCTGGGTGAAGACCACGTCGTCCGAGACGATCACGTCGTACGTGTTCAGCTGGCCCGGCTCCAGGATGTGGACCTGGGGCAGGTTGCGGGCGGAGAGCCACGCGGCCTCGTCGGCGCGGTCGACGACCAGGAGCAGGTTCTTGCGCTCCGAGATCTTGCCGAACAGCGTGCGAGCGGCCTTGGTGCTGGGGGTCTCGCCCTCGATCACGCCGGTGACGACGTGGATGCGGTTGTGGCGCGCCCGGTCGGTGAGGGCGTGACGCAGAGCGGCAGCCTTCATCTTCTTGGGGGTGCGCTGCGAGTAGTCACGCGGCTGCGGGCCGTGGACGACGCCACCGCCGGCGAACTGCGGGGCGCGGGTCGAGCCCTGACGGGCGCGGCCGGTGCCCTTCTGGCGGTAAGGCTTCTTGCCACCACCACGGACCTCGCCACGGGTCTTCGTCTTGTGCGTGCCCTGACGGGCAGCGGCGTTCTGCGCGACGACGACCTGGTGGATCAGCGGGATGCTGACCTTCTCCACGCCGAAGATCTCCGCGGGGAGCTCGACGCTACCGGTCTTCTCGCCGGCAGGCGAAAGGATGTCAACAGTGCTCATCGGTTACCTCAGGCCCCCTTGGCCGCGGTGCGGACCAGGACGAGGCCGCCGTTCGGACCGGGAACCGCGCCCTTGATGAGCAGCAGACCCTTCTCCGCGTCAACGGCGTGGACGGTCAGGTTCTGGGTGGTGACACGCTCGTTGCCCATACGACCCGCCATGCGGAGGCCCTTGAACACGCGGCCCGGGGTGGCGCAGCCACCGATGGAACCGGGCGAGCGGTGCTTGCGCTGGGTGCCGTGACCGGCGCCGAGGCCCTTGAAGTTGTGACGCTTCATGACACCGGCGAAGCCCTTGCCCTTGCTCTTGCCGGTGACGTCGACCTTCACGCCGGCCTCGAAGACCTCGGCGGTGACTTCCTGGCCGAGCGTGTACTCGGAGGCGTCCGCCGTGCGGATCTCGACAAGGTGGCGACGGGGGGTGACGTCGGCCTTCGCGAAGTGGCCCTTGAGGGGCTTGTTCACCTTGCGCGGGTCGATCTCGCCGAAGGCGATCTGGACCGACTCGTAGCCGTCGACGTCGTTGGTACGGACCTGGGTGACGACGTTGGGGCCGGCCTTGACGACGGTGACCGGAACAACACGGTTGTTCTCGTCCCACACCTGCGTCATGCCGAGCTTCTCGCCCAGGATGCCCTTGATCTGCTTAGCCATTCTCAGATCACCGGCCCTCAGAGCTTGATCTCGATGTCGACACCGGCCGGGAGGTCGAGTCGCATCAGGGAGTCAACGGTCTTCGGCGTCGGGTCGAGGATGTCGATCAGGCGCTTGTGCGTGCGCATCTCGAAGTGCTCGCGCGAGTCCTTGTACTTGTGCGGCGACTTGATGACGCAGTACACGTTCTTCTCAGTGGGCAGCGGCACCGGGCCCGCGACCGACGCACCAGTGCGGGTCACCGTCTCGACGATCTTCTTCGCCGAGGAGTCGATGACCTCGTGGTCGTAGGCCTTGAGCCGGATGCGGATCTTCTGTCCCGCCATGGCTACTCAGTAGTCCTGTCTCTGTAACGCTCTGGAACCCGGCGGATTCCTTCTGCTGCCTTCGTTTCTCCGACCCACGCGGTCGGGCGTGTCGCGCTCCCGCTGACACAGATGCCCCTTGTTCGAACATCCCTGCGGGGAATGCACACGGCCCTTCCGGAACCGCAAGCCGGGGGCGGAAGGCCCACCGGGCGCCTGGCCGGTGCTGCACCACACTTCCCGAAAGATTCCCGTACGTCCGCCCCAGCGCTGCCGTGAGGCAGTTAGGACGACGAGTACTGTGGGACTCGCTTTCGGTCCTCCCGGCGGGAGGCGCGCAGCATCAACACTCGACCGAGCAACTCCGACAGTCTGCCATAGAGGGCGGGGGGCTGGCCAATCGGGGGCCGGAGAGCATACCCCGGGGGTGACGCACGTCAAACAGGGGTCCGGTTCGGCGCCCTCACGGCATTCTTCCGGCGGCATGTGGACAGCCTCACGGCATGCCGGACACCGCACTGCTCATCATCGACATGCAGCGCGCCATGCTCAGGGACGCCCATGACGGCGAGGCCTGCCTGAGCACGGTCGCCGGACTGGCGGCACGGGCCCGCGCCGCCGGCGTACCCGTCGTCTATCTGCGCCAGCGCTTCGACCAGGTGCCCGCCGAGTGGCTGGAGGTCCACCCCGCGCTGGCACCCGAGCCGGGGGACCTGGTCCTCGACAAGGACAGCGCGGACTCCTTCCTCGGTACGACGCTCGGCGAGGTCCTGGCCGAGCGGGCGGTCCGCCGTCTCGTCGTCACCGGCTACGCCTCCGACTACTGCGTCGACTCCACGAGCCGCAGCGCCCTCTCCCACGGCTACGACCTCGTCCTCGTCGCCGACGGCCACACCACGATCGAACGCCCGCCCGACACCGTCCCGACAGCCGCCCAGATCGTCGCCCACCACAACGGAATCTTCTCCGTCATCCAGTACGCACACCGCTCGTCCACGGTGACCCCGGCGGCGGAGATCCGGTTCTCCGCCGCGCCTCCGTCATGAACCGGCAGGCAAAGGAGAGATTAATTCCAGGTGATTCCGCATGGACGGGGTGCGAAATTCCTCCTTGCGTCCAGCTGTGAGCAGGCCTTTCGGAACATTTTCGTAGCCTGTGACAATCTCTGACCCTGGCTTTACCATCGCCCAATGCGCATTTCCGAGGTCGAAGCAGCCAACGCCCGCATGCTGGCCCACGCACCATCGGTCCGGCCCGTCACCACCGGCGACATCATCCGTGTGCACCGCAAGAAGTTCCCGTATCGCGGCTTCGTGGAGATCGAGTCGCCGTACTGTCCGCCGTTTGTGATGTTCTGCGTGAACGACGATGCGGTGGCCATGGACACGCTGTGGAACGGGACGTTCGGCTACGAGCCCGGCACCCTCGCCACCTGGTCGCGGCTGGCCGCGCGGAGCACGACCATCGCCGATGTCGGCGCGCACGTCGGGTACTTCTCGATGATCGCCGCGCACGCCAACCCGAAGGCGAAGGTGCACTCCTTCGAGCCGGTCGACCAGATCCACGCCCGGCTGTCGGTGAACGTCCGCTCCAACGGCGTCCAGAACGTCAGGCTCCACCAGGCCGGCGTCTCCAGCGAGCCCGGCTGGGCCGAGATCAGCGTCCGTTTCTCCGGGAACCTGCTCTCCACCGGCTCCACACTGGAGGGCGGCGCCGCCCCCGACGCCCAGCAGAAGCGCATCCAGCTGCTCACCCTCGACGAGGTGTTCGCCGAGACGAAGCTGGACCTCGTCAAGATCGACGTGGAGGGGCACGAGATGTCGGTGCTGCGCGGCGCCCGCCAGGTGCTGAAGCGCGACCGGCCGACCCTGGTGATGGAGGCCCTGGTCGACGCCTCCCTCGACGAGCTGATCGCCGAGTTCGAACCGCTCGGCTACGACGTCCACTGGATCGCCGAGCACGACGGCGCACTCGTGCCCTGGCAGGAGCCCCGGCCACCGCACACCCGCAACCTGCTCTTCGCACCCCGGCGCTGAGGCTGTCCCCACCCCCGGCCCACCCGTCTGCCGGATGGTCGCGCCCTCCCGGCGTCCGGCACCGTGAAGGACGCAAGCGTCAGTCACGTGTGGGTGGAAGGACGTCATCGTGCGCACCGCCGTCGGGACCGCAACTCTTCTCCTCGCCCTCGCCGCCCCCAGCGCCGGCGGACCACCCGGCACCGCAGTGGGTCTGTGGCGCACGGACGGCTACGGGACCGTCCTCGCCGTCGACGGGCAAGGGCTGTGGGAGTACCAGACGACCGCGATCAGCTGCCTCAAGGGGGACTTCGCCGGGGTGGCCGCAGAGCAGGGGACGTACGACGCCGACGGCGTCCTGCTCACCCTGCGCCCCGCGGCCGACGGCGAGCACGCCCGGTTCAGCGCCGACAGCTCGGTTGGGCACCGGCGGCTGCGGCGCGTCGGCGCCCTGCCCGCCGCCTGCACCCGCCCGCCCTCGGCCGACTCGCGCACCGCCTTCGACGTCTTCTGGCAGACCTTCGAGGAGAACTACCCCTTCTTCGCCGCCAAGGGCGTCGACTGGCACGCCGTGCGCGACCGCTACCGGCCGCTGGTCCACCGGGACACCACCCGCGCCGAACTCTTCGACCTCTTCAGCCGCATGATCACCCCGCTCCACGACGCGCACGTCCTCGTCCAGGACGGCGGCCGCCACTACGGCACCGGCCGCCCGGGAACCGTCCTGCCGACCGGAGAACTCAACGACAAGGTGAAGAAGTTCGTCGTGGACCGCGATCTCCAGGGCGTGCGCAACCGGCAGGACTTCGCCGCCGGGCTGCTCACCTACGCCGACCTCGACCACCACCTGGGCTACCTCCGGATCGCCACCTTCGACGGCTACGACCCGGACGATCCGTCGTACACCGCCCAACTCGCCGAACTCGACCGGGCGTTGGACACCGTCCTCTCCCCCGCCCGGACCCGCGCTCTGCGCGGCCTGATCATCGACCTGCGCGTGAACGGCGGCGGCTCCGACGCCCTCGGCATCCGCATCGCCGAACGCCTCACGGACACGCCGTACATCGCCTACTCCAAGCGCGCCCGCAACAACCCGGCCGACCCGACCAGGCACACCCGACCCGAGCCCATCCCGGTCACCCCCGCGCACGCCCCCCGCTACACCGGCCCGGTCGCCCTCCTCACCGGCGGCTCCACCGTCAGCGCCGGCGAGACCTTCACCCAGGCCCTGATCGACCGCCCCGGCCGAACGGTCCGCATCGGCCGGGCCACCCAGGGCGTCTTCTCGGACGTCATGACCCGCACCCTCCCCGACGGCATGGCGGTCTGGCTCCCGAACGAGGAATACCTGACACGGACCGGCCGCACCTTCGACGGCAGTGGAATTCCGCCGCACATCGCCGAACCGGTCTTCACCGACGAGGAGTTCGCGAAGGGGCGGGACTCGGCGTTCGACCGGGCGGTGCGTCTGCTGGGCGGCGGAGTGTGAGGGCCTCGGAACACCCGGTCTTTTCCCGGGGCCGTCCTGGATAATTCCAGCGGCCGGAAATCCGGCGGTTGCAGATACGGGGGTTGCAGATACGGGGGTCGGAAATCCGGGCGCTGGAATTCCGACGGCTGGAATTCCAGCGGCTGGAAATCCGGCGGTTGGAAATCCGGCTGTCCCGGCAGAAGGGCCCGGGTCAGAGTCTCCGGCTCTCCAGCGGCCCCAGATACGTCGGTGTCAGCCCGCCCGTGTCGATCAGCAGCCGCTGCACCACCACCGTCGGGTCGACCGCCCAGAACGTGAGGCGGTGGACCCCGGCGGAGGCGAGGGTGTGGCGGGTTGCCGAGCGGTTGACGTTGTCGGAGGTGTTGCGGGCCCAGACCGTGTTGAGCAGGCCGTCGTCCGCGCCCGCGGTGATGTCGACCGGATGGGGCTCGTCCCCGTCGAAGGACACGGCGTAGTGCAGCCCGGCCGTGGGCAGGGTCGGGTTCCGCGGGGAGAGGTACGCCCATACCGTCACCTCCCCCGCCGCCAGCAGGCTCACCTCGTACTCCAGCCGGGGCCAGGCGGAGACGGAGGCGGCCCAGCCACCCGTCACCGGCCAGGCCGTCATCCCCGCCCCGGTGCGGCCGATCCCGGCCAGCCGGCGCCACTGCCCGGCCGCGCGGTCGTAGTGGTCGGCGTCGATCGCCACATAGCCGCCCGCCTCGACGAAGCCCCGCAGCGCCCGGCGCGAAGGGGGCCGCTCCGCCACGCACCCCACCGTCACCGACTCCCCCGCCCCGCTCACCGTCAGTGTTCCGGAGGACCGCCCGGCCGGCGCCCGTGACCAGTCCACCCGCACCTCCAGCCTGACCTGGCGCGTCACCCGGCCCCGCGGGCGGTCCACCACCAGCCACGGCACCGAGGCCGTCACCCGGTAGTCGAAGGGGGTACGGCCCCGGTTGAACACCTCGACGAACTGCTGCGGCCGGGTCTGGTACGGGCTGAACGACGGCAGTGCCGTGGCCGGTTCGTCGCCGTCCACCGAGACTCCCAGCCCCGCCGCCTCCGGCACCTCGATCCGCCGTACCGCCGGGAACAGCACGTCCGGCAGCGCCACGTTGTCCTTCTCCGGCTGCTGCCAGGGCGCGTTGGGGCCGTAGCGGTCCACGTCGCCGTAGTCGATGTGGGGCTGGGTCTGGAAGCCGCGCCATTTGCCGCCCGCCACCCGGGAGTTGAAGCGGTCGGCCAGGGCTAGGTCCGCCGCCAGGCCGGCCTCGGCCGCCGTCGCGAGGTCGTTCGTGGCGGCCCGGCCCTCCCGGGCGTAGCGGAGGTTGGTGAACTCGGCCTCGCGCAGCGCGTACAGGTTCGCGGTGGCCGCCACCTCGTAGCCGACCAGCTCGAACCACGCGTCCTGGGCCGCCTCGGGCAGCCCGCGGCCGATCCGCGCCGCGCGTCGTCCCAGCTCCCGCCACTCCCCCGTGACCCGCTCCAGTTCCCGGTGGCCGAAGGCGAAGGGCGTCTGCTGGTCGTCGTAGACCACCTGGCCGTCGGCGGCGAGCGTGATCCGGCGGTTCAGCAGCTCCGGTTTGCGGCGGGCCTGCAACCGGCCGTACTCGGCGAGCAGTTCGGCCACCTCGCCGGCCGCCGCGGCGCCGAAGTTCTGCCGCGCGTAGCGCCGTTCCCACTCGCCCAGGCGGTCGAAGCTCCAGCGCTCCGGATCCCAGGCGTAGTCGAGGAAGAACTCGGTCGGCAGTTCGTTGCCCTTCAGGTCGCCGACGTTGGCCACCCACAGGCCGTGGTTGCCGTACGCGTGCGCCTGGTGGAGCTGGTCCCAGACGTTGCGGAGGTTCGCGGTGTCGACCCACTTGTAGTTGCGGCCGGCGCCCACGTAGTCGAAGTGGTAGTAGAGGCCGTATCCGCCGCCGCGCGGCTCGGCCGGGGAGGGGTGCTTGCGGATGTTGCCCCAGTTGTCGTCCGTGAGGACCACGGTCACGTCGTCCGGGGCGCGCAGGCCGCGGTCCCAGTAGCGCTGGACCTCCTTGTAGAGGGTCCACACCTGCGGGGTCTCGGCGGCCGGGCGCCCCGTCACCTCCTCGATGATCTGCCGCTGGGCCGCGATGATCTCCTGCATCAGTTCGATGCCGTCGCCGTCGGGGAGGCCGGTGTCACCGTTGCCGCGCATGCCGAGGGTGACCACGCCCTCGAAGCCCTCGTCGACCATGCGCTGGATGCCGGCCCGCCAGTAGGCGCGGATCGCCTCGGCGTTGCGGAGGTAGGACCATTCGCCGGTGCCACCGTAGGGGTCGGTGCCGCCCGTCGCGTGGCGGTTCCACTCCTCGATCCCGCGCATCATGGGCGCCTCGTGAGACGTGCCCATGACAACACCGTAGGCGGCGGCCCGCCGGTGGTTCTCCGGGTCGTCCTCCGCGAACGCCCGCCCCCAGACGGCCGGCCAGAGGTAGTTGCCCTTCAGCCGCAGCAGGACCTCGAAGACCTTCGCGTAGAAGTCCGCGTTGAAGCCGCCGGGGTAGCCGGGGGCCTTGCCCGGGCCGAAGTACGCCGGGGCCCAGGTGCCGAGCGCCGGGTTCTCGTCGTTGACGAAGAAGCCGCGGTACCTCACCGCCGGGGTGCCCTGGGTGTGGCGGCCCGGCAGCACCCACACCTCGTCGCGGTGGACCGGGGGCACATCGTCCCACCAGTGCCAGGGCGAGACGCCGATGCCGTACGAGACGTCGTACGCCCCGAAGATCGTGCCGCGCGGGTCGCTGCCCGCGATGACGAAGGCCTGGTCGACGCCGGGCAGCGGATGGTCGACCACCGCCTGCAGCGAGGTCTCCCAGCGGCCCCGGACCCCCGTCACGTCCAGCTTGCCGGCGGCCACCAGGCCGTCGATCAGCGGGCTGCGGCCGATCGTGCCGACGAGGACCGCGCGGCGGGCGATCCCGGTGGCCGGGCGCACCCCGGTCACCCGCTCGATGTCGTCGCGGAGGTCGCCGGCCACCCGGACGACTCCGGGGTGGTCGTCGGCGCTCACCACGACCGGGGCGCCGACCAGCGGGAACGCCCCGCCGGTGAAGGAGATGTACGCGCCGGGATCGGTCGCCCGCGGTGCGCCGTCGCCCCCGGCCCACGCGACGCCCGACGACAGCACGGGCACGGCGGCCAGCCCCGCACCCAGGACGGTCCTACGACGCACGGACATGCCTCAGCCCTCCACCCGAATTTGGTCAGCGGCATGACAAATAGTGGGGCGAGGGGTCCCTGGTGGGAACGGGTCGTACGCGACGAATACTTTCGAAGCGGTGATGTCGGACCGGGCCGGTAGCCTCCGGCCATGACGACCCGTACGACGCCGCCTCGCCCCCTGGACATCACCGCGGTCTTCCCCGAACTGGCCCCGCTCGCCCGCACCGCCGTACGCCTGCATCCCCGTGCCGGTGCGCCCACCGCGGCCGGCAGTTCCGTCGGCGGACCCCTGCTGTGGCCGGCCGAGGAGCCGTGGCCGACCTGTCCGGAGCACGCGGGTCCCTGGCAGCGCGGCGTGGCGCCGGACGACGTACACGTCGGCCGGCGGGTCCTGCGCGAGGCCTGGGCCCGGCCGCGCGCCGAGGGCGCCGACCTGTTGACCGAGGAGGAGCGCGCGCTGGTCGACCGGGGGACCGAGCCGCACCGGACCGCCCTGGACGGGCCGGTGCCGCTGGTGCCGGTCGCGCAGATACGTGCCGCCGACGTGCCGGCACTGCCCCGGCCCGAGGGCACCGATCTGCTCCAGGTGCTGTGGTGCGCCTTCGACCACCCCGAGGACGACTACTCGCCGAGGGTCGAGCTGCGCTGGCGCAGGGCCGCCGATGTCGTGCCCCCGCTCGCCGCTCCCCTGCGGCCCGCCGTCATCGGCAACGACGACTACCTGCCCGAGCCGTGTGTGCTGCACCCCGAGACCGTCACCGAGTACCCGGCCCCGCACGAGCTGCCGGAGGAGCTGGCGGACCGGATCCACGCGTGGGAGGAGGGCATCGAGGGGGAGGACGAGGAGCCGGGGGTCTGCTACCAGTACGACCTGGCCGTCGCCCCGGGGTGGAAGCTCGGCGGACACGCGCCCTGGAGTTTCTCCGACCCGTTCCCCATGGCCTGCGCCGAGTGCGGCGCCGGGGTGCGGCCCCTGCTCACCATCGACGGCACCGAGTGGGACGGCGGCAGCGGCAGCTGGGCGCCGGTGGAGGACGCGGGGTACACCGGCTACCACTTCCTCGGACCGGCGCTGGAAACGCAGATCACCATCGGGCGCGGCTACAGCCTCCAGGTGTACGTGTGCGAGGCGTCGTACGACCATCCACCCGTGCAGAACATGCAGTGAGTTCCTGCCGAAGCAGCGAGAAGGCCCGTACGACCGGAGTCGTACGGGCCTTCTCAGACCTGCCTGGTCAGCCCTCGCGGGCCGAGATCACTTGTTGATCTTGGTGACCTGGCCGGCGCCGACCGTGCGGCCACCCTCACGGATGGCGAACTTCAGGCCCTCTTCCATGGCGATGGGCTGGATGAGCTCGACCTTCATCTCAGTGTTGTCGCCCGGCATGACCATCTCGGTGCCCTCGGGGAGGGTCACGACGCCGGTCACGTCCGTGGTACGGAAGTAGAACTGCGGACGGTAGTTGTTGAAGAACGGCGTGTGGCGGCCACCCTCGTCCTTGGACAGGATGTAGGCCTGCGCCTCGAACTCGGTGTGCGGGGTGACCGAGCCCGGCTTGATGATGACCTGGCCGCGCTCGACGTCCTCGCGCTTGATGCCACGGAGGAGCAGACCGACGTTCTCACCGGCCTGGCCCTCGTCGAGCAGCTTGCGGAACATCTCGATGCCGGTGACCGTGGTGGTGGTCTTCTCGGTCTTGATGCCGATGATGTCGACGGTCTCGTTGACCTTGAGGACACCACGCTCGATACGACCGGTGACGACGGTGCCACGACCGGTGATCGTGAAGACGTCCTCGATCGGCATCAGGAACGGCTTGTCGACGTCGCGCTCGGGCTGCGGGATGGCCTCGTCGACGGCGGACATCAGGTCCAGGACGGACTGGGTCCACTGGGGGTCGCCCTCAAGGGCCTTGAGCGCGGAGACCTTGACGACCGGCAGGTCGTCGCCCGGGAACTCGTACTCGGAGAGGAGCTCACGGACCTCGAGCTCGACGAGCTCCATGATCTCCTCGTCGTCCACCATGTCGGCCTTGTTCAGGGCGACCACGATGTACGGAACGCCGACCTGGCGGGCCAGGAGCACGTGCTCCTTGGTCTGCGGCATCGGGCCGTCGGTGGCGGCCACGACCAGGATCGCGCCGTCCATCTGCGCGGCACCCGTGATCATGTTCTTGATGTAGTCCGCGTGACCGGGGCAGTCGACGTGCGCGTAGTGACGGGTCTCCGTCTGGTACTCGACGTGCGCGATGGAGATCGTGATACCGCGCTGACGCTCCTCGGGCGCCTTGTCGATGTTGTCGAACGCGGTCGCCTCGTTCAGGTCCGGGTACGCGTCGTGCAGCACCTTGGTAATGGCGGCCGTGAGGGTCGTCTTACCGTGGTCGATGTGACCGATGGTGCCGATGTTGACGTGCGGCTTAGTCCGCTCGAACTTCGCCTTCGCCACTGGGGTCCTCCTGTGGAGTGGTTCTGTACGCCTTGATTCGATCGGTTTGATGCGATCGGCGCCAGGTGATCTTTGCTGTTGGGTCCCGGGCCCCGGGCCATTCCACCGCGAATGCGGAGGAACGACCCGTGAGGCTCCGGGGTCAAGCCTAAGGCGTGTGTGCGCGCCGCGTGGAACGCGGTACTTACTCGCCCTTGGCCTTCGCGATGATCTCCTCGGCGACGTTCCGCGGAACCTCGGCGTAGGAGTCGAACTGCATGGAGTAGCTGGCCCGGCCGGACGTCTTGCTGCGCAGGTCGCCGACGTAACCGAACATCTCCGAGAGGGGCACGAGGCCCTTCACGACGCGGGCACCGGCCCGCTCCTCCATGGCCTGGATCTGGCCACGGCGGGAGTTGATGTCGCCGATGACCTCACCCATGTAGTCCTCGGGCGTGGTGACCTCGACGGCCATCATCGGCTCGAGCAGCACGGGCTTGGCCTTGCGCGCGGCCTCCTTGAAGGCCTGCGAACCGGCGATCTTGAAGGCCAGCTCGGAGGAGTCGACCTCGTGGTAGCCACCGTCGAGGAGCGTGACGCGGACACCGGTCATCTCGTAACCGGCGAGGATGCCGAACTGCATGGCCTCCTGCGCACCGGCGTCGACCGAAGGGATGTACTCCTTCGGGATACGACCACCGGTCACCTTGTTCACGAACTCGTACGAGGCGTCGCCGCTCTCGATCGGCTCGATCGCGATCTGCACCTTGGCGAACTGACCGGTACCACCGGTCTGCTTCTTGTGGGTGTAGTCGACGCGGTCGACGGCCTGACGGATCGTCTCGCGGTACGCGACCTGCGGCTTGCCGACGTTGGCCTCGACCCGGAACTCACGGCGCATACGGTCGACCAGCACCTCGAGGTGCAGCTCGCCCATACCGCCGATGATGGTCTGGCCGGTCTCCTCGTCCGAGTGGACCTGGAAGGAGGGGTCCTCCTCCGCGAGACGCTGGATGGCGACACCCAGCTTCTCCTGGTCACCCTTGGACTTGGGCTCGATGGCGACCTGGATGACCGGCGCCGGGAAGTCCATGGACTCCAGGATCACCGGCTGCTTGTCGTCGCACAGCGTCTCACCGGTCGTGGTCTGCTTCAGACCCATGACGGCGATGATGTCGCCGGCGCCCACCGACTCGATCTCCTCACGCTTGTTCGCGTGCATGCGGTAGATCTTGCCGATGCGCTCCTTCTTGCCCTTGACGGAGTTCAGCACAGCGCTGCCGGACTCCAGGCGGCCCGAGTAGACCCGGACGAAGGTGAGCTTGCCGAGGTGCGGGTCGCTCATGATCTTGAACGCCAGCGCGGACAGCGGCTCCTCGTCGGACGGCTTGCGCTTGACCACGACCTCCGGGTCCTTCACGTCGTGGCCTTCGATGGCCTCGACGTCCAGGGGGGAGGGCAGGTAGCGCACGACCGCGTCGAGCAAGGGCTGGACGCCCTTGTTCTTGAACGCGGTACCGCAGAACACCGGGGTGACGGTGACGCCGTCGGACTTGCCGGACGCGATGGTGATACGACGGATCGCGGCGTACAGCTGCTCCACGGAAGGCTCCTGGCCCTCCAGGTACAGCTCCATGATCTCGTCGTCGTTCTCGGCGACGGTCTCGACGAGCTTGCCGCGGTACTCCTCGGCAGCCTCGGTGTGGGTGGCCGGGATGTCGACGACGTCGTACATCTCGCCCTTCTCCGCCTCGGCGGACCACACGAAGGCCTTCATCGTGACCAGGTCGACGACGCCCTTGAAGTCGGCCTCGGCACCGATCGGGAGCTGCATGACGATCGGCGTGGCGCCCAGGCGACCGCTGATCATGTCGACGCAGCGGTGGAACTCGGCACCGGTCCGGTCGAGCTTGTTGACGAAGCAGATACGCGGCACGCCGTAGCGGTCCGCCTGACGCCACACCGTCTCGGACTGGGGCTCGACACCGGCGACGCCGTCGAACACCGTCACGGCACCGTCGAGCACGCGCAGGGAGCGCTCCACCTCGACGGTGAAGTCGACGTGGCCCGGGGTGTCGATGATGTTGATGGTGTGGTCGACGTCTTCGAGCGGCCAGTGACAGGTGGTGGCAGCAGAGGTGATCGTGATGCCACGCTCCTGCTCCTGCTCCATCCAGTCCATGGTGGCGGCGCCGTCGTGGACCTCACCGATCTTGTACGAAACGCCGGTGTAGAACAGGATCCGCTCGGTGGTGGTCGTCTTGCCCGCGTCGATGTGGGCCATGATCCCGATGTTGCGGACCTTGGCCAGGTCAAGTGAAGTGGTAGCCATAAGGCTTCGGTCTTCTCTCGGTCTCGATGGGGGTAGCGACTACCAGCGGTAGTGCGCGAAGGCCTTGTTGGACTCGGCCATCTTGTGCGTGTCCTCGCGCTTCTTGACGGCCGCACCGAGGCCGTTCGAAGCGTCGAGAAGCTCGTTGAGCAGACGCTCGGTCATGGTCTTCTCGCGACGGGCGCGGGAGTAGCCGACGAGCCAGCGCAGCGCGAGGGTGTTGGCGCGACCGGGCTTGACCTCGATCGGAACCTGGTACGTCGCACCACCGACACGGCGGGACTTGACCTCAAGGGTCGGCTTGATGTTCTCCAGCGCGCGCTTGAGCGTGATGACCGGGTCGTTGCTGGTCTTCTCGCGCAGGCCCTCCATGGCGCCGTACACGATGCGCTCGGCGGTGGAGCGCTTGCCGTTCAGCAGCACCTTGTTGATCAGGGAGGTGACAAGAGGAGAACCGTAGACCGGGTCGATGATGACCGGGCGCTTCGGGGCGGGGCCCTTACGAGGCATTCTTACTTCTCCTTCTTGGCGCCGTAGCGGCTGCGGGCCTGCTTGCGGTTCTTGACACCCTGGGTGTCGAGCGAACCGCGGATGATCTTGTAGCGAACACCGGGCAGGTCCTTCACACGGCCGCCGCGCACGAGCACGATGGAGTGCTCCTGCAGGTTGTGTCCCTCACCCGGAATGTAAGCGGTGACCTCGATCCCGCTGGTCAGACGCACACGCGCGACCTTACGCAGGGCCGAGTTCGGCTTCTTCGGGGTGGTCGTGAACACACGCGTGCAGACGCCCCGGCGCTGAGGGGAGCCCTCGAGTGCGGGGGTCTTGTTCTTCTCGACCTTGTCCTGCCGGCCCTTGCGGACCAGCTGCTGGATCGTAGGCACTACTTCTCCGGTTTCTGTGTGCCGATGGTGAAGCTAACCTGGAACGTCGCCGACCCACGCGGTCGGGTGTGTCGGATTCCGCGGACTCCTGCCGGATGGCAGAAGGGGGCGCGGATCACGGTGGCCACTTCGTCACTCAGGTGCGGTTTGAAGGCACGCACGAGGGTCAGGGCACACCCCAGGCACAAGGTCTGAGCGTACCCAGCGCATTCACTCCGGTCAAAACAAAAGGAGGGGGACCGGTTGCGGAGGACCTGAGCTGCGGTTTCAGGAGGCCTTCCGATATACCACGAAGGCGAACGACACGCGAACGCAAGAGGGCGCGGGCTACCGGGATTCGGCCGGGCAGCCGTGCGACGCTGATCGGATCTTCTGATCGCCGGTTCCCTGGAGCGCTCCTTCAGGGGCGCGGGGAACCGCGCGACCAGCCACAACGGACCCGCAGCCGCCCGACGACCACGCGCGGCAGCCGCTACGGCGTTCCCCAGGGGGCTTCACGGTCATGAGCACGGTTCAGGGCAGTACCGCAGCGCCCACCGAAACCCCGCAGACCTTTCGCCTCCCCCCGGTCCTCCGCCCCTACCTCCCGCCCCTCGCCCTCTACGCCGCCGCCAAGCTCACCGGCCTCCTGGTCTTCGCCTGGCTGCTGACCTACGCCGGCGACTTCCGCACCAAGGACCCCCGCTTCGGCGGCGGCGCCCACTGGTGGGACGTCCTGTCCAGCTGGGACGGCTGGTGGTACCTCCAGGTCGCCCGTAAGGGCTACCACCCCGAGCCCCTCCAGCACCTCGCCCCCGGCGGCCAGTTCACGGCGGAACAGAACTCGGTCGCGTTCTTCCCGCTGTACCCGGGCCTGATCCGAGCGGTCTCGGAGACCACCGGCCTCGGCCTGTACGGCGCCGCCGTCCTCGTCTCGGTCCTGTGCTCCTTCGTGGCGGCCGCCGGCATCTACGCCGTGATCTCCCTGCTCGCCGGCACCCGCGCGGGCACCGTCGCGGCCGGCCTGTGGGCGGTGGTCCCCGCCGCCGGCGTCGAGTGGGCGGTCTACACGGAGTCCCTCTTCGTCGCCATCGCCGCCTGGACCTGCCACGCCGTGATGAAGCGCCGCTGGGTGACCGCGGGCCTGCTCGCGTTCCTGTCCGGCCTGAGCCGTCCGACGGCGGCCGTGCTGATCGGCGCGGTGGGCCTGGCGGCGCTGGTGACGCTGCTACGACCGGACAGCCGGCGCGAGCAGGGGGTCGCCGCCCCGCTGTACGCGGCGATCGCGGCTCCGCTCGGCCTGCTCACCTACCTCGCCTGGGTCGGCTGGTCGATGGGCGGCCCCGGCGCCTACTTCGCGCTGCAGCGCGAGGCCTGGTCCCACTACTTCGACTTCGGCGCGTACACCCTGGACGTGCTGCGGAACGTGGCGGTGGGGCGGGGCGACTATCTCTTCGCCTTCTCCGTCCCCGACCTGATCGCCGTCCAGCTGGTGGTGGCGCTGCCGTTCCTGGTCGCGCTGATGCTGCGGAAACGGCCGCCGCTGGTGCTGACGGCGTACGCCCTCGCCTCGATCGTGACGGTCCTCGGCACCCAGCAGATGTTCGGGAACACCCCGCGCTATCTGCTCCCCGTCTTCCCCCTGCTCCTGGCCCCGGCGGCGGCGATGAGCCGGCTGCGGTGGCCGAGCCTGGCGGTGTTCTTCTCGACGGCGGCGATCGCGTCCGGGTGGTACGCGCACTACGTGATCTTCGAGCTGGGGATCCCCTAGGGCGGAGGCCGGGGCGGTCGCGTTTCATGGCCCCGCCCCGGCCCGTCGTCCCCGCCCCGGCCCGTCGTCCCTGGTCCGGCCCCGTCGTCCCTGGTCCGGCCTCGTCGTCCCTGTCCGGCTTCGTCGTCCCTGGTCCGGCCACGTCGTCCCTGGTCCGGCTGCGTCGTCCCTGGTCCGCTAGGGCCGCCGGGCGGCCGCGCGTTCCGCCGCGAAGACGTCCTCCAGACGGAAGAGGGCGGCCCGGCCGGCCTTCCCGGCGGCCTCCAGGTGGCCCAGCTGGACCCATTTCCTGATGGTCGCCGGGGCGACACCGGCCTCCTGGGCGGCCAGCGGCCCGGGGATGAGGGTGGGCGAACCCGGGCTCGTCATCGGTGGCTCCACTCCCCCTCGTCCCAGGTGTGCCGGTAGGCCGGGTCGTCGTGGCAGCCGCAGTCCGGGGCGGTGCAGCGGCAGGCCGGGTTGACGCAGAGGACGGCGGTGCGGTCCGGGAAGGCGCGCAGGGAGACGGAGTCGCACCAGGGGCAGCGCCCGGAGACGCGGACGACGGTCTCGGTGTCGCCCAGGGCGCGGGCGCAGCGCCGGGCCATCCGGCGGGTCTCGTCCCGGACGTGAGCGGCGAGGACGGGGTCGGCGGCGATGCCGTCGAGGAGCCCGACGATCCGGCGCAGCCGCTCGGGCACGGAGGCGCGGCGGACGCGCGGCAGCCCGAGCCGGTCCCGCACCGCCTCCTCCAGCTCCACCACCCCGTCGGTGATGTCACGGATGGTGTCGGAGATGTGCAGCCGCAGCGGCGCGGCACTGTGACCGGGGGCGACCAGGCCCTGGGTCTGCCGGAGCAGCAGCGCCTCGGCGCGCTCCTCGCGGAGCCGGTCGGCGAGGTCCGCGGGCGGCGGGGCGGGCGTGGCCCGCCGGCCCGGGGCGGCGCCGCGGCCGGGGGCGAGCTCGACGGCCAGCTCGGGGAACTGCCGGAGAAGCAGGCCGATCCAGAGGGCGGAGTTGTCGGCGGCTTTGTCGGCAGTGTTGTCGGCGGCGCGGTCTTCGGTGGGTGGGTGTGCGGGGGACGTACGACGGTCAGGCAACGGAGCCTCCGCGGCGCAGGGCGCCCTGGACGACGCGGCCCTGCATGACCGGGAGGAGATGCGCGGGGATCTCGACCGGGCGGCCCCGGCGCCAGAGGCGGCCCCCGCAGACGCCGTCGAACCAGTTGGCGGCGGGGGCGACGGCCTCCTCGCAGTCGCGCCGTACCGGGCAGCGGGCGCAGGCCCGCAGGGCGGGGGCGGCCTCCTTCACCTTCTTCGAGAAGACGACCCGGGGCGGGAGCCCGGCGCAGGCGGCCGTGGCCTGCCAGGCGGGCGGTGGGCATGAGCTGCCGGTGACGGACATGGGGCCTCCCAATGTGGCTCCAGTGGGGCTGGTGTGAGGCGAGCGCCGTCAAGACTTACAGATTGCGCGCGCGCTCGCAACAAATATGCCAGTGACCCTTTCGGGAGATCATGGAAGGATCGGGATCACTCGGGCGTCCGCCGGGCGCGAACCGGGCGGGCGCGGCCACCGAATCTCCCCGTATCGCACGGACTTTCCTCAGTGCTTGCACGAGAGCACGTAATTCTGTGCGCGCAAGCAAGCTAAACTTGCTGCCCTCCAAAGGAAGCGAGCCCTCAGATGACCAGCCAGGATCTGGACGCGTTCGCCGCGTGGGTCGAAGACCTGATGCGCGACCGCGGCTACGACATCGACAGTCCACGCGGCGGCGGAAAGTCGCGGATAGCGGACGAGGCGGGGGTGCACCGGGCCGCCGTCACCCGCCTGCTGCAGCGCCAGAGCATGCCGGACCTGGAGACCACGCGCCGGCTCGCCCGCGTCCTGGGCGTCCAGGTCCGCGAGATGCTCATCCGCTCCGGCCGCCTGACCGCGGAGGAACTGGCCGACCCGCACGACTACCTGGCCTCGCCGGCCCCGAGCGCGGAGTTCGGCCGCCGCCCGACGCTGGAGGAGGTCGCCGACCTGCTCGGGGTGCCGGCCGACCGACGCGAGATGTTCGTGCGGGTGGTGGAACAGTTCCTGCCCAACGACGCACACGACGAGCCGATGACCGCGGCAACGACGACCGTGGACTGAGCCCCACTTCCGCCGGACGCGCCATCGAGGACACCCGTGGGCCGACGGGTGCTCTTCACGGGGGGTGGCGCAGAGCGCCCCGCAGGGGCGCGGGGAACTGCGCGACCAGCCCCCACCACCCGCAGCGAACCCCCACCCCAGCCCCCTCCCCCTCTCTCTTCTCCATCACCTCGCAGATTTAGTTGCGTGCGCGCACGCTCCCTGTCACAGTTGGTGCAGCGGCGGAGCTGTGCCCGGCGCCCCGCCCCTCCGCACGCATCCCACCCGCTGCCCCGAGGTGACGCATGACCACACCCACCCCACCCGCCTCGTTCCCCGACGTCGAGGCGATGATCGTCGACGTCCTGGACGACGACGCGCGGCTCTCCGGCGCCACCGTCGCCGTACAGGCGCCGACCGGCTTCGACGGCACCACCGCCGCCGTCTTCGTGAACCGCCGCGGCGGTGCCTGGGTCGGCGAACGCCACGTCGACCAGCCGCTGATCGAGCTGGAGGTGTACGGCCCGACCAAGCAGGCCGCGCACGTCCTGGCCAACGACGCCCGCCAGATCCTGCTGTCGATGGCCGACCACCGGTACGGCACGAACCTCGTCACGGAGGTCGAGGAACAGGACGGCCCACGCTGGCTGCCCGACTACCTCTACTCGGCGGCCAACCGCTACGTGACCGTGATGAAGGTGTACGTCGACGTCTACTGACCGTCGGCCCCACAGACCGAAGGCCCCGCCACCCCGGCGGGGCCTTCGTCGTACCCGGACACCCCCGGGTACGGCACCCCACCCGAACAACCCGCCTCATAACAAGGAGAAACCACCATGGCAGGAACCAACTCCTCCGAGATCCGCATCGCCGGCGTAGGCCGCCTCTACGTCGCCACCGCCGACACCAAGGTGCCGACGACCTTCTCCTCCGACACCTCCACCGACTGGGCGAGCTGGAAGAACCTCGGCTTCACCTCCGGCGACGGCGTCACCTTCTCCAAGAAGGACAAGCTGGAGCCGGTCGACGTGTGGCAGGCCGTCAGCCCGGTGCACTTCGTGTACTCGGACCGCGACCTCACCCTGAAGTTCTCGCTGATGCAGTTCAACGAGGACACGCTGCCCTTCTTCATGGGCGGCGGCACGGTGGACGCGGTGACCGGTTCGACCGGCGTCTACAAGTACGACATCGCCGACCGGCCGTTCGCCGACGTGCGCGCCCTCGGCCTGGAGTTCACGGATGTCCGGGCGAGCGACGGCACCACCGTCACCTACCGCTTCGGCATCCCGCGCGGCCAGGTCACCGCGGCGGACGACATCAAGCTGGCCCGCAAGTCGGCGGCCCAGCTCGGCATCACCTACACGGCGATGGCCGCCGCCGACGGCTCGGCGCTGGCCAGCTTCGTGATGAAGGACGCCGCGTACGCCGCGTCCTGATCCCCCGGGGTGGGGCGTACCCCCGGTCCGCCCCACCCCGGACCCGTACCACTCACACCCTGTTTCCTGCTGAGGAGCACACATGACCCGTTTCGACGTCAACGCCGCGCGCGCCCAGCGCCTCGAAGCCCTCGGCCGTACCTGGTCGTTCGAACTCGACGACGAGAGCTACACCCTGCCCACCGAGCTGACCCGCGCGACCGCGAAGGCCCTGCGCAAGCTCGACGACAACGACGTGGACGGGCTGCTGCGCCTGCTGCTCGGCGAGAAGCAGTTCACCCGCTTCGAACAGCACGAGGTCACCATGCAGGACATCGCCGCCATCCTGGAGGCCTACGGCAAGGAGACCGGGCTCGGCCTGGGGGAAGGCTGAGCCTCGTCGGGTTCGTCGAAGAACACGCCGAGGCCCTCGAAGCGGACCTGCTCCGCTACTACGGCACCGACCTGCTCGACTGGCACCGCGAGACGCTGACCGCACGGCGTCTCGCGCTGCTCATCAAGCACCTGCCGCGCGACAGCGCGCTGAACAGGGAGCTGCACGGCGAGGCCGCGGAGTGGTCGGTCTCCGACCATCTCCTCGCCGCCGCGGTGGACCATCTGGCGGCCGCGAACTGGATGTTCGCGAGCGTCAACTCGGAGGAGGGCGACCAGCCGGAGCCTCCGGCGCCGGTGCCGAGACCGTCGTACGACGGCGCGCACGACGAGGACTCACCGCCCCCCGCGAAGGGATCGGCCCCGGACCCGGCCGCCCCCGATTCCACGCCCTCGGCCGTACAACTGGCCCGCTTCTTCGGCTGATCCAGCTGTACGGCACCGCCCCGGTCGGCCCGCTCACTCGTCCCGGCGCCGGCCGGGGGCCCGGCCCTCCAGCTCGTCCGCGAGGGCCCGGGCCTTGTCGGAGAGGCGGCGGCCGGGAGCGTCGGCGGACTCCTGCTGTTCCCGCTCCCCAGCGCCACCGTCCCCCCGGCGCCCCTTGTCCCGGCCACCGCCCGGACCGTCCCGGTTCAGCGGCGGCACGCTGGGCCGCCCGTTGCGCCGTACCACCGAACGCCGTTCGGCGGCGGCCGGCACCGCCCGCTTCCCCCGGACCTCACGCGCGGACAGCAGGGTGTCGGCCCCGGGCCCGGCGTCCGCGCCACCGCCGTCGATGTCGTACTCGTCCTCTTCCTCGACCTCGTCGATGTCCTCGACCTCGTCGACGATGCCGTCCCACGGTGTCCCGTCCGCGACGGACCGCTCCCGCTCGCCGCGCTGCTCTACCCGCGTCAATTCGGACGGCGGCCGCAGAAGCTGGACATAGGGCAGCGGAATGACCTCTCCGCCCCGCTCCCCGTCCCCCTCGGCCCGACGCGCCCGCCGAGGCCGGCGCCCGGTCCGGGCGTCCTCCTGCCCCTGGAGATAGGCAGCCGTGATCCGCTGCTCGTACGCCCCGCGCACGGCGGGGAGTTGCTCATCGACCACGTCGGCCCAGCCGGCGCTGTAGGCGGCCATCTCCCGCCGGTCGAGCTCACCGCGCGGAAGGATCACCAGGTCCTCGGGCTCGTATCCGAAGCTCAGGACCAGCTCGGAGAGACGAGCGATGAGATGCGGCAGGTCAGAGGCCTGTTCCAGCCAGTCGATCACGTGCCGTTGCCGCGCGTTGGTCGCGTCCCCGTCCACCCCGTAGGCCTTGCTCTCGTCCCTGCCCCATCGCGCCCCCCGCGCGAGGACGGCCGCCCGTTGGCCGTCCACCGTCGTATGACAGGCCCTCAGGTCCGTTGTCAGGCCACACCGTTCACTTTCGATTCACCGACGGGAGAACGGCCGGATCCTACTCCACGACTCTGACACAACATCCACTGCACCCCGCCATCACCGCAGGTCCGGACCGGGCAGCAACGGAGAGTGAAAGAAAGAGGCTTCGGCAAACACGGAGCGACACCGTAAGATTACTCGTACACTAGTTCGAACAGACGCTTCGAACGCGTCAGGAGCGCCCACCTGTACCACCAGCCCAGCGGACAGACCGGAAAGCAGGACGACGACATGGCGACTGGCACGAGCAACTTCCCGCAGCAGCCGATCGACACCTACTCCCGCCTCGCCCACCTCCTGCACTCCCCCGCGCCCGACCGCGAGGCACTGCTCGACCGGCTGTACGAGGAACTGCTCACCCGCGAGTCCCGCGCCTACGCCGCCGGCTGGACGGACGCCCTGACGGAAGCCCGCCGAAGCCACCCGTAGCCTCCGGCCCACACGGCGAACGTGCACCACACCGACTCCTCGCCACACCCCGCCCGGCGCCACCCCCTCGACCAGCCGCAGCCCGGCGAGCCCATCTCCGTGCCGTACGGCGTTCGCACACAACTCCCCGACGGGCCGGAGCGGATCGAGGGCGGAGCCGTCCCAGCCGGCGCGGGTGGGGTGGTGTCGAAGCGACAGGAGTCCATCGTTCACCTCACGGGAGCCGAGGAGTGATCCACAACACACGGCCTCGAAGGTGGGCGAACTGCGCGCGCGACCGAGAAATTGAGGCAGGGAGACCCTCGCCGTCCGCGCGGAACGCATCCGCCGCGGGGGCACCGCAGTCGAGCGACTGAACTGCACCTTCCCTACGGCGGACGGCGAGGAGTTCTGGATCCTGGTCACGGCCCCGAAGCCGCCACCATGGGAAGGAGAGGAAGTTCCCGTCGTGTACGAGGAACGAAAGCCGTCGTCCGCGGAGAGCGTGCGGTATCTCGCGTCCTTCGGCTCCCGCGTGGGCATCGTGGTCCAATCGCTCTTCACCCTGCCGATCGTGGCAGCGGCCGCGGCAGGCGCCCTTTCCTGATCCAGCTCCGGCCGACCGCAGACCGAGCAGGGCCGCCGGCGCGGAAATCGGGTGCGCACGTCGCCAGGAGGCGGCGACCGCGATCAATGCGGTCGCCGCTGCGGCCAGGCACAGACCCACGATGACCAGGTATCCCTCCTGGGTCCTCCATATCGCCTTCTCCAGGACCTTTCAGTTGTCGCCCGGCCCGGCTTGCGAGGGCCGTAAACGACGCTGACGACGGACTCGCCTTCAGCAATCCCAAGATCCTCGGCCGGCATCGTGACGTAGTGCCTTTCATTGCTTTCATCCCGATAAATGACGTCGATCGATGGAATATTCGCGTTCCAACTCGTATCGCCACATCGGGCTCAGGTTCGAAGATGAACACTTCGACGCCTTTCAGGCCCGGCCGTCCGGCGCTCAGAGCGTGAGCAGGAACAGGGAGAGCCCCAAGAGCACCACGCCCACTCCGGCCGATACAGCAACACGCAGCGGCCTCGACGGGATTTCTGGGACCCTTCGGGCACTTTCCCACGTCGCGAAGGAAACAAAGAATGAAATCGCCGAAATCGCGAAAAGACCGACAGAGATAAAGAAGTACCAGAGCCTCATTCCCCGCCCCCACGTATCCCAATGACCCTTTCAGAGAATAGCGGAGGGGAAGAACTGGAGCAAGGCGGATTCCCTCGGTGATATCACCAGCCAGGGGAGGATCTTTGGGGCATTAGCCGTTTTTCAGGCCCGCGCGACCATCGAGAGGAAGTCAACGCATGGGACAGCACAGCACGGATGAGGTGTACGACAAGCTGGCCGACGTCGAGCTGAAGCTCGACAGCAATTCAAAGAACACCGTATCGACCAGTCATTTCGACGGCAAGATCAGGGACCTGAAGGAGGCGATCCAGAACGGCAAGAAGAAGGATGAAGACGAGCAGAAGAGCTTCAAGGACATCATCAAGGACATGTCTCCCATCAAGGAGTTCCTCGCTGTCGCCAACGGCACTGATTTCCTCGGAAAATTGGCGCTCCTGGTGACCGCCTTCGGTGCTTCAGTCGCGCTCGTCGTCGGCATCGTATCGAAGGTCAAGGAATTGACTCTCGCGATCACAGGACGCACGCGAAATTACGGCCTCTTCGGAGACGTGATTCCGGAGAACCAACGAGTTCGAAGGTCATTCGGCCGCGCCGAGGACGGCAGTTGGGGACTTCAGCCGGAGGAGCAGACCGATGTCCGGCAGCCACGGCTCCCCTCCGTGGAGGAGGTCGGCCGGGTCAAGGACGCGATAGGCCTCCTCAACACCGAGATCGGTACCTACCGCGAGAAGGTGCGCGGTCTCGCCACCCCCCGTGCCATGCGCCAGATGGCCTCCGCCGCCAAGAAATTGGAGAGCGCGGCGAAGAATCACCAGTCCGTCGACACACTCGCCGGCTCGATCCGGGAGCTCAACGCCGAAATGCGCGTGCTGGCCGGCACGGCCGGTAGCTGACACCCACGCCGAGGAGACCACACATGAGCCTCGTCAGTTCACTGAAGAAGGCGTCCGGCTCCCTCCAGGACTTCAAGGAGAAGGCCTCTGGAGCGGGTACGGCGGCGAAGAACGTCGGCAGCGCCGGGCAGAAGGGTGCCGGACAGCTCAAGAGCCTCAAGTCCGCCGCCCAGGACTCCGGAAAGGAGCTGAAGGACCTCAAGTCCGCCTCCGACAAGGCGGAGAAGTCCGTCGCCAAGGCCGGCAAGACCGGTTCCAGCGCCGGGAAGAACCTCGGGAAGTACGAGTCCGGGGCGAGCAAGGCGGCCAAGGGCCAGGACAAGATGAACAAGTCGATGAAGGGCAACTTCTTCGGCCTGCTCATGCAGTTGCTGCAACCGCTCATCGACAAGGTCATCGACATGGTGACCAACTCGAAGACCATGCAGAAGGTTCTCAAGCAGGCCTTCGAGGTCATCAAGACCGTGATCAGCAACGTCATGAAGGCCATCGGGCCGATCATGAAGAACGCCGGCAAGCTGATCAAGTCGGTCTGGAGCGGCATCAAGACGGCGGTCACGAACATCGTGAAGGCCGTCGCCGCCGTGATCCGCACCTACGTCACCATGTGGAAGACGATCATCACCGGCGTGCTCAACGCGATCCGCACGGTCGTCTCCGGGGTGTGGAAGGGCATCAAGGCCGTCATCTCGCCGGTCGTCAGCTGGATCAAGTCCGCGATCCCGAACGCCTTCCAGGCCGTCAAGAACCGGCTCTCCAGTATCTGGGGCGGACTGAAAGGCATCGCGAGCCGTGCCTTCGACGGCATCAAGGGCGCGGTCCGCGGCCCCATCAACGCGGTCATCGGCATCATCAACTCCGCGATCGGCGCCCTCAACGGCATCCACGTCTCCATCCCGGGCTGGGTCCCGATGGTCGGCGGCAAGACCTTCGGCGTCAGCCTGCCGAGGATCCCCGCGCTGGCCAGCGGCGGTGTCGTCATGCCCCGCTCGGGTGGTGTCCCGGCGCTGCTCGCCGAGGCCGGTGAGGCGGAGGCCGTACTGCCGCTCAGCAAGCTCGACCGGCTGCTGAAGCGGGCGGCCGCGCGTGGCCGGGCGTCGGGCGCGAGCGACTCCGCCGGCGCACTGCACATCGAGCACTACTACGCCGCCGAGACCAGCAGCCCGCAGCGCACCGCCGACGCGCTGATGTTCCTGGCGAAGGCGCGCGGATGAGTGCCGCGCTCGGGGCCGTACCGGCCAACCCGGTCGGCAGCTTCATCCCCACCGTGCGGTCCTTGCGCACGCGGGCCGAACAGAGTGTCACCGCCTTGCGCTCGGTCACGGGCCGCTTCAAGGACGCCGTCACCGGCATCGACCGCCTCACCTCGGCCGCCGACCAGGCCGTGGGCGCCGTACGGAAGACGAAGGAGAGCGCCGAGACCACCGCCCGTTCCGTCACCCAGACGGGACGCACCGCCTCCACGGCGGCGGGCGAGGTGAAATCCCTGAAGGCCGGCACCAAGGGCGCCGGCACGAAGCTGGGCATCCTGCTGACCGGGCTCGGGGGCATCATGTCCCTGATCCTCGGCATGGTCGATCTCGCCGGTCCGCTCGGCACCCTCCTCGACACCTTCGGCACCGCCATGACCGTCGCCTCCGGCGTGATGATCCTGATCAACGTCCTGACCCGGGCCAACCCCATCGGTTTCGTCACCGGGATCCTGCTCCCCGTGGCCGGCTGGCTGATCGACATCGCCGTCAACTCCGAGACCGGGCAGCGGCTGATGGACCAGCTCGCCAAGCTGATCCTCCAGTACGTCCAGAGCTACCTGACCATCCTCACCCCGATCCTCAAGGCGATCGCCGGTGCCGTGAACACGTACGTCACCGGCTACCTCACCGTGATCACCGGTGTCCTGAAGGCCATCGGCACCCTCGTCGGCACCGGCTTCGCCGTCCTCAAGGCGCTCACCACCGGCGACACCCGGGCGCTGAGCGGCAAGGTGTCGGCGGTCTGGAGCGGGTTCAAGAACGCCGTCCGGCCGGTCCTCGACTGGATCACGAAGGACATTCCCAAGGGGTTCGGCCGGATCAAGGACGCCACCTCCAGCACCCTGCACGCCATGGGCCAGTTCGTGACCACCGGCGCGCAGACCGTCGCCGGGGTGATCAAGGGCCCGATCCAGGGGCTGATCGCCTTCGCGAACTGGGTGATCGACGGGCTGAACAAGCTCAGCTTCAGCATCCTCGGCAAGAAGTTCGGCGTGCACCTGAGCAAGATCCCGATGCTGGCGGAGGGCGGGGTCGCCGTCCCCGGCGCCGCCCGGACCGGCAAGGTGCTCTCCCTCACCGCCCTGGAGCGCCAGCGGGCCCTCGCCCGCCGCAACGGCACGAAGGGCCAGAGCCCGTACCGCATCAGGGAGTTCCACGAGAGCCACGGCGCCGGCGCCCACGCCACCGCGACCGACCTGCTCTTCCTGGCCGCCGCGCACGCCTGCTGAGCCGTGCACCAGCCAACGACAACCGCATACCAGTGAGGTGAAGGCCGATGGCCGACCTGACCACCACCACATACACCGACGACGTTCCCCCCGGCTCACTCATCACCCGCGACGGGCAGATGCAGTGGGCCGGACTGCTGCTCGGCCCCGGTACGCCGTACGAGATCGGCAGCGACGGGCTCAGCGGCTGGGAGGACCTGCCGGACTACGACACGACGGACGCCGACCACCCGACCGCGCACGGCGCCTGGCCGGGCGCGCGCTACGCCAAGCCCCGCAAGGTCGGCGGCACGGTGTGGACCGTACCGCCGTCCGACGACACCGACTCCTCGCTCGCCGCGACGCGCGTCCTGCGCCAGGCCCTGCTGCTCGGCGACTCGGAGCGCTGGCTCGCGGTGCGGCTGCACGGTGAGACGCTCGCCGTGCGGGCCCGGGTCGCGCAGCGCGTGCTCGCAGCCGACCGGACGTACACCACGCAGGGCGTCTCCAAGGCGTCCGTGCAGTGGTACGCCACCGACCCGCGCCGCTACGCCGTCGACGAGCAGACGGCCGTGACCGGTGCCCCGCAGCCGGAGAGCGGGCTGACCTGGCCGCTGACCTGGCCGCTGTACTGGGGGCAGGCCGCCTCCACGGGCGACGTCGGCGCCGACAACAACGGCTCGGCGCCCACCCATCCGATCCTCACCTTCACCGGTCCCTGCACCAACCCGACCGTCACCGACCGGACTTCGGGACGCAGGCTGCGCTACGAGATCGGCCTCGCGGCGGGCGACGAACTCGTCGTCGACACGGCGGAGGGCACCGTCACCCTCAACGCCACCGCCTCCCGTCGCCACACGGCCGCCGCCGACAGCAGCCCCGAGGAGCTGTTCGCCTTCGAACCGGGCCGCGCCCAGCTCGCGTTCCGCCCGGACACCTACGGCACCGGCGCCCAGCTGTCCGTCCGCTGGCGCTCGGCGGAGTGGTGATCGCATGGCCACCACACACGGACCGGTGATCGCATGACCGTCGCAGCCTCCTGGCTCAGCCCCACCGGCCAGACCAGACAGGACACCCGGCTCACCCACTCCGGCCTGCTCACCGTCAACGCGAGCACGGCCGAGAACGTCCCGCTCAAGGCGCGCGGCGGCATCGTGCCCGGCGGGTTCGCGCTCACCGGCAACACCGGGACGATGACGTTCACGATCGGCACCGGGCGGGCCTTCGTGCAGAGCGCGCTGATCCCGCAGGGGTGCTACCCGGTGGCCGTGACGGACCCGGAGACCCTCACCGTGCCGGACGGCGACGCCCAGTACTCAAGGATCGACCTCGTCGAACTCGCCGTGCTCGACGACGAGTTCGACGGGTCGGGGACGGTCGCGGCGGTCGTACGGCTGGTGAAGGGCACGCCCGCCGCCACTCCCGTCGTGCCCAACACTCCCAACGGCCAGGCCCTGCCGCTCCACCGGATCCTCGTCCCCGCCGGCGCCTCGGCCGGGTCCGGCGGGATCGCCTGGGACACGGCGGTCACCAGCCTGCGCTACGCGACCGCGGCGCTCGGCGGCATCGTCCCGGCGAGCGGCTTCAACGGCGCGTACGCCGGCCAGTACCGGGACACCCCGGGCATCCTCCAGCGCTGGGACGGCAGCGCCTGGGTGTCGTACCCGAAGGCGATCGGCGGGATCGCGCCGGTCGGCGCGCTGAGCACGGGCAGTTACGCCGGCCAGTACCAGGAGAACGCGAGCGGGCTGCTGCAGCGCTGGGACGGCAGCGCGTGGCAGTACGCCGAGGGGCGTTCGAAGATCCTGCTCAGTGTCGAGCAGGGCACCGCCCAGTCCGTGGCCACCGGCACCTGGACCCAGATCACCATGTCCACCACCGACGTGGACGACGTGACCGGCTGGTCCGGGTCGAACACGTACACCGTGCCCCGCGCCGGGTGGTGGCGGGTGACCGCGGCCATCACCTGGTTCACCGAGTCGACGACCGGCTCGCGCGGCGCGCGGATCTACCAGAACGGCTCCGGGGTCCCGCGCGCCACCTGGCTGGTCGGCGCCGGGCCCGGTGCGACCAGCGTCGGCGGTGGCGCGCTGCTCAAGTGCGCGGCCGGCGACAAGCTCGCGCTGTACGGGCTGCAGAACTCGGGCTCCACGATCACCACCCTCGGCGGCTCCGGCTACGCCACCAACCTCACGGCCGAATGGCTCCGTTCCTGACCCCCTCCCACCCCCGTCCCTCCCGCAAGCAGACACAGGAGACCCGCAGATGAACCTGCGCAGCTCATGGGTGGCCGAGACCGGCCAGACCCGCGAGGACACCCGGCTGACCCAGCTGGGCGCGACCACCCCGGCCAACCCGCTCGAAGTGCGTTCCGGCATCCTGCCGGGGTCCTACGACGGCCTCTACCGCATGTCCGGCTTCTGGATGGAGGGCACCGGCGGCAGCATGAAGGCCACCGTCCACGAGGGCCGGGCCGTCATCGCGGCCGGCGCCTCCCGGGGCGCCTACCCGGTCACCCTGCCGGAGCCCGCGACCCTCACCTTCGCCGACGGCGACGCCGCCAACCCGCGCGTCGACCTGGTCGTGCTGCGGGTCTACGACTCGCTGTACGACAACTCCGGGCAGACCAAGCCCGCCCTGGAGATCGTCCAGGGCACCCCGGCCACCACCCCGGCCGCGCCCGCCGCCCCGGCCGCCGCGCTGCCGATCTACCAGGTCAAGGTCCCCGCCGGGGCCAGCGCCGGCAAGGGCGGCCTGGACTGGACCACCGTCCTCACCGACCTGCGCACCCCGACCGTCGCGGTCGGCGGCATCCTGCCGGTGTACGGCGAGACGGGCAACGGTGCCTACCCGGGCCAGTACCGGGACTCCGGGGGCGCGCTGCAGCGCTGGGACGGCTCGGCGTGGGTGTCGTACCCGAGCGCGCTGGGCGGTGTCGCCCCGAACGGCTCGGTGACCACCGCCAGTTACACCGGGCAGTACCGGGACTCCTCGGCGGGGCTGCAGCGCTGGAACGGCACGGCGTGGGTGACGTACCAGCCGGTTCCGGCCTGGACCGACTACACGCCGGTCTGGCGCGCCGAGAACGGCACCGCGCCGACGATCGGCAACGGGACGCTGGCCGGCTCGTACGTGAAGACGGGCACCGTCGTGCACGTGCGGATCTACCTGCTGATCGGGTCGACGACCAATCTCTCCGCGCAGGACGCCAACGCCAACTGGACGTTCTCGCTGCCGGTCGCACCGACCTCCGTCGCGTGGAAGCTGGACGGGCGGGTGCTGACCACGAGCGCCTACGACCTGTCGGCCACGCTGTTCTACCAGGGCACCGGCCTGCTGGCGACGGCCAACGGCGGCGTCGTCCGCTCGCTGCGCGACGGCTTCGCCTCCACCACCGCCCTCTGGGACAAGTCGGCGCCCTTCACCTGGGCCACCGGTGACGTGCTGTCCGTCTACGGCACCTACGAATCCGCTTCCTGACATCAGGGGTCCGCTTCCATGACCGTACGTTCCGCATGGCTGTCCCCCGACGGACAGAGCCGGGAGGACACCCGGACCAACCAGGTCGGCGCACTCACCCCGGTCACCGACGGCAAGGGCCGCTCCGGAGTCCTGCCGGGCTCCGCAGGCGGCCTCTACCGGGTGACCGGGCTGGGCCTTGCCGGCACCGACGGCACCATGAACGCCCACGTCACCGCGGGCCGGGCCGTCATCCAGTCGACCCTCGACCGGGGCGCCTACCCGGTGGCCGTCAGCGAGCAGGTCGACCTCACCTTCGCCGGCGGCGACGCCCAGTACGGCCGGATCGACCTGGTCGTGCTCCGGGTCTACGACGACACCTACGACGGCTCCGGCCGCACCGAGGCCGCCGTCGAGATCATCAAGGGCACCCCGGCCGCCACCCCGGCCGCGCCCACCGCCCCCGACGTCTCGCTCGTGCTGTTCAGCGTGGCCGTCCCGGCGAACGCGAGCGGCCTGACCTGGGCCACCGCCGGCACCGACCTGCGGCCGGTCACCGTCGCGCTGGGCGGCATCCTGCCGACCCGCACCGACGACACGGCGGCCGGCGGCTACCCCGGCCACTACCGGGACATCAACAGCACGCTGCAGCGCTGGGACGGCACCGCCTGGGTGCCGTATCCCAAGGGCATCGGCGGCATCGCCCCGGCCGGAGCGGTCACCACGGCGAGCTACGGCGGACAGTACCGGGACTCGTCGGCGGGCGTGCTCCAGCGGTGGAACGGCTCGGTGTGGCTGCCGGCCGTCGCACCGCCGTCGTTCACCTCGTCGCTGGACGCCGGCTACACCACGTCGACGACGTACACGGCCGCGCTGACGGACACCGCCGTCACCGCGCTGGCCCTGAACTTCGTCGCCCCGACCACCGGAGCCGTCCTGCTGCACTTCGGCGCGCGCATGCTGACGCAGAGCAGCAGCACCGCGACCGCCTACATGAGCGTGCAGATCACCCAGGGCAGCACGGTCTTCCTGACCGTGAACGACGAGTACGCCGCCCTGTACGGCGGACCGGTCTACGGCTCGGTCTCCACCATGTTCCGGGTGTACGGGCTGACCGTCGGCGCGACCTACACGGTGACGGCCATGCACCGCTCCAGCGACGCGGCGGTCACCTGCTGGTTCGACAACTTCTTCCTTCGCGCCGACCCGGCCAACTGACTTTCCCCGCAGAGGAGTTCATCATGTCCGTACGCTCCGGCTGGCTGTCCCCGGACGGCCAGAGCCGTGAGGACACCCGGCTCGTCTCGCTCGGCGCCCTCACCCCGACCTCGCCCGTCGGCACCCGCTCCGGCATCCTGCCGGGCTCGTACACCGGCCTGTACCGCATGGCCGCCTTCACCCTGACCGGCATCACCAACACCATGACGGCCACCGTCAGCCCCGGCCGGGCCGTCATCCAGGCGCCCGACTCCCAGGGCGTGGTCAGCTCCCGGGGCGCCTACCCGATCGCGCTCACCGAGTACGTGACGATCGCCTTCGACGCCGGCGACGCCCAGTACGGCCGGATCGACCTGGTCGTGCTCCGGGTCTACGACGACGCCTACGACGGCTCCGGCCGCACGGAAGCCGTCGTCGAGATCATCAAGGGCACCCCGGCCGCCACCCCGGCCGCACCCGCCGCCCCGGACCTGACCCTGCCGTTGTACGAGGTCGCCGTCCAGGCCAACGCGAGCGCGGGTACCAACGCCATCGCCTGGACCACCGCCCTGACCGGCCGGCGTACCGCCACCGTCGGAGCGGGCGGCATCCTTCCGGTCAGCACCGACTCCACCATCGGCTCCTACCCGGGCCAGTACCGGGACTCCGACGGCCAGCTGCAGCGCTGGAGCGGCACCGCCTGGACCAACTACCCGGTGCTGCCCACCTGGCAGGACTGGACACCCGCCTGGACGACGAGCAGCGGCAGCGCCCTGCCCGCCCTGGGCAACGCCACGGTCAGCGGCCGGTACGTCAAGTTCGGCACCACCGTGCACATGACGTTCTCGATCGCGTTCGGCAGCACCACCACCTACGGCACCGGCGCCACCACCAGCGACAACTGGCGGTTCTCGCTGCCGGTCACCGCCGCGTCCGTGCAACCGCACATCGGCTACGCCGAGTTGGGCGTCTCCAACACCGTCCGGGCCACCGCCCGCCTGTACTGCGGCACCACCGGCACCTTCGAGATGCTCGTCATCTCGGGGCAGCCCAACGCGACGGCCGTCACCAACTCCGGTGCCGTGGACGCCCTCACGCCCTGGACCTGGGCCGGCGGAAACGTCATCAAGGGCGGCGCGACCTACGAGGCGGCCTCATGAGCACCACCGTCAACACGCCCTACCGGGCGATCTTCTGCGACCTGCTCACCGACAACCCCATCGACATCCTGCCGCTGCGTGACGTCACCGTCGACGACTACATCGGCAAGGCCGGCTCGCTCTCCGGCACCGTCCCGGTCCCGAACGCGGACGTGGCCGCCCGGGTCCGCCGCATCGAGGAGGGCCGCACCTCGGTCTACCTCCAGCGCGGCAACGACCTGTGGTGGGGCGGGATCATCTGGACCAGCACCCTGCAGAGCGACGACCAGGGCGTCCTCACCCTCGGCATCCAGGCGGCGACCTTCGAGTCGTACGCGGGCCGGCGCGTGATCCGGGCGCCGCAGTCCGCGTACGACCCGGACTACACGCTCTCCTGGGCCGACCTGGACCAGCTGCAGATCGCCCGGAACCTGTGGGACGACCTGCAGACCGGGCTGGACGGCGGGAACATCCTGGTCGTCCCCGGCACCGAGACCTCCGGCGTGTACCGCACGGTCACCTACCGGGACGGCGACGAGACCACGTACCAGGACGCGCTGGACTCGCTGGCGGCCCTGACGGACGGCTTCGAGTACCACATCACCGTCTACACCGACCCGAACTCGGGGAGCCGGGTGCGCCGGCTGGTGCTGGGCCATCCGAGGATCGAGACCGGCTCCACCGACCTGGTGCTGGACCGGCCCGGCACGATCCTGTCGTACTCCTTCCCGCGCGACGCCACCCGCGGCGGCACCACCGCCCGGGCCCGCGGCGCCTCCACCAACACCGACCAGGCCACCGAGTCCCGGCCGCTGGCCTCCGACGTGGCGGCCGCCGACCAGCTGATCGGCACCGGGAAGGATCACGCCGGCTATCCGCGCATCGACCTGACCTCCGACCACAACGACATCACCGACAAGAACACCCTGGACGCCCTCGCCAGGACCGAACTGGGCGCGGCGACCGGCGCGGTGGTGATCCCCGAGATCAGCATCCGCCTCGACGACCTGGTACCGACCGCACTGCTCGGCCGGACCGCGCGCATCCGCATCACCGACGAGTGGTTCACCGAGGGCCTGGACGCCCGCTACCGGATCATCGGCGTCAAGGTCAGCCCGGCCCAGCGCGGCCGCCCGGACACCGCCGAGCTCTACCTGGAGGAGGCCGCCTGATGCCCCAGCTGCCCGAAGACATCATCGACCGGCTCACCCAGATGGAACGCCGGATCCAGCAGCTCTCCACCGCCGTCAACACCCGGCCCGCCCAGAACACCGTCACGGGCGGCAGCGTGGAGATCACCGGCGGCGGCTCGCTGGCCGTCCGGCCGCCGGCCGGCGGCCCCGCCATCTTCGCGGTCGGCAAGTGGACCGGCAAGGAGTACGGCCTGGCGATGCGCCGCCAGACCGGCCAGCTGGCCCTGAGCCTGTTCAACGGCGACAGCACCGCGACCGGGCTGCAGCCGCTGCGCCTCTACGACGCCGGTGCCAGGGAGATCGTCTCGGACGACGTCGGCGTCGGCGGTCTCGCCCGGCCCTGGCTGGCCATGCTGCCGCCGCAGGACACCACGTACACCCGCTGGCCGCAGACCACCGCGACCACCATGACGACGATCGCGATGTCCTACAACATCGCCTGGCAGCCGAAGATGCGGCTCATGATGAACACCCGTGTCACCTCCGGCTACACCGGCTCCGTCCAGGTGCTCGTCAACGGCGTCCAGTGGGGCGGCACCGTCGACGCCTCCGCCGGCTTCGACTACACGGACCTGATCGCCTCCGACTTCGACGCGATCTTCGGCACCCGGTTCAAGGTCGAGATCCAGGCGTCGGTCACCAGCGGCGGCACCGTCTACGCCAACCCCGTGCTGATGCACGGCCGCCAGACCTGAGAGAGGAACACGAGGAACACATGGACATCGACACCACCCAGCCCTGGGGCCTCGCCATCGACTTCGCCGGCCGGGCCACCCTCACCGAGGCCGGCCACACCATCCACGTCAACGTGACCGACACCAGCCTGAGCGACATCATCGGCCCGGACTCGATCACCGGCACCTACTCGCCCGTCAACATCACCGCCCAGTTCACCGAGACCGGCACCAACAACACGGTGCTGCGGGGCATCGGCCGGGTCACCGTCCCGCCCGTCGGCACGGACCCGGTCGTCCCCGACCAGACCGCGATCCAGCGCGCGGTGGCCACCGCCCTCACCAACTTCGCCGACAACACGGCGGCTTACGCGGCCCTCTGCACGAAGTGGACCACCCCCGCCGACAGTTCGGGCGGCACCGATTCAACCGACGACACCTCCAGCGCCCCCTAAGGGGCGCGGGGCTGCATCCGATATGCGGCTCCGCCGCGTGGGCGCGAGCAACCCCCACGCACCCGCACACCGCACACCACCCGAGCCACCCACCCCCGGCCCGGGTTTTTTCATGCCCACACCCCGCATCAGAAGGACCCGCCCATGGCCACACCCCTCTCCGCAGACGCCCTCCTGTCCGCTCTCAGAGCCGAAGGCGTCACCGTCGTCGAACACGACGGCTGGCGCACCCACAACCGCGCCGGCCACGGCGCCTGGGGCCCGGTGAACGGCGTGATCATCCACCACACCGTCACCTCCGGCACCACCACCTCCGTCAGCATGTGCTTCAACGGCCGCTCCGACCTGCCCGGCCCGCTCTGCCACGGCGTCATCGCCAAGGACGGCACGGTCCACCTCGTCGGCAACGGCCGCGCCAACCACGCCGGCAGCGGCGACGGCGACGTCCTGGCCGCCGTCGCCGCCGAGAGCGCCACCCTCCCGGCACCGGACCAGAACAACACCGACGGCAACGTCCACTTCTACGGCTTCGAGTGCGTCAACCTCGGCGACGGCAAGGACCCCTGGCCCGACGTCCAGCTGGACGCCATGGTCCGGGCGTCGGCCGCGCTGTGCCGGGCGCACGGCTGGAGCGCGCGGTCGGTCATCGGCCACAAGGAGTGGACGAACACCAAGATCGACCCCAAGGGCTTCGCGATGGCGGACTTCCGCGGCCGGGTCGCGGACCGCCTCGGGACGAAGGCCACCGGAGGCTCCACCGGCACCACCCCCGCCTACCAGCCCTTCCCGGGCGCCGCGTGGTTCCGGAAGAACCCGAGGTCGACGATCGTCACCGCGATGGGCAAGCGGCTGGTCGCGAACGGCTGCTCGGCCTACACCTCCGGCCCCGGCCCGCAGTGGACCGAGGCCGACCGGGCGTCGTACGCCAGGTGGCAGCGCAGGCTCGGCTACACCGGCTCCTCCGCCGACGGCTGGCCGGGCGCGAAGTCCTGGGCGGCCCTCAAGGTCCCCTTCGTCAAGGAGGTCTGACCCGTGACGGAACCGACCAGGCGCACGCTGCGCACCGTCGTACAGACAGCCGTCGGCCTGTGTGTCCTGCTGCCGACGGTCGTCGACGCCGCCGGCATCCCGGCCACCCTGCCCTGGGCCGCCGGCGCACTGGCCGTCGCCGCCGCCGTCACCCGGGCGATGGCCGTACCGGCCGTACAGGCGCTGCTGCCCTCGTGGCTGCGGGCGGGAGGTGCCGATGATCGACGCTGATCCCAACGACCCGCTCGCCGTCGCCCTGGAACTGGAGCGGCTGCGCGGCACGCTGGAGGCCGGGTTCGCCCGGGTCGACGGGTCGCTCGCGCTGCTCGTCCAGCGCAGCGACCAGACCGACAAGCAGCTCGCCGACCACGAGCACCGGCTCGACGCGCTGGAACGGACGCGGTGGCCGCTGGCGAGCATCGGCGCGCTGGCCGCCGTGGCGGCCGTCGTCGTCACGGCGCTGGAGCTGACCGCACGGTGAGACGCCGAAGGGCGGCCACCCCGTACGCAACGGGGTGGCCGCCCTTCGACTCATGCTCGCTTACTGGTTGTACGGACCGTAGTCGTAGTCCTCCAGCGGAACGGCCTGGCCGGAGCCCGTGCCGAACGGCGAGTAGTCGATGTCGTCGTAGCCGACGGCCGAGTACATCGCGGCCTTCGCCTCCTCGGTCGGCTCGACCCGGATGTTGCGGTAGCGGGACAGACCCGTACCGGCCGGGATGAGCTTACCGATGATGACGTTCTCCTTGAGGCCGATGAGCGAGTCGGACTTGGCGTTGATCGCCGCGTCGGTGAGGACTCGCGTCGTCTCCTGGAAGGACGCCGCCGACAGCCAGGACTCCGTGGCCAGCGAGGCCTTGGTGATACCCATGAGCTGCGGACGACCGGAGGCCGGGTGACCGCCCTCCTGCACCACACGACGGTTCTCGTGCTCGAACTTCGAGCGCTCGACCAGCTCGCCGGGCAGCAGCTCGGCGTCGCCGGACTCGATGATCGTCACACGGCGCAGCATCTGCCGGATGATGATCTCGATGTGCTTGTCGTGGATCGACACACCCTGCGAGTTGTAGACCTTCTGGACCTCGCCGACCAGGTGGACCTGGACGGCACGCTGGCCCAGGATGCGCAGCACGTCGTGCGGGTTGGTGGCACCCACGGTGAGCTTCTGGCCCACCTCGACGTGCTCGCCCTCGCTGACCAGGAGTCGGGCGCGCTTCGAGATCGGGAACGCCGTCTCGTCGCTGCCGTCGTCCGGCGTGATGACGATCTTCTTGGTCTTCTCGGTCTCCTCGATCCGCACGCGGCCCTGGGCCTCGGAGATCGGGGCGACACCCTTCGGGGTACGGGCCTCGAAGAGCTCGACGACACGCGGCAGACCCTGGGTGATGTCGTCACCGGCCACACCACCGGTGTGGAAGGTACGCATCGTCAGCTGGGTACCGGGCTCACCGATGGACTGGGCGGCGATGATGCCGACCGCCTCACCGATGTCGACCAGCTTGCCGGTGGCCAGCGAGCGGCCGTAGCACATGGCGCAGGTGCCGACGGCGGACTCACAGGTCAGGACCGAGCGGGTCTTGACCTCGGAGACGCCACGGGCGACCAGCTCGTCGATGAGGACGTCACCGAGGTCGGTGTTGGCCGGGGCCAGCACCACGCCGTCGACGACGATGTCCTCGGCCAGCGCACGGGCGTACACGCTGGTCTCGACGTTGTCGGCCTTGCGCAGCACGCCGTCCGCGCCGACCTCCGCGATGTGCAGCTTGAGGCCGCGCTCGGTGCCGCAGTCCTCCTCGCGGATGATGACGTCCTGCGAGACGTCCACCAGACGACGGGTCAGGTAACCCGAGTCGGCGGTACGCAGGGCGGTGTCGGCGAGACCCTTACGGGCACCGTGCGTGGAGATGAAGTACTCAAGGACGGAGAGGCCTTCACGGAAGCTCGCCTTGATCGGACGCGGGATGGTCTCGTTCTTCGCGTTCGACACCAGACCACGCATACCGGCGATCTGCCGCATCTGCATCATGTTTCCTCGGGCACCCGAGTCAACCATCATGAAGATGGGGTTGGTCTTGGGGAAGTTCGCGTTCATCGCCTCGGCGACCTCGTTGGTCGCCTTGGTCCAGATCGCGATGAGCTCCTGCGTGCGCTCTTCCTTGGTGATCAGACCGCGCTCGTACTGCTTCTGGACCTTCTCGTCCTGCGCCTCGTAGCCGCGGACGATCTCCTTCTTCGCCTCGGGAACGACGACGTCGGAGATGGCCACGGTGACACCGGAACGGGTCGCCCAGTAGAAGCCGGCCGCCTTCAGGTTGTCGAGCGTCGCCGCCACGATGACCTTGGGGTAGCGCTCGGCCAGGTCGTTGACGATCTCGGAGAGCTGCTTCTTGCCCACCGAGTAGTCGACGAACGGGTAGTCCTCGGGCAGCAGCTCGTTGAAGAGCGCGCGGCCCAGGGTGGTGCGCAGCCGGAAGGTGTCACCGGTCTGGTACTCCGGCTCGCCCTCCTCGACGGCCGGCGGGGTCCAGCCGCGCGGCGGGATGGTGCCCACCGGGAAGCGGATGTCGATCGCCGACTGAAGCGCCAGCTCGCCGGCGTCGAACGCCATGATCGCCTCGGCCGTGGAGCCGAAGGACCGGCCCTCGCCCTTGGTGTCACGCAGCTCGCCGTCGGTGGTGAGGAAGAACAGACCGAGGACCATGTCCTGGGTCGGCATCGTCACCGGACGGCCGTCGGCGGGCTTGAGGATGTTGTTCGAGGACAGCATCAGGATGCGGGCCTCGGCCTGCGCCTCCGCGGACAGCGGCAGGTGCACGGCCATCTGGTCACCGTCGAAGTCCGCGTTGAACGCGGTGCAGACGAGCGGGTGGATCTGGATGGCCTTGCCCTCGACCAGCTGCGGCTCGAAGGCCTGGATGCCGAGGCGGTGCAGGGTGGGCGCACGGTTCAGCAGCACCGGGTGCTCGGCGATGACCTCTTCGAGGACGTCGTACACGACGGTGCGGCCGCGCTCCACCATGCGCTTGGCGCTCTTGATGTTCTGCGCGTGGTTGAGGTCCACGAGCCGCTTCATCACGAACGGCTTGAAGAGCTCCAGCGCCATGGCCTTCGGCAGACCGCACTGGTGCAGCTTCAGCTGCGGACCGACGACGATCACGGAACGCGCGGAGTAGTCCACACGCTTGCCGAGCAGGTTCTGACGGAAACGACCCTGCTTGCCCTTCAGCATGTCGCTGAGGGACTTCAGCGGGCGGTTGCCGGGACCGGTGACCGGGCGACCACGACGACCGTTGTCGAAGAGGGCGTCCACGGCCTCCTGGAGCATGCGCTTCTCGTTGTTCACGATGATCTCGGGCGCACCGAGGTCGAGAAGGCGCTTCAGTCGGTTGTTCCGGTTGATCACACGGCGGTACAGGTCGTTCAGGTCGGAGGTCGCGAAGCGGCCACCGTCCAGCTGCACCATCGGGCGGAGGTCCGGCGGGATGACCGGCACGCAGTCGAGCACCATGCCCTTGGGGCTGTTGCTGGTCTGCAGGAACGCGGAGACGACCTTGAGGCGCTTGAGCGCACGGGTCTTCTTCTGGCCCTTGCCGGTGCGGATGATCTCGCGGAGCTTCTCGGCCTCCTCGTCGAGGTCGAAGGACTCCAGGCGCTTCTGCAGCGCCGCGGCACCCATCGAGCCGTCGAAGTACGTGCCGAAGCGGTCACGCAGTTCGCGGTAGAGGAGCTCGTCGCCCTCCAGGTCCTGGACCTTGAGGTTCTTGAAGCGGGTCCACACCTCGTCGAGGCGGTCGATCTCGCGCTGCGAACGGTCGCGCAGCTGCTTCATCTCACGCTCGGCACCCTCGCGCACCTTGCGGCGCACGTCGGCCTTGGCGCCCTCGGCCTCCAGCTCGGCCAGGTCGGTCTCGAGCTTCTTGGCGCGAGCCTCCAGGTCGGCGTCCCGGCGGTTCTCGACCTGCTGGCGCTCCACGGAGACGTGCGCCTCCAGGGAGGGCAGGTCGCGGGTGCGGCGCTCCTCGTCGACGAACGTGATCATGTACGCCGCGAAGTAGATGACCTTCTCAAGGTCCTTGGGCGCCAGGTCCAGCAGGTAGCCGAGGCGCGACGGGACACCCTTGAAGTACCAGATGTGCGTGACGGGCGCGGCCAGCTCGATGTGGCCCATCCGCTCACGGCGCACCTTGGCGCGGGTCACCTCGACGCCGCAGCGCTCACAGATGATGCCCTTGAAGCGGACACGCTTGTACTTGCCGCAGTAGCACTCCCAGTCCCGGGTGGGGCCGAAGATCTTCTCGCAGAAGAGCCCGTCCTTTTCCGGCTTGAGGGTGCGGTAGTTGATCGTCTCGGGCTTCTTGACCTCGCCGTGGCTCCACTGACGGATGTCGTCCGCGGTGGCCAGGCCGATCCGGAGCTCGTCGAAGAAGTTGACGTCGAGCACTATGCGTCAATCCCTCTCAGGGTTGTAAGTCTGTGGTCTGAAACGGGGGCCTGGGGGTCGGCGGGGCCCTGATCGCTCAGGGCCCGCCGGACTCCCGTCAGACCTCTTCGACGCTGCTCGGCTCGCGCCGGGACAGGTCGATGCCGAGCTCCTCCGCAGCGCGGAAGACGTCCTCGTCGGTGTCACGCATCTCGATGGACATACCGTCGCTGGACAGCACCTCCACGTTCAGGCAGAGCGACTGCATCTCCTTGATGAGCACCTTGAAGGACTCGGGGATGCCGGGCTCGGGGATGTTCTCGCCCTTGACGATGGCCTCGTAGACCTTCACGCGGCCGGTGACGTCGTCGGACTTGATGGTGAGCAGCTCCTGGAGCGCGTAGGCGGCGCCGTAGGCCTCGAGGGCCCACACCTCCATCTCGCCGAAGCGCTGGCCACCGAACTGCGCCTTACCACCCAGCGGCTGCTGGGTGATCATCGAGTACGGGCCGGTCGACCGGGCGTGCAGCTTGTCGTCGACCAGGTGGTGCAGCTTGAGGATGTACATGTAGCCGATGGAGATCGGGTCCGGGAACGGCTCACCCGAGCGGCCGTCGAACAGCCGCGCCTTGCCGGTCGGCTGCACCAGGCGGTCGCCGTCGCGGTTCGGGATGGTGTGCTGCAGCAGACCCGCCAGCTCGTCCTCGCGGGCACCGTCGAAGACCGGGGTGGCGACGTTGGTGCGCGGGGCGACCTGGTCGGCGCCGATGACCTGGAGCCGCTGGGCCCAGTCCTCGGCGAGACCGGAGACGTCCCAGCCGCGGCTGGCGAGCCAGCCGAGATGGATCTCCAGGACCTGTCCCGGGTTCATTCGGGACGGGACACCGAGCGGGTTGAGGATGATGTCGACCGGGGTTCCGTCCTCGAGGAACGGCATGTCCTCGATGGGCAGGATCTTGGAGATGACACCCTTGTTGCCGTGCCGGCCGGCGAGCTTGTCACCGTCGGTGATCTTGCGCTTCTGCGCGACGTAGACGCGCACCAGCTGGTTCACACCGGGGGGAAGCTCGTCGCCCTCCTCGCGGTCGAAGACGCGCACACCGATGATCTTGCCGATCTCGCCGTGCGGCACCTTCAGCGAGGTGTCACGGACCTCACGGGCCTTCTCACCGAAGATCGCGCGCAGCAGCCGCTCCTCGGGGGTCAGCTCGGTCTCACCCTTGGGCGTGACCTTGCCGACGAGGATGTCACCGGCGACGACCTCGGCACCGATCCGGATGATGCCGCGCTCGTCGAGGTCGGCGAGGACCTCCTCGGAGACGTTCGGGATGTCCCGGGTGATCTCCTCGGGGCCGAGCTTGGTGTCACGGGCGTCGACCTCGTGCTCCTCGATGTGGATCGAGGAGAGGACGTCGTCCTGCACGAGGCGCTGCGACAGGATGATCGCGTCCTCGTAGTTGTGACCCTCCCACGGCATGAACGCCACGAGCAGGTTCTTGCCCAGCGCCATCTCGCCGTTCTCGGTGGCCGGACCGTCGGCCAGGACCTGGCCCTCGATGATCCGGTCGCCCTCGTCGACGATGACCTTCTGGTTGACCGAGGTGCCCTGGTTGGACCGGGAGAACTTGGCCAGGCGGTACGTGATGTACGTGCCGTCGTCGTTGGCGGTGGTGACGTAGTCCGCGGAGACCTCCTGGACCACACCCGCCTTCTCGGCCTTGACCACGTCACCGGCGTCGACGGCGGAGCGGTACTCCATGCCGGTGCCGACGAGCGGGGCCTCGCTCTTGATCAGCGGCACGGCCTGACGCATCATGTTCGCGCCCATGAGGGCACGGTTGGCGTCGTCGTGCTCGAGGAACGGGATCATGGCGGTCGCGACCGACACCATCTGGCGCGGCGAGACGTCCATGTAGTCCACGTCGTCACCGGCGACGTAGTCGACCTCGCCGCCACGGCGGCGGACCAGGACGCGGGCCTCGGAGAAGCGCATGTCGTCGTTGAGGCCGGCGTTGGCCTGCGCGATGACGAAGCGGTCCTCCTCGTCGGCGGTCAGGTAGTCCACCTCGTCGGTGACCTGGCCGTCGACGACCTTGCGGTACGGGGTCTCGACGAAACCGAACGCGTTGACGCGACCGTAGGAGGCGAGCGAGCCGATCAGACCGATGTTCGGGCCTTCGGGCGTCTCGATCGGGCACATACGGCCGTAGTGCGAGGGGTGCACGTCACGGACCTCGAAGCCGGCCCGCTCACGGGAGAGACCACCCGGGCCAAGCGCCGACAGACGGCGCTTGTGGGTGAGACCCGACAGCGGGTTGTTCTGGTCCATGAACTGCGACAGCTGGCTGGTGCCGAAGAACTCCTTGATGGAGGCGACGACCGGCCGGATGTTGATCAGGGTCTGCGGCGTGATCGCCTCGACGTCCTGGGTGGTCATCCGCTCGCGGACGACGCGCTCCATACGGGCCAGGCCGGTACGGACCTGGTTCTGGATGAGCTCGCCGACGCTGCGCAGACGACGGTTGCCGAAGTGGTCGATGTCGTCGGTCTCGACGACGATGCTCACACCGCTGTCACCGACCGTCTCGGTCTCGCCGGCGTGCAGCTTCACCAGGTACTTGATCGTCGAGATGACGTCCTCGACGGTCAGGACGCCCGCGTCCAGCGGAGCCTCCGCACCCAGCTTCTTGTTGACCTTGTAGCGGCCGACCTTGGCGAGGTCGTAGCGCTTCGGGTTGAAGTACAGGTTCTCAAGGAGCGTCTGCGCGGCCTCACGCGTGGGGGGCTCGCCCGGACGCAGCTTGCGGTAGATGTCGAGCAGCGCGTCGTCCTGGCCCTGGGTGTGGTCCTTCTCCAGGGTGGCGCGCATGGACTCGTACTCGCCGAACTCCTCGAGGATCTGCTCGGTGGTCCAGCCGAGCGCCTTCAGGAGGACGGTCACGGACTGCTTGCGCTTGCGGTCGATACGGACACCGACCATGTCGCGCTTGTCGATCTCCATCTCCAGCCAGGCACCCCGGGACGGGATGATCTTGGCCGAGAAGATGTCCTTGTCGGACGTCTTGTCGATGGAGGAGTCGAAGTAGACACCGGGCGAACGGACCAGCTGCGACACCACGACACGCTCGGTGCCGTTGATGACGAAGGTGCCCTTGTGCGTCATGAGCGGGAAGTCGCCCATGAAGACCGTCTGGGACTTGATCTCGCCGGTCTCGTTGTTGGTGAACTCGGCCGTGACGAAGAGCGGGGCGGCGTACGTGAAGTCGCGCTCCTTGCACTCGTCGATGCTGTTCTTCGGCGGCTCGAAGCGGTGGTCGCGGAACGTCAGCGACATCGACCCGGAGAAGTCCTCGATCGGGGAGATCTCCTCGAAGATCTCCTCCAGACCGGACTTGGTGGGGACGTCCTGACCGGACTCCAGAGCCTCCTCGACCCGACTCTGCCAGGCGGTGTTGCCGAGCAGCCAGTCAAAGCTCTCGGTCTGCAGCGCGAGCAGGTTGGGAACCTCGAGAGGCTCCTTGATCTTTGCAAAGGAGATGCGCAGCGGGGCGGTGCTGGCGCCGTTGTTCATATTCGCGTTCGAGGCAGTGCGCGAGGCGGCCAAGAGGGGGTCCTTCCGAGGGCTCGGACTCACTACGCGCTCCCCGGTCCCTTCCCGGACACAGAGACAGAAACCCCAGTTCAGAGGAGGTTCGGTCGTCGGCGTTCGGGTGAGGGCAGACCCCTGGTGACGGGCAGGGGATAGCTAACAGGCAGCGCAAAGGGTCAGTGTAGCCACTTGGCACACTGATGTCCAGTCCCCATTTCTGAGACCCTCTTCATCGTCAACGCCTGCGTCACATGCCTGCCCTCAACGCACGTTGATACTGCCCTCTTCGTCGCCGATCCATGCCTCGGATTCGGACCGTTCTGGCGACGCGTCCTGAGAATTGCGCGCTGCGTGCGGTTCGTCAAGGCCCCCCTGCGCAAACCCGGTGCGCCAGGGACACGACGAAGATCACCATACCCCCCGCCGTCACGGGTGCAAGGCAACCGTGGTCGGCCTCCCGGGAACGCCGAAGAGCGACCACCCGGATGGATGATCGCTCTTCGCGGTCTGCGCGTTACAGCCCCCGAGGGGGTGTTTCAGCACACAGGGGTCTGGAGGACCCCGGAGGTGTTACTTGACCTCGACGGAGGCGCCGGCGCCCTTGAGGGACTCGGCGGCCTTCTCGGCGGCGTCCTTGGCGACCTTCTCGAGGACGGGCTTCGGGGCGCCGTCCACGAGGTCCTTGGCCTCCTTCAGGCCGAGCGAGGTGAGCTCGCGCACGACCTTGATGACCTGGATCTTCTTGTCGCCGGCGCCGGTGAGGATGACGTCGAACTCGTCCTTCTCCTCCTCGACCGGGGCGGCGGCGGCCGGACCGGCCGGGCCCGCGACGGCGACCGCGGCGGCGGCGGTGACGTCGAACTTCTCCTCGAACGCCTTCACGAACTCGGAGAGCTGGATCAGGGTCATCGTCTCGAACTCGGCGAGCAGTTCGTCCTGGGTGAGAGCCACGATGGCTTTCCTTCCACTAATTTCGGCTGGTGCCGGGATGTACATGTCTGGCGGGCGTACGTTCGGCCCGCTACGACCGCTTCCTCGGGGCGCGAGGCCTCAGGCGGCGGTCATTTCGCGAGCCGAGTTACTCGGCACCGCCCTGCTCTTCTTGCTTGGCGCGAAGGGCGTCCACGGTGCGGACGAGCTTCGAGGGAAGCGCCTGGAAGAGCTGAGCAGCCTGGGACTGCTTGCCCTTGAAGGCACCCGCCAGCTTGGAGAGCAGAACCTCGCGGGACTCGAGGTCCGCAAGCTTCTTGATCTCGTCGGCGGACAGCGCCTTGCCGTCAAGGACACCGCCCTTGATGACGAGGTTCGGGTTGTCCTTGGCGAAGTCACGAAGACCCTTCGCCGACGTCACCGGGTCACCGGTGATGAAGGCAACCGCCGTCGGACCGTTGAACAGGTCGTCGAGCGTGGAGATCCCGGCCTCGTTGGCCGCGATCTTGGTCAGCGTGTTCTTCACCACGGCGTACTGGGCGTCGTCACCGAGCGAACGACGCAGCGTCTTGAGCTGCGCCACGGTGAGACCCCGGTACTCGGTCAGCACGGCGGCGTTCGAGCTGCGGAACTGCTCCGTCAGCTCGGCTACCGCGGCAGCCTTGTCGGGCCTTGCCATAGAGCGTCGGCCTCCTTCCGGGTGATGAGGACCGCTCGGAAGGGGCTGGAGAAAACGAAACGCCCCGGCGCAGGCGCACGGGGCGTAGCTCGACCGGGCACACACACGCTGAGCACGTGTTCCGGGAGCACTTCCACAGTCACCTGCGCGGGTCGTCCGCGGTTCAGCGGATCCTTCGGCCACCGCACACTCTGACGAGCACACGGCAACGACCAGCGGTCTTTGGCTTCATCAGGAGAGTACGGGACCGGTGCACTGTCAAGCAAATCGGCCCCTACGGCCGCTCTCACGAGGCCGGGCCGCCGCCCTGTTTCCTCAGCAGCGTCCTGAAGTCCTCGGTGTCGGCGGCCGGCGGCCGGTCCGCGCTGACCTGGACGCCGTAGTCGCTGTAGTAGGCGGTCTGGGTCAGCGCGCCGTTCGCCGTGTCGGCCTTCTCCGCCTTCTTGACCAGCAGGTCCTTGCCGTCGACCCAGATGTCGACGGTCTCGGTGGTGACACCGGCCTGGGTGAGCTGCTGGCGCAGGGCGCTGCCGGCGGCCAGGCCGGCGACGTCCACCGTGCCCGAGTAGTGGGTGGCGGTCACGCCGGCGACCTTCTCCGCGCCGACCTTCCTTACGTCCTCGGAGGCGAGCAGCAGCCGTACCGACTGGTTGGGCGTGGTGTTGCGCATGAGGTCCGTCATCATCGCGCCCGAGCCGCCGCCGAGGGTGGCGAGGTAGTCGTAGGTGTACTTGATCCAGTGTCTGCCGCCCAGCTGCCGGGCGAATCTCTCGCCGACCTTGGCGTAGTAGGCGTCCTGGAGGTAGCGGGTCTCCAGGGACGTCGAGTCGAGCGTGCGCATCAGCTCGGCGGTGCTGCCGCCGGTGTAGGTGATGGTGAGCGTGCCGGTGAGGCCGTCCTTCCAGCCGAGGGCGCCCTCGGCCTTCGTGGACATCACGGAGCCCAGGGCGGTGCTGGAGCGGACCCGGGCCGACCGGGCCCGGTGGGTGGCGTGCTCGGCGGAGCGCAGGGCGGCCAGGGAGCGGTTCCGGTGGGCCGTGGTGCCCTTCCTGTCCGGATCCTCCGGTCCTCCTCCCGAGGAGGTGCAGGCGGCCGCCCCGGCCAGCGCGGTCGCCGCCGCGAGCGCCAGGGCCACCCGGCGCACCCTCGACCTCGTCATCCAGACCCACCCCCCATACGAGTCCCGCACCCCCGACGCTAACCCAGGCCACCGACATCGTGCGGGCGGTCGGGGGTGGCGGGCGGGCCGGACAACGCGACGGGCCCCGCAACCCGGGAGGGTTGCGGGGCCCGTCCTGCTGGTGACGCGTCCCTGACGCGGCTACCGGACCGAGCGCGGGGCTCAGACGGCGGCCGGGTCCTCCTCGACGAGGAGGTTGCGGGTGCGGTTCGAGTCGACCGGAATGCCGGGGCCCATCGTGGTGCTGATGGCGGCCTTCTTGATGTAGCGACCCTTGGCGGCGGACGGCTTCAGACGGAGGATCTCCTCCAGCGCGGCGCCGTAGTTCTCCACCAGCTTGTCGTCCTCGAAGGACGTCTTGCCGATGATGAAGTGCAGGTTCGAGTGCTTGTCGACGCGGAACTCGATCTTGCCGCCCTTGATCTCGGTCACAGCCTTGGCGGTGTCCGGGGTCACGGTGCCGGTCTTCGGGTTCGGCATCAGACCACGCGGGCCGAGGACGCGGCCGAGGCGGCCGACCTTGCCCATGAGGTCCGGGGTGGCGACGACGGCGTCGAAGTCCAGACGGCCCTTCGCCACCTCGTCGATCAGTTCGTCGGCGCCGACGATGTCGGCGCCCGCGGCACGCGCGGCCTCGGCACGGTCACCGGTCGCGAAGACCAGGACCCGGGCGGTCTTGCCGGTGCCGTGCGGGAGGTTCACGGTGCCACGGACCATCTGGTCGGCCTTGCGCGGGTCGACACCCAGGCGGAAGGCGACCTCGACGGTGCCGTCGAACTTGGTCGTGGAGGTCTCCTTGGCGAGACGGACGGCCTCGAGCGGGGCGTACAGCTTCTCCCGGTCGATCTTCTCGTCCGCAGCGCGGAGAGCCTTGCTGCGCTTGCTCACAACTGCTCCTGTGTGTTCTTGATGAGGAGTCGTGGTGTACGGGCCGAGCAGGCCCTACCACGGAGGTTCTGCGAGAGGGGTGTTCAGCCCTCGACCGTGATGCCCATGGAGCGGGCGGTGCCGGCGATGATCTTCGACGCGGCGTCCAGGTCGTTGGCGTTCAGGTCGGGAAGCTTGGTCGTGGCGATCTCGCGGACCTGCGCCTCGGTGATCTTGGCGACCTTGGTCTTGTGCGGCTCGCCGGAGCCCTTCTCGACACCAGCGGCCTTGAGGATCATCTTCGCGGCCGGCGGGGTCTTGGTGACGAAGGTGAAGGAGCGGTCCTCGTAGACCGTGATCTCCACCGGGATCACCCAGCCACGCTGCGACTCGGTCGCGGCGTTGTAGGCCTTGCAGAACTCCATGATGTTGACGCCGTGCTGACCGAGCGCGGGGCCGACCGGCGGGGCGGGGTTCGCCGCACCGGCGTTGATCTGGAGCTTGATGAGCCCCGTGACCTTCTTCTTCTTGGGAGGCATTACTCTCCGGGTCCTTTCATTCGGGTCCTGCCCGCATCCGAGGACCACCCGGTTGCAGGCATACCGCACAACGATAGCGGGTATAGATGCGCGGCCAAAAACCGAGCAGGTCAGGCGAGTGCCTGACCTGCTCGGAAGCGGTACGCCCTGAAGGAACTAGAAGGAACTAGTTCTTCTGGATCTGGTCGAACGACAGCTCCACCGGCGTCTCACGACCGAAGATCTCCACCAGACCCTTGACCTTCTTGGAGTCGGGGTTGATCTCGTTGATCGTGGCCTGGAGCGTGGCGAACGGGCCGTCGGTGACGGTGACCGAGTCGCCGACCTCGAAGTCCAGCACCTGGACCTCGACCTTGCGCTGCGGCGCCGGCTTGCCCTCGGCCTCGGCGGCCTCGCGGGCCGCCTTCTCCTCGGCCTCCGGGGCGAGCATCTTGACGATCTCGTCCAGGGTCAGCGGGTACGGGTCGTAGGCGTTGCCGACGAAGCCGGTGACGCCGGGGGTGTTGCGGACGACACCCCAGGACTCGTTGGTCAGGTCCATACGGACGAGCACGTAACCGGGCAGCTTGTTCTGCTTGATCGTCTTGCGCTCGCCGTTCTTGATCTGGGCGACCTCTTCCTGCGGCACCTCGGCCTGGAAGATGAAGTCCTCGACGTTCAGCGAGACGGCGCGCTGCTCCAGGTTGGTCTTCACGCGGTTCTCGTAGCCGGCGTAGGTGTGGATGACGTACCACTCGCCGGGGAGCACACGCAGCTCCTCGCGCAGGGCCTGGACGGGGTCGACCGGCTCGGCGGGCTCTTCCTCGGCAAGCTCTTCCTCGGCGGCCGCTTCGAGCTCTTCGTCCTCTTCGGACTCGTCCTCGACGGGCTCTTCCTCGTCCTCGTCCTCGACGTGGACCGCGGTCTCCTCGGCCGGCTCTCCCAGTGCGGCCTCGGCAGCCTCGAACTCGTCCTGCTCGTCCGCGCCCTCGACGATGTCCAGCTCGTCTGCGACGGCCTCTTCGGGCTCGACGGCGTCGTTCAGGTTCGGGTCAGACACGATGGCTGCTTCTTCCTGGATACATAGGGGTAGAACATGCGAAAACGGGCGCCGGTACCACGGCGCCCTTCGCTCTGTGCTCAGCCGAAGACGTACTTGGCCGCGTGGTTGAGTCCATAGTCAATCACGGTCACCAGAGCGATCATGACGGCGACGAAGAAGATCACCACGGTGGTGTACGACGTCAGCTGGTTACGAGTCGGCCAGACTACCTTGCGGAGCTCCGCGATGATCTGGCGGTAGAAGGTGGCGAGGCGCTTCAGCGGGCCCTTCTTGGCACGCTTGCCGCCCTTACGAGCCTTCTTCTGGGACTCGGGCACCTCGTCGGCGTCAGGCGTGTCGATGGAGCCCACGGCGTCCGTCATTCATCCTCACCTGATCCCGGGTCGTGGCCGTGCCGCGCCCGGTTCCAGAGCCGCACGGCGGTGCAATGCTTGTATGTACGTACATGCGCACACATCCTGGCGGTGTGTGTAGCAGGGCCGGAGGGACTTGAACCCCCAACCGCCGGTTTTGGAGACCGGTGCTCTACCAATTGAGCTACGACCCTTTGTGTGTCCCCCAACGTACCGCATCCGGCCGGGTGCTCGGTGTGCACCCGCTCAGGCACGGCTGTTGGTGGCCAACGAGGTGAGAGTGTACGTGGTCCGCGGCGCCGCGTCGAACAGAAAGCGGCAGTCCGGGGGGACCGTACGGAAGATCGTCCTGGCCGGGGGCCGGATCCGCACGCTTGTTCATGGTTCGGCCCGTAGCTGTTCAGTCTGTGAAACCGGCGTGCCGGGCAGGTTTCCGGTCTGAAACGATGGGCCCCATGAGCGCTGCAACCCCTCCCACCGAGCGCCGGGTCTCCGCCCGAGTCGGCGCGATCTCCGAGTCCGCCACCCTCGCCGTGGACGCCAAGGCCAAGGCCCTCAAGGCCGCCGGGCGTCCGGTGATCGGCTTCGGCGCCGGTGAGCCCGACTTCCCGACTCCGGACTACATCGTCGAGGCCGCGATCGAGGCCTGCAAGAACCCGAAGTACCACCGCTACACGCCGGCCGGCGGTCTGCCCGAGCTGAAGGCCGCGATCGCCGCCAAGACGCTGCGCGACTCCGGCTACGAGGTCGACGCCTCCCAGGTCCTCGTCACCAACGGCGGCAAGCAGGCCATCTACGAGGCCTTCGCCGCGATCCTCGACCCGGGCGACGAGGTCATCGTGCCCGCCCCGTACTGGACGACGTACCCGGAGTCCATCCGCCTGGCCGGCGGTGTCCCGGTGGACGTCGTCGCCGACGAGACCACCGGCTACCGGGTCTCCGTGGAGCAGCTGGAGGCGGCCCGCACCGAGAAGACGAAGGTCGTGCTCTTCGTCTCCCCGTCCAACCCGACCGGCGCGGTCTACAGCGAGGCCGACACCGAGGCGATCGGCCGCTGGGCCGTCGAGCACGGCCTGTGGGTCCTCACCGACGAGATCTACGAGCACCTGGTCTACGGTGACGCGAAGTTCACCTCGCTGCCGGCGGTCCTGCCCGAGCTGCGCGACAAGTGCATCGTGGTCAACGGCGTCGCCAAGACGTACGCCATGACCGGCTGGCGGGTCGGCTGGGTCATCGGCCCCAAGGACGTCGTCAAGGCGGCCACCAACCTCCAGTCGCACGCCACGTCCAACGTCTCCAACGTGGCGCAGGTCGCCGCCCTGGCCGCCGTCTCCGGCGACCTGGAGGCCGTGGCGAAGATGCGCGAGGCCTTCGACCGCCGCCGCAAGACCATCGTCCGCATGCTCAACGAGATCGACGGCGTGCTCTGCCCGGAGCCCGAGGGCGCCTTCTACGCGTACCCGTCGGTCAAGGCGCTGCTCGGCAAGGAGATCCGCGGAAAGCGCCCGGCCTCCTCGGTGGAGCTGGCCGAGCTGATCCTGGAGGAGGCCGAGGTCGCGGTCGTCCCCGGTGAGGCCTTCGGTACGCCCGGCTACCTGCGCCTGTCGTACGCGCTCGGCGACGAGGACCTGGTCGAGGGCGTGAGCCGGATCCAGAAGCTGCTGGCGGAGGCCAAGGACTGACGACGTCCGTCCGGCGATCCGCGCCGCACGCGCGCGTGGCGGGCCGTCTCCCTCCGGGGAGGCGGTCCGTTCTCGTGTGCGAGCAAGGCCACTAAAGAGGAATCCGCTACCGGTACGGCAGCCGCGTACGGCAGGATCCTGGAATGGAGCACGTACGTGATGTCTCTGAGCTGCCGAAAGCTCATCTGCATCTGCACTTCACCGGTTCGATGCGGCCGGGAACCGTCCTGGAACTGGCCGACAAGTACGGCGTACGCCTCCCCGAGGCGCTGACCGACGCCCTGACCAGCGGGGAACCACCGAGACTGCGGGCCACCGACGAACGGGGCTGGTTCCGTTTCCAGCGCCTGTACGACGCCGCGCGCTCCTGCCTGAGAGAGCCCGAGGACATCCGGCGGCTGGTCCGGGAGGCCGCGGAGGAGGACGTCAGGGACGGCTCGGGCTGGCTGGAGATCCAGGTGGACCCGACGTCGTACGCCCCGCGACTGGGCGGTCTGATCCCGGCTCTTGAGATCATCCTGGACGCGGTCGAGACGACCTCCCGGGAGACCGGCCTCGGTATGCGCGTCCTGGTGGCCGCGAACCGGATGAAGCACCCCCTGGACGCGCGCACGCTGGCCCGGCTCGCCGTCCGGTACGCGGACCGGGGCGTGGTCGGCTTCGGGCTGTCGAACGACGAGCGGCGGGGCATGGCGCGGGACTTCGACCGCGCGTTCCACATCGCGCGCGAGGGCGGCCTGCTGGCGGCCCCGCACGGCGGCGAGCTGACCGGTCCGGCGTCGGTCCGGGACTGCCTGGACGACCTGCACGCCACCCGGATCGGGCACGGCGTGCGGGCGGCGGAGGACCCGCGGCTGCTCAAGCGCCTGGCGGACCGGGAGATCACCTGCGAGGTCTGCCCGGCCTCCAACGTGGCCCTGGGCGTCTACGAGAAGCCCGAGGACGTCCCGCTGCGCACCCTCTTCGAGGCGGGCGTCCCGATGGCCCTGGGCGCCGACGACCCGCTGCTGTTCGGCTCCCGGCTGGCCGCCCAGTACGACATCGCGCGCCGCCACCACGCCTTCACGGACGCCGAACTGGCGGAGCTGGCCCGGCAGTCGGTACGGGGTTCGGCGGCGCCGCAGGACATGAAGGCGAAGCTCCTGGCGGGCATCGACGACTGGCTGGTCTCGCCGGTGTCCTGACCGGGTCCGTCCAAGGGGCTCCGTCAGGGCCTTCGGAAGTGGGCGTACGGCGGGTACGCCTTGAAGCAGACCAGCACCTCGACGGGGTGTCCGCCGCCCGGCGGCTGCTTCAGCCCCCACAGTCCCGACACTAGCGCCGGGTGCCCCTTGGCCACGCCCTTCTGCCGCGGTCCCCAGCCGGCCGCGTAGGCCAGGGACATGGCGGCCTCGGCGAAGACGTACCGGCTGCCGAAGAGGAAGAGCGTGCCCGCGTGGGTGGTGTGCCGGAAGTACTCCCAGCGGTCCCCGTGCTCGGTGCGAGCACGCCAGGCGGTCGCGTCCCGCGCGGTGCGCGCCTCGTCGGTGCCGGCGGTGAGCGGGGTGCCCTGCCGCAGCCGGTGGCGCAGTTCGGGCCACCGCGCGGCGCGCAGCCCGAGCGAGTGATGGACCAGGACCAGGTCGACGAGGGGGCCCTGCCCCTCGTCCGGCGGCACACCCTCGCGCAGCGGCACATGGACGATCGTGTGCCGCGCGTACGCGGCGAACGAGAACAGTCCGGCGAGCCGGCCGAGCCCGTCGTGATCGCCCATGAGCGTGCCGATGGGCGCGGGCGGGCGCAGGGAGGTGTGGCGCAGCGGCTGCCGGGGCTGGACGACCCGGTGTTCGTACGGACCGGTGCGGGGCCGGAACTCGCGCAGTCTCAGCCGCATGCGGGATGCCTCATGGCATCAGGCTGACGGCCGGGCCGGATCCTCGGCAACGGAGATTCCGCCCAGCAGCGTGCGGGCGATACGGGCGGCGAACGCGTCCACCGGCGGGCGCTCGCCGGTCGCGGTCGCCTCGTAGGCGAAGACGCGCTGGACACAGGCGCCGAGCAGCAGGGCGGCGGCCGCGGAGGTGTCGGCGTCGGGGCTGATCCGGCCGATCGCCTGCTCGGCGCGCAGATAGCCGTCGAGGGCTCTCATCGGCAGATGCGGCCCCGCGCCGATCATGCGGAGCCGGTCGTCGAGCTTCTGCTTGAGCTGCTTCTCGGCGTAGAGGGAGGCGGCGATCGGAAAGCTCTCCTCGAAGAAGAGGGCGGCCTGGCGGGCGATCCGGGTCAGGTTCTCCTCCAGGGTGCCCCGCCCGGGTTCGACGGTGAGCTGGCCCAGCAGCGGGAGGAGCCGCGGCAGCCGTTCGGTGAGGACGTGCACGAACAGCTCTTCCTTGCTGGGGAAGTACTTGTAGAGCGCCGCCTCGGAACAACCGGCCGCCCTGGCGATCTCCTTGGTGGTGACACGGGCGAGCCCCACGGTGCCCATCAGTTCGTGAGCGGCGTCGAGGATGCGGACACGGGCCGGTTTCTGCTGCATGGCACCCAAGGATCACATGCCCCCTGTTCCAGCGATTCCGACGGAGTTCCCGCGGAGCCTTGACGGGTGGGTGAGTACTTACCCACTCTAGGACGTGACGAGGGGTGAGTGAATACTCACCCACCCCCCGTCACGCATACCGGCACCCCACAACGGAAACCGGCAACCCACAGGAGAAGTCATGCATCTCACCGTGTTCGGCGCGACCGGCGGAATCGGCCGGGAGATCGTCCGCCAGGCACTGGCGTCGGGGCACCAGGTCACCGCGGTCGTACGGGACCCGGCCGGCCTGACCGTGACCGGTTCCGGCCTTCAGGTCGTCCGCGCGGACCTCACCGACCCCGAGACGATCCGCCCGGCGTTGACCGGCCGCGACGCGGTCCTGTCCGGCCTGGGCGCGCGGGTCCGCAAGGACGCCGGGGTGGCGACCCGCCTGACCCGTACCGTCCTGGCCGCGATGGAGGCCGAGCAGGTGCGCCGACTGCTGGTGGTCAGCGCCGCGCCGGTCGGCCCCCAGCCGCAGGCGGGCCTGCTGGACCGCGCGGCGCTCGGCGTGGTCAGCGCGATCCTCAAGGACATCTACGTCGATCTGGGCGAGATGGAGGCGGAGCTGTCGCGCAGCGGCACGGACTGGACGTCGGTCCGCCCGCCCCGCCTCCAGAACAAGCCCCTGACCGGCACCTACCGGTCGGTGATCGGCGGCTTCCCGCCCAAGGGCCGCTTCATCGGGCGCGCGGACGTGGCCCACGCGATGCTGGCGATGATCACGGACGAGGGGACGGTGAAGCAGGGGGTGGGGGTGGCGTACTGAACGCGGGGCGGCGTACTGAACGCCCCCGAGATCCCGCGGATTGTGGGGTCGCGGGGGGGCTTCCGAAGACCTCTAGAGGCTCACGCCGACGGTCACCGGCTCGTTGACCAGGGTCACGCCGAAGGCCTCCCGCACCCCGGCCACGACCTCCCGCGCCAGCTCCAGCAGATCCTCGGTCGTCGCCCCGCCCCGGTTGGTCAGCGCCAGCGTGTGCTTCGTGGAGATCCGGGCCGGCCCACTGCCGTATCCCTTGCCGAAGCCGGCCTTGTCGATCAGCCAGGCCGCCGAGGTCTTGGTACGACCGACCCCCGCCGGGTAGGCGGGCGGCTCGGCCGCGTCGCCCAGCCGCTCCCGCACGCGCGCGTGGAAGACGGCGAACTGCTCCTGCGTGAGGATCGGGTTGGTGAAGAAGGACCCCGCCGACCAGGTGTCGTGGTCCTCCGGGTCGAGCACCATCCCCTTCCCGGCCCGCAGTTTGAGCACGGTCTCGCGGGCGGCGGCCAGCGGCACCCGCTCCCCCGGCTCGACCCCGAGCGCCCGCGCGGCCTCGGCGTACCGCACCGGCGCCGACAGCCCGTCCGCGTCCTCCAGCTCGAAGCGCACGCGCAGGACGACGTACCGCTCGGGGTCGGCCTTGAAGCGGCTGTGCCGGTACGAGAAGGCGCACTCCTCGTCGGTCAGCGTCACCGTCTCGCCGGCCCGCCGGTCGTAGGCGATGACCTCGGTGATGGTGGCGGAGACCTCCTGCCCGTACGCCCCCACGTTCTGGATGGGCGTGGCCCCCGCGGACCCCGGGATGCCGGCGAGGCACTCGACGCCCGCGAGGCCCGCCTCGACCGTGCAGGCGACGGCGTCGGTCCACACCTCGCCTGCCGCCAGCTCCAGCGTCGTGCCGCGCAGTTCGAACCCGGTGGTGGCGATGCGCAGGGCGGTGCCGTCGAAGCCCTTGTCGCCGATGACCAGGTTGGAGCCGCCGCCGATGACCAGCAGCGGGGTCCGGCTGTCGTCGGCCTCACGGACCGCGGCGATCACCTCGGCGTCGGTGGTCGCGGTGACCAGCCGCGCGGCGGGGCCGCCGAGCCGGAAGGTGGTGAGGGGGGCGAGGGGGGCGTCGTGGAGTTCCTGCACGCGCCCAAGACTACGAGACGCCACCGGCGCACCCGCCGCCACGAGCCGCACGCGCGCGTGGGGCCCCGTCCGGTCGGAACGGGGCCCCACGCGCGCGTGCCGTCAATCGCGGCCGGTCGTCTTCCACCGACTTCGACCGCCTTCAACCGCCTTCGGTCGCCTTCAGCCGCCGACGGTGGCCGGCTCCGGGGTGAGCTCCCCCTCGGCGACGATCCGCGCGGCGCGGCGCCGGCCGGGGATCAGCAGCGCGGCGATCCCGGCGAGGGCGACCACGGCGGCCCCGGTGACCAGGGCGGGCCGCAGGCCGTCCACGAAGTTCTGGGCGCTCTCGTAGCCGCCCTGCGCGGAGAAGATCGACGACATGACGGCGACACCGAGCGCGCCGCCGACCTCGCGCAGCGCGTTGTTGGCGCCGGAGGCGATGCCCTGTTCCTGCGGACGCACGGCGGACATCACCAGGTTGGCGGCCGGGGCGAAGTACAGCGCCATGCCGATGCCGCTGACGATCAGCCCGGGCAGCTGCGCGCCGTAGGAGGCGTCCGCGGTGACGACCGACGCCAGGTAGGCGAGCCCGGCGGCCTGCAGGAAGAGTCCGGCGGCGACGACGGGCCGGCCGCCGATCCGGTCGGAGAGGATCCCGGCGATCGGCGCGACGAGCATCGGCATGCCCGTCCAGGGCAGCATCCTGAGGCCGGCCTCGGTGGGCGAGTAGCCGAGGACGCCCTGCATGTACTGGCTGAGCAGGAAGATCGAGCCGAACATCCCGAGGAACATCAGCAGGCTCGCGGCGTTGATCCCGGAGAAGGCGCGGGAGCGGAAGAGCCGCATCGGCAGCATGGGGTTCTTGGCGCGGCTGCCGTGCAGGACGAATCCGGCGAGCAGGGCGGCGCCCGCGGACAGTCCGGTGAGCACGAGGGGGCTGGCCCAGCCGTCGGCGGGGCCGCGCACCAGGCCGTAGACGATCCCGAAGAGGCCGCCGCTGGCGAGCAGGGTGCCGGGGACGTCGAGCGGGGCGCCGGTGCCGTACGACTCGGCGAGACGGAGCCGGGCGAGCGGCAGCAGTGCTATGCCGAGCGGCACGTTCAGCCAGAAGATCCAATGCCAGGACACGTGTTCGGTGAGACTGCCGCCGATGAGCGGTCCTGAGGCGACCGCGAGCCCGTTGACGGCACCCCAGATGCCGTACGCCATCCCCCGCCTGGCCTCCGGCACCGCGGCCGTCAGCAGGGTGAGGGTGAGCGGCATCATGATGGCCGCGCCGACGCCCTGGACCGCGCGGGCGGCGATCAGGGAGTCGATGCCGGGCGCCATGGCCGCGGCGGCGGAGGCGCCGGTGAAGACGGCGAGCCCGGCCAGGAAGAGCCGACGGCGGCCGAAGCGGTCGCCGAGGGCGGCGCCGAACATCAGCAGCACGGCGAAGGTGAGCGTGTAGGCGCTCACGGTCCATTCGAGGTCGTCCAGCGCACCGCCGAGGTCCCTGCGGATGGAGGGCAGTGCGGTGGTGACGACGAGGTTGTCGAGGGACGCCATGAACCCGGCGGCACCCGTGATGACGAGCGCCCATGCGACGCTCCCGCGACGTGCGGGCTGCTGTGCTGTCGGTTGTGCGGTCTGTTCTGACATCGCTCCCCCTGAGCGTGGTTTCACCAGTTGATTAGTTATGAGTCACTAACTTTCGACCCCATGAAAAAGCCCGGGCCGAGGACGGCGGACCGCCCCTCCCTCACACACACTTCCCCAGCTCCCCAGCGGCCTCGGCTTCGGAGTACATCCCCCGCCAGACCCGGTGCTCGGGCGGAAACCCCATGGCCGCGTAGGTGTTGATGAGCATCCCCTTGGCCAGGAAGGCCGTGGTGACGTCCACGTCGGCCCCGGACAGCAGGTGCACGGTGTCCCACAACCGCAGCCAGCCGGCCCGCACGAGCTCACCGAACTCGTGCTCGCCCTCCGCCTCCGCGGCGGCGACGGTGATGTACGTCTGCATCTGCATCTGGAGCCGCTCCGGCCGCTCCTGGATCAGCCGCACATACGCCTCACCCATGGCCTGCAGGGCTTCCGCGCCCTCAAGCCCCTGGGCCGCCTCCTCGAAGACCTGGCGCATCTCGTCGATGCAGCGCAGCGAGGCGGCGGCGAACATCGCCTTCTTGCCCGGGAAGAGCCGGAAGAGATACGGCTGCGAGACCCCGACCCGCTTGGCGATCGCCTCGGTGGAGGTGCCGTAGTAGCCCCTCTGCGAGAACTCGGCGATCGCCGCGCGGACGACACTCTCGCGCCGCTCCTCAGCACTCATCCTGACCATGCGACGAAGTTAGTACTCAATCACTAACTAAGTCAAGGGGCATCCGCGGACTCCTCCGGGAGCCACAACGCGTAAGGGGCGTCCCGCAATGGAGAACGCCCCTTACTGCTCACGAGTACGCGCGAACCCGCCTCACCGGCAGGCCCGCGCGGTCCGTCGGCTGTCGCTCAGCCCAGTCGTACGACCGCCCGCGACATGCCCAGCACCTTCTGCCCGGCGCTCATCGCCGTCAGGTCGACGCGCACGGTGTTGTCGTCGAGCTTGGCGGCGACCTTGCCGCTGACCTCGATGAGGGCGCCCTGGTCGTCGTTCGGGACGACGACGGGCTTGGTGAAGCGGACGCCGTACTCGACGACGGCGCCCGGGTCGCCGATCCAGTCGGTGACCACCCGGACCGCCTCGGCCATGGTGAACATGCCGTGCGCGATGACGTCCGGCAGGCCCACCTCCTTGGCGAACTTCTCGTTCCAGTGGATGGGGTTGAAGTCCCCGGAGGCGCCCGCGTACTGCACGAGCGTGGCGCGGGTCACGGGGAAGGTCTGCGCCGGCAGTTCGGTGCCGACCTCGACGTCCGTGTACGCGATCTTCGACGTCATCGGATCCTCACGCCCCCTCTTCCACGTCCGCCGCGCGGGCCACCAGCTTGGTCAGGGCGCTCACCACGAGTTCGCCCGCCTCGTCGTGGACGTCACCGCGGATGTCGATGATGTCGTTGCCGGCGAGGGACTTGATGGCCTCGATGGTCGAGGTGACGCTCAGCCGGTCACCGGCGCGGACCGGGCGCTTGTAGGCGAACTTCTGGTCGCCGTGCACCACCCGGCTGTAGTCCAGGCCGAGCTGCGGGTCCTCGACGACCTGTCCGGCCGCGCGGAAAGTGATCGAGAAGACAAAAGTCGGCGGGGCGATCACATCGGAATAGCCGAGCGCCTTGGCGGCCTCCGGGTCCGTGTACACCGGGTTGGCGTCGCCCACCGCCTCGGCGAACTCACGGATCTTCTCCCGGCCCACCTCGTAGGGCTCGGTGGGTGGGTAGGTCCGTCCCACGAAGGACTGGTCGAGCGCCATTGGCCCGGTACCTCCTGATATCTGCTGTGATGCCCCACAAGCTAGCGGGAAAGCCGTCTGCCGAAACGCCGTGAGGCCGCCCCCGAGCGGGGACGGCCTCACGAACGAGCCTGTTTCTTATCGCGTTTCGCGGTGCGCAGTGTGCGCGTTGCAACGCGGGCAGTGCTTCTTCATCTCAAGTCGGTCCGGGTTGTTACGCCGGTTCTTCTTGGTGATGTAGTTCCGCTCCTTGCACTCCACGCAGGCCAGCGTGATCTTCGGGCGGACGTCGGTGGCAGCCACGTGAGTGCTCCTAAGACGAACGGATGGACTGATTCAACGCACAAAAGAGTAGCCGATCGAAGGACCGACCCCGCAATCGGCTACTGTCAGTAGCGGTGACCGGACTTGAACCGGTGACACAGCGATTATGAGCCGCTTGCTCTACCGACTGAGCTACACCGCTTTGATGAGATCAGTCCCGCCTCGCGACGGGACCTCTCACACCAGAGCCCCAATACGGAATCGAACCGTAGACCTTCTCCTTACCATGGAGACGCTCTGCCGACTGAGCTATTGGGGCGAGCGATGAAGACATTACACGCTCGGCCGCCGTTCACCCAAATCCGTTTCCCGCCGCCGTTCCCGGCCCCTTCCGCACGGCTCCCGGCAGCCTCTCGGACCCCTTCCGGCGCTCCCCACGCGCGCGCCTCGAACCGGTTCCCCGCAGGTCCGACGGCTCCGGTACGACTATTGCGCTCCTCCCCGCCCCGCGCGGCTCGCCACCCTAGGCTCGACTCACTCTGCGTGATCTTGAGTCCATTGCCTGGACCGACCTACCTGGAGCGCGATGCCCGACAGCCAGCCGCAGCCGCCCTCGTCGTCGTCCAACTCCTCGGGTTCCTCCGGTTCCTCAGGTTCCTCGGGCCAGTCCGACCACTCCGTGCTCCTGCTGTGCGGAGCGCGGCTCACCGACGGCAGGACGGTGGACGTACGGCTGGGCGGCGGACGCATCGAGGCGGTCGGTACGGCCGGCAGTCTGGCGCCGGGCCCGGCCCGCGCGGGCGCAGCGGGCGGCGCGGGCGGCGCGCGCGTGGACCTGAACGGCTACCTGCTCCTGCCGGCCCCGGCCGAACCGCACGCCCACGGCGACACCGCCCTCTCCGCCGATCGCGACGGCCCTGTCCCGTACGACCCGGAGGACGTCCAGCGCCGCGCCACCGAGGCGGCCCTGCTGCAGCTCGGGCACGGTTCGACGGCCGTACGCGCGCACGTGCGCGTGGGCGACGTCCAGGGGCTCGGCGCCCTCGCCGCCGTCCTCCAGGCGCGCCGCTCGCTACGCGGGCTCGCGGAGCTGACGGCGGTCGCGATGCCGCGCGTGCTGACCGGGATCGCCGGCGCCGACGGGCTCGCCATGCTGCGGGACGCCGCGAAGATGGGCGCGTCCGTGATGGGCGGCTGCCCCGACCTGGATCCCGACCCCACGGGGTACGCGGAGGCGGTCCTGGAGGTGGCCTCCGAGCACGGCTGCCCGGTCGATCTGCACACGGACGCCGTCGATCCGGCCCGGCTGGCCAGGCTCGCGGCGATGGCGGGCGGCATGCGCCCCGGCGTGACACTCGGCCCGTGCGCCGGGCTCTCGCGCCTGCCCGCCGAAGCGGCCGCCCGGGTCGCGGACCAGCTCGCCGCGGCCGGCGTCACGGTGGTGTGCCTGCCCCAGGGCGGCTGTGGCTCCGTCGACCGCCGCGGCACGGCTCCGGTACGGCTGCTGCGCGCGGCCGGGGTGCGGGTCGCCGCCGGCAGCGGTGCCCTGCGCGACCTGTCGAACCCCGTCGGCCGCGGCGACCCCCTGGAGGCGGCCTACCTCCTGGCCTCCCGTCACGGTCTGCGCCCCAAGGACGCCTACGACACCGTGAGCACCTCCTCCCGCGCTGCCCTCGGCCTCCCCGAGGTCCGCGTGGAGGCCGGTTTCCCCGCCGAACTCCTCGCGGTGCGCGGCGATCATCTGGCCGGCGCCCTCTCGCTCGCCTACAGCCGGATCGTGGTGCACCGGGGGCGCGTGGTGGCACGTACCAGCGCGGTCCGCGAGTACTGCAACTCGGCGGTGGCGGCCGAACTGGGGCTGCCGCGCCAGGGCCGGGGAGAGGTGTCCTGAACCCGGAGGCACGCCGGAGCGTGTGACAAGCCCGCGGGCGCCGGTGTGCGGGCGAGGGCGCGGGGAGCATACGGCGCACACGGCGGGTACCCGTGAAAGGGCCGAGCCCGGTAGGGCGCCTCGGCGGAACCACCCGGGCGGGTGGGGCGCATGAAGTCGTACGGCGGACGCGGGGCTTCGGGCGTACGGTCGGAACCATGCGCATTGTCATCGCTGGTGGTCATGGTCAGATCGCGTTGCGGTTGGAGCGCCTGCTCTCCGCGCGCGGGGACGAGGTCGCGGGGATCATCCGGAGGGCCGAGCAGGGCGACGACCTGCGGGCGGCCGGTGCCGAACCGGTGCTGCTCGACCTGGAGTCGGCCTCGGCCGAGGAGGTCGCGGCACAGCTGCGGGGAGCGGACGCGGCGGTGTTCGCGGCGGGCGCGGGCCCGGGCAGCGGTACGGCCCGTAAGGAGACCGTGGACAAGGGCGCGGCGGTGGTGTTCGCGGACGCGGCCGTGCGCGCGGGCGTGCGCCGTTTCGTGGTCGTCTCCTCGATGGGCGCGGATCCGACGCACCAGGGCGACGACGTCTTCGACGTGTATCTGCGGGCCAAGGGCGAGGCCGACGCCCATGTCACCCGGCAGGACGCCCTCGACTGGACGATCCTGCGCCCCGGTGCGCTGACGGACGAGCCCGGCACCGGCCTGGTGCGGCTGGAGGCGCACACGGGCCGGGGGCCGGTGACCCGTGACGACGTGGCCGCCGTGCTGGCGGAGTTGGTGGACACCTCGGCGACGGCCGGTCTGACCCTGGAGCTGATCGGGGGGTCTACGCCGGTCACGGTGGCCGTGAAGTCGGTGGCCGGGAACTGAACCCGGCGCCCGGCCGTTGGGGCTTGTGACAGCCGCTGGCAGTGACAGCGGTCGGCAGCCGCACGGGCGTTCTCAGAACAGCGGCAGTTGTCCGGGGAAGTCCGGCACGGCGTAGCCGTCCAACGACGCCTGGACCGCCCCGAGTTGTGCGTGCCGTCGCGAGCCGGCGCAGGAGACCAGGTCGCCGCTCTCCCGCGCCCCGGGCGGGTCGTGCCGCGCGAAGCGGCCCGCGACGACGGCGATTTCGCGGTGGCACACCGGACAGGTTCTGCGTCGGGAGGACATACGTTCAGTGTGCCCCGGGGCGGGGCGCACGTATCGGGGACCGTGGGGGTCCAGGGCCGTGCGGCCGGTCCCGGCGTCTTCGGTGTGGAACACCTCACGCACCCACTGGGCACAACCCTCGGCACAACGAAGAGACCCCCTCCGGACTGTGTTTCCACAGTCCGGAGGGGGTCTTCCCCAAAGTGGCGGCGCCAGGATTCGAACCTGGGAAGGCTGAGCCGGCAGATTTACAGTCTGCTCCCTTTGGCCGCTCGGGCACACCGCCGGGGGTTTGCCACCAAGTCGAACCGCTTTTCGGCGGTGCTCCCTGGCAACGACGTAAACAATACCCGATCCCATGGGGTGCTTCGCCACCCGATTGATCGCCGCCCGAGGGACGCGGGGTGGCTAGGCTGGTGCGGATGCGGCCCGGTCCCCACACCGGGCGCGGCGACCGCCGCCCCGTACCGGAACGCACCCCGTTACGCCCCCCGATACAAGGAGCCACAGGACATGGCCGACTCCAGTTTCGACATCGTCTCGAAGGTCGAGCGGCAGGAGGTCGACAACGCCCTCAACCAGGCCGCGAAGGAGGTCTCGCAGCGGTACGACTTCAAGGGCGTGGGCGCCTCGATCGCCTGGTCCGGCGAGAAGATCCTGATGGAGGCGAACTCCGAGGAGCGGGTCAAGGCGATCCTCGACGTCTTCCAGTCGAAGCTGATCAAGCGCGGTATCTCGCTGAAGGCGCTGGACGCCGGTGAGCCGCAGCTCTCCGGCAAGGAGTACAAGCTCTTCGCGTCGATCGAGGAGGGCATCTCCCAGGAGAACGCGAAGAAGGTCGCGAAGATCATCCGCGACGAGGGCCCCAAGGGCGTGAAGGCCCAGGTCCAGGGCGACGAACTGCGGGTCAGCTCCAAGAGCCGCGACGACCTCCAGGCCGTGATCACCCTCCTGAAGGGCCAGGACTTCGACTTCGCCCTCCAGTTCGTGAACTACCGGTAGTCGTCGCCGGCCGGTGGTCGCGGCGCGCTCAGTCGCGCGAGTTGCCGAACAGCAGGCGGTAGGCGATCAGCAGGACCAGCGAGCCGCCGATCGCCGCCACCCAGGTCGCGCCGTCGTAGAAGTTCTTGGTGATCGGGTGGTCCAGCCAGCGGGCCGATATCCAGCCGCCGAGGAACGCACCCACGATGCCGATGAGGGTCGTGCCGATGAAGCCGCCGGGGTCCCGCCCCGGCAGCAGGAATTTGGCGATGGCGCCGGCCAACAGTCCCAGGATGATCCAGCTGATGATGCCCATGTCCTGAACCTGCCCTTCCGCGCTGTGTTCGCACTGATCCGGCCCTGTGATTTCGGTCTGGTCCGGCTGTGCCGGACCAGATGCCCGAGCCGTCCGCACAGGGCCGTCGCGCGTCTGTTCGTGTCCTGTCGATGACGAGGACGACCGGGCGATGCCGCACGGTTGCGTGGATCAGTAGGGTTCGCCGCATGACTGCCTCCCCACCCGTTCTGCGGCGCACGCTCGGTGTGCGGGATGCCGTGCTCGTCGGCCTCGGCTCGATGGTCGGCGCCGGCGTCTTCTCCGCCCTGGGCCCGGCGGCCCGCGCGGCCGGGTCGGCACTGCTGCCCGCGCTCACCGTCGCCGCCCTGGTCGCCTACTGCAACGCCATGTCCTCGGCCCGCCTCGCCGCCCGGTATCCGCAGTCGGGCGGCACCTACGTGTACGGGCGGGAGCGTCTCGGCGCCTTCTGGGGGTACCTCGCGGGCTGGGCCTTCGTCGTCGGGAAGACGGCGTCCTGCGCCGCGATGGCACTGACCGTGGGCGCCTACGTCTGGCCCGGACAGGCGCACGCGGTGGCGGTCGCGGCCGTGGTGGCGCTGACCGCCGTGAACTACGGCGGAATCCAGAAGTCCGCGTGGCTGACCCGGCTGATCGTGGCCGTGGTGCTGGCGGTCCTCGCCGCCGTGGTGGTCGTCTGCCTGACGTCCGGGCAGGCGGACGCCGGACGGCTGCACATCGGGCTGTCGGCGGGCATCGGCGGGCTGCTTCAAGCGGCCGGCCTGCTGTTCTTCGCGTTCGCCGGCTACGCGCGGATCGCGACCCTCGGCGAGGAGGTGCGGGACCCGGCACGCACCATCCCGCGGGCGATTCCGCTGGCCCTCGGTATCACCTTGGTGGTGTACGTGTGCGTGGCGGTGGCCGTGCTCTCGGTGCTGGGCGCGGACGGGCTCGGGCGGGCAGCCGCGCCGCTGGCCGACGCGGTGCGGGCGGCCGGGGTGCCGGGGCTGGTTCCCGTGGTGCGGGTGGGGGCCGCGGTGGCCGCGCTCGGCTCGCTGCTGGCGTTGATCCTCGGGGTGTCACGGACCACGCTCGCCATGGCCCGCGACGGCCATCTGCCTCCGGCGCTGGCCGCCGTGCATCCGCGTTTCCAGGTCCCGCACCGCGCGGAGCTGGCCGTGGGCGCGGTGGTCGCCGTGGCGGCGGCGACGGCGGACCTCCGGGGTGCCATCGGTTTCTCCTCCTTCGGCGTGCTGGCGTACTACGCGGTGGCCAACGCCTCGGCGTGGACACTCGATCCGGCACCGCGTGCGCGCGTGGTTCCGCTGGTGGGGCTGCTGGGCTGCGCGGTCCTCGCGTTCGCGCTGCCGCTGACGTCGGTGGCCGCCGGGGCGGCCGTCCTGGTGGTGGGCGCGGCGGCGTACGCCGTACGACGGTGGGCCGCCGCTCGGTAGACGCCGCTCCCGGTGTCGGAGCAGCCGCGTCCCGTGGAGCCCCGGTCGGTCTCTCAGGGGGCCTGTTCCGCGGTGGTGCGTGCCCGGAAGTCGGCCCAGGGCGCCAGATCGGTGCCCTCGTCGGCCTCCTCGTACCAGCCCGTGCCGTCCAGCCAGACGCGCAGCCAGTCGGTGAGAGCGGGCGCGTCCACGAACCAGGCGCCGTCCGCGTCGTCGGCGTTCGGCTCGTATAGCAGGACCGTGGCCTGCGGGGTTCTGCAGTCCACGCACGCGTACATGCCGCAGCCCCAGTGCGATATCGGCAGGACACCCTCGGGCCAGGCCCACTCCGGGTTCTTGCGGCCGTACTCGCGGTTGGTGAGGTACTGGACGACGGCGGCCGGTTCGCCGGAGGGAGCGGCGTCGAGCAGGGGCAGCAGGCCGTACGACGGGCCGAAGCCGCCGTCGCCCACCCGTGTGTAGAGCGCGGCGAGCAGGGGCGGCAGAGGGAAGCCCAGGGCCTCCCGGGCACGGTCGAGCGTGGCCGCGTCGACGGGCGCGGGAAGCGTGGGCCAGCCCCACGGGCGGGAGTCGTCGGCCTGCGCGGTCACCCGTGTCAGCAACTGCTCGATCTCGGTCATGGCTTCATGATGCAGGCCGCCACCGACAATCGGGGCGGCCTGTGGACAACCTCGGCCGGCGCTCCGGCCTGTGGACAACTCGGGTGCCGGGAGCGCCGGATGAGGTGCGGTCAGCGGGTGGCGAACGGCTGGTCCGTGGGCACGATCTCGCGTCCGAGCGGGAGCAGGGAGACCGGGATCAGCTTGAAGTTGGCGATACCGAACGGGATCCCGATGATCGTGAGGCACATGGCGACGCCGGTGACGATGTGGGCGAGCGCCAGCCACCAGCCGGCGAGGACCAGCCACAGGACGTTGCCGACGCAGGAGGGCGCGCCCGCGTCGCGCCGCTCGACGGTCGTGTACCCGAAGGGCCACAGGGCGTACACGCCGATACGAAAGGCCGCTATGCCGAAGGGAATGCCGATGATCGTGACGCAGAGGATCACGCCCGCCAGCAGGTAGCCGAGGAACAGCCAGAAGCCGCTCAGGACGAGCCAAATGATGTTCAGGATGGTCTTCACTGCGGGCGACCTGCCATCTTCTCTAGCCGGGCGATCCGTTCCGCCATGGGCGGATGCGTCGAGAACATCTTGGACAGTCCCTGGCCCGGACGGAAGGGGTTCGCGATCATCATGTGGCTCGCGGTCTCGATCCGGGGCTCGGGCGGCAGCGGGAGCTGCTTGGTGCCGGCGTCCAGCTTGCGCAGGGCGCCGGCGAGGGCGAGCGGGTCGCCGGTGAGCTGGGCGCCGGACGCGTCCGCCTCGTACTCCCGGGAACGGCTGATGGCCAGCTGGATGACGGTGGCGGCGAGCGGGCCCAGGATCATGATCAGCAGCAGGCCGAGGAAGCCGGGGCCGTCGTCGTCGTCCGAACGGCCGACCGGGATCAGCCAGGCGAAGTTGACCAGGAACATGATCACCGAGGCGAGGGCGCCGGCGACCGACGAGATGAGGATGTCGCGGTTGTAGACGTGGCTGAGCTCGTGGCCGATGACGCCGCGCAGTTCCCGCTCGTCCAGGATCCGCAGGATGCCCTCCGTGCAGCACACGGCGGCGTTGCGGGGGTTGCGGCCCGTCGCGAAGGCGTTCGGTGCCTCCGTCGGGGAGATGTAGAGGCGGGGCATGGGCTGGCGGGCCTGGGTGGAGAGCTCGCGGACCATCCGGTACAGGGCCGGGGCCTCGAACTCGCTCACCGGGCGCGCGCGCATCGCGCGTAGCGCGAGTTTGTCGCTGTTCCAGTACGCGTACGCGTTCGTGCCGAGGGCGACGAGGACCGCGACGATCAGACCCGTCCGGCCGAAGAAACTGCCGATGACGATGATGAGTGCCGACAGTCCCCCGAGGAGAACTGCGGTCCTGAGTCCGTTGTGCCGGCGGTGCACGGTACGCCCTCCAAGTCGTGCGGCAGGGGAACCCTTTGCCTGCGCTGCTGCCTTCCGATCGGTGATGCCACCGGTGTGTCGTGGTGTCACGTCCAGTGGACCCTCCCGCACTGGTCAACGCCAGGCGGCGGCCGCTAGTTCCCTTGTGTCCGCTGTGCGCCGCGTGAGCCGTCCGGGTGAGGGCGGGTGCGGGGTGGACGCGGGCGGTCGCTCGCGCGCGTGAAGGGCTTCACGCGCGCGCGTGGACGGGGGTCAGAACAGGCCGATGGCGGCGAAGCGGAGTACCAGCTGCGGTGCCCCGGAGAGGGCGACGCCCAGGGCGCCGGTGAGGGCGAGCGCGACCGTGAGCGGCGCCGGGAGGTGGTGCCGCGCGGGCTCGCCCTCGGGGGTGCGGAACAGCAGGGCCGCCCACTGGAGGTAGTAGAAGAGGGCGATCACGACGTTGACGGCCATGACGACGGCCAGCCAGCCCAGGCCCGCGTCGACGGCGGCCGAGAAGACGGTGACCTTCGCGAACAGGCCGATGATGCCGGGTGGGAGTCCGGCCAGGCAGAGCAGGAAGAACGCCAGGAGCAGCGCGGTGAGCGGGTTCCTGGCGTACAGGCCGCGGTAGTCGGTGATCCGGTTGAGTTCCCTCGTACGGCCCACCAGGGCGGCCACCGCGAAGGCGCCGAGGTTCACGGCCGCGTACATGAGGGCGTACGCGACGGTGGAGCCGATGGCCTGCTGGGCGTCCTTGGTGTACGCGGCGGCGGCGATCGGTACCAGCAGGTAGCCGGCCTGCCCGACCGACGACCAGGCGAGCAGCCGTACCGCGCTGTACGCGCGCGTGGCCTGCTGGCGCAGGGCGGCCACGTTGCCGACGGTCATGGTGAGGGCGGCCAGGGCGGCGAGTGCGGGGCCCCAGACGTCGGCGTACGACGGGAAGGCGACGACGGTGACCAGGATCAGGCCGGAGAAGCCGACGGCCTTGCCGACGACCGACAGGTAGGCGGCGATGGGGAGCGGGGCGCCGACGTAGGTGTCGGGCACCCAGAAGTGGAAGGGGACGGCGGCCGTCTTGAACGCGAAACCCACGAGGGTGAGGACGACGCCCGCCTGGGCGAGGGTGTGCAGTTGTCCGTCGACGTGCTGGATGCGGTCGGCGACCTGGGTGAGGTAGAGGCTGCCGGTGGTGGCGTACACGAAGCTGACGCCCAGGAGGCTGACGGCGGTCGCGGTCACCGAGGACAGGAAGAACTTCAGGGCCGCTTCGGAGGACCTCGCGTCGCCGTGCCGGATGCCGACGAGGGCGAAGGCGGGCAGGGAGGCGACCTCCAGGGCGACGATCAGGGTGGCGAGGTCGCGGGAGGCGGGCAGCAGGGCGGCGCCGGCGGCCGAGGAGAGCAGCAGGAACCAGAACTCGCCCTGGGGGTAGCGGCGGTTGCCGTCCTTGAGGGTGGTGACGGACAGCAGGGCCGTGAGCAGGGCGCCGCCGAGCACGAGGAGCTGCACGACGAGGGTGAACCGGTCGGCCGTGTAGCTGCACGCGCGCGTGGCGCCCGGCAGGCAGAAGGTGCTGCGGTCGTGGTCGAGGAGCGGCAGCAGCAGGAGGGCGGAGGCGGCGAGTCCGGCGACCGAGACCCAGCCGAGGAGCGGCTTCCTGGCCTCGGGCACGAAGAGGTCGGCGACCAGGACGGCGAGTGCGACGACCGCGGTGAGAGTGGGCGGCGCGACGGCGAGCCAGTCGACGGACTGGACGAGGTTCACGGCCGGCGGCTGGGCCAGGACGCTCATCGGGTGCCTCCTGAGAGGAGCTGCTGCACGGCCGGGTCGGTCAGGCCGAGCAGGGCCTTCGGCCACAGTCCGGCGACGACGGTGAGGACGACGAGCGGGGTCCAGGCAGCGAACTCGTACGTACGGACGTCGGCGAGCTTCGGCACCTCCCGCGATGCGGCGCCCATGCAGACGCGGCGGACCACGGCCAGCATGTACGCGGCGGTCAGCAGGGTTCCGAAGGCCGCGATCGCCATGAAGGTCAGGAAGGCCGGGCGGCTCAGGGCGGCGGCCGGCTCGAACGCGCCGAACAGGGCCAGCATCTCGCCCCAGAACCCGGCGAGGCCGGGCAGTCCGAGCGAGGCGACGGCGGCGAACGCGAGCAGGCCGCCGAGGCGCGGCGCCCTGCCGTAGAGCGCGGCGCCGGTCTCCTCGGCGAGGGTGTCGAGGTCGGTGGTGCCGGTGCGGTCCTTCAGGCCGCCGACCAGGAAGAACAGCAGGCCTGTGATGAGGCCGTGGGCGATGTTGGCGAACAGGGCGCCGTTGACGCCGGTCGGGGTCATGGTGGCGATGCCGAGCAGGACGAAGCCCATGTGGCCGACGGAGGAGTAGGCGATCAGGCGTTTGAGGTCGCCCCGCGCGCCGCGCTTCGCCAGGTTCAGGCAGGCCAGGGATCCGTAGATGATCCCGACGACGGCGAAGGCGGCGAGGTAGGGCGCGAAGGTGCGGAATCCGTCCGGTGCGACCGGCAGCAGGATCCGGACGAACCCGTAGGTGCCCATCTTCAGCAGCACGCCTGCCAGCAGCACCGAGCCGACGGTCGGCGCGGCGGTGTGGGCGTCCGGCAGCCAGCTGTGCAGGGGCCACATCGGGGTCTTGACCGCGAGCCCGATCCCGATCGCCAGAACGGCGATGACCTGCACGGATGTGGTCAGCGACCGGCCGTTGTCAGTGGCGAGTGCCACCATGTCGAAGGTGCCCGCCTTGATTCCGATCAGGAGCAGGCCCAGCAGCATCACGACGGACCCGAGCAGGGTGAAGAGGATGAACTTCCAGGCGGCCCGGGTCCGGCCCTCGCCGCCCCAGCGGGCGATGAGGAAGTACATCGGGATGAGCACCGTCTCGAACGCGAGGAAGAACAGCAGCAGGTCGAGGACGGCGAAGCTCGCGAGGGTGCCGGCCTCCAGCACGAGCAGCAGGGCGACGAAGGCCTTCGGGGACGGGCCCGCGGGCATGTTGAAGTACGAGTAGAGCGCGCAGAGGAAGCTCAGCAGCGCGGTCAGGACCACCAGAGGGAGGGAGATGCCGTCGATGCCGAGGTGGATGCGCACGTCGAGCGCGGGGATCCAGCTGATGTCGGTCGTGGCCTGCATCCTCGACGGATGGTCGTGGTCGAAGCCGAGCGCGAGGACGATCGCGGCGATGAGGATCGCGCCGGTCACGGTCACGCCGTGCCGGAGCACGGCCTGCTCGGGCGACTTCCCCTTCAGCCCGGGCGGGGCGGGGAGCAGGGCGGCGACGGCACCGAGGAGCGGGCCGACGACGATCAATGCCAGAAGGAACTGCATCACGGACTCGCTGATATCGATCACGCCTGCTCACGCTCCCGTGGCGACGAGGAGGACGGCGACCGCCAGGACGACGGTGCCGGCGAGCAGCGCGCTCACATAGGTCTGGACGTTGCCGGTCTGGGCGCGCCGTACGGCGGCACCCAGCAGGCGGGGAAGGGCGCCCGCGCCGCGCACATAGGTGTCGACGACCTCGCGGTCGAGGAACTGGACGAGGCTCGCCGCGGCCAGGACCGGGCGGACGAACAGCGCGTCGTAGACGGCGTCCAGGTGGAAGCCCTCGGCGGCGTGCCGGTGCAGCGGGCCCAGCAGCAGCCGGCCGGGGTCCGCCGGGTCGGGTGCGTAGGCCACGTCACCGAACGCCGGTTCGTGGGCGGCGATGGCCTCGGCCTCGACTAGTCCGGCGTCGCCCTCCGGGTGGGCCGCCACGGCACCCAGCGGGGTGCGGGCGGCCAGCGCGCTGGTGCGCTGCCAGGCGCCGTAGGTGACGAGCCCGCCGACCAGCGCGAGGCCGGTGCCGAGGATCGAGGTGGTGAGCGTCGGGGCGAGGGCACGGCCGTCGAACCAGCCGGGCAGCGAGCGGTAGGCCAGCCCGCCGAAGGCCAGGGAGGGGACGGCCAGGACCCACAGCACCACGGTCATCGACAGCGGCTGCCGGCCGTGGTCCGGGGCCTCGGCTCCGCGGCCCCGGAAGGCCAGCAGCCACAGCCGGGTCGCGTACGCGGCCGTGAGCAGGGCGGTGACCAGGCCCGCGACGAGGACGATCCAGCCAGCGGCGCCAGGGGCGTGCTCGGTGTGGCCGGTGGCGACGTGTTCGGCGGCGCCGAGGACGGACTCCTTGGAGAAGAAGCCGCTGAAGGGCGGGATCGCGGCGAGCGCGAGCAGTGCCACGGTCATCGTCCAGTAGGCGTCCGGGACGCGGTCGCGCAGGCCGGAGGTGCGGGACATGACGGCCAGCGAGTTGGTTCCGGCGGCGTGGATGACCACACCGGCCGCGAGGAACAGCAGCGCCTTGAAGGCGCCGTGCGACAGGAGGTGGAAGACGGCGGCACCGCGGTCGCCGACGGCGAGGGCGCCGGTCATGTAACCGAGCTGGCCGATCGTCGAATAGGCGAGGACGCGTTTGATGTCGTCCTGGGCGAGCGCGGCGAGGCCCGAACCGACCATCGTGACGGCGCCCATGGCGGCGAGGACGACCATCACGGCCGCACAGGCCTCGAAGACCGGGAGGAGCCGGGCGACGAAGTAGACGCCGGCGGCGACCATCGTCGCCGCGTGGATCAGCGCGGAGACGGGGGTCGGGCCAGCCATCGCGTCGGGGAGCCAGGTGTGCAGCGGGAACTGCGCCGACTTGCCCGCCACACCGCACAGGAGCAGCAGTCCGACCAGGGCAGGGTGGTGCAGTCCGCCGTTCGCGACGGTCGCGAGGACCGTGGTGATGCGGAACGACCCGGCGTCGGTGGCCAGCGCGAACAGGCCGATCAGGAACGGCACGTCGCCGAGCTTGGTGACCAGGAAGGCCTTGAGGGAGGCGGCGCGCGCCTCGGGGGTCTCCCAGTAGTGGCCGACGAGGAAGTAGGAGCAGATGCCCATGACTTCCCAGCCGACCAGCAGCACGATCAGGTCGCCCGAGTAGACGACCAGCAGCATCGCGGAGGTGAAGAGCGAGACGAGGGCGGCGTACGAGGGGTAGCGCGGGTCGTCGCGCAGATAGCCGGTCGAGTAGATCTGCACACAGGTGGCGACGAAGGTGACCAGGACGGCGACGAGGGCGGCGAAGCCGTCGATGTACAGGGCGAGTTCGATCGGCACCGAGCCGGTCGGGGTGAGCTCGGTGTGGCCCTGGACGGCCCGGCCGCCGCCCTGGTCGACGGCGACCGCGATGGCCAGCGCCAGCGCGGCGAGGGTCGGCAGGATCGCGAGCGGGCGGACGAACCCGGGAGCCGTACGGCCCAGGAGCAGGCCGGCCACGGCGGCCAGGAAGGGAAGGAGGGGGACGAGGACGGCGAGGGTGGTCGTGGTCACGCGGTGGCCTCAGCCTTCTCGTCGGCCGTCCCGTCCGTGGGCGAGCCGTGCTCGTGGCCCTCGGCGGTGTCGCGGAGCCGGTCGATGTCGGAGGTGCCGCGGTTGCGGTAGACGGCGAGGACGATCGCCAGGCCGATGCCGATCTCGGCGGCGGCGATGGCGATGGTGAACAGGGTCAGCGCCTGGCCGGAGTGCAGGGTGTCCCGGGCCGCCTTGCTCAGCCACACGTCGAAGGCGACCAGGTTGAGGTTGACGGCGTTGAGCATCAGCTCGACCGACATCAGGACCAGGATCGCGTTGCGGCGGGCGAGGACGCCGTACAGGCCGGTGCAGAAGAGGAGAGCGGAGAGGACGGCGGGATAGGCGAGGTGCATCAGCGGGCGCCTTCCTGCTCGATCGGGTGAATCCCGGAATCCGTGACCGAAGGGGAACTCTGCGTGACGGCCGGGCCGTTCACAGGGGGCGGGGCCGACTCCGCCTTCGCCTTCCGGGACAGGACGATCGCGCCGACCAGGGCCGCGAGGAGGAGGACGGAGAGGGCCTCGAAGGGCAGGACCCAGTTCTGGAAGAGGCTCGCACCGGTGACCTTCGTCGAGCCGGCCGCGGCACCGCCCAGGTCGATCCAGGTGGCGCGGAAGGCGTCCACGACCACCCAGACCAGGGCGGCCGCGGCGGACACGGCCACGGCGAGGGCGACCCAGCGGTTCTCGGAGTCGGCGTCCGGGGAGCGGCCGATCGGGGCCCTGGTGAGCATCAGACCGAAGAGAAGGAGGACGACGACGGAACCCACGTAGATGAGGACCTGCACCCAGGCGATGAACTCGGCGGTGAGCAGCAGGTACTCGACGGCGAGACCGCCGAGGGCGACCACCAGCCACAGGGCGGCGTGCACCAGCTGGCGAGTGGTGACCGTGATCAGCGCGGCGCCGAAGGTGACCAGCCCGACGAGCACGAAGGCGACCTCCACACCGGTCGGCGACAGGAAGCCGTGCGGCGCTTGGGCGAGAGGGCTCACGACTCCCCCTCCCCCGGCTCGGCACGGTCGGCGGCCGAATCGACTGGCGCGGCCTGCGCGGCTTGTTCGGCCCGCGCGCTCTGCTCGGCCTGCGCGGTCGCGAGCTTCTCCGCGGTCTTGCGGGCGGCGGAGATCTCCTTCGGTTCCTCCGCGCCGGGGTCGAGGGCGGGTGGGGCCGGGACCGTCCACATCCACTCGCGGAGCTTGTCCCGCTCGTGGGTGAGTTCGTGGATGTCGGTCTCGGCGTACTCGAACTCCGGGGACCAGAACAGCGCGTCGAAAGGACAGACCTCGATGCAGATACCGCAGTACATGCACAGGGAGAAGTCGATGGCGAAGCGGTCCAGGACGTTGCGGCTGCGTTCACGGCCGCCCGGGGTCGCCGCCGGGACGGTCTCCTTGTGGGAGTCGATGTAGATGCACCAGTCGGGGCACTCACGGGCGCAGAGCATGCAGACCGTGCAGTTCTCCTCGAACAGGCCGATGACGCCCCGGGAGCGGGGCGGGAGTTCGGGGAGGACGTCCGGGTACTGCTCGGTGACCGACTTCCGGGTCATCGTGCGCAGGGTGACGGCCAGGCCCTTGGCGAGGCCGCTGCCAGGAAGGGGAGCCACGGTTAGGAGATCACCACCTTGACGATGCCGGTGAGGGCGATCTGGGCGAGAGAGAGGGGGACGAGGAGGGTCCAGGAGAACTTCTGCAACTGGTCCTCGCGCAGCCGGGGGTAGGTCACGCGGAGCCAGATCACGACGAAGGCGAGGATCGCCGTCTTCAGCAGGGTCCACAGCCAGCCGAGGCCGTCGGCGCCCCACGGTCCGTGCCAGCCGCCGAGGAACAGGACGGTGGTCAGTCCGCACAGGACGACGATCCCGGCGTACTCGGCGAGCAGGAACAGCGCGAAGCGCAGGCCGGTGTACTCGGTGTACGCGCCGAAGATGATCTCCGAGTCGGCGACGGGCATGTCGAACGGGGGCCGCTGGAGCTCCGCGAGGCCGGCGATGAAGAAGACCAGTCCGCCGGTGATCTGCCAGGGCAGCCACCACCAGTGGAAGGCGGCGACGATGCCGGGCAGGGAGACCGTGCCGGCCGCCATCGCCACGGAGGCGGCGGTGAGCAGCATGGGGAGTTCGTAGGCGAGGAGCTGGGCGGCGGTACGCAGACCGCCGAGGAGGGAGAACTTGTTGGCACTGGCCCAGCCGGCCATGAGCGAGCCGAGGACGCCGACGCCCATCACGGCCAGTACGAAGAAGACACCGGCGTCCAGGACCTGGCCGACGGCGCCCTCGCCCGGGCCGATCGGGATGGCGAGCAGCACGAGCAGATACGGGAGGAGCGCCACGGCGGGGGCCAGCTGGAAGATACGCCGGTCCGCGCCCGCCGGGACCACGTCCTCCTTCTGCGCGAACTTCACACCGTCGGCGATGAGCTGGGCCCAGCCGTGGAAGCCACCGGCGTACATCGGGCCGAGGCGGCCCTGCATATGGGCCATCACCTTGTGCTCGGTCTGACCGACGATCAGGGGGAAGGTGAGGAAGACGACGAACACGACGAGAAGTCGCAGGGCGACGTCCAGGGCGTCGTTCACTGCGGGCCTCCTGGGCGGTGGTCGTCGCGAGGAGCGGAAGGTTGCCCGGGGTCGGCGTCGGGGTTGTCGGGGGCCGGGCGCGGTTCCTCCGAGGTCGGTCCGGCCTCGTCCGAGGTGGGCCCGGCCTCGTCTGTCTCCGTCAGCTCGGGGGTGGCAGTCCCCGGCCGGTCTCCCGCCTCCGGTTCGTCGAAGGCGGGGCGGGCGTGGTGCCACGGGGCGTCCGAGCCGCGCGGGGCCGAGGGGCCGGCCGGGGTGCCCTGGGGCGTGGCCGGGGTGGCCGGTTCCGTCGGTGGTGCCGTATGTGCCGTCTCCTGGGCGCGCTGGGAAGCGGAGCCGCCCGAGGCGGTGCGTGCCCGGCGCGGGCCCCGGGGGGCGGCCGACGGCTCCTCCTGCGGGCCGGTCTCCTCGGCCTGCGGGCCGGTCTCCTCGGCGGGGGATGCCTCCCGCTGCGAAGCGGACCCCTCACCGGCACTGCGCGCCCGGCGCGGAGCCGCCGGTGGCTGGTCCCCGGGAGCGGTCCGCTGCGTCGCGGATCCCTCGCTCGCGCTGCGGGCCCGGCGCGCCGGTGCCGCCGCCGACTGTGCGCCCTCAGCCGCTTCCGCCGCGGCGGGCGCCTGACCGACCGAGCCTTCCGCGGCCGTGCGCGTACGCCGTACCGGACGGTCACCGGCCGCAGCGGCCGCGCGGGCCGGGCGTTCGCCGGCGGCGCGTCCTGCCGCGGCTCGTGCCGGGCGGGCGGGGGCAGGGGGGAGTTGGCCCTTCAAGGGGCCCCACTCGTTGGGGTCGGGGACGCCCGGGGGGAGCATCTGGCGGCGCCTGGGGCCGCCATGGTCGGACTCGCCGGGCTCCTTGGCGCCGGGCCAGGCCTTGGCGACGCGGGCGGCGAGGACGAAGTCCTTGCGCAGGGGGTGGCCTTCGAAGGTCTCCGGGAGAAGGAGGTGGTCGAGGCCGGGGTGCCCGGTGAAGCGGACGCCGAACATCTCGTGGGTCTCGCGTTCGTGCCAGCGGGCGCCCGCGTAGACGCCGACGGCGGACGGGAGTTCGGGGGCGGCGTGCGGCACCGTGGTGCGCAGGAGCAGCCGGCGGACCGGGGCGAGGGCGACGACGTGGGCGGAGACGCGGAAGCCGGTGCCGGGTTCGTCGACCGCGCTCAGCCAGTCGAAGTAGGTGCAGGTGAGGGTCGTACGGGCGGTCTCCAGGGCGGTGAGCCAGGAGGCGGGAGGGACGTCGACCGTCAGGATCTCGTAGGACTCCTCCGCGGTCGCGTCCGTGCCGAAGAGTTCCTCGACGGGGGCCGGCAGCCAGCCGGTCGGGGCCGTCATCGCGCGTCCCCCTCTCCCGCGGGAGCCGGCGGGAGCACCAGGCCGCTCTGGAGGGCCGCGGTGGAGGGACGGGAGGTGCCGTACCGCTCGCCCAGGGACTCGGCGGCGATCTTCTCCTGGAGTTTGAGGATGCCCTGGAGGAGGGCCTCGGGGCGGGGCGGGCAGCCGGGGACGTAGACGTCGACGGGGATGATCTGGTCGACGCCCTTGGTGACCGAGTAGGAGTCCCAGTAGGGGCCGCCGCAGTTCGAGCAGGCGCCGAAGGAGATGACGTACTTCGGCTCGGGCATCTGCTCGTACAGGCGCTTGACCGCCGGGGCCATCTTGTCGGTGACCGTGCCCGAGACCACCATCAGGTCGGCCTGGCGGGGGCCCGGCGCGAAGGGGATCACGCCGAGGCGGATGAAGTCGTGGCGGGCCATCGACGCGGCGATGAACTCGATCGCGCAGCAGGCGAGGCCGAAGTTGAAGACCCACAGCGAGTAGCGGCGGCCCCAGTTGAGGACGACCTTCATCGGCTCGGGGGCGAGGCGGGCGAGGGTGCCCAGCCGCTTCGGCTCCGGCAGCGGCACGGGTTCCGGTGTCGGCAGAGGCTCCGGCGTCACGTCCATGTCAGGACGCCCTTCTTGTATGCGTACAGCAGGCCGACGGCGAGGAAGCCGAGGAAGACGAACATCTCCACGAGCGTGGTGCCGCCGTAGCCGGGGGCGGCGAAGACCGTCGCCCAGGGGAACAGGAAGATCGAGTCGACGGCGAAGATGACGTAGAGGAAGGCGTAGACGTAGTAGCGGACCTGGGTGTGGGCCCAGCCCTCGCCTACGGGATCGACTCCGCACTCGTAGGTGAGGAGTTTCTCGGGCGTGGGGACCACCGGGCGCAGCAGCCGGCCGGCCCCGAAGGCGACGGCGACGAAGAGCACGCCGACGAGTGCCAGCAGTCCCACGACCGAGTAGGACGCGAAGTAGCCCGCCGCGACGACCACGGTCGGCTCACCACCCACCGTCTCCCGCATTGCCCGTCCCTCGCTCCCTCGACAGACAGCAGACCTGACCCGGTCCGCTGTCGTGACCTCAGTCAACTCTTGATTCGACGATCTGTACGCACGGGAGTCTAGGCCCTGATAAAGACACGGTAAGCAGGCCGTCACACGGTGGGACTCGGCACCGGAGCCGGTGGTGGGGTTTTCCCCCGTCCGAGCCGGGCGGCGAACTCCATGGCGCGGCGCCACGGCACACGGCACGCTGGCGCATATGACCGCACCAGCACCACGATCCCCCGGCTCCGTCGACGGCGTCGACGGGAGAGAAGACCCCGAGCGGCTGCCGCCCGTGCGTTTCGCCTACGAGGGCCACACCTGGAAGGAGATCGCGCACCTTCTGCTGAACCTGCCGATGGCGCTGCTCGGCTTCGTCTACGTCAGCACGACGCTGTGGGTGAGCGGCGTGCTGACGCTGACGGTGATCGGCATACCCCTGCTCGCCGCGACCCTGCTGGGGGCCCGGCAGCTGGGGAAGCTGGAGCGGGCACGCGCGCGTGCGCTGCTCGGGGTGCGGGTGGAGGAGCCGACTCCGCTGCCGTTGGCCAAGCGCGGCGCGGGCACGCAGCGGCTGTGGATGACGCTGAAGGATCCGGTGGCCTGGCGGACGCTGCTGTACGACTTCATCCGGCTGCCGTGGGGCATCCTCACGTTCTGTACCACGCTGACCTCGTTGTTCGTGCTGTGGCCGGTGCTGCCGTTCATCGCGCGCGGGCTGTCGAACGCGGACCGGGCCATGGTCCGCGGGCTGCTGTCGCCCTCCGACGAGCTGGAGCGCCGGATCGCGGAGCTGGAGTCGGACCGGGGGGTCGTCGTCGACACGGCGGCCGCCGATCTGCGCCGGATCGAACGGGATCTGCACGACGGTGCGCAGGCCCGTCTCGTCAACCTGGCGATGGGGCTCGGCCTGGCGAAGGAGAAGCTGCTGGAGGATCCCGACTCGGCCGCCGCGATGGTCGAGGAGGCGCACGGCGAGGTGAAGCTCGCCCTCCAGGAGCTCAGGGACCTCGCCCGGGGCATCCATCCGGCGGTGCTGACCGACCGGGGGCTGGACGCGGCGCTGTCCTCGGTGGCCTCGCGCTGCACGGTGCCGGTGCAGGTGACCGCCGACCTGCCGTCCAGACCGGCGCCCGCGATCGAGGGCATCGCCTACTTCACCGTCTCCGAGCTGCTGCAGAACATCAGCAAGCACAGCGGGGCCCGTACGGCCTCGGTCGAGGTGTGGCGGACCGAGGACCGGCTGCTGATCCAGGTGCGGGACGACGGGCACGGCGGCGCGAACCTGGACGGCGGCAGCGGCATGCGCGGGCTCGCGGACCGGCTGGGCGCGGTGGACGGCCTGTTCGTCGTCGACTCGCCGGCCGGCGGTCCTACGACGGTCACCGCCGAGCTGCCCTGGCGCGACCGCTCGTAGAACGGACCCGCAGGACGGAAGGGGACGGAAAGGAGGGGTGGGGAAAACCCCCCTTCCAAGACGCCGACGGCCTCCATGGTCCGTGGACCTGCGACGCAGCAGGGTGGAGGTACGGCAGGACGGGATGACGCCGATGGGGCGAGCCGGGACAGGACAGGACGGGACGACGCCGATGGCCACGGAGTACGGACACGGGTACGGGCAGGACCACGGGTACGACCACGGGCTGTACGAGCCGTACGGCGAGCGTCGGCACCGGGTGCCCGCCGTGTTGCGGGCGCCGTTCGAGGCGCGCAGCTGGCGTGAGTTCGGCTATGTGCTGCTGGGCTTTCCGATCGGCGTCACGCTGTTCGTGTGGACGGTGACGATGCTGTCCCTCGGTGTCGGTCTGCTGGTGACCTTCATCGGGATCCCGTTGCTGGCGGTGGCCCTCGCCGGGTGCCGGGGCTTCGGGGCGCTGGAGCGGGCACGCGCGCGTGGGCTGCTGAAGCTGGAGGTGGCCGACCCGGAGCCGTTGCGGATGCGCAAGCCGGGTTTCTTCGCCTGGATGGGGGCGGTGCTGAAGAGCGGCACGTCCTGGCGGCATCTGCTCTACGCGGTCCTGCAGTTCCCCTGGTCGGCGTTCTCCTTCGTGGTCGCGCTGAACTTCTGGGCGTACGGCTGGGCGCTGCTGACGTACCCGCTGTGGTTCTGGGTCTTCCCGATGTGGGCCGGGCAGGGCGGCATCCAGCTGTACGGCGACGCCCACCACAGCGTCTACCTCGACAACCCCTTCGAGATCACCGTGACCGCGCTGGTGGGGCTGCTGTTCACGCTGGCCACGCCGTGGATCGTACGGGCGCTGACGCTGGTGGACCGGGTGATGGTGCAGGGGCTGCTCGGGCCGTCGAAGCTGGCGTCGCGGGTGGTGGAGCTGGAGTCGGACCGGGGGGTCGTCGTCGACACGGCCGCCGCCGATCTGCGCCGGATCGAACGGGATCTGCACGACGGTGCGCAGGCCCGTCTCGTCAACCTGGCGATGGGGCTCGGCCTGGCGAAGGAGAAGCTGCAGGAGGATCCGCAGGCCGCCGCGCGGATGGTGGACGAGGCGCACGGCGAGGTGAAGACCGCGCTGCAGGAGCTGCGGGACCTGGCCCGGGGCATCCATCCCGCCGTGCTGACCGACCGAGGGCTGGACGCGGCGCTCTCCTCGGTGGCCTCGCGCTGCACGGTGCCGGTGCAGGTGGAGGTCGACCTGGTGGAGCGGCCGGCGGCGGCGATCGAGGGGATCGCGTACTTCACCGTGTCCGAGCTGCTGCAGAACATCAGCAAGCACGCGCGGGCGACTGTGGCGGCCGTGGACGTGTGGCGCAGCGAGGACCGGCTGATGCTGCAGGTCACGGACGACGGCGTGGGCGGCGCGGACACGGCCAAGGGGTCGGGGCTCGCGGGGCTGGCCGAGCGGCTGGACGCGGTCGACGGGATCCTCGTGGTGGACTCACCGGCGGGCGGCCCGACCCGGGTGACGGCGGAGCTGCCCTGGCGGCGCTGAGGCCGGGACGCGCGGGCCGCCGTCCGTCCCCGGGCCCTTGGCCCGCCGACCAGGCCTCTGGCCCGCTTCTCCGTCCCGTCCCCCGCAGGCCCTCCTCCCCTGTTCGGGGGGCCGTCGCCCCTGGCCCCGGCTTCGGCCCGGACAGCTCGTCCTCCCACGCCGGACGGCCTGAATTGACTCGCCGGCTCGCCGTACTCCGACGCACGCCGATCCGAATGCTGGAATGCTGGACTTCCGGACAGGGCAGGCATGTACGCCGGACGGGGTGTGGGGGGCCGGAAGATCGTGGAGGACAGGGTGCGGGTGGTCATCGCCGAGGATTCCGTGCTGCTCCGAGAGGGGCTGACCCGGCTGCTGACCGACCGGGGACATGACGTCGTCGCGGGCGTCGGCGACGCGGACGCGCTGGTCAAGACCATCGCCGATCTGGACGCGCAGGGCGCGATGCCGGACGTGGTGGTGGCGGACGTACGGATGCCGCCGACGCACACCGACGAGGGCGTGCGGGCGGCCGTAAGGCTGCGGAAGGCGCATCCGCGGCTCGGGGTGCTGGTGCTGTCGCAGTACGTGGAGGAGCGCTACGCCACCGAACTGCTGGCCGGTTCCAGTCGTGGCGTGGGCTATCTGCTGAAGGACCGGGTCGCCGACGTGCGGGAGTTCGTGGACGCCGTCGTGCGGGTCGCCGAGGGCGGTACGGCGCTCGATCCCGAGGTGGTCGCGCAGCTGCTCGGGCGCAGCCGCAAGCAGGACGTGCTGGCCGGGCTGACCCCGCGGGAGCGGGAGGTGCTGGGGCTGATGGCCGAGGGGCGGACGAACTCGGCGATCGCGCGGCAGCTGGTCGTGAGCGACGGAGCCGTCGAGAAGCACGTCAGCAACATCTTCCTCAAACTGGGGCTGTCCCAGAGCGACGGGGATCACCGGCGCGTTCTGGCCGTTCTGACCTATCTGAACTCCTGACGGGCCGACGGCACCGTGTCGGCACCCGAAGGCGGCCAGGGGGAGGGAAAATCGTGACAAGTCAGGGCGACAGGTCGTCTCAAAACACCGTCCAACATGCGAGCAGGCGCGGGAAGGCGACCCTAACCGACGTAGGGTTGAACGTGGGATGGTCTGTGGGACGACCAGGCCCGGACAGCCGCCTCGAAGGAGGTCCAGTTCAGTGACCAGCCAGGTCAGCAGGACAACGGAACAGGCCGACGGAACCGTCGTGGGAGAACAGCGCAAGCCGGGCGGGGTGAAAGACGTCCGGCGCCTGGATCGGGTGATCATCCGGTTCGCGGGGGACTCGGGTGACGGTATGCAGCTCACCGGCGACCGGTTCACGTCGGAGACCGCGTCCTTCGGCAACGATCTTTCGACCCTTCCGAACTTCCCGGCCGAGATCCGGGCCCCCGCAGGCACTCTGCCGGGGGTTTCGTCTTTTCAGCTGCATTTCGCCGACCACGACATCCTCACCCCGGGCGACGCGCCGAACGTACTGGTCGCGATGAACCCGGCGGCGCTGAAAGCCAACATCGGGGATCTGCCGCGCGGTGCGGAGATCATCGTCAACACGGACGAGTTCACCAAACGGGCGATGCAGAAGGTCGGCTACGACACCTCGCCCCTGGAGGACGGGTCGCTCGACGGGTACAGCCTGCACCCGGTGCCGCTGACCACGCTGACCGTGGAGGCCCTGAAGGAATTCGACCTCACCCGCAAGGAGGCCGAGCGCAGCAAGAACATGTTCGCGCTCGGCCTCTTGTCATGGATGTACCACCGGCCGACCGAGGGCACGGAGCGCTTCCTGAAGCAGAAGTTCGCCCGGAAGCCCGAGGTCATGAACGCCAACCTGGCGGCCTTCCGCGCGGGCTGGAACTTCGGCGAGACGACCGAGGACTTCGCCGTCTCGTACGAGATCGCCCCGGCGACCACCGCGTTCCCGGTGGGCACCTACCGCAACATCTCCGGGAACCTGGCCCTGGCCTACGGCCTGGTCACCGCGAGCCGGCAGGCCGATCTGCCGCTGTTCCTCGGCTCGTACCCGATCACCCCGGCCTCCGACATCCTGCACGAACTGTCGAAGCACAAGAACTTCGGCGTGCGGACCTTCCAGGCCGAGGACGAGATCGCCGGCATCGGCGCGGCACTGGGCGCGGCCTTCGGCGGTTCGCTCGCCGTGACGACCACGTCGGGTCCGGGTGTCGCCCTGAAGAGTGAGACGGTCGGGCTGGCCGTCTCACTGGAGCTGCCGCTGCTGGTCGTCGACATCCAGCGCGGCGGCCCGTCCACGGGCTTGCCGACCAAGACCGAGCAGGCGGACCTGCTCCAGGCGATGTACGGCCGCAACGGCGAGGCACCCGTCCCGGTGATCGCCCCACGCACCCCGGCCGACTGCTTCGACGCCGCCCTGGAGGCGGCCCGGATCGCGCTGACGTACCGGACCCCCGTGATGCTCCTGTCCGACGGCTACCTGGCCAACGGCAGCGAGCCCTGGCGGATCCCGGAGCTGGAGGAGCTCCCCGACCTGCGGGTGCAGTTCGCCCAGGGACCGAACCACACCCTGGACGACGGCACCGAGGTCTTCTGGCCGTACAAACGCGACCCGCAGACCCTGGCCCGCCCATGGGCCATCCCCGGCACTCCCGGCCTCGAACACCGCATCGGCGGCATCGAGAAGCAGGACGGCACGGGCAACATCTCCTACGACCCCGCCAACCACGACTTCATGGTCCGCACCCGGCAGGCCAAGATCGACGGCATCGCCGTCCCCGACGTCGAGGTCGACGACCCGGACGGCGCGCGCACCCTGGTGCTGGGCTGGGGGTCGACGTACGGGCCGATCACGGCGGCGGTACGACGCCTGCGCCGGGACGGCGAGGCGATCGCACAGGCACATCTGCGCCACCTCAACCCCTTCCCGAGGAATCTCGGCACCGTCCTGGCGGGTTACGACAAGGTCGTGATCCCCGAGATGAACCTCGGTCAGCTCGCCACCCTCATCCGGGCGAAGTACCTGGTGGACGCACATTCGTACAACCAGGTCAACGGAATGCCGTTCAAGGCCGAGCAGCTCGCCGCGGCGCTCAAGGAGGCCATCGATGACTGACGCCACCAACCAGCTGCTGCAGCTCGTGCCCAAGGCCGAGGCCAGGCAGTCCATGAAGGACTTCAAGACCGACCAGGAAGTGCGCTGGTGCCCCGGCTGCGGCGACTACGCGATCCTGGCCGCCGTGCAGGGGTTCATGCCGGAACTGGGGCTGGCGAAGGAGAACGTCGTCTTCGTCTCCGGGATCGGCTGCTCGTCCCGTTTCCCGTACTACATGAACACCTACGGGATGCACTCCATCCATGGCCGCGCCCCCGCCATCGCCACCGGGCTGGCCACCAGCCGGCGCGACCTGTCGGTGTGGGTCGTCACCGGTGACGGTGACGCGCTGTCCATCGGCGGCAACCATCTGATCCACGCGCTGCGCCGCAACGTCAACCTGAAGATCCTCCTCTTCAACAACCGCATCTACGGGTTGACGAAAGGCCAGTACTCACCGACCTCCGAAGTCGGGAAAATCACCAAGTCGACACCGATGGGTTCGCTGGACGCCCCGTTCAACCCGGTGTCCCTGGCGATCGGCGCCGAGGCGTCCTTCGTCGCCCGCACCATCGACTCCGACCGCAAGCACCTGACCGAGGTGCTGCGCGCGGCCGCCGCCCACCCGGGCACGGCCCTGATCGAGATCTACCAGAACTGCAACATCTTCAACGACGGCGCCTTCGACACCCTCAAGGACCGCCAGTCGGCGGAGGAGGCGGTGATCCGACTGGAGCACGGGCAGCCCGTCCGCTTCGGCGCGGACGGCGCGCGCGGCGTCGTACGCGACCGCGCGACCGGTGAACTGACGGTGGTCGACGTGACCGCGGACAACGAGTCCGAGCTGCTCGTCCACGACGCCCACTCCCCCTCCCCGACCACGGCCTTCGCCCTGTCCCGGCTGGCCGACCCCGACACCCTGCACAACACGCCCATCGGCGTGTTCCGCGCGGTGGAACGGCCGGTCTACGACTCCCAGATGACCGAGCAGCTGGACACGGCCGTCGAGCAGGACGGCAAGGGCGACCTCGCTGCGCTGCTGGCCGGCGGGGACACCTGGACGGTCGTGGGCTGACCCCGGCCCGGCACGGCGAGCGGGGCCCGGACAGCGCGTCCGGGCCCCGCTTCGCGTTCCTGGGGCCTTCGCCTCTCAGGCGCGCTTCGCCTCGTCGTACGCCTCCCGGGCGCGTTCCACGTCCGGCATCCGCCGCTCGGTCCACAGCGCCAGCTCCCGTACCTGCCGGGCGGCCTCCCGGCCGAGGTCGGTGAGGGAGTAGTCGACCCGGGGCGGGATGACCGGCTGGGCGTCGCGGTGGACGAGTCCGTCGCGTTCGAGGGTCTGGAGGGTCTGGGTCAGCATCTTCTCGCTGACCCGGCCGATCGCGCGGCGCAGTTCGCTGAAGCGGTAGGGGCGGTCGAGCAGCTGGATCAGCACCAGGACGCCCCAGCGGCTGGTGACGTGCTCCAGGACCAGGCGGTACGGACACATCGCCTCGCCGACGACGTACTTGTCGTACTTGGCGCGCTGCTCGACCTCATGGGTACTTACCGGCATGCAAGTACCTTACTTCAAAGTGGGTACTTTCTTCTGGTAAGCGCACCTCCTAGGGTTAGTGGCAACGGAACCCCACAAGGAGATCGCAGACCATGAGCATCGTTGTCACCGGAGCCACCGGACACCTCGGGCGTCACGTCGTGACGCAGCTGCTGGAGAAGGTCCCGGCCGAGCAGATCACCGCCGTCGTCCGCGACGAGGCCAAGGCCGCCGACTTCGCCGCCAAGGGCGTGAAGATCGCCGTGGCGGACTACAACGCCCCCGAGACCTTCGACGGCGTCTTCGCCGCCGGCGACAAGGTGCTGCTGATCTCCGGCAACGAGTTCGACAAGGGCCGCCCCGCCCAGCACCAGGTCGTCATCGACGCCGCCAAGGCGGCCGGCGTGGCCCTGCTGGCGTACACCAGCGCCCCGGGCAGCCTGACGGCCTCACTGGTGGACGACCACCGCGCCACCGAGAAGGTGCTGCTCGCCTCCGGGCTGCCGTACACCCTGCTGCGCAACGGCTGGTACCACGAGAACTACACCGAGAACCTCGCGCCGGTCCTGGAGCACAACGCCGTCGTCGCGGCCGCCGGCGAGGGCCGGGTCTCCTCGGCCTCCCGCGCCGACTACGCGGCCGCCGCGGTCGCCGTGCTGACCGGTGAGGGCCACGAGAACCAGACGTACGAGCTGGGCGGCGACACCGCCTGGGGCTTCGCCGAGTACGCGGCCGAGATCGCGAAGCAGACCGGCAAGGACATCGCCTACAACTCCGTGCCCGGAGAGGTGCTCCACGGCATCCTGACCGGCGCCGGCGTGCCGGAGATGTTCGCCGGGATCCTGGTCGGGGTCGACGCGTCGATCGCCGAGGGCGAGCTGGTCGTCGACTCCGGCGACCTCTCCCGCCTGGCCGGCCGCCCGACCTCCCCGATCTCGGAGGCCATCGCCGTCGCGCTCAAGGGCTGACCTGCACGACGCCCGCGTGCACGCCCCCACCCCGGTCTGTCATGACCGTATGCCGATACGGCCATGACAGACCGGGGTTTCCGGCGCTACCTTCGTCCAGATGTAGTGATTCCAGGGACGAGGAGGGCCGGTGGCCGAGATATCGAAGGGCGAGCAGCGGGCAGGGCTGCTGAACGGCATCGCGGCCTACGGGATGTGGGGGCTGGTCCCCCTGTTCTGGCCGCTGCTGAAGCCCGCCGGGTCGGTGGAGATCCTGGCCCACCGGATGGTGTGGTCCCTGGCCTTCGTCGCCGTCGCGCTGGCCTTCGTACGGCGCTGGGCCTGGGCCGGTGAGCTGCTGCGGCAGCCGCGCCGGCTGGCGCTGGTCGCCGTCGCCGCCGCCGTGATCACGGTCAACTGGGGCGTCTACATCTGGGCCGTGAACGCCGGACACGTGGTCGAGGCCTCGCTCGGCTACTTCATCAACCCGCTGGTGACCATCGCCATGGGCGTGCTGCTGCTCAAGGAGCGGCTGCGCCCCGCGCAGTGGGCGGCGGTGGGCGTCGGCTTCACCGCCGTGGTCGTACTGACCGTCGGCTACGGGCAGCCGCCGTGGATCTCCCTCGTCCTCGCCTTCTCCTTCGCCACCTACGGACTCGTCAAGAAGAAGGTCAACCTCGGCGGCGTCGAGTCACTCGCGGCGGAGACCGCGATCCAGTTCCTGCCCGCGCTCGGCTATCTGCTGTGGCTGGTCGCCCACGGCGAGTCCAGCTTCGTCGACGACGGCGCCGGGCACGCGGCCCTGCTGGCCTCCACCGGCATCGTCACCGCCGTCCCGCTGGTCTGCTTCGGCGCCGCCGCGATCCGCGTCCCGCTCTCCACGCTCGGCCTGCTGCAGTACCTCGCGCCGGTCTTCCAGTTCCTGCTCGGCATCGTCTACTTCCACGAGGCCATGCCCGCCGAGCGCTGGGCCGGCTTCGCCCTGGTCTGGCTCGCCCTCGCCCTGCTCACCTGGGACGCGCTGCGCACCGCCCACCGGGCCGCGCGGGCGCTCGCCGCGGCGCCCGTACCACGGCCCGCGACGCCGGCCGCGGAGACTCCCGCAACTCCGGTGTGAGGCCCGCGGGCGTCGGCTATAAGTGGGCGACATGACGCAGACGCCCGCACCCCTGCACTGGAAGCTCGTCATCGACGCCCGCGACCCGCACGCCCAGGCCGACTTCTGGGCCGCGGCGCTGCACTACGAGGCCGAGGACAACAGCGCGTTCGTCGAACACCTGCTGGAGCTGGGCGCCCTGCCCGGCGCGGCCACCGTGGAGTACCACGGCCGTGCCGCCTTCCGCGACCTGATCGCCGTACGGCATCCCGACGATCCCTACGACGAGGAGCGCGGGACCGGGCTGGGACGGCGGCTGCTGTTCCAGCGGGTGCCGGAGACGAAGTCCGGCAAGAACCGGCTCCACGTCGACCTGCGGGCCGGGGAGGGGAAGCGGGCGGAAGAGGTGGCGCGGCTGGAGGCGCTGGGCGCGACGGTGCTGCGGCATGTGTCCGAACCGGCCGGCGCGTGGACGGTGATGGCCGACCCTGAGGGCAACGAGTTCTGCGTGCAGTGAGGACCCACGGCCGCGGTCTCGGCCGTGGGGGGCCTTCGGTGACGTTGCTCAGGCGTTCTCGGCCGCGCGGCGGGCGCGTTCCGTGAGCCGGCCCATCCGGGTGCGGGCCGACTCCAGTTCGTCGAGGTCGCCGGCGGCCGGGCCGTCCTCGGTGGTGAGCTGTGTCCACAGGGCGATCAGGTCGTGGCCGAGGCGCAGCCCGTGCTCCGGGTCGCGCACCGCGCGCCAGGCGGTCGCCGCGCTCCGCACGTTCCCGTACGCCCCCTCGCCGTCCCGCGCCTGCCGGCGCTGCCGGGCCAGGTCGAGGGAGAGGTGGAAGGCGCGCAGCGGGTCGCCCGCCAGGTAGGCGATGTACGCGGTCAGTTCACCCAGGTGCAGCACCTCGGTGTGGCCGTCGCCGAGGGCCGCGGAGGCCTCGGCGACGGTGCGCTCCGCGAGCTCGGCCGCCACTTCGATACGGCCCGCCCGGACCGCCTCGTTGATCCGCGCCATCGGCTCGCTGAGCAGCGCGGCCCCCTCCACCGTCACGGTCACGGGCTCGTCCCCGAGCACCTCCTCCGCGACGGCGTCGAAACCGCGGGCAGGGGTCGGCCCGGGGTCGGGATCGAGGACACGGAAGGATTCCGAAGCCGTGTGCGGTGCGATGAGCGGTTCGACGAGTGGTTCCGGGCGTGCTTCGGTGCGCGGTCCGGTCAGTGGTTCCGCGCGCGGCGCGGTGCGTGGTTCGTCGATGCGTGCTTCGGTACGTGCTCCCGCGCGGGGTGCTGGGGCGTTCAGGGGGTCGGTCCAAGGTGCCGGGGCGGGTCCGGTGACGGCTTGCGCGGGTACGACGGCGGGGGCCGCGGTCCCGCCCATGGCGGGCGGTGGGCCGAACACCCCGGTCGGCGGCAGGACCGTGCCCGGCGCCGGCGGTTCCGGCACCGCGCGCGGCGGGAAGGCCGGCGCCTGCGTCGCCTCCGTGGCCACCGGCTCGCCGACGGGCCGCAGGAGGTGGACCGGCCTGTCCCGGCGGGGCTGCTCCGGCGGTTCCACGGGCGGTGCCATGCGCGGCTCCGCGGCCGGTGCCGTGCGCGGTTCCACGGGCGAAACCGTGCTCGGTGCCGTGCGTGGTTCGGTGGGCGGAGTCATGCGTACCGGCTCGCCCGCGAAGCTGCTGGCGCCGTCCAGGTTCACCTGGAGGCGGACGACATAGCCGATACGGGTGTCGTGGACGGTGGCGAGGACGGGGCGGCCGGTGGCGCGGGCGAGGCGCTGGAGGTGGTTGAGGACCGCCTGCTGGGGCTCCTCGCCGGGCGCCGGGAACAGCGGTACGCCGTCCACGGTCGCGGCGCCGCCCGTCACACGGACCTCGACCGGTTCCGCCGGCTCACCGGTCTGCTGAGCTTCCCGCATCGACTCGTTCGTCTCGCGGCTGAGTCGGGACATCGGCCCTCATTCCCCCGGCGTCACCGTCCGGTCGTACCCGTGCGTACCGTCAAGTCTGGCCGCTCGCCCCCGCTCACGCGTCACCACGACGTCACAGCCTCGCATCAGGAAGGGGGCTGCCGGGCGTCCGGACCCTTGCCGCTCGCCCCCGCAGGCGGAGACCCTGGCCAAATTGAATGCGCACACATAAGATGCACACGCCTTTATTTGCTGTACGCCGCTTTCCTGGGGGATCTCATGACTCGCCGTTTCCTGTTCGTGCTGGGCAGCTCGCGCCTCGACGGCAACACGGAACTCCTGGCGCGCCGCGCGGCCGAACAACTGCCCGACGACGTCGAACAGCAGTGGATCAGCCTGGCCGACCATCCGCTGCCGGACTTCGTGGACCTGCGGCGCGACAGCGACCATGTGCGCGCACCCCGCCACACCAACGCCGGTCTGCTGCTCGACGCCACCCTCGCGGCGACGGACATCGTGATCGCCTCGCCGGTCTACTGGTACTCGGTGTCCGGCCTCACCAAGCGCTACCTGGACTACTGGTCGGGCTGGCTGCGCACGCCCGGTGTCGACTTCAGGGCGACCCTGGCGGGGCGCACCCTGTGGGGAGTGGCCGTGCTGGCGGACCACGACCCTTCGGTCGCCGATCCGTACGCCGGACTGCTCCACAACTCGGCCGCCTACCTCGGCATGCGCTTCGGCGGGGTGCTGCTGGGCAACGGCAGCGGACGCGGCGACGTCCTCAAGGACACCGAGGCGCTGGCGCGGGCCAAGGAGTTCTTCGCCGGGGAGGCGCCCCTGGCCCGCTTCCCCCACGCGTCTGTGTGAGCACGCCAGGGCTGGCTGGGCGAGGCCCTGCGTTCCGCTACGCGGTGATGTCCTTCGTCGAGAACCGCGCCCAGGCCGCCGAACCGAACACCGCCGCGTACAGGGCCTGCAGTTCCAGGTTCTTGACCAGGTCGTCCCAGTAGACCGGGTCGCGCATCAGGTCGGCGAAGGACAGCCAGTAGTGGGAGAAGAAGTACGGCTGGAGCGCGTGGAGCTGGGGTATCTGGTCGAGGATCTGGACGGTGATCAGCAGACCGACCGTGGTCGCCATCGCCGCGATCCCGCTGTTGGTCAGCGTGGACACGAACAGGCCGAGAGCGGCTATGCCGGTCAGGGAGGCCGCCACCAGCAGGGCGATCAGCAGGGCGCGGCCCAGGCCCTCGGCGAAGGAGATCTGGGTGCCCGAGATGGTCGTCAGGTCGCCGAGCGGGAAGAGGAGCGCGCCGACGGCGAGGGCCGAGGTGGCCACCACCAGCGTGGCCAGCAGGCAGAAGGCCATCGTCGTCGCGTACTTGGTGAGCAGGAGACGGGTACGGCCGGCCGGGGCGACCAGCAGATAGCGCAGGGTGCCCGCGTTGGCCTCGCCCGCGATCGCGTCGCCGGCCACCACGCCGACGGCCATCGGCAGGAAGAACGGGAGGGTCGCGGCCAGGGCCGTGAACACCAGGAACAGTCCGTTGTTGGTGATCTGCGAGATGAACGCCGGACCCTCGCCGCCGCCCCGGCCGACCTGCCCGTCACCGCTCGTCTCGATCTTCACGGAGATGCCGACCAGCACCGGCACCGCCGCCAGCACGCCCAGCAGCGCGAGGGTGCGCCAGCGCCGGAGAGTGGTGACCAGCTCACTGCGCAGCAGGCCGAGGGTCCACAGCGGGTGGGGCCGCCGTACAGCCGTTCCTGCCGCCTCTTCCACTACCACCGCGTCAGCCCGCGACATCGAAGCCCTCCCCGGTCAGCGCCACGAACGCGTCCTCCAGCGAGGCCCGTTCGAGGGTGAAGCCGCGCACGCGGACGCCCGCCGCGACGAGTGCCGCGTTCACCTCGGCGAGGTCGCGCTCGGGCGGTTCGCCGGTCACCCGGTCCTCGGCGACGACGACGTCCGCGACGCCCTGTTCCTTGAGCACCCGGGCCGCCTCCCCGGTGTCCGGGGTGGTCACCGCCAGCCGGCCGCGCGCCCCGGCCGCCAGGTCGGCGACCGCGCCCTGGGTGATCAGCCGGCCCTGGGCCATGACGGCCGCGTGGGTGCAGACCTGCTCGATCTCGTCGAGGAGGTGGGAGGAGAGGAAGACGGTCGTACCGTCCCCGGCCAGCTCCCGCACCAGGGAGCGGATCTCCCGCATGCCCTGCGGATCGAGGCCGTTGGTGGGCTCGTCCAGGACGAGCAGTCTGCGGGGCTGCAGCAGCGCGGCGGCCAGGCCGAGGCGCTGTTTCATGCCGAGGGAGTAGGCCTTGGCCTTCTTGGCGGCGGCGGCCGTCAGGCCCACCCGGTCCAGTGCGGTCTCGACGCGGGCGCGCCGGGTGCGCGGGTCGGCGGTCGGGTCGGCGGAGTCGTACCGGAGCAGGTTGTCGCGGCCGGAGAGGAAGCCGTGCAGCGCCGGGCCCTCGATGAGGGCGCCGACGTGCGGCAGTACGGCGCGGGAGGACCGGGGCATCGGGTGGCCCAGGACGCGGGCCGTGCCCGAGGTGGGCGCGATCAGGCCCATCAGCATGCGGATGGTGGTGGTCTTGCCGGAGCCGTTCGGACCGAGGAAGCCGAAGACGCTGCCCGCCGGGACGGTCAGGTCGAGACCGTCCACGGCGAGCTGTCCGCCGCCGTAGCGCTTGGTGAGACCACGGGTGTCGATGACGCTTTGGCTCGCCGGGACGCCGCCCCCCGAGTCTCCCGAGTCCTCCGGGTCTCCCGGATTCACCGGGTGCTCCGGTTCCCCCGGGTTCCCCGAGTTCTCCGACTCCCGCTCCGTGGCGGACGGTTGGTCCATCGGCTCCCTCGATTCGTCCTGCGGCGCGGGTACGCACGGTACCCGCGCCGCCTGTACTACCCCGCGTTCGCCGCCTTCACCAGGGCCGCCTTGTCCACGGCGCCGACGTACACCTTGCCGTCGTCCGTGATCAGGGCGTTGATCAAGCGGGTTGAGAAGACCGTGCCCTTGCCGAACTTGCCGGAGACCGGGTCGCCGAGCGAGCCGAGGAAGCCGCTCAGGTCACCGCCGCCGGAGGCGGAGCCGGTGGGCAGGCCGCCCTTGCTGCCGGTGTCGAGGACGGCTATGGAGTTCCAGCCCTTGCCGAGGACGTCGAAGCCCTCCTTCCCCAGGTCCTTCGCGGAGCCGTGGTCGGGCGCCTCGGAGGCCTTGCCGCCCTGGTCCCACCCGTCGGCCTTGCCGCCCTTGCCGGTCTCGTCGCCCTCGGTGACCTTCGCGCCCTTGGGCGGGGTGAAGTCGAACGTCGAGGCGGCCGGCTTCGCGAAGCTGACCTGGGTGTAGCCGGCGTCCACGACGGCCGCGCCGCCGCTCGACGGGGTGAGGGTGAACTTCAGCGGGGTGCCGGTCTTGGCGTCCACCGCGATGCTGATCGCGCCGACCGTCGTACCGGACTGCTTGGGCTTGATGACCAGCCGGTAGGCGTCGCGGCCGGCCACCTGGGCGGTGCCGTCGACCGTGACCGACGTGGTGTCGTCGACCGACTTGAGGACCTCGTCGGCGAAGTCCTTGGGCGTGGCCGGGGTTTCGTGCTGCTCGGCCTTGCCGGAGTCGGCGGCGGTGGTGTGGTAGACCTCGTTGGACTTGCTGTCGTAGCCCCACACGTCCGTGCCGTTGTGGATGAGGCTGTACTCGGCGCCGCTCTCCAGGAGCGACACCTTCTGCTTGTCGGGGCCGTCGGCGGCGACGCGCAGGGTGTGCGTGCCGGAGGCCAGCTCGGTGAGCTTGGTGGACGGGTCGGCGGACGAGCCGTCGCCGCTGCCCTGTGTCGCCCCGGACAGCAGGCTGCTCTCCAGACCGCCGAGGTCGGGCAGCCCCAGGTCGGTGCTGATCTTCACCGTGCCGGACAACTGCTGCACGTCCGACTTGGCGATCTTGTTGATGAGTTCCTGCGCGGTGATCTTCGGCAGATTCGGGTCACCGGAGTCGGCGAGTGCCGGGACCAGGCCGATCGTGGCCGCGGCCACGCCCATCACCGCGACCGGAACGACGTACCGCGCGGCCTTGCGCCGCCGCTCGGCGCGCAGCTCGTCGTCGCCCTGCGCGGCCCCCGTGCTGTCGTCGGATTCGTACGGTGCCATGTGTGCCTTACCTCCGTCGTCGGCGGCGGCTGTCCTCGCACGTGCTCCCACCCTGAGCCGCCATTCTCACCCGAATCGGTGAGTGGTGGTGATTTCCGTGGTTTCCATCTCACCAAATCGGGGGCTCGGAAGCGTCAGACCCGGGAGCCAACTCCGCGTAGTCCTGCGGTATGACACAAGGGTGGAGGCGCCTGCGCCGACCCGTAGGGGTCGTGCGGCGAAGGCGCCTCCGGTTGCGCTTGCGCGGTGTGCTCAGTCGTGTGCTCGGGGTGGGTTCGGCATGGTGCTCACGGTGCGTACAGCCGTGCTTCCAGCCGTGCGTTCAGCCGTGTTCCCGGTGGTGTGCTCTGTGGTGTACTCGGCCTGATCAGCCCGCGCTCAGCCGCGCGCTCAATGGTGCTGCACGAAGACGTAGTCCGCCTGGTAGGGGACGCCGACGACGGCGCCCGGGGTGCAGGTGCCGGTCGGGGCGACGCCGCCGACGGTGTTCAGGCGCAGGATCTCGCCGGTGTGCGCGAGCAGTCCGTGCTTCTTGCCGGACCGGGTGGCCTTGAGGTCGAGTTCGGGGATGTTGCCGTCGCCGTTGGGTGTCTTGGTCAGGACGGCTCCGGTGACCGCGCTGCCGTCGGGCGCGATCCACTGCGGGGTGCCGGAGTCGGGCGCGACGAAGGAGTGCCGGATGCCGCCGCCGAGCTTGGCGCTGACGTCGCGCTGGGCGAAGGCGTAGCCGCCGTCGGCGGTCGGCTTGCACTCGTAGATCTGCTTGCCGGTGACGACGGAGGCCTGGAAGCCGCCGCTCCTGAGGTCGGAGACGGTGCTGACGGCGTGCAGCTGGCCGCGGACGGCCCCGCCGGGGAACCGGGCGGTGTGCAGGTTGGCGTAGAAGGCACCGGGGTCGGTGGTGAGCCGCTTGAGCAGGGCCTTGTCGGTGACCTTGACGGTTCCCGTGACGCTGTGGCCCCTGGCCTTCTTCAGCAGCTTTCCGAAGTCGATCTTCACGCCGCCGTTGGTGCCCCTGGCGCCCTGGTGGATGTGCAGGTCGGTCGGCCTGCCGGTGCCGCGCCAGGTCACGGCGACGGTCACCTTGTCCCCCTTGACCTGGATGAACTCCAGGGCGGCACCGTCCTTGTCGCCGACGGCGGGCCCACCGGCGACGGGCACCTCGTTGGCCCCGCGCAGACTGGCGGCGAGGACGACGGAGTCGGTGGTGTGGTGGCTGGTGGCGGCGGCTGCCGGGACGGCGACACCGCCGAGAGCGGTCACGGCGACGGCGGCGGCGACGAGAGCCCTGCGACGCGTTGCGTTGATGACCATGATTCCGTTTTCTCCCCCTGTGTCAGCCGACGCCCCCTGCGTCAGCTTCTGGGGAGGGATACGGAACCGATCTGGTATTGGACTCAGTCCAGCTATGTGACGTGCGTCACAGACATATCGGCCGAGTCCGGGGCGGACGGGTCAGGCGAGCAGCGGACCAGGGGCAGCCGGGCCGGAGTCAGCTCAGCCGGCCCGGTGCACCACCGCGTCGCACAGCTCCAGGAGGGCCGCCTTGGCGTCGCACTCCGGCAGCGGGGCCAGTGCGGCCCGCGCCTCCTCCGCGTACCGGACCGTGTCCCGGCGCGCCTGCTCCAGCGCCGGATGCACCCGCAGTGCCGCCAGGGCCTCCGCGTGCCGCACGTCGTCCGTGAGGTCGGAGTCCAGCAGCTCGCACAGCGCGACGTCCTCGGCGAGCGCCAGGCGTGCCGCCCGCTCCCGCAGCCGCAGCACCGGCAGCGTGGGGACGCCCTCGCGGAGGTCGGTCCCCGGGGTCTTGCCGGACTCGTGGGAGTCGGAGGCGATGTCCAGGACGTCGTCGGCGAGCTGGAAGGCGACGCCGAGGCGTTCGCCGTACTGGGTGAGGACGTCCACGACCGTCTCGTCGGCACCGGACAGCATCGCGCCGAAGCGGCAGGAGACCGCGACCAGCGAGCCGGTCTTGCCGCTGAGCACGTCGAGGTAGTGGTCGACCGGATCGCGGCCGTCCGTCGGGCCTGCCGTCTCCAGGATCTGGCCGGTCACCAGCCGTTCGAACGCGAGGGCCTGGACCCGCACCGCCTCGGGACCGAGATCGGCGAGGATCTGGGAGGCGCGCGCGAAGAGGAAGTCGCCGGTGAGAACGGCGAGCGAGTTGCCCCAGCGGGTGTTGGCGCTGTCGACGCCGCGCCGTACGGAGGCCTCGTCCATGACGTCGTCGTGGTACAGGGTGGCCAGGTGGGTCAGCTCGACGACCACGGCCGACGGCACGACACCCGGCGCGTACGGGTCGCCGAACTGCGCGGCGAGCATCACCAGCAGCGGGCGGAACCGCTTTCCGCCGGCGCGCACGAGGTGCTGTGCGGCCTCCGTGATGAAGGGGACCTCACTTTTGGTGGCCTCTAGCAAGCCCTCCTCGACAGCCGTCAATCCGGCCTGGACATCGGCTTCCAGAGCCTGGTCCCGCACGCTCAGCCCGAACGGCCCGACGGTCACGAGGGGTCTCCTGTCTGCTGGTGTCCACTGGCGATTACACGGTTTGTCGATAGGTCGCTGCCATCACTCAAGTCAGCGTATCCGGTCAGGTTTCGATCACCGAGGGCGCCCACCGTTACACCCCGGGCGCTATCGGATCACGACCGGTATGTTTTTGATCAGCTGATACGACCTGACATCCACTGACTTAACAGGAAGTGCTGGCGGTTGTCCCGAACCGCGGCATAGGCCGTGTCCCTGAGCGGCACCGCCGGGTCCGGGTCGGGCGGGTCCGGGTCCGGGTCGGGCGGGTCCGGCGGCAGAGCCCCGCCGGGGAACCGCCGCACCTTCTCCGGCCGACATCACCTGCCCGGGGGTACCCCTTCCGCCGCCGGCCGAAGCCGACGGGCGCACATCATGCCCGCCCGGGCACCCTCCCTCGTTCACGGGACCACCCACGAGGACCTCCGCACGGACGACACCGGCGCCATCTTCGGCACCTCCCACCACCGCGGACAATTCACCATGACAACGACCGGCCCCGCGGCGGGGGTTCCGCCTCACGACGGACACGCACGCACCGCAGGCGGTCGGCCCACCACCCGGCATGACGTGACCAGGATCACGCACCCGTCGAGAGCGACCCTTCCCGGCACCGGCCGCGAGCGGCGGGACCATTCACCCCTAAAGTCCAAATTATCCGCAATACAAAAAGTCAGACTACATGCGAAATCACCCGTGACGCGGGCCACCTCCTTGCCCCTCAAAGGGGCATTTCGCGCGAATGGCAATAGGTCCACTTCTCACTCGCCCCAGAGAGGAGGGGATTCCAGGAAATCCCTCATGTCCGATTTGACTTAATTGCGGTTTCGTGAAGTAGGTCACGCGGGGTCAGATGCCACATATCCCGTAAGGCGACCCTTCCTTCCCTTTCCCCGTGGGCGAGTTGAGGGTTGGCAACCGCAAAGGATCAAGTACCTCATACGTCATAGATCAAGGTCAATCGGTTCTTTATGTGAATCTGACACTTGTTCCGGACATGTGCTCTCGCATACGTTCCCGCTCGCCGGGCGGACGCCGAATCCTGCCGCCGCCCGTCGTGACCCATTGACGAGTCCATTCGCACGGCAGGAGCGGGGGAACCAGGTAAGCCGCCGGACCGGGCGACCGACGTCATCGACGGACGTCGTACCGGAACGGCTAGGGGTGAAGTCGCCTCGCCTTCGGGCGGTGCGGCCGGGCACTCCCCGGGCCCGAACCCGACAGCTCACCTCGCAGGCGACGGAGAGGAACTTCGCCATGTCTGCTGCCGCTCAGAACCGCCGTCCCCGCCGTAACCGCATCGTCCGCGCACTCGCCGTCGCCGGTACCGGCGCCGCCGTACTCGCCCTCCCGCTCCTCGGGGCGACCACCGCCTCGGCGGCCGTCGCCTCCGCCCCCACCGCCACGACGCCCTCGACGACCCTTGCCGGGTACCCGAACAACCTCGACGGCTGGATCCGGGAGTCGCTCGCGATCATGGCGGAGAAGCACATCCCGGGCACCTACAACGGCATCTACCGCAACGTGATACGCGAGTCCTCCGGCAACCCGCAGGCGATCAACCTCTGGGACTCCAACGCGGCCAAGGGCATCCCGTCCAAGGGCCTGCTCCAGGTGATCGACCCGACGTTCAAGACCTACCACGTGGACGGCACGTCGTTCGACATCTACGACCCGGTCGCGAACATCACTGCCGCCTGCAACTACGCCGCCGCGCGGTACGGCTCGATCGACAACGTCCACGGCGCCTACTGATCACCGAGGTTTGAGACGGCCCGAGCCGCTCAATGGCGTCCAACCGCTGTGTGGCCTTGTGGCCTTACGGGCAACAGCCCTACGGGAACAGTCCTTCGAGGACGACGGCGATTCCGTCGTCCTCGTTCGACAAGGTGATCCGGTCGGCCACCGCCTTGAGTTCGGGGTGGGCGTTGGCCATCGCCACCCCGTAGGCCGCCCAGTCGAACATGGGGATGTCGTTGGGCATGTCCCCGAAGGCGATGGCCTGTTCGGGGCGCAGGCCCAGGTGGTCGGCGGCCAGCGCCAGCCCGGTCGCCTTGGTCACCCCGCACGGCTGGAGTTCGACGGTTCCCGGCCCCGACATGGTGACCGTGGCGAGCGACCCGACCACCGCGCGGGCGGTCGCCGCCAGCTCGTCGTCGGACAGGGTGTGGTGGCGCAGCAGCACTTTGCTGATGGGCGCGCACCACAGGTCGTCGCGCCGGCCCACGCGCAGGGCGGGCAGCGTGGGGTGGGGCATCAGATAGCCCGGTTCGATGAGCGTGAGCCCGTCCACGCCGTCCTGGTCGACCGCCGCGTACACCTGGCCGACCTCGGCCTCGATCTTGCCGAGGGCGGTCTCCGCCAGTTCCCGGTCCAGGGTGACCGACCACAGCAGACGGTGCGCGCCGGCGTCGTACACCTGCGCGCCCTGGCCGCACACCGCGAGTCCCGTGCTGCCGAGGTCGTCGAGGAGCGGGCGCACTCTCGGCGCGGGGCGGCCGGTCACCACGAGATGCCGGGCGCCGGCCCGGCCGGCCCGCGCGAGCGCGGCGAGCGACCGGTCCGAGAGGGTGTCGTCGGCGCGCAGCAGCGAGCCGTCCAGGTCGGTGGCGATCAGTGAGTACGGGAGGGGTGCGACCATGATCAGAGAATACGGACAGCACGGCCCTGAGACTCACTGTGCGTTTCGGCCTCAAGTGGCGCCCGCCGCCTCCGTGATGGGGGCGTTGTCAGTGGGACCCGTTACGTTTGCGGTGGGGTGAGGTGACCGCGCCGGTCGGACGGGGGCGGGTGCGGTGAGAGGCGGTCGGCGGACCTGGGCGAGGCCGCCGGAACCAGGCGCGCCGGCTCTTCGAGGGCTCCCCGAGGACTCCTCGGTGGCTTCGAGACGCTAGGCGAGTCTCCCGGGGACCCGGTCTGTGGCGCGCGGTACGCCGAGGGTCCGCTGGCTCGGACTCCGGTTCGACGGGGACGACGGCAGCGCCGAACTGGACGCCGGGACATGTCCGTTGGCGCTGCCTCGGGTCAGGCGTGGGCCGCCGCAGGTCAGGCGTGGGATGCCGCGGGTCAGGCGTGGGATGCCGCCAGGTGCTTGGCCAGGCGCGGCGAGGCGAACTCCGTGCCGCACACGAATCGCATCACCGGGCCGTACGACGCCGCCGCGGGCAGGCCGGTGAAGTACAGCCCGGGCACTGAGGAGACGTATCCGGCGCCGAGTTTCGGGGCGCCGCGGCTGGTCGCGAGGCGGGTACGCAGTTCGGCGCCGAGGAAGTCCATCGCGGCGACGTCCACGCGGTAGCCGGTGGCGGCGATGACGTGGTCGGCGGCGAGGCGGTCGGTGCGGCCGTCGTGGGTGCGGACGGTGAGGACCGGCGCGCCGTCGGAGATGTCGGCGCCGGTGACCGCGGCGACCTCGCGGACCTGGACCTTGCCCTCGAAGCGGTCGCGCAGCCACCAGGCTCCGAGCGGGCCGAGGACCCGGCGGACCAGGTAGTGGCGGACCTGCGCCGGGAGGTAGCGGTAGGGGTGCGGGTAGTAGCTGAGCGCCCACAGGGACCAGGCCCGGCCGAACGGGGACTCCGGGCGCAGCTTCGGCTGGTCCCAGGGCGGGGCGCCGAAGGCGACCCTGCCGTGCCCGCGGGAGACCACGCGGACCTGGGCGCCCGCCTCGGCCGCCAGGGCGGCCGTCTCCAGCGCGGACTGCCCGGCGCCGACGACGATCAGCTCCTTGCCGGAGAAGCGGGTCAGGTCGTGGTGCCGGGAGCTGTGCGAGACCGGTCCCGTCTCTCCGTCCGCCGCCGCTCTCGCGAGTTCCGCCGGGACCCGGGCGAGCCCCGACAGTCCGGTGGCGACGACGACCGCGCGGGCCGTGAACGACTCTCCCGAGTCCAGCTTCAGTTCGAAGCCGTCCGCCCGGTGCCGGTCCACGGAGACCACCCGCACCCGCTCCAGCTCGGGCACCAGCTTCTGCTGGAACCACTCGCCGTAGCCGATGAAGGTCCCCACCGGGATGATGTCCTCGTCGGTCACCAGTCTGCGGATGCCGGCCGCGTCGCAGTAGTCGGCGAGGGTGTGGCCGCGCTGCGGGCAGTCGAGGTCGGAGGCGGCGGGCGTCGACTTCAGGAGCATGCCCTCGGGCATGTGGTCGCGCCAGCTGACCATGGGGTCGCCGAAGACCCGGACGGGGATGCCGCGCGCTCGCAGATGGGCGGCGGTGGACAGGCCGAAGGGCCCGGCGCCTATGACTGCTACCGGCTGGATCACGAAGTCCCTCCCCAGGAACGTGGTGCCTACTTCGTGGAGGTGCTGGAGCCACGGCGGTTGGTGCGCCACAGCTGATAGAGGTGCTTCGCGCCCGGGCGGACGAAGCGGGCGAGCATCGTGACGAACGGCAGCGGGTCGTCACCCGCGAGCCAGGCCAGCTCGGTCCCGCTCGGTTTCTTGGGCGCGTGCGGCGTCGTATAGCCGCTGCGGCGGTAGGCGAGGAGGGCGGGCAGGTCGATGTTCTCCACGACGTACCGGTGGCCGGCGCGCTGTTCCCCCTCCGGAACGCGGCGTCCGGTCAGGTCCAGGTGCATCGCGCGGACCACGTCCACTCCCGACTCGCTCTCGAAGAGCCGGAACTGGGCGCCCATGCGCGGGTTGAAGTCGAGCAGTTTGTACTGCCCGTCGCGCCGGTCGAAGCGCAGGTCGAGGTCGATGACGCCGGTGAAGCCGATCTGCTTGATGAAACGCGCGGCGAGGTCGGCGAGTTCCGGGTTGTCGACGACGTACGCGTTCGCGGTCATGCCCGCGTGCGGCGGCCAGGAGCGGACCTTGACGCCGGTGAACAACGCGCGCGGGGTGGAGTCGGCGTCGAAGTAGGCGTGCACGATCCAGTCCTCGGCCTCCTCCCTGGGCAGGTACTCCTGGAGGATGACACCCGGATGGGTGCCCCAGTCACGGGCGAGCGTGAGCAGTCCCTCGCGGGTGGGAATCCGCGTCGTGCCGTTGACAGCGGGCTGTTTCCGCCGGACGAACGCCTCACGGTTCTTGGCGACGATCGGGAAGCGGGCCTTCTCCGCGAAGTCGACGATCTCCTCGTACGACTGCGGGAAGGCGGCCGTCGGACTGGGGATGCCGTGTTCCACGCAGAGTTCGTGCAGGCCCTGCTTGCTGGCGAGCCGGCGGGGCAGTGCGGGATCCACGCGCGGGAAGAGGAAACGGTCGCCGAGCGCGTCCTGGTGCTCGGCGATCAGGACGGCGGCCTCCTCGTCGGTGGGGATCAGTACCGTCGGGCGGCCGATGCGGCGGCCGATGCGCAGCAGTCCCTCGACGAGACGATCCGGTTCCTCGGCGCCTGTTGTCGGCCATACGAAAGCCCGTTTGAGATAACGGGAGGAGGCCGCCGGTGTGTACGGGTCCTCCGTTATCGCGTACATGGGAACGCCCAGGCGGCCCAGACTGCGGATCGCGCCGACCCCGCCGTGATGCAGCGGATAGTCGCCGAACTTGACGATCAGGCCGGGCACGTCACGGTCCGCCTCGAACGGCACGCTGACGGCATTCCTGGCCACGGGTCCCCCCACGTGTCCCCCCTACGGACCGGACCCACCCCGTCCGTGTCCCCCAAAGGACGCTAAGCCGGAATTGACCCCTCCGACAAGGCTTATCCGGACATTGCGAACTCTTTAGACACTGCCCATACAGCCAACTCACCCGTAACGTGTGGCGCGACCACATGGAATGCCGCGCAACGCCATAGTGACGTCGCCACATGGTCGGCACCGCGCGGCACGGATGAGAGCGAGGCAGCCACCCCATGCCCCCCTTGACCCCCTTCGAGGTCCCCGAGGGTGACCCCTTCGGCTCGCACAACCTTCCGTATGGCGTGTTCTCGACCCCCGAGAGCACCGAACGGAGGGTCGGCGTCCGCCTCGGTGACCACGTCCTCGACGCCGGTGCCGCGGCCCTCGCCCTCGGCTCCCCCTACGCCTCCCTGCTCGCCCGCCCGACCCTCAACCCGCTGCTCGCCACGGGCCGCACCACCTGGTCGGACGTGCGGCGCGCCCTGACCGCCTGGGTGACGGTGCCCGCGCACCGCGAGGTGCTCGAACCCCTCTTCCACCCGCTGTCGTCGGTGACCCTGCACCTCCCCTTCGAGGTCGCCGACTACGTGGACTTCTACGCCTCCGAGAACCACGCCCGCAACGCCGGCCGCATCTTCCGCCCCGACGCCCCGGAACCGCTCACCCCCAACTGGAAGCACCTGCCGATCGGTTACCACGGCCGCGCGGGCACGGTCGTGGTGTCGGGCACGGACGTCGTACGGCCGTCGGGCCAGCGCAAGGCACCGTCGGATCCCGCACCCGTGTTCGGCCCGTCGATGCGGCTGGACATCGAGGCCGAGGTCGGCTTCGTGGTCGGCACGCCGTCGCAGCGGGGAAAGCCGGTGGCGCTGGGCGACTTCCGGGAGCACGTGTTCGGCCTGTGCCTGCTGAACGACTGGTCCGCACGGGACATTCAGGCGTGGGAGTACGTCCCGCTCGGCCCGTTCCTCGGCAAGTCGTTCGCCACCTCCGTCGCGGCGTGGATCACCCCGCTGGAGGCGCTGGAGGACGCGCGGATCGACCCGCCGCGGCGCACGCGTCCGCTGCTGCCGTACCTCGACGACTCCATGGAGGAGCCCGCCGGTTACGACCTTCGGATGTCGGTGGCGATCAACGGGCAGGTGGTGTCCGAGCCGCCGTTCTCCACCATGTACTGGACCGCCGCCCAGCAACTCGCCCACCTGACCGTCAACGGCGCCTCGCTGCGCACCGGCGACCTCTACGGCTCCGGCACGGTGAGCGGCCCGGAACCCGGGCAGCTCGGGTCGCTGCTGGAACTCACCTGGAACGGGCGGGACCCGCTCGAACTCCTCGAAGGCAAGCGGACGTACCTGGAGGACGGCGACGTGGTCACCCTGTCGGCGTGGGCACCGGGGCCGGGCGGCGTCCGGGTGGGGCTCGGGGATGTCGGCGGGCGGATCGTGGCCGGGTGAGGAACGGCTGCGGCGCGATGCGTCGCGGCGGGGACGGGCGGGATGCGTCCGCGGGCGAGGCGGATCCGGAGGCGCTGCGGCCGGTGTTGCGGGAGCGGTGAGCTGTGAGTCCCGGGGTGCGGCCGGGAGGGGCGCCCGGATCGTCGTCGAGACCTGACTCGGGGCGCCCGGCACCGTCATACTGACGGGACACGCACCATGCGATGCGCCCGCACGCGCACCATGCGAGGCGACGGCGTACACGGGACGTGACGCGCCGGCGCACGCACTCTGTCGCGCAACGGCGCATCACCCCCGTAGCACTCCGCCACCCGCACGTCTCTCCGACCAGAAAACGGAGCCCCGGCATGACCGTCTGCCTGCTCCTGCTGAGCGCTGTCGCTCTGACGGCCGCGGTGCCGGTGCCGCGCGCGCTGGTGCGGGCCCCGTGGCCGGAACGGGAACCGGTGGTCGCGCTGTGGGTGTGGCAGTGCCTGGTCGCCACCGTGCTGATGTGCTGCCTGGCCGCGCTCGTCCTGGGCGCGGCGGCCGTCTTCCACACCGTGCGCGACCGGGTGTTCGCGCCGGCGCCACCGGCGGTCACCGCCGCGTACGACCTCTCCGTCGCGCCCCTGTGGGCGGTCGCCCTCACCGTGCTGCTGGCGTGCGGGGCGGCCTGGACCACGGCGATGCTCGCCCGCGAATGGGTCGAGGCCCGGCGGCGACGCGACCGGACCCGCGCCCACCTGCGCGAGCGGGCACCGGAACTGCCGGCGGGGCTGCCCGCGGCGCGCGGGCCGATGCTGGTGCTGGAGGACGAGTACCCGGACGCCTGGTGGATGCCGGGCCACCCGCCGCAGCTGGTGGTGACGACGGGGGCGCTGCACCGCCTCACCGACCACCAGCTTGACGCCGTACTCACCCACGAGCGCGGTCACGCCCGCGCCCACCACGACTGGCTGCTCCATCTGTCCAGCGCACTGGCCACGGGCTTCCCGCGCGTGCCGCTCTTCTCCCACTTCTGCGACCAGACCCACCGGCTCGTCGAACTCGCCGCGGACGACACGGCGTCCCGCCGCTGCGGCCACCTCACGACCGCGCTGGCCCTGATCGAACTGAACCAGCACCGCGGCGTCCTGTCCTGCGCGTCGAGCCGCCGACTGCTCGGCGAGCGGGTCGACCGGCTGCTGGAACCGCCCCCGCGGCTGCTGCGCCACCAGCGCGCCCTGACGACGACGGTGGCGGCGCTGGTACCCCTGCTGCCGCTACTGATCACGTTCGCGCCGGGGCTGACGGCACTCGGCTAGAACCTGGGACACAAACCGGCGCCCCGGTGGCAGATCTTCCCCCTACAAGCCGAAAAACCGCAGCTCAACGACGTGTCCGACAGGGCCTCAGGTGGCGCAACAATCCCGCAACACCCCCTTCCCTACCGCATAGGTATGGTTCGGGCCATGCCAGCCACCGACCGCATCCGAGACCACGCCGGTCAGGGCGCCGCCACCACGGTCGCCGCCCACCGGACACGTCGCCGGCTGCGTGCGGACCAGGCCCGGCAACTCGCCGACCTGCTGCGCCACCAGATCCTCACCGACGCGTTCCCGGACGGCACCCTCCCCCACGAGACCACCCTCGCCGCCGACTACCGCGCCTCCCGCAACACCGTCCGCCAGGCCCTGGACCTGCTGCGGGCGGAAGGGCTGGTGGACCGGCTGCCCGGCGTGGGCACCGTGGTCGTCGCCCGGAAATACCCGCACGGACTCGACCGCCTGATGGGCCTCGCGGAAACCCTCCGCGAACACGGCCAGGTCACCAACGAGGTCCGCACCATGGGCCCCGCCCCGGCACCCACCCCCGTCGCCGAACGCCTCCGCGTCCCGCCCGGCGCCGACGTCCTCTACATCGAACGCCTGCGCCGCCTGAACGGCCTCCCCCTCTCCCTCGACCTCACCTACATCCCCCTCGACATCGGCACCGCCCTGCTCGGCGCCGACCTGGAGAACAACGACGTCTTCAGGCTCCTCGAGGCGATCACCGGCCGGCCCCTGGGCCACGCCGAGATCACTCTGGAGGCGGTGAACGCGGACGCCCACTCCGCCGCCGTACTCCAAGCCCCGCGCGGCGCGGCCGTCCTCATGCTGGAACGGCTCACCCACCTCGCCGACGGCCGCCCCGTCGACCTGGAGTTCATCCGCTTCCGCGGCGACCGCATCACCATGAGCGGCCTCCTGCACCGCTCCCTCTGACCCTCCACCCCTCCCGCCTGACCCGTTTCCTGGAGACAGCCATGGCCTTGGCGCCCCAGCGGGCCGACGTGCCCGTGACCATCGACGAGTCGAAGTGCATCGACGGCTGCACCCTCTGCGTGGACATGTGCCCACTGGACTCCCTCGCCATCGACGAGAGCAACGGCAAGGCCTACATGCACGTCGACGAGTGCTGGTACTGCGGCCCGTGCGCGGCCCGCTGTCCCACCGGAGCCGTGACGGTCAACATGCCCTATCTGCTCCGGTGAGAGGCCCACAACTCCCATGAAACGCACTGCGATCGCCGCCTCGGCGGCCCTCCTCCTGCTGCCCCTGTCCGCCTGCGGCGGCAGCGCCGCGGCAGGCGACGGCAAGACGGTCACCATCACCGTCGGCTACCAGTCCAAGACCATCAACACCGTCACCGCGGGCACCCTGCTCCGCAGCCTCGGCTATTTCGAGCGGCAGCTCAACGCCCTGCACGACGGCCACACCTACAAGGTCGACTGGCAGGACTACGCCACCGGCGCCCCGATCACCGCGCAGATGACCGCCGGGAAGATCGACATCGGCTCGATGGGCGACTTCCCGCTGCTGCTGAACGCGGCCCGCGGCAAACAGCTCGGCCAGCCGACCCGCCTGGTCTCGGTCACCGGCTACAACCTGCGCGGCGGCCTCAACACCGTGGTCACCGCGCCCGACTCCAAGCTCACCTCGCTGACGGACCTGAAGGGCAAGAAGGTCTCGACGAGCATCGGCTCCGCCGCCGACGGCACCCTCGTCCGTGCCCTCCAGCGCGCCGGTATCGACCCGGACAAGGGCATCTCCAAACTCAACCAGCAGCCCGCGGTGGGCGCTTCGGCCCTGTCGGCGGGCAGCGTGGACGCGCTGTCCCAGTTCGTGGCCTGGCCGGGCCTGCTCGCCTACCAGGGCAAGGCGAAAGCGCTGTACGACGGCGCCCAGCTGGACCTCCCCACCTTCCACGGCGTCACCGCACGCGAAGGCTTCGCCAAGCAGCGGCCCACCGTCCTGGAGGCCTTCCTCAAGGCGCAGGCCGAGGCCACCGACTACCTCAATGCGCACCCGGTGACCGCCGCGGAGAAGGTCGCCGAGGCCACGGGGCTGCCCGCCGAGGTCGTCTACCTCTACAACGGCGCCCACGGCATCGCCACCTTCGATCCCGCCGTCAAGCCCGCGCTGGTCTCCGCGCTGAAGCAGGACGTGTCGGTCCTCAAGGCCGCGAAGCTGACGGGTGATGTGGATGTGGACGCGTTCGTCGACGACCAGTACGTGAAGAAGGCCCTGGGCAGCTCCGACTACGCCAAGCGGCTCGCCACCGCACCGCCGGCGGCCGCGAGCGAGGTGTGGCCCAAGGGCAGCGAGAAGACGACGAGCTTCGGCTCCCCCGAGGAACTGCTCGCCTACGTCGGCCAGCACAGCGGGGACATCCGCGCCGCCTACGTCCCCGACGCCACCACCGGCACCCTCTGGTTCGCGGACAAGGCGGTGTGGGTCGCCGACGGCGAGCGGTTGCTGCCGTTCGTGACGCAGGCGACCGCGAAGGCGTACGTGGCAGCGCACGGTGGCGCGCAGGTCGTCGGTTACGCCGACGCGTTGCGGCGGGCGTCGTGAGCCGGTACGTCCTGCGGGTGGTGTCGCTGGCCGCCGCCCTCGGGGTGTGGCAGTTGCTGACCAGTCTGAACGTCGACCTGTGGCTACGTTTCTCGCAGTTCCCGACCGTCGTCGACGTCGCCCGCGCTTTCGCGGACCGGGTCTCCGGCGGCGACTACTGGACCGACCTCACCGACAGCCTCACCCGCATCCTCACCGGGTTCGTGCTGGCGGCCGTGCTGGGTGTCGCGACGGGTGTGCTCGTGGCCCGCTCGCGCCTCGCCGAGGATCTGCTCGGCCCGGTCCTGGAGGTGGTCCGGCCGATCCCGGCGATCGCTCTCGTGCCCGTCGCGATCCTGCTGTTCCCCTCCAATGAGCAGGGCATCGTCTTCATCACCTGCACCGCCGCCTTCTTCCCGGTCATGGTCTCCACCCGGCACGCGGTGCGGGCTCTCACCCCGGTGTGGGAGGAGGCGGTGCGCACCATGGGCGGCGGCCGGTGGCGGATCCTGGGTTCGGTGGTGCTGCCGGGGGCGCTTCCCGGCATCTTCGGGGGCCTGTCGGTCGGTATCGGTGTGTCGTGGATCTGTGTGATCTCCGCCGAGATGATCTCCGGCCAGTACGGGGTCGGTTACCGCACCTGGCAGGACTACACGATCGTCAACTACCCCGGGGTGTTCGTCGGGATGGTCACGATCGGGGTGCTCGGCTGGGTGACGTCCACGGCTGTCGAGCTCCTCGGCCGGCATCTGACCCGGTGGTTGCCCCGGACGTCCTACGTGCCCGTCGGCCGGCCCCGCACTCCGGTGTCCGCCGTCCCCGCCCCCCAGGTCGCAGTGCGGGCCGAGGGTGATTCCCAGAAGCAGGCCGATGCCCAGCAGCAGGGCCGCGGCGACACCGATCAGGAGGCGCGCGATGAGCACTTCGTCTGAGGTCGCGGCGCCGGAGGCCGCGCGGGGCGCCCGGCTCACGTTCGACGGGGCGGTGCTCGGCCGGCCGGATTCCCCGGTGTTGCACGATGTCGCGTTGGATGTCCGGCCGGGCGAGATCCTCACGGTCGTCGGTCCGTCGGGGTGCGGGAAGTCGACGCTGCTGCGGACGTTCGCCGGGTTGCTGGCTCCGCTGGCCGGGGCGGTGTCCCAGGACGGTGCCGCGGTGACCGGTCCGTCGGCCGACCGGGCGCTGGTCTTCCAGGAGGACGCGTTGCTGCCTTGGCGCTCGCTGCGCGGCAATGTCGAACTGCCGCTCGCCATCAAGGGGGTCGGGCGTTCCGAGCGCCGGTCGCAGGCCGAGTCCTGGCTGGCCCGGGTCGGGCTGGCCGCGCAGGCCGGGCAGTTGCCGCACCGGGTGTCGGGCGGGCAGCGCCAGCGGGCGCAGCTGGCCCGGGCGTTGGCCGGTTCGCCTCGGGTCGTGCTGATGGACGAGCCGTTCGGGGCGCTGGACGCCCAGACCCGTTCCGGCATGCAGGACCTGTTGGTGGAGGTGTTGCGCGGTACGGGCGCGACCGTCGTCTTCGTCACCCATGACGTGGACGAGGCGCTTTTCCTCGGCGACCGGGTCGCCCTGCTCGCCGCCGGCCGGGTGGCGTCCGTGCGGGACGTTCCGCGTCCGCGTGTGCGCGGTGCCCTCGACGACCCTGCTCGCGCGGCCCTGCGCCGTACTGTCCTCTCCTCGCTCGGCATCTGAAAGGCATCCCGGTGACCACCCCCGCGAACGCCCCCTCCCCCGCTCCCCTGGCCGTTCCCGACATCGCGGACGCCGAGGAACTGGTCTGTGACGTCCTTGTCGTCGGGGGCGGTACCGCCGGCACCATGGCCGCGCTGACCGCCGCCGAGCGCGGTGCGAACGTGCTGCTCCTGGAGAAGGCCCATGTCCGGCACTCCGGGGCGCTCGCCATGGGCATGGACGGCGTCAACAACGCGGTCGTCCCGGGCCGCGCCGAGCCCGACGACTACGTCGCCGAGATCACCCGCGCGAACGACGGGATCGTCGATCAGTCCACGGTCCGGCAGACGGCGACGCGTGGTTTCGCCATGGTCCAGCGCCTGGAGTCGTACGGGGTCAAGTTCGAGAAGGATGAGCATGGCGCGTACGCGGTCCGCCAGGTGCATCGCTCCGGTTCGTACGTACTGCCGATGCCGGAAGGCAAGGATGTCAAGAAGGTCCTGTACCGGCAGTTGCGGCGTCGTGAGATGCGGGAGCGGATCCGTATCGAGAACCGGGTGATGCCGGTGCGGGTGCTGACGGCGGCGGGGCGCGCGGTGGGCGCGGCGGGGTTCAACACCCGTACGGGGGCCTTTGTCGTCGTCCGCGCGGGTGCGGTCGTTCTCGCGACGGGTGCGGCCGGGCGGCTCGGGCTGCCCGCCTCCGGGTACCTGTACGGGACGTACGAGAATCCGACCAACGCCGGTGACGGTTACGCCATGGCCTACCACGCGGGCGCGGAGCTGACGGGGATCGAGTGCTTCCAGATCAATCCCCTGATCAAGGACTACAACGGGCCGGCCTGCGCGTACGTCGCCAATCCGTTCGGGGGTTACCAGGTCAACCGGCACGGTGAGCGGTTCGTCGACTCCGACTACTGGTCGGGGCAGATGATGGCCGAGTTCGCCGCCGAGGTCGCCTCCGACCGCGGCCCGGTCTACCTGAAGCTGAGCCACCTTCCCGAGGAGTCGGTCTCCGCTCTGGAGTCCATCCTGCACTCCACCGAGCGGCCCACCCGTGGCACGTTCCACTCCGGGCGGGGGCACGACTACCGGACCCATGACGTCGAGATGCACATCTCCGAGATCGGTCTGTGCGGCGGCCACTCCGCTTCCGGGGTCCGGGTCGACGACCATGCCCGGACGACCGTCCCCCGGTTGTACGCCGCCGGTGACCTGGCCTGCGTCCCCCACAACTACATGATCGGCGCGTTCGTCTTCGGTGATCTGGCGGGTGCGGACGCCGCCCAGTACTCGGCGTACGAAGGGGAGTTGCCGGCCGGCCAGGTGCGTGAGGCGCACGAGTTGATCTACCGTCCGCTGCGCAACCCGGACGGCCCGCCGCAGCCCCAGGTCGAGTACAAGCTGCGCCGCTTCGTGAACGACTACGTGGCTCCGCCGAAGTCCGGGGCCCGGCTCTCCCTCGCTCTGGAGTCCTTCGAGCGGATGCGGGACGACATCGCCGCCATGGGTGCCCGGACCCCGCACGAGCTGATGCGGTGCGCCGAGGTCGACTTCATCCGTGACTGCGCGGAGATGGCCGCTCGTGCCTCCCTGGCCCGTACCGAGTCCCGCTGGGGTCTCTACCACGACCGGCTCGATCACCCCGAGCGTGATGACGCCTCCTGGTTCCACCATCTCGATCTGCACAAGTCCCCCTCTGGTGCGATGGAGTTCACGGCTCGTCCCGTGGCTCCGTATCTGGTGCCGGTCGAGGAGTTCACCCCGGTCGGCGGTCCGTCCCGGTACATCGGCGAGGTGCGTGCGCTGGATGTGGCGACGGCGGGCGCCCGTGACGTGCCGCCGGTCGCCACCGGGCCGGTGGCGGCCTCCGCTGCCGCGCGGCCCGTCGAGTCGGACCGGGCCGAGCCTGCTTCACCGCGTCTGCTGGAGCTCCTCGCCCTCGCCGAGGAGGAGCCCGAACTCGGCGCCCTTGAGCCCTATTTGGCGGACCGTGACGCCTCAGTGCGTCGTACGGCCGTGGCGGTCCTGACGGAGACGGCTCCGCCGGGTACCGGGCAGGCGCTGGCGGGTGCGCTCGCCGACGCGGACGCCGGGGTGCGTTCGGCCGCCGCCTCCTCGCTGCGTGAGCTGGTGGAGACGCTGCCGCCCGAGCCGGCGCTGCGCGATGCCCTGGCCGCCGCGCTCGCGGTGTCCGACCCCGTCGTCCGCGCGGCCGCGCTGGACGTGCTGCGGGCGCTGCGCCTCGGCGACCCCGGCTTGTTCGCCGCTTCCCTGTCCGACGCCGATCCGGCGGTCCGGATCGAGGCGGTGCGGGCGCTGGTCTCGGTGGACGCGGCCGCTGCTCTGGCCCGCGCCGTCGCCGACCCGTCACGGGAGGTGCGGGTGACGGTGGCGAAGGCTCTCGGCACGGTAGGAGCCGCCGGCTCCGGGGCCGCTCCGGAGAGGGACGGCGTCCTGGATGCCCTCACCACGCTCACCGGCGACGCGGATGTGCTGGTCAGGGGTGCGGCGTACGAGGCTCTCGGGGGCGTCGGCTGCCCGCCGCCGCTGGCGGAGGCGGCTGTGGCCGCGTCGGCGGACTCCGCCTGGCAGGTGCGCGTGGGTGCCGCGAGGGCGCTGGGCGCCGCCGGTGCCGCGGTGGCGGTGCCCGCCCTGGCCAAGGTCCTCGCCGACCCGAACGCCGACGTCCGCAAGGCTGCCGTCCTCGCTCTGACCCGGCACGCCGGTGTCGAGGAGGCCCGCGCGGCCCTGGCCACGGCGACGGCGGACTCGGACGCGGATGTCAGGGCGTATGCGGCGAGGGGGCTGTAGGCGGCCGTCCGTTGTAGAAGGCCGCCCCGCTCCTTATATCCAGTCCTCCGGTTCCGGCTCCGCGTCCATCTCGGGCCAGTGGTCCTCGTCCCCGGCTGCTGCGGGCGCTGAGGCCGGGGCGGGCGGTGTGTTCTGGGAGGCCAGTACGCCGAGCACGCCCTCGCCGTAGGTCATGAGCTTCTTCTCGCCGACGCCGCCGACGGTGGCCAGTTCGGCGATCGACTCGGGCCCGCGGGTGACGATCTCCCGCAGGGTGGCGTCGTGGAAGATCACGTATGCCGGTACGCCCTGTTCGCGGGCCTGCTCGGCACGCCAGGCGCGCAGTGCCTCGAACGCGGGGAGCAGGTCCTCGGGCAGCTCTGCCACGGCCGCCTTCGCCTTGCCCTTGCCGGACCCGGAGGACCCGGACGTCCCGGAGGACCGGGAGGCCACCGGCTTCTTGGGTTCCTTCCGCAGCGGGACGTCCCGTTCGCGCCGCAGTACGGCCCCGCTGGCCTCGGTGAGTACGAGGGTGCCGTACTCGCCCTCGACCGCGAGCAGGCCCTGGGCGAGGAGTTGCCGGACGACGCCCCGCCATTCGCCTTCTTCGAGGTCGGTGCCGATACCGAAGACGGACAGCTGGTCGTGGTCGAACTGGATGACCTTGCCGGTGCGCTTGCCGAGCAGGATGTCGACGATCTGGACGGCGCCGAACTTCTGCCCGCGTTCGCGCTGGAGTCGTACCACTGTGGAGAGGACCTTCTGGGCGGCGACGGTGCCGTCCCAGGTCTCGGGCGGGGTGAGGCAGGTGTCGCAGTTGCCGCAGCCCGCGGGGTCGGGGTCCTGGCCGAAGTAGTTCAGCAGCTGTCCGCGGCGGCACTGGGCGGTCTCGCACAGGGCGAGCATGGAGTCGAGGTGGGCCTGGGCGCGGCGGCGGAAGGCCTCGTCGCCCTCACCTGACTGGATGAGCTTGCGCTGCTGTATGACGTCGTTGAGGCCGTAGGCCATCCAGGCGGTGGAGGACAGTCCGTCACGGCCGGCGCGGCCGGTCTCCTGGTAGTAGCCCTCGACGGACTTGGGCAGGTCGAGGTGGGCGACGAATCGGACGTCGGGTTTGTCGATGCCCATGCCGAAGGCGATGGTGGCGACCACGACCAGGCCGTCCTCGCGCAGGAAGCGGGACTGGTGGGCCGCGCGGGTGCCGGCGTCGAGGCCGGCGTGGTAGGGCACGGCCTCGACGCCGTTGCGGCTGAGGAATTCCGCCGTCGACTCGACGGACTTGCGGGACAGGCAGTAGACGATGCCCGCGTCGCCCTCGTGTTCCTGGCGGAGGAAGGCGAGGAGCTGCTTCTTGGGGTCGGCCTTGGGGATGATCCGGTACTGGATGTTGGGCCGGTCGAAGCTGGCCTCGAAGTGCCGGGCGGCCGGCATGTGGAGTCGCTGGGTGATCTCCTGGTGGGTCGCGCGGGTGGCGGTGGCCGTGAGCGCGATGCGCGGGACGTCCGGCCAGCGCTCGCCGAGCAGGGAGAGGGCGAGGTAGTCGGGGCGGAAGTCGTGGCCCCACTGGGAGACGCAGTGTGCCTCGTCGATGGCGAAGACGGCGATCTTGCCGCGGGTGAGCAGGTCCAGCGTGGAGTCCAGGCGAAGCCGCTCCGGGGCCAGGTAGAGCAGGTCGAGCTCGCCGGACAGGAACTGGGCCTCGACCACGCGTCGCTCGTCGAAGTCCTGGGTGGAGTTGATGAAGCCGGCGTTCACGCCGAGGGCGCGCAGGGCGTCCACCTGGTCCTGCATGAGGGCGATGAGCGGTGAGATCACGATGCCCGTACCCGCTCTGACCAGGGCGGGGATCTGGTAGCACAGTGATTTTCCGCCGCCGGTCGGCATGAGGACGACGGCGTCGCCGCCCGCCACCACATGCTCGATGATCGCTTCCTGCTCGCCTCGGAAGGCGTCGTATCCGAAGACCCGGTGCAGCGTGGCCAGTGCCTCGCTGTCCGCCGGTCCGTGCGCCTGTGGCGCCCCCGGCGTCTCGGTCGTCCCTGGCATCTCGTCGGTCCCGCCCGTCCCGCCCATCGTCGTGTCCCCCGTACGTCGTCCCTCGACCACTGCCTCCACGATAGGGGTCCGGACCGACAGCGCCCGACTTATCCACAGGCTGCCCGCCCGGGAGAGGGGCGTGGGGGCGGGTTCGCGCCCGGTGTCCCTCGTGGCGCAGGTTCCGGCCCGGTGTCCCTCGTGGCGCGGGTTCCGGCCCGGTCTCCCTCGTCCGGAGGTGCCCTCAGCCCTTTGGCGGTCTCCGCGTGGCGGCCGGGAGACGGCGGGGGCCATGCTGCACGGGCGGGACCGGGGAGGCCCGTGCTGTACGGAGGCGTCGCGCTCGCGTGCCTCGTCCGCCCCAAGGAGCTTCACGATGTCTCTCAGGTCCCGCACTGCCGGCGCCGTTCTGGCGCTGGCAGTGCCGTTCGCCCTGGCCGCGGTGCCTGCCGGCGCGGCTCCCGTCCCCGAACCCGATCCCGATCCGTTCGTGTGGACGGATCTGACCCCGACGTACACGGCGACGGCGGACTACCAGTACGAGCCGTTCGCGATCACGGACGGGTACACGCGTGCCGGTACCTGCGACCGGGCCGCCCTGGGCGGGGCGGGTTACCACTACGTCAAGAGGGACAACGTGGGCGGTCTCGATCCGGCGGAGCCCGCGGGTCTCCTCTACGAGACGGACGCCGGCGGCGGCCGGGCGCTGGTGGCGGTGGAGTGGATCGTGCCGGTCGGGACCGGATCGACTCCGCCGACGTTGTTCGGGCAGACGTTCCAGGGGCCGGGGACGGTTCCCGGTGTCGACGGGGCCGTGTACACGCTGCGGGCCTGGATCTGGAAGGACAATCCGAGCGGTCTGTTCGCGCCGTGGAATCCGACGGTGACGTGCGCGTAGGCCTGGGCCGCACGCGCGCGTGGGCCCCGGTTCCCGTGCGGGGAACCGGGGCCCACGGCTGTGGCGGACGACTCAGCGCACGAACACTCCGGCCTGGCTCGCCAGGTCCAGGAAGTACTGCGGTGCCACGCCGAGGACGAGGGTGACCGCCACGCCCAGGCCGATCGCCGCCATGGTCAGCGGTGACGGCACGGCGACGGTGGGACCCTCGGGCCTCGGTTCGCTGAAGAACATCAGGACGATCACGCGGATGTAGAAGAACGCGGCGATCGCCGACGAGATCACACCGATGACGACCAGCGGGGCCGCTCCGCCTTCGGCCGCCGCCTTGAACACGGCGAACTTCCCGGCGAAGCCGGAGGTGAGCGGGATGCCGGCGAAGGCCAGCAGGAAGACGGCGAAGACGGCGGCCACCAGCGGTGACCGGCGGCCGAGCCCCGCCCACTTGGACAGGTGGGTCGCCTCGCCGCCCGCGTCGCGCACCAGGGTGACCACGGCGAAGGCGCCGATGGTCACGAAGGAGTACGCGGCGAGGTAGAAGAGGACGGAGGACACGCCGTCCTTGGAGGTCGCGATGACACCCGCGAGGATGAATCCGGCGTGCGCGATCGACGAGTACGCCAGCAGTCGCTTGATGTCGGTCTGGGTGATCGCGACGATCGCGCCGCCCAGCATGGTGATGATCGCGACGCCCCACATGACGGGCCGCCAGTCCCAGCGCAGGCCGGGCAGGACCACGTACAGGAGCCGCAGCAGCGCGCCGAAGGCGGCCACCTTGGTCGCGGCGGCCATGAAGCCGGTGACCGGGGTGGGCGCGCCTTGGTAGACGTCGGGCGTCCACATGTGGAAGGGGACCGCGCCGACCTTGAAGAGCAGGCCCATGACGACGAGCGCGGTGCCGACCAGGAGCAGCGCGTCGTTGCCCATGGTGTCGGCGAGGGCCGGGTCGATGTTGGTGACGGTGCCGTCGACGACCTGGGCGATCGTGGAGTACGACACGGAGCCGGCGTAGCCGTACAGCAGGGCGATGCCGAACAGGGTGAACGCGGAGGCGAAGGCGCCGAGCAGGAAGTACTTGACGGCGGCTTCCTGGGACATGAGGCGCTTGCGGCGGGCGAGCGCGCACATCAGGTAGAGCGGGAGGGAGAAGACCTCCAGGGCCACGAAGAGCGTCAGCAGGTCGTTGGCCGAGGGGAACACCAGCATGCCCGCGACGGCGAAGAGCAGGAGCGGGAAGACCTCGGTGGTGGTGAAGCCCGCCTTCACCGCGGCCTTCTCGCTGTCGCTGCCGGGGACGGAGGCGGCCTGGGCGGCGAAGGAGTCGACGCGGTTGCCGTGGGCCTCGGGGTCGAGGCGGCGTTCGGCGAAGGTGAACAGGGCGACGAGGCCGGACAGCAGGATCGTTCCCTGGAGGAACAGGGAGGGTCCGTCGACGGCGATGGCGCCCATGGCGGCGATGTGCGCCTTCGTCGTGCCGTAGCCGTCCGCGGCGAGCGCGACGACCGCCGCGAAGGCCGCGCAGAGGGCTACCGCGGAGACGAAGACCTGTGCGTAGTAGCGGTTCTTGCGCGGGACGAACGCCTCTACCAGCACTCCGACGATCGCCGCGCCGACGACGATCAGGGTGGGCGACAATTGCCCGTATTCGATCTTCGGCGCGGGGATCTTCGAGATCGGCTCGGCCGCGGTTGTCCACAGGCTGTGGACGGCTGTTGCGCTCACTTGGCCGCCTCCACCTCGGGCTTGGGGTCGGTCTTGTGTACGTCCGACATGGTCTGTTTGACCGCCGGGTTGACGATGTCCGTGACGGGCTTCGGGTAGACGCCCAGGAAGATCAGGAGAACGATCAGCGGGGCGACCACGACGAGTTCGCGTGCCTTCAGGTCGGGCATCGCGGAGACCTCCGGTTTCACCGGGCCCGTCATCGTCCGCTGGTAGAGGACGAGGGTGTAGAGCGCGGCGAGGACGATGCCGAAGGTGGCGATGATCCCGATGGCCGGGTAGCGCGTGAACGTACCGACCAGGACCAGGAACTCGCTGACGAACGGGGCGAGGCCGGGCAGGGAGAGCGTGGCCAGGCCGCCGATCAGGAAGGTGCCGGCGAGGACCGGGGCGACCTTCTGCACACCGCCGTAGTCGGCGATGAGCCGCGAGCCGCGCCGGGAGATCAGGAAGCCGGCGACGAGCATCAGCGCGGCCGTGGAGATGCCGTGGTTGACCATGTAGAGGGTGGCGCCGGACTGGCCCTGGCTGGTCATCGCGAAGATGCCCAGGATGATGAAGCCGAAGTGCGAGATCGACGCGTAGGCGACCAGGCGCTTGATGTCGCGCTGGCCGACGGCGAGCAGTGCGCCGTAGATGATGCTGATCAGGGCGAGGACGAGGATGACCGGCGTCGCCCACTTGCTGGCCTCGGGAAAGAGCTGGAGGCAGAAGCGGAGCATCGCGAAGGTGCCGACCTTGTCGACGACCGCGGTGATGAGGACGGCGACGGGGGCGGTGGACTCCTGCATCGCGTTGGGCAGCCAGGTGTGCAGCGGCCACAGCGGCGCCTTCACCGCAAAGGCGAAGAAGAAGCCGAGGAACAGCCAGCGTTCGGTGCTGGTGGCCATGTGCAGGGTGCCGTTCGCGCGGGCCTGCGCGATCTCGGCGAGGGAGAAGTTCCCGGCGACGACATAGAGGCCGATCACCGCGGCCAGCATGATCAGGCCGCCGACCAGGTTGTAGAGGAGGAACTTCACGGCTGCGTACGACCGCTGGGTGGACGCCGTCTCCTCGCCGTGCTCGTGGGCGCGGTCGCCGAAGCCGCCGATGAGGAAGTACATCGGGATCAGCATGGCTTCGAAGAAGATGTAGAAGAGGAAGACGTCGGTGGCCTCGAAGGAGATGATCACCATCGCCTCGACGGCCAGGATCAGGGCGAAGAAGCCCTGGGTCGGCCGCCACCGCTTGCTGCCGGTCTCCAGCGGGTCGGCGTCGTGCCAGCCCGCCAGGATGATGAACGGGATCAGCAGGGCCGTGAGGGCAAGGAGCGCGACGGCGATGCCGTCGACGCCCAGTTCGTACCTGACGCCGAAGTCCGCGATCCAGGCGTGTGATTCGGTGAGCTGGTAGCGGGCGCCGTCCGGGTCGAAGCGGACCAGGACGACGATCGCGAGGACCAGGGTGGCGAGCGAGACCAGCAGCGCGAGCCATTTCGCGGCGGTGCGCCGCGCGGCCGGTACGGCGGCCGTGGCGACCGCGCCGACGGCCGGGAGCGCCGCTGTCGCTGTCAGCAGAGGAAAGGACATCGGTATCAGACCGCCCTCATCAGCAGGGTCGCGGCGACCAGGAGGGCAGCGCCGCCGAACATCGAGACCGCGTACGAGCGCGCGTAGCCGTTCTGGAGCTTGCGCAGCCGGCCGGAGAGTCCGCCGACGCCCGCCGCGGTGCCGTTGACGACGCCGTCGACCAGGGTGTGGTCGACGTACACCAGGGAGCGGGTGAGGTGTTCGCCGCCGCGGACGAGGACGACGTGGTTGAAGTCGTCCTGGAGGAGGTCGCGGCGGGCCGCGCGGGTGAGCAGCGAACCGCGCGGGGCGACGGCCGGGACGGGACGGCGGCCGTACTGGAGGTAGGCGATGCCGACGCCGATGACCAGGCAGACCATGGTGGCGCCGGTGACGGTGGCGGCGCTGAGCGGGGAGTCGCCCTCGCTGTGGCCGGTGATCGGCTCCAGCCAGTGCAGGAAGCGGTCGCCGATGCTGAAGAAGCCGCCGGCGAAGACCGAGCCGACCGCCAGGACGATCATCGGGATGGTCATGACCTTCGGGGACTCGTGCGGGTGCGGCTCGTGGCCGTGCTCGTCGGGCTGCCAGCGCTTCTCGCCGAAGAACGTCATCAGCATCACGCGCGTCATGTAGAAGGCGGTGATGGCGGCGCCGACGAGGGCGCAGGTGCCGAGGATCCAGCCCTCGGTGCCGCCCTTGGCGAACGCCGCCTCGATGATCTTGTCCTTGGAGAAGAAGCCGGACAGGCCGGGGAAGCCGATGATGGCGAGGTAGCCGAGGCCGAAGGTGATGAAGGTGACCGGCATGTACTTCCGCAGGCCGCCGTACCTGCGCATGTCGACCTCGTCGTTCATGCCGTGCATGACGGAACCTGCGCCGAGAAAGAGACCGGCCTTGAAGAAGCCGTGCGTGACCAGGTGCATGATCGCGAAGACGTAGCCGATCGGGCCGAGGCCGGCGGCGAGGACCATGTAGCCGATCTGCGACATGGTCGAACCGGCGAGCGCCTTCTTGATGTCGTCCTTGGCGCAACCGACGATCGCACCGAACAGGAGGGTGACGGCGCCGACGACGGTGACGACCAGTTGCGCGTCCGGGGCCGCGTTGAAGATCGCTCCGGAGCGGACGATGAGGTACACGCCCGCGGTCACCATGGTCGCCGCGTGGATGAGGGCCGAGACCGGGGTCGGGCCTTCCATGGCGTCGCCGAGCCAGGACTGCAGCGGTACCTGGGCGGACTTGCCGCAGGCGGCGAGCAGGAGCATCAGGCCGATCGCGGTGAGCTTGCCCTCGGAGGCCTCGGTGGCGTGGTCGAGGACCGGACCGAAGGCGAACGTGCCGAACGTCGTGAACATCAGCATGATCGCGATCGACAGGCCCATGTCGCCGACCCGGTTGACCAGGAAGGCCTTCTTGGCCGCCGTGGCCGCGCTGGGCTTGTGCTGCCAGAAGCCGATCAGCAGGTACGAGGCGAGACCGACGCCCTCCCAGCCGACGTACAGCAGCAGGTAGTTGTCGGCGAGGACGAGCAGCAGCATCGCCGCGAGGAACAGGTTGAGGTAGCCGAAGAAGCGGCGGCGGCGCTCGTCGTGCTCCATGTACCCGATCGAGTACACGTGGATGAGCGAGCCGACGCCGGTGATCAGCAGGACGAACGTCATCGACAGCTGGTCGAGGCGGAAGGTGACGTCCGCCTGGAAGCCCTCCACCGGCACCCAGGTGTACAGGTGCTGCATCAGGGTGCGGTGTTCGGGGTTCTTGCCCAGCAGATCGGCGAAGAGGATCACGCCGAACACGAAGGACGTCGTCGAAAGGAGCGTGCCGACCCAGTGGCCCACCGCGTCCAGGCGGCGGCCGCCGACCAGGAGGACGGCCGCTCCGAGCAGGGGCGCCGCGATCAGCAGCGCGATCAGGTTCTCTGCGTTCATACGGTCCAGCGCCCCTTACAACTTCATCAGGCTGGCGTCGTCGACCGAGGCCGAGTGGCGGGTACGGAACAGCGACACGATGATCGCGAGCCCGACCACGACCTCCGCGGCGGCGACGACCATCGTGAAGAAGGCGATGATCTGGCCGTCGAGATTGCCGTGCATCCGGGAGAAGACGACGAACGCGAGGTTGCAGGCGTTGAGCATGAGCTCGATGCACATGAAGACGACGATCGCGTTCCGTCTGATCAGCACACCGGTGGCACCGATCGTGAACAACAGGGCGGCGAGATAGAGGTAGTAGACCGGGTTCACTTCGACGCCTCCTCGCTCCGCTTGAGGTTCGCCGGCTCGATCGGGGTGCGCTCCAGCCGTTCCTCGGCGCGCTGTTCCAGGGCCCGCAGGTCGTTGAGCGCCTCCGCGGACACGTCACGGACCTGGCCGCGGTCGCGCAGCGTCTTGCTGACCGTGAGCTCGGAGGAGGTGCCGTCGGGCAGCAGGCCGGCGATGTCCACGGCGTTGTGGCGGGCGTAGACGCCGGGGGCGGGCAGCGGCGGTACGTGCTTGCCGTCGCGTACGCGCTGCTCGGACAGCTCGCGCTGGGTCTTGGGGCGTTCGGTGCGCTCGCGGTGGGTGAGCACCATGGCGCCGACGGCGGCCGTGATGAGCAGGGCGCCGGTGATTTCGAAGGCGAACACGTACTTGGTGAAGATGAGGGCGGCGAGGCCCTCGACGTTGCCGTTGGCGTTGGCCTGGCCGGTGCCGTTGAACTGCTTCAGGGAGGCGTTGGCGATGCCCGCGAAGAGCAGGACGCCGAAGCCGACCCCACAGAGAAGGGCCAGCCAGCGCTGGCCCTTGATGGTCTCCTGCAGGGAGTCGGCGGCGGTCACGCCGACCAGCATCACCACGAAGAGGAACAGCATCATGATCGCGCCGGTGTAGACGACGATCTGCACGATGCCCAGGAAGTAGGCGCCGTTGGCGAGGTAGAACACCGCCAGGATGATCATGGTTCCGGCGAGCGAGAGCGCGCTGTGCACGGCCTTCTTCATGAAGACGGTGGACAGGGCGCCGATCACGGCGACGGAGCCGAGGACCCAGAACTGGAAGGCCTCGCCGGTGGAGGTGGTGTAGGCGGCGAGTTGCGGGCTCATGCCTCCACCTCCTCGTCCTCGGGCTTCTCGCCCTTGGAGACGGCGACCTGCTGCACGGTCCCCGGCGCGGCCTCGGTGACCAGGCCCCGGTAGTAGTCCTGTTCGTCGGTCCCCGGGAAGATCGCGTGCGGGGTGTCGACCATGCCCTCGTCGAGGCCGGCGAGCAGCTGTTCCTTGGTGTAGATGAGGTTGGCGCGGCTGCTGTCGGCCAGTTCGAACTCGTTGGTCATCGTGAGCGCGCGCGTGGGGCACGCCTCGATGCACAGCCCGCACAGGATGCAGCGGGCGTAGTTGATCTGGTAGACGCGGCCGTAGCGCTCGCCCGGCGAGTAACGCTCCTCGTCGGTGTTGTCGGCGCCTTCCACATAGATGGCGTCGGCGGGGCAGGCCCAGGCGCACAGCTCGCAGCCGACGCACTTCTCCAGGCCGTCCGGATGGCGGTTGAGCTGGTGCCGTCCGTGGAACCGCGGAGCCGTGGTCTTCTTCTGCTCCGGGTACTGCTCGGTCAGCCGCTTCTTGAACATGGCCTTGAAGGTCACGCCGAAGCCGGCCACCGGGTTCTGGAAACCGGGTTTGGTCTCCTTGGGTTCCTCAGTCATCGGACGCCTCCTTTCCATCCGTGGATCCGTCACTCACAGTGTCCGACCCGCCACTGACAATCAGCTCCCGCTCCCGGCGCGGACTGCGCCGGGGCACCGGCGGCAGCTCCTGCCCGGGCAGCGGCGGTACGGGGAATCCGCCCGCCATCGGGTCGAACGCGGCCGGCTCGGCGTCGGCCTGCGCGGTCGCCTCCTTGCCCTTGTCGCGGAAGACGTCGACGACGAAGGACAGGAGCAGCAGGGCGAGGACGCCGCCGACGACGTACAGGGCGATGTCGGCGAAGTCGTAGTTCTCGTTGCGCAGGGTCCGCACGGTCGCGACGAGCATCAGCCAGACGACCGAGACCGGGATGAGGACCTTCCAGCCGAGCTTCATCAGCTGGTCGTAGCGCACGCGCGGGAGCGTGCCGCGCAGCCAGATGAAGAAGAACAGCAGCAGCTGGACCTTGATGACGAACCAGAGCAGCGGCCACCAGCCGTGGTTGGCGCCCTCCCAGAAGGCGCTGATCGGCCAGGGGGCGCGCCAGCCGCCGAGGAAGAGGGTGGTCGACACGGCGGAGACGGTGACCATGTTGACGTACTCGGCGAGCATGAACATCGCGAACTTGATCGACGAGTACTCGGTGTTGAAGCCGCCGACGAGGTCGCCCTCGGACTCGGGCATGTCGAACGGGGCGCGGTTGGTCTCGCCGACCATGGTGACGACGTAGATGATGAACGAGACCGGCAGCAGCAGGATGTACCAGCGGCCCTGCTGCTGTTCGACGATCGCCGACGTCGACATGGAGCCCGAGTAGAGGAACACGGAGGCGAACGCGGCGCCCATGGCGATCTCGTAGGAGATCATCTGCGCGCAGGAGCGCAGGCCGCCCAGGAGCGGGTACGTCGACCCGGAGCTCCAGCCGGCCAGCACGATGCCGTAGATGCCGACGGAGGCGACCGCGAGGATGTAGAGCATCGCGATCGGCAGGTCGGTGAGCTGCATCGCGGTGCGGGTGCCGAAGATGGAGATCTCGTTGTCGGCGGGGCCGAAGGGGATCACCGCGATCGCCATGAAGGCCGGGATGGCCGCGACGATCGGTGCGAGGACGTAGACGGCCTTGTCCGCGCGTTTGACGATGACGTCTTCCTTGAGCATCAGCTTGATGCCGTCGGCGAGCGACTGGAGCATGCCCCAGGGGCCGTGCCGGTTGGGGCCGATGCGCAGCTGCATCCAGGCGACGACCTTGCGCTCCCAGACGATGGAGAACAGCACGGTCACCATCAGGAAGGCGAAGCAGAACACCGCCTTGATGACGACCAGCCACCAGGGGTCGCGGCCGAACATGGAGAGGTCTTCAGCGGCGAGGTACGGGCTCATGCCTCCACCTCCTTGGGTGCCTCACCGGCGGTGGCCGCCGGGCCGATGCGGACGAGGGAGCCGGGCAGCGCTCCGGTGCCGGAGGCGACGCCGCCGGCGACCGAGTTCAGTGGGAGCCAGACCACGCGGTCGGGCATCTCGGTGATGCGGAGCGGGAGTTCGACGGTGCCGGAGGTTCCGGTGACGGCGATGAGGGCGCCGTCGCCGACGCCGGCCTCGGCGGCGGTCGCGGCGGACACGCGCGCGTGGGCGGCGTGCCGGGTGCCGGCGAGCGCCTCGTCGCCCTCCTGGAGGACGCCGTGGTCGAGGAGGAGCCGGTGTCCGGCGAGCACGGCCTCTCCGGCGGCGGGCCTGGGCAGCGAGGCCCCGGTCTCCGTCGGTGCGGAGGCCCGCGGTCCGTCCCAGGCGCCCAGCCGGTCCAGTTCCGTCCGCGCGGTGCGCAGATCGGGCAGGCCCAGATGGACGTCCATGGCGTCGGCGAGCATCTGCAGCACGCGCGCGTCGGTCGGCGGGAGCCTGCGGGTCATCTGGTCGGGCTTGAGGGCGGCCTCGAAGAAGCGGGCCCGGCCTTCCCAGTCGAGGAAGGTGCCGGCCTTCTCGGCGACCGCGGCGACCGGCAGGACGACGTCGGCGTGTTCGGTGACCTCGCTGGGCCGCAGCTCCAGGGAGACCAGGAAGCCGACGGCCTCCAGGGCCGCACGCGCGCGTGCCGGGTCGGGCAGGTCGGCGACCTCGACGCCGGCGACCACCAGCGCGGACAGTTCGCCGCGGACGGCGGCCTCGACGATCTGGCCGGTGTCGCGGCCGTAGCGGAGCGGGAGTTCGGACAGGCCCCAGACGGCGGCGACCTCCTCACGCGCGCGCGGGTCGGTGGCCGGGCGGCCGCCCGGCAGCAGCGACGGCAGCGCGCCCGCCTCGATCGCGCCGCGCTCCCCGGCCCGGCGCGGGATCCACACCAGCTGGGCGCCGGTGGCGGTGGCGGCCCGTACGGCGGCGGTGAGGCCGCCGGCGACCGACGCCAGCCGTTCTCCTACGACGATCACCGCGCCCTCGGTGCGCAGCGCCTCGGCGGCCCGGGTGCCGGAGTCCTCCAGGCCGACGCCGCTCGCGAGCGCGTCCAGCCACTCGGTCTCGGTGCCGGGCGCGGCCGGCAGCAGGGTGCCGCCCGCCTTCTCCAGCCCGCGCGTGGCGTACGTGGCGAGGGAGAACACCCGCTGCTTGTGCTTGCGCCAGGCCTTGCGCAGCCGCAGGAAGACGCCGGGGGCCTCCTCCTCCGACTCGAACCCGACCAGCAGGACGGCGGGCGCGTTCTCCAGGGAGGTGTAGGTGACGCCCGTGCCGTCGAGGTCACGGCCTCGGCCGGCTACCCGGGCGGCCAGGAAGTCGGCTTCCTCGCCGCTGTGCACGCGCGCGCGGAAGTCGATGTCGTTGGTGTCGAGCGCCACGCGCGCGAACTTGCTGTACGCGTAGGCGTCCTCGACGGTGAGCCGGCCGCCGGTCAGGACGCCGGCCCGGGAGCGGGCGGCGGCCAGTCCGCGGGCGGCCGCGTCCAGGGCCTCGGGCCAGGAGGCGGGCTCCAGCCGGCCGTTCGCACCGCGCACGAGCGGGGTCTCCAGCCGGTCCTTCTGCTGCGCGTACCGGAACCCGAAGCGTCCCTTGTCGCAGATCCACTCCTCGTTGACCTCGGGGTCGTTGGCGGCGAGCCGCCGCATGACCTTGCCGCGCCGGTGGTCGGTGCGGGTGGCGCAGCCGCCCGAGCAGTGCTCGCACACCGACGGCGAGGAGATCAGGTCGAAGGGGCGGGAGCGGAACCGGTACGCCGCCGAGGTCAGCGCGCCCACCGGGCAGATCTGGATGGTGTTGCCGGAGAAGTACGACTCGAACGGGTCGCCCTCGCCGGTGCCGACCTGCTGGAGCGCGCCGCGTTCCAGGAGCTCGATCATCGGGTCGCCGGCGACCTGGTTGGAGAACCGGGTGCAGCGGGCGCAGAGCACGCACCGTTCGCGGTCCAGGAGTACCTGGGTGGAGATCGGGACGGGCTTCTCGAAGGTGCGCTTCTTGCCGTCGAAGCGGGACTCGGCGTTGCCGTGCGACATCGCCTGGTTCTGCAGCGGGCACTCGCCGCCCTTGTCGCAGACCGGGCAGTCCAGCGGGTGGTTGATGAGCAGCAGCTCCATCACGCCGTGCTGGGCCTTTTCGGCGACCGGGGAGGTGAGGTGAGTCTTCACCACCATGCCGTCCGTACAGGTGATCGTGCAGGAGGCCATGGGCTTGCGCTGGCCCTCGACCTCGACGATGCACTGGCGGCAGGCGCCGGCCGGGTCCAGCAGGGGGTGGTCGCAGAAGCGCGGGATCTCGATGCCGAGTTGTTCGGCGGCGCGGATGACCAGGGTGCCCTTGGGCACGCTGATCTCGACGCCGTCGATCGTCAGCGTGACGAGGTCCTGCGGCGGGACCGCCGCCGTTCCCCCCGAGGAGGGGGAACTCGTGGTCACGGTCATGCGTTCACCTCCGGGCGGTCCGCCCAGGCCGTCGACTTGGCCGGGTCGAAGGGGCAGCCCCGGCCCGTGATGTGCTGCTCGTACTCCTCGCGGAAGTACTTCAGCGAGGAGAAGATCGGGGACGCCGCGCCGTCGCCGAGGGCGCAGAAGGACTTGCCGTTGATGTTGTCGGCGATGTCGTTGAGCTTGTCGAGGTCGGACATGACGCCCTTGCCGGCCTCGATGTCGCGGAGCAACTGCACGAGCCAGTAGGTGCCTTCGCGGCAGGGGGTGCACTTGCCGCAGGACTCGTGGGCGTAGAACTCGGTCCAGCGGGTGACGGCGCGCACCACGCAGGTGGTCTCGTCGAAGCACTGGAGTGCTTTGGTGCCGAGCATGGAACCGGCGGCGCCCACTCCCTCGTAGTCCAGGGGGACGTCGAGGTGTTCGTCGGTGAACATGGGCGTCGAGGAGCCGCCCGGTGTCCAGAACTTCAGGCGGTGGCCGGCGCGCATCCCGCCGCTCATGTCGAGGAGCTGGCGCAGGGTGATGCCGAGCGGGGCCTCGTACTGGCCGGGGCTGGCGACATGGCCGCTGAGGGAGTAGAGCGTGAAGCCGGGGGACTTCTCGCTCCCCATCGACCTGAACCAGTCCTTGCCCTTGTGCAGGATGGCGGGAACCGAGGCGATGGACTCGACGTTGTTCACAACAGTCGGGCAGGCGTAGAGCCCTTCGACAGCCGGGAAGGGAGGACGCAGTCGCGGTTGGCCGCGGCGGCCTTCGAGCGAGTCGAGCAGGGCGGTCTCCTCACCGCAGATGTACGCGCCGGCGCCGGCGTGCACGGTGAGCTGGAGATCGAGTCCGCTGCCGAGGATGTTCTCGCCGAGGAAGCCGGCCTCGTAGGCCTCGCGCACGGCCTCGTGCAACCGCCGCAGGACGGGGACGACCTCACCCCGCAGGTAGATGAAGGCATGCGACGACCGGATGGCGTAGCACGCGATCACGATGCCCTCGATGAGGCTGTGCGGGTTGGCGAAGAGGAGCGGGATGTCCTTGCAGGTCCCGGGTTCCGACTCGTCGGCGTTGACAACCAGATAGTGCGGTTTGCCGTCTCCCTGCGGAATGAACTGCCACTTCATCCCGGTGGGGAATCCGGCGCCGCCGCGGCCGCGCAGTCCGGACTCCTTCACATAGGCGATCAGGTCGTCCGGTGACATCGCGAGCGCCTTGCGGAGCCCCTCGTATCCTTCGTGCCTTCGGTAGACGTCGAGCGTCCAGGACCGGTCCTCGTCCCAGAAGGCCGACAGCACGGGTGCGAGCAGCTTCTCGGGGCTGGTGTCCTTCAGGTCGGGTGCCACCGTCATCACTCCCCCTCCTCTGCGGACGGTGCTTCGTGGGATTCCTGGGCGCGCGGGTGGACCACGCGCGCGGGTGCGGTCTCGCCCTTGGCCAGGCGCAGGCCCACCAGCGAGGCGGGTCCGGCGCTGCCGCTCTCCTCGACGGCCCCGGGGCGTTCGTCGGGGAAGCCGGCCAGGATGCGCGCGGTCTCCTTGAAGGTGCAGACGCGGGCGCCGCGGGTGGGTTCGACGTCCCGGCCCATGCGCAGGTCGTCGACGAGCCGTTTGGCGCTGGCGGGGGTCTGGTTGTCGAAGAACTCCCAGTTGACCATCACGACCGGGGCGTAGTCGCAGGCCGCGTTGCACTCGATGTGCTCCAGGGTGACCTTGCCGTCGGCGGTGGTCTCGCCGTTGCCGACGCCCAGGTGCTCCTGGAGGGTCTCGAAGATCGCGTCGCCGCCCATCACCGCGCACAGCGTGTTGGTGCAGACGCCCACCTGGTAGTCGCCGGAGGGCCGCCGCCGGTACATGGTGTAGAAGGTGGCGACGGCGGTGACCTCGGCCGTGGTCAGCTCCAGCACGTCCGCGCAGAACCGCATCCCGGTGCGGGTGACGTGTCCCTCCTCCGACTGCACGAGGTGCAGCAGCGGCAGCAGGGCGGACCGGGAGTCGGGGTAGCGGGCGATGATCTCGCGCGCGTCCGCCTCCAGCCGGGCCCGGACGTCGTCGGGGTACGCGGGCGCGGGCAGCTCGGGCATGCCCAGGCTGATACCGCGCTCCGAGGAAGAGGTGGTCACCGGTCGACGCCTCCCATCACGGGGTCGATGGACGCGACGGCGACGATGACGTCGGCGACCTGGCCGCCCTCGCACATCGCCGCCATGGCCTGCAGGTTGGTGAAGGACGGGTCGCGGAAGTGGACCCGGAAGGGGCGGGTGCCGCCGTCGGACACGGCGTGCACGCCGAGTTCGCCCTTGGGTGACTCGACGGCCGCGTAGGCCTGGCCGGGCGGGACCCTGAAGCCCTCGGTGACCAGCTTGAAGTGGTGGATCAGGGCCTCCATGGAGGTGCCCATGATCTTCTTGATGTGGTCGAGGGAGTTGCCGAGCCCGTCGGGGCCCAGGGCGAGCTGGGCGGGCCAGGCGATCTTCTTGTCGGCGACCATGACCGGGCCGGGCTGGAGCCGGTCCAGGCACTGCTCGACGATCCCGAGCGACTGGCGCATCTCCTCCAGCCGGATCAGGAAGCGGCCGTAGGAGTCGCAGGTGTCGGCGGTCGGGACCTCGAAGTCGTAGGTCTCGTAGCCGCAGTACGGCTGGGCCTTGCGCAGGTCGTGCGGGAGGCCGGTGGAGCGCAGGATCGGGCCGGTCGCGCCGAGCGCCATGCAGCCGGCCAGGTCCAGGTAGCCGACGTCCTGCATGCGGGCCTTGAAGATGGGGTTCCCGGTGGCGAGCTTGTCGTACTCCGGGAGGTTCTTCCGCATCTTCTTCACGAACTCGCGGATCTGGTCCACGGCGCCGGGCGGCAGGTCCTGCGCGAGGCCGCCGGGGCGGATGTACGCGTGGTTCATCCGCAGGCCGGTGATGAGCTCGTAGAGATCGAGAATCATTTCACGATCACGGAAGCCGTAGATCATGATCGTGGTGGCGCCGAGTTCCATGCCGCCGGTGGCGATGCACACCAGGTGGGAGGAGAGCCGGTTCAGCTCCATCAGGAGCACCCGGATGATCTTGGCGCGCTCGGTGATCTCGTCCTCGATGCCGAGGAGCTTCTCGACGGCGAGACAGTAGGCGGTCTCGTTGAAGAAGGACGTCAGGTAGTCCATGCGCGTCACGAACGTGGTGCCCTGCGTCCAGGTGCGGAACTCGAGGTTCTTCTCGATCCCGGTGTGGAGGTAGCCGATGCCGCAGCGGGCCTCGGTGACGGTCTCGCCGTCGATCTCCAGGATGAGGCGGAGCACTCCGTGGGTGGACGGGTGCTGGGGACCCATGTTGACGACGATGCGTTCGTCGTCGGCGCGGGCCGCGGACTGGACGATCTCGTCCCAGTCGCCGCCGGTGACCGTGTACACGGTGCCCTCGGTGGTCTCCCGCGGAGTTGCGTGCTGCGTGCTCATGAGTACGACCTCCGCTGGTCCGGAGCCGGGATCTGGGCGCCCTTGTACTCGACGGGGATGCCGCCGAGGGGGTAGTCCTTGCGCTGCGGATGGCCCTGCCAGTCGTCCGGCATCATGATCCGCGTCAGGGCCGGGTGACCGTCGAAGACGATCCCGAAGAAGTCGTAGGTCTCGCGCTCGTGCCAGTCGTTGGTCGGATAGACGGAGACCAGGGACGGGATGTGCGGGTCGGCGTCCGGGGCGCTGACCTCCAGGCGGATCAGCCGGTTGTGGGTGATCGAGCGCAGGTGGTAGACGGCGTGCAGCTCGCGGCCCTTGTCGTGGAGGTAGTGGACGCCGCTGACCCCGGTGCACAGTTCGAAGCGGAGCGCCGGGTCGTCGCGCAGGGTGCGGGCGACGCGCGGCAGGTGCTCGCGTTCGATGTGGAAGGTGATCTCGTCGCGGTCGACGACCGTCTTCTCGATGGCGTTGCCGGGGAGCAGTCCCTGCTCCTCCAGGGCGCCCTCCAGCTCGTCGGCGACCTCGTCGAACCAGCCGCCGTAGGGGCGGGCGGCCGGCCCCGGGAGCCGGACCGAGCGGACCAGGCCGCCGTAGCCGGAGGTGTCGCCGCCGTTGTTCGCGCCGAACATGCCGCGCTGGACGCGGATCTCCTCACCACCCTGGCCGCGCTGGCCGGGGAGGTTGTCGGCGGCCATGTCCTTCTCGGGGTTCACCCCGTTGTGACCGTTCGCGTCGCTCACCGCAGCAGCCCCTTCATCTCGATCGTGGGCAGGGCCTTGAGCGCCGCCTCCTCCGCCTCGCGGGCGGCCTCCTCGGCGTTGACGCCGAGCTTGGAGGACTGGATCTTCTGGTGGAGCTTGAGGATCGCGTCCATCAGCATCTCGGGGCGCGGCGGGCAGCCGGGCAGATAGATGTCGACGGGGACGACGTGGTCGACGCCCTGGACGATCGCGTAGTTGTTGAACATGCCGCCCGAGGAGGCGCAGACGCCCATGGAGATCACCCACTTGGGGTTGGGCATCTGGTCGTAGACCTGCCTCAGCACCGGCGCCATCTTCTGGCTGACCCGGCCGGCGACGATCATGAGGTCGGCCTGGCGGGGTGAGCCGCGGAAGACCTCCATGCCGAAGCGGGCCAGGTCGTAGCGGCCGGCGCCGGTGGTCATCATCTCGATGGCGCAGCAGGCGAGGCCGAAGGTGGCGGGGAAGACGGACGCCTTGCGCACCCAGCCCGCGGCCTGCTCGACGGTGGTCAGCAGGAATCCGCTCGGCAGCTTTTCTTCGAGTCCCATGTCTAAAGGCCCCTCAGTCCCATTCCAGGCCGCCGCGCCGCCAGACGTACGCGTAGGCGACGAAGACGGTGAGCACGAAGAGCAGCATCTCCACGAGCCCGAAAACACCCAGGGCGTCGAAGGTGACGGCCCAGGGGTAGAGGAAGACGATCTCGATGTCGAAGACGATGAAGAGCATCGCCGTCAGGTAGTACTTGATCGGGAAACGCCCGCCGCCGGCCGGCGTGGGGGTCGGCTCGATACCGCACTCGTAGGCTTCGAGCTTGGCGCGGTTGTACCGCTTCGGACCGATCAGCGTGGCCATGACCACGGAGAAGATCGCAAAGCCTGCCCCGAGGGCTCCCAGTACGAGGATGGGCGCATAGGCGTTCACCGCTCCTCGCTCCTCTCAGTCGGCACTGACTGGTGGCGGTTCGGATCGGGCTCCCCACCTGCCTCATCCGTCCCGCGAACCCCGCGCGTCCCGGGCGAAGATCGCGAACATGTGAAGCAGGTCACAAGCCCAACTGCCTCGCATCTTATGCCCGCCGCTCTGTGATCTGCGACACGGGGTATTACACAAGCTTTGTGATCTCCACCACCTGACGATCGATCATGAAGTCGGATGAGTGGTGATCTTCGCACGCGAAGCGTCCAGCTGATCACCAGAGGTGACATTTTCGATCGTCGCCGCAGGCGGGAGGGGGTCCTGGGTGGGCGTCTCTATATCAAGAGGGTTCCCCTGCATGCAAATTGGCGATGGACAGGGCGCGCTGATAGTGGACCGCATTCACACATCAGAGGGAGGCGCGGGGCGCGATGTGGACGCGTGCACGCGTTCACGAACTCGGACGGACTCGATCACCGAGCGGATCACGCCCGGGTCACGCGCGGATCACGCATTGGATCACGCATCGGATCACGCGGAGGTTCCGCGCGAGACGCACCCCTCCAGGTAACCGTTCCGTGACCTGCGCCACATCGATGAGAGGCGTCTGAGAACCGGGCTTGGCCAATCATCTCAACCGATGGTAAGCGGGGGGCAATCCGGGCGTAATGGCGAAAGGGCGTGATCACGGGCGTGATCACAGGCGTCCACAATGTCCGTTACGGCGTCAATAAAGAACGACACGCGAGGGATTTACGGGATCCATTGAGCAACTGTGGCGCAGCACACGTTTCTTGAAGATATGAAGGAGCCCCTGGTACCCGTTGTTCTCATGTCCCACACCGCTCACATACGCAGCCACCGGAAGCCCCGCCGCAGCGCGACGACAAACATCGCCGTGCGTGCCGGAGTTGCCAGTGGCGTCCTCGGCATGGCAGCGGCGGGCGCGGCCTCGGCGAGTGCCGCCGAACCCGTGACGCAGACGCTCGAACTGCCCATCCTGACGGCCGATGTGGCCACCCAGGTGGCGCAGTCCGCCGACGCCACGCAGCAGGCCGCGGCGAACTACTCGCTGCAGGCCGAGCGTGACGCTGCCGCCACAAAGGCCGCGAAGCAGGCCAAGTCGGACCTCGCTGACGCGAAGAAGAAGGCCGAGGCCAAGAAGAAGGCCGAGGCGGCCCGCAAGGCCGCGGCGGAGCAGGCCGCCTCGCGCAGCGCCGAGCGGACCACCCTCAGCGCCACCGCGTCCAGCTCCAGCGCCTCCACGAGCACGTCCACGGCGACCGGTTCGGCCGCCGCCGTCGTGGCCTTCGTGAAGGCGCAGATCGGCGACGCCTACGTCTCCGGCGGCACGGGCCCCAACTCGTGGGACTGCTCGGGTCTCGTGCAGGCCGCCTTCAAGTCGGTCGGCGTCAGCCTGCCGCGCGTCTCGCAGGACCAGTCCACGCAGGGCACCCAGGTCTCGCTGAGCAACCTCCAGCCCGGCGACATCCTCTACTGGGGCAGCGCGGGCAGCGCGTACCACGTGGCGGTGTACGTGGGCGACGGCATGTTCGTCGGCGCGCAGAACCCGTCCAGCGGCGTCGGAGAGCACCCCCTGTCGTACGACCCGCCGACCGGCGCGGTCCGCGTGCTCTGAGAATCAGGGCAACAGCGACAACCAGGGCAACACACCAGCACGGAAGGGCCGCAGCCGCTCGGGGGCAGCGGCCCTTCCGGCTGTCCGCGGACTCCCGCGGACGCCCGCGCACTCCCCTGGACGTCCGTGGACGTTTTCCACAGACCTCCGCGCACGTTTTCCACAGGCCCCCCGCGAACCCGGTGCCTCCTGGGATCCTCGACGCAGGCCGCTCGCACGGAGCGGCGGCCCGAGAACCGAGAAGGAGACACCGCGATGCCACGCGTCTTCGTCCAGGGGAACCCCATGGACCACTACCCCCGGCACGCCCCCGAGGCCCGGCACGGTTCGGTGCGCCGGATCACCGAGACCGGCGAGGAGGTCCTGCACAAGCCGTGCCGGGACGTCACCGAGTTCGGCCCCGACCTCGCCGCGCTGATCGACGACATGTTCCTCACGATGTACATCGCCGACGGAGCCGGCCTCGCCGCCAACCAAGTGGGGGTCGATCTGCGCCTGTTCGTGTACGACTGCCCCGACGATGACGGTGTCCGACATGTCGGACACATTGTCAACCCTGTACTGGAGGCGCTGGACCCGGCCGCGCGACGGCTGCTCGACGACAGCGAGGGGTGCCTGTCGGTGCCGGGCGCCACGATGGACGTACCGCGACCGGACCGGGCGGTCGTCCACGGGCAGGACAAGGAAGGCAATCCGCTCACCCTTGAGGGAACGGGGTATTTCGCCCGCTGTCTCGCGCACGAGACGGACCATGTGAACGGGCGCGTGTATCTCGACCGGCTCTCCAAGCGGGAGCGGAAGGAAGCACTGCGGCAGGTGGCGGACCGGCGGGAGGACGTCTACGCCCGCCGGGCCGCCAACATCGAGGCGATCGGCTCCTAGGAGCGGTCAGGCCTTCGGGGCCACCTTGCTCAGGCCGTTGATGATGCGGTCCATCGCGTCGCCGCCGGTCGGGTCGGTGAGGTTGGCCAGCAGCTTGAGGGTGAACTTCATCAGCATCGGGTGGGTCAGGCCGCGCTGGGCGGCGATCTGCATGACCTTCGGGTTGCCGATGAGCTTCACGAAGGCGCGGCCCAGCGTGTAGTAGCCGCCGTAGGTGTCCTTGAGGACGCGCGGGTAGCGCTGCAGGGCGAGTTCGCGGCCGCTGGGCGTGGCCCGCGCGTGGGCCTGGACGATGACGTCGGCGGCGATCTGGCCGGACTCCATGGCGTAGGCGATGCCCTCGCCGTTGAAGGGGTTCACCAGGCCGCCGGCGTCGCCGACGAGGAGCAGGCCGCGCGTGTAGTGGGGCTGGCGGTTGAAGGCCATGGGGAGGGCGGCACCGCGGATCGGGCCGGTCATGTTCTCCGGGGTGTAGCCCCAGTCCTCGGGCATGGAGGCGCACCAGGCCTTGAGGACCTCGCGCCAGTCCAGTTCCTTGAAGGAGTCGGAGGTGTTCAGGACACCGAGGCCCACGTTGGAGGTGCCGTCGCCCATGCCGAAGATCCAGCCGTAGCCGGGAAGGAGGCGGTCCTGGGGGCCGCGGCGGTCCCAGAGTTCCAGCCAGGACTCCAGGTAGTCGTCCTCGTGCCGGGGGGAGGTGAAGTAGGTCCGGACGGCCACGCCCATCGGGCGGTCCTCGCGGCGGTGCAGGCCCATCGCGAGGGAGAGCCGGGTGGAGTTGCCGTCGGCGGCCACGACGAGGGGCGCGTGGAAGGTGACTTCGCGCTTCTCCTCGCCGAGCTTGGCGTGCACGCCGGTGATCCGGCCGGTGCGGTCGTCGATGATCGGGGCGCCGACGTTGCACCGCTCGAAGAGCCGCGCACCCGCCTTCTGGGCCTGGCGGGCGAGCTGTTCGTCGAAGTCGTCGCGCTTGCGGACGAGGCCGTAGTCGGGGAAGGAGGCGAGATCCGGCCAGTCCAGCTGGAGGCGGGTGCCGCCGCCGATGATGCGCAGGCCCTTGTTGCGCAGCCAGCCGGCCTCCTCGGAGATGTCGACGCCCATGGCGACCAGCTGTTTCACCGCGCGCGGGGTGAGTCCGTCGCCGCACACCTTCTCGCGCGGGAACTCGGTCTTCTCCAGCAGGAGTACGTCGAGGCCGGACTTGGCGAGGTGGTACGCCGTCGTGGAGCCGGCTGGCCCCGCGCCGACGACGATGACATCGGCGGTGTTTTCGGAGAGGGGCTCGGTCACGGCGGGGGCTCCCCAAGGCTCGAAATCTGCGTGCCGACCGGCACTGGACATGGGCAGTCTATTCAGCGGTACTGATCACCCGGCTGAAGGGCTGCCCCTGTGAACCGAGCTCTCCCCGCGGTACGGCTGCGTGTGCCCACGCACGAGGACGCGTTGGCCTGGCACCGGGTCTTCGACGACCCGGATGTGATGGAGTTCCACGGCGGCCGGTCCGCGGAGCTGTCCGTCTACGAGGAGCTCACCGCCCGCCAGCGCCGGCACGACGCGGAACTCGGCTTCTGCCTGTGGACGATGACCGACGAGGCCGGACGGGTCATCGGCTTCACCGGCGGCCAGCCGTGGCCGCGGGAGTGGGGGCCGAGGGGCGAGATCGAGATCGGCTGGCGGCTCGCGCGGGAGTACTGGGGCAAGGGGTACGCGACGGCGGCGGCACAGATGACGCTGGAGCGGCTGCGGGCGGCGGGCGTGCCGAAGGTGGTGGCGATGGTCCGGCCCGGGAACGAGCGGTCGGTCGCGGTCGCCCGCCGCCTCGGAATGGAACTGGCGGAGACCTTCCCGCATCCGCGGTTCGCGGAGGAGGCGCTCTGCTTCCGGCTCGACCTGTAGACCAATTACACAGAGTGACGATCTGTTACAGAAAGACACTTGGCGCTTCCGGCCGCCATATGCCGGGGGTTACCCTTCCAGTACCGCTGGGGGTGACATCTGTGCACATAACACCCAAAACACCCGAAGTGCGTGTGCCACGGCTGGTCGGGCTGATGGCCGTGGACGCGCGCGAGACCGCCCAGGCGCGGGGTCTGTTCCTCAACGCGCCGGACCGGCCGGACTTCCATCTCACGGTCGTCGACTATGTCGTGCGCCAGTTCCCGCAGCCCGGTGCCGAGGTGCCGCGGGACTCGATGGTGTACGTGTGGTTCGACTTCGGTGAGGGCGAGGGCGGCGGGGGCGTGCGCGAGCCACGCGTCCCACGGCCGCCGTCGGGCGGGCTGCAGCGCGAGCTGGACCGGCCCGGGGACGCCTTCGAGGTGAGCAGCCTGTGAGTAGGTCGTCGGGTCCCCGGTCGGGGCTCAGGCCGCCTTGAAGCCCCGGTGCAGGGCGACGATCCCGCCGCTGAGGTTGCGCCAGGCCGTCTTCGACCAGCCCGCCTCGCGCAGCCGTCCGGCCAGCGCGGGCTGGTCGGGCCAGGCACGGATGGACTCGGCGAGGTAGACGTAGGCCTCGGGGTTGGAGGAGACCGCGCGGGCGACCGGCGGCAGCGCCCGCATCAGGTACTCGGTGTAGACGGTCCGGAAGGGCGCCCAGGTGGGGTGCGAGAACTCGCAGATCACCACCCGTCCGCCCGGCCGGGTCACCCGGTACATCTCGCGCAGGGCCGCGTCGGTGTCCTGGACGTTGCGCAGCCCGAAGGAGATCGTCACGGCATCGAAGGTGTCGTCCTTGAACGGCAGCTTCGTGGCGTCCCCCGCGGTGAAGGGCATCCAGGGGTTGCGCCGCTTGCCGACCTGGAGCATCCCCTGGGAGAAGTCGCAGGGCACGACATAGGCGCCGGCCCGGGCGAACGGCTGGGAGGAGGTGCCCGTGCCGGCCGCCAGGTCCAGGATCTTCTGCGCGGGGCGCGCGTCGACGGCCTTGGCGACCTCCTTGCGCCACTGCCGGTCCTGGCCGAGCGACAGCACGTCGTTGGTCAGGTCGTACCGTTCCGCCACGTCGTCGAACATCGAGGCGACTTCGTGCGGCTGCTTGTTCAGGGAGGCGCGGGTCACCTCACCATTCTTGCAGCACGCCGTCACGGAAGAAGTTTGGGCTTCTTCTTCGCGGCCACGTCCTCCACCCAGCCGCACAGCACGATGAAGACCGCGATCAGGATCCAGCCGACGCCGAACATGAACCACTGGCTGTCCAGCGGGAGCCATTTCTCGAACGCGGGCACGTTCCACATCTGGTCGATCAGCGGGACCGCCAGGATCAGCGCGATCTCGTGCCAGAGGTAGATCGTCACCGCGCGGGCGTTGAAGACCGTGACTGTCCGGTCGAGCCGCCGGAAGCGGGTCAGCCAGGCGAAGTCGATCTTGAAGTAGGCCTTCGCCCACATCAGCAGCATCACGAACCCGGCCGACCAGAAGGCCTGGGCGAGCGGGTTCTCGTCCAGGTCGTACGTCCCGAAGTCGGCCTGGTGGGAGAAGGCGTACCAGCCGCCGTACGCCACCGCGGCGAGCGAGGCGACGACCACCAGGGCCGGCTTCATCCGCTGGAGCACGCCGTCGCGGTGCGCGAAGCCGAGGATCCAGCAGAAGAGGTACGTCGACAGGTCCCACAGGGCGCTGCCGAAGCGGTTGTCCGGGCCCGACCAGACGAAGTTCAGGACCAGGATCGGGGCCAGCGAGCCCAGCAGCACCGGGATCGGGGCCTTGCGGAAGAGCCACAGCAGGGCCGGGGAGAGCAGGACGAACCACAGGTACGTCCGCAGGTACCAGAGGATCTCCCAGGCCTGCTCACCCCACGCGTTGCCCGGCGGGTCGCCGAGCGGCACGACCCAGTAGACGATCTGCCAGCCGGGCATCCAGTCGTGGATCAGCATCGCCAGGACGACGAAGACGCCCCAGAACCAGAAGGGGGGCAGGAGACGGCGCAGGCGGCTCTTCACGACCTTGAGCGCGGGACGCTCCAGGGACTTCGCCATCAGCGTGCCGGCCAGGCCGAACATGATGCCCATGGAGGGGAAGATCATCCCGCACCAGGCCCACCCGAAGGTGTGATAGGTGACGACCCGGATCAGGGCGACCGCGCGGAGCGTGTCGAAGTAGCGGTCGCGCCCGGCGGGCCTGGGCCGCGGGTCGGGGGCAGGGCCGGAAGCGGCGGCGGGGGCGGGCTGCGGCTCCTCGACGACGGGCGCCGGTTCCCGCTCGGGCACGGGCTCCGGCTCCACCACCGGCGGGAGCGGAGCCGTCTGGTCCGCCGCCGGGGTGTAGCCGTAGTCGACGTACTGCTGTTGCTGCGGGTACGGCTGCTGCGCGTACTGCTGCTGGCCGCCGTACGGGTTGTAGTCGTAGCCGTAGCCCTGCTGCTGGTACGGGTTCTGCTGCTGGTCCCAGCTCATCAGCCGCTCACCCCCGCCGGGGTGCCGACCTCGCCCGTGCGCTTGAGCTTCTGCCAGCGCAGGCGGCCGCCGGTGAGGGCGGTGATGCAGGAGTGGATGAGGACCAGGTACATCATCTGACGGTAGGCGAGCTGCTGGAGCGGCATCATCAGCAGGTAGCGGTACCGCTCCTTGTCGAGGCGGAACGCGTAGGCGGCGCAGGCCAGCTGGATGCCGAGGACGGCGAGCCAGGCGAGCAGGGCCGCCTCGAAGTCGACGAAGATCATGGAGTAGACCGTGAAGACGTCGATGAGGGGCGCGAAGACCGGCGTGACGATCTGGAAGAGGACGACCAGGGGCATGCCGACCCGGCCGAAGCGGCCCGAGGGGCCCTTGTCCGTGAGGGACTTGCGGTGCTTCCACAGCGCCTGCATGGTGCCGTAGGACCAGCGGTAGCGCTGGGACCACAGCTGCTTGAGCGAACCGGGCGCCTCCGTCCAGGCCTTGGCGTGCTCCTGGTAGACGACCCGCCAGCCCGCGCGGTGCATGGCGATGGTGATGTCGGTGTCCTCGGCGAGGGTGTCCTCGCTCATCCCGCCGACCTGGAGGACCGCGTCGCGGCGGAACGCGCCGATCGCGCCGGGGATGGTGGGCATGCAGCGCAGCAGGTCGTACATGCGGCGGTCCAGGTTGAAGCCCATCACGTACTCGATGTGCTGCCAGGCGCCGATGACCGTGTTGCGGTTGCCGACCTTGGCGTTGCCGGCGACCGCGCCGACCTCGGGGTCGGCGAAGGGCTGCACCAGCTGGTGCACCGCGTCCGGCTCGAAGACGGTGTCGCCGTCCATCATGATGACGATGTCGTACGTGGCGTTGCGGACACCGTTGTTGAGGGCGGCCGGCTTGCCCGCGTTCTCCTGCCGGACGACCCGGACGTTGGCCATGCCGAGCTTGTCGGCGGCGGCGCGGGCGATCTCCGAGGTGCCGTCCGTGGAACCGTCGTCGACGACGATGACCTCGATCGGGTGGGTGCTCTGCGCCAGCGACTCCAGGGTGTTGGCGATGCACTCCTTCTCGTTGTACGCCGGGACGATCACGCTCACCGGGCCGGTGACCGTCGGACCCCAGCTGAAGCGGCGTTTGTTGCGCTGTCTGTAGTGGCGGCGGGCGATGAGCAGCATCATCCCGAAGCGGCCCATGACCGCGACGCCGACGACGAGCAGCAGGTAGGAGAGGACCGGCAGGGCCCATTCGGCGATCGCGACCGCCACGATGAGCGCCTTGCCCTCGTAGAGGGTCATGCCGGTGGCGGTGCGGTGGGCCGCCTGGAGACGGGCGGTGGTGGAGGCGGAACCGTTCTGGCCGTTCTGGCCGTTCGGCGCGGTGCCGGTGCCCCCGCTCTCGCCGTTCGGGGCGGTGCCGCCCTCGCCGGTCGGTGCGTTGCCGGTGCCGGTGCCGGTGCCGGCGAGGGCGCCGGCCTCGGCGACCCCGGTGGCGGTCTGACCACCGGTGCCGCTCGTGCCACTCGTGCCGTTGCTCGCGGCGGCGGACTGCCGGTTGGTGGCGTTCCGCTTCTCGATGACCCCGCTGATGGTGGTGAAGGTGTAGCCCTTCGCCTTCATCTTCTTGATGTACGTCGGCAGCGCCTTGATCGTCTGCGAGCGCTCGCCACCGGCGTCGTGGAAGAGCACCGAGGCGCCCTTGTTCTTCTTCGGCGTGGCCCACTTGATGATCTTCGAGACGCCCGGCTTCTTCCAGTCGTCGCTGTCGGTGTCGACGAAGACGCTGGTGTAGCCCTCCTTGCCGAGCTTCTGGTAGACGGGCCAGCTGTAGTTGTCGATGGCGTCGGTCTCGGAGGAGTACGGCGCGCGGAAGAGGGTCGTCGTGATGCCGGCCGCACCGGCCAGCGCCAGCTGGGTCTGCTGCATCTCGCGGTTGACCCGGGCGTCGCTCTGGTACGACAGGTCGACGTGCGTGAAGGTGTGGATGCCCACCTCGTTGCCCTGCTGGACCATCGACTTCACGATGCTCGGGTAGCGCGACACCATCGAGCCGACCAGGAAGAACGTACCCGGTACGTCGTTCTCCTCAAGGATCTTGAGGACCTGCGGGGTCCAGGTCGGGTTGGGGCCGTCGTCGAAGGTGAGCGCGATGGTCTTGGAGGGGACGGAGACAGTGGTCGCCTGGCCGCCCCGGAAGGTGAGGATCGGGCCGCCGTCGAGGATCTTGTCCGGCACCTTGCTGGAACTGGCGCCGCTGCGGACCCGGTTGTCGCCGCCGACCTCTGCGCGCAGATAGCCGTCGAGCAGCATCACGCAGGTCAGCGCCAGCAGAATCAGCAGCGCGAGGATGACACGTGGTTTCTGCAGCGCCGCGGCCCGGCCCGCCGCCCGCTCGATACGGGAGGGGGCGCGCCTGCGGCCGCGTGAGGACGTCGGTGTAGTCATGGGGAGAGGCCTGCGTTTCCGGTCAGTCGGCGGTGGCGGATGCGGAGGCGGACGGGGTGGCGGCGGTCGGGGTGGCGGACGGCGGGGCCGACGGGCGGCCGCTGGGTGCGCCGATCTGACGGCCGATGCCGCCCTGCGGGCGCTCGCCGCCGGGGGCGCTGCCGCCGCGTGCGAAGTCGGGGATCAGCGAGTCCGGGGTGAGCGAGGTCCCCCAGCCCATGAAGGCGGCGCCGAGCACTCCCGTGTAGGCGAGGCAGACGACACCGAGGAGGAGGCCGACACGGCGCAGGACCTTGGACCGGCGGCCGGACGAGTCGACGAAGACGGGCCCCTCGGCAGACCCGTTGCCTTGTTTGCGGCGGCGACCGCGCATGCTGGCGCGGCTTTCGATGGCAGGCTCGGATTGCATTCCTCGGATATTAGGGAGTCTTTATGTGACCGCCTTCGGAGTTCTTGTGAGGTGACCATGAGAATCCCCTTAACCTGTCTTTTGGCTGAGAGATTCTGTGAACAGCTGCGGGAGCGGTAGGGGTGGGGAAACTACCTCAACACCCCTTTTGCGATGACCGATTCATCCGTTTCAGCGGCTTCGTTCCATGAGTTTTCTATGTATCCGCCGAACAGTTGAACACCATGTACGTGTGAGACGTTTTCCTTTCGAATCAGGCTTTGTTTCGAGCCTGAGACACAAATCACGAGAGCGGGTGCATCTTAATGCGGGGTTTCCTGAGGCCGGCTGCTGGGCTTACCTGCCTGTTTGCCATGGCAGTGACAGGGTGCTCCTCGGGCTCCGACGGCACGTCGGACGCGGCTCCCGCGCCGCCCAAGCAGGCCTCGGCCTCGCCGAGCGAGTCCGACGGGTCGGACACGTCGAGCACGTCGGGGACGGCGTACGCGCCCTACGTCAGCGCGACGGAGGCGGCCGACACGGACGACGCGGGGTCTCCGTCGACGTACAACCTGGCCTTCGTGATCTCCGGCGGCAGCAGCTGCACGCCGAAGTGGAACGGGACGACGGCGATCGGCAGTTCGGCCGTCAAGTCGCGGATCTCCGCGTTGAAGGAGGGCGGCGCGACGGTCCGGGTGTCCTTCGGCGGGGCCTCCGGGAAGGAGCTGGCGACGACGTGCTCCAGCGCGTCGAAACTGGCGGCGGCGTACGGGGCCGCGCTGGACGCCGCGGGCTCCACCCAGGCCGACTTCGACATCGAGGGCGACACCCTGACCGACTCCGACTCGGTCGCCCTGCGGTCGGAGGCGATCGCGCAGCTCCAGAAGGACCGGCCGGACCTGGAGGTCTCCTTCACCCTGCCCGTGATGCCGTCCGGGCTCGACTCCGACGGCCTGGCGCTGCTGGAGTCCGCGAACAAGTACGACGTGCAGGTCTCGACGGTCAACATCATGACCATGAACTACGGCGAGTCCTACGACGAGGACATGGGCGACTACGCGGTCACCTCGGCGAAGGCCACGCAGAAGCAGCTGAAGAAGGTGTTCGGGCTGTCCGACGCGGGGGCGTGGGGCGGGATGGCGCTGACCTCGATGATCGGGGTGAACGACGTGGACGGGGAGACGTTCTCGCTGTCGGACGCGGCTGATGTGCGGGCGTTCGCGGAGGAGAAGGGGGTCGCGTGGGTGTCGATGTGGTCGACGTTCCGGGATGTGCAGTGTGAGAGCGGGTCTGCTTCGCAGGATGACGCGGCGACGGACTGCAGTGGTGTGACGCAGAGTTCGGGGGCGTTCGGGAAGGCGTTCGCGGGCTGAGTGTCGTCTGCGGGCCGGTGGGGGCTGGTCGCGCCCACGCGGCGGAGCCGCACATCGGATACAGCCCCGCGCCCCTATCGGGGCGCTCACTACTTGCGTCTATGAACAAGGCGCCCAGCGCACACCGTCGCGATGCACGCCCCCGTCTCGTCGAAGACCGCCAAATCGGCCCGGCCCGCCTGCACGATCGCAGGCTTCCGGGCCGTGCCCGGCAGCACCACCACGTCGTTGCGTTCCGCTGCCGCTCGTAGTTCGGGTGAGTCGGCGTGCTGGTCCAGAATCGCTGTCGCCCCCAGTTTCAGTACGGCGTGGACGCGTTCGCGCGGGCTGGGGGCGTCCGGGAGGGGACCGTCGTGGACGCGGGCGGGGCCGAGGCCGCCCGGCCAGGTGCGCAGGCGCGCCTGGGGGAAGCGGGCGCGGAGGTCGTCGTAGGTGCCGACGGCGCCGATCCGGTCCCGTACGACCACCACGGCGCCGTTCTCGATCGGCTCGGCGGCCCAGGTGACGAAGACCCGGTCCGCCGTGTGAATCGTCTCCACGGGCAGATCAGTTGGAGGCGAGGAGCTTCAACTCCGGGTGGGCCGTGCCGCCCTCGATCGCCGTGGACGAGATGTGGGACATCACGCGCTCGTCGACCGGGTCGTTCGCCGGGTCGTCGTGGACGACGAGGTGCTCGTATGTGGTGGCGCGCTGCGCCGGGACCCGGTCCGCCTTGCGGATCAGGTCGATGATCTCCAGGCGGTTGGAGCGGTGCTTGGCGCCGGCCGAGGAGACGACGTTCTCCTCCAGCATGATCGAGCCGAGGTCGTCCGCGCCGTAGTGGAGCGAGAGCTGGCCGACCTCCTTGCCCGTCGTCAGCCAGGAGCCCTGGATGTGGGCGATGTTGTCCATGAAGATCCGCGCGATCGCGATCATCCGCAGGTACTCGAAGAGCGTGGCCTGCGTGCGGCCCTTCAGGTGGTTGTTCTCGGGCTGGTACGTGTACGGGATGAAGGCCCGGAAGCCGCCGGTGCGGTCCTGGACGTCCCGGATCATGCGCAGGTGCTCGATGCGCTCGGCGTTGGTCTCGCCGGTGCCCATGAGCATGGTCGAGGTGGACTCGACGCCCAGCTTGTGGGCCGTCTCCATGATCTCCAGCCAGCGCTCGCCGCTCTCCTTGAGGGGCGCGATGGCCTTGCGAGGGCGTGCGGGGAGGAGCTCCGCGCCGGCACCCGCGAAGGAGTCCAGGCCGGCCTCGTGGATCCGGGTGATGGCCTCCTCGACGGAGACCCCGGAGATCCGGGCCATGTGCTCGACCTCGGACGCGCCGAGGGAGTGGATGACCAGCTGCGGGAACGCGTCCTTGATCGCCTTGAAGTGCTTCTCGTAGTACTCGACGCCGAAGTCGGGGTGGTGGCCGCCCTGGAACATGATCTGGGTGCCGCCCAGCTCGACCGTCTCCGCGCAGCGGCGCAGGATGTCGTCGAGGTCGCGGGTCCAGCCCTTGTCCTTGTCCTTGGGGGCCGCGTAGAAGGCGCAGAACTTGCACGCCGTGACGCATACGTTCGTGTAGTTGATGTTCCGCTCGATGATGTACGTCGCGATGTGCTCGGTACCGGCGTACCTGCGGCGGCGTACGGCGTCGGCGGCGGCGCCCAGCGCGTGCAGGGGCGCGTCGCGGTAGAGGTCGAGCGCCTCTTCCGGGGTGATCCGCCCACCGGCGGCGGCACGGTCGAGAACGGACTGGAGGTCGGCCTTCTCGGTCACCGGGGCGTCCCTTTCGGCAGGGGTTGTGGGCGGACCGAACCAGCCTACGCCAGGGCCTGTCGCCGCCTGACCTCAGGCTGTGTACGCGCCGACCAGCAGACCCGCGAAGGCGCCCGCGATCAGGAACGGCCCGAACGCGATCGCCGTCTTGCGCCCGGCCCGCCGTACGACGACGAGCGCGCCGCCGTACAGGGCGCCGAGCAGGAACCCGGCGAAGGTGCCGAGCAGCACGGTGGGCCAGCCGTACCAGCCGAGGGCGGCGCCGGTGCCGAGGGCGAGCTTCACGTCGCCGAAGCCCATGCCGCCGGGGTTGATGAGGAAGAGCAGGAAGTAGCCGGCGCCGAGGGCGAGGGCCGCGTAGAGGGAGGTGCGCCAGTGGCCGGCGTGCTCGGGGAGCAGGGCGGCCAGGCCGAGGAGGGCGAGGGCGGCGGCCGCGAGGGGGAGGGTGAGGGGGTCGGGGAGGCGCTGGACGCGGAAGTCGACGACCGCGAGGAGTACGCCGACGGGGGCGAGGAGGAGCCAGACGGCGAGTTCGGGGCGGGGGCCGGTGGCGAGGGCGAGGGCGGTGCAGGTCAGGGCGGTGGTCAGGGCGAGAGTGGCGGGTGCGGGGTGGTGGGGGGTTGCTGTTTTTGTTTTCCCGCCCGCACCACCCGTGCGACTTTCGTCGTCGGGTGCGGGTGGCCCCTGTGGGGCGTCCTCGCCGTCGGCGGCTGCGGGTTCGGCGGTGGCGGGGGCGGGTGCGGCGGGGGCGGGTGCGGCGGTGGGGGCAGCGGGTGCGGCGACGTCGGCTGCGGGTTCGCCGTCGGCGGGAGCAGCGGATTCGTCGGCGGCGGGTGCGGGGACGGTGGGTGCGTCGGCGGGGGCTGCGGGTTCGGTGGGTGTCGGGCCCTCGGTTGGGGTGGGGGTTGGGCAGGCGGGGCAGGGGGTGGGGCCGAGCCAGCTTCGGAGGGGGTGGCCGGTGGGGCAGTGGGTGTGCCAGGGCTCGCCCGCCGGGGTGGAGAAGCGGTAGGCGGCGCGGGGCAGGAGGGTGCCCGTCGCCGCGCCCCAGAGGGCGGCGGTGACGGGCAGGGCGAGGTCCAGGGCGTCCAGGGCGGTCATCCCGTCGCGGCGGCGCCGTCGCGCCAGGTCGGGAGGAGTTCGTCGAGGAGGGCCTCGGTGCGCGGGGGCAGGCCACGGGCACCGCTGCGGGCGATGAGGTCGGCGGCGAGGGCGCGGACCCGGTCGGGGTCGCCGGTGGCGTGCGTGGCGCGCAGCAGCTCGTTCCAGAGGCGCTCGTCCGCCGCGGCGGTCTTCAAGGCCGCGCCGAGCGCCTCGATCGCCTTCTCCGCACGGTCCTTCTCCAGGTGGAACGCGGAGAGGGCGAGGCCGATGTCGGCGACGAGGAGCGGCAGCTGGGCGTCGATGATCTCGTGGGTGAGCCAGCGGTAGCGGCCCTCCGCGCGGTCGGCGAGCAGCGGACCGCGGACCAGGACGAGCGCGTCCGTGAGAAGCCGGCCGCGGACCGCGCGGCTGTCGACGCCCTTGCCCTGGGTGGCCTCGTGGTAGAGGGAGCGCAGCACGTCCAGGTCGGAGACGACGGTCTTGGCGAGCACGAGCCGGCCGGTCGCGTCGGTCCGCAGCCGCGGGCTGCCGTCGGGGTCGGTGCCCAGCCAGCCGCGCAGCCGCTCCAGGAGGGCGTCACGGACGTCCTCCGTCACCCCGCGCGGCCACAGCGCGGACGACAGCACGCGCGGGTGCACGCCCTCGCGGTGCAGGAGGAGCAGGGCGAGGGCCTCGTGGAGCAGGGCGCTGCGCTCGCCGTCGGGGGTGTCGAGGCCGATGATCTCGTACGGTCCGACGAGCCGCGCGTACACCGCCGGCCGGCCCTGTTCGCTGATGTCGACGAGGAACGGCGGCGCGTTGGTCGGCCCGTCCGGGTCGCGCTCGGGGTCGGCCTCGACGAACAGCTCGACGACCGCGCGCTGCTGCACGGCCGGCAGCAGCTGGGCGTCGAGTTCGAGGCCGAGGAGCGGGGCGAGGAGCTTGCCCTCCGGGGTGACCTCCATCGCCCAGGCGGCGCCGGGCAGGTCGCCGGTGTCGGTGCCGACCAGGTAGCCGATGCCCAGCCGGCTTGCGTCGGCCGCGAGTTCGGCGAGCCGCAGCGCGTCCTCGGCGGACGGCCGGCCGGCGAGCAGCACCAGGTGCGGAGCCCAACGGGTGTGCTGGGCCGGGCCGGTGCGGCCGACGAGGACCGAGTCGTGGCCGGCGGCGCCGAGCGCGCCGCGCCGCTGCCGGGTCTCCGCCTCCATCGTCTCGAACAGCGCGTCCACGTCGTCGAGATGGCGCAGCCGGTTCGGGGCGAGCGGGGTGAGGTCGGCGCCGAAGCCGACGAGGGTGATGGTCATCCGGTCCGACCAGCCGTTGGTGGCGAGTTCGGCGGCGACCGAGGCGAACAGGGCGGCCCGGTCGGCCTCGCGGCCGCTCAGCGAGACGATGCCGGGCACGGCCTCCAGGTTGAGCAGCAGCCGTGAGTCGTCCATGGTGCCGAGGCTGACCAGGCCGGGGTACGGCGCGGCGGTGTCGGTGTCCTCGTAGCGGGCGGCGTCCGCGCGGGACAGCGTCCAGAACGTGGGGTCCTGGCCGGGCTGCCAGGGCGCCGGCGGGTTCCCGGACGGCTGGGCGAGCTGGAGGTGCAGATCGCCGTGGCTGAGCCAGGCCGCGTAGACGACGGGCAGGTGCCGGGACTCGGCGGCGAGGGCGGCGGCCAGTCCGCGCAGCGACCGGTCGAGCAGTCGTACGCCCTCCGGGTCGGCGCCCACCAGCAGGGCGTCCTGGACGTCCTGGGCGTCGCCGGTCGGGGTGGGCGGCTCCATGCCGCGACGGCCGCCGACGGCGCCGAGTGCCGACTGCCACAGGGCCTGCCGGCGCCGGCGGCCGAGGGCGGCGAGCAGGCCGGCGGCGAGCAGGGGGGCGCCGAGGAGGGCCTCGGGCAGCCCGAAGGAGGAGTCGCCGGAGGTCTGGTGGGCGGCTTCGTGGGCGTGCGCGGCCGTACCGCCGTCGCCCGCGGGGCGCTGGGCGGGCACGGTGATCTGGGCGGTGGCGCCGTCCCCGCCCGCGTGCTGCCCGCCCTGCCGCTGGGCGTGGTCGCCGGTCCGGGCGTAGTCGCTGATCTGCTGCTGGACGTGCGGCGAGACATGCGCGTCGGGGTTCTCGACGAGTTCGCCGCCGTGGGCGTCGCCGGGCATCTCCATGATCCAGCCGGGGCGGATGAGGCTGGCCTCGGAGAGCCGGGAGCCGTCGGGCTGGACGCGGTCCTTGTTGAGCTCGTAGATCTCCTTGTACCGGCGGCCGTCGCCGAGGTGGCGCTGCGCTATCTCCCACAGGGAGTCGTGGTGGCGGCCCTCGGGCGGCTGGATCCGGTAGTACTTCGTCGCACCGTGCGCGCCGGTGCCGCTCTGCTCCGCCTGGGCCGCGACATGGCCGGCCTGTTCGGCGAGGGCGGCGGCGGTGCTCTTCGCCTGCTCCTGCTGCTGGGCGAGGATGCCGGGGGTCGCCTGGGCGGTGGCCACCGTGCCCTTCTGGTTGCCCTCCAGGCTGTGGCCGAGCTGCGAGAGGCCGGGGGTGAAGCTGGCGGCGGTGGCGCCGAGGAGCAGCAGCGCGGCGACGAGTTGCCGGGCGAGCAGCTGGCTGGGGCCGGCGCCGGGGACCCGGCTGGGCAGGCCGACGCCGGAGAGGGCCGCCTTGACCTCGACCAGCACACAGGCCGTGAACTGGGCCCAGGCCAGCCAGACGATGACCGTCAGCGTGTTGAGGAAGGTGTCGACGCCGATCGGCTGCGACAGCCAGTCCATGCTGGGCGCGCTGGTCGGCAGGGGCCAGCCGACGGTGACCGCGAGGGCGCCGGGGACACCGACGACGAGCAGGAGCAGCGCCACGAAGGCGAGGAACGCCTTGACGAAGTCCCCGAACGTACGCCGACGCAGCCGCACCGGCTGCGGGGTCCGGTTCCGCGGACCCGACGGGTTCCCCGCCGGTCTTCCCGTCGAGCTTGATGTGCTGCGTCGCGCCATGGCGGGTGTCCTGGGTCGTGTGGGGAGGAGGTGGGCCGGGGGCGCAACGAGCCTACCGAGCCCCCACCGACGATCCTATTGACTGGGACTGACAGCGTCGAAGGGGAGAGCGGCCAACAGCCGCCCCGATTGCCCCCTTTCGCGAATGGACACCCGAATGACAGGAGTTGTCCCGCCGGGCGCGCACACCACCCCTCCACACACTCCGCACACTCCCCCGCACGCCCGTCAGCCGCCGACCCGCAGCGACGACAGCAGGAAACGGGCGAGGACCGACGTGGGGAAGCTGATCGCCGCCACCCCTTCCTCCGCGCGGAGTTCGACGACCGTGCGCGAGGGGCCGTACGGCCGCACCTGCACGTTGCCGAGGGCGGCGGGGGTCTCCAGACCCTCCTCCAGCAGGGCCCGCGCGAAGGTCCAGGTGACCTCCTCGCCGTCCAGGGAGATCCACGGCGGGAAGACGAAGTGCACGGCCTGCGGGTCGGCCGAGGTGTAGCGGAGGGTCGCGGGGACCGCCACCTCCTGCTCGTCGGCGGTGAGCAGGCGGGCGCCGGTGGGCTGCTCGAGCGTGATGGGCACGGGTCTTCTCCCGGGGTGCGGTCCTACAGGTGGTCGTGCGCGTGGTCATACGAGTGGTCGTGCGCGTGGTCGCATAAGTGAGAGCAGTCGGCGGCCGGTTGATTACGCGGGAAACGCACGCGAGTTGAGTGACTTGTGTCACTTCTTGATGCCCTTGAAACTGTGCTTGAAAGTTTTGCCATCTACCCTGACAAACCCTTTCCCCGCCCCACGCCCGGCAACTGGAGCGTTCCGCCATGCACGACGGTTCCTCTGCAGTGATCAGCACCACCGCCTACGCCCGGATCTACGAGGAACAGCAGCCGCGTCTCGTCGCGTACGCCCGCTCCCTCACCAGGAACGCCTGGCTCGCCGAAGACCTGGTCGCCGAGGCGCACTTCAGGGTGTGGCGGCGGCTGGCCGAGGGACACGAGATCGACAACGTGTCGGCGTACCTGACGACGACGGTCCGGCATCTCGCGTACGCGGCGAGCGGGGCGCCCCGCGAGATGCCCCGGGATCCGCACGAGGACGAGCCCGCCGAGGCCGGCCGCCACGGGGACGACCCCGCCGAGCAGGTCTCCTCGGTCGACCTCCTCGTGCGCGTGCTGGCCCAACTCCCCGAACGCTGGGTCAAGGCGCTGTGGCTGGCGGAGGCGGAGGGACAGCCGCTCGCGCAGATCGGGCCGCAGCTGGGCACCAAGGAGGGCGCCACCGCCGTACTCCTGCACCGCGCCCGCGAGGGCATGCGGCAGGCCTTCCTGCGCACCCAGACCGGCGCCCCGGACGATCCCGCCTGCCAGGTCCACTGGAGCCGGATGCCCGCGTATGTGCGCGGCGCCGCGACGGAGCGTCAGTCCGACCGGCTGCTCGGCCATGTCGACACCTGCGAGGACTGCCGGACCCGGCTCGCGGCCCTGATGAGCGCCAACGACCGGTTGCCCGCGCTGGTCGGTCCCGCCCTGCTGGTGTTCGCGGTCGGCGGGGCGGCGGGGAAGTTCCTGCTGACCCTGACGGCCGCCGGGGCCTCGGCGGGCGCGCACGCCGGCGCGGGCGGCGGCGGAGGCGGGCTGCTGCACGGTGTACGGCGGGCCACCACCGTCGGCGGTACGAAGGCGCCCGTGGTGGTCGCGGCGGGCGCCATGGTGGTCGGCGTGGCGGCGCTGGTGCTCATCCTCGGCCCGGGCCGGTCCTCCTCGGTCCCCGCCCAGCGGACTCCGGTCGCGGACGCGCCGGTGGCCCAGGTGCCGGTGGCCGGGACACCGGCGGTGCCGACGGACGTCCCCACGACGGAGCCGGCGGCGGTCGCGGAGGGGAGCGACGGCGCGGGGACGGCCGAGGGCGCGGCCGGTCCGGTGCGTACGGTCGGGTCCGGGCCGTCGGAGACGACCGGGGCCACGCCGGTCCCCGGCGGAAGTGCCTCCACGGGTGGCGGGGGCGGCACCGCGGCGCCGCCCGAGACGACCGGGCCGTCGCCGTCACCATCGCCGTCGCAGCCCGTGGATCCCACTCCCCCGGCGGAACCCACCGAACCGGCCCCTCCGTCGCCCCCGGCAGAGTCGGCGGACCCCACTCCGCCCGCCGAGCCCACCGATCCGGCTCCCGTGGACACCCCGCCCGCCGAGCCGACCGACCCGGTCACCCCGCCGGACGACGACTGCCCGCCCCCGCCCCCGCCGAGCGACACCGACGGCCACGGCCACGGCCACGGCCGCAAGAGCAAAGGCGGCAGAGGAGCCGAGTCCGAGTCCGACGCGCGGATCCCGGCACAGCGGGACCACGCCTCGGAGAAGGACGGGTGACCCTCAGCCGACCTCGTTCTCGGCGGTCGCCTGCCCGTGCACCACGATCGCACCGCCGTAGAACATGCCCGTGAGGACCGGCTGGTACGTCAACTGGACCTCGACCTGCACCCGTTGAGGGTCGGCGGCGACACAGTGGGTGCCGGCGATGTCGGCGGTGGACATGTCCATCTCGCGGGCGAAGGTCTTCACCCGGGCGTCGCAGTCCTGGTAGTTGATGGGCGCGCCGCCCTGCCCCTCGTAGAGCGCGGCCGTGTCGATGTCCTGCGCCGCGTAACGCGCGGCCTGTTCCGCGATGTCGGCGGCCCGTTCGCGCTTGGAGATGGACAGGCCGCCGTCGATGACGAAGGCGGAGAGGGAGAGGAAGACCAGCGCGAAGATGATGACCGCGCCGGCGCCCGAGCCCCGGTCGTCGAGACGGAGCCGGCGCGCGGCCCACCAAGTACGCAGCACGGCAAGGCTCATGCGGCCCTCCGGAACGGGTCGAGCGGTGAGGAGAAGCTCGCGGTGAGCGTCGTCGGGATGTCCAGGCCCAGCATGGCCAGACCGCGCACCTCGCAGCTCACCTCGACCGTGAAGATGCTGTCGGGTTCGAAGCCCTGGCTGGTCTGTACGACGGAGACCGGGCCGGAGCAGACGTCCGACAGGTCCGCATCGGCGGCCTTCTGCGCTTCCGACATGGCCGTGGCGTGGTCCTTCTGGATGGACCCGGCGCGCGCCGCGTCCCGCGCGGCACCGTCGATCGCGCCCCGCCCGTCGACGAGTTGGCCGAAGGCGACCAGGACGAGGATGAACAGGATCATGACCGGGGCGAGGATGACGACCTCGATGGTCGACAGCCCCCGGTCGTCCGGAGTTCTTGCCTGAGAGGCGTTCCGCGGGGAGGACATCTAGTTCGTATCCTCCACGAACCGCTCCACCGGCCCCGACGACTGCGCGTGCACCGTCAGGTCCAGGCCCGGGAAAACCGTCGGGATGCGGGCCGAGATCTCGACGCCGACCGTGTTCTGCTCCGGCTGGATCGTCTTCACGTCGGGCGACAGGACCAGTTGCGGCCCGAGCTGGCTGATGTAGGAGTCGACCACGTCCTGGGCCTCGCCGCGCCAGGCGCCGGGCTCCGCGTCGGCGGTGGCACGGGCCTTGCGGGCGCCGGCCTGGGCCGCCGCCTGGGCCACGTGGTCGGCGAAGAAGTACAACGCGAACTGCACCGTCGCGAAGATCATGAAGAAGAGGACGGGGGTGAGCAGCACGAACTCGATGGCGGTCATCCCCGAGTCTCCCGAGCCGCCCGAGTCGCCGCGCGCGGCGGCCGCCCGGCGGCGTACCCAGCCGCGCAGACCTCTGCTCACGCCCACCAGCATCCCCGTCACCCCCGTCGTACGTACGTCGTCGATCAGCAGGTTCCGCTGGCGTTGGCGCCCTTGATGCAGTTGCCGACCTTGTTGGCGCCGTCGCTCAGGGCGGCGTTGATGATGGCCGCCACCACGCCGACGATCGCGACCACGACCGCCGAGATGATGACCCACTCGACGGCGGAGGCACCGCGGTCGAGTTCGCCGGAGCGGGCGCGCTCCACGCGGGCCTGCAGGAAGGTGACCAGGAAGTCCATGGCCGGGATCCCGGTGCTGAAGTTCCGTCGGTTCATGATGGCTTGTCCTCTCGATACAGCAGTTGGCGAAGGTTCTCGAATCAGCTCGTCTCAGCTCTTCTCGCCTCGTCCCGAGGCACAGAACATCAGCTCACCTGGAACACCCGCATCGCCGCCGGGAAGATCAGGAAGACCAGGAAGCCGGCGCACAGCAGCAGCTGGGCGACGAGCATCGACTGGGACTTCTCGCCCGCGCTGCCCTCGATCTCGGCGAGTTCGCGGTGGCGCATGGTCTCGGCGCGGGAGGCGAGGGACTCGCGGACCTTGGCGCCGTCGTCCGCGACCAGGGCCAGCGAGGCCGACAGGTCCTTCAGTTCCTCCACACCCAGTTCCTCGCCGAGCGCGCCGAGCGCCTGCCACTGGCTGACGCCGGTGATCCGGGCGTCGGAGAGGGCGTTGCGGATGCGCTGGTTGGCCCAGCCGTCGGAGACCTCGGCGGCCGCCATCAGGGCCTCGGGCAGGCCGCGGCCGCCGGCCAGGCTCATCGACACCAGGTCGAGGTAGGCCCCGATGACCCGCCGGAGGTCCCGGCGCTTCTCGGCCGCGTCCCGTCGTACCTCCAGGTCGGGCAGGAAGAAGAACAGGGCCGCGCAGGCCAGGGAGAGCCAGACCGGGATGACCGGGCTGTGCCCGAAGCCCATGGTGTAGACGACGGCGAACAGGAACGGGCCGAAGATCAGGCCGGCCGCCGCGAGCAGCACCTTGGTCGCCAGGAACTTCTCCCAGCTGCGGTCGAGCACCGCGAGGTCGGCGCGGAGCGAGCGCTGTTCCCAGCCCTGCTGCCGGTAGAACTCGGCGACCCGGTCGCCGACCTCGGCCCGCAGCGAGCCGAGCCGGCCGGTGTCCCGCGTCTGCCGGGCCGACTCGTAGGCGGCGCCGCGCGCCCGCATCGCGTCGATCCGGGCGACCTGCGCGACCGCGCTGCGCTTGGACGGCATCAGGGCGCGGATCAGGGCGTAGACGCCCAGCCCCAGGATCACGCCGACGACGATCGGCATCGTGAGGTTCATCGGCGGGCCCCGTCCTCGGTGGGGAGCTGTTGCTGGCCCGGTGCGCCGGGAGCGCCTGGTGCGCCCGGCGCGCCGGGTGCGGTGCGGGGCGGTCGTACGAACTGCACGGAGGACTGGTCGCGGACCAGGAACCGTTCCGGGGTCTCGATGGTGGACAGCTTGCGCAGCCACCAGAAGCCGAGGGCGAACAGCCCGCAGACCAGGGCGAGTACGAGCTGGCCGACGGCGGTGCCGTACGGCGACACGAAGTCGCGGTTGAACACGGCGAGGCCGAGCACGAACGCCACCGACACGGCGACGACGATCTGCACCGACCGCCGGGTGGACGCCCGCTGGGCCATCACGCGCTGGCGCATGTCGACCTCTTCACGGGCCGACTTGGCGAGCGCGCCGAGCACCTGGCGCAGACCGGGGCCGCGCAGCCGGGCGTTGAGGATGAGCGCGGCGACGATGATGTCGGCGGACGCGTCGTTGATCTCGTCGGCGAGGTGCTGGAGCGCGTCGGGCAGCGGGGTGCGGGCGCGCAGCCGGTCGACGAGGGCGTCGAGGTGCGGCCGCAGGATCGGGGCCGCGGCCCGCGCCGAGGCGGGGATGGCCTGCTCCAGGCCGACCGCGCCGGCGATCGTGTCGCGCAGCGACTCCGTCCAGGAGGCCAGCGCCTCCACACGCTTCATCGCGGCCCGCTCCTCGGCGGCGCCGCCGAACAGCTTGTCCCAGAAGAAGACGAGGACACCGGCGGCGAGGCCGGCCACCGCCCAGCGGGTCAGCAGCAGCACGACCAGCCCGATGATGGCCGCGAGGGAACCGCGCTGACCGGCGAACCGGATCAGCTCGGCGGCCCGTTCGTTGGCCTTCTGCTTCTCGTGGTCGAGCTTGGCGGGCAGGCCGCGGATCGCCAGGATCAGCAGCGCGAGTCCGCCGCCGACGGCGACACCGCAGCCGAGGGCGATGAGGACCGACGTGGAGAAGAGCCCGCCCATGGAGCCCAGGGAGTCCAGGTTCATGTCACGTCACCCCCACGCCCCGTGCGGCTGGTAGCCGTAGGCCATCAGGTCCTCCAGGCAGGCTATGGGCGCATGCGGTACGACCCGGCCGTCGTGTGCCTCCGCGAAGACCTCGCTGGACAGCACCCGGCCGTCGACGCCGTTGACCTCGCGGACCGAGGTGACCATGCGCTGGAGCCGGCCGCCGGTCTGGTAGTCGTTGCGCCGCTGGATGAAGACGACGAAGTTCACCGCGCCCGCGATCAGCATCTGGCTGGCCTCGATGGGCAGCCGCTCGGAGGCCTGGAGCGCGTACGTCGAGATGCGGTTGAAGACTTCGCTGGAGCTGTTGGCGTGGATGGTCGACAGCGACCCGTCGTTGCCCTGCGACATCGCGTTCAGCATGGTGACGATCTCGTCGCCGAGGACCTCGCCGACGATGACCCGGGAGGGGTTCATACGCAGGGACCGCCGGACCAGCTCCGCCATGCTGATGGTGCCCTGGCCCTCGGAGTTGGGCAGCCGCTCCTCGAACGCCACCACGTTGGGATGCAGATCGTGGAAGGTGTCGAGCCCGAGCTCCAGGGCCCGCTCCACGGTGATGAGCCGCTCGTGCGGCGGGATTTCATTGGCGAGCGCACGCAGCAGCGTCGTCTTGCCGGCGTTCGTGGCCCCCGCGATCATGATGTTCTTGCGGGCCCGGACGGCGCAGGCCATGAAGTGCGCGACCTCGGGCGTCAGCGTGCCGTTGCCGACCAGGTCGGAGATGAAGACCTTGCCCATGCGGGCGCGACGGATGGAGAGCGCGGGCCGCCGGGTGACGTCCATGACGGCGGAGAGCCGGGAGCCGTCGGGCAGCCGCAGGTCGAGTTGCGGATTGGCGGAGTCGAACGGGCGGGACGACAGCCCCGAGTACGCGCCGAGCACCTGGATCAGCTCGATGAGCTCCTCGTCGGTCTCGGCGACCGGGTCCGCCTTGACCTCACGGCCGTCGCTGTAGCCCACGAAGACCTGGTCGCACCCGTTGATGTCGATGTTCTCGACCTCCGGGTTGTCGAGCAGCGGCTGCAGCCGCCCCACGCCGAACAGCGCGGCGTGCACGGCGGCGGCGTACTGCTCCTCGGTCTCCGCGTCCAGCGGGGTCCGCCCGGCGTTGATCTCCGCGCGGGCGTTCTCCTCCAGAATCTGGGCTATGACCGCGCGGGCGTACTGCCGTTCGTCCTCGGTGGACATCGGCGTCACACCGGACGCCTGGTCCTGGCGGCGCTGCTCGGCGATACGGTCGCCGGCGTCCTGCCGGAACCGCTTGACCAACTGGTGGTCGACAGCGGTCATCGGCCGGCCCCCGCGTGGGGCGCCTGGTTCGGTACGGACCAGGCGGCGCCGTACTGCTGGTGGAGGTCGGCGGTGACCTTGCGGGCCGAGCGGATGAGCAGGGACTTGTCGAGCCGCCCGCGCTTGCGGCCGGCCAACTGGTCGGCGCCGGACGGATCATCGGCGATGGTCCCCACCACCCGCGCACCGGTCTGGGCGTGTACGAGCATGTCGTTGACCTGGTTGACCAGCTTGCCGGAGCCGGCCGGGTCGGCGATCAGGACGACACCGATCAGCGGGGTGGCGAGGGCGGCGGCGCCGCGCGGACCGCCGTGCAGCTTCTGCGCGAGGGCCCCGGCCCGGTCCCGGACCCGGGCGAGCGCCTCGGGCTCGGTGCGCGAGACCAGCAGGACGAGCGCGGCGTGCGGGAACATCTCCACGGCCGGGGTGTCGCCGCTGATCCGCCCGCAGTCGGCGATGACGTCGGCGGGGGCGTTCGGGGAGTCGGCGAGGGAGGCGAAGGCGTGCCCGAGGGTGGGCCACAGCCCCGCGAGCCCGGCGGCGTGCTCGGCGATACCGAGCCCGACGAGCACCTCAAGACCGCCGCTCAACGGCTGCACATGGTCCCAGAGTTGATCGGGCACGAGCCCGCGCCGGGCCGTGGCCGCGATGGACAGCATCCCGGTGTTCGGATTCAGTGGTCCGCCGTGCGCGGCGGCACTGCGGTAGACCAGGTCGCCGCCGGCCGGGTCGGCCTCGGCCAGCAGCACGCGACGCGGCCAGACCGCGGCCAGCGCGACGGCCGCGGTGGTGACGCCGGGGGAACCCTTGTCGGCGGCGATTGCGATGAGCGCCATGGGGTGTCGGCCGCCTTCTAGTTGCCGTTGCCGGGGACGCTGACCAGGGCTACCTGGCCGTTGGACGCGGCCTGGGCCAGGTCCGCCGCCTTGTCGGTGTCGACGGCGAGCGTGATGGCGTAGTTGGTGCTGCTGACGAGGTCGCCGCTCTTGGGGGACGGCACGGAGGTGACCTTGGCCTGGCCCACGATCAGCGAGCCGCTGTCGTCCGCGGAGGAGGAAGAGGAGGAGGAACCGCTGGTCGAGGAGGAGTTGTTGGTGACGACGCGGTAGGCGGCGACCGTGTCGCCGACCTTGAGGCCGTTCGGATACTGGCCTTCCTTGAGGGCCAGTCCGACGGTGGCCTTACCGGTGGCCAGCCCGCTCCCGCTGCCGAACATCTCGCCGACGGCGACGGCCCCGGCCGGGATGGTGTTGATGGCCTTCAGCTTCTTCAGGTCGGCGAGCTGGGACCACCTGACGTAGTTGATGCTGTCGTCGGCCGCGACCATCACGGAGGTCACGTTGCTGTTGGTCACCGAGGACCCGGCGGGGATCTCCTCGGTGACCTTGACGACCTCGATCCGGTTGCCGGCCTGCAGCACGAGCGTCGTCGCGCCCAGCGCGCCGAGCAGGATCAGCAGCACCGCCAGCGCGGCCAGCGCGGGCTTGCGCTCCCGGGGGGCGGTGGGAAGCCGGTCACCGACCGAAGGCTGAGCCGGACCGGCGGAACGACCGGCGCCCGCCCCCGTACGCTCTTGGATCTTCACGCAACCGCTCCCCGTTACAACCAGACTTCGTCTGTCAAGAACCCTGAAACACTGTCAACGCCCTCAGCACCGTGAAAGCGGACACTCCACACGAACCACCCCGACTCGGCCGATTACTGTGCCGCAGGGCGAGTGTCAAGCGATCGCACCGTATCAGTCACCCATAAGCCCCTCAAGGCGCGCCCGAACACCTTGACCTCACCGAAATCGTCGTTGCGATCTGCAACGGCGGGGTGGGGTGGGCCTGTTGGGAATAGGGGGACATCGGCGGGGTCTGGACTGTGCGCGGGCGAATCCAGAACGCCCACGTCACACCCCACCCCCGCTCCCTCCCCTCACCGGCCGCCCGTGAGGCCTGCACGAATCACTCACATCGATGTGACCGACACATGCCACGACAGGACGGGTCCCGGCCGCTCCGGGCGCCTCCGCCCGCCGGCGTCCGCTACCGGTTCACCGACTGGATCTCATGGACCGCCACATCCTGCTCGAACGTGGACAACCCGTCCGGCAGGCCCGGCTGTTGCGCCGGTCCGTCGGGGTCGGCGGAATCCGTCCAGGTCACCTTCCAGGTGATGGCGGCCTTGAAGGGATAGGTGCCGCTCCCCGACGACCTCAGGTACGTCACGTTGCAGCCCGCGTCCTTGCTGTCGACCGTGTACCCCTTGTCGCCCTTGACCAGGTCGTACGTACAGGTCTGCGGGTCCGCGTCCGCCGTTCCCGCGTCGATCCGCAGAGCCACGGGCGTCGCGACGGTGGTCGCGGCCATCTGGACGCCCTTGTAGTCGATGCTCGCGGTCGTCCAGACGCGGTCGAAGTCGCCGTCGAGCTTGACCCTCGTACCGAGGTTCACGACGAGCCGGTCGCCCTTGGGGCTCAGCTCCACCGGCGGGGTGGGCAACTTGGTCGAGTTGTAGGCGAGTTCGGAGAGCGTCTGCGGGGTGAGCTGGTGCGGGTCCTGCTTCGGCTGGGCCTGCGGGACCCAGATCTCCCAGTTGTCGGGGGTGACGGGGCAGGCCTCGTTGTAAGCGTCGTCACGGAACTGCACCTGCCACCACAGGCCCTTGTCGCCCTTGTGGTAGTCCTCTTCCTCCCGCTTCTTCGCATAACTCGCCGCCGGCTCCTGCGCACCCTTGTACGCGGACTTGATGAACTCCTCGTACTCCTCAGGCGTGTACATCGGCTCGTACCAGCAGACCGGTGGCTTCCAGTTCGCGTTCGAGGACGTGGCTTTGGCGGTGGAGCTGGAGGAGCCGCCGGTCTTGCTCTGACGGACCTGGATGTGGGCGCCGATGGTTCCGGTTCCGGAGCTACCACCGGAGCCGGAGCCGGAGCCGGAGCCGGAGTTGGACGGCGTCGGCTGGATGTTGCCCTCGTCGCCGCCGAGGACGGGGTCACCCGCATACGCCGGAGTGCCCACGCCAAGGGCAATGACAAGGCTGACAACCGCTGCCCGCAGGAGGGGACGAGCCACTCGAGCGCCTACCCCTGTACGCACGAGGCGTCGCCCTTCTTCCAGCTCTCCTGCGTGACCTGCCAGTCGCCGGCCGAGTCCTTCGCGACCTGGAATGTATTAAGGATGAAGTCCTTGTCGCTCGGCTTGGTGACCTGCACCTTCTGAGTCTTGATGACCTTGCCGTACGCCTTGCTCTGGTCCTCGCAGTAACGGGCCGCCGCGGTCTTGCCGTTGGCGATGTCGGTGACCTCGAAATCGAAGTACCGATAGTGCCCCGTCACGGTCAGCCCTTCCTTCTTGAGCTCCGCGACCCTGTTGATCCAGTAGGTACGGGCGTAACCGGCAAAGTAGCGATTCAGATTGGCGGTCTGCCCGTTCCCCTTGGCGAAAGCCTCGAGTCGAGCCTGGGCCGAGTACGCAAGGTCACGCAGAACCGCGTCCTTGACACCATCTCCCGTCGCCTTCCGGTCGACGGTCACGGTGATGTCCGACGGGAAGTCGAAGCCCGGCGCGTTCTTGTCGGCCGACGCGGAAGCAGAGGGCGACACGGAAGCCGACTCGCTGCTGTCCGCCCCCTTGATCTTGTCGTTCGCCGAGCTGTTGCCGGAGTCGCTGCTGCAACCGGTCACCGAGACGGCGAGAGCGGCAAGAAGGCCGGCCACAGCCGTCCTCCGTCGCGTGGTCAGCATGAGTGCTTGTCCTCAGAGGTAGATGGTCGGCGTACCAAGGGATGATCCCATGAGTGACAGACGCGGGACCAAGCCCCTTGAGAGACCGATGCGACTCCGTGAAGTCCGTGAAGTCCGTGAAGACATCTTCACAAGCGGAAACCGGACGTGTCCGCCAAGGGCGGTCGGCCGCCCGGCCGAACCCTCAAACCTGAGGACGACAGTGGATACAGGGTGGACTGTGACCGCCTGAAACAACCACCGGAGAGCGGCAGGCCAGGCATGCGGATCCGCGGCCGCACCAGGGTGCGTTCGGCCCTCACGCGCTGGACGGCGAACACCGAGGTCGAATCGGCCGCACCGGGCTGCATGCCCGGCCCGGTTCCTGCGTGACATCATGCAACGCAGCCTGTGCGGCAGCGACTTCGGGAGGGACGACCGTGGGAGAGCCAGACGCCCAGCCGAAAGTGGAGAATCCGTACCTGGCTTCCCTGAAGAGGCTCAAGAACAGCCTCGGAGCGGAGACCGAGATGCTGAAGAAGCAACTTGAGACCGCGGCCAAGGACATGGACAGCAAGAGGGTCTGGGCAGGCAAGGCAGCCAGCGACTGGACCAAGGACCTCGAGGGTCGGCGGTCGCACATGAAGCTCCTGGTGGAGAAGCTCATCCCGGCAGTGGACGCGGAGATCGCCAAGTGCCCGGAGAAGGTGACCCCGGGCGAGGCCAAGATGATGCGCATGGATCTGCAGGGCTTCTGACGCCGGTCATGCGGTGACAGCACACGCACCACCAACGGGGAGAGAAGCATGGGCGAGTTCTCGGGGATCGACTCCAAGGCGCTGAACGGCATGATCGACTCGGTCAAGTCGGACAAGGAGCGGATGCGCCAGAGCGTGACCTGGATCAAGTCGAGCTTCGAGCGGCACGGCATCGACACACAGCCGTTGTCCCAACTGCTCGGCATCTGCGGCTGGCTGGACGACCAGGTGCCCCTGCTGATCCGCCGCTACCACCTCGCCCTGGCCGTCACCGGCGACGGCAACGGCGGGAAGCCGTATCCGAACGCCCCCAAGGGCACGGCGATGGTGACGATCGACGAGGCCATGGTCGGCCAGAAGGCGGCCGCCGAACGCAACGGCAAGGCGCTGGCGGAGCGGTTCAAGAAGGACTTCAGCGGCAGCGACTCCGCGGAACTCTTCGCCGCCCTGGAAGCGAATGCCGACGACGCCGACTTCGTCAAGGCCTTCTACAGCACGCTCGGACCCGACAAACTGGTGTGGTTGTCCAACGAGATGGACGACGATCCCTACGACGACTACTACGACAAGCACCCGGACGCGTTGACCCACGATCGGAATCTCGTCGCCAGGACGCTCGGCACCTTTACCCAGGTGGCTTTCGAAGGTCAGACCGCCCAGGAGAAGCAGGCTTCCTGGAGCAAGTGGTTCGACAAGTTCGCCATGGACCCGCAGCGCGGCTTCCGCCCCGACCGGCTGATGCCCCTTCTCGCCGGCGGGACCTACGACAAGGACTTCCTGGTAGCACTCGGCGACCGGGTCTTCTCGAAGGACCAGAAGACCTTCGAGAACGAGTGGATGAACGGCAGCGGAAAGAACCCCTGGGAAGCCGACCACTACGCCCAGCTGTTCAACGCCATCGCCGCCAACCCCGAGGCGTCCGGCGAATGGATGAGCCACGACTACGACACCGTCCAGACCATGCTTTACAACCCCGCCGGCTCCTGGGACAAGTCCCGCTCGGCCGCCCTCGTCAAGGTGCTGCACTCGGCGACCATCGACCTCCGCCAGACGAACGAGGCCCTCGCCGAGAAACTGACCGCGCACCTCATGTTCGACAACTACAAGCACATGAACGGCGACGAGCAGAGCCTCCACCCGATCGAGGGGGTGGACTACTTCTACTCACAGCTGATCACTTCGCACTGGAAGGACCTGGAGAACGGAATCACCTCCCCGGTCGCCGACAAATTCTGGATGGGCGACGCGACCACAGGCGGCTTCGCCGAGAAGGCGTCCAAGTGGGACGAGAAGGCATTCTTCAACAGCCAGGATCCGTCCCGCTTCGGTCTGGAGGCGGGGGCGCCGATGTGGCAGGCAATGATGAACGAGGCGGCGAGGGATCCGCGGGCGGCGGGCGAGATGAGTGCGCTCTTCGAGTCGTACCGGAAGCAGATCGACAACCAACTTGTGCGCACAGACAGCACGAACAGCCATGCGACCGACTACCTGGCCATCAAGCGTGGCCTGATGCTGAAGGCGTACGGCACGGCCTTCACCTACGCCAAGGGATCCATCCAGGGGGACGCCGAGGCCTGGGCGGAGAACGTCAACGAATTCCGCAAGCAGATGATCGAGACGGCGGTCGACGGAGTGAAGGCAGCCGCGACCGGCGGTACCACCGCCGTCGCCGACATGGGCAAGGAACAGCTCGCCGGGCTCGGTGACTCCGCGACGGGCCTGCTCACGGACTGGCTGGCGGAACAGATGAGTGTCAAGCCCGAGGAGGCACCGGGCGGGCTCGCAGACAAGTACAAAAGTCTGTCCGAGGCCCAATTGGACACGTCGTGGCGCAGTGGTTACCGGTCCCTTGCGCTTGGGCAGCTCGCGGCTGACCCGGCGAGCGGCTGGAAGGGAGGATTCGACCCCACCCTTACCAAACCGGTCACTATCGGGCCGCACGGCAAGGGCGGCACGACCTACACAGGCGACCCGAAGAATTACATCAAGAGCCCCGCCGAAAACTTCCTGAAGCCCACAGGCGAGGTAATGGACGACCTTGACAAGATGACCCCCCAGCAACTGGACGCTTATTCACGATGGCTGCAGGATTACGCAGTGGTCACCAAGGTGCAACTCAGCGGATTCGCAACATCTCAGATGTTCCAGAATATCCCGGATTAACCTTCGCGGAAGTCACTGTACTGGCGCGAGTCCACTGCACTCACTTCGAGGGCACAATGTGCAGCGCGTTGATAAAAGTACGGAGGTCTGACGGCGCCTCGGCGGATACAACCTCGTAGTGATTGAGCACGGGGGCCAAGGCGACGTCCGTCGTGCTGTTGTGCCAGCCGCACGTGGTCAATTTGGTCCTGACAATAATGATGTCCGCGCACTGGATCTCCCCACCAACGGCACCTGCCGGATACGTCTTGACCTGATTCGGGTCGATCCGAGTACCGTAGATCGAGTAAAAATCCTCACTCGCCCCATTCGATGCAGAAGCGGCATCTGGCTCATATTTGACGCGGATTATCAAAGCCTTCCCACTAGAGCCCCGATAAGTCAGGTTGACCTGCCCCTTGCTGATATCGGTATTGACTGATTCTGAGCCGATTGAGGTCCATTCAGTATCGTGAGGCTTAGCCTCCTTATAGTCGCCGAAGGCAGTCGGCACCACCGGAGCACCCTGTCCGGAGTCATCACCACCGCCCCTCGTCGCCAACCAGGTCCCGCCGCCCGCGAGCAGGGCGGCCACGACCACCACGCCTCCCACGATCAGCCGCCTTCGACCGCGTTGCTGTCCGGCACCCGGCGCCGACCGAGCAGAGGAGGACGCCACCTGGGCGTCGTCGCTGAACGAGGAGTCAGTCATGAGACTTCCTGATAGTGGTTTGGACACAGCGGCAGAGCCACCACGCCCGACGGCCGCAGCGAGTTGACCCTAGCTCGCTCAGGCAACCCGGTAGAGAGTCTTGTGCGCACCGGCGGCGCTTCCCGCAACGGCATCAACGCGAATCGGACCCAACGGAGCCAACCACCCGACCGCGCGAAGCACGAACCCTCGCCGGGCCAGGAGCGTCAACACCCATGACGTAATCCCCCCTCGCATCCTCCACTGGCTACCCCTCCCCATCGCCCCGGCAGCGGGCAGCGACTGCCGTTCTCACCGGCCTCCGTTCCGGCGCGCCCGCCTCACGCTCGTACGCCCCCCTGCCTGGAGGGCCACCGCACCTCCCCAGCACCGCGATAGCGAAACGGAACTCAAACCTCACAACAGCCCGGACGCAGCGTCTCAAGGCATCCGAGGCCGCCACCCGTTCAGGCAAGATCAGGACGCAGGTCACACTCCCAAGCACCCCATGCGCCCAGAATTATCACCATTCACAGCGGAGTTCGCTGTGGCGAAACCAAGAACCTCCCCGATACCGTCGACTCTCTTGAATGGTCTTTTTTCTCACGGGGAGTTCACTGTGAAGCGCCGTACTTTGCCCGCCGCTGCCGCGCTGGCGGCAACGGCATCACTGCTGCTGACCGCCTGCGGAAGCGGCGACGACAAGGCCAGCGACAAGGACAAGATCGCCGGTGTCGACCAGGGAACGAAGACACCGACGGCATCGGCATCAGCTTCGGGAGCACCGGCGGAGGACAAGCCGGACGGTGTGGACGTGTCGCTGCCCAAGGACATGAACCTGGTCTTCGACTGGAGCAAGCCGAAGGACAAGAACGAGGCGGCGGCGATGGACGATGCCGCGAACTTCCTCCGCGCCATCTACCGAGGCGTCGACAAGCGCACGACCAAGGACGCAGCCGTCGCCACGTATGCCACCGACGGTGGACTGAAGTACGCGGATACGCAGATCAACGCCTATATCAAAGGCGGCTGGACGGTCATCGGCACCCGGCGCCACTACGACGCCACGACACGGTCCACCACAGACGGCAAGTCAGTGGAGGTGGCGTTCTGCTCGGACTCGAGCAAGTTCTACGGCAAGGAGACCAAGAGCGGGAAGGTCCTCAAGACCGATCCCAGCATCAAGGACTTCGACTACTTCAAGATCATCATGGTCAAGTACCCCACGGGTACGGACCTGTGGCAGGCGTCCAAGGTGTACGTCGAGACGGAGGCGACAAAGTGCCGGTGAAGGAAGTACGCCGTCCGCTCCTCGCCACCGCAGCACTGGCGCTGGCTCTCAGCACCCTCGCCCTCACCGGGCCCGCCTACGCGGCAACGGGCGTGGGCACCGGCAAGGGCGCCGACACAGAGCAGTCCGGCGGGCCTGACGACACCGGCATCTACGCCTCCGCCAAGATCCAGTACTCCGGCTCCGTGACCAAGGACGGCAGTACCGGCAACGTCACGTCCTCCGACGTCAACTGGACCCCGCCGCCCTGCTGGTACGCCCCCTACCTCGGTGCCAAGGACTTCAAGAAGAAGATGTCCGAGCAGATCGAGAGCGCCAAGAACACGCCCGGCATGGGCGGCACAGCGGGCGCGGCGATCGGTGAGATGCAGCGCCACTACGAGGACGAGTACGGCTGGACCGACACCCCCGGGTACAAGGACTACAACGTCGAGAAGGACGGCGAGGGGATGTTCTGGGCCGCCGTCGAGAATCCCGACGAACCGGACGTACTCAAGCGGAGCTCGTGCAACGACCTCCCCTTCTGGGTCGACAACGGCGAAGCCCCACCGGCCCGGTACGAAGAGGCCATCAACCCTAAGATCCTCGCCGCCCTCGCCTACCAGCACATGCAGCTGCCCGACACCAAGGTGAGCCTCGCGCCCGAGACCGTCACCAAGGTGAACCTGCCGACATGGGCCTGGCTCGACAAGGCCGTCTTCAACGAGGTCCAGGCCACGGCGGCCATCAACGTCCCCGGCTTCAGCCTCCAGTCCACGACCACCGCGAAGCCCCTCTCCCTCAAGCTCGAACCCGGCACGCCGGATGCCGCGACCTACCCCACCTCCGGCGAGTGCGTCATCAACGCCGACCATTCCATCGGCGAGCCCTACGCCCAGGGCAAGTCCGACGAGATTCCGCCCTGCGGCCTCAAGTACCTCCGCTCCTCGGGCAACGGCACCTTCAAGCTCCGGGCCACCATCACCTGGGAAATCACCTGGACCGGCACCGGAGACGCCGGCGGAACATTCCCCAACGGCACCTTCGGCAGCACTCAGGACATCACGGTCCAGGAGATCCAGGCCGTCAACCACTGACACAGCGATGGGCAGGGGCATGGGAACCGACGGCGACAAGCCAAAGGTGGACAACCCGGAACGGGAGCGGTTGCAGAAGCTGAAGACGCAGCTGGAGAAGGAGCGCGGTGACTTCGTCGACGCCTTCAAGAGGGCGGTGACGGACGTAGGCAAAGGCGGCCGGGACTCCTCGAAGTCCTGGGTCGGCAAGAACGCCGACAAATGGCACAACGACACGGCCGGCCACCGCAAGGTGGTACGCACTCGGATCGCCACGGTCCTGGACGACATCCAGCGCGAGATCGACAGCATGCCGGAGAAGGTCACACAGGAGGAAGCCACTTCGATGAACCGGAACAGACGCATGTACTGACGGTCCGTCCAGGAACGGCAGAAGTGACACGAGGGAAAACGGGGAACTGGATATGCGCCCGGACGACGGGGGAAGCGGCAGCGGAGTCTTCTCGGGGATCGACCCGGACAAGCTCAAGGGCACGATCGACTCCGTAAGACGCGATCAGGAGACTTTGCAGGACCGGGCCTCCTACTACAAGGCGCAGCTCGCCTACTACGGCATCGGCACCCAGGAACTGGCCGATGTGCTGCGCGTGGCGTCCTGGGCGCAGGACGAGTTGCCCATGCTCAAGCGGCGTTACCACCTGGCGATGAACATGGACGACGATCCGTACCCAGGATTCAAGGGCATGGTGCAGATCGACGAGGGGAAGGTCAGCCGTTCCGCCAACGCCGCGGCGGCCAAGGCCGCCAAGCGCGCTACGGAGCTGGCGAAGAAGGACCCCGAGGACCTGAGCCCTGAGGAGTTCGACGAGCTGAACGAACTCTTCGCTCAGAACTACGACGAGTACCCCTTCGCGGAGAAGGTCGTAGGGGCGCTCGGAGCGCGGAAGACGCTTCAGCTCTGGGATGAGATGAGCAACCTCGACAGGCCTGCCGGATACGGCGAGACCTCCGACTTCGCACGCGCCGGCGACCTCGACGAGATGCAGAAGAACCTGAGTCTCACCGTGGCGGCGGCCACCCACTCCGATTCGCCGGCGATGCAGAAGTGGAAGAAGGACATGGTCGCGATCGGCGGCAAGCCGATCCGCGACCCCGGCCCCGCCCCGGCCGGCGACTCCGGCGGCCCCGAGGGCTTCATCGTCATGAGCAACCTCATGCGGTACGGCGACTACGACGACAAGTTCCTCGTGAACTACGGAACGGCGCTCGTCAAGGAGGACAAACGGATCCTGGACGGCGCCGACCAGCCCTACGCATCCGGCTGGGGCACCACGAGCACGGTCAACCACGTCGGCAACGACGAGGGCAACGACCCGCTCACCGGCTACATGAAGGCACTCGCCAACAGTCCCGCCGCCGCGACCGAGTTCTTCACCGCGCAGCAGAAGGGCGACGACGGCAAGCCGGAGACGAACTTCAAGTACCTCTTCGAAGACCGCAAGTGGCCCGACGACAGCAAGCCGGGCAAGGAGAGCGTGACGGGCCTCAATTCGATGGGCCTCGCCCTGGAGGCCGCCACCACCGGCCACCGCTCGGGCGAACAGGCCACGGCCGAGGACATCAAACACTCGAAGCAGCAGGCCGAGTTGTTCAGCGCCCTGGTCAAGTCGGTATCCGAGGACCAGGACCGTCTCCTCGACCATTCCTTCCTCTCGGACAGCTTCGCGAACATATCAGCTGAATACTTGCCGGATCTGCAGCGCAGTCTGGACGGCGACATCATGTACGGGGAAAAACTTTACCCAACCCCTGGGGCCGCAGCCAAAATCGATACCTACGATGCTGCGCGGTTCCTGCATGCGGTATCCCGCAACAAGGAAGGGTACGACCGGCTGAACGTCTCCCAGCACGTATATGCGGCTGCGTTGATGGAGGCACAGGCGAAGCATCCGGATGCGTATCCTCAGCCGACTGGCGACACAATCGACAAAATCGCCTATGAAACCGGCCTGTTCCAGGGTGTTATCGGCGATGGTCAGCGTTTCCAGGCCGACAAGAACGACGCGGACGCGAACGCACGGGACGGTGCCTGGAAGGATCACGTGAGTCTGTGGGGCGGTTCATTGGTCGGCAGCGCCACATCCATTGCGATGGAGCCGTTCACCGGCCCGGCGGGTGTCTATGCGGGCGGGCTTGCCGGCACGGCGGCGGGCGAGGTCTTCAACGGAATCCTCGACGGCTTCGATGGCGACGGTTCCGAGGAGAAGGAGCAGGTCTACAAGAACGTAAAGCGCATGGATGAGATCCAGCACTCGGCGATCCTGACGACCCAGGAGTCCGTCAAGGCCGCCACCGGCGACGAAGCAGCCGCGTCCAGGGCGGGGGACGAGGCAGGGAAGGGCTTCAACAGCGCCAGCAGTCTCATCAAAAACAGCAGTGCTGCCCAGTAGTTCTCCATTCAGTTCAACAGAGATGAGGTGATCGGCCTTGACGGAACCGACCCAACGCAGGCGTTTTCGAAAATCCTTCGTCTACGGAGGCGTGGCTGCGCTTGCCGCTATTTCCCTGCTCACCGCCTACCTCCTCGGAGCCTTCGAGAAGCGCGGACACATCGGCGCTGACGACATCTGCCGAAACGTGCCCGACCGGAAGGCGACTGCTCGGCTCTTCAACTCCAAACTTGCCCGGTCAGCCCATTACGACTTCACCCAGAACTGGAATCCGGACCCGGACTGGCGCTACCGGAGTTCCTGCATCACCACTGGAGACAACGACCAAGTCCTCTTCTCCCTCGACGCCAAGGCAGGTCCCGCCACACCTTGGCAACAGTGGGCAAAGACGCATATCCCACCGAACAACGGAGGTAAGATCACCTATTTCGATGCCGGGGTCAAGGGCGTCTCCAATACCGAGGTGGCCGCGATCTGGGTTCCCTGTTACGCCCACGAGAAGACAAGCAAAGCCCAGTACAACATGACCGTCTTCGCCGACGCCCTGAAACCACTCGTAGCCTCGGACAAGGAAGCACGCCAGGCGCTCATCGACCTGGCCACTTCCTTCGCCCGCCAGGCCCACAAGGACGCGAAGTGCGACCTCCCGTCCAAGCTTCCGAACTGAGCCACTGATCCAGGGTGTCCACTGACAGCGAGGAAGCCAGCGATCGAGTTCGCCAGCGCCCCGGGGTGTCATCGTTCAGGGCAGCCTCTGAAGTCATTTCCTACCGTTTACCGATGTGTCCGTCCGGGGGAACAGTGAGCAGCAACCGACACACACGCACGTTCACGCGGTGGGCGTGCGCAACAGTTGCGGTCATGAGCACGCTGGCTGGCTGCAGCAGCCCCGGCACGACCTCTGGCAGAGCAGAGGGGACGGCGGGTACGTCAGGGGCCCCGTCGCCGGCCAAGAGCCCGGCCAACCCGCTGGTGCCTCCGCTGTCCACGTTGCCCCCTGCCCGCACGCCGGTGCTGCGCGTACGGGGCACGCACAACTACGACCTGCAGATCCTCGATGCCCGGACCGTCGTGAAGTTGGCGAACGGGACAGGTAGCCCACCGGACAACATGATGGCGCTGGCTCTCCTGTTGCGAGTACAGGCCAAGCCGAGCAATCGCAGCATGGCCGCGCCCCCCTTCGACATGGGGATCAAATACCCGAGCCGCAAGGCCGACATCAAATCGGGCGAGCTCTACGGGGCCGCCGGAACCGAACTCGATTTCGGAACAAACTACCTGACCAAGGATCAGATGCTCACCGGTAACGAGAAAACCCAGGGGGTCGATCTGGCCGGCGGCACACTGCAGGCAAATACCGTCTATTACCACTGGGTCTGGCAGCTCGTCCTGAAGAAGGCGAACCTGGCCGGTGCCACCCTCTGCGAGTCGGAGTGGTCCGAGCCCGCCACCAACTGCATCCCGGTCGGCGCGATCAATACTGCGTCCCTCAAGTAACCCCACCGATGTGAAAGCCATGTGATGGTCGAGGAGATTCCCGGTGAGAGCCGCGAGGCCTCCGTGCGCTGCCTATGCCTCTTCGACGATGGCGTAGATCACCTTGTGTCTGCACAAGCAGGCGACGGGGAGGACCGCGCACGGCGGCACAGAATCAAGCAACTGCGGCCCTCGGGCGACGGTCCCTGCGAACTGCGGGCGACCGTAACCTCTGAGGTCAGCTGCGCCAGCACCAGTGACCCTCTGCTGATGGCACCTTCGGCGAGATCAGCGGAACGCTGTCCAAGAAATCCGGTCCCTGAAGTGCAGACAACATCGGGCTTCTGGGGCATATCTGCGGTTCGGATCAGATCTGGTAGCGAACGCAGGACCGTTGGCACCAGTGAAACCATGCACACGACAGACAGCGTCCGTAAGCTTGGCGCCGCACGCGGCTGCCGTCACGCGACGCCACTCGACAACTTCACTTACCTGAAGTGCTCACCTGGGGGAAGCGCATGCGCCCGGACGACGGCGGAGGAGACTTCCGCGGCATCAACCCGGACCGGCTCGGTGATCTGATCAAGGAGATCGGCACCAATTCCGGCGACGGAGCCGCAGCCGCTCCCACACGGGTCAACAGCTGGATGAGTCATGCGCGTCGACTTCAGATGGACACCTCCCGCCTGACGAAGATCACCAAGCATCTCGGCTGGGCACAGGATCAGCTCCCCATGCTCCGCCGTCGACAGAGCCTGGCCATGGACGAGGAGAAGCGGAACAAGGAGATCGGTCTCGGCAGCGGCATGGTCTCCGCCGGCGCGGGGGACATCGGCACGTACAAGACGCAGTCCGAAGCCCAGAAGGCCGCCAAGAAGGACGCCAAGGCTTACAAGGACGGGGACATGAGCCTCGCCGACTACATGAAGAAGCTCGAGGCCAACCAGACGGACCCGGACTATTGCAAGGCCGCTATGGACGAGCTGGGCCAGACGGCGCTCTACCGGCTCCAGGACGGTCCGATGATGTTCAACCCGGACAACCCCGAAGCCGGTACACGCATCCTGGCGACGACGGTCGCCACCGCCATGCGCAACGGGACGACGTTCAAGGACGAGAACGGCAACGAGGACCTCCAGCACCTGTCCGGCCTGCTCGCCTACGCCGACTTCCCGACGGACGTCGTAGCGAACCTCGGCAAGCAGTGCCTGGCACCTGGCAACTACATGTACGGCGAGAAGGTCTGGGAGGCCATGGGCAACGACCCCGCGGCCTCCACCAAGTTCCTCCACGACAACATGGACGTCATCCCCGGTTGGATGAAGGACGACTCCGACCACCACGGCGGACTGCCGGACTTTCAGGCCAAGGCCTTTGCCGGAGTCATCGCGGCGGGGACGCTGAACGGTATGGGTGCGGATGAGAACGTCGCCGCAGACAACACCAAGAAGCTGATTCAGTACTACGCCAACCACGACGGGGAACACACCCATTCAGAAGTGCAGGCTGTCTTCGCCAAGGACATCGCTCACTACTTCCCAGATCTCCAGGCCTCGTTGACCGACCCGGCGTTCACGGACCTCGGCAAGGGGCACGTTACTGTCTCATCCAAGGAATGGCTGGCGTTCACCGGCGAAGCCATGCAGAATGCGGACGCCGGGGCCAAGCTGCTTGTGTACGCATCACAACAAGCCGATGCATATTCGAGAGAAAACCCGGACAATCCCGTGGCAACCCACGCCAGTGGGGTCATCGAAGGGTTCTTCAGCCAGGAAGCAAGTAATGTGTACCAGCAGATGGTGCACGACCAGAAAGAAAATGCAGACGAATGGAAGAGTAAGTTCCAGGAGCAGGCAAATACTGCAGCCGATACGGTCATCGACGTAGCCTTGGATCCACAGGGTGCCGCCAAGACAGTTACCGTCACTGCGGTAAAGACTGTAATCCACTTGGCTACCGACGCCTTCTGGCCAGACAGCGAAGCGCCCGCCCCTAGCCCGCCAAAGACGGTTCAATGGGACCACCTGTGGCAAGAAGAGGCTGGAAAAATCTACGCAGAAGACGGCAAGTTCCCTCCGGTGACGACGCGTGACGGAATCACCTGGACCGGAGATCCCAAAGAATATGCGAAAGAATACGGCTGCCCAAATTTCCTAGATTCCGATGGGAGCTTGGCTTTGTCCGGAACGGAAAAGCAGCAGGCTGCACAGAAAGCAGCCTATAATGCCTGGCTAAAGGATCCGGCAGTAGGAACAAAGATTTCCGGAGATTACGGATTCACCAATCGTGATACCGGTCGCCATGACGGCCAGGATATGGCGGGTGGATGATGTCATACCGTCGATGGGTCCCGGCTGTCTTGCTGCTCTCTCTAACGATGAGCGCTTGCTCGAACGGCACAGACAAGAGCCCCAGCGCAGCAGAGGGGAAGCAGACAGCTGACGAGATGCGGCACCCCGTTGCCAAAGTTTACTGGCAGCTCTACAACTCGATCGGCAGTGCTGCGTCACGAGGTGGCGGCTCCGGATTCTTTTCCGACTGCGAGAAGGTCAAGGAAGATTCGGTGATGTACCGAGTCACGACCCTCCTGGGCCCCAGCGAAAAGAAAGAGTCGCTGGAAAATTTGACGACGGCGGTAGCCAAGCAATTGAAAAATTCGGGCTGGAACTTGAGCCCGTCCAGCGGGGTTCACCGATCTGCAACCAAGAACGACATCAGCGTCGAAGTCAATCCGTCGCCCATCACGGGAACTTCCGTCGAGCTGCAAGTGCGGAGTAAATGCGTGAATGTGGGTAAGGCTGCCGACCCACTCACAGCCGAATACGCCAGCGCATCGGACAAGTACAGCAGCTCACAGGCATCAGCATCTCCAGTCCCCACAACATTCGCAGAGCGCTGAACGGAATCTTCGAATGGCACATCAGGTTCAGTGGGCCGAGAGCAAGCGCCAGCGGTTTGACACTCCTAGGACGAAGTAATGCCTGACAAAACTGAAAAGAAAGTGCCCAGTCCCATCTGGCAAGAGCTGGACAACCTCTACCGAGAGGTGTCCAAGGACATCGCTACAGTGGCCGATGCACTCAAAAAAGCCGACACGCAGATGGCCGGCGGCAAGGGCGACGTCTGGGTCGGTCCCAATGCACGGAACTGGGGCAGCGACCTGCACGGAGCCAACACCGACCTGTCCAAGCAGGCACATGAATTCCTCTCAGACGTGGCGAGCCAGCGCGCCTCGCACCCGAAGGAAGTCACGCAGGCCGAGGCTGACAGCGAGCGTCGATTCCTTGCCGGGCGTATGGGCTGACCGTGATGCGGCGACAGCTTCAGTAATTTTATTCACGGGGAGTTCAGTGTGAAGCGCCATACCCTGCCCGTTGCTGCCGCGCTGGCAGTGACTACGACACTGCTGTTGACCGCCTGCGGTAGCGGGGATGACAAAGCCGGCGTCAACGACAAGGTCGCTGACGCCGACCAGGGATCGAAGAAGCCGACGGCCTCGGCATCCGCTTCGGGGGCACCAGGAGAGGACAAGCCGGACGGCGTGGACGTGTCTCTGCCCAAGGGCATGGACCTGACCATGGTCTTCGACTGGGCGGAGCCGAAGGGAAAGAACGAAGCGGCCGCGATGAAGGACGCGGCGAACTACCTCCGCGCCATCTACCGGGGCGTCGGCAAGCGCACGACCAAGGATGCGTCCCTGACCGCGTACGCCACCGATGACGGGCTCCACTACGCACAGGTGCAGATCAGCGACTGGATCAAGGGCGGCTGGACGGCGACCGGCACGGAGCGCCACTACGACGTCAGCACCCGGTCCACCACCAACGGCCAGGCAGTGGAAGTGGCGTTCTGTGTGGACTCAACCAAGTTCTACGGCAGGGAGATCGAGACGGGAAAGGTCCTGAAAACCAAGCCCAGCCTCGCGGACTTCGACTACTTCAAGATCGTCATGGTGAAGCTCCCCACAGCCGATGACCTGTGGCAGGCATCCAAGGTGTACGTCCAGACCAAGGCGGCGAAGTGCCAGTGAGCGAATCCCTACACATGCTGCTTGGCGCCGAGGCTCTGATTCTTGCTTCCAGCATCCCCGTCCTCGTCATGATGGATACGACTGAATCGACCAGTATGACGGCCATGTGACGGTCAAGGAGATTCCCGCCGGGAATCGTGACGCCCCCGCCCCCCTCGTATGCTTCACCATCGACGTCGCATCGCGCCCGACTCGCGACGCAGCAGTTGTCAACGGGGGAGGGACCGCACATGGCGGCCACGGACGGCGGCGACGCCGTGGAACTGAAGAAGCGGGCCGAGACGCTGCGTGGGTGTGCGCGGGAGGCTCGGGGGATAGCGCGGCGGCTCGGGCCGTATCTGGATGATGCCGTGAAGAAGGCGAGTCCGCGGGCCGCGGCCTTCCGTACCGGCGACGACGCGAACGCGATCTGGGAGGGGCCGTTCGCCGACGAGTGCACGGCGACTCTGCGGAAGCGGCAGGGCAGCCTGAACGGCATGGCGGGTGCGCTGCTCGCCGATGCCACGCGCTGGGATGCGCAGGCCGACGAGTTGGACCGGCAGGCGAAGGCGAAGGAGAAGGACGGGGCGAAGACCGGGACGGGCGGCGGCAACTGATGGCGTTCAGAGGGTTCGACGCCGGCAAGCTGACCGGGCTCGCCCAGGACCTGGACACGCTCGCCGGGCAGTCCGGGCGGCTGCACACCCAGCTCGCCTCCGTCCTGACCAGCGCCCAGCAGAACCTGCCGCCCGGGCAGAACGCGTCCCGCGACCCCGACCTGCAGGATCTCGTCGGGGACGTGATCCCGATGCCGGCCGTCCTCGGCGGGCGCCGGCGGCTGCCCGGGTCCCTCGGCGCCGAGCTCGGCGACATGCAGGCGTCGATGAAGCGTCGTATCAAACAGATCGAGGGAGTGCAGGAGCTGGCCGCGCGGGGGTACCCCGTCAACGACAGCGACCTCTTCCTCGACGAGAACCCACCCGACGCGAAGAAGATCGACGACGCGCTGCGTCATCTGCAGGAGTTGCAGGGGAAGGACTTCGGGACCGACGGCAACCGGGACGATCTGGAGAAGGTATCCGGTGAGCTCGACGGGCTGACGGCCGCCGAGACGGACGCCCTCGTGTCGAAGGCCTCCCCCAAGGACCTCGCCTTCTACAGCCAGTTGCTCGGCGACACCGACGACTCGTTCTGGAACCCGTTCGACGAGAACGGTCTGCCGGAGGACAAACGCCGCGACACCCTCAGCAAGATGCTGTCCAAGATCGGCCCGGAGAACTTCGGCAAGTTCCAGACGGCGTTCCCCGGCATGCAGCCGGACGTCACCAACACCGCCGCCTGGCAGAACGGCGGGAACAGCCAGAACGGCCAGACCAACAGCGGCATCCACTGGGAGACGCCCTCCGACCCGCTGATCGTCGACGGCGTCTCCGCGGACGACGTCAACCAGCGCCAGTTCGGCGACTGCTGGTACGTCGCCTCGCTCGCCGGACTGGCCCAGAAGGACCCCAAGTTCATCGAGGAAGGCATCAAGCAGAACCCCAACGGCACGGTCAGCGTCCGCGTCTGGGACAAGAACGGCACCTACCGGTGGGTCACCGTGACCGCCGACCTGCCGACCGACAGCAACGGCTCCCCCATCACCACGTACGGCAACGGCGAGTCCTGGCCCGCGTACTACGAGAAGGCCTTCGCGCTGGTCTACTCGGACGACGGCGACGACAAGCGCGGCTACGGCGGCATCGAGGGCGACGACCCGAAGAAGTCCGCGCCGTATCTGACGGGCAAGGAAGGCGACGACCTCACCACCGGTGGCTTCCTGGGCATCGGCAAGCACTCCGACAACAACCTGGCGGACCTGAAGAAGGCCTTCGACTCCGGCAAGGTCGTCACCGTCTCCACTCCGGACGACGAGAACCTGGACAAGGACCACCCCAAGGAGTGGGGCAACACCTACTGCACCGACCACGCCTACTACGTGCGCGGCTTCACCCCCGACGGCAAGGTCGTCCTCGGCAACCCGTGGGGCGTGTCCGGCTATCCGCCGATCACGGTGTCGCAGGATCAGTTCGACAAGTACTTCGGAGGAGCCGAGGCCTTCGATGCGCCCTGATGTCCGACCGATTCCCCCGCGGATCCCACAGGTGAGTGACGTGTCCGAGCGCCCGCACGTGAAGTACCCCTTCGAGAGCGACGGCCGCTGGGTGCTGCGCCACCACGTTCCGTACGACGTCCGGTACGAGGGCCGTGCCCACCAGGTCGTGGCGGCCGTCTTCGGCGAACCGTCGGTACACGGCCGGATCCGGATCGGCCGCGAAGGCAGCCCCCTCGCCGAGTACGACGACCTGGCCCCCGGCGACATCGTGGAGATCACCGGCGACGCCTGGCGCGTCACGGAGGTCGAGTACCGCACCCACCTCACGCTGGAGCGCGTGACCGACGGCAACAAGGAGGCGACCGGTGCTCAGGCCGGCCAGTAAGTCGCGTACGTACGGCATCGCGGGCACGGTCACGGCCGCCCTGCTGACCCTGGCCCTGTCCGGCTGCGGATCGTCGTCCGACGGAACCGGCGGTGACGGCCCGACGACCGCCGCGCCCACGACCACGCAGGCAGCGGCGAAGGACAAGGGCCCGGTGTGCGTCGGCAAGGCCTCGGCCGACGGCCTGCACGTGCTGCGCGGCGGCGGGTTCCGGCTGCCGGGCGGCGGAGGTGTCCAGTACGGCTCCGCCACCGCCGACGGTACGACCCGCACCGCGACCCTGCGCGAGGGCGCGAGCTACGCGGAGGGTCAGAAGCAGCAGGTGGTCAAGCCCGGGCAGACGGTCACGCTCGCCGGGCACGCCTACGCGGTCAGCCAGATCTGCTCCTACCGCGTCGTCCTCGAACCGCAGGACGCGAAGGACAAGGCCGCCCTGGCCGCGGCCCCCACGTCCCTCCGGTCCAAGGGCGGCGCGGCGGACGACGGCCTGTGCTTCTCCACCAACCCGTCCGTGCTGGCCGCCGCGGCGAAGGGGTTTCCGGCCCAGGGGAGCACCCTCTCCCTGCTCCGCAACGGCGGTGTGAAGACCTTCCCCACCGGGCTGTCGGTCACCGTCTCCTACGTCGACACCGGCACCGGAACCGCCGGTTTCGGCGCGAACTGCGCCGGGATCCCGGTGGCCGCGTACAAGGACGTCCGGGCCGGTGACACGGTCGAGTTCGCGGGCGTCCTGTTCAAGGTGTCGGGGCTCGCGGAGGGCGTCGTACGGCTGACGCGGACGAGCGCGTGACGGGACGGCGGCCGAACCGGAGCTCGGTCGAACCGGAGCTTTGCGGGGCCGGTGCGCTGCGGGGCCGCGGCTAGAGTTGCCCGGTGTGGTGGTACGACCAGTGCCCCGCCCCGAACCGGCGACCGTGAGGACAGATGGTGTTCGGCAGGAGCAAGAACGTCGACGAGCCGCCCGTTCCCGTCGTGCCCTGGGCCGACGCCTGGGAGTTCGCCCTCACCGATGAGGAACGCCCCGTCACGCTCCAGCGGAAGCGGGCCGTGCTCGGCGTCCGGGCGGTGCGGGTTCCGCACGGCGGAGGCGCGCAGAAGGTCAACGCTCCGTGCGCGTTCCTCCCCCCGCTGGGCACCGCGGACGACCTGCGGCTGTACGAGGACGCGGAGGGCCGCCGTCCGCTGTGCTCGGTCGGTGCCCCCGAGGAGGCGGACGGCGCCCGCCGCTATCCGGTCCTGGACGGGCAGGGCCAGGTCGTCGGCGCGGTCCGCCGTATCCCCCCGCTCAAGCACGCCCTCAAGCCGACCTGGCGTATCGAACAGCCCGGTCGTCCCGAGATCGTGAGCAGTGCCGAGTGGGCCAAGGGCGGGGTCACCGAGATGGTCCAGAAGGGTGCGGGCAAGTTCCTGCTGGGCGCCGTGCAGGCCGTGGCGGACCTGGGGGCGGAGGGCGGCGACCAGCCCGCCAAGTCCCGGGCGCTGGAGTGGAAGGCCGACGGCGAGCTGGTGCTGACGTCCGACGCCGACCGGCGCTTCCTGGTCCGGGCCGGGTGGCTGGACCGGCGGCTGGTCTTCGCGTACGCACTGCTGCGCGCCCGCTCCTGAACCCCCGGTCACGGTCACTTTCGCGGTTACGGTCGGGGGCAGACATGGCACTGGGCAGGCGGCAGCAGGCGGCGGAACCGCCGGTGGAGCCGGTCGACTGGGCGGGCGTACAGACGTTCGTGGTCTCCGCCGTCGAGCGTCCGGTGACCCTCAGACGCAAGCGTGCCGTGTCGGGCAAGCGGGCGGTGCGGGTGGCCCGGGGCCCCAAGGACCTGCGGGTGTGGGCGCCTTGCGCGTTCGTGGGGTCGTCGTCCGGGCCGGGCCGGCAGGTGGCGGGCCTGACGGCGCGTCCCGGCCACACGCTGTACGAGGACCCGGACGAACGTCGTCTGCTCTGCTTCGTGGAGCCCCCGGTGGACGCCGAGGTCGACGGGGAGCGGCGGTTCGCCGTGCGCGACGGCCGGGGGCAGCTTGTCGGGACGCTCGTGCGTGTGCCGCCCGGACGTCGTTCCTTCACGCCCTTCAAGCACACGTGGCGCATCGAACAGCCGGGCCGGCCGGAGGTCGTGGGGCGCAACGAGTGGGTGAGCGGCGACGCCAAGGACATCGCCGGCCGGGTGGCCGGGAAGCTCCTCGGGGGCGTGCTGAACGCCGTGACGGACCTGGGCGCGGAGGGCGGCGACCAGCCGTCCAAGCCCCGCACGCTGGAGTGGCGTGCCGAGAACAAGGTCGTGATGGTCTCGGAGGGCAGCGAGAAGGTGACGGTGCGGGCCGGCTGGGTCGACCGCCGACTGGCCTTCGCGTTCGCCCTCGTAGGCGATCGCTGACCGGTGGGGGTGCGCATACGCACCGCTTCACCACACCTGATTCTCACCCCGCTCTTACCGCGTCCGTATCATGGTGCGCCGATTCACGGCCGCAATCGGACGGCCCGCGGTCGGAGTGCTCTGGGGGGAATGAAACATGGGCATGAGAAGCGTCAATCCGGATGATCTCGATCAGCTCGCCAAGCTGCTCGACGGTCGCGGTGGCGTGCAGGACAAGCTGGACGAGGCGTTCACGAGGGCCTCCCGGCTGGGTGTGTCCAGCAAGCTGACCTCGCTCAGACCGCTGCGCTCCTGGACCACGGACGCCGCGCCGGACCTGCGCAAGCGCGCCACCTTCGCCCGGCTGGAGAGCGGGGATCCGCAGGCCGGCATGTTGTGGGCCGGGTTCACCGCGAAGGACATCGAGAAGTACAAGGGCGAGGGCCTGGGCCCGGACGTGCTGCTGCTCGCCAACTCCGTTGCCGCCAGCGACGATCCGAACGCGTACAAGTTCAAGCGGCAGCCCGACGAGTCCCTGGCGGACTGGATCGAGCGGCTGGAGGCGCACGCGATCTCGCAGATACCCGGTCTGCAGCCGCACGAGGAGACGATCGCCACCATGATCGGTCTCTACGGCGACTGGGGCTCCGTGACGGCGGCGACGGCGGTCGTCACCATCCAGGGCACCTCGCTGACCAAGACGCTGCTGGGCAACTCGCTCAAGGCCGGTGCGCTGCGGACGTGGAAGACGCGGCTCGGTGTGGTGCTGCGCGGTTCCGACAACGGCCTCATACGGTCGGCCGGCAACGGCCTGATCAAGTGGACGCCGAAGATCCGCTCCCTCAGCGCTCCCGGCAGCTGGCTGCCCGGTCAGCTGGGCTCGCTCTTCGGTCGCAGCACCGCCTACCAGAACCTCTCCCGCATCCCCCTGACCAGCGGACTGCGCGGCGACCTGATCGGGCAGAGCTACAACTGGGCCCGCAGCACGCCCCTCATGCAGAGCCTGCGGGCCAACGGGGTCATCGACTTCCTGGTCGGCTCGGACGAGGCCGCCAAGATGTACGGCGGTTTCACGCACGCGGGGCAGCCGGTCGCCCGGGCCGGCAACGCGAGCCTGATCAAGGTCTTCAGCAAGGCCGCCAACAGCCAGCGGTTCGCCAACTCCGCGGCGGAGGCCACGGGTGCGGCGCGCGGTGCCGGTGCCCTGCGCTTCGGTCTGGGCACCGCCGCCAAGACCGCCGGCTTCCTGCGCGGCGCGGGCATCGTGGGCGGCGTGGTCTCGACCGGCTTCAGCGCGGCCAACGTCATCTCGCAGGGCAACCCGGTCGACGCCTTCAAGAAGAAGGGCGCCGCCTACGTCGCCGACGTGGCCGAAGTCGGTTTCAACGCCTCCCTCACCGCCGCCATGATCGCTCCCAACCCGATCACCATCGGCCTCGCCGTGGGCACCGGCATCATCTACGGCGGCGCCAAGATCGTCCAACACTGGGACGACATCAAGAAGGGCGCCGGCGAAGCCACCAAGTGGGTCGGCAACAAGGTCAGCGACCTGGGCAAGAGCATCGCCAAGTCGAAGGCGAACCCGATGAACTGGTTCTGACCCGGCCCCCTCCACGAGCAGTCCTGCACCGGGGCGGTCATCGAGTCGCCCCTTTTTCCCCGCAGCTCACCACGTTCCCTCGTCACGCTGCCGGCCGAAGAGGAAGTTCATCGGGATGGCGAGCAAGGCTCCCCCCGTGGTGAGCACTGCCGTGTCGACCTCTTCCAGGACCAGCGCGATGGCCAGGTCCGTGGCGGTGACATCGCCCTCCGCCTGGCCGAGGCGGGTTCCTCCGACCCCCCGGATGTATCGCCCTCTGCCCATGGTGACCTTCGCGCCGTCGCGCTCCAGGTGGGCCGTTCCCCTCGCCGAGGTGTACTGGTAGCGGAAGCCTTGATGGTGCATCTCAAGCCAACGGGAGCCCTTGCGCACCCCGTTGACTTTCAGCTTCATGTCCACCACCGCGTCGTCGATCTTCAGCATGCCGCCGTCCAGGGAGGGCAGGTTCCCCGCTCCCCCGCTGAACACGACTGCCGGGAAATTCGCCCCGGAGAGGACAGCCTGGCGCAACGACTCCGCGCCCGCCCTGCCCTGCGGCCGGAACACCCGCACCGCACCGAAGGAACCGACGACTCCCGAGTACCCACGCTGTACAGGTCCGTCGAGCTCTGGCTCGACCTCGAATTCAAAACTCGACACGAATCTTCCCTTAGAACCAGTTCATAGGATTCGCCTTGGACTTGGCGATGCCCTTGCCCAGGTCGCTGACATTGTGGTCGACCCACTTCGTCGCCTCGCCCGCGCCCTTCTTGATGTCGTCCCAGTGCTCGACCACCTTGGCACCGGCGTACACGGCACCGGTCACGGCGACCGCCCCGATGGTGTACGGGTTGGGGGCGATGGTCGCGGCCGTCAGTGAGGCGTTGAAGCCGATCTCGGCGACGTCGGCCACATAACCCGCGCCCTTCTTCTTGTAGGCGGTCTTCGGATTGCCCTGGGCGACGACGTTGGCGATGCTGTAGCCCGTCGAAATGAGGCCACCGATCACGCCGACACCGCGTAGCGCTCCTCCGGCCTTTCCGGCGATCTTGACTCCTCTGCCGAGCGCGGCGAGGCGCCCCGCCCCGAAGAGACGTTCGTCCGCGAAGACGTTGCGGGTGACCTTCCAGAGGCTGGCCTGTGCGGCTCGTCCAGGAATCTGCTCGGCGTGTGTCAGGCCGCCGTACATCTTCGCGAGCCTGTCCGAGCCGACGAGTCCGTCGATCAGGCTGTTGCCGCTGATCCCGAACGCGATTCTCGCGTTCATGAGGCCACTGGCGCGCACGGTGTCGTACGCGTCGCCGACTCGGGCCAGGATGGAGGTGTTCAGAAGCGGTACTCGGCTCGCGTCCTGGTAAAGGGCGTTCCCGGAGGCCAAGCCGGCGAGTTTGCTGGGCAGCCATGTACCAGGGGCGGACAGGGACTTGACGGGAGGATTCCAGGCGTCGAGCCTGGCCGCCCACCCGGCTACGGTCTCGGGCACCCAGGTGTACCTGCCTTGGAACCGCAGGAGGGCACCGGCGAACTGGCTCTTGTACGTCCCCAGGGCGCCCTGCGTCACGGAGTTTCCCACCAGCACCTTGGTGAGGTTCACGCCGTGGAATACCGCGACCCCGCCGTGCCGGACAGTCGACGTGGTGTCTCCGACAGCGCCGAGGATCTCGGTGATCTCCCCCTCGTACGGCTTCAGCGCCGGTACCGCTGTCGTGATGCCGTGGGCTCGTAGGCGGTCCACCCAGTCGTCGAGGGATTCTCCTCGGCGGTGGCGGAAGGTCTCGGCGCCCGGGTCTCCGCTGACGGCGATCGCGTTGGCGAGGAGGAGTACGCCGGGTGCGTTGAGGTAGAGAGCGGCCTCGGCGATGTCCTTGGCGTTGAAGCCGGCCCAGCGAAGGCCGGCTTCGGGGTCGCCGTCCTCCAGGCGCGCGACGGTGGCGCGCCTGCGGAGGTCGGGGGCGGTGTCGGAGACCCAGGCGCGCAGCGGTTTGAGGGCGTTCAGCCGGTCACTGACTCCCAGGCGGGAGGCTCTCGTGAACGCTTCGTCGGTCCTGTCCGCGACTCCGCCGCGGCCGTCGAGCAGGGTGGCGAGGCGGTCCAGGTCGTCGGGGTTGACGTTCCTCATGTCCGGTCCGGGGCAGAGGGCGCCGTCACTCCCCCGCGATCAGGAGTTCTTCGCGGTCCGGGAGGAGGTTGGTGATCTTTTCCCAGACTTCGGCGGAGTGGGAGTTGACGAGGACGAGGGGGCTGTCGGGGGTTACCTGGCCGGGCATGATGGGTTCTTCGGGCTGTTCGCGGATCCAGTAGCCGAGGGGGCCGCAGTCCCAGACGGCGAGGGCGCGGATCATGGTGGAGGGCCGGTCGTCGTGGCGGCCGTCCCAGGCGGTGGTGATGCGCCAGGTCGCGTTGAGGGAGACGACCAGTTCGAGGAAGTGGGCGAGGGCGTCGCCCTTGAGGTCGGGGTCGGCCTCGGTGAGGGCCTTGCGGACGGTGTCGCGTGTCGCGTCGTCGTCCTGGCCGGGCTGCTCCAGGGCGGTGAACGCGGCGTCGAGGGCCGCGAGTTTCGTGGTCAGGCGGACCTCGGGCGCGTCCTGCTCGGGCTTGTCGCCGCGGTGCAGGTTGACCTTGCGGGAGAGTTCCCAGACGAGGGTGTTGGGCTCGATGGAGACATACTCGGACTCCTCCTCGCCGGGCCAGCCGTCGTGCGAGAAGACCGCCTCCTGGCCGACGATCACCCCGTGGTTGACGGGGCCGTGCTGGCCGGTGATCTCCACCTGGACCATGACCATGGGATCCGCGAGGGCGCCGAGCAGGTCGCGCAGCAGGGGCGCCAGTTCGCCCTCCTCGCCGACCAGGCCGATCCGCTGGAGTTCGACGAGGGACTCCCAGAGTTCCTCGGGCGGGGTCTCGCCGTCCAGGAGGTGGGCGAAGACCGCGATGTGGCGGTCGGCCAGGCGGAAGCGCGCGCGGGAGCTGTCGTAGGAAGGCACTGGTCCGGGGTTCCTCTCGTGAAGCGGCTCGGGCGCCGGCTCACTTCTTCGGGTTCTGCAGCTCCTTGGCGTCGTTCGTGCACTGCTGGGCCTCTTCCCGCAAGGACTGGGCCACTGTGCCGCAGGTCGCCTGCCAGCTCCTCAGCTTGCCGCGCACGTCGTCGGCGTTCGGGCCGGACCAGGACTTCATCCCGGTGGTGCTGTGCTGCTTGGCGGCGGCGAGGAGGGAGTCGACGTGGTCCGCCAGGGACCTCAACTGACTGGCACGCTGATTGAGTTCCTGAATGTCAGGATTTGCCATAGCAGCCTCCCCCGCTGTATCGACCGCCTCAGCATACCGATGCACGGTTACGTCCGGTCCTGCCCCCCGACGGCGACGAACACGACTTGTTCACCGGAAGATCCCATCTTCGGCAGCGGTGGACGGGAACTACGGACGGTGCGGTAGCGTCCACTGTTGCAAACGGACAGTCCGGTTGCCGCTTAACCACGGGGAGGATTGCCATGGATCGCGGTGCAGATCTCCAGCAACTCCGGGAGCTTTCCAAGCTCTTCGCTCACAAGGCCCACGACCTGCAGGCCCTGATCAAGGACCTGGACGCGCGGACGGGCAACAGCGAGGGCTTCTGGAAGGGCCCGAAGGCCGACCGTTTCCGGCACGACTGGCACGACGTCAAGCCGACGTTCTCGAAGTGGGTCGACACGCTGAACGAGGCCAGCAAGTCGGCCAACACGAGCGCCGACAACATCGAGCGCGCCACCTGATTCCGGGCGATGCGCGCGGATGACGCCATCCGTATCCGCGCGGATGACGCTGCTCGCCGGGGCGCCGGCCGAGGACCCGTAGGTCTCCGGCCGGCGCCCCGGCGGCGTGTTCAGGCCCCTTGGTGGTACATCCGCGCGTCGGACTGGGAGAGCTGCTCGGGCTCGTTCCTGATGGCCGCGTCGATCACCGGCAGCAACTTGTCCACCTGGTCGCGCAGTCGCCTGTTGCGGCCGTCCAACTCCTGTTGCCAGGCACGGGCGTTCCTGCCGACCCAGACCTTGTCGCCCCCCATGTCCGCGGTCGGGCGCTTCAGCGCGTCGCGGAAGCCGTCCACCTCCTTGGCGAGGTCGCCGCGGAGCCGCACCAGGTCCGCCTTCCTCGGGTTGGGCACCTTGGGCTCGGGGTCGGTCACCGGAGTTCCCCCTCCTGCTCGTTCTCGTGCTTGCGGGCGGCCAGCAGTCTGTGCCGCAGGACGGTGAGGAAGACGGCCCCGGCCAGGAAGAACGGGGTCAGGACCAGGAAGACCAGCATCGGCAGTGTCATGGCCGGCGGGTGCTTCACCCACGCCGTCGTCAGTACGCGGGTGGGGTCGTGCGGGTCGTAGGTCACCGACACGGTGCTTCCCGTCGCCAGTCCGCCGGGGCGTTTGCCGCCCCAGTCGCTGAGCGTGGTGTCGACCTCGCGCTTGCCCACGTCGAAGCGGAGCTTGATGTTCCCCGGGCTGCCGAACTTGTCCCGGGGTGAGGACGTGACCTCCGCCCAGGTGGCGACTCCCCGGGAACGCAGATCACCGACAAGTGTGTGCGAGGGGAGGAAGAGCACGAGGAATCCGACGAGCACCACGGCGAACAGGGCGAACAGCGTGGCGATCAGCCGCCGTTGCGGCACCGGTCGGCGGGCGTCGGTGAACTTCCTTCGGGTCCGGTCCAGCCGTGCCTTCTGCTCGGCGGCCTTCGGTGGCGGGGTCCAGTCGCCCGGCGCCCGTCTCGTCGTCCTCTTCTTCTTCGCCATGTTGTCCGGTTTCCGGTTTCCGTGATCAGAGTCCGAGCCAGCCGCCGACCGTCTTGGCGGCGCTGCCCAGACCCTTGCCGACATCCTTGACCGCGTTGGTGACGGCGTGGACGGCCTTCTTCCCGGTGTCGGTGTTGAGGGCGTAGTAGGCAGCGTAGCCAAGCCCGGCCCCGACCAGGATTCCCGCTCCCACGGCCCAGCCGACCGGGCCGCCGGCGGCGGCGGTGATGAGGGCCTCGGTGGCCCAGGTGGCGCCCATGCCGACGCCCATGGACGCGACGTTCGAGGTGACGGCCACGTCCGTGTCGGAGTGGTTCACCTTGATGTCGTAGGCGATACCGCCGATGGTCAGCAGGGTGCCGACCAGGGGCAGCCGGTCGCCCGTCCGGAAGACCTTGCCGAGCCATCCGGCGTCGCTCGCCGAGCCCCGGACGAAGGGGGCCTTGTCGACGAGCCAGCGGCCCGAGTCGCCGACCGTCGTCTCCATGAAACGGGAGAGCGAGCCCAGGCCGTACTTGCCGTAGATCTGCTCGGCCTCCCGGGAGGCGGCCTTGGAGGCCTTCGCGGCGGCGCGGGTCTCCTTGCGGAACTGGGCCCGTTCCTGGGGGGACATGGCGTTGACGCGCTTGTCGTAGGCGGCCTTGGCCTCCTGGGAGAACTTGTCGGCCTCGTCCCAGAGTTGCTCGGACAGGTGGGACTGGAAGCCGATGACGCTCGCCAGCAGGCCGGCGTGGACGGTCCAGGTCGCCTTGGGGTCGCCGAGGTCCGTGACGGCCTTCTCGAGGTGCTTCCAGGCCGTGTCCCACAGGTCGGGATCGTCCCCCTGCATCAGGGCCCGGTTGAAGACGGCGCCCGGCTCGTCCTTGGGGATGTCGCCGTGGAAGAGGTCGAGCACCTTGTCGAAGCCCGGCGCCGGCTGGTCCGCGTTCACGGCGGCCGTGAACGCCGCGCCGAAGACCTTGGTGTCCTCCTCGGCCGTCGGCGCGCCGGACGTCGCGATGGCCATGGGGAGGTTCTTGACCAGGTTCGGGTCCATCTTCGCGTAGAAGGACGAGTCGAAGTCCGGGTCGCCCTTGTGCTGGGCCAGTACGGCGGCGATGCGGTGGAACTCGGGACCGGCGTCGGCGGGGTCCATGCCGGCGAGGGCGCTGGCCTCCTTGGCGAGGTCCGCGCCCTGGTCGCGGGCCTGCTGGACGGTCCACACCGGTTCGCGCAGCTCGACCATGGTGGGCTTGGGGCCCACGCCGTGGAACTCCATCGCGGCGGCGAGCGCCTGGCGGCGGCGCAGCATGGGCAGTTCGCCGTCGACCCAGGAGGCGATCCTGTCGATCTCGGTCAGGGCGGCGGTGTCGAGGCCGAACCTTTGGAACCGGGCGGTGTAGGCGGTCTTTCCCTGGTGCAGGGTCTTGCTGCCCGACACCAGGCTGTTGATGGTCCCCATCAGGTTGTCCGGGTTGATCCCCGAGAAGTTCGGGTCAGTCACGGTCCGGGGCTCCCGCGCCGTCGGGCAGCCGGGGGTCCAGCAGGACGGCCTGCGCGCCCGAGCCCCGCAGCGCCGTCTCCAGTTCGGCGGTCGGGATCGCCACCCAGGGCTGCTCCTCGCCCATCGCCTCGACCAGTCCGACGACGGTGGAGAACGCGATCGCAACGCGTCGCTCCCCGCCCGGCTCCCCCTCCACACGGAGCAGCATCACGTCGACGGTGCCTTCGAGCAGCGGCGTACCCTGCGCGTCCCTGGGCACATCCGCCATGGTGGGAAGTACCAGGACATCCGGGGGTATGAGGGGAGGCTCTGCCGAATCCATCCGGCCAGACTATGAAGGGCGAACCCTGCCCCAGGTATGAGGATTCCTAAGGTTTGGGCAATTCGCACAAGCGCAGCACGCAGCACGTAGCACGCAGCAATGACGGGCGACTTACGACGGCTGCCCGCTTCCCGGAGAAAGCGGGCAGCCGGGCGTCAGCCGTTCAGGACCGCCTGGACCGGCATGAACGAGCCGCCGGAGACGAACAGTCCGCTGCCCGCCGTGCCGCCGCCGCTGTTGGCGGGGAGGCGGACGCCGAAGAGTTCGCCGTCGGAGGGGCTCTGCGGGGTGAGCAGCAGGCCGTTGCGGGACTTGCGGGTCTCGACGGCGAAGCCCCGGTACTGGCCGGAGAGGCTGTCCGTCGTACCGGCCACGACGAGGCCGATGCCGCCGTCGGAGGCCTTGCGGACCACGGCCTCCAGGGCCTCGTCGAGGCTGGTGTCGTAGAGGAGTTCGGCGTCGTCGACGACGACGGCGTAGGAGCCGTTCGGCGCCTTGTCCGTCAACTCCGTGAGGTCGTCCTCGCGGTGGTCGGCGTTCAACACACCCAGCACTCCGTCGCGGCCCTCCAGGTCGCGCAGCGGGGAGCGGCGCGGGGCGACCAGGACCACCGGGGTGCCGGCCCGGAGCAGGGACTCCGTCGCGGCCAGCAGCGCCGTGGAGCGGCCGGACTTGGGCGGGCCGGCGATGACGAAGCCGGGGCCGTTCTCCTCCAGGTCGATGCCGACGGGGTGGAGTTCGTCGCCGCCGACGCCGACCAGCGTCCACAGCCGGGACGGCGGGGTGAAGTCGGCGTCCAGGGCGAGCGCCTCGGACGCGGTGATACGGGAGGGCAGCGCGTCCACCCGCAGCGGGCGCCGTCCGACGGGGATCCGGGCGTACCGGGCCCGTGCCTCCTCGGCGATCTCGCGCAGGGCGCGCACCTGGGCCTGGCCGGCCGGCTCCTCGGCGAGCAGGCCGATCTGGGTCTCCTCCACGCCCGTGTCGGTGATCCGCAGCGCGCGGCCCGGAGGCATGTTCTTCGGGACCTCGCGGGGCTGGAGCCCGGCCGTGGAGTAGTCGTTGGGGTCGGCGAAGCGCAGCACGAGCCGGTCCGCGAAGGCCGAGGAGACATGGCCGCTGAGGCCGCTGCGGTCGGCCGTCATGACCACCTTCAGACCGACCGCGGAACCTTCACGGAACATTCGCTGGACCGCTTCGAGGAGCGAGCCGTAGTTGTAGCTCTCGAAGGTGGAGGCGAAGCCCTCCCAGCTGTCGAGCAGGAGCACCATCCACGGGAGGCGGTCCTCCGGGGCGGCGGTGGCCCGCTGTTCGGCCGCGCTGGAGGCGCCCTCCATGGCGAGGAGGCGCTGGCGGCGGGCGATCTCGGCGAGCAGGCGGTCGATGAGCCGTCGTACGCGGTCCGGTTCGTCGCGGGTCACGACCGCGCCCACGTGCGGCAGACGCATCAGCGGGAGCAGGGCGTTGGAGCCGCAGTCGATGCCGTAGAGGTGCACGTCGTGCGGGGAGGTGGCGCGGGCCAGCGAACCGGCCAGGGTGCGCAGGGCCGTCGAGCGGCCGGAGCGGGCGCCGCCGAGCAGCAGGGTGTGCTCGCCGTGGACCACGTCCAGGACGAGCGGGGTACGGCTCTGCCGCGCCGGCTGGTCGATCAGGCCGTACGGGACGGGCGCCACGTCGGCCCCGGCCGCAGCCCCACTCGCACCACCCGCACCGCCCGCGCCGCTCCCACCACTCGCACCGCTGCCGTACGACTCCAGTTCCGCCAGCGTCACCTGTTCGGCCAGCGGCGGCAGCCAGGGGCTGCGCTGTTCGCCGAAGCCCATGCGGGCGGCGCCGTCGCGGACGGCGTCGACGAGGACGGCCAGGTCGGTGACCATCGTGCCGTCGTCGTCGGCCTGGGCCTGCTTGGGGAGGGGACGGCTGTAGGCGTTCCAGGGCAGCGGGGTGAGCGTCGCCTTCGGGCCGGTCTGGCCGGTGGCCGGGCGGCGGCCACCGATCCGGGCGGACTGGACGCCGACCAGGGACTGGGCGCCGGAGCGGACGTACATCCGGCCGGGGGTCGACTTGGCGATGGCGCCCGAGTCGGGGGCGTCGATGACGTCCTGGGACTCGGAGGCGTCGGTGACGCGCAGGGCGATCCGCAGGTTGGTGTTGGCCCTGATGTCGGCGCTCACCACACCGGCCGGGCGCTGGGTGGCCAGGACCAGGTGGACGCCGAGGGAACGGCCCCGGCGGGCGATGTCGACCAACCCCGCGATGAAGTCGGGGAGTTCGGCGACGAGGGACGCGAACTCGTCGATGACCAGGACGAGTCGGGGCATCGGCTCCAGTTCGGGGCGGAGCCTGCGGGTGTCGTTGTAGTCCTCGATGTCCTTGGCGGCGGCCTCGAACAGGATCCGCTCGCGGCGGTGCAGTTCAGCGGCGAGGGAGGCCAGGGCGCGCTCGGTGAGGTGGGCGTCAAGGTCGCTGACCATGCCGACGGTGTGGGGCAGCCGGGCGCAGTCCATGAAGGCGCTGCCGCCCTTGTAGTCGATGAGGACGTAGTTGAGGGCGTCCGGGCGGTTCGCCATCGCCAGCGACGCGATGATCGTCTGGAGGAGTTCGGACTTGCCGGCACCGGTGGTACCGGCCACCAGGGCGTGCGGGCCGTCCCGGCGGATGTCCAGGACGAACGGGCCGTCGGCGGCGACGCCGATGGCGGCGGCGGTCGTGGCGCCGCCCGCTTGCCAAATGCGTTCCACGTCCGCGCCGGTGGGGTCGGGCAGGCCCAGCAGGTTCAGCAGGCGGGCCGAGGACGGGAGCGCGGCGCCCGCGTCGTCGCGGCTGACGTCCCGCACGGGGGCGAGGGAGCGGGCGAGCAGCTCGCACCACTCGTAGGTGACCTGGTCGGCCAGGATGTCGCCGACGCCCTCCATGCCGTAGCCGCGGACGCGGACGTGGTGGGCGGCGTCCGGGGACCAGGCGACGACGGCCTTGCACTCCTCGGGGAGCAGCCGCTCGTCCTCGTCGACGCAGAGCGCGGTGATGCCGTACTGCGGTCCCTCGGTGAGGAGTTGGGGGACGCCGGGCACCCGGCGCAGCAGCCGGGCGCCGTCGAGGATCAGCAGGATGGTGGGGTCCGGGTAGAGCTGGCCCATGGCGTTCTGCTGCTCGCGGGCGGCCTTGCGGCGGGTCAGCTCGTTGAGGAGTTCGTTGACCCGGCGGGTGATGGTCTCGGAGTCGAAGCCGGTCAGCGCCACGCAGTCCTGACCCTGCTCCGGGTCGGTGTGCGGCAGCCAGTGCGCCCAGTGCCATTCGGCGCCGGCCGCCTGGGTGGCGGCCAGCGTCACCATGGACAGGTCGCGGGGGCTGTGCAGGACGGCTCCCTGGACGGCGAGCCAGCGGGCGGTGGCCAGGGCGCGGGCGCGGTCCCCGGCGATGCCGACGACGCCGAGCCGGGTGAAGGGGAGCGTCACCGGGACGTCGGGCAGCACGGGGGGCTGCGGGGCCTCGTCGTCGTGCGACACCCCGCCGCGGGCCAGGGCGAGTTCGACGTCGGACTCCAGGCCGCCGACGCCGATGCGCAGCAGCATCGCGTCCGGGTCGGTCAGCCGGCGCTCCCACAGGCGGCGGCGCGGGCCGGTGGCGAAGAGCAGGATCTCGGCGGGGTCGGGGGCGTCCGCGCGGCGGGCGCGCTGCTCCTCCTTGCCGAGGACGGCGAGCTGGGCCCGGTGCTCGGCGAGGTCCTTCTTGTACTGCTTGAGCGAGGTCTTGTCCTTCTTCTTGCCCTCGCGGTTCTCGCTGATCCACTGGCCGAGCATCATCAGCGGGCTCATGAGGCAGAACGCCAGCATGTAGACCTGCTTGGTGACGTAGTACATGCCCACACCGAAGAAGATGGGCATGATCGCCATGAGGAACTGGAACTTGGCCTTCTCGCCCTTGTTCGGCGGTACCGGCACCACCAGCCGGCGGCGGGGCCGCAGCGGGGAGAGCCGGGGCGGGCGGTTGTAGGCGAGTCCGCCCTCGCTCATCTGGGACAGATGCGCGTCGGGTTCGGCCACCCGGTCCAGGACGAGCAGCGAGTCACCGGCCCGGACGACGGCGCCGAGCGGCCAGGGGGTGGCCGTGGCCGCGTCCACCGGCTCGTCGTCGAGGAGGATCTCGGCGCCGCCCTCGGCGGTGATCGTGGTGGTGCCCTGGAGGTCGATCGTCACCCGCAGCGCGAGCGGCGCCAGCGTGGGGTCGGCCAGCGGGAACGTGCAGGTCTGCGCCGAACCCACGGTCGCCGCGCCGACGCCGAGCCGGACCACGCGGCCGGCCGCCGGACCGCCCGCCACCCGGAGTTCGAACTGGCCGACGGGCTCGCCCTTGCGCAGCAGCGGGCCGATCGAGTCGTCGACCGAGACCCGCATGCCGTCGCGCAGCACGGTGGCGGCGGGTGCCGCCGGATCGCAGGGCACGCCGTCCGCCCACAGCGAGGCAGCCCCGGGGCCGGCGCCGTAGCCGGGTATGGGGGCCGGTGCGGTGCCCGGCAGTTGCACCACGTTCCGCAGGTCGTGACCGGAGGGCCGCAGCGCTTCCCCCAGTGCCTCGGCGACATCGCCGGCGGTGGCCGTCTCGTCCGTTGCGATCACAACGTCGTGCGGCTCACCGCCTTCCCGCACGACCGTGACCAGCATCCGCATGGCGGTCATCCTCCCGTCGGCCCCTGTGGCCACGTTCGTTACTTCAGCTAACGGAGACTAATGCCGGTGACGGCCCGCGCGCTCGGCCGGCCGGAGGCCGCGGGCGAGCTCGGCATGGGGCCGGAGGCGCGTGCGGTGGCTGTCCAAGTCCCGTGGATCGTCAGGCCGCGGTGCGTCCAAGGCGGACTTCCTCCGTCACATCCACGCGGACTTCCCCCGTCCTCTTCACGCGGACTTCCCCCGTCCTCTTCACTTCGCGTGTTCGCCGGCGCAGCCACAGTAGTGACCGAGGGGGCGGGAGCGGGCGCCGGGCCCGCGCCCCTGTGCCTCAGTCGCCCGTCTTCGACATCACCGCGACCGGGTTGCCCTCGGCCGAGCTGTCGGACGTGTAGACCAGGTCGCCGTGGCTCGGGGTCAGGTACACGGTGTTGGGGCCGGGGTCGCAGCCGTCGTGGTTGCCCTTGACTCCGGCGGAGGAGGCGACGAGCTTCGTGGAGGTGACCGCCTTCAGGGTGAGGACGTCGGTGCAGACGCCGCCGAGCTGGTCGGTCTGGCGCAGCCGGCCCAGCTCGTCGCCCTCGGCGGCCTGGGCGACGGTGATCCGGAAGGTGCCGATGGGCAGGTTGCCGGAGAGGGCGGTGGCCGTGCCCTCCCAGGTGCCGAGGTAGGCGGCCGGGATCCGCCCGCCGCCCTTGGCGGTCGCGCTGGCGCCCGAACTGTCGGCGCTCGCGCCGGTGTCGCGGTCGTCGCCGCTCCACGGCCCCACCAGGAAGCCCAGTCCGACGGTCACCGCGGCCAGCGCCCCGGCGACCGCGAGCGCGACCGTGCAGCTCACCCGGCGGCCCCGGCCGCCCGCCCCCGGCGCGGAGGTCGCGGCGACGCTCACCGAGACCCCGCCGGGCGGCGCGTCGCGCGGCTCGGGCACCACCGTCGCCGTCCCCGCCGGGGGACTTGTCCCCACCGAGGGGCTGCTGAACTCCACCGGCCCGGAGGCGGGCACCGCCACCTCCGCCGTCTCCAGGTTCAGCACCTGTACGGCGCTCCGGCTGACCCGTTCCACCAGCGCCCCCGGCAGCCAGCCGCCGGTCACCAGCCGCGCGGCCCCCTCCGGAGCCAGCCGCCGGGCCACCTCCGCCGGGCCCGGCCGGTGCCCCGGCTCCTTGGCGAGGCACGCCTCGGCCACCGAGCGCAGCTCACCGCCGAGCGCGCCGAGTTCGGGCTCCTCGTGGACGACCTTGTAGAGCAGGGCGGCGGAGGAGTCGCCGGGGAAGGGCGGTTCGCCGTTCGCCGCGTACGCCAGGACCGCGCCGAGGGAGAACATGTCGGCGGCGCCGGTGGCGCCCTTGCCGAGGATCTGCTCGGGGGACATGTAGCCCGGGGAGCCGAGGGAGACCCCGGAGGAGGTCAGCGATGCGGTGCCGTCCGTGGCGCGGGCGATGCCGAAGTCGATGAGGAGGGGACCGTCGAGGGTGAGGAGGACGTTCGAGGGCTTCACGTCCCGGTGCACCAGGCCCAGTTCGTGCACGGCGGCCAGCGCTTCCGCGAGGCCCGCGCCCAGCGCCCGTACGGTGTGCGCCGGCAGCGGGCCGCCGTCGGCGACCGCCGCGGCCAGCGAGGGTCCGGCCGCGTAGGCCGTGGCCACCCACGGCACGGGCGCGTCCGGGTCGGCGTCCAGGACGGGGGCCGTCCAGGCGCCGCCGACCCGCCGGGCGGCGGCCACCTCGCGGCGGAAGCGGGCCCGGAACTCCTCGTCCAGCGCGAAGTGCGGGTGCACGATCTTCACGGCGACGGTCCGGCCGCCGGCCGACCGGCCCAGATAGACGCGGCCCATGCCGCCGGAGCCGAGCCGGCCGAGCAGCCGGTACGGCCCGACGGTCGTGGGTTCGTCACCCGCGAGCGGCTGCATGTGCCCACCCCCCATGGCCACCCCCCATTGAGTCCACGCAGCAGCCTAAGGGGTGTCCGGGAGTCATAAGGGGTGTCAGGGGCGCCATAAGGGGTGTCAGGGCGTCAGCAGGTCGACCTTCACGTCCGCCGCGAACCCGGTCGTCGGGCCCACCCGGCGGGCGAACTCGGTCACCGCGGCCAGCTGCGCCGCGCCGAAGCTGAAGTCGAGGGTGGTGAAGTACTGGGCCAGGGTCGCCTCGTCGAAGGCCTCCCAGCGGGCGGCCTGTTCGGCGACCTTGGCGACCTCCTCCAGGGAGAGGTTGCGGGAGTCGAGGAACGCGCCGTGCACCTCGCGGGTGAGCTGCGGCTCGCGCTCCAGGTAGTCCCTGCGGGCGGCCCACACCGCGAAGACGAACGGCAGGCCCGTCCACTCCTTCCACAGCGCGCCGAGGTCGTGGACCTGGAGGCCGTAGCGCGGGCCGTCCAGCAGGTTGGCGCGCAGGGCCGCGTCGCCGATGAGCACCGCCGCGTCCGCCTCCTGCATCATCAGGCTGAGGTCGGGCGGGCAGGTGTAGTACTCGGGCCGGACGCCGTAGCGGTCGGCGAGCAGCAGCTGGGCCAGGCGGACCGAGGTGCGCGAGGTGGAGCCGAGGGCGACCCGGCGGCCGTCCAGCTGGTCGAGGGGGACCTGGGAGACGATCACGCAGGACATCACCGGGCCGTCGCAGCCGACGGCGATGTCCGGGAAGGCCACGAGGTCCTCGGCGTTGCGCAGGAACTCGACGAGGGTGATGGGCCCGATGTCGAGGTCGCCGCGCACCAGCTGCTCGCTGAGCTTCTCAGGGGTGTCCTTGGTCAGCTCGAAGTCGAGGAGGGTGCCGGTTCTCGCGAGCCCCCAGTAGAGGGGCAGGCAGTTCAGGAACTGGATGTGGCCGACGCGCGGCCGGGTGCGAGAATTGTCCACATCGCGAGACTAGACCCCGTGGGGTACCGTGCTCGGACCCGCCCCCGGCATCGACACCGCTCCGGGCGTCAACCCACTTGCGAGGCCATTCAAACCTCCGGGTGACATGATCTTGGCCTCTGTTGCTTTCCGCTGCCCACATGCTAGGCTCGCCGCAAGTTGCAGTTTGGTTTCCCTTGCAGTACAGAGCCTGCGGAGCATGTAACCGTGGGCTCTCGTCGTTTTCAGACATATGCAGTTGTGCGGCACTTAGTTTGTTTTCACACTTGCAGGTTCTGGAGCAGGGCGACCCTTTTGAGCCCAAGGAGGGCTTATGGCTACCGGAACCGTGAAGTGGTTCAACGCCGAAAAGGGCTTTGGTTTCATCGCCCAGGAAGGCGGCGGCCCCGACGTCTTCGTCCACTACTCCGCGATCAACGCCAACGGGTTCCGCTCCCTGGAGGAGAACCAGCAGGTGAGCTTCGACGTCACGCAGGGTCCGAAGGGCCCGCAGGCGGAGAACGTCACCCCCGTCTGATCACGGACATCCCAAGTCTGATCGCAGACTGAGTGCAGTACCCAAGGAGCCCCGCGCCGCAAGGCGACGGGGCTCCTGCCTTTTCCCGGCCCCTCAGACGTGCTGCATCACGAGGACGAACGACGTGCCCGGCGCCAGCGCCTCGTACGAATGCGGAAGATCTCCGCGATACGTCAGGTAATCCCCCGGGTTCAATTCGACGATTTCTCCCCGTGGTCCGGCCTTCACCCGCCCGTCGCATACGACGAGATGCTCGACGGTCCCCGGAATGTGCGGCTCGGACTCCCGTACCGCGCCCGGCTCCGCCCTCAGGTGGTAGACGTCCCGGCGGGCGCCGGGCGGGCAGGCCGACAGCAGGGTGGCGGCGAAGTTCGCCTGCTCCGACGCGACCGTGGGGCCCTGGCCCGCCCGGATCACCCGGACGGCGGACACCGGCGGCTCGACCAGCGCGCTGAACGGCACGCCGAGCGCCACCCCCAGCGACCAGAGCGTCTCCACGCTCGGATTCCCGCTGCCCGCCTCCAGCTGCGACAGCGTGGACTTCGCGATACCGGCCCGCTTGGCCAGCTCGGAGAGCGAGAGCCCGGCCCGGGCCCGCTCCCGCTTGAGGGACGCGGCGATCCAGTCGAGGGGAAGCCGGGGTGGTGGGGTGTCGGACATCGCGTTCGCTCCATCGGTACGATCGTTCGCCTTGACGAACAGTGTCGCCTTGTTCATTGTAGAGAACATGCGTTCGCTACACCGAACCGGAACCGCCCTGGTCCGGGACAGCTCCCTCGTCTGGCTGGCCGGCGGGATCGTCGGCGTCTCCTTCGGCGCGGTCAGCGTGGCCGGCGGCCTGCCCGTGTGGGTCCCGGTCCTGATGTCCCTCGTCGTCTACGCGGGCTCCGCCCAGTTCAGCGCGGTCGGTGTCCTGCTCGCCGGCGGCGGACCGCTGGCGGCGGCCGCCACCGGCCTCCTCCTCAACACCCGCACGGCGGCCTTCGGCCTCGCCGTCGCCGACCTCCTCGGCCCCGGCCGGGCCACCCGTCTGCTCGGCGCCCACCTGGTCACCGACGAGACGGTCGCCTTCGCCCTGGCCCAGCCGGACCCGGCCCGCCGCCGCGCCGCGTTCTGGATCTCGGGCCTCGGCCTGTTCGCCGCCTGGAACGTCGGGGTGGCGGCCGGCGCCCTCGCGGGCAGCGCCCTCGGCGACACCGCCCGCTACGGCCTGGACGCCGCGTTCCCGGCGGTCCTGGTCGCCCTGGTCCTGCCGGTACTCCGCGCGGCCCCCGGGGTGCGCCGGGCGGCCCTGCTCGGCGCGGCGATCGCCCTCGCGGTGACCCCCGCCGTCCCGGCCGGGGTCCCGGTCCTGCTCTCCCTCTGCGCCCTGGTGGTGGTACGACGATGAACGCAACCGTGGTCATGATCCTCGCCCTCGCCCTCGGCACGTACGCCTTCCGTCTGGTGGGCCCGGCGCTGCACGGCCGGGTGGAGATCCCGGCGCGGGTCCAGGAGCTGGCGTCGGCGGGAGCGGTGGTTCTGCTGACCGCACTCCTCGCGACCGGCGCCCTCACGGAGAACGGCGGCTTCGCGGGCTGGGCGCGCCCGGCCGGGGTCCTGGTGGCCGCCGTACTGGCGTGGAAGAAGGCGCCGTTCGTGGTGGTGGTCGTGGGGGCGGCGACGGTGACGGCGGCGCTGCGGGCGGGCGGGGTCGGCTGAGCGCGCCGCCGGGAAGAGGGGGGCGAGATGCGTCGCTGTTCGGCTGCGGCGGCGTGGGTGCTGGTCGCGTAGTTCCTCGCGCCCTTACAAGATCAGGGGCGCCGCTGTCAGTGCTGCCCGTCAGGGTCCCCGGGCATGACCGCCGGCTTCATCACCGCCACGCGTAGGTTCTACGACGCGATCGCCGACGAATACGCCGACCGCTTCCGCGCGGAACTCGTCAACAGGCCCTTGGAGAGACCCCTGTTGGCCAGGGGCCTGTCCGTGTTCGGCCCGGTGGGGGACGTGGCCCGGCGGCTGGAGGAGCCGTGGGGCATCCGGTGACGCCGGACTTCCTGCGGCGGCGGCCGGAGCGGAGGGCGGACCTGCTGAGGGAGGCGGGCTTCGCCCTCCGCTCCACGGCAGTCGGCGAACCGGACGAGGCGCTCGGGGAGACGAGCCCGCAGGCCTTCCTGCCGGCGGCCCGCCGCCCCGGGGCCGAACCGGTGGCGGGGTGACGGGTCATGCCGGGAGCGCGCCGGCGAGATCCATCGCCGCGATGTACCCGAACGTCATGGCGGGGCCGATGGTCGACCCGGCGCCCGCATAGCTGTGCCCCATCACCGCGGCACTCGCGTTCCCGGCCGCGTAGAGCCCGTTGATCGCGGACCCGTCGGCCCGCAGCACCCGCGCCCGTGCGTCGGTCACCAAGCCGCCCTTCGTGCCCAGGTCGCCCGGCACGATCCGGAAGGCGTAGAACGGCGGAAGCCACAGGGGTGCCAGGCAGGAGTTCGGGAGGACGGACGGGTCCGTGTAGTAGTGGTCGTAGGCACTGTCGCCGCGCTTGAAGTCGGTGTCCTTGCCGCTCACCGCAAGGGAGTTGAAACGGTCGACGGTGGTGCGCAGGGCGGCAGCCGGGACGCCGACGGCGGCGGCGAGGGCGTCCCAGGTCCAGGCCTTGAACGCGGCGCCGGAGGTGTACCAGGCGGCGGGGAGCACGAAGGTCGGGGCCACGTCCCGGAACAGGTACCGGTTGCGGTAGTTCTGGTCGACGATCAGCCACGCCGGGATGTCGGGGTCGGTCGGGTCGCGGTCGTACATGACGTGGACGACGTCGCTGTAGGGAGCGGCCTCGTCGACGAACCGGCGACCCGCCGCGTTGATCATCAGGCCGCCGGGGAGGGTGCGCTCAGCCAGGCAGAAGTACGGGTCGCCGGGGAGCGGAATGGCCGGCCCCCACCAGGCGTCGTCCATCAGCGCGAGCGCGCCGCCGGCCGCCGCCCCCGCCCGGATCCCGTCCCCGGTGTTCTCCTTCGCGCCGACGGTCCAGTCCGTGCCGACCGGCTGCCGCTGGTACGTCGCCCGCATGGCCGCGTTGTGCTCGAAGCCGCCGGACCCGACGACCACCCCGCGCCGGGCCCGCACCAGCCCGGCGGCGCCGCCCTGCGTCACCACCGCCCCGGTCACCACCCCGCTCTCCTGGTAGAGGCCGGTCAGCGGGGTGTTCAGCCACACCGGCACCCCGGCGTCCAGCAGCCCCTTGCGCAGCCCGGCCGCCAGCGACTGCCCCATGGTGAGCGGGGTCTGTCCGAGCAGCGCGGCCCGGGTCCCGCGGGCCAGGCACTCGGTGGCGACGGCAGCGCCCTTGACGCTGACGGCAGCCAGCGCCAGCCACTTGTAGTCGGCGCTGAACACCACCATCCCGGACGGGACCTGGAGGTACGGCGGGTTGAGGTGGGCCAGTTCGGTGCCGAGCAGGTTGCCGTCGAGCTGGTCGGGTTCGATGGAGCGGCCGTTGGGGAGGCCGCCGGGCAGTTCGGGGTAGTAGTCGCTGTACCCCTCCATCCAGCGGAAGCGCAGCGGGCTGGCCGCCATGACCTGCGTCAGCATGGCCGGGCCGTGGGCGAGGAAGGCCTGCTGCCGGGCGGCGGGGACGTCGGTGCCGACCACCGCCGCGAGGTAGGCGGCCGCCTTGGCCGGGGTGTCGGGCACCCCGGCGGCCAGGATGACGGAGTTGTTGGGGATCCAGATCCCGGCGCCGGATCGCGCCGCCGAGCCGCCGAAGGTCGCCGCCTTCTCCACCACCACGCAGCTGAGCCCCCGCGCGGCGGCGGTGAGTGCGGCGGTCATTCCGGCGGCCCCCGCGCCGACGACCACGACGTCGTACGTGCCGAGCACGGGCAGATCGGCGCCTGAGGCGACGCCCCGCGCATCGGCCGCGAGGGCGAGCCCCGTCGCGGCCGTGGTGCCCAGCACCTGTCTCCGGGTGGGTCTCGCACGCACCGACATGACCGATCCCTCCAGACCTGACGGGAACATGAGGATTGGTGAGGGAAGGTCCCGCGGGGGTCTTGTGAAGTCAAGGGCCGTGCACCGGCCGGCATCGCGAGACCGATCCGGACCGTATGACAGATCGTGCCGGATCTACGACTGGCGGCAATGGTGAGCCCGCTGGTGCTGCGCAGAACTCGCGGGGTGTGATCGAGGGCGCCCTCCTGCTGCTGGACACGTTGCGGGAGGCAGGAGAAGCCTGGGCGCTCTGCACACTGATGGGGTCCGCGCTCACCGCCGTCCACTTCCGGAGGCGGACGGGGGGCGTGGGTCGGTGCTCGTGTCGTTGCCGGCCCGTACCCGGGGAGTCACGGGGCGGGACGTCGGCAGGACGGTGTGGGCCGAGCTCGCGCTGTCTGTCAGTGGCGGCCGTTAGGGTCCGCGGCATGACCGCCGACTTCCTCACCGCCACCCGTACGTTCTACGACGCGATCGCCGAAGACTACGCAGACCGCTTCCGCTCCGAGTTCGCCAACAGGCCCGTGGAGAGGGCCGTGTTGGACGTGTTCGCCGAACTCGTCGGCTCCGGCGCCGAGGTGGCCGACCTCGGCTGCGGTCCCGGCCGGGTGTCCGGCCGGCTGGCCGCGCTGGGCCTGTCGGTCTTCGGCCTCGACCTGTCCGAGTCGATGCTGGCGATCGCCCGCCGCGAGAACCCCGGCCTGCGCTTCGTCCAGGGCTCGATGCTGGAGCTGGAGGTGGCGGACGGAGCGCTGGACGGGGTGCTGTGCTGGTACTCCTCCATCCACACCCCGGCCGACCGGCTGCCGTCGCTGTTCGCGGAGTTCAGGAGGGTACTGGCGCCCGGCGGCCGACTGCTCCTGGCGTTCCAGGTGGGGGACGTGGCGCGCAGGCACGCGCAGCCCTGGGGGCACCCGGTGACCCTGGACTTCGAACGGCGTCGGCCCGAACACATGACAGAGCTGCTGGCGGAGGCCGGCTTCACCCTGTACTCCGCCACGGTGCGGCAGCCGGACGCCGACCTGGAGGAGACCAGCCCGCAGGCGTTCCTGCTGGCCACGGCCACGGTCTGAGGTCCGGGCCGGGAACCGCGTGGGGTTCCGGGAATACGACCGGCCGCCTGACTCAGCGCTCGGCCTCCCCAGGCCCCGGTTCCGTCTTCGACGCCCCCGCCTCGACTCGCTCGGCCCCCAGCTCCGTCGCCCGTTCCTGCAGGTCGCGCAGGGCCGCGTGGGCGATTTCGGGGTAGGGGCGGCCGTCTGTCGCCTCTGCCCAGTGGTGGTAGGAGGCGGTGAGGGCGAGGAGGCCCATCTCGGTGGCGAGGCGGGCGGTGGCGTCGGGCGCGCCGCGGTCGCGCAGGGCTTGGGTGACGGCGGTGCGGACGCGGGCGGCCTTGAGGAGTTCGCGCTCCTGGAGTTCGCTGTGGGCGTCGATCACCAGGCGTCGCTGTAGGGCGAGTTCGCGGCGCTCCTCGGTGAAGTTGTCGGCGACCGCGTCCAGGGCGACGGCGAGGCAGCCGACGACCGTGGTCCCGGGCGGGGCGTCGCGGATCGCGTCGGCGACGCGGTCGGCCATCTCGCCCTGCCCGCCGAACAGCACCTCGCGCTTGTCGGCGAAGTGCCGGAAGAACGTGCTCTTGGTCAGACCGGCGCGGTCCGCGATCTCGGCGACCGTCGTGGCGTCGTACCCGCGCTCGACGAAGAGGGCGAGCGCGGCGCGCACCAGCCGGTCCGGCGCGTTCGGTTCCCATCGGGCCATGGCCCACATCCTAGGCGACGGGACCGTATCCCATCACTGACGGGACTTGGTCCCGTCATGGTGTTAGGGTCGGAGTGACGGGACGAAGTCGCATCACTTTGGGGAGTTTCCATGCGTGTGTTCGTCACCGGCGCGTCCGGCCACATCGGCTCGGCCGTCGTCTCCGATCTCCTCGCCGCCGGGCACCAGGTCACCGGCCTCGCCCGCTCGGACGCGTCCGCCGCGGCCGTGACCGGGCTCGGCGCGACCGCGCTCCGCGGCGACCTCGACGACCCGGGCGGGCTGGCGGCGGCGGCCGCGGACGCCGACGGGGTGATCCATCTGGCCTTCAAGCACGAGGAGGCGTTCGCCGGCGGCTGGGGCGACGCGCTCACCGCGGAGTGGACGGCCCTGCGGGCGCTCGGCGACGCGCTCGCGGGCAGCTGCAAGCCGCTGGTCTGGGCCTCGGGCGTGGCCGGGGAGTCGCGCGAGCGGATCCTCACCGAGGAGGACCCCGTCGCCCCGAGCGCGGAGGGCGGCGGCCGGGGGGACGTGGAGATCGCCGTGCTGCGGCTGGCGGAGCGGGACGTGCGGTCCTCGGTGGTCCGGATCCCGCCCATCACCCACAGCGCCCTGGACCGGGCGGGCTTCGCCCGGATGCTGATCGCCACGGCGCGCAGGAACGGCTTCGCCGGCTACCCCGGCGACGGCGCGAACCGCTGGCCCGCCGGCCACACCCTCGATGTCGCCCGGGTCTTCCGGCTGGCGCTGGAGAAGGCACCGCCGGGCACCCGGTGGCACCCGGCCGGGGACGAGGGCATCCCGGTGCGCGAGATCGCCCAGCACATCGGCGACGGCCTTGGGCTGCCGGTGCGGAGTGTGCCGGCGGCCGAACTCCCGTCGCACTTCGGCCCGTTCATGTCGCGGGTGATCGTGAACAACACACCCGTGTCGACCTCCACCACCCGTCGCGTCCTCGGCTGGGAACCGTCCCACCCGGGCCTGTTCGAGGACTTCGACAGGCTCGACTACTTCTCCTTCGCGTAGAGGCCCTCGATCTCCGCCGCGAAGTCCTTCATGACCGCCTCCCGGCGCAGCTTCATCGAGGGGGTGAGGTGGCCCGCCTCCTCGGTGAAGTCGACGGGGAGCATGGCGAAGCGGCGGATGGACTCGGGGCGGGAGACCAGCTTGTTCGCCTCGTCCACCGCCCGCTGGAGGATGGCGCGCAACTCGGCGTCGTCCAGCAGGAGTTCCGGCGGCACGGGGTGCTTGCCGTGCATCTGCCGCCAGTGGGTGAGGCCGTCCCGGTCGAGGGTGATCAGGGCGCTGACGTACGGCAGTCCGTCGCCGACCAGCATCACCTGGGAGATGAGGGGGTGCGAGCGCAGCCAGTTCTCCAGCGGGGCGGGGGCCACGGACTTGCCGCCGGCCGTGATCAGCATCTCCTTCTTGCGGCCGGTGATGGTGAGGTAGCCCTCGTCGTCCAACTCGCCTATGTCTCCGGTGGCGAGCCAGCCGTCGCGGGTCGCCGGGACGACCCCGCCGGCCGCCGGGTCCCAGTAGCCGCGCAGCACGTGGTCGCCGGCGACCAGGATCTCCCCGTCGGCCGCGATCCGGACCTTGGTGCCGGGCATCGGCCAGCCCACCGTGCCGAGGCGGGGCTTGAGGGGCGGGGTGCAGGTGCTGGCGGCGGTGGTCTCGGTCAGGCCGTAGCCCTCGTAGATCTCGATGCCGGCCCCGGCGTAGAACGCGGCGAGCCGGCGGCCCAGCGGGGAGCCGCCGCAGATGATGTGGCGGACCTTGCCGCCCATGGCGGTGCGGATACGGCGGTATACCAGCGGGTCGTAGAAGGTGCGGGCGGTCTTCAGGGCGCGGCCGGGGCCGCCGCCGGTGCCGGTCTGCTTGGCCTCCAGGGCCTCGCCGTACCGCTGGGCGATGCTCGTGGCCCGGTCGAAGGCGGAGACCCGGCCGCCCGCCTCCGCCTTCGCCCGGGCGGTGTTGAAGACCTTCTCCAGCATGTACGGGATGGTGAGCAGGCAGGTCGGTCTGAAGGCGGCGAGGTCCGGGAGCAGGTCCTCGGCCTTGAGGCTCGGGGCGTGGCCGAGGCGGACCCCGGCGCGGATGCAGGCGATCGCCACCATCCGGCCGAAGACATGGGACATGGGCAGGAAGAGGAGGATGGAGACCTCCTCGTCGTTGCGCGCCTTGAAGATCGGGTAGAGGAGTTCGATCGCGTTGTCGACCTCGGCGAAGAAGTTGCCGTGCGAGAGGGCGCAGCCCTTGGGGCGGCCGGTGGTGCCCGAGGTGTAGATCAGGGTGGCGAGGGTGTCGGGGCCCAGCATGCCCCGCCGGACGCCCACTTCGGCGTCGTTGACGTGCTCGCCGGCCTCCGCGAGCCGGTCCACGTGCCCCTTCTCCATCACCCACAGGTGCCGCAGGTCGGGCAGCCGGTCGAGTTCCGGGCCGAGCGCGGCGGCCTGGGCGGCATGCTCCGTGACCAGCGCGACCGCGCCGGAGTCGTGCAGGATCCAGCGGGTCTGGAAGACCGACGAGGTCGGGTAGACCGGGACGGTCACCAGGCCGGCCGCCCAGGCGCCGAAGTCGAGGAGCGTCCACTCGTACGTCGTCCGGGCCATGACGGCGATCCGGTCGCCCGGCATCAGCCCCTCCGCGATCAGCCCCTTGGCCACCGCCTGCACCTGCGCGGCGAACTGGTCGGCCGTCACGTGCTCCCAACGGCCCTCGCCGTCGGCCGGCTTGCGGCTGAGCACCACCGCGCCCGGGGCCCGCTCCGCGTTCTCGAACGGCAGGTCGGCGAGCGAGCCGTGCCGCACCGGCGGCGCGAACGGCGGTACGTACGCCTCCCGTACCGCGCCGTCCAGCCGCTGCACCTGGGGCTCGACCAGGATCGGCTTCCCGTCGTAGTCCGTGGCCTGGATCGCGACACCGGAGGAGACGGGGGCGGCGTGCTGGAAAGAGGAAGTGGACACGGGGCGGCTCCTCGGGCGTGCAGCGGGTGAACTGCTTGCTGCATGTCGTACGCGCCTCGCGCACCGAGGCGTTCACCGGCGCCGGGCCTCAGAAAGGGGTTACCGGCGGTTAGACAGGAGAGCGTACGGGCCTGCTGTGGCGGGGTTGTGCGTTTTCCGGGATGGTCCGGGGCCGGGCCTGTGCATTCCCGGAGGTTACGTGAGGGTCTCTCACATTTGGCACGACTGACGGCTCTTGACAGCTGTGACATAGACTTACCTACGGTAACCTTACTCCAGAGTCAGAAATCGGGCCATCCAGGGGACGAACATGACGGACCGCTATCTGGGCTTCACCGCCACCGCACCGGGCCGCTTCCTCACCCGGCGGCTCGGGCTGCCCCAGCCGGCCCGGCTGCTACGGCCCTCGCAAGCGCCTTCCCTGGACGGGGAGTTGCTGCAGCTCACCGCGGGCAAGACCACTCTCGACCTGGCCCCGGTCCTCGCCCGCACGGGGCTGCCGGCCGACGACTCGGGCACCCCCGTCGCCGTCGTCCTGGACGCCACCGGGGTGCGGGACACCGACGCGCTGGCCGAGGTGCACGCGGCCCTGCACCCCGTCGTACGGTCCGTCGCCACGAGCGGCCGGGTGGTGGTGCTGGGCGCGCCGCTCGACCCCGCCGACCACCACCAGAGCGCCGCCCAGCAGGCGCTGGAAGGGTTCACCCGGTCCCTGGGCAAGGAGATCGGACGCGGCAGGACGGTGAACCTCCTGCGGCTGACCGACGCCACGGCCGCCGAGTCCACCCTGCGGTTCCTGCTCTCGCCCCGCTCCGCCTACGTCAGCGGACAGGTGATCGAGGTCGACGCGGGCGCCTTCGCCGCACCCGACGACCCGCGGCGCCCGCTCGCGGGGCGCACCGCGCTGGTCACCGGGGCCGCGCGCGGGATCGGCGCGGCCGTCGCCGAGACGCTGGCGCGGGACGGGGCACGGGTCGTCGTACTCGACGTACCGGCGGCGGAGGCGGACGCCCGGGCGCTGGCCGAACGGCTCGGCGGGAGCGCGCTGGCGCTCGACATCACGGCGGTCGACGCGGGGGCGCGGATCGCCGACGCGCTGCCGGACGGGCTGGACGTGCTCGTCCACAACGCGGGGATCACCCGGGACCGTCGGCTGGTCAACATGCCCGCCGAGCGGTGGAGTCCGGTGCTGGAGGTGAACCTCGGGAGCGTGCTGCGCACGACGGACGCGCTGCTGGAGCGGGGGGCGCTGAACGCGGGCGGGCGGATCGTGGCCACCGCGTCCATCGCCGGGATCGCGGGCAACGCGGGGCAGACGAACTATGCGGCGAGCAAGGCGGGGATCGTCGGGCTGGTGCGGAGCCTGGCGCCGCGGGCGCTCGCCGAGTACGGGGTGACGGTGAACGCGGTCGCGCCCGGGTTCGTCGAGACGCGGATGACCGCCGCGGTTCCGCTGTTCATCCGGGAGGCGGGGCGGCGGATGAACTCGCTGGCGCAGGGTGGGGTGCCGGGGGATGTCGCGGAGACGGTGGGGTGGCTGGCGGAGCCGGGGTCGGGGGCGGTGAACGGGCAGGTCGTGCGGGTGTGTGGACAGAGCCTGTTGGGGGCGTAGCGGTTGTTCGGTCGTGTGCGGGTGGGTGGGGGCTGGTCGCGCCCACGCGGCGGTAGCCGCATATCGGACACAGCCCCGCGCCCCTGAAGACAAAAGCAGGGCGTTTCCACAGACGGTAGTGAAAGGCGAAGCCCGTGATTGTCCTCACCAACGCCCCCTCTCTCGGGCCCCTGCTCGCCCTCGGCGCTCTGCGGTCGCCCTTCAAGAGGCCTGCGGCCGATGCCGATTTCCCTCGTGCCCGGCTCGTGCTGCCCGGACTGCGCCCAGATCTCCGGAAACTCGCCGCCTATGAGCGTGTCTGCGGGTTCGGGACCGGTGACGACGGGCTGCCCGTGACGTATCCGCATGTGCTGGGGTTTCCGCTGGCGATGCGGCTGATGAGCGCGCGGGAGTTCCCGTTGCCGTTGCTGGGGCTGGTGCACACGTCGGTCGAGATCGAGCGGCGGGCGGAGCTGCCCGGGGACGGGACGTACGAGCTGGCGGTGCACATCGAGAAGCTGAGTCCGCACCGGCGGGGCACGGAGGCGACGGTCGTCACCGGGATGCGGGCCGGCGGGGAGGTGGTGTGGGAGTCGCGGAGCACCTATCTGGCGCGGCACGGGAGCCCGGGGGCCGCGGAGACGCCCCGGGAGGCGCCGGGCGGGCCGCTGCCCGTCGTCGCCGAGTGGCACCTCGCCGGGGACGTGGGGCGGCGGTACGGGGCGGCGTCCGGGGACCGGAATCCGATTCATCTGTACCCGTTCACCGCCCGGCTGTTCGGGTTCCCGCGGGCGATCGCGCACGGGATGTGGACCGCGGCCCGCTGTCTCGCGGCGCACGGGGTGCCGACGGCGGCGACCGTGCGGGCGGAGTTCCGGGCGCCGGTGCCGTTGCCGGGGACGGTCGAATACGCGGCCGAGGGCGGCCGCTTTCAATTGCGGAGCGGAGATCGGATCCATGTGGAGGGCAGCGTAGCCCCAAGGATCTCCTGAATCTCTGCCAACGCTGTACAAAGAATGTGTTTCGCCTTTCTGTGAGGCACCTGTCATCGCCTCGCGAACCCGCAGGTGGAGAAGGCGGCCGAGGTCGGTTCCATACGGGATTCCAAGCTCGTCCAAGACGGCATAAAGAATTCCCTAATGCTGCGCTTAGACAGCGTTCTTAACCTCTGCTCACTTTCTGATCCACTGCACGAAAGGCACTGAGCATGCCTCCCAGACGCGTCGCAGTACTCGCCGACTCGGACACCCGCTGGAAATGGGGGGCGTCGGTGGCCCGGCAACTCGCCCCCGAGCACGCACTCGACGCGTACTTCCTGAGCTCCCGGTCCACCCCCACCGAACGACAGCTCGCCGAGATCGGCATCGTGCCCGACACCCGGCGCGAGATTCCCGCCGCCGGGCTGGTCGACGACGCGGAACTGGCCGACGCCGACCTGGTGGTGCTGGCCGTGGCCGGCGGCACCGTGCTGGCGCTCGTCCACAGCCTGGGACGCGCCTGGGCGGGCCGGGAGCACCGGCCGGTCACGGTCAGCGGGTACGTCGGCGTGGTCTACGAGAAGATGGTCGACGGTCTGCTGACCCGGGCCGGCACGGATCTGGTGCTCGCCAACTCCGGCCACGACCACCGGCGTTTCCGGTCCGTCTTCGAGAGCGTGGACGTCGACCCCGGCTCGGTCGTCGAGTGCGCCCTGCCGTTCCTCTCCGGCGCGCCCTACCGGCCGTCCGCCGACCGGCCGTTCACCGTCACCTTCGCGGTCCAGCCCTCCGTGCCCAAGGACCGGCCGTCCCGGCTCGGCCTCCTGGAGCGCGCCGGCGCGCACGCCCGGCTGCACCCGGAGCGGCAGGTGCTGGTGAAGCTGCGCAGCCTGCCCGGCGAGCAGACCACCCACGTCGAGGCCGACCCCTACCAGCACCTGGTCGACTCCCTCGCCGAACCCGCCCCGGCCAACCTCCAGCTCGCCTACGGCAACATGGGCGAGGTACTGGACCGTACCGACCTGCTGGTCACGGTGAGTTCGACGGCCGCCCTGGAGTCGATGCACCGGCGGATACCCACCGCGATCCTCACCGACTTCGGTGTCCGTGAGGCCCACGGCAACCACTACTTCGTGCACTCGGGCTGCCTCGCCTCCTGGGACGACATCGACGCGGGCGCGCTCCCGCAGCCCGACCCGGAGTGGGCGGCGGCCCAGGGCATCGGCAAGAGCGACCCGTACGCGGCGGCCCGGGCCCGCGTCGCCGCGCTGCGTGCCGCCGGCCCGCTGCCCCCGCTGCGCCCCTACTACACGGCGCAGTCCGCCGGTATCTACCTCGGCACCATCCTCCGCCACAACGGCTTCGACGAGGAGGGCCGCCCGCTGCCCGCGCCGCTGGGCACCGCCGGTACGGGGCGCATGAAGAAGGCGGTACGACGGGTCGCCCGGCGGGGGGCCAAGAAGCTGTACCGCGTCGGTCACCAGCGGCTCGCGCCCGCCCTGCGCCGCTGGGGTGCCGTGTGAACACCGCCGCCCTGGCCGGTGTCTCATGAGCCGCACCCTCGCGCTCGTCGAGTCCCCCGCCCAGCTGCTGAACCTGCTGGAGTGGGCGCTCGGCGAACGCGGCGGGGCACCGGACCCGGCGCTCTGCGAGGTCGCGGTGCTGCTGCCCCGGGACGCCGTCACCCGGCACCAGCTCCGGGTGACGGCGGAGCTGGCGGAGGCGGAGGGGCTGGCCGTCGGCCACTACGACATCCGCCGCGTGCCCGTCGGTTTCGCGCGGGCGGTCACGGCGCTCGGGCCGAGGCTGGCGACGGCCGACCGGCTCGTCCTGGGCGACCCGTTCTCGGGCGTGATCCAGCGGCTGCTCCCGCTCTCCCCCGCCCGTGACCTGGTCCTCGTCGACGACGGCACGGCCACGCTGGAGCTGTCCCGTGCGCTGCTCGCCGGCCGCCCGCTGGTCCGCTGGCACCACCGCGGCCGGGCCTCGCACGCGGCGGCCCGTACCGGCCGCCGGCTGACCCCCGGCGACGGACGGCGGCTGGAGGTCTTCTCCTGCCTGTCGGAGAGGCTGCGGCTGCCACCCGGCGCCGAAGCCTCCGGCAACGCCTACACCTGGGCCCGGGACCGCTTCGGCCCGCCGCAGGTACGGCCCGGCACCGACATGATCGGCAGCTCGCTCGCCGAGACCGGTCTGATCGGGACGGAACGCTACGTGGAGGAGGTGACGTCCATCGCCCACCAGCGCAACGTCGAGCGCTACTACGCGCACCGCCGTGAGGACCCCGACAAGCTGCGGCTGCTCGCCGAGTACGGCGAGCTGGAGATCGTACGTCCCGAACTGCCCCTGGAACTGGAGCTGTTGCGCGGCCCGGTGGCCGCGGAGCTGGTCAGCATGCCCTCGTCGGTGCTGCGGACGCTGCCGCTGGTGCTGGCCGGGACGGGCGTGGAGATCACGGTCTGCGCGGAGGCCACCACGTGGCTGCGGCCGCGGACGTCCGCGCGGGCGGCGGCCTTCCTGGACGAGGTGACGGCTATCCGGCCGACGACGTCCTGGGACCCGCGCTGACGGACCGGGACGGGTGCGACGGCGACCAGGCACGGCCCTCCATCAGGTTGCCGAGCCCCGCCCAGGAGAAGTTCATCAGGGTCGCCGCCGCCTGGTGCGCGGTGACACCGGGGGTGGCGTTGGCCCAGGTGGCGAGGGACTCGGCGGCGCCGACCAGGGCCTCGGCGAGGCCCGCCACCTCACCCTCCGCCAGGTCGGGATCGCGGTGCGCCTCCCGTGCGGCGACGACGATGAGCTGGGTCACGAACTCCACGATCTCGGTGCGCATCGCCGCGACCTCGGAGGCGAACCGCTCGCCGTGCGTCCGTGCCTGCAGATGCAGCACCGACCAGCCGTCGGGGTGCTCGCCGGTGTGGGTGAAGAAGGCCCGCAGCCCGTCCCAGAGCTGCCGGTCGGCGGGCAGCTCGCGGTGCACACCGGCCCGCACCGCCTCGGTCAGCGCCTTCGCCTCACGGCGGATGCACGCCGTGAACAGGTCGTCCTTGGAGTTGAGGTACAGATACACCAACGGCTTGGAGACACCGGCGAGTTCGGCGATCTCGTCCATCGACGCGGACATGTAGCCGCGCTGGCCGAAGGTCCGTACGGCGGCGTCGAGCATCTGCTGCTCCCGTACCGCGCGCGGCATCCGCTTGGTCTTCACGGTCCCCATGGAGACCAAGCCTAGTTGGGCCCGGAGGCTCGGGCGCCGCTCAGGAGGAGGTCTGGGCCTGACCCTGCGCCTGCGTCGCCTCGTCGACGGCCTCGTCCTCCTGGCTGCGGTTGGCCTCGATGTTGGCCTTCATCCGGTCGACCCGCTGCGAGACCTTGACCGAGGCGCGGTCCCGCTCCTTGCGCAGCACGATGAAGCTGATGGGTGCCGACAGGACGAGGGAGAGCAGCAGGACCCACAGGAAGTTGGAGTCGCCGAAGCCACGCGGGAACGCGCCGGCGTAGACGAGGCCCCAGACGACGAGGAGACAGCCCGCGAAGATACCGAGGCGCATCAGCGTGTAGCGGAGCATCTCAATCCAGTCTTCCGATGACGAAAAAGGGCACCGTCCAGTGAAGCACGGGGTGGGACCGATCTTGCACCGGGGTCCGTTCAGTCCAGCGGGAGCAGCATGGTGATGTCGTCGCGGTCGTCGCCGGGCGCGACCCGGATCGCGGCGGGGACGCGGCCGACCTCCTTGTAGCCGCAGGATCCGTAGAAGTGCTCCAGGCCGTGGCCGCCGCGGCAGGTGAGCCGTATCGCGTCTATCCCGTCGAAGCGGCGGGCCTCGTCGGCGGCGGCCGCGAGCAGGTCCCGCCCGTAGCCCCGGCCCTGGTGGCTCGGGTGCACCATCACCGTGTACAGCCACACCCAGTGCTTCATCAGGCGATGGGTGTTGAAGGAGAAGAACGCGGTGGCGGCGACGTCACCCGACTCGTCGGTCCCGACGAGCAGCCGGATACGCCCCTCAGCCATGGCGGCCATGTGCTTCACCAGCTCCGGCCGGATCACCTCCGCCGTCACCGGCGCGACGAACCCGACGGCACCGCCGGCGTTCGACACGTCCGTCCACAGGGTGAGGACACCGTCGCGGAGGGCGGGGGTGACGGCGGGATCGAGGGTGAAGGTAAGGGACATGGCCGGATGGTATCTATTACACGGAGGGTCGTGCGAGGACTATTCGCCATGCGGACCGGGGTGCGTTGTCGGGTGCGGGTGCGTGGGGGCTGATCGCGCAGTTCCCCGCGCCCCCAAAGGGGCGCACCGCAGCGCCCCTTCTTTTGCTTTTAGTGGCGCGGGGAACTGCGCGACAAGCCACGACGCACCCGCACCCGAACACGCACCGTCGGCCCCCGCCTCACACCCGCATCGGCTGAGGCGACTCGCGACGCTCCGGGTCCGAACCCTCGTACTCGCGGATGATCTCGTACCGGGTGTTGCGCTCCACCGGGCGGAAGCCGGCGTCGCGGATCAGGTCCAGCAGGTCCTCGCGGGTCAGCTTGTTCGGCGTGCCGTAGTTGTCCGCGTCGTGGGTGATCTTGTACTCGACGACCGAGCCGTCCATGTCGTCGGCGCCGTGCTGGAGGGCCAGCTGGGCGGTCTGGACGCCGTGCATGACCCAGAAGACCTTGACGTGCGGGACGTTGTCGAACAGAAGCCGGGAGACCGCGAAGGTCTTCAGGGCCTCCGCGCCGGTCGCCATCTGGGTGCGGGCCTGGAGGCGGTTGCGGACCTTGCCGTCCTTCATGTCCACGAAGTCGTGCTGGTAGCGCAGCGGGATGAAGACCTGGAAGCCGTTGGTCTCGTCCTGGAGCTCACGCAGGCGCAGGACGTGGTCGACGCGGTGGCGGGGCTCCTCGATGTGGCCGTAGAGCATCGTGCAGGGCGTCTTGAGGCCCTTCTCGTGCGCCAGGCGGTGGATCCGGGACCAGTCCTCCCAGTGGGTGCGGTGGTCCACGATGTGCTGGCGGACCTCCCAGTCGAAGATCTCCGCGCCGCCGCCGGTCAGGGACTCCAGACCCGCGTCGATCAGCTCGTCGAGGATCTCGGAGGCGGACAGCCCGGAGATCGTCTCGAAGTGGTGGATCTCGGTGGCCGTGAAGGCCTTCAGGGAGACGTTCGGGAGGGCCGCCTTCAGCTCCCGCAGCGACCGCGGGTAGTAGCGCCACGGCAGGTTCGGGTGCAGGCCGTTGACGATGTGCAGCTCGGTGAGGTTCTCGCCCTCCATCGCCTTGGCGAGCTTCACCGCCTCCTCGATGCGCATCGTGTACGCGTCCTTCTCGCCCGGCTTGCGCTGGAACGAGCAGTACGCGCAGGACGCGGTGCACACGTTCGTCATGTTGAGGTGGCGGTTGACGTTGAAGTGGACGACGTCGCCGTTCTTGCGCGTGCGCACCTCGTGGGCGAGGCCGCCCAGCCAGGCCAGGTCGTCCGACTCGTACAGCGCGATGCCGTCCTCGCGGGACAGCCGCTCACCGGAGCGGACCTTCTCCTCCAGCTCACGCTTGAGCCCGACGTCCATGCCTCACCCTTTCTACGACAGCCTGACCGAGATTACTCCCCCGCCCTTCGGGCGGGCGGTGCCCCCATACGGCCCTTCGGGCCTACGCCTCTTCCGGAAGTTCCCCCACCCGGTTCTCCCACTTCGTGGACAGCACGATCGTGGTACGGGTCCGGGAGACGCCCTTCGTGCCGGAGAGCCGCCGGATGGTCTTCTCCAGGCCGTCGACGTCCGTCGAGCGCACCTTGAGCATGAAGGAGTCGTCGCCGGCGATGAACCAGCAGTCCTCGATCTCCGGCAGGTCCCGCAGCCGCTGCGCCACGTCCTCGTGGTCGGCGGCGTCGGAGAGCGAGATGCCGATGAGGGCGATGACACCGAGGCCGAGCGAGGCCGCGTCGACGGTGGCGCGGTAGCCGGTGATGACGCCGGCCGCCTCCAGCCGGTTGATGCGGTCGGTGACGCTGGGTCCCGACAGTCCGACGAGGCGCCCCAGCTCCGCGTACGAGGCCCGGCCGTTCTCCCTCAGGGCCTGGATGAGCTGCCTGTCCACGGCGTCCATGCGATCGAAGCCTTCCGCTGAAAAATCCCGAAGTAGATGAGAGGTACTGCAGAGGTACTGCTACTTGCTGCCGCCGCCGAGGTCCCCTTCCCAGCGGCGGTAGAGCCGGTGCCCGACGCCCGCCGCGTCCAGCACCCGCCCGGCGACGAAGTCCACCAGGTCCTGGATGTGCGTGGCTCCCGCGTAGAACGCCGGGGAGGTGGGGACGACGACCGCCCCCAGGTCGTCCAGGGTGACCAGGTGGCGCAGGGTCTGCCCGCCCAGCGGGGTCTCGCGGACGGCCACCACGAGCGGCCGGCGCTCCTTCAGGGTGACACTGGCCGCCCGCTGGAGCAGGTCCTTGGAGAGTCCGAGCGCGACCCCGGCGACGGCGGCGGTGGACGCCGGCACGATCAGCATGCCCTTGGTCCGGTACGACCCGGAGGACGGCCCGGCGGCCAGGTCCCCCGCGTTCCAGTACCGCACCCGCGCCAGGTCCGCCTCGAAGGTCCCCGGCTTGCCGTCGGCGCCCCGCGCCAGCCATTCCCCCAGGTCGTCCCGCCAGTGGGCGTCCCGGAAGGAGATGCCGGTCTCGTCCAGCAGGGTCAGCCGCGAGGCCCGGGAGACCACCAGGTCGACGCTCTCCCCCGCGTCGAGCAGCGCACGCAGCACAGCGGCGGCATACGGCGTTCCGGACGCCCCGGACACCCCCACGATCCAAGGCACGCGCTGCGATTCTCCTGCGTTCACATCTTGAGCGTACCGGTGCGGGTGGGAGGGCTCAGGATCGGTCGGGCGCCTTCGGGTCGACGGGAAGACCGGAGGTGGACAGGGCGAGCTTGCCGAGGGTCGAGGCGACGATCAGTTCGGGGCCGTAGGGAAGGGTGTCCCGGCCCGCATAGCCGTCGGGGCCAGGGTTCCAGAGTGTGACGACATGCCCCTGGAGGGGGTCGAAAATCAGGTAGTTGGCGATACCGCGCGAGGCGTACCAGCGCGATTTGACCTCGTAGTCCCGGCGGATGCTGCCCTTGGACACGACCTCGACCACCAGCTCGATGAGATCGGGCGGGTAGGCGCCCTCGTTCTTCGACACCTCCGCGGCCGGGATGATCGCCAGGTCGGGGCAGAACTCGTTGTCCTCGTCGAAGGGGAAGGCGACGTCGCTGGTGAAGCCCCACTCCTCGGCCACCTGCTCACGGAGGGCATTCCACACCAGTCGGATGGTCTCCGCATGGTGTGGCTTGACCGGACTCATCACGACATTGCCCTCGACAATCTCCATGTGATAGCCGGGGAACATGTCCTCGAACCGGCTGAGCTGCGAGTGCAGGCGGTCAAGGTCCGAGACGGTCACGGTGGCCTCCCTGGTGTCCTGTCCTCGATGGTAGGCCGCACCGTACTCAGACGCTCAGACCCCGAACCAGAAGATCCAGCAGCGCGCACACGAACAGGGCAATGCCGATGAAGCCGTTGACGCTGAAGAACGCGCGGTTGAGGCGGGAGAGGTCGTGCGGGCGGACGATGGAGTGTTCGTAGAGGAAGGCCCCGGCGACGATCACCAGGCCCAGCCAGAAGAAGGCGCCGGCGTCGGTGGCGACCGCGTACCAGACGAACAGGGCCGTGACGATCGCGTGGCAGACCCGCGCCCCCCGGATCGCGGCCGGGATGCCGAAGCGGGCCGGGACCGACATGACGCCGATCTCGCGGTCGGTGGTCACGTCCTGGCAGGCGTAGATCAGGTCGAAGCCGCCGATCCAGATGCCGACGGCGAGGCCGAGGATCACCGCGTCCCAGGACCACTCACCGGTGATCGCCAGCCAGCCGCCGATCGGGCCCATGGCCTGGGCGAGGCCGAGGATGGCCTGGGGGAAGTTCGTGAACCGCTTGCCGTAGGGGTAGACGACCATCGGGATCACGGCGACCGGCGCCAGGGCCAGGCAGAGGGGGTTCAGGAGCGCCGCCGAGCCCAGGAAGACCGCGACCGCGATCAGCGCGCCGGTCCAGGCGTGCTTCACGCTCATCGCGCCGGTGACCAGCTCGCGGTGGGCGGTGCGCGGGTTCCGGGCGTCGATCTCGCGGTCGATGATCCGGTTGACGGCCATGGCGAAGGTGCGCAGGCCGACCATGCAGATCGTGACCAGGAGCAGCCGCCCCCAGTGGATGTTCCGGTCCAGCTCGAACATCGCCGTCAGCGCGGCGATGTACGCGAAGGGCAGCGCGAAGACCGAGTGCTCGATCATCACCAGGCGCAGGAAGGCTTTCGTCCGTCCCGGCTGCGGGAGGGCTGCGGAGGCGGAGCTCACAGGCCGTACTCCTTCCAGCGGCGGTCCACGAGGGCCGCCGTATCCGGGTCCGACAGGACCATGTCCGGCCAGCCCCCGTCCCGGGTGTAGCCCTCCTCGGGCCACTTCTTCGTCGCGTCGATGCCCGCCTTGCCGCCCCAGAACTGCTGGTAGGAGGCGTGGTCGAGGTGGTCGACCGGGCCTTCGACGATGCTCAGGTCACGGGCGTAGTCGGTGTTGCCGAGGGCCCGCCAGGAGACCTCGTGCAGGTCGTGGACGTCGCAGTCGGAGTCGACGACCACGATCAGCTTGGTGAGCGACATCATGTGCGCCCCCCAGATCGCGTGCATGACCTTCTGCGCGTGCTTCGGGTACTTCTTGTCGATCGAGACGATCGCGCAGTTGTGGAAGCCGCCGGACTCGGGGAGGTGGTAGTCCACGATGTCCGGGACGATGATCTTCAGGAGCGGGAGGAAGAAGCGTTCCGTGGCGCGGCCGAGCGGGCCGTCCTCCGTCGGCGGGCGGCCGACCACGATCGACTGGAGCAGCGGGCGCTTCCGCATCGTCACGCAGTCGATCTTCAGGGCCGGGAAGGGCTCCTGCGGGGTGTAGAAGCCGGTGTGGTCGCCGAACGGGCCCTCGGGCAGCATCTCGCCCGGCTCCAGCCAGCCCTCCAGGACGACCTCGGCCTGCGCCGGGACCTGGAGCGGGACCGTCTTGCAGTCGACCATCTCGGTCCGCTTGCCCGCGATGAACCCGGCGAACAGGTACTCGTCGATGTCACCGGGGAGCGGGGCCGTGGAGGCGTAGGTCACGGCGGGCGGGCAGCCGAAGGCGATCGCGACCGGGAGGCGTTCCCCGCGCCGGGCCGCCACCTGGTAGTGGTTGCGGCTGTCCTTGTGGATCTGCCAGTGCATGCCGATGGTGCGCCGGTCGTGGCGCTGGAGCCGGTACAGGCCCAGGTTGCGGATGCCGGACTCGGGGTCCTTGGTGTGGGTCAGGCCCAGGTTGAAGAAGGAGCCGCCGTCCTGCGGCCAGGTGAAGAGCGCCGGGAGCTGGTCGAGGTCGACGTCGTCGCCGGTCAGGACCACCTCCTGCACCGGGGCGTCCCCGGACTTCACCTTCTTCGGCGGTACGTGCGCCATCGCGCCGAGCTTGCCGAACGCCTCGCGCACCCCGACGAAGCCGTGCGGCAGCTCCGGGCGGAGCAGCCCGCCGATCTTCTCGGAGATCTCGCCGTACGACTTCAGGCCGAGGGCCTTCAGCAGCCGCCGGTCGGTGCCGAACACGTTCATCGCGAGGGGCATCGCGGAGCCCTTCACGTTCTCAAAGAGCAGCGCCGGTCCGCCGGACTTCTGGACCCGGTCGACGATCTCCCCGACCTCCAGATACGGGTCGACCTCGGCCTTGACACGCTTGAGGTCTCCCTCGCGCTCCAGTGCCCTGAGCAGGGAGCGAAGATCGTCGTAAGCCATGTGTCCCAGTATCGGCCACCCGGGGTCCGGCCCCGGTCACCGCCCCCTGCGATACTCGTCGGCCGTGAGAGGTCATCGCCGAATACCGCTGCTCGCCCTGCTGCTCGTGCTCGCCGCCTGTGCGCCCCGGCAGGAGGCCGGCGGCTCCGCCGTCTCCCCGCTGACCCGGGTGCCGGTCGCCGAGCGGAAGGCGGCGCCCGACCTGTCGGGCAGCAGCCTGGACGGGACCGCGGTCAGCCTCGCGGAGTACCGGGGCAAGGTCGTCGTGCTGAACGTGTGGGCGTCCTGGTGCGGCCCCTGCCGGGCCGAGGCGCCGGAACTGTCCAAGGTGCAGCGGGAGTTGGCGGCCCAGGGCGTCCAGGTGCTGGGCGTGGACACGGAGGCCCGGCGGGAGAGCGGGCGGGCGTTCCAGCGGGAGCACGGGCTCATCTACCCGAGCCTGCACGACCCCGGCAGCCGCCGGCTCGTCCGGTTCCCGAAGGGGTTTCTGCCGCAGGCGCTGCCGTACACCCTGTTCATCGACCGTGACGGGAAGATCGCCGCGAAGTACCTGAGCCGGCTGACCGGGGCCGAGGTCCGCGCCATCGTCCGGCCGCTGCTCGCGGAGCGGGCCGGGGCCGCGAAGTCCTGACCGACCCTCGGCCCTGGCCCCGCTACTAACCCCGGCACTAACTCCCGCCGCTCTCCAGGCACTTGGCGTCCGCCGCGATCGGCGTCACCAGGTGGCTCAGCTCCAGCAGCACCGCGTCCAGGGCGGTCACGGAGTCCGCCACCGAGACCTCCACGGCCGGGCTGCGGCCGAAGGTGACCAGGAACTTGCGGGCGCCGTCCCCGGCCCGCTCCCGCCACACCCAGTCCACGCCGTCCACGCTGACGCAGGCGTCCGTCGTCGGGCCCGGCGGGTTCACCCCGCAGCGCAGCTCCACCTCGCCGTGACCCCACACCGCGAGTCCCGCGAAGGTCACCCGGTCCCGGTCGGCGCCGCCGAGGCGGTCGGGATAGCGGTCGGCGAGCCGCGCGCACGCCGGGTCCCCGGCCCGCGGGCCCTGCGCAAGGCCGAACACCGGCGAGTCCAGTTCGCCCGCCACCAGTCCGGCACCCGCCAGCAGGCCGGCCACCGCCACACCCGCCGCGGCCCGGCCCCTGCGGGACCATCCGCGCATCCTCACCGCCGCCCCTCCCGCCCGAAGGCACCCATCATGCCCGTGCCCCCGGTCACGGCCCCCACCCACCCGCTACCCTGGCCGCCATGCTCAGGTATCTGCCTATCCTGCTGGTCCTCGCGCTGTGGATCTACGCCTTCGTGGACTGCCTGAACACCCCGGAGGAAGAGGTCCGCGGGATGCCGAAGCTGGCCTGGGTCTTCGTCATCCTGCTCTTCGGGGAGGTCCTGGTCGGCCCGGTGGCCTGGCTGGTCGCGGGCCGCAGCCGGCAGCCGCGCGAGCGGTGGGTCGCGCCGGACGACAACCCCGAGTTCCTGAAGTCCCTGAAGCCGGACGACCCGCGCACCGACTGACACCGGCCGCCGGCCCCTACAGCAACACCCTGACCTGGGCGGCGGTCAGCGCCCGCTGGAACACCTGGACCTGCTTGACCGAGCCGGAGAACCAGTCGGAGGGCACGCCGCCGGAGGTGGCGCGGCCGATCACCAGGGGGCCGTCGGCGGCGACGGGGTTGGTGTCGTTGACACCGGCCTCCTGGGTGCCGTCGACGTACAGGGCCAGCTGGTTGCGGCCGCCCTCGTAGACACCGACCAGGTGGGTCCAGACCCCCGGCGCGGGGACGGAGTACGACAGGGCGCGCAGCCCGGGGCGGGCGAACGCCCAGCGGTTCTCGGCCGGCGCGTACTGGAGGTAGAAGCCGCTGACGTCACCGGCGTCCTGGCTGACGGCGGTCGCGAAGGACGACGGCACCCCGCTCAGCGCCACCCACGCGGATACGGTGAAGCCGCGCCCCCTGCCGGTACGGAGCACCGGTCCCCCGGTCACGATCTGGCTGGTGGCGCCGTCGAACAGCGCTGCCCCGTCCTTGCCCCGCCCCCAGCCGACCGCGGTGGCCGTCCCGTTGTACCGCCCGCTGTCGTCGGCGGCGACCGTGCCCGAGGTCTCGTCCAGCGGCCAGGCGTCCACCGGCGAGGGGACGGACACCGAACCACCCGCGTGCGAGGGCGACTTCCCGCCCCCGCCCCGGTTGACGTAATGAGCCACCGGTACGGCCGCGAGCGCGGCGACGGCGAGGGCTCCCCCGGAGACCAGCAGGGTACGGCGGCTGGTGCCCGGGCTCCGCCGCTCCGGCTCGTACGACACCGGGTGCCGCACCGGTTCGTCGAGCCGGGTGACCGGCCGGGTGGCGGGGGGCCGCTGGGCCGGGGGCTGCGGGGCCGGGGGCGCCGGGATGTCGGCCCGGGGGTCGGCGGCGGGCCGGGGAAGGAAGGCGGTGGCGTCGGCCGCGGGGCCGATCCTCGTCAGGATCTCCCTCGGAGTGGGCCGCCGCGCCGGGTCCTTGGCCAGGCAGTCGGCGACCAGCACGGCGAGCGCCGGGTCGGTGACGGCGCCGATGTCCGGCTCGTCGTGGACGACCCGGTAGAGCAGGGCGGGGGTCGGCCCGGCCCCGAAGGGGTTGCCGCCCGTGGCCGCGAACGCGAGCACCGCGCCCAGCGCGAACACGTCGCTCGCGCCGGTCACCTCGGCGCCCGCGACCTGCTCCGGCGACATGAACCCGGGCGAGCCGACCATGAGCCCGGCCCGGGTGATGGTGGCCGACTCCACGCTGCGGGCGATGCCGAAGTCGATGACCCGCGGCCCGTCCTCGGCGAGCAGCACGTTCGACGGCTTGAGGTCCCGGTGCACCAGCCCGGCCGCGTGGATCGAGGTGAGCGCCTCGGCGAGTCCGGCGGCGAGCCCCAGGACGGTGTCCGCGGGCAGCGGCCCCCGCTCGGCCACCGCCTCCTGGAGCGACGGCCCCGCGATGTAGCTGGTGACCAGCCACGGCAGCGGCGCGTCCGGATCGGCGTCCACCACCGGTGCGGTGAAGGCACCGCTGACCTTGCGCGCGGCCGCCACCTCACGGCGGAACCGGGACCTGAACTCGGGCTGTCCCACGACCAGTTCGGCGTGCACGACCTTCACCGCGACGGCCCGGCCGCCCGGCGAACGCCCCAGGTAGACCCGGCCCATCCCGCCCGCGCCCAGCCGCCTCAGCAGCTGGTACTCCCCGACGGAGCGGGGGTCACCGGGCTCCAGAGCTGCCACGATCCCTCCCGCGCCACCGACTCCCGCAAACCCGGTCAGCATAGGGCGGGCCGAATGCCCAGGATGGCCAAATCCCGTCCCCGTACGGCAAGTTGCCCCCTGGTCTGCCCTTGAGGACACCGCGTCAACCGAGCGTGGTGCGCGGCAGTACGACGGAGGTTGTAGCCGTCCCCGGAACTCAAACCCCCACGGGACGCGCCGCCCCCGGCCCGGCCCCTACGTTCCCGGTGTACCGAGGGCCGGCCGGCACGGGGGCGGCCCGACACGAAGGGGGAACACCATGTCCGTTCGGAAGCGGACCGCGGCCGTCGTCCTCGCGACGGCCCTCGCGGGCGGGATGGCGGCCGGTACGGCACCGGCCTCGGCGAGCACGTCCCAGGGCTACATCACGATGGGCTCCGGCCCGATCACCGGCGACTGGGGCGACGAGGGCACCCTCAGCACCTCCTCGCACGCCCACAGCAGCGCGACGGCCCTGTGGCAGGCGGTGCTCTTCGCCGACGGATTCCTGAACGCCCGTGACATCGACTGCCGGTTCGGCGCCGGGACGAAGACCGCGACCAAGATGTTCCAGGACTACTACCACCTCGCCGTGGACGGCATCGCCGGCAAGAAGAGCTTCTCCAGCGCCGACAACCGCCTCGTCCACGACTACTACAGCGGCCACTACGAGGTCGCCTACTACAAGGGCATCGCCCGCAAGGTCTGGTTCAAGATCAACCTCAACAACGGCCGCTACCAGGTCCGCAAGTCGACGAGCATCGGCTACAAGGACGCGTCCTACACCAAGGCGGCGGCCTGCGGCTGACGGTCGGAGCGACGAGACGAAGGCGTCCCAGGCGGCCCGGTCGACGACGACCGGGCCGTCGGGGTTCCTGCTGTCAGGGACAGGGACGACGGAGGTGAACTCGGGGGCGGTTTCCAGGCATTGAGCCGGTGCCCGGCCGTGTCGCCTGCGCGGAGTTCGCCGGGTGACGGGAGGCCGCCGAGGCGGGGCCGACGCGAGCGGGACGACCGACGCCGCCGTGCTGCCGCGCAGGCATCTGCGCGGGGACCACTGGGGGACGCCGGGGCGCTAGCAGGGCGAGTCGCCCGGCAGGTGCTGCGTGGCCCACTGGCCGAGTTCCTTCAGCGAGGGTTCGAGGGCGGCACCGGCGGCGGTGAGGCGGTAGGAGACGCGCAGCGGCGGGCCCTCGTCGACCTCGCGGACGACGAGGCCGGCGGCGCCGAGTTCGGTGAGGCGGTCGGAGAGCATGCGCTCGCTGATGCCGGGGATGGCCCGGCGCAGGCTGGCGAAGTGCGTCGGCTGGTCCATCAGGACGGACAGGATCGGGCCGTTCCAGCGCTTGCCGAGCACCTGGAAGACGCGCGTGATGCCGGTGTCGACGGCTTTGCACTGTTCCGGGTCATGGGCCTGCTCCAACGCCATGCCATCAGGGTACAGCCCCGGAGGGAATGGGATGAAAAAAAGTAAGTACCTATGTTATCTATAGCTGAGTACTAATTCTCAGCTACTGGAGATTCCCATGGCCACCCTTCTGCACATCGACTCGTCCCTCCTGCCGGGCGACGCCTCCTCCTCCCGCACGGTCACGGACGCCTTCCGCAAGGCCTGGCAGGAACAGCACCCCGACGGCACGGTGGTCTACCGCGACCTCGCCGCGGAGCCGGTGCCGCACATCACCGCGGCCTCCCACACCGCCGGTTTCGCGGACCCCGCCACCCACACCCCCGAGCAGGCGGCGGCCTTCGCGGACCGCGTGAAGCTGATCGAGGAGCTGGAGCAGGCGGACGCGGTGCTCATCGGCGCCCCGATGTACAACTTCACGATCCCCTCGACGCTCAAGGCGTGGCTGGACAACGTGATCCTGTTCGGCCGCACGGCGGGCGAGAACCCCTCCGCCAAGGGCATCCCGGTCACCGTCGTCGCCAGCCGCGGCGGCTCCTACGCGCCGGGCACCCCGCGCGAGCCGTTCGAGTACGTGCAGAACTACCTGGCGGCGGCGCTCGGCGACGGGCTCGGCCTGGAACTCGACTTCATCGTGCCGGAGTTGACGATGGCCCCGCAGAACCCGGCGATGGCCGAACTCGTCCCGCTGTACGAGGCCTCCCGGGAGCGCGCCCTCCAGGAGGCCGCGGCCAAGGCGAAGACCCTCGCGGAGCGTCTCGCCGCGTAAGCGCCACCCGCTCGCCGGGCCGGTTGCGCCGATCGGCCCAGCAGCGCATGCGGTCCCGGTGGTGTGCGGTTGTGATGAACGGGTTGCGACCCCCCGACGCCCAGGAGGCAGTCATGCGCATCCGTTCCCTCGCCGTCACCGGCGCCGTCACCGCCGTCCTCGCCCTCGCCGGCTCCACCGCCGCCTACGCCGACAACGGCGCCGAGGCCAACGGTGTCGCCGTCAACAGCCCTGGCATCCTGTCGGGCAACGTCGTCCAGGTGCCGATCAACATCCCGATCAACGTGTGCGGCAACACCGTCAACGTGATCGGCCTGCTCAACCCGGCGATCGGCAACACCTGCAAGAACGGCTGACCCCGGCCGCAGAAGCCGTACGCGCGAGGAACTTCCGGAGGACACGCGCCTCCGGAACTCCTCGCATGCGTGCAGGTTGTACGCCGGTGAGCCGCCCGAAGCGGACAGTGCGCCTCTGGGCCGGACCGGGAACGAACCCGACACTTACCTCGTATGACGACTGCTCCCGCCGGTTCCACCACCACCAGTAGCGCACCCGAATACGGTGACCGGGTCATCGCCGTGGAGGCGGCGGGCTCGGAACCGATCCCCGAAGCCGAACGCCACGGCGGCCCGCTCCAGCTCCTGTGGACCTGGGCGTCCCCCAACATCGAGTTCGCGACCGTCTACATCGGCGTGATCGCGGTCCTCTTCTTCGGCCTCGGCTTCTGGACGGCCACCGCCGCGATCCTGCTCGGCACCGCGCTCGGCGCGGTCACCCAGGGCGTGCTGTCGCTCGACGGCCCCCGGTTCGGCGTCCCCCAGATGGTGATCGGCCGCTTCTCCTTCGGCCACCGCGGCAACATCCTGCCCTCCGCCGCCAACGGACTGCTCGCGGGCGTCGGCTGGTTCGCGGTGAACAGCGTGAGCGCCGCCTTCGCCCTCAACACGCTCACCGGGCTGCGCCCGCTGCCCTCCCTCCTCCTGGTCGTGGTCGCCGAGATCCTGATCGGCTTCATCGGCCACAACTTCGTGCACACCTTCGAGAAGTACGCGTTCCCGGCGCTCGCGGTGATCTTCCTGCTCGCCGGGGTGTGGACCTTCAAGGACGCCGACCTCGGCGGGGGCGGCTCGGGCGGCGGTGTCGGCGGCTTCCTGCTCGCGTTCAGCGCGGCCTGGGGCTACGCGGCCGGCTGGAACCCGTACGCCTCGGACTACTCGCGCTATCTGCCGCGCACCGCGGACAAGGTGAAAACGGTGCTCTGGCCGGCCGTCGGCCTGTTCGTGTCCGTGTCGATCGTCGCCGTCATCGGAGCGGCCTCCGCCACCATCCTCGCCCCCAAGGACGCCACCCCGACGGCCGCCTTCACCGGGCATCTCCCCGGCTGGCTCGGCGACCTCGTGCTGATCGCCATCATGCTCGGCGGGGTCTCGGCGAACGCCCTCAACGTGTACTCCGGGGCGATCTCCATCGCCTCCTTCGGCCTGAAGCTCCCCACCTGGCTGAGCCGCAGCGCGCTGGTCGTGGTGTCGGGCATCGCCGGTACGGCGGCGGCCTGGGCCTCGCTGGACGACGCGGGCGCGGCCTACGAGGCGTTCCTGCTGGTCATCGCGTACTGGGTGGCGCCCTGGCTGGGCGTGGTCCTGGTCGAGCGGTGGCTGCAGCGCCGTACCGCGACCGACGCGGAACTCGCCGCCCGGCTGACCGACCGCTCCTTCACCAACTGGCCGGGGCTCGCATCCCTGTTGATCGGTGTGGCGGTGTCCGTCCCGCTCTTCTCCAACCAGGAGGACTACGTGGGCTGGGTGCCGAAGCACCACCCGGCCTTCGGCGACATCACCCCGGTGGTCGGCTTCGCGGTGAGCGCGCTGCTGTACGCGGCGCTGCGGAGCCGGGCCCGGGTCCGGCCGACGCCGTGACCCGGACCGGCTGACCGGGAGCCCTACTCGGCCTCCGACTTGAGGTACTTCTCGTACTGCTCGGCGCTCAGCAGACCCTTGATCGCCTCCTTGTCGGAGACCTGGACCTTGATCACCCACACCTCGTGCGGCTCGGAGTTGAGCAGCTCGGGCTCGTCGATCAGCTCCTCGTTCCTCTCGGTCACCTTGCCGCCCACCGGCATGAAGAGCTCGCTCGCCACCTTCACAGACTCCACGGTGCCGAAAGGTTCGCCCGTCTCGACCTTCTGGCCCACGGTCGGCACGTCCACGAACACCATGTCCCCGAGCTGCTTCTGGGCGAACTCGGTGATCCCGACGGTGGCGGTACCGCCGTCGACCTGGATCCATTCGTGGTTCTGGGTGTACTTGCGGTCCGTCGGGTACATGGCCATGGCGCAGCTCCTTCGAAGTCGGTCGGCGCCATCAGCCTGCCACCCCTGTCGCTCTGCGTAACGGATCGAATACACCACTCGGGTGACCTAGTCGTCGTCGCGCAGCCGGCGCCAGATGCGGCTGCGGTGCAGCAGGACCAGCGAGCCGAGCACGGCGACCAGCTGGAGACCCACGGCGAGCAGCCAGAACTCGTCCCGGGTCTCCAGCCGGTTCGTCAGGAACTCGAAGTTCATGCCGAAGAACCCGGTCAGGAACGACAGCGGCAGGAAGATCACCGACACGATCGCCAGCCGGTTGATCACGCCGTTCTGTTCGCCCGCGACCAGGGAGCCGTAACTGGCGAAGGCCCGGCGGGCGGCGTCCTGGAGGGACTCGATGTCGGCGAGCACCAGGCGGGCGGTGCGCTGGAACTCCAGGGCGAGGCGTTGCCGTTCCACCGGGAAGTCCGAGCTCATCATCCTGCGGGTGATCACCTCCTCGACCGCCTGCAGGTAGGGCAGCAGCGCGTGGTGCAGCCGGGCGGACCAGCGGCGCTGCTGGGACAGCAGGTAGATCTGCTCGGGCCGCCGCCCCTCGAACATGTCGTCCTCCAGCTCCTCCACCCGCAGCACCGCCCGCACCGCGGCCCGGCGGAACGTCACCAGCGACTCCTGGAGCAGCAGGAACAGCGAGGCGACGGCGTCGGGGGGCCGCTCGCGCCGCAGCTGCGCCGTGATGGCCGCCGCCAGTCCGGCCCGGCGGCCCCAGTGCACGACCACCAGGAAGCGCTCCGAGGCCAGGGCGTGCACCTGGACGATGTCGCCGTCGTGGACGACCGGCACGACGAACCCGGCGGCCCCGCCCAGGAACTCGGCCCGCGCGGACTCGTCCCGGCTGCCGAACCACCCGAGGTCCTCGTCCTCCAGCCCGAGCCGGCGGGCCACCGGCTCGTCCGCCGCCGCCGGGCCCTCCTCGTCGGGCAGTTCGACGTCGAGGAGCAGGAACCGGTCGGTGGCGAGCCGCTGCCGCGCCTCCGCCACGGAGATCCGCGCGGTGCCCCCGTCCGGCACCGACACCACCGTCACGATCATCGCCTCACCACTGCTCCCGTGGCCCACACCTTCAGCGTGTGCGCGGCGGAAGCCCGGCGCACCCGGATGCGCTCGGCTGCCGCGCGGGACGGCCCCGAACGGGTGAGGACCCCGACCGCGGGCCCGTCTGCCCGGACGGCCACCTGGCCGTCGGGGCAGGAGTTCCCGACGATGGACCCGATGACGCGGATCCGTCCACCCGAGGAGCATCGATGCCCCGAACCCGTAGGCCGATCGCGGGCCGTCCCGCGATGATCACCGGTGCCGCCTCCGGCATCGGCCGCGCCCTGGCCCAGCTCCTCTCCCGCACCGGATCGCCGGTGGCCGTCGCCGACATCGACGCGGCCGGGCTGGAGGCGACCGCCGCCACGCTGTCCGGCCCGGTGCTCACCCGGGTGCTGGACGTGCGGGACGCCGCCGACCAGCACGCGTTCGCCGCCGAGGTCCGCGACTGGCTGACCGCACCGCTCGGCGCGGTGTTCAACAACGCGGGCGTCGCCGTCACGTCCTCGGTGCTGGACGCCGTACCCGAGGACGACGAATGGCTGCGCGCCATCGACTTCGACGGGGTCGTCAACGGCACCAGGGCGTTCCTGCCCCTCCTGGTGGAACAGGGCCAGGGCGTGATCGTCAACACGTCCAGCGTGTACGGGCTGGCCGGCATGCCGTACCAGAGCGCCTACTGCGCCGCGAAGTTCGCCGTGCGCGGGTTCACCGACGCGCTGCGGCAGGAGCTGCGCGGCACCGGGGTCTCCGCGGTGACCGTGCACCCCGGCGGCATCACCACGAACATCGCCCGCAACGCCCGCGTCCGCGAGGACCCCGAGGGACGCGGCCGTACCCACGCGCAGCTGGCCGCCGAGTTCGAGGCCATGACCCTGACCAGCCCGGCCAAGGCGGCCGAGATCATCTGCCGCGGGGTGGAGCAGGGCCGGGCCCGCATCCTCGTCGGCCCCGACGCCTACCTGTTCGACGCGCTCACCCGGGTGACGCCGACGCACTACTACACGGTGCTGGGCGTGCTCCGCCGCGCCCTGCGGTCCCGGGCGGAGGGGGCCTCGGCATGACCGTCGCCGCGCGCCGGGCGCGGTGACGGGGTTCCGTCAGGCGACCGTGCGCAGCCGGCCCGCCGCCGCCGTCGTACTCACACCCCGCACCACCCGGTGTGCGCAGGCCGCCGTCAGCAGCTCGCCCAGCAGGTCCGGGTCGTCGATCTCCAGGCCGAGGAGGGACTCGATGCGCTCCAGGCGCTGGTAGAGGGACTGGCGGCCGATGTGGAGGAGGGCGGCCGTGCGGGTCGGGGAACAGCCGTGCCGCAGGTGCACCTCCAGGGTGCGGACCAGGTCGCTGGCGTGGGCCGCCTCCCAGGCCAGCAGCGGGCCGAGGGTGTGCCGGACGAGGGCGGCGAGGCGGTCGCGGTTGGCGGCGGTGCCGCCCCGGGTCAGCTCGCGTTCCAGGGCGAGGGCGCGCGCGGAGGTCACCAACGGGCCCTCGGGTACGGCGGGTTCGGCGGACGGCACGGTCAGGGCCAGCTCCAGGGTGGTACGGGCCGCGCGCAGCGTCTCGCTCCAGTGCAGCCAGCCGCCGTCGGCCTCGACAGCGTGCCCCACGGCCACGGTGAGCCCGGGACCGGCGGCCGTACGGAACGCCTCCTGCACGGCCCGGACCGGATCACCGGCACCGAGCCCCCCACCGGGCACCGCACCCCTGCCGCTCCGCCCGGCACCTGCGCGCCCGCGGTACGCGCCCGGCAGGGCGATCAGGGCCAGGACGTCGCCGGGGAACGCGGCGCGCAGTGCCGTCGCGCCGCTCAGGAGGCGGACGGCGCGGTCCACGGTTCCGGTCTCGCGGGGTCCGTGGACCGAGACGCCGATCAGGCGGGAACCGGGGCCCGGGTGGAAGCCGGCGAGGGCGGCGCGGGCCTCCACCTCGGGCTGGTTGAGGGCGGCGCGGTCGGCGAGGTCGGCCAGCAGGGCCGCCGTGTGGTCGTCGCCCCAGGGCCGGACCGCCGACCGCCCGGACAGCCCGCGGGCGACGATCGCGCGGTTCGCGGCCTCCGCGATCCGGACGAAGGGCACCACCCGGTGCAGGGCCAGCAGCGGCAGGCCGAGCCGGCGGGCCTCGTCGGTGACCTCCGTGGGCATCGCGGGAAGGGAGCGGCCGACCTCCACGGCGAGCCCGGCCGCACCCCGCGCGGCCAGCTCGCGGACATAGCGGCGCCGTACCTCCTCGCCCGCGTCGGTCAGCCCGAAGCCGTTGGTGAGCAGGAGTTCGCCGCCGTCGAGGAAGTTGGCGCCCTCGTAGACCTCGCTGGAGTGCACCCAGCGCACGGGCCGGTCGAGGGCGTCCTCCCCGGCGAGCAGTTCGGGGCGGGCCGCCCGCACCGGGTCGAGGGAGAGGACTTCGCGGAGGGTGAGTGCGGGCACGGGGACCTCCAGGGGACGGGCACGGGCCCTGACATTTCGTCCGGCCGCGGGTTGCCCGGAGGGTACTTTCCGCACGTTGCCCTCGTGTTTCGGCCACAGGAGAGTGGAGACATGGATCAGTCACAAGCCCGGGCCTGGCTCGCCACCGCCGTCGCCGAGGCCCGCGCCGGCCTCGCCGAGGGAGGCATCCCGATCGGCGCCGCGCTCTACGGCGCCGACGGCGCACTGCTCGGCCGCGGGCACAACCGGCGGGTGCAGGACGGCGACCCCTCGATGCACGCGGAGACGTCCGCCTTCCGCGCGGCGGGCCGGCAGCGGTCGTACCGGGGCACCACCATGGTGACCACCCTGTCGCCGTGCTGGTACTGCTCCGGTCTGGTCCGCCAGTTCGGCATCTCGCGGGTCGTGGTCGGCGAGGCGGCCACCTTCCACGGCGGCCACGACTGGCTCGCCGAGCACGGTGTGGAGATCGTCCTGCTGGACGACCCGGAGTGCACCGGCCTGATGCGCGACTTCATCGACAACAATCCGGCCCTGTGGAACGAGGACATCGGCGATGAGTGACACGACAAGCTCCAGCCCCCGTATCCCCACCATCGACCTGCGGCCCTGGCTCGACGGCGACGAGGCCGCCCGGCAGGAGATCGCCCGGACCGTCGACGCGGCCCTGAAGACCGCCGGCTTCCTGCTGGTCACCGGGCACGGCGTGGACCCGGAGCTGCGGAACTCCGTACGGGAGGCCGCGCGCGCCTTCTTCGCGCTGCCGGCCGGGGTCAAGCAGGCGTACGAGGTGAAGGTCGGCGGCCGGGGCTGGCTGGGGCCGAAGGCCGAGGCCAACGGCTACTCGGAGGGCACCGAGACCCCGCCCGACCTGAAGGAGTCGCTGACCTTCGCGACCCACGAGCCCTTCGACGACCCGGCGGTCAACGCGGAGTGGTACGCCCCCAACGTGTGGCCCGACGAGATCCCCGCCCTGCGCACGCTCTGCGAGGAGTACCTGGAGCGGATGGCCGCGCTGGAGAAGGAGCTGCTGTCCCTGCTGGGGTACGCCCTCGGGCTCGAACCCGACTTCTTCTCCCGGCACATGGACCATCCGACGTACGGCTTCAACATCAACTGGTACCCGGGGACGGACGTCATCGGCGAGCCCGAGCCCGGCCAGTTCCGGATCGGCCCGCACACCGACTTCGGGACGGTGACCATCCTGGACCGGCAGGCCGGCAAGGGCGGACTCCAGGTGTACACCGACGAGGGCGGCTGGGAGGACGCCCCCTTCGACCCGGCCGCCTTCACCATCAACATCGGTGACCTGATGGCCCGTTGGACCGGCGACCGGTGGCGCTCCGGACGGCACCGGGTGCTGCCGCCGCCCACCGACGCCCCCGCCGAGGAGCTGATGTCCCTCGTCTACTTCGGCGAGTGCACCCCGGGCACCCTGGTCGAGTCCGTACCGGCCCCGGTCGGCCGGGTGGCGTACCCGGCGGTCGACTCGCACGTCTATCTGCGGGGGAAGCTCGACTCCATCACCGTCGGCTGATCTCACAGCGTCAGGATTCGTGACCCAACAGTCATCAGGCGATCTGGTACGAGGCAACTCCCCCTTCTTACACTTGTGTTGAGGGGGGACGGGGGTACTGCCTTGCACAGACGGTTGCACGGTCGTGGGGCGCTGTTCGACGTCGAGCCGGCCGGGCTCGTGCCGAGGATCGTCGGGTTACGGCCCTACCAGCACCGTGCCCTGCCTCTCGAACACCCCGGTGAGCTGCCGTTCGTGGTGCTGACCGGTGCCCGGGGACTCGGCAAGAGCGCGGTGCTCGGGGAGTTGCGGGACGCGTACAAGGGGCACACCCCGGTCGCGCTGGCCGACTGCGCGGAGCCGCAGTTCGCGGGGCCGCCCGCCGAGCGGCCCGCCGAGTCCTGGTCGCCGGTCGCGCAGGCGCTCCTGGTGATCGCCGAGCAGCTGGCGGAGCCGGTCACCGGAGCCGGGCGGATCACGTTCCCCCGCCTCATGTCGGGCCTGGTCGCGGTGGCCGCGGGCGGCTGGGGCGACGCCGACTCGGAGCGGATCCGGCGCGAGGTGGAGCGGATCCTGCTGCTGAACGAGAGCGGCTCGTGGATCAGCGGGCTCGCCGGGCGCTGGGCCGGGAAGGTGACCGCGAAGGTGGTGGCCGCCGCGACCGGCACCGGGCCGCTGGTCTCCGGGGCCATCGAGGCCACCCTGGAGTCGGTCGCCGAGGGCTTCACCAGCCGCCGGCAGCAGAAGGCGTCCGTCTGGTACCGCGCCTACCCCAACGCCGGCGGGCACGCCCAGCGCGGGCTGATCCTGCTCTCCGGGCACTTCCGGGCCGGCGGCACCTCCCGCGAGCACGCCGAGCGGTATCTGGTCCGGGCCCTGCTGGCCGACCTGACGGAGGCGTACGCGGGCGTGCTGCCCCGGATGCAGCGCCTCGGCCGGCCGCTGGTCCTAGTCGACAACGCGCAGACCGGGCCCGGCCCCGGCCTGCTCGACGCCGTGCTCCGGGACCGCGCCGACGGCGTCGCCGACCAGGTGGCGTTCGTCGCCGGGCTGCGCGGCGACGGCCGGGAGCTGCTGCGGGGCGGCGTACGGCGGGAGCTGGCCGAGGTGAGCCGGCGCAGCGAGTGGACGCCGGACGCGGCCCTCCCCTCCTCACGGGCGCTCCTGGTCGCCCTGCCGCCGCTCTCCCCCGACGACACCCTGCACCTGGTCGCCACCCCGGCCGCGCCCCAGCTCCCGCACGCCGTGCACCGGCTGACCGGCGGCAACCCGCTGGGCATCGCGCTGCTCGCGGAGTCGGCGGCCCAGCACCCGGACCGGGCGGGCACGCTCGGCGAGCTGCTCACGGCCGAGGTACGGCCCGCCGGGGACGGCCCGGCCGCCCCCGCCTACCGGCTGCTCCTGGACCGGCTGGTCCCCGAGGACCGCCTAGGCGAACTGACCGTCCTCGCCGCCGCCCACGACCACGACTCCGCGTGCGCCCTGGCCGCCGCGCTGCTCCCGGACGACTTCGGCCCGGCGGACGTCCGGGCGCTGCAGAACCGGCTGGCCCAGGAGGGACTGCCGGTGGTCCCCGGCCAGTTCGTCGGCGACCCCTTCGTGCGGACCCTGCTGCTGCTCCGGCTCCACCTGCGGGACGCCGACCACGGCGGCTGGCGCACCGCCCACGAGACGCTGATCGCGCACTACGCGGAGCACCTGGGCACCGACCGGCTCGCCCGCTTCCGGCTCCACCACCAGCTGGCGCTGGGCCGGACCGAACCCGCGGTCGCCCACCTCCGCGACGGCTTCGCGCTCCTGGACACCCGCACCTGGCTGCACACCCTGCGCTTCATCGCCTCGGCCCCCTACTTCCACGCCCATGACGCCGAGGGCCGCGACTTCACCGGCCCCGGCGACCGGCGGGCGGCGGTGGCGCTCGGCCGCACGGACGCGCACCAGCGGGTGCCCGAGGACGCGGAGGCCGTCCTGCACCTGCGCATCCGGCGGCTGCTGCACGCCGTGTGGCATCTGACCGATCCGCTGGTGCTGCCCGACCCGGACGTGGGCAACCGGCTCCGCTTCGAACTGGAGCAGCTGTCCAACCTGCGGCCGGCCGGCAACGCCCTGCTGTGGCGGGCCTCCCGGGACTGGCCGGCGGCGGCGCTGGCGGGACGGCCGCTGACGGAACCGGAGGACGACGAGGGCGACGACGAGCGGAGCGGGGTGGCGTGATGGCGGGGCGGGGCGTGGGCACGTGGTTGCGTGAGGGCGTCTGGGAGATCCCGCTGCGCCGCTATCTCGCCCTGCTGGTGGCGGCGGGGCTGGTCGCGGGAGCGGTCGTCGGGGTGCGCGCGGCCGTGCACGACGACCGGTCCTGCGCGCCGGGGGTGGCGCGGCCCGCGGGCAGCGAGGAGTGCGTGGGCGTGGCGACGACCGCGTTCGACTTCGGGCACCCGCAGCTGCGGGACACCGTACGGGCGATCGCCCGCGAGAACGCCCGACTGAAGGCCGGGAGTTATGTGACGGTGGCGGTGATGCTGCCGTACACCGCGACGGCGGCGGCGAGCCTCGCCGACATCCAGCACGAGCTCCAGGGCGCGTACGTGGCCCAGTACCAGGCCAACCACGAGTCCAACGGCCAGTCCCCGGCGATCCGGCTGGTGCTGGCCAACCCCGGTTCCACCAGCCAGTACTGGCGGCCGATGGTGGACCGGCTGGCGGCGATGACCGGGGGCACGGACCGGCTGCGGGCGGTGGCGGGCGTCGGGCAGAGCACCGACAACAACAAGAAGGCCGTCAAGGAGCTGACCCGGCGCGGGATTCCGGTGGTGGGCTCGTCGATCACGGCCGACGACCTGGCCAACGGCCAGCACGGCAAGGACCCCTACCCCGGCCTGGCCCGGGTCTCCCCGACCAACACCGACGAGGCCCGCGCGCTCGCCTCCTTCGCCAAGGTCGCCGCGGGCCGGGCGCTGCTGGTCTACGACAAGCCGGGCGACCCCTACACCCGGACCCTCCAGACCTCGTTCGCGGCCCTGATCAAGGGGTCGCCGTACGAGCCGCAGCCGTTCACCCCGCCGGCCGACCGCAGCCAGGAGGGGACGACCGCGAACACCTTCCGGCAGATCACCAACCTGGTCTGCGACACCTCGCGGTCCACCGACACGATCCTGTTCGCCGGCCGCCACACCCAACTGCGGCAGTTCATCAACGCGCTGGGCGTACGGGGCTGCCAGGACCGGAAGTTCACGGTCCTGACGGGCGACGAGGGGTCGTACCTCACCGGCGAGAAGGACCTGCACCGCGACGCGCTCCGGCACAACCTCGCCGTGCGGTACACCGCCCTCGCCCATCCCGACGCCTGGGGCAAGGACAGCCCCCGCACGGGCGGTTCGGCGGCGGACGCGGCGACCCTGACCCGGCTGCTGGCGGACGCCCGGAAGACGCCGGTGGGGCCGATCGGGTCGGTGGCCCTGGAGGACGGGCAGCTGATCATCGCCTACGACGCGATGCGGCTCGCGGTGCACGGGATCCGGGAGGCGGTTCCGGAGGGCCGGCGGGTGCCGACGCTGGCCGACGTGGGGCTGCAGTGGCCGCAGGTGAAGGGGTCGCTGCGGGTGGCCGGGGCGAGCGGGTGGATCTGTCTCGACGCGCACGGGAACCCGTACGACAAGGCGGTGCCGATCGTGGAGCTGCGGGCGGAGGGCGGCTCACGGTTCGTGACGATCGCGTGGCCGGAGGGGAAGCCGCCGGGTTCGGAGTGTTTGCCGCCGTCGTGAGGTGCGGGTTCGGTGGGGGCTGGTCGCGCCCACGCGGCGGAGCCGCACATTGGTACAGCCCCGCGCCCCTGACGGGGCGCCTCAGTCGGCGCGCCTCAAGAGTCGAGGGAGTCGATCAGACGTTCGAAGCGCGCTCGCCATGCCGACTCCGTCCCGCCTTCGGACTCGTGCGTGAGGCGCAGGGTGCTACCGGTCTCGCCGTTCGGTTCCAGGTGGAAGCGGATTCTGCCGCCGGGGTCGACCGTGTACTCGGCGACGCGGTCCACGTCCCACGCGGTGACCGTGCCCGTGCCCAGGTCGCCGAAGGTGACCGTGCCGCCCAGTCTCGGTTGCAGGACGTCCGCCGGGGTGAACCAGGCGGCCAGGCCCTCCGGGGTGGAGAGGCTCGGCCAGACCTGGTCCATCGGCCTCGGCAGTCGTATCAGCAGCTGAAGGACGGCCATGGGACCAGTGTCGCCCCAGGTCGGCTCAGACGCCCGCGTAGGAGTGCTTGCCGGTGACGAAGATGTTGACGCCGTAGTAGTTGAACAGCCAGCAGCCGAAGGCGATCATCGCGAGGTAGGCGGCCTTGCGGCCCTTCCAGCCGGCGGTGGCGCGGGCGTGCAGGTAGCAGGCGTAGGCGACCCAGGTGATGAAGGACCAGGTCTCCTTGGGGTCCCAGTTCCAGTAGCGGCCCCAGGCGCTGCCCGCCCAGATCGCGCCCGCGATGATCGTGAAGGTCCACAGCGGGAAGACCGCCGCGTTGACGCGGTAGGCGAACTTGTCGAGGGAGGCGGAGGCGGGGAGGCGCTCCAGGACCGAGGTGGCGAAGCTGCCGGGCTTGCCGCCGGCCTCCAGCTTGCTCTCGTAGGAGTCCTTGAAGAGGTAGAGGATCGTGGCCATCGCGCCCACGTAGAAGACCGCGCCGCAGAAGATCGCCGTCGAGACGTGGATGTACAGCCAGTACGAGTGCAGGGCCGGGACCAGCGGCTCGCTCGCCGTGTAGAGGACGGTGACCGCGAGACCCAGGTCCAGCAGGACCGAGGTGATCAGGAAGAGGCCGAGCCAGCGGATGTTCTTCTTCAGGGCCAGCAGGGTCAGGTAGACGCCGACCGCGACCGTGGAGAACGTGAGGTTGAACTCGTACATGTTGCCCCACGGCGCCCGCTGCACGGAGGCCGCGCGGGCGATCACGCCCGCCAGCTCCACGAGGAAGGCGAGGACCGTGAGGGAGATCGCGATCCGGCCGTAGAGGTCGCCCTGCTCGTCGCCGCCGTGGGCGCCGGGGCCGTCCGGGACGTCCCGCGCACCCGCGGCGGACCGCACGACGACCTGCGGGCGTTCCAGTACGGCGGTGCCGCCGGCCTTCTTGACCGTGACGGCGGGCGCCTTCTTCGTCTCCGCCGAGGCGGTCAGCGCGTTGGCCGTGCGGGCCACCCGGCTGCGGCTGCCGAGCAGCCACTCGAAGATGTACGCGAAGAAGGCCAGCGTGTAGACGGCCATCGAGGAGTAGATGAGCGTGTTGCTCATGCTCGCCAGATGTTCGTTGGTCGCGGCGAGGGTCGTTGCGGCGGCGGAAGTCATCGCTTCTCAGCCCCTTCGGAAGGTACGACTTCGGGGTCGGGGGATTCTGCGGGGTCTTCGGTGTCGGGGTCGGGGGCCCCTGGTGCCTGGTCGTAGAGGATGCCCGCGAGGTCGCCCAGTTCCTCGGGCACCTTCGCGGACTCGCTGCGGCCGAGGCCTGCCATCTCGACGACGGTGACGCCGTCGGGTCCCTGCACCGCGCGCACCCACACGCGGCGGCGCTGGATGAACAGCGAGGCGGCCAGGCCGAAGATCGCGGCGATCGCGCCGGCCAGCGCCCAGCCGCTGCCGGGCTCCTGCACGATCTCGAAGCCGGCCCATTCCTTGACGTCCTTCTCGAACGTCACGGAGCCGGCGCCGTTCGGCAGCTGCATGGTCTGGCCGGGCTTGAGGTTGTCGCGGAGCTGCGCCCCCTTGGAGTCCTTGAACTCCTTCATGTGGGACTTGTTCAGCTGGTACACGCTCTGCGGGATGCCGGAGTTGACCCCGAGGTCGCCGTGGTACGGCGTCAGGTTCAGCACCGGGTTGTTCAGCGCCGGGAAGCTGGACAGCACCGAGGTGCCGCCGCCGTAGGTCGGCAGGAAGAACAGCGAGATGCCGAGCTGTTCGCTGACGTTCTTCGCGTTCTTGTAGCCGTCCATCACCTTCACCACGCCCTGGGAGGTGACGTTGGCGTCGAGCGGGAGCAGCGGCACGGCGTCGTGGTAGACGACGTCGCCCTTGCCGTCGCGGACCGTGATGACGGGCGCGTAGCCGTGGCTGACGAGGTAGACCTTGGCGTCGTCGATGCGCAGCGGCTCGTTCACCTTGATGGTGGTCCGCTTCGGCTTGCCGTAGGCGCCTTCGCTGTAGTCGATGTCCGCCTTGAAGGAGACCGCGGTGCCCTTGCTGGGGCCGCTGGTCTGGTAGCTCGCGGAGAAGTTCTTCAGGTCGAAGCTGAACGGCACCAGGTCGTCGGTGCTGAACATCGAGCCGGACTTGAAGTCGTCGTACTGGAGGATCGAGTTGGCGAACCCGTCGCCCTCTACGACCAGCTTGGTGCCGTCCGACTTGTACATCTGGCCGGAGGCGAAGGCGACAAGGAGCACGATCAGCGCGATGTGGAAGACCAGGTTGCCGAACTCGCGGACGTAGCCCTTCTCGGCGGCGACCGCGGTGCCGACGGGGTGCGCGCGGAAGTGCCGCTTCTTCAGCAGCTTCAGGGCTGCCTCGCGGACCTCCTCCGGGTCGGCCGCCGTCCGCCAGGTCGTGTACGCGGGCAGCCGGTCCAGCCGCTTGGGGGCGCCCGGCGGACGGCCGCGCAGCTGGCCCACGAACTGCCAGGCGCGCGGGATGATGCAGCCGATGAGGGAGACGAACAGCAGAATGTAGATCGCCGAGAACCACACCGAGCTGTAGACGTGGAACAGGCCGAGCTTGTCGTAGATCGGCGCCAGCGTCGTGTGGGACTTGCGGAAGTCGGCGACCTTGGAGATGTCGGCGCCGCTCTGCGGGATCAGCGAGCCGGGGATCGCGCCCAGCGACAGCAGCAGGAGCAGCAGCAGCGCCACCCGCATCGAGGTCAGCTGCCGCCAGAACCAGCGGGCCCAGCCGACGACCCCGAGACCGGGGGCGATCACCGTCTCCTCGACGGGGGCGGTGGAGAGCTGGGAGCCGGCCGCTCCGAGGTCCTGCTGGTCCTGCTCGCCGTTGTCGGTTTCGGTCTTGCTCATCGATCAGATCCCCACAGTGAAGCCGGCGGACCAGGACTGCATGTCCTGCACGAGACTGTCCCAGGCGCCTGTCAGCAGCAGCACACCGGTCACGATCATCATCGTGCCGCCGATCCGCATCACCCAGACGTAGTGCCGCTTGACCCAGCCGAACGCGCCGAGCGCCTTGCGGAAGGCGACCGCGGTGAGCACGAAGGGCACGCCGAGGCCGAGGCAGTAGGCGACGGTCAGTATGGCACCGCGGCCGGCGCTGCCCTGCTGCGACGACAGGGCGATCACGGAGGCGAGCGTCGGGCCGATGCACGGCGTCCAGCCGATCCCGAAGAGCGCGCCGAGCACGGGTGCCCCTATGAGGCCGGCCACCGGTCGCTTGTGGAAGCGGAACTCGCGCTGGGTGAACCAGGGCATCAGGCCCATGAAGAACACGCCCATGGCGATCATCAGAACGCCGAGCACCTTGCCGAGGACGCCGGACTGTTCCTGCAGAGTCTGGCCGAAGTAGCCGAACAGCGCGCCGCCGGAGACGAACACCGCGGTGAAACCGAGCACGAAGAGCGCGGCACCCGTGGCCATCCGGCCGCGCCGGGCCTCCGCGAGATCGGTGCCGGCGACACCCGTGACGTACGAGAGGTAACCGGGGACGAGGGGCAGCACGCAGGGCGAGAAGAAGGAGACGAGTCCGCCCAGCAGCGCGATCGGCAGGGCGACCAGCAGGGCGCCGTTGAGGACCGTCCCGTTGGTGCCGACGGCGGCGGCGAGTGTGCTCACGTCACTTCTCCGCGACGACCGGCTTGATCATCTTCAGCAGGTTCTCCTCGCTGAGCGCGGCCAGCGAGCGCGCGGCGACGTTGCCCTGCCGGTCGAGGACCAGGGTGGAGGGGATGGCCTGCGGGTTGAGCGTGCCCTTCTTGAAGCGGAGCATCAGCTTGCCCGTCGGGTCGTACAGACTCGGGTACTCGATGCCGTTCTGCTTCTCGAAGGCGACCGCGGAACCGGTGCTGGTGTCGCGGGTGTTGATGCCGACGAACTGGACGCCCTTGCTCGCGTAGTCCTTGGAGACGGACGCGAAGTAGGGCGCCTCGGCACGGCACGGGCTGCACCAGGAGCCCCACACGTTGATGACGACGACCTTGCCCTTGTAGCTCGCCACGTCCAGCGTCTTGCCGTCGATGGTCTTGCCCGACAGGTCGGGGGCCGCCGCGCGGTGGCCCTTGGCGACCGTGTCGATGCCGTCCTTGCCGGTGACGAAGTTGGTGTCGCCGCCTCCGCCCGAGGTGCCGCCGTTGCCGCACGCGGACAGGGTCAGGGCCGCCGCGGCGGCCATGGCGCCAAGCAGGACGGCGCGGCTACGGGTACTCATGTGAAAAGTTTCGCATGCCCGTTCTGGGGATCTTGCGCACCCCCCTCACGGACGCTTCAGGCGGCCGCCCCCTGCTTGAGGAAGCTCTTCCAGCCGCCCGCCGGCCGCTGCCCCACATCCAGGGTGCGCAGCTTCGCCAGCACCTCCGGCCTCTGGACGTCCATCCAGTCCACGAACTGCCGGAAGGAGACCATGCGCACGTCGGCGCCCTTCTCCTTCTCCCGGGCGATGTGCTTGAAGGCCTCCTCGACGGCGTCCATGTAGATGCCGCCGTTCCACTGCTCGAAGTGGTTGCCTATGAAGAACGGCGCCCGGTTTGTCGTGTACGACCGCTCGAATCCCGCTATGTACGCCTGCCCGGACTGCTTCCGCCAGCCCGGGTAGTTGTAGGCCGGGGCCTTCGTCGAGTTCACCGACTGGTTGGCGAGCATGTTGTAGTCCATGGAGAGGACCTCGAAGGAGCGCCCCGGGAACGGTATCTGCTGCAACGGCAGGTCCCAGATGCCCAGTTTCTTCGTCGGCCAGACCTGGCGGCCGCCCGGCGAGGAGGCGTCGTAGCGCCAGCCCAGCTCGCGGGCGGTGGGCAGCAGGTTGTTCTGGCCGAGCAGGCAGGGCGTACGGCCGCCGACCAGCTCCTTGTCGTAGTCGAAGGGCAGGGCGGGCAGGTCGGTCCAGCCGGTGTTGGTGCGCCAGCCCTTCACGAACGCCTTGGCCTGGTCTATCTCGCTGCGCCACTGCTTGGGCGTCCAGTTGCCGACCGTGCCGTAGCCGCCGCAGAAGTGCCCGTTGAAGTGGGTGCCTATCTCGTGCCCTTCGAGCCAGGCGCGGCGGACGTTGGTGAGGGTCGCCCTGACGTGCTCGTCGGTGAGGTAGCCGATGTCGGAGGCGCCGCGGGGGTTGTTCGGCGGGTCGTAGAGCCGCTTCTTCGACTCGGGGAGGAGGTACAGCCCCGAGAGGAAGAAGGTCATGGCCGCGCCGTGCTCCTTCGCCAGGTCGAGGAAGCGCGGGAAGAGGCCGGTGCCGACCTCGCCGGCGCCGTCCCAGGAGAAGATCACGAACTGCGGCGGGGTCTGCCCGGGCTCCAGCGGCTCGGGGGCGGCGGGCTGATGGGGCTGCCGGCCGGTGTCGGAGGTGGAGCCGTCACCGAGGGGACGGGCGTTCGGCTTCCTGGAGGCCTTGCCCGACGGCCTCTTGGTGGAACCGGCGGCGGGGGTCGGCCCGTCCGACGGGGTGAGGGTGCCGCAACCGCTGAGCCCGAGCGCGAGCCCGGCCGTGGCACCCGCGCCGACGCCGAGCATTCCCCTTCGCGTGATGGTCCGCATGCTTCCCCGATTCGTCACGTCCTCTGGTGGTCACCCAGTCAGAGGGCGTGACGAACAAGCGGGTTCCGCAGCGTCTGTTGTATTTCACGCCAAATATCACGAAGGTACGGCTATGTACCGTACGTCACCGTGGGCTCACTCCCGCCCCCCGGCTCACGGTCGGCTCACGGTCGGCTCACGCCCCGAAGGCCTTGTCCTTCCCCTTCACCGGCTTGGCGCCGGCCCGCAGATGGGCGGGGACGAGGTCGATGGCGGGCTCGGAGTACCCCACGGAAACGATCCTGTCGCCCTCGTAGGTGAACGTCGTCAGGGAGGCGAGGGTGCACTGCCGCTTGCGCGGGTCGTGCCACAGCCGGCGCTTCTCGACGTACGACCGCAGGATCCAGATCGGCAGCTGGTGGCTGACCAGCACGGCCTCGTGACCGCGCGCCTGGTCCCTGGCCGCGTCCAGGGCGCCCCGCATCCGGACGACCTGGTCGACGTACGGCTCGCCCCAGGACGGCCGGAACGGGTTGACGAGGTACTTCCAGTTGCCGGGGTTCTTCAGCGCCCCGTCGCCGACCCCGAAGGTCTTGCCCTGGAAGATGTTCTCCGCCTCGATGAGCCGGTCGTCGGTGCCGAGGCCGAGCCCGTGCGCCTTGGCGATCGGGGTCGCGGTCTCCTGCGCGCGCTCCAGCGGGGAGGCGACGACATGGGTGACGTCCCGGCCGGCGAGGTGCTCGGCGACCCGGTCGGCCATCTGCCGCCCGAGCTCGGAGAGGTGGTAGCCGGGAAGTCTCCCGTACAGCACGCCCTCCGGATTGGCGACCTCCCCGTGCCGCATCACATGCACGACGGTGATGTCCCGCTGCCCGCTCTGCTCACTCTGCTGGCTCATGCTGCCGTGGCCTCCGCGGCCGCTCGGGCCGCCGCCGGGAGGGCGTCGGCGATCTTCTGGATGGCCCGCTCGTCGTGGGCCGTGGACACGAACCAGGACTCGAAGGACGACGGCGGCAGGTAGACGCCGTCGGAGAGGAGGGAGTGGAAGAAGGCGGTGAACCGGAAGGACTCCTGGGCCCGCGCGTCCTCGTAGTTCCGCACCGGGCGGTTGGTGAAGAAGACGGAGAACATGTTGGAGGCGGTCTGCACCTGGTGCGCGACGCCCTCCTTGTTCAGCGCCTCGCCGACGAGTCCCCGGATCTGCGCCGACACCGCGTCGACCTTCTGGTACGCCGCGTCGTCGAGCAGCCGCAGCTGGGCGAGTCCGGCGGCGGTGGCGACCGGGTTCCCGGAGAGGGTGCCGGCCTGGTAGACGGGACCGGCCGGGGCGAGGTGCGCCATGACGTCCTCCCGCCCGCCGAACGCGGCGGCCGGGAAACCGCCTCCCATCACCTTCCCGAAGGTCATCAGGTCGGGCACCACGCCGTCGATCCCGAACCATCCGGCCCGGCTCGTCCGGAACCCGGTCATGACCTCGTCGGAGATGTACAGCGCGCCGTTCTCGCGGCAGGCGTTCTTCAGCCCCTGGTTGAACCCGGGCGCGGGCGGCACGACGCCCATGTTCCCCGGCGAGGCCTCGGTGATCACGCACGCGATCTCGCCGGGGTGCCGGTGGAAGGCCTCCTGCACGGCTTCGAGATCGTTGTACGGCAGCACGATCGTGTCCCCGGCCTGGGCGCCGGTGACACCGGGCGTGTCGGGCAGCGCGAAGGTGGCGACGCCGGACCCGGCGGCGGCCAGCAGGCTGTCGACGTGCCCGTGGTAGCAGCCGGCGAACTTGATCACCTTGGTGCGCCGGGTGAACCCCCGGGCGAGCCGGATCGCGCTCATCGTCGCCTCCGTGCCGCTGCTGACCAGCCGCACCTGCTCCAGCGGCTCGATCCGGGCGACCATCTCCTCCGCGAGGGCGACCTCGCCCTCACCGGGGGTACCGAAGGAGGTACCGCGGGATACGGCGTCCTGCACGGCGGCGATGACCTCGGGGTGCGAGTGCCCCAGGATCATCGGCCCCCACGAGCACACGAGGTCGACGTACTCCCGGCCGTCCGCGTCGGTCAGGTAGGCCCCCTTGCCGGAGACCATGAAACGAGGCGTGCCGCCCACGGCACGGAACGCACGCACCGGCGAGTTCACACCACCGGGCGTGACGACGGAGGCACGGTCGAAGAGCGCCTGTGAGACGGGCGCGTCGTAGGGATAGGGCATTTCGCTCTGGGCACTCATGACGTGCGGCTTCTCCGACTTCTCGGACTCCGGTTGGTGGGTGACCTCCTCAGGGTAGGGCCTGCCTTCCGGATCACTCACAGGGAAGCTGCGGTGCCTGATCGGTGCCGGTGAGCGGGGTGTGGTGCGTGCAGCTGCAAGGCGGAGGAGGGAGTCGACGCGGTGGGGGCACCTCCCGGCCGAAGGCTGGGGGACGTCGGCGAGTGACGACAACGCCGCTGGGGGTACCCCCTCTGGGGGAGGGCGTGCCACACCCCGCGTCTGTGGGTGAGCCGGAAGGCAGGCCCTGCGGCGGAGGACGGTGGTCTTCTCGCAGCGGAGGACGGCGGTCTCCGGTGGGCGGGCGGGGCATCTGCGAGACTGTGATCCGATACACGCAGCTCATCCGGTACGCAGGCGGCCGGAGGCTGTAAAGATCCTGCGGACTGATGTTTCGACGCACGTTTCGGCGGGCGGCCGTGGGGGAGGTCACTGACACGATGATCGGGTTGCGCGGCGGGGGCCACGCGTCCTAGAAAAGCAGTCGGGTGGAGATATGCATCGCGGTGGCGGACTGGGCGAGGGGACCGATGACCTGGGTCCTCGACGCGCCCATCGGGGAAGGCACCGACGCGAGGCGGAGGAAGCGGCGGAAGCAGCACGCCAGGAACAGGGCGCACCGAGTGAGTCGGAGCGGCGCGACCGACGTATCGATCAGTGGGACCAGAGGGGCCGGCGGATCGATCGCGGGATCGACCGTTCTGAGAGCGGGAGCAGGAATGGTGGTCGGGTGGGGGTGACGTACAAATACTTCGGCGCACCGGACGGCGCGACCGCGGCCCGCGTCCCGATCTCGATGCGTCCCGAGGAACTCGGCGGCGACGAGCTCGGCATGAACGGCATGTTCACCAAGATCAAGCCGGAGACCATGGCCGCGATGGTGCTGACGGGCATCGAAGGCGTACCTCTGCACAAGGTGCCGCCCCTGGAACTGGTCGTCCTGCACCCGGACTACGCCGTCGTCAAGCTCCCCATGACCGTCGTCGACCCGCTCCGCGGCATAGGCGAGGAAGCCGTCGGCGCGGCCGCCTTCATCTGGTCCACGGTCCCGGACCGCGGCGGCCCGAGAGACGCCTTCAACGTCTACCAACTCCTGCACGAGTGGCAGGACTTCTCACACCGGCTGCATGAGGCGGGACACCAGCCGTACTGCCTTGTGTGGCCGTGAGCCGAGGTTTCGTTCTGTTCGGGCGGGGTGCTCACACCCCGCCCTTGTCGTGGGCGGCGCGCGGTGTCAGAGGGTGAGTAGTTCCTCGTGGAAGCCGCCGAACTGGCGGTGGCGGTGGATGAGGTGGATTTCGAGGATCCAGTGGCAGGTGCGGCCGGTCTTGTCGGTGCGGCGTAGAGGGGTGTCGTTGGCGGGGGTGATGTAGGACTCGGTGTCGGCGCCGTCGATGGTCTCGTGCGGGAACTCGCCGACGAGGTGTCCGGCGTGCCAGCCGCCCAGTTCCCAGCCGGCCTCGGCGGCCAGCCGTTCCACCTCGGTGTACAGCTGCTTCCCGGTGATGTCGCCGTGCTCGGCGAAGTACCGCTTGCCGGCGTCGAAGATCCTCGGCAGGTCGGCGCGGAGCCGGTGCTTGTCGGGGTCGTCGCCGAGGACGAAGGTACGGCCGAAGTCGGCCTCGTACTCCTCGAAGATGGGCCCGAAGTCGGCGAAGACGATGTCGTCCGCGGTGATGCGGCGGTCCGGGGGGTTCTCCCGGTAGGGCGCCAGGGTGTGGGGGCCGGAGCGCACGATCCGCTTGTGCCAGTGGCGGGTGGTGCCGAAGAGTTCGTTCGCCAGGTCCCGCACCCGGTCGCTGACCGCCCGCTCGCCCTCGCCGGGCGCGACCAGGCCGCGTGCCTCGATCTCCGCGAACAGCCGCTCGGCCTTGGCCTGGGCGTCCAGCAGGCGTGCCGCACGGGTGGGTTCGTCGTGAGCGTCATGAGCCATGGCAGCGAAAGTACGTTCCAATAAACATCCGAGTCAATCAGATTGGACTTCGCGAGGCCGCGGCGCTTCTCGTCAGTGCTCGTGCGGGCCGGGCCGGTGGACCGGGCCGTGGGCGTCGTCGCAGTGTTCCGCCTGTTCGGTCGAGGGGGTGGCGATCTGCAGCAGTTCCTCGCCGTCGCCGTCCTCGCCGAGGTGGTCGACCTGGAGGGTGGCGTGGGTGATGGCGTGCCGGTCGCGCAGCAGCTGCTGGAGGTCGCGGCGCACGGCGTGGCAGTCACCGCCGGGTTCGACCAGGACGTGGGCGGAGAGGGCGGGTTCGCCGGAGGTGATGGTCCACAGGTGCAGGTCGTGGATCTCGACGACCGCGGGCCGGCCGGCCAGTTCGTCGCCGATCGAGTCCGGATCGAAGCCGACCGGGGCGGCTTCCAGGAAGATCCGCCCGGAGTCCCGGACCAGGCCGTAGCCGGCCTTGAACATCAGCACGACCACGACGAGCGTGGCGATCGCGTCGGCGCGGTCGAAGCCCGTGAGGACGACGATCAGCGCGGCGATCGCCGTGCCGATGAACGCGAACAGGTCGTTGAGGATGTGCTGGTAGGCGCCCTCGACGTTCAGCGAGCCGCGGTTCGCCTTGGAGATGCACCAGGTGGCGGCCACGTTGACGACGATCCCGGTGAGCGCCGTGGCCAGCATCAGGCCGCCCTCGACCTCGGGCGGGCTGATCAGCCGGCGCACCGCCTCGTACGCCAGCCAGGTCCCGAGCAGCAGCAGGGTGAGGCCGTTGGCCTGCGCGGAGAGGATCTCGGCGCGCTTGAGGCCGTAGGTGAAGCCGCCGCGCGCGGGGCGGGCCGACAGCCGCATCGCGACGAGCGCGAGCACGATCGAGGCGGCGTCGGTGAGCATGTGCGCCGCGTCGGAGATCAGGGCCAGGGAGCCGGCGATGACACCGACGACGACCTCCGCCGCCATGAACACCGTGATGAGGGTGAGGGCGATGGCCAGCCAGCGGCGGTCGGCGTCCGCCGAGACGCCGTGGGAGTGCCCGGCGTGCCCGCCGTGGCCGCCGTGCCCGCCCTCCCCGTGGCCATGGCCATGGTCGTGGTCGTGCCCGTGATCGTGATCGCCCATGGCGGTCGCCTCGCCCCTCGCGTCGGGTGTTCCGCCTCGCAGTGAAACGCATGTCCGGGGTGAACGCCAAAGGCTGCACCGGTGACCGTTGTCATCTCCGTTAGCTCGGCCCTGGCCTGCGGAAACGCGAGTTGCCCGGGAGGCGGCCGAGCCCGTTTCCGACCGGCCGTCCGGCTGAACGTTCTCACTCGTCCCGCCGTATACGACGAGGTGACGACCGGGCCCGGCAGCGCTGCCGCAGCAGGCCGGGCCGGCCACGCGGGGACGTGTGCGCGGGCCGGTCTGTTCGCCGTGCTCGGGACCGTCCTCGCCACGTTCGGGCATCACGCGGTCGCCGGGACGGCCGTGCCCTGGCGGCTGGTCGTCCTCTCGACGGCCGTCCAGTTCGCGGCGGTGTGGCCGCTGGCCCGGCGCCGCTACGCCGCCGTCGCCACCGTCGTCTTCACCCTCGGGACGCAGGGCCTGCTGCACCTGGCGCTGTCGTACGCGGAGGGTGCCGGTGGCGGTGGTGGTATCGGTGGCGGTGGCGCGTCGGGCCACACCATGCACGCGATGCACACCATGCACGCCATGTCCGGGGACGGACACGCCTGGCACCGGGCCGGGACGGCGATGACGGTCGTACACACGGTCGCCGCGCTGGTGGTGGCCTGGCTGCTGCACCGCGCCGACGCCCGGATGACGGCCGCGCTGCGCGCGCTGCGCACCCTGGGCCGGGCCGCCGCGCAGGTGCTGGCGTGGGTGCTGCCGCGACCGGTCGTCCGCCGCCGTGGTGCGACGGCGTCGCGGCTGCCCGTCTGGCGGTCGGCGCCGGGGGCGGACGACGACACGCACGTACAGGAAGAGGTACTGGAGCACACGGTGGTGCGCAGGGGCCCACCGGCCGGGGAGCGGCTCCAGAACATCACCGGATCCGGCGTCCGCCGGTCCGGATCTTCCCGTACCGGCAAGGAGTTCCCCTGTGTCCCACGTGTCCCGCGTGTCCCCTGCATCCGCTGCCCCGCGTCCTTTTGTCCTTACGACTGTCCTTACGACGGCCCGGCGCGCGGCGCTCGTCGGCGCCACCGCGCTGACGGCCGCGCTCGCCCTGGCCGGTCCCGCCTCCGCGCATGCCGAGGTGGAGGCCGACACCCCGCGGGCCCTCGCCACCGGCGTCACCCTGACCTTCGTGTCGGAGGCCGAGTCCGACTCGGCCGGCTTCACCGAGCTCCGCGTCGTGCTGCCGGAGGGCATCTCCCCCGGTGACGTGAGCCTCGGCGACGCCCCGGAGGGCTGGAAGCTGACGGCGGCGAGCAACGGGTACACCGTCGCCGGACCGGCTCTGAAGCCGGGTGTCGACGCCGAGCACAGCATCAAGGTCAAGCAGCTCCCGAACGCGAGGGAACTCGTCTTCAAGACCGTCGAGACCTACAGCGACGGCGAGATCTCCCGCTGGATCGAACTGCCCACCGGGGGCAAGGAGCCGGAGCAGCCCGCGCCGGTGCTGAAGCTCAAGGCCGCCGCCGCGGGAGCCGCCTCACTCGCCCCCAGCCCCGGTGGAAGCAACAGTGCAAGTGCCAGCACCAGTGCCGATGTGACGCAGAGTCCGACTCCCTCCCCCGCGCAGGCGGCCGGGGACGACGACGGCGGTATGGCGACGGGGGCGGTCGTCGGCGGAGTGGCGGCGGTGGTCGTGGCCGTCGGCGGCGGGGCGTGGTGGCTGGTCGGGCGCCGGCGCCGTTCGGCCGCCGCGCAGAGCTGATCCGGGGCTCCGGGGCGGCGTTTCCCGCGCCGCCCCGGGGCCGTGGTCAGGAGGGGCTCTGCGTGACGCCCGGGCCCATGCCGCTCATGTGCACGATGTCGCCGCCGAGCTTGGGCCGGAACTCCTTGAGCACCTTCGGCTGGGCGCTGACCACCCAGCGCGTCCCGACCAGGTAGGTGCCCTGGTACATGCTGATCGTCTCCAGCCAGGTGTCCTGGAACCGTTCCTCCGGGAACGTGGTGATCAGGTAGTCGCCGCCCTTGGTGTGGCAGACGCCCTCGCGCAGTTCCTCCGCGTCCACCCGGATCTTGGCCTTGCACTGCGTCAGGTTGGCGATGACCTCGACCTTGGCGGGCGCCACGACCTGGGCCTCCTGGGCGGAGACCGTCCGTTTCCCGGAGGACTTCTCGTCGGTGGCGTCGTCCTCGCCGCTGCAGGCCGCGGTGAGCGGGAGAAGGGCGAGGCTGCCGACCACGGCCGCACCGCGGACCAGTCGGGCGGTGGGTGAACGTCGTTGCTGCTGTTGGGGCACGAGACGGCTCCGATTCATCGCGGTTGCGCGGGTGAAGGGGGACCCCTGAAGGGGGGTACGGCCGAACACCGACGGGTGTTCAGCACGTGAGGGGAGGTGAGGTGGGGTGGCCGGTCAGCGGCGGAACGTCTGGAGGGCGGCCGCGTCGGGGGTGTGGGCCGAGGCGGGACTGCGGGGGTCCCTCGCCGTACGGGGACGGACCGCGCGGGCCGGTGCGCCGGCGTCCGCCGGCGTCGCGGTACCGGTCGACGGGATCTCGGCGGGCGACGGCGCGTCGGCGTGCTGGCCGGTGCGCGGAGCACGGACCGGCGAGTCCGCCGCCGCGTCCACGTGGACCGAACCGGCACCGGCGGCCCCCGCCGACTCCGCCGCGAGCACAGGTGCCGCCGTCACGGCCGCCGTGTGCACGGCGTAGGAGGTGTGGTGCGGGATCGCCAGGTGCAGGAGTACGGCAGCGGCCAGCAGCACCACTGCCGCCGCCATGCGCCGTACCACCACGGGACTCCCGACGTCTGCTCCCACCGACGTCACGACGCTACCCGCCCACCCCCCGTGCCCGGCCCGAACTCACAGGCCCACGAGGTGATGTGGGCAACACGCGGCTCACCTCACCCGGACATCCCGGTGCAGCCGGTACCGACGGCGTGCGGGGGCACGCAGACCCGCCCTCCCCCGGAGAGCACTACTTCCCGGTGCCGGACGGCGCCGTCGTGGTGGTGTGGTGCGGGCGGTTGCGTATCAGCAGGGCCGAGGCGAGGGCCGCGCACAGGAAGACGGCGGCGACGACGGTCATGCCGGCGTGGACGCCGGAGGTGAAGGCGTCGCCGACGGCGGCGGTCACGCTCGGCGGGGTCGCGCCGTGGCCGCCGGTGCCCGTGGCGACGGCGTGCTCGACGGCGGGCCAGGCGGCTCGGGGGACGTCGTGGGCGTCGAGCTGGGCGGGCAGCCGGGACTGGAGGCGGCCGGCGAGGAGGGCGCCGAGGAGGGCGGAGCCGGTGACGGAGCCGATCTGGCGGAAGGCGTTGACGGCTCCGGAGGCCATGCCGGCGTGTTCGTGGGAGACGCTGACCAGGGCGGCGGCGGTGCTCGGCGCGGCCACCATCCCGGACGCGGCGCCGAAGAGCACGTACAGCCACCACACCCGGGCGTAGGGGGTGGTCGGCTCCACCGTGGTGAATCCGGCCGTGGCGGCGGCGCCGACGAGGAAGCCCAGGGTGAGCGGGAGTTTGAAGCCGGTACGGCGGATCACGCGTCCGGTGGCGTAGGCGACGACGACGTAGACGCCGAAGAAGGCCAGCAGCCGCCAGCCGACGTCCAGGGCGGACAGGTGCTGTACGCGCTCGTAGAAGAGCACCGAGAGGATGGCCACCCCGGTGAAGCCGAACAGCGACACGGCCGCGACGAACATGACGGCGCTGAAGGACGGCGACCGGAACAGGCTCATGTCCAGCATGGGGGTGCGGGCGGCCCGTTCGACGAGGACGAAGCCGCCCAGGGCCGCGACCGCGACGAACCAGGCCGTGAGGATCCGGGGGCTGGTGTAGCCGTCGTGGCCGCCTTCGATGAGGGCGTAGACGAGGGCGGCGATACCGAGGGCGGCCAGCACCTGGCCGGGGATGTCCAGCTTGCCCGCCGGGCCGCGGGACTCGGCGACGAAGACGGCGGCCGCCATGGTGACGACCGCGAGCGCGGCGGTCGACAGGAAGACCGTGTTCCAGTGGAAGTGGTCGAGGAGGGTGCCCGCGATCAGCGGTCCGGCGGCGAGTCCGATGCCGGAGGCGGCCGCCCAGGCGGTGACCGCCTCGGTGCGCCGGTGCGGGTCGGGGAAGGCGGCCCCCAGGATGGCCAGGCTGTTGGGCAGGATGAGGGCGCCGCCGAGGCCGGAGACCAGCTGGCCGGCGATGACACCTCCCGTCGAACCGGCGGTGTAGACGGTGAGCGATCCGATGATCATGACCGCGGCGCCCGCGAGGAAGGCGCGCCTGCGGCCGTAGCGGTTGCCGAGGGTGCCCGCGGACATCACCAGGCTGGCCACGAGCAGCGTGTACGCGGAGGGGATCCAGACCAGGCCGGTCGGGGAGACCCGCAGGTCGTCCTGGATGGCCGACAGTGCCGACACCGACGCGGTGATCAGCAGGAACGTCGTCATGGCACCCAGGCACATCGCCACAAGCGTGACGGCCGCGGCACGCCGGGAGAGCGGCTGACCAGGCTGGTGCGGCTGCGGCTGCGGCGACTGGTGGGAGTGGTGCCGGTCGGCCGGCTTGAGCCGGCCCGGGGCGGGAGCAGGGGTCGGGGCGTCGGGGGCCATGGAGTCCTCGTCTCGGAGCCGGGCTGCGGGCAGCGGGCGGCGGCGCGCCCCCGGAGGCCCGAGCTGACTTATGATTGCAGAAGTCAGCTACGACGCTATAGGCTGACTTCGCACGAGGCAAGCCAGGTGGAGGTGGAGCGGTGAGGGACACAGAGGTGGACGAGGAGACGAAGGATCTGCTGCGGGACCGGGACGCCTGGTCCATGGCCAACTGCTCGGTCGCCCGGACCCTGGAGATCGCCGGCAACAGGACGGCGCTGCTGATCATGCGCGAGGCGTTCCTCGGCACGCGCCGGTTCGACGACTTCGCCAGGCGGGTCGGCATCGGCGAGCCCGCCGCCTCGGCCCGCCTGAAGGAACTGACCGCCGCCGGGCTCCTGGAGCGCGTGCCCTACCAGGAGCCCGGCCAGCGGACCCGGTACGCCTACCGGCTGACCGAGAAGGGGCGGGACTTCCTGCCCGTCCTCACGGCGCTGCGGCAGTGGGGCGACACCTGGGCCGCGGACGAGCAGGGGCCCCCGCTGGTGGTCCGCCACAAGGACTGCGGCGCCCCGGTGCACGCGGTGCTGCGCTGCGACGACGGCCACGACGTCCGGCGCGGGGAGTCGCTGGTCGACGCCGGGCCGGGTCTCATCCGCGTCGGCCCGGACGACAGCTGAACCCCGCGACAGCCGAACCCGACGGCAGCTGAACCCGACGGCAGCAGTAACCCGACGGCAGCAGTAACCACCCAACCGGAAAGCACTACGAGGAGTTGTCTTGACCCACGACGTCGACCCCGGGCAGGGGTCCAGGTCCCGCACGTTCGGCTGGGAGGACCCCGCCGTCTCCGCCGGCGCCGTCCCGCACCACAGCGGCCTCGACTTCCTCCGGGAGATCCTGGCCGGACGGCTGCCCGCCCCGCCGATAGCCGCCACCCTGGGCTTCACCCTGGAGGAGGCCGAGTACGGCCGGGCGGTCTTCGTGCTGGTGCCGGGCGAGGAGCACTACAACCCGATCGGCAGCGTCCACGGCGGGGTCTACGCCACGCTCCTGGACTCGGCGGCCGGCTGCGCGGTGCAGTCCGTGCTGCCCCAGGGCACGGGGTACACCTCGATCGACCTGACCCTGAAGTTCCTGCGCCCGGTCACCGTCGACACCGGCAAGGTGCGCGCCATCGGCACCGTCCTCAACAGCGGCCGCCGCACCGCCCTCGCCCAGGCCGAGCTCCGCGACTCCGCGGACCGGCTGCTGGCCCACGCCACCAGCAGCTGCCTGCTCTTCCCGGTCACGGCCGGCTGACGGCCGGTCAGCGGACGCGGGCCACGCCCGCGTAGATGCCGGCGTCCGGCTCCGGTTCCGGGGCCGGGGCGGAACCGAGCCACTGCGTCGACGTCACCAGGCCGGGGGAGACGAGGTCCAGGCCGTCGAAGAAGCGCTCCACCTCCGGGCGGGAGCGGAAGGCGAGCCGGATCCCGCCCTTGGCGTACTCGGCGACGACCTGGGCGGCCAGCTCCGGGTGCACGTCGGAGGCGGCGTGCGACAGGATCAGATAGCTGCCCGACGGCAGGGTGTCCATGAGGGCCCGGACGATGCCGTGGGCGTCCTGCTCGTCGGTGATGAAGTGCATCAGCGCGATGAGGGACAGCGCGACGGGGCGGTCGAAGTCCAGGACGTGCCGGGCGTGCCGGACGATCGCCTCCGGGTCGCGCACGTCCGCCTGGATGTAGTCGGTCGCCCCCTCGGGGCGGGAGATCAGCAGCGCCTCGGCATGCCGCAGCACGATCGGGTCGTTGTCGGTGTAGACGACCTTCGCCGACGGCACTATCTCCTGGACGATCTGGTGGAGGTTCGGCTCGGTGGGGATGCCGGTGCCGATGTCCAGGAACTGGTCCACGCCCTGCGCCGCGAGCCACGCGGCCGCCCGGTTCATGAACTGGCGGTTCTGCCGCGCCGCGTCCCTCGCCTCGGGTGGCAGCTTCCCACCGACCGCCTCGTCGACCGGGTAGTTGTCCTTGCCGCCGAGCAGCCAGTCGTAGACCCGCGCGGGATGCGCCCTGCTGGTGTCGATCGGCGAGGAGGGCTGAGGGCTGGTCGGCATGGCAACTCCGTCGCGCCGGTGGAAGGTTCGGACCGGGTTCGCGGTGATCGTACTCGGCCGTCCGATCCGCCATCCGGTCGGCCGTCCCATCTGCCGTGCGCGCGGGGGGACTTGGGGTGCGCGGGACCCTGCCGTACGCCGCACCGGCGGGAGTTGGCCCGGTGGGGGCGTACGGCAGGGTCCGGGTGCGGGTCCGGTCAGCCGGGCATGGCCGCACGGACCAGCGCGGTGTCCACGAACTGTTCGAAGCGGACGATCAGGCCGCCGCGTACGACGAAGTGGTGGGCGACCCGGACGTCGACCGGTCGCCCGGTGGCCCTGTTGACGGCCGTGTAGCGGGCGAGGACGACGACGTTTTCGCCGTCGACGACATAGGTGTCGTCGTGGGCGGTCCAGCCGTCCCACTCCTCGCCGAGCCGCTCCATGACGTGGGCGGTGACGCCCTCGGGGGTGCGGTAGGTGCCGGCCAGCGGGAAGCCGGCCATCTCCGTCCACTCCACGTCGGGGGCGAGGGTGGCGCGCAGGGCGGCCAGGTCACCGGCCGCCGAGGCCAGGTACTGCCGTCGTACGACGTCGGCGGGGGCGGTGGACAGGGCGAACTCGCTCATGGTCAGCCCCACTTCAGCTCGCCCTTGGCGACCTTCGCGCCGATCTGGGCGGCGATCAGCATGCCGTGGTCCGGGTAGCGGGCGACGAGCGCCTCGGTGAGCGCGGCGCCGTCGGCGGCCTTGTCCAGCTCCTCCTCGAAGGCGAGCAGGTAGTCCCGGGTGGCGGTGACGGCGGAGACGTCCGCCGGGGTGCCGGGCAGCCGGTGCCCGGGCACGACCAGCTCCGGCTCCAGGGCCGCCATCTCGTCCAGCAGCCGGATCCAGGCCGAACGGTCCTCGGGGGCGGGGGTGTCGGCGACCCACACGTGCTCCCGCTGGAAGAGCAGGACACCGCCGAGGAGGGCGCGGTGCCCGGCCTGCCACAGGTAGTGGCGGTCGGGCAGCCCGGCCGGGCCGCCCCGGAGCTCGAAGCGGTGGCCCTCCAGGGTGAGGTCGCCGGTGAGCGGTTCGAGGTCCACCAGGCGGGTCGGCAGGTTCGGGCCGAGGGCCGCCCAGGCCTTGAGCTTGCCCTCGTAGGAGTGCCGGATGTGCTCGATGGTGATCGGGGTGGCGACGAAGCGGGCGTCGGGGAAGGCGTCGGCGAGGACCTCGGCGCCGAAGTAGAAGTCGGGGTCGCCGTGGGAGACGAAGACGGTGGTCAGCTGCTTGCCCGAGTCGAGGACCGCGGCGGCGAGGCGGTGGCCGTCGGCCCGGGTGAAGGCGGCGTCGACGAGCAGGGCCTCGTGCTCGCCGGTGACGAGGGTGGCCGTCTTGTTCCGGGAGCCGGCGGGGAAGTCCAGGTCGAGGACGGTGAAGTCGAGGGCGGGGCTCATGGTTGCTCCTGAACGCAGAGGGGGAGGGCGGCGGAGGGAGGGCCGGCCGCCGATCGCGAGCAATTCACCTGACAGAACAGTAACTGACGCGTCAGATATTTCTCCGTGCGTGTGGCTCCCGTCACACCCGCGTCCGGGGTCAGGGCAGCCGGGGCAGCACGTCCCGCGCCGCATGGCTGAGGATCCGCAGATCCTCCGCGAACCGGTCACGGTCCTCCGGCGGCAGCGGCGCCAGGAAGAAACGGCGGATGTTCTCGACATGCACCCGGGAGGCGGCCACTGCGGTCTCCGCGCCCTTGGCCGTCAGCCGGACGAGACGGCCGCGCCGGTCCGCGGGATCCTCCGCCCGCTCCACCAGCCCGGCCGCCTCCATCCGGTCCACCAGCCGGGTCACTCCCCCGGTGGTCAGCACCTGCTCCTGCGCGACCGCCCGCATCGGCAGTCCCGGCTCGCCCGCCCGCCCCAGGATGAGCAGCACCTCGTACATGAGGTGGCTGATCCCGCACTCCTGCTCCAGGGACCGCCCCAGGAGGTACTCCAGCCGGTTCGCGGCCCCCTGCAACCGCCCGAAGGCCAGCACCAGCGGGTTGTTCGCGGCGTCCCGCGGCGTCGAGATCTCCACCTGCTCGTCCACGACCCCGGAACCCCTCTCCTCGTACCCGCACCCGCACCCGTCTCCGTCCGATCATCCCCGAGCGGAACCGGACCGGCCAACGCGCGCCGCCACAGCGTCAGTCGGTCTCGCGCCGGCCGGTCTCGCGCTAGTCGGTCTCGCCGTGCTGCCGGCGGATCCGGGCGGCCACCTCGTTCTCCTCCGTCTCCCACCAGGGGCGGACCCGGTCGGCGGCCGGGGCGGAGGGAGCGGACGGGGCGGGCACGGCGGCCGAAGCGGAGGCGGGGGCGGAGGCGATGGCAGGGGCAGAGGCAGGGGCAGGGGCGGTGGCGGCCTGCTGCCGGTCCAGGTGGCGGTCGAGGGCCGCCGTCTGGACGCGCTCCGCACGTGCCCACTGGAAGAGGATCGCCAGCAGGAAGGGCAGGGCGACCAGTTCGGCGATGCCCAGCATCGCGCCGCCGCCGATCTGCTGGTCCTGACGGACGTCCGGGGACCAGGACGGATGGTGGTGCAGGTACCAGGCGCCGGCGATCAGCGTGCCGTGCGTCATGACGACGAGCCCGGGGATCGCGTCGACCACGCTGTCCAGGAAGACCAGGGCCGCCCGGACCGGGTGGGTGCACCAGGCGGGGAGGGTCTCCTCCCGGGTCAGGACCGGTACGACGAACAGGCAGCCCGCCGCCAGCAGGTTCAGGTACATCAGCTCGTGCAGCCAGCCGACCCGCAGGGCGGTGGCGAAGTACGGGGTGAAGTAGACCGTCAGCTCGGTGGCGAGCACCAGCGCCGTGCTGACCAGCGGGAAGGTCAGGACCCGGATCACCCGGCCGGTCATCGTCCGGCGCACCCGGGCTGCCGCGCCCTCCGGCAGCGCCGCCAGCGCGAGCCGGAGCGGGTCGCCCAGGGCCAGGCCCAGCGGGGCCACCAGGTCGAGCAGGATGTTCTGGACGGCCGCCGGCCAGAACAGCACGTGGTCGTAGACGGCGAGCGCCGACATCGTCGCCACCACCAGCGCGCCGAGGCCCAGGACCGCGAAGGCGGCGGTGCGGGCCGCCGACCACGGTTCCCCCCTGCCCCGCACCCGCGCCACGCCCCAGCCGTACAGCCCGCCCAGGGCCAGGACCAGCAGCAGCGCCGGTACGTCCCACTGCCACGACGTCAGCAGCCGGCCCACGGTCAGCTCGGCCATCCGGCTCACGCTCCTCAAGATCCGGGACGAAACGGGTCAGGTCTGGCCCACTGCGCGACGCTATACCGAGCCCGCCCGACCCTCGCACAGGGGTGGCCTGCAGAATCGGCGCGATCATCGGACCGGTGATCGACACAGTTCACCGAGGTTCACAGAAGTTCACAGGGGTGGGGTTCATGTTCGGAAAGCGGCTCGTCGTGAGCGGGGTCATCGCGATTCTGATCGGCACGCTCGGCGCGTGTTCCAGTGGCGGGGACGAGACCGGGTTCGACGACGGCGTCACCTACGGACAGGACGACACGGGCACCGACACCGGCACCGGGACCGGCACCGGGACGGGCGCCACCACCTCCACCCCCACTCAGGACGACACCGTCCACGGACTGAAGGACGACGTCCGGCACATCGCCGCGAAGACCACCAGGGCCACCCGGCCGCACCTGGTCAGGAAGTGCACCACCGCCACCCGCCGGGTCCGGCACACCTCCACCAGCGGGAGCGGCAGCAAGCGGAGGACCCGTACCTGGTACACCACCGAGCGGTACCGGTCCTGCTCCAAGGTCCGCAGCGGCACGGAGACCTACCGCAGGACCGTCCGCGCGGAGCAGTGGTGCGTGGAGCTGGACGACGTGAACGGCGACCCGAAGACGGACGACGTCTGGTACCAGGTCGGCCGTACGGTCTACGACGACGCCCGGGCCGCGGACGACCACGCCCGGCTGGAGTTCGTCCCGGCCCACGAGGGCTGCTGAGCCGCCCGCCCGGCCCCTGTCACAGTTCTGTGCCAGGCCGAGGTGACCCTTGTTCACTTTCGTTCAGCCGTCCTTAAAGTGATCGACGCGGCCTGTGGATCTTGAAGAGCTCCGCCGCCGCACGGAGACACGGGGAACACGGGGAACACGGGGGCCTTTCACCATGGGGGAACGATTCGTCGCGCCTCGGCGCATGCCGGCACGGCCCGTCGCCGCGCTGCTGGCCGCCGTCGGGGTCCTCGCCGGGGTGCTGGTCGGCAGACCGGGACTGGAGTCGGTGCCCGGCTGCGGCCCGTCGGGAGAGCTCTACCCCTCGCAGACCGCGCAGGACTGGGTGTCGTACGCCGATCATGTCGTCGTCGCCAGTCCGACGCGGGAGCGGGACACCAACCGGCAGGACTACGCCAAGGGGGCCATCGCGTACACGGCGGACCGGCTGGTGAGCTTCCGGACCGAGCGCCGGCTGTGGTCGGCCAAGTCGCCCCGGCACGCGCTCGGTTCCGGCTTCGACCTGGTCGCCCCGGGCTGGAAGGCCTACCGGCCCAGTGGCACCCGGGTCGCGCAGATGGCCGTCGACTCGCCCCGCTTCCGGACCGGGCACACCTATCTGCTCGCCGTGCGCTGGCACGAGGGCTCCTGGGCGGTGCTCGGCGAGGGTGCCTCCGTGCCCTTCGACGACCACACCGGCGACCGGGGCGAGTGGTGCGGCCGGGTGCTCGGCGAGGACGACATCGCGGAGGGGGAACGATTCTCCCGGCATGACGACCACAGCCTGGAGAAGGCGCTCCTCGGCCAGGACGAGCAGGCCGCCGTCAGCGCCCTGGACCGCGCTGCCCGCGGCTGAAGCCGATCGCACGGCCGCACCCGTGCCGTACATCTGACCGCGTCCCGGACGGCACAGGGCCGGCAAAGCTTTGTCCCTCAGGACCCTCCAGTACACAGCCGCCCACATCTCCCCCACCGAAATGGCATGCACTGTTCACGCGTTCTCCACTTTCGACGCGTTGGTGCGCAAGGAACCGGCCATTGACTCTGCGGCGCGGCACCCCGATTCGGAGCCGTGTGGGGCGAATCGTTTCCGAACAGGGGGGGCACTGTGGTGTCCGCGCTCGAGGGTTCCGCCGGGGCGGAATCCGAAAGACCCGTGCCCAGGCGGCTGTCGACCGCCCGAGGGCTCGGGGACCGGATCTTCCGGTACCAGTTGACGGCCACCGGTGGTGTCGTCCTCGCCATCATGGCCGCCGTGGGGCTGTTCCTGCTCCTGCGCGCCGGACAGGCGCTGCGGGCCCGGGGTGTCTGGGCCTTCCTCACCACCGCGCAGTGGCAGCCGGACGTCCACAAGTTCGGCATCGCGGCCGTACTCACCGGCACGCTGCTGATCGCCGCCGTCGCCGTCACGATCAGCGTGCCGCTGGCCGTCGGCACCGCGCTGTTCATCTCGGACGTGGCTCCCCGGGGACTGCGCAGGACGCTCGTCACCATGGTCGACCTGATGGCCGCCGTGCCGTCCGTGGTCTACGGCCTGTGGGGGCTCTTCTTCCTCCAGCAGCACGTCATCGGGCTGTCCCGCTGGCTGTCGGACTGGTTCGGGTGGATCCCCTTCCTGCACGTCGACGGCACCCAGCCGGGCGAACCGCTCGCCTCCCAGAGCGTGTACACCGCCTCCACCTTCGTCGCCGGCATCGTCGTCGCGCTGATGGTCGCGCCGATCCAGTGCTCGGTGATGCGCGAGGTGTTCGCCCAGGCGCCGGCCGGTGAACGCGAGGGCGCCTACGCGCTCGGCGCCACCCGCTGGGGCATGATCCGCGCGGTCGTGCTGCCGTACGGCATGGGCGGGATCATCGGCGGCACCATGCTGGGCCTCGGCCGTGCGCTCGGCGAGACCATCGCGGTCTATCTGATCATCTCCCCGGTCTTCACCATCCAGCCGCACATCCTGCAGACCGGCTCGAACTCCGTCTCCTCCCTCATCGCCCTGCACTACGGCGATGCCTCCACCTTCGGCATGTCGGCGCTGATGGCCGCGGGCCTCGCGCTGTTCCTGCTGACCCTGGCGGTCAACTTCACCGCCTCCTCGATCGTGGCCCGGTCACGGTCCGGCGCACAGAGCGAGGCGTGACGATGACCGTCGTAGACCTTGAGAAGGACGTCCCCCAGGACGCCCCCCGGCCGGCTCCCCAGGACGCTCCCGCGACCGGCCCCGCGACCGCCGCCGACGCCGCCGCCGCCGAACTCCCCGACGTACCGCGCCGGATCGGCGGGTTCACCCGCTCCGGCGTGCTGTCGCTGCTCGGCGCCGCCGCCTCCGGGCTGTGCGTCACCGTCCTCCTCTTCGGCGAACTCGCCCCCTTCTCCGGGGCATTGGGCTTCTTCATCACCGCGTACCTCTCTTTCCTAGGTATCTACGCGGTGTTGACAGGGCTTGAGGAGGACGCGCAGGCGGTCCGGGACCGGGTGATGACCGTCGTCCTGTGGACCGCGGGCGGGCTGATGTTCTGCGCGCTCGCGATGGTCGTCGGCTTCACCGCCTGGCGCGGCCGCGAGGCCCTGCCGCACGGCAACTTCTTCACCCAGGACATGCAGGCGGCGGGCCCGCTGGACCCGCTGACCCACGGCGGCATCGCGCACGCCATGCTCGGCACCCTCATCATGATCACCATCGCGCTGACGATCACGGTCCCGCTGGGCCTGGCCTGCGCGGTGTACCTGAACCAGATCCCGGGCCGCTTCTCCCGGTTCGTCCGCACGATCGTCGAGGCGATGACCGCGCTGCCGTCCATCGTGGCCGGCCTGATGGTGTACGCGGTCTGGATCCTCGGCCTGGGCATGCAGAAGTCGGGCCTCGCGGCCGGCTTCGCGATCAGCGTGATGATGCTGCCGATCGTGATCCGCGCGGCGGACGTGGTGCTGCGTCTGGTGCCGGGCAACCTGACGGAGGCCTCGGAGGCCCTGGGCGCGCCCCGCTGGCGGACCGTCTGGCACGTGGTCCTGCCGACGGCCCGCTCCGGTCTCGCGACCGCCGTCATCCTCGGCACCGCCCGCGGTATCGGCGAGACGTCCCCGGTCCTCCTCACGGCGGGCTTCACGGCCGCGCTCAACGCCGACCCGACGAGCGGCCCGATGGTCTCCCTCCCGCTGGCCGTCTTCAACTTCGTCAAGTCCCCCGAACCGACGATGATCGCCCGAGGCTTCGGCTCGGCGGCCGTCCTCATGGCCCTCGTCCTCATCCTCTTCGCCATCGCCCGCGTCATCGGCGGCCGCGGCCCCGGCCACCAGAGCAAGCGCCAGGCCCGCAGAGCCGCCCGCGCCTCCCGCCGCGACACCGACCGGTTCAGCCAACTCCACACCCCGGGCCTGGACCTGTTCGAGACCGGTTCCTCTGAGAGCAACGACGAGACCAACACCCTTCTTGGGGGCGCGGGGAACGGCGCGACCAGCCACGACGCACCCGCGCCCGAAAACGGCGAACCGGCCCCCGAACCCGCACCCACCGACGGCGAATCCGCCCCGCAGGGGAACACGGACCCCGCAACAGGAGACAGTCACTGATGTCCAGCCAAGTCATCAACGCCCTACGACGGCTGGGCATCCTGGCCGCACTGATAGGCATCCTCGGCACCATCGCCGCCGCCCCGGCCGCCGCCGACACGTACACCCCCATCGCCGGCGCCGGCTCCACCTGGGCGGAGAACGCCGTCGACGAGTGGCGCCGCGCCGTCAACCAGTACGGCATGCGCATCAGCTACGCCGGCACCGGCTCCTCCGACGGCCGCCGCCAGTTCCTCTCCGGCACCGTCGACTTCGCCGTCTCCGACATCCCGTTCCAGACGAACCCCACCGACGGCAGCGCGGCGGAGCGCCCGGCCTCCGGGTCGTACGCCTACATGCCGATCGTGGCCGGCGGCACGGTGTTCATGTACCACCTCACCGTCAACGGCAAGCGGGTCACCAACCTCCGCCTCTCCGGCGACGTGGTCACCAAGATCTTCACCGGGGTCATCAAGACCTGGGACGACCCGGTGATCAAGGCCGACAACCCGGGGCTGCAACTCCCGCACCGCACCATCGTCCCCGTCGTCCGCTCCGACGGCTCCGGCTCCACCGCCCAGTTCACGATGTGGATGGCGAACCAGCACAAGGCGCTGTGGAACGCCTACTGCGCCAAGGTCGGCCGCTCGGGGGCGTGCGGGCAGACGTCGTACTACCCGACCGTCTCCGGCATGATCGCCCAGTCCGGTGACCTCGGTGTCGCCGGTTACGTCGCCCAGAACTACGGCGAGGGCGCGATCGGGTACGTCAACTACTCGTACGCGCTCAACGCGCACTACCCGGTCGCCAAGATCCTGAACCACGCGGGCTACTACACCGAGCCGACCCCGCAGAACGTGGCGGTCTCCCTCCTCAAGGCGGAGATCAACACGAACAAGAACTCGTCGGACTACCTCACCCAGCAGCTCAACGGCGTCTACAACGACAGCGACAAGCGCAACTACCCGCTGTCCAGCTACTCGTACATGATCCTGCCGCTGAAGGTGCAGGGCACCTTCACCAAGGCCAAGGGCAAGACGCTCGGCGCGTTCTCGTACTACTTCATGTGCCAGGGCCAGCAACAGGCGCCGAAACTCGGCTACTCGCCCCTGCCGATCAACCTCGTCCAGGCCGGCTTCGACCAGATCCGCCGGATCCCGGGCGTGGAAGCGCAGAACATCAACATCAAGAACTGCAACAACCCGACGTTCACCGCGAACGGCGAGAACAAGCTCGCGCAGACCGCGCCCTACCCGGCCGCCTGTGACAAGAAGGGCGCCGCGCCCTGCACCAGCGGCAGCGGCGGCGCCAAGTCCGGCTCGGGCGGCTCCTCCTCCAGCGGCGGCTCCTCCTCCAGCGGCGGCACCACGGGCGGTACCGGCTCCACGGACGCCTCGACCGGCGGCACCGGCGGTACCGGCGGCGGCAGCGCCCAGCCCTCCGTCGACCCCGACACCGGCCAGACCATCTCCCCGGACGGCTCCACGGGCTCCGCGTCCGGCGGCACCGGGGCCGCGGCGGCCGGCGGCACGGTCGCCCTCGCCCAGCCCGTCGCGGTGGCCACCGGGCACGGCTGGACCGCCACCCAGACGCTGATGCTGCTGGCCGCGCTGCTGGTCTTCGGCCTGCTCCTGCTGCCCTCGGTGGTCTCCCGGCTGGTCGGCAACAAGCGTTCCGACGACGGGAGTTCCCGATGAGACGGACCAGTCGCACCCGGATACGCAACGCCCTGGTCCGCCTGCTCGCCGGCGCCACCGTCGGCGCCCTCGCCGGACTCGCGGTCGCCCAGGCCGCCCCCAGCGCCACCGCGGCCACCGGTTCCGCCGTGACCGTCTCCGGGCGCGGTGAGTTCAAGGACATGAAGTTCACGGTCTCCCAGACCAAGAACCTCACCAGCCAGGCCGTCACGGTGAGCTGGACCGGCGGCACCGCGACCACCTTCGCGGGCACCCAGTTCAACACCGACTTCGTCCAGATCATGCAGTGCTGGGGCGACGACGACGGCACGGTCCCGACCAACCCGGGCCCGTCGCGCACCCAGTGCCAGTACGGCGCCTCCCCGACCACCAACCGCACCAGCTGGCCGGGCAACGCCCTGGACGACACCCGGCAGGTCTTCTACAGCGCGGACCCGACCAACTACGGCCAGGACAACCGGTACGGCGCCGCCAACCCGAACGCCGGCGGCGAGGTCCCCTTCAAGTCGGTCGACGGCACCACGATCACCACGAACACCCAGAACAACGCGCTGTTCAACTACAACACCACCAACGAGATCGACTTCGCCCGCACCGGCACCAACGGCACGGGCAAGGAGTACTTCGAGGTGCAGACCGCCAACGAGGCACCCCACCTCGGCTGCGGCGAGCCGGTCAGCACGGACGGCGTGACCAGGCCCCGCTCCTGCTGGCTGGTGATCGTCCCGCAGGGCCATCTGGACCTGGACGGCAAGCCGTACGCGGACACGAGCCAGGTCAACGCGGGCTCCCCGGTCTCCTCCACCAACTGGAAGAACCGGATCGCGGTCAAGCTGAACTTCAACAGCGTCGGCACCAACTGCGCGCTGGGCGCCGACGAGCGCCCCACCACCGGCAGTGAGCTGGTGGCGGACGCGATGACCAGCTGGCAGGCCCAGCTCTGCTCGACCGGCAAGGTCTACGGCTACACCGAGCTCGGCGAGCCCGACACCCGGTCCCGGCTGACCTCGGACGCCTCCTCCACGGGCATGGCCTTCACCACCCGCAAGCTGGGCGCCGACGCCGGCACCACGGCACCGTCGGGGACGACCACGTACGCGCCGGTCGCGCTCTCCGGAGCCGTCATCGGCTTCACGATCGAGCGAAGAGCCAAGTCCGACGCACCGGACAGCATCAAGAAACTCGCGGGCACCAAGGTCGAGTCCCTGAGGCTCAACGCGCGCCTGGTCACCAAGCTCCTCACCGAGTCGTACCGCAACTCCCCCTGGGGTTCGATCATCAACGGCACGGTGGCCAAGGGGTACGGCTGGGCGAAGAACAACCCGGCCGGTATCGCCTCCGACCCCGAGTTCATCGCCCTGAACCCGGAGTTCCAGTACCTGTCGGTCGCCGAGACCCCGGCCACCGACACCGACCTGATCACCTCGCTGGGCCACTCCGACACCGCCCGCGCGATCTGGCAGTGGATCCTCGCCGACAAGGACGCCCGGCAGTTCCTCGCCGGTGTCCCGGACGACGACGGCATGCGGGTCAACCCGTACTACAGCACCAACAAGGACCTGAACCCGACCGGGATCGCCTTCGACCCGTCGAGCACCGACGACTACCCGAAGAGCGACCCGTGGTGCACGGTGCCGCCCGGCTCGGACGCCCCGTCCACGGCCACCCAGTGCATGACCGACTTCCACCCCTACGTGGACGACATGCACTCCGGCGCCCTGCACACCCGGCGCGCGGACACCCTGTGGAAGTCCAGCTGGGACGCGCTGTCCAGCCCGCAGGCGTACAAGAGCCCCGGCCCGCAGACGGTCGGCTCGCGGTTCATCATCACGATCACCGACGCGGCCTCCGCCGCCCGGTACGGCCTGCAGACCGCCCAGCTGGAGAACAGCGCCGGCAAGTACGTCGCCCCGACCGCGGCCGGGCTGACCGCGGCCGCCGCGACCGCCTCCGGCAGCGGCGTCGCCGAGATCACCCCGGACAGCGCCACGGCCAAGGCCGCCTACCCGCTCGCCGAGCTGGTGTACGCGGCGGTCCGGCCCGGCAAGGTGAGCAAGGCCGCCCGCCAGGACTACGCGGCCCTGCTGCGGTACGCCTCCGGCACCGGGCAGATCCTGGGCGCCGACCCGGGCAAGCTGCCCGAGGGGTACGCCCCGCTCTCCACGAAGCTGCGCGCGCAGACCGTGAAGGCGGCGGACGCGCTGCTCGCCTACACCGGGCCGACGTCGACCGACGGCGGGGGTTCGGCGGACGGCGGCGGCACGAACACCTCGGGCGGCGGGCCCTCGGGCAGCGGCGGTACGGCCGACGGCGGTACGACCGGCGGTACCGGTACCGGTACGCCGGCGGACGGTGCCAGTGCCACGCCGAGCGTGAAGGCGTCGTTCGACGGGGGCAAGGCGCTGGAGACGACGGCGGCGGGCAACACGCCGGCCGACCCGGCGAACCCGCTGCGGTACGCCGTTCCGGCGGGGGCCGCGCTCGGGGCGGTCGCCGGGGTCGGGGCTCCGTTCGCCGGCGGGCGGCGGTTGTCGGTGGCTTCCGCTGTGGCGGCAGTTCGTCGGCTGCGGGTTCGTCGTGGCTGGTCGCGCCCACGCGGCGGAGCCGCAAATGGATAACGCCCCGCGCCCCTGAAGGGGCGCCATCCCGAGGGGCGTCAGAGCCCCACCGGAGCTAAATGCTCCCCACAATCGGCCGCCCGCCCCGAAAGGCAGTCGGGGCGGACGGCTCGTACCACCCTGCCAGATCCTCTGGCAACACCCAGCTAGCAAGCTCTCGTCAGGAGACTCTCGATGCGCAATCTGCGCTCTTCGGCGGCGTTCGTCGCCGCTGCCGTGGTGGCCGGCGGCCTCGCCCTCGCCACCCCGGCGGTCGCCGACCCGGACGCCGGTGCCTTCCGCCAGCTGGTCGGCGTCGGCTCGGACACCACCCAGGACGTGCTGAACGCCCTGGCCGGTGACACCGTCAACGGCACCAGCTACTCCGGCACCGCCGTGAAGTCGACGAACGGCGCGGGCATCGCGTCGTACGACGCGATCGAGCCCGGCACCGGCTCCACCACCTCCACCATCAAGACCCGCACGGACGGCCCGTCCTTCCTGCGCCCGAACGGTTCCGGCAACGGCCGTCTCGCCCTCAGCGAGGCGCTGACCGGTGACAAGTACCCGACCAGCGCCGGTGTCTCCATCAGCGGCCAGGTCGACTTCGCGCGTTCCTCCGGCGGCCCGTCGGCCTCCGGCACCGCGCTGACCTACATCCCGATGGCGCGTGACGCGGTCGGCGTCGCGGTCAAGGGCTCGGCCCTGGACACGCTGACCGCGGACCAGCTGCACGACATCTACTCGGGCACCGTCACCACGGTGAACGGCCAGACCGTGCACCCGCGGATCCCGCAGGCCGGCTCCGGCACCCGCAAGTTCTTCCTCGCGGCGATCGGCCTGACCGACGCGACGCTCTCCCCGAACGTCACCACCGTCCAGGAGAACCAGGCCAACGCGGCCCTCACCGAGGACGGCGCGCTCGTCCCGTTCTCCGTCGGTTCCTGGATCGCCCAGAACAACGGTGTCTCCCCCGACTACAGCACCACCGCGGTCGCGGCCGGCGGTCACCTGGCCGCCATCCAGCTGCCCGGCGACACCGGCGCCACCAGCCCGGTCACCACGGTGAACGGCAAGCTGTCCCCGGTCACCGCCTACTACGACAACTCGACCTTCGGCCGCGACGTGTACAACGTCGTCCCGAGCCGGGCGATCGACACCACGAGCGTCTTCTTCGACAAGGACCTGTACGACGTCTTCGTCACCAGCGGCAGCCACACCGCCGCGCTGGCGTCGGACGCGGCCGAGACGGTCATCGCCAAGTTCGGCTTCGTCAACGAGTCCTACAACGGCTCCATCTCCGTGGCCAAGCACGCCAAGCTCGGCGGCCTTGAGGAGTCCGGCGTCGACACCTCGGTGCCCGGCGCGCCGACCGTCAAGGCCACCGTCGGCGACGCGAGCCTGAAGCTGTCCTGGACCGCGCCGTCCGCCACCGCGCTGCCGGTCACCGACTACCGGGTCACGCTGACCGACGCGGACGGCGGCGTCGTCGCCGTCAAGGACGTCGCGGCCTCCGCCACGTCGTACTCCTTCACGGGCCTGGCCACCGGCACCTACACCGCCACGGTCACCGCCAACAACCTCAACGGCACCGGTGCCGCGGCCACCTGGACCGGTGCGGTCAAGTACAAGAGCACCACGACCGCCGCCACCGCCACCACCGCGTACGGCAAGACCCCGAAGGTCGCCGTCACCGTCGCCGGCTCGCACAGCGTCACCGCGAGCGGCAAGGTCACGGTGAAGGAGGGCTCCACCACCCTCGGCACCGGCACCCTGAGCTCGACCGGCAAGGTCACCATCAGCCTGTCGAACCACCTCAAGGTCGCCACCCACTCCCTGACGGTGTCCTACGGCGGCAGCTCCAAGCTGAACTCGTCGTCCACCACCGTCTCCCTGAAGGTCACCAAGGCCTCGGCGGCGGTCTCCACCTCCGCCCCGACCTCGGTGAGCCACACCGCCAAGGCCAAGGTCACCGTCAAGGTCACCGCGACCGGCACCGTCCCGGGCGGCACCGTCCGCATCTACCAGGGCTCCAAGGTGATCGCCACCGGCACCCTCAGCAGCGGCAAGGTCACCATCACGCTGCCGAAGCTGGCCAAGGGCAAGCACACCCTGCACGCCTTCTACGTCGGCTCCTCGACCGTGAACTCGAAGACCGGCGCCAACTTCTCCATCACCAGCAAGTGACCGTCTGACGGGCCCGCCGGGAGCCACGCACGGCTCCCGGCGGCCCCTCATCGATCTCTCCGAACCGATCTCTCCGAACCGAACTTTCCGAACCGAACTTTCCGAACCGATCTTTCCGAAGGAGGCGGGCCGCCGTGACGGTCGCCGTACCGACACCGAAAGCTCTGGCTCCGGCCGTGCCCCGCAGGCCCGTCCGCAGCCTCACCTTCGTCCGCCACCTCTCGCGCGGCGGACTGCTCAGTCTCGCCGCCCTGCTGCTCGGCATGACCGTCCAGCTGCTGGTGGTCAGCGGCGCGCAGCAACACTCCGCCCAGCACGCCGACTTCGACCGGCTGCGCGAGGAACTCGCCCTCGGCACCGCTCCGGTGGCCCAGACCGACCAGGACGGCAAGCTGCTGGCCCCCGGTTCGCCGGTCGCGATCGTCGACATACCGAAGCTGGGCCTGAGCCAGGTCGTCCTGGAGGGCACCGACTCCTCCGTCATGACGGACGGCCCCGGGCACCGCCGGGACACCCCGATGCCCGGCCAGGCCGGCACCAGCGTGCTGATGGGCCGGGCGGCGGCGTACGGCGGCCCGTTCGGCCGGCTCTCCGAGCTGACCTCCGGCGACACCTTCACCGTGATCACCGGCCAGGGCAAGGCGAAGTACCTGGTCATCGACGTACGACGGGCCGGTGACCCGGCGCCGACCGCGCTCGCCTCCGGGAAGAGCCGGCTGGTGCTGATCACGGCGACGGGCCCGAAGTTCATGCCCTCGGGCGTCCTGCGCGTCGACGCCGACCTGGTCTCCGACACGTTCCAGACGCCGGCGGCCGTGATCCGGGCCGGTACGCTCCCGGCCTCCGAGGAACCCCTGGCGCGGCCCTCCGGGATGCCGTGGCCGCTGGTGATGTGGCTGCAGGCGCTGCTGCTGACGGCGGTCGCCGCCGTCTGGGCCTGGCACCGCTGGGGCCGCCACCAGACATGGATCGTCTTCGCCCCGGTCGTCGCCGTGCTCGGCCTCCAGGTCGCGACGCGCACCACCGAACTGCTGCCGAATCTGCTGTGACAGGTGAATGAGATGACCGAGACCGCGACGACCGACACCGCGACCACCGAGACCGCGGCCACCGCCCCCGGGGCGGCCGACCCCGCGCTGACCGACACCGCCGTGCTGCCCGCCCCCGTGGCGGACGGCCCCGCCCCCGCCACCCTCGAAGCCCGTGCCGTCTCCGCCTGGTTCGGCTCCCACCAGGTCCTCAGCCGGGTGTCGCTGACCATGCCCGCGGGCGAGGTCACCGCGCTCATCGGCCCGTCCGGCTGCGGCAAGTCGACGTTCCTGCGCACCCTGAACCGGATGCACGAGATGATCCCGTCGGCGCAGTTCGGCGGCGAGGTGCTGTTCGAGGGCGAGGACATCTACGACGCGTCCTGGCGGCTGACCGACGCCCGCCGCCGGATCGGCATGGTCTTCCAGAAGCCGAACCCGTTCCCGGCGATGTCGATCTACGACAACGTGGTGGCCGGCCTGAAGCTGACCGGTACGAAGGTCGGCCGCCGGGAGAGGGACGAGCTGGTCGAGGAGTCCCTCACCCGGGCGGGCCTGTGGAAGGAGGTCCGCGACCGGCTCCGGCAGCCCGGCGGCGCCCTGTCCGGCGGCCAGCAGCAGCGGCTGTGCATCGCGCGGGCGCTGGCGGTCCGTCCCCGGGTGCTCCTGATGGACGAGCCGTGCTCGGCCCTGGACCCCACCTCCACCCGCCGGGTGGAGGAGACCATCCACGACCTGGCCGGCCAGGTGACGATCGTGATCGTCACCCACAACATGCAGCAGGCCGCCCGTGTCTCCCAGCAGTGCGCGTTCTTCCTCGCCGAGCAGGGCACCCCGGGCGGCATCGTCGAGCACGGCGCCACCGAGACCGTCTTCAACTCCCCGGAGGACCAGCGGACGGCCGACTACGTGGCCGGCCGCTTCGGCTGAGTCCGCTCCGGGGGGTCGCTCCAGGGGTCAGCAGTACGGCGGCTGGTTGGTGAGCGAGGACGCCACCCGCATCCAGACGCCGAACTGCTGGTAGAGCGCCGGGAGCAGGCCACGGGCCTGGACGGTGCGGCTGTCCGTGGCCGTCACCCCCGGGATGCCGAGGAGGACGGCCGGGACCGAGGCGGACTGCCAGCGCACGGTGAGGAGCGACTCGCCCTCGGGCGCGGCGGGCCGCTTCGGTGCGGGCGAGAGGGCCTCGGTGACCGCCTCCTCGATCGCCCGGCGGGCCTCCCCGGCCGGGCGCAGCTCGGCGGCGAACCGGTCCCGGGCGTACTTCACGGGGACGGTGACGACCGATTCGTCCCATGCCGTCATCTCGGCGCACGCCGCGTCGTCACCCGTGAGGGCCACGACGGGGACGCCGAGCGCGGCGGCGGTGGCGTGTGCAAGGCCGATCTCGCCGACGGGCCTGCCGTCCAGCCACATGTCCTCGATCTCATGGCCCATGAAGCTGTGGCTGAGGACGCCGAGGGCGCCGGCCCGGGAGTGGTAGCCGACGCATATCGCGGCGTCGGACTCCCCGGTGAGCCCCTCCAGCATGAGCATCCGCTTCGGTTTGCCGCGGACCAGGCGGGCCGCCGGGTGCAGGGCTTCGGGGAGGAGGTTCCGCATCGGCCCGTGGGCGTCGTTGACGAGCACCTCGGTCGCGCCGGCGGCCACCGCCCCGCGGATCGCCGCGTTCACGTCCTCGGCCATCATCGCCCGGCCGCGCTCGTAGTCCCGCCCACCGGGTTGCACGTCGTCCCTGTCGACGAGCCCGGTGATGCCTTCCATGTCCACGCTGATGTAAATACGCACGTCCTGAGGCTATCCGGACCCTACGTATTGTAGGTTCCCCATCGGCCACGGCGGCCCGTCAGCTCATCGGGGGTACTCATGCAGGGCACGGACACACAGGAGGCGCGGCGCAGCCTGGCCCCCACGGTGACGGTGCTGGTGGCGAGCCTGCTGGTCGCGGCCGTGGGCGTGTACGAGCTGTCCGGCTTCGGCCTGCACAGCCTGGACCGGCGTCCGCACCTGTTCAGCGACGGGCTGGCGACGGGCGGGGTGATCGTTGCGGCGGTGGCGGCCGGGGCGGCGATCGGCAACCTGGCGTGGATGCTGGTGGCGCGGCGGCGGGCCGGGCGGGAGTGCCCGTAAGAGGCCGTCCGCCCATTCACACCGTTTTCCGTACCGCGGCAGGTCTCTCCCGCACCTCCCGCCATTACCCTACAGGCTGTAGGGTCAGCTCCCTTCCGTCATCGTCCCCGTCCCCAAGGTGACCGGTCCCCATGCCCGCACAGCAGTCGACCCTGAACCCCCCGCGCGCCTCCGCCGCCCGCCGCACCCCCGGCGACGACCCCGGCGCCGCGCTCCGCAGGCGAGCCGCCGACGCCACCGTCTGGTACCTGCGGCTGATCGCGGTACTGAACATAGTGGCCGTGATGTCCCTCCCGTTCCGTCAGGAGGTCGACGAACACAACAACGGCCGCCTCACGCTCCACCTGCACCGGCAGCACGCCCACCACTCCGGCCAGTTCTTCACGCCGTACCTGGCGACCGCGGGCCTGGTCTCGGCCGCCCTCGCCATCTTCTTCGTCCTGGTGATGCGGCGCCGCAAGCGGGCGGCCTGGGTGGTCAACATGTGCCTGGCCACCCCCCTCCTCGCGCTCTACGTCCTCGCGCTCACCCAGCACGAGTACCGCGCCCATGTCTTCAACTGGGTCTCCGTCGCCCTCACCGGGCTCTTCGTGGCCGCGCTGCTGATCAGCCGACGGGAGTTCAACGCGGTCGGCGACCCGTCGAACCCGCGGCTGGCGCTCGCGGTCGGCGCGGGCGGCCTCCTGGTCACCGGCGGCCTGGGCACGCTCCTCGTCCACGCCACGAACAAGCTCCCGGGCGCCACCCTCCCCGACGAGATCGCCTACACCCTGCTCCGGGGCGTCAGCGTCGGCCCGCTCGCCGACCACGTGACCGCGGTGCACGCCTCCCGCTGGACCGACATCGTCATCAACGTCCTCCTCGCCGCCGCCTTCTGCCTGGTCCTGTACGCCCTCTTCCGCTCCCCGCGCGGCCGCCGGCTGCTCGGCCCGGAGGACGAGTCCCGGCTGCGCGGCCTGCTGGAGCGGCACGGCGCCCGCGACTCCCTCGGCTACTTCGCCCTGCGCCGCGACAAGGCGGCGATCTTCTCCCCCACCGGCAAGGCGGCCGTCACCTACCGCGTCGTCGGCGGCGTCAGCCTCGCCTCCGGCGACCCGATCGGCGACCCGGAGGCCTGGCCCGGCGCGATCGACGCCTGGCTGACGGAGGCCCAGCGGCACGCGTGGACGCCCGCCGTCATGGGCGCGAGCGAGGAGGCGGGCACCATCTACGCCCGGCACGGCCTGGACGCCCTGGAACTGGGCGACGAGGCGATCGTCGACATCGCCGACTTCACCCTGGAGGGCCGCGCGATGCGCGTCGTCCGCCAGGCCCACAACCGGGTCCGCCGGGCCGGCTACACGGTCCGCATCCGCCGCCACGAGGACATCCCGCCGGACGAGATGGCGACCTTGATCGAACGGGCCGACAGCTGGCGCGACGGCGCCACCGAACGCGGCTTCTCCATGGCCCTGGGCCGCCTCGGCGACCCGTCGGACGGCCGCTGCGTCATGCTCGAATGCCGCGACGCGAACGACACCCCCCGCGCCCTCCTCAGCTTCGTCCCCTGGGGCGAGCACGGCCTCTCCCTGGACCTGATGCGGCGCGACCGCGACTCCGAGAACGGCCTGATGGAGTTCATGGTCGTCGAACTCCTCCTGCGCGCCGCCGAGCTGAAGGTCGACCGCGTCTCCCTCAACTTCGCCATGTTCCGCTCGGTCTTCGAACGCGGCTCCCGCCTCGGCGCGGGCCCCGTCCTGCGCCTCTGGCACGCCACCCTCACCTTCTTCTCCCGCTGGTGGCAGATCGAGTCCCTCTACCGCGCCAACGCCAAGTACCGCCCCGTCTGGGAACCCCGCTACATCCTCTTCACCAAGACCAGCGACCTCCCCCGCATCGGCCTGGCCAGCGCCCGCGCAGAGGGCTTCCTCACGGTTCCGTGGGGGTCTTGACCAGGCCGGGGACTTGAGGGAGGGCGACGCGGACGGCTTCGGTGACCCGGGAGAGGTCCACGCCCAGGCGGGTGAGGCGGGCGAGGAGTTCCGGGAGGGGGACTTCGGCAAGGGCGCTGATCTTCAGGAAGTCGGGGATGGGGTGCCTCAGGGCAAGAGGGAGCGGCTCCGCGTTGCGTCCTTGCCGGAATGTGGCGAGACACAGCCTGCGATCGACCTCGTCCAAGTCCTCCACCGCGCGCTCGGGCATCCGGAACCCGAAGGCGGTAAGACGCTCCACGACCTCCTCATGCTCCATCAGCGTCCTGGATCCGACGGAGACGAGGTGATGGATAGGCACCGGTTGCTCCCAGTCGAAGAACGGCGCCTTGGGCTGTACCCCGTAGGATTCCAGGCCGACCAGCTCGATGTCGTTTCTGCTGGGCCTGGCAGGCGGTGCGGTGAGCGAGGTGCCAAGACCGTAGAGCGTGAGCCGGTCGACAACGTACTTGGGGGACTTCCGCACTTCGTTGGCTGCCAGGACCACTGCCTGCAAAGACACAAGCCGGTCCGGTCCGAGTCCACCTACTTCTCCGAGTATCACGCGATCATGGACGTCAGCCCGTTCGGGGAGTCTCGTCTCCGGTGAGTTGAGACCGTAGGCGCGGAAACGCGAGGCCACGACCGCCGGAGGCAACCCGGTCGCATGGGCTGCCTCCGCCAGGTGCGCAAGCGGAATCTCGTCACCGGTCCGGTACACCGCTCCGTCGGGCCAACCGGCGCTCAGGATCCGGGTGTCCATCGGGTCTTCTTCGGGCAGAGTGCCGACAGACAGACCCAGTTTCTCCAACGGGCGAGCCACAGCACGGAGCCCGGAACCCGAGGCGATCGCCGCCTCGGCCAGTAGCCCGAGCGGTACCGGCTTCTTCGCGTGAATATGGCTCAGTCGGTCCGTACTCCAGCCCCACTCCACGCCTCGCCGCAGCAGTTCCTGGGCCGTCTGTTCGTCCAGTTCACCTACTTCCGGGTGGTATCCGTAGGACAGCAGGGTGTCGACCACCTCCTGGAAGGACTGACCGGTCTCCGCCACGGAGCGGAGGACGTGCCCCATCGCCACCGGTTCGTTGAGTGGCAGCCAAGGTTGCTGGGCGGTCAGATCGCGGCTGAGCAGCGAGACCACCCAGTCTTCCGGGGTCTCCGTCGGCATGCGGTCCCCGGGAGTGACGAATCCGCATGCCGCCAGCCGGTCGAGTGCCTCGTCGATTCCGATGTTCAGGACCAGATGTGCCTTCAGAAGGTGCCCAGGGGGCACGGGCACGTCCTGATCCAGCCACATACCGCTGCGGTATTGCGAGGGATAGTGGTGGCTGTCGAGCAGTGCCGCTCCTGCCGAGTCGGCCACGGCATCGTCCCTCGGTGGCAGATGCACCAGGCCGAGCAAGTCTCTGCGGGCCGCCACTTCCCGATACCGCATCCCGCAGGTCTCGGCGACCGAGAAGGCATGCCCCAGACGCATAGTCTCCCTGTTGAGTCCATGGGTTCCAGGCCAATACGTGGATCCTATGGAGGTGACGGTACGGAGCATCAAGTCCGTGGGACGCGCCGCGAGCACCGCCCGCACTTCGGACAGCTCAGGAACCAGTTCGGTCAACGCGGACAGTTCGGCACCGGACCCATGAGCGAGAAGACGCCACAACAAGGTGACGTCGTCGATGACGCCCTCCGGTTGCCTCTCTCCGATGTCCTCCCAGTCGAGGTCCTGGTCCGCCTGGTGGATGATTGCGATGTCCGGCAGAAAGAATCCGGCCTGGGCCACGGGCACGGAATGGCCGTGCAGTTCCAGTTGGTACCCGGCCTCCCCCGCAGCCTCCGTCACGATGTCCGCGAGCCGGGGGCTTACGACCGAGACCTCGGCCAGCCACCGCGTCGTCAGCAACGGTGGTTCGGCGGCGAGGAGCGCCGGCAACGCATCCCGGATGAGTCGCTCCACCTGCTCGTCCACATCGCTTTCCAGGATCTCCGTACGATCCACGGACAGGTCCTTGGGCCGGGTCTCCCCGGTCAGGTTCACCACCACGCCCCGCAACGGCGACGAGCGTTCCGCACCCGCCAGCACCCCTCTCCGGACCCGTGGTTCGATGAAGATGCCGTCGGCGAGGAGGCCGCCCCCGGCCTCGCACCACACCACCTGGCCGTCGACTCCCTGCCCGGGATCCGGCCAGCTGACCGGGTTCCCGTGGGCGGTGAACCCGGACTGTCCGCCGAGCGGAGCCTTCTGCTCGCGGAGTTCGCCAGGCTCCCAGTCCGCCGTCTGCTTCCCGTGCCGGGCCCGGGTGCGGAACTCCGAGATGCCCAGCAACCTGCGCAACTCCCGTACACAGGAGGGCGCCTTGTCGCCGTCCCGGAGATACAGGCGGACCGTGGTGCCGACCGGCGCGTCCGCCTCCTCCCGGGCGACTCTGAAGTAGTGGCCAGGTCCCGTGATCAGGACGGTGAGCTGTTCCGCTCCACCGCCCGCGGGACGGGTGGTGACCCGGATCTCGTCGGCCAGCATGAAGTAGCTGAGCACACCGATACCGAACCTGCTGTTCGGATGGACGGTGATGCCGTCCTTGCGCCAGCGCTGGGCCTCCTCCTGATGCCGGACATGGTCGCTCAGCCGGACCCCGGCCTGCGAGAACACCTCGGCGAGCACGGTCTCGTCCATGCCGATGCCGTTGTCCCGACACTCCAGGTAGTGCCGTTTCTCGACCCGGTCGTAGTCCTGCTCGAACGTGATCTCGCCGTCGAAGCGGTCCCGACCGTCCCGCGCGTGCTCCCAGGCCCTCCGCATCCGGCAGGCGTCCAGCGCGTTCTGGTACAGCTCCCGGATGGCGAGAGAGCGGTCGCGGTAGAGGTTCTCGCCCATCAGGAGTTCCTGGATACGGGCCTCGTCCAGCCGGAACCGGATGACCTCGCCGGTCCGCTCTTCCGTACGTTCGCCCTCGTGCACCTCGTCGGCGTGCGCGTACACCGGCAGTGCGCCGATCTCCTCCGTCGGTCTGGTACGGCGCGCGCCGCGCAGCAGACCGTCGACGTGCCGCACGTGCTCGCCGAGCGCGGCCACGACGGCCGGATGGTCGCAGGTCGCCCTGAGGACGAGAGTGTCCTCGCCGGGGATCCACGCCGCGTCGTCCAGCATGTCGAGAAGGGGCTCGACCGTCACGGGATCCGGGATACCCATGTGTTCGACGACGATGGCAGGCAGTTCGGTCGCTTCCAAGGCCATGGCATGGGCGATCGCGAACAACGGCCCCACCAGGTTCTCCCGGACCTCCTGCCAGTCCCCGCCGTCGAGTTCGACCGGGAACGGGTCGGACCTCAGCAGTCCGTCCCGCCCTCTGCCGTACAGCTTGCGCGGCGGCACATGGGCGCAGGCCAGCAGCCGGGTGACCAGCTGCCGGTCGAGAAGCCTGTCGAGGCGGGCGTCCGCAGGCCTCAGATCGGCCAGCATCGTGCCCAGTGATCCCCATTCCTGTTTCGTCCACTGGTGGAAGAGCCACCAACCGATCTCCGGGCGGCCGTCGTCCCGGTCGGGCAGCTCGTCACCGCGCAGCGCCTGCCGGACGAGCCGCTTGTGGTTGCGCAGCAGGACGTTGTACTTCTCCCGGTCCGGTCCACCTGATGCATGGTCGTCCAGGTCCGTCGGGTCGACGTGAGCCAGGCTCGCGACGGTGTAGACGCTGTTCACCTGGTAGAGAAAGGGCAGCAGCACGATCAGGGCGGCCTCGGCCGGGGCCAGCGTCGCCCGCTTCAGACGTCGGTGCGCCTCGCGCAGCAGAAGATCGGTCCGCCGAGTCATACGGCAGGCCAACTTCTCGTCGTGCCAGGGCCCTTGCTCCCGCCCCGCGCGTTGCTCGGCGTCCAGCTCCGCCAGTCGCCGTACGACGTCGAGCACCTGTTTCCGTATCGTCTCGGCCTGCTCCTGCCCTTCGGGCTCGATGAGCTGCCAGGCCTTCGATCCGGTCACGGCGTCCAGCCAGTCCTGCCGGAGGCAGGGGCGAACCGAGGACGGAGGGTCGACGGCCCTGCCCTCACGAGCCTTGCGTGCCAAGTCCGCCAGACCGTCCCACTGTTCGCGCGTGAGGCGCGCCTGGAAATCCCGGGTCCGGTTCCGGGCAAGCTCCGTCAACGCACCCAGGAACGCGTGCCGTTTGACCGAGTCACGGGGAACGACCTTGCCCTGGAGCCAGTCCCTGAGCGTGTTGGAGTTGATGCTCGGCCCGCGCCTCTTCACGATCTCGGCGCCGACGGCCGCAGCACTGGGTTCCCCAGCCGCCCTGACCAGCCTCTCCAGCTGTTCCTCGTACGTCACCCGGCCGCCCCCTCACTGCCCGACTCGTACGACCCGTACGACTCGCAAACTCGCAGATTACCGCCTTGACCTGCGATGTCTCCGGGATTCGGGCACATCCGCCGCTGCCTCGACCGGCGCGCCCGGGGCACATTCGTCGGCGTCTCCACCGCCCCGCATCCCGTCCCGGAAGGACCCGACGATGGATCCCCTCTTCCTCACCGCACTCTGTGGCCTGCTGGCGCTGCTCGTCGTCGCCTGCGCGGCCATCCTGATCACCCGCACCGCGCTCGGCGACGCCGACTCGAAGGACCGGGCGCGGATCCTCACCGCCGTCGCCGAGGTGGTGCGGGCGCTGCGGGGAAAGCGGTGACGCCCTGCGGCCCTTTCCGTGGCGACTACTCGACACCCACCGTGCGCAGCACCGTCAGCACCAGCGTCCGGGCCACCGCCACCGTCTCCGCCACGGACACCCGCTCCTGCGCGCTGTGGGCCACCCGTACGTCCCCCGGCCCGTACTGGAGGGTGGGGATCCCGGCCCCCGAGTACAGGCGCAGGTCGCTGCCGTACGGCGCCCCGCGCTCCCGGGGCCGGGAGGCCCAGCCGTTGGCGTCCGCGCAGGCGTCGCGCACCACGCCGCGCAGCGGGTGCCCCTCCGCCAGGCGGCCGCTCGCGAACTGCCCGCCGGGCCAGGTCACCGTCGCCGGATGGTCCCGCAGCCACGGGTCGGCGGCGCACGCCTCGGCCACGCACCGCTCCAGCGCGGCCCGCGCGTCCGCCGGGTCCTCGTCCAGCCAGACGCCCAGCCGTCCCTCGGCCACCAGCAGGTCCGGCACGCTGCTGGCCCAGTCGCCGGCGCGCAGCGTGCCGACCGAGAGCGCGTAGGGGATCGGGTACTCGGCCATCAGCGGGGAGGGCGCGTGATTGCGGGCCCGCTCCAGCCCGGCCAGCGCCCGGTGGACCACCAGGTAGCCGTCGATCGCGCTCACCCCCGCGTCCCGGGAGCTGGCGTGCGCGGCCTTCCCCGGTACGGAGAGCCGGAAGGTCAGCGCCCCCGCGTTGGCCGTGACCAGCGTCCCGGCGGTCGGCTCGGTGATCACGCAGGCGTCACCGTCGTAGCCCCGGCGCAGGGTCCCGAACGCGCCCAGCCCGCCGTCCTCCTCGCCCACCACGAAGTGCACCGCCACCCGCCCCCGCAGCCGCACCCCGGCCGCCCGCACCGCCGCCAGCGCGGCGAGGTGCGCCGCCAGGCCGGCCTTCATGTCGCACGCCCCGCGCCCGTGGACGACGTCCCCGGTCACCCTCGGCACGAACGGATCGCCCTCCCAGGCGGCCGGATCCCCCGGCGGTACGACGTCCACATGCCCTTGCAGGACCAGCGTCGGCCCGTCGTCCCCGCCCGTCCGCCCGACCAGCCCCCACGCCTCGTCCCGCGCCGCCTCCGCCCCCGGGAACTCCGGGTCGGCCAGCAGCGCCGGCAGATCCATCGACCACAGATCCACCTCCAGCCCCAGCCGCTCCAACCGCCCGGCCAGCAGATGCTGCAGCTCCGACTCCGCCGCGCTCCCCGTCACACTCGGCACCGCCATCAGCTCCAGCAGCGTCCTGCCGACGGCCTCCTCGTCGACAGCGGCCAAAGCGGCCGCCTCCACATCGCTCAGCACAAACCCCTCCCCACCGTCACCCACTGCCCCGATCATCACCCCGCCCCAGCCGCCACGAACAGGGGGCACGGAGCCACGCTTCGAACGCCGAGGGCACGGAGCTGCGCTTTGAGCGCCGAGAGCACGGGACTGCGCTGCCGGCGCCGAGGCGTGAACCGACGTGGTTCGCGCGCCGGGGGATGGGCTCGCGGTGCGCGCTCTGGGAGGGCGCGAGGCTGGGGTCGACGCCTGCCGCTGTGCGCGCGCCGGGGCGCGGGACGTGTGGGTCGTGGGTCAGAGGCGGGAGGTGCCGCCTCCGGCGAAGCCGCCGCCCACGGTGAAGCCGATGACCGCGCCGCCGCCCTCGCGGCGGAAGGCGAAGGGGGCTCCGCCGTGGGCCATGGCGACCTCGCGGACGATGGAGAGGCCGAGGCCGGAGCCGGGGAGGGAGCGGGCGTCGGCGGCGCGGTAGAAGCGGTCGAAGATGCGGATCAGGTCGCCGTCGGCGATACCGGGGCCGCGGTCGAGGACCTCGACGCGGACCGTGCCGGGCCGGGCGGGCCCGGTGACGTTGATCTCGATGGGACCCTTGCCGTCCCGGTCGAACTTGGCCGCGTTCTCGACGAGGTTCGACAGGGCCCGCTGGAGCATCCCGGGGCGGCCGTCGGTCGTCGTGTCGCCGCTGAAGCGGAGCAGGACGTCGCGGCCGGTACGGCGGCGGGCCAGCCCGGCCACGTCCTCCGCGATGTCGGCGAGGTCCACCCGCTGCGGCGGCTCCGAGTCCGACTGCCCGGCCGCGAGGTCGACCAGCTCGTTGACCAGGTCGGTCAGCTCACGCGCCTCCTGGCCGAGGTCGGCGACGAGTTCGTCGCGGGTGGCCGGCGGAAGCTCGTCGATACGGCGGAGCAGGGAGATGTTCGTACGGAGGGAGGTCAGCGGGGTGCGGAGTTCGTGCCCGGCGTCCTGGACGAGCCGCCGCTGGTCCTCCTCCGACTGCGCGAGCCGGCCCAGCATCCGGTCGAAGGCGCGGCCGAGCCGCCCCACCTCGTCGAGGCCGGTGACCGGCACCTGGATGCCGAGCTGCCGGGTGCGGGCCACGCCCTCCGCGGCCGAGGTGAGGATCACCAGCCGCCGGGTGATCCGCCGGGCCAGCCACCAGCCGAACAGCCCGGCGGCGACCACGACCGCCGCCATCAGCGCCAGGGTGCGCTGCTGGAGCGCCCGCAGCAGGTCCTCGGTGTCACTGAACTCCTGCGCCACCTGCACCGCGCCCCGGCCGTCGCCGAGCGCGACCGTCGCGATCCGGAACAGGTCCTCACCGACCCGGACGTCCTTGTGCTGGGCCGTCTTCCCGGCGGCCCCGGCCATCGCGGCCGCCCGGTCCGCGGCGGTGACGGGCAGCACCGGGCTCCCGTGGTCGACGATCTCGCCGCGCGCGCCGAGCACCTGGACGTCGGTGCGGGCCGGGCGGACCAGATCATGCCCGGGCCGGGAGGAGGAGAAGTCCTCCGGCACCATCCTGTGCGTCTTCACCTCGTCCTGGACGTCCGAGACGACCTGCGTGAACACCGACTGCTGGTCGACCCGGACCAGCCGGGCGGCGGCGTTGTAGGACAGGATGCCGACGACGATCGTGACGGCCGCGGTGACCGCCGCGAAGGAGACGACGAAGGTGGTGCGCAGGGAGACCAGCTTCGGCCGGCGCCGGGCCAGCATCCGCCTGAGCCGCTCCAGCCGCCCGGGACGGCCCACTCAGTCCTCCCGCAGCACGTAACCCACGCCCCGGACGGTGTGGATCAGCTGCGGGGCGCCGGGCTCGTCTAGCTTGCGGCGCAGGTAGCCGACGTAGACGGCGAGGTTCTTGGAGCCGGGGCCGAAGTCGTAGCCCCAGATACGGTCGTAGATCGTGGAGTGGTCGAGGACGATCCCCGCGTTCCTGGCCAGCAGCTCAAGCAGTTCGAACTCGGTACGCGTCAGCTCCAGCTCGCGCCGGCCGCGCCAGGCCCGGCGGGCCTGGAGGTCCATGCGCAGACCGGCGGCCTCGATCTGGCGGTCGGAGATCTGCGGCTCCCGGCCGGGCTCGGCGGGGGCCGCACCGCCGCCACCGCCACCACCGGCGGTCACCGGGGAGGTACGGCGCAGCAGCGCGCGCAGCCGGGCGAAGACCTCCTCCACGTCGAAGGGCTTCACCACGTAGTCGTCGGCGCCCGCGTCCAGCCCGGCGATCCGGTCGGCGGTCTCGACCAGCGCGGTCAGCATGAGGATCGGGGTCCGGTCCCCCTCCGCGCGCAGCACCCGGCAGACCTGGAGGCCGTCGATGCCGGGCATCATCACGTCGAGGACGAGGACGTCGGGCCGGTCGCGGTGGGCGTGCGCCAGGGCTTCCACACCGTCCGCGACCGCCGTCACCTCATAACCCTCCAGGGTGAGGGCCCGCTCCAGGGCGTGGCGGATGGCGCGGTCGTCTTCGGCGAGCAGCACAGTCTGGGGCACGCACCCAGTCTGCCAAGGCCTCCGGCGGTTAGGCCGGGCTGAGCGGGCCTACGATCACCCTTTTTACCTGCCTCTCACCGTCACAGAGGCAACCGGGCCATCGAAATTCGGCTGCCGCCCGGTGGGGGCTGAGCGCACCCACTCGGCGGAGCCGCACCTCGACAGGGCCCCGCGCCCCTACGGGGCGCTGAGCCTCGCCAGCTGCTCCGCGAACGGGATCACCTGCAGGTCGTCGGACTGATGCGGCTTCGTCGCCGCCAGGCCCGACATCAGCGCCACCAGCTCCTCCGCCGCCCGTTCGATGCGGTCCTCCAGCCCCTCCGCGCCCCAGTCCTCCGACGCCGCGTAGACGCCTGTCGGTACGACCACGGCCCGCAGGTAGGCGAACAGGGGCCGCAGCGCGTGCTCCAGCACCAGCGAGTGCCGGCCCGTACCGCCGGTCGCCGCGACGAGTACCGGCTTGCCCACCAGTGCTTCCTTGTCGAGGACGTCGAAGAACGACTTGAACAGACCGCTGTACGAGGCGGTGAAGACCGGCGTCACGGCGATGAGCCCGTCCGCCTCCGTCACCGCCGCCAGGGCGGCCGCCAGCTTCCGCCCCGGGAACCCGTTGGTGAAGTTGTGGGCGATCTCGACCGCGAGGTCGCGCAGCTCCACGACCTCGACCCGCACCTCGGTCTCCCGGCCCACGGCGGCGGCCAGCCGGTCGGCCAGCAGCCGCGTGGACGACGGCACGCTCAGCCCCGCCGACACGACGACGAGCTTCATGCCTGGACCTCCTTCGTCTCCGTCTTCTCCGCGGCGGCGGCCGCGACCAGCGACGCGTGCGTCGGCGCCTCGGGAACGTCCGCCGGACGGCCGTTCGCGAACTCCTTGCGCAGCACCGGTACGACCTCCTCGCCCAGCATGTCGAGCTGCTCCAGGACCGTCTTCAGCGGCAGCCCCGCGTGGTCGAGGAGGAACAGCTGGCGCTGGTAGTCACCGGCGTACTCGCGGAAGGCCAGCGTCTTCTCGATGACCTGCTCGGGCGTGCCGACGGTCAGTGGGGTCTGGTCGGTGAAGTCCTCCAGGGAGGGCCCGTGGCCGTAGACCGGCGCGTTGTCGAAGTACGGCCGGAACTCGCGCACCGCGTCCTGCGAGTTCTTCCGCATGAACACCTGGCCGCCGAGGCCGACGATCGCCTGCTCGGGCGTGCCGTGCCCGTAGTGGGCGTACCGGGCCCGGTACAGCTCGACCATCCGCTTGGTGTGGTCGGCGGGCCAGAAGATGTTGTTGTGGAAGAAGCCGTCGCCGTAGTAGGCGGCCTGCTCGGCTATCTCGGGCGAGCGGATGGAACCGTGCCAGACGAAGGGCGCGACGCCGTCCAGCGGGCGCGGGGTGGCGGTGAAGCCCTGCAGCGGGCTGCGGAACTTGCCCTCCCAGTTCACCACGTCCTCGCGCCACAGCCGGTGCAGCAGCGCGTAGTTCTCGATGGCGAGGTTGATGCCCTGCCGGATGTCCTGCCCGAACCAGGGGTAGACCGGGCCGGTGTTGCCGCGGCCCATCATGAGGTCCACCCGGCCGTCGGCCAGGTGCTGGAGCATCGCGAAGTCCTCGGCGATCTTCACCGGGTCGTTGGTGGTGATCAGGGTGGTGGAGGTGGAGAGCACGAGCCGCTCCGTCCGCGCGGCGATGTAGCCGAGCATGGTGGTCGGCGACGACGGCACGAACGGCGGGTTGTGGTGCTCGCCGGTCGCGAACACGTCCAGCCCGACCTCCTCGGCCTTCAGCGCGATCGCGACCATCGCCTTGATGCGCTCCCGCTCGGTCGGCGTCCGCCCCGTGGTGGGGTCCGGCGTGACATCGCCGACCGTGAAGATCCCGAACTGCATGCTCGCTCACCCTCCAGGTTGTTTACGATTCAACTATACCCACAGAACGAGACCCCACGTCCACCTATTCCCGCCCCTCGGCCGCCGGCCCCCTCCGCTCAGCGGGCCGCCTGGAAGGCCCGGCCCGCCGCCGTGGCCGTCGTACCGTTCGTGAAGAGCCCGCTGCTCGGTTTCGCCGGGTCCGCGCCCAGCCCGAACCACGCGTAGCGACGGACGTAGGACAGACCGTCCAGCATCTTCGCCGACGCCGTGACGAAGTCCGCCTGCTGCCGCGCGGACGGGAAACGCGTCCCCTGCGAGAAGTCGATCAGCGCGTACTCGGTGAGCCAGATCGGCTTGTGGTAGCGCACGTACACCGACGTCAGGTACTGCCTCAGCTGCTCCACGGCCTGCGGGGTGCGGAAGTCACCGCCGTACCAGTGCAGCGTGATGAAGTCGACCCGGTACCCCTTCGCCGAGGCCCCGGACATGAACCGGTCCAGCCAGCCGCCCGGATCCGCCGCCCCGGTCGCGACCGCCGGGCTGCCCAGCACCTTGCCCGCCGCCGTCAGCTTCGGCCACAGCCCGAGCGCCTGCTCGACGCTCATGTTCGACTGCTGCGCCATGTCCGGCTCGTTGAACCCGAGCAGGTACGGCCCCGCCGCGCGCGCCTGCGCCAGCGACGCGTCGGTCACGGACGCCGCTCCCCAGATCATCGGCACGAAGGAGGCCGACCCCGGGGCCGTCACGCCCTGGTGCTGGGTGTTCCAGGTGTAGTACCAGCTCGCCCCGCTCGCGGCGAGCGCCTGGCTCACCCCGTCGAACGTCCACACCCCGACGCCCTTCTTGGCACCGGAGACGACCTGCACGGGCGCCGCGCCCTGCTTCGAGGGGCTCGGCTTCGGCGACGACTTCGCCGACGGTTTCGGGGAAGGGGACCCGCTGGGGCTGGGACCGGGACTACGGCTGGGGGCCGGGGCGGCGCTGGTGGAGGTCACGGCCACCGGGCTCGGCGGCGGAGCCGTCTCCGCGACCGGGGCGGACGGTCCCGCCGTCAACCGGGCGGCGACCAGCGCGGCCACCGCGACGGTCGCGACCGCCGCCGAGCCACCCACCACGAGCTGCTTGCGCGCCGGCCGCCCGACCGTACGCCCATACCCGTGTCCATGCCCGTGTCCATGCCCATGTCCGTGCCCGTGTCCGTGCCGCCGCCGCGGAACACCACCGGAACCGGAACCCGAGCCCGAACCCGCTGCCGCCAGTTCCAGCACCCGCCCCGGATCGAGGCCGGCCGGCACCGCCACCAGCGGCAGGCCGCTCAGCAGCCGGTCCATCGGCAGCAGCCCCCGGTCCAGGCCCTCGCACACCCCGCAGCCACGTATGTGACGGCCGAACCGCTTGCGCCACAGCGGACTCGGCGTGCCGTCCCACGGCAGGGCGATCCCGTCCAGCTCCGCACAGCGCGGGTCGGCCCCCAGCCCCCGCACCACACACCGCGAGACCTCCATCTGCTTCTTCATCCGCTGCACACGCACGGCCGCGTGCCGGTCGGACAGCCCCAGCGCACCGGCGAGTTCGGCGCGCTCCAGCTCGCCGGTCTCCTCCAGCCACCACAGGGACAGCAGCTCCTGGTCGTCCGGGTCGAGCCAGCGCGTCGCCTCGGCGACCTCCCGGCGCTGCTCGGTCAGCCCCAGCCGCAAGACGGTCAGCCCGGCGAAGTCGAGGGCGGGATCGGTGATCGTCTCCGCGTCGTCCAGGTGCGCCCTGCGGTCCCGGTCCGCGGCCCGCGACTGCTCCCGGTCGCGCACCTGCCGGATCGTGATGGCGACCAGCCACGACCGGAACGCGGACGGATCCCGCAGCTTCGGCAGCCCCCGCACCATGCGCAACAGCGTCTCCTGTACGACGTCGTCGACATCGGCGTGACCGTTCAGGGCCCGGCCGACGATGTTGTAGACCAACGGCAGGCACTGGCCGACCAGTTGCTCCAGGGCCGGTCTGTCGCCGGTGCGAGCCGCCGTCACCACGCCGGGGTGCGGCCCCCTCCGGTGGTTCTCGATCATGGGTCGTTCCTCCGCGCAGGGTCGGGCTGTCGGAACGGAGACCCCCCGACCCCCACGAGGACAACAGAAAAACCGGCGGGCGGGCACCGAAACCCGTTCGGCTCCGCAATTTGTGTTGTACGGCCCCCGCCGACGAGGTCACCGAGAGGCAGGCACACATCCGGCACCGCCCGAGGAAGGCACAAGGATGGCACGAGGACGCAGGAGACACGGCGCGAGACCACCGCGACGACGCGGCCGGTGGTACGCCGGAGCGGCCGCCGCCCTCGCGACGGCAGCCGCCGTACTGATCGGCTACGGCTGCTGGACCCCGTCGACCGGAACCGACACCGCGAGCACCGCGAGCAGCCGGCCGTCCACCGCCCTCCCGCCCGGCTCCCCGCACCCCACCTCCTCCCCCGCCCCGAGCCGCAGCCCCTCGCCCTCCGCCTCCGCCTCCCCCAGGACCGCGCCCGAGGCATCGCCGAGAACCACCCCGAAGCCGAACAGGACGGCCTCCCGAACCTCCCCCCCCCGGCCCACCGCCGCCCCCGCCGGCAAACGCCTGATCACCGTCGTCAACAAGACCCCGAAGACGGTCTGGGCCGTCGTCACCAACACCGCCGTCTACCCGGCCGGCCGCGAACTCGCCCCCGGCCAGAGCCTGTCGGTGACCGTGGCCGACGACTGGGGCGGCCGTATCTGGGGCCGTACCGGATGCACCGACGGCACGGCCGCGGGCCCCTGCGCCTCCGGCGACTGCACCAGCGTCTGCACCGGCGGCAACCCGCCCACCACCCTTGGCGAGTTCACCTTCGACGCCTACGCCGGCATGGACTTCTACGACGTCAGCATGGTCGACGGCTCGAACCTGCCCATGTGGATCAACATCTCCCACACCACGACCACCGACCCGGTCAGCTCCGCCGGCTGCTACCAGGGCGTCTGCACCACGGACGTCGACTGCCCCACCGCCATGCAGGCCCGCTCCGGCGGCCAGGAGATCGGCTGCAAGCCGCCCTGCGCGGCCTTCGGCGGCGACACCTACTGCTGCCGCGGCGCCTGGGCGGGCCGCGAGAACTGCGTCCCCTCCAAGTGGCCCGTCGACTACACCCAGGTCTTCAAGCGCGCCGCGCCCTACGCCTACTCCTACGCCTTCGACGACGCGGCGACGATGCCCTGCAAGGGCGCCTGCTCCTACCGGATCACCTTCGGGACCACGAACGGCGGCACCTGACGTGAGCCCAGCGGGCGCCCGGGGCGCGTTCACCCGGACGGCCCGTCCACGAGGCCGCGCCGTCCGGGGACCTCGACGCTGGAATCCCGGGCGTCGCCCGACGCCCCCGCGCCGAAGGACCGGCATGCGCATATCCCGTAAGTCCCGCCGCACCGTGCACATCGCCCGCTGGGGCGCGGCCCTTCTGGCCCTGTCCGGGGCCACCTCCGTCCTGGCACCCGACACCGCCCGGGCCGGCGGTCCGAGCGGTGATCCCGGCCGGGCGAAGCCCACCGTGGTGCTCGTGCACGGCGCCTTCGCCGACGCGTCGAGCTGGAACGGCGTCGTGGAACGGCTCCAGCAGAACGGCTACACGGTGGCCGCACCGGCCAACCCGCTCCGCGGTGTCGCCCAGGACTCGGCCTACCTCGCGAGCTTCCTGAAGTCCATCACGGGACCGATCATCCTGGCCGGCCATTCCTACGGCGGAGAGGTGATCTCCCAGGCCGCCGTCGGAAACGACAACGTCAAGGCCCTCGTCTACATCAACGCGATCATGCCCGACGCGGGAGAGTCACAGGCCGTCCTCGCCGCCAGGTTCGCCCCCGCGCCGCTCACCCAGGCGCTCCAGCAGGTGCCCTTCCGCAACGCCGACGGCACCACCGGCACGGACGTGTACATCAAGCCGGACCGGCTGCGCCAGGTCTTCGCCGCGGACCTGCCCGCCGGCCAGACCGCCGTCATGGCGGCCACCCAGCGTCCGATCGCGATGTCGGCGTTCGCGGACAAGCTCACCGGCGCCGCCTGGCGGACCAAGCCCGTGTACGCCCTCGTCGGCAAGCAGGACCGGGCGATCAACCCGGACCTGGAACGCTTCGAGGCGAAGCGCGCCAACGCCCGCAGGACGGTGCAGATCGACTCCTCGCACGTGTCCCTGGTCTCCCACCCACAGGCGGTCAAGGACCTGATCACCGAGGCCGCCGAGGACTACATCTGGGGCACCACGAAAAAGTCCTGACCGTCCCCGTCCCCGTCCCAGGCCCGTCCCCGCTCAGAAGGCGTACGGGTCCCCGGTCGCCAGCACCAGCACCCGCTGCCTGTCGTTCGTACGGTCGTGGTCCACCGCGCTCCCACTCCAGGCCACGTCCACCGCCAGCGTCACCTCCGACGGCCGCTCCCGCAGCCGTACCGGCACCACCAGCTGCTCGCCGGGCAGCTCGACCGCCAGCGGCCCGGTGCCGCACACCACCTCCCGGTCGCCGGTGCGCGCGCACGCGGCCGGCAACCGCTGCTCGTCCGCCAGCGCCGCCGACCAGCTCAGCCGCACACTGGCGTCGGCGACGGCGTCCGGCCCGAGATTGGCCGGGGTCAGCCGGACCTCCATCACGCCTCCGCTCATCATGGCGGAACCGTGCACCTCGAGATCGGCGTCCCCGGCCCAGGCGGCACCGCCCGTCCCCAGCACCAGCGCACCGGCCGCCACCGCACCGGCCACCGCAAGTCCGTATCGCCGCATCGCCACGCCATCCGTCCCGTCCGACTCCGACAGTCCTACGGATGTATGCCACCCGGGCCCCGCCCCGGTTACCTCCCAACAGGTGACGCGGGCCCGACGTGACAGGCTGCGAGCATGCTGATCCTCCGCTCCGCCGCCCTCTTCATTGTCGCCGCCCTCTTCGAGATCGGCGGCGCCTGGCTGGTCTGGCAGGGCGTACGCGAACACCGCGGCTGGCTCTGGATCGCGGGCGGCATCCTCTCCCTCGGCGCCTACGGCTTCGTCGCCACCTTCCAGCCCGACGCCCACTTCGGCCGCATCCTCGCGGCCTACGGCGGCATCTTCGTCGCCGGCTCGATCCTGTGGGGCGCCGTGGCCGACGGCTACCGCCCGGACCGCTGGGACATTACGGGCGCGGCGATCTGCCTGGCGGGCATGGCAGTGATCATGTGGGCACCGAGAAACTGACGTGAGACGAGCGCCCCGTAGGGGCACGGGTAACTGCGCGACCAGCCCCCACGGACCCACAGCCGCCCGACTCCGCACCATCCACGGCGCCTAGACTCTCCGGAACAACCCGCACAGGACACACCCCGCTGAGGAGCACACCCCCATGGCCCCGTCCCGCATCGCGGTAGTCACCGGCGCCAGCAGCGGCATCGGCGCCGCCACCGCCCGCCGGCTCGCCGAGGCCGGCTACCGCGTCGTCCTCACCGCCCGCCGCGAGGACCGCATCGAGGCGCTGGCCAAGGAGATCGGCGAGGCGGGCGGCGAGGCCACCGCCTACCCCCTCGACGTGACGGACCGCGCGGCCGTCGACGAGTTCGCGACGGCCTTCAAGGCGATCGCCGTCCTCGTCAACAACGCCGGCGGAGCCCTCGGCGCCGACCCGGTGGCCACCGGCGACCCGGCCGACTGGCGCACGATGTACGAGACGAACGTCATCGGCACCCTGAACCTCACCCAGGCCCTGCTCCCCAAGCTGGAGGCGAGCGGCGACGGCACGGTGGTCGTGGTCTCCTCCACGGCCGGTCACGGCACCTACGAGGGCGGCGCCGGCTACGTCGCCGCCAAGCACGGCGCCCACGTCCTCGCCGAGACGCTCCGTCTGGAGATCGTCGGCAAGCCGGTCCGGGTGATCGAGATCGCGCCGGGCATGGTCAGGACGGACGAGTTCGCGCTGACCCGCTTCGGTGGCGACGCGGAGAAGGCGGCCAAGGTCTACCAGGGCGTCGCCGAGCCCCTCACCGCCGAGGACGTGGCCGACACCATCACCTGGACGGTCACCCGCCCCAGCCACGTCAACATCGACCTCCTCGTCGTCCGCCCCCGCGCCCAGGCCTCCAACACCAAGGTCCACCGGGACCTGTGATGCCGGACGAGGACCCGGCGGCAGCCCTGGAACAGGACCTGGAACAAGCCCGCCTGAAACAGGAGACCAGAAACGAACGCCAGGTCTGGTACTTCCTGGCCTACTTCCTGTTCGGCATCCACATCGTCGCCTTCGTGATGATCTACGCGGTCCGCCACGCGAAGTGACGGACCGCGCGGTCACCCCTTGACGCAGACGACCTGCTTGAGCTTCGCGACGACCTCGACGAGGTCCCGCTGCTGGTCGATGACCTGGTCGATCGACTTGTACGCGCCCGGGATCTCGTCCACGACACCGGAGTCCTTGCGGCACTCCACGCCCCGGGTCTGCTCCTCCAGGTCCCGGGTCGAGAACCGGCGCTTGGCCGCGTTGCGGCTCATCCGCCGGCCGGCGCCGTGCGAGGCCGAGTTGAAGGACAGCGGGTTGCCGAGGCCCTTCACGATGTACGAACCGGTGCCCATGGACCCCGGGATGATCCCGAACTCCCCGCTCCCCGCCCGGATCGCGCCCTTGCGGGTGACCAGCAGGTCCATCCCGTCGTAGCGCTCCTCGGCGACGTAGTTGTGGTGGGCGCTGATCTCCGGCTCGAAGACCGGCCTGGCCTTCTTGAACTCCTTGCGGATCACGTCCTTCAGGAGCGCCATCATCAGCGTGCGGTTGTGCTTCGCGTACTCCTGCGCCCAGAACAGGTCGTTGCGGTACGCCGCCATCTGCGGGGTGTCCGCGACGAAGACGGCGAGATCACGGTCGACCAGGCCCTGGTTGTGCGGGAGCTTCTGGGCCACGCCGATGTGGTGTTCGGCGAGTTCCTTGCCGATGTTGCGGGAACCGGAGTGCAGCATCAGCCACACCACACCGGCCGTATCCGTGCAGACTTCGACAAAATGGTTGCCGGAACCGAGCGTTCCCATCTGCTGATGCGCCCGCTCCCGACGGAACTTGACCGCATCCGCCACCCCGTCGAACCGCCCCCAGAACTCCCCCCACCCGGCCGTGGCCAGTCCGTGGAAGCCGCCCGGCTCCACCGGATCGGCGTGCATGCCGCGCCCCACCGGAATCGCCTGCTCGATCTTGGAGCGGAGCCGCGAGAGGTCGCCCGGCAGGTCGTTCGCCGTGAGGGACGTCTTCACCGCGGACATGCCGCAGCCGATGTCGACGCCGACCGCGGCCGGGCACACCGCGCCCTGCATCGCGATGACGGAGCCGACCGTGGCGCCCTTGCCGTAGTGGACGTCCGGCATGACGGCGAGGCCCTTGATCCACGGCAGGGTCGCGACGTTGCGCAGCTGCTGGAGCGCCACGTCCTCGACCGTCGCCGGGTCGGTCCACATCCGGATCGACACCTTGGCGCCCGGTATCTCCACGTACGACATGACTTCCTCATTCCCCCGCGAACAGCACATCAAAAAGGACAAACAGAATTAATGACATAAAACGCAAATGCAGCGCCAAGGTCGTTGAAATCAGACAAGGGACCGGCGTTCACAGCAGTGCGTGCGATACACATTGTCTCCAGGGGACGCCCCGCTGCGGCAAGCGAATAACCAGCGGGGACACTGGAGCAGGACCGAGCGACCCAGTGAACGGAAGGGAGCCTGACCGTGCAGCGGAAGGCGTACGTAACCGGCACCGCCGCGCTTCTCGCGGCCCTGCTGGCCGGCTGCACGAGCGGTTCCAGCGGGGGCGACGACACCAGCGACAAGAACGCGGACACCGGCACCTCCACCGTCGCCGCCCAGCCCGGCAAGTACCGCACCCTCCCCGAGGCCTGCGGCGCGGTCAGCCACGACACCCTGGACTCCCTGCTCCCCGGTATCGCCCAGATCACCGACGAGGAGCAGCGGGACAAGGCCTACGCGGGCGACGCCACGCTCACCTACGACACCGACCGCAAGGTCGGCTGCCGCTGGAAGGTCGAGTCCAGCGACGCCACCGACCGGCTCTCCGTCGACTTCGAGCGCGTGGTGTCGTACGAGAACGCGATCAGCGACGACACCGAGGCGCAGACGATCTACACGCAGATGGAGGCGGCGGCCGACATCCCCGAGTCCGCGCCCCCCACCGCGAGCGCGACCGAGTCGGCATCGGCATCGGATTCGCCGTCCGGGTCGCCCTCCTCGTCGGCGTCCCCCTCGGCCTCCGCCACGCCCACCGCCTCCGGTTCCGGCTCGGCGTCCGGGTCGCCCTCCGCCTCCACCACCCCGGCCGCCCTCCAGCCCCGCACGCTCGCCGACCTCGGCGACGAGGCGTATCTCGACGATCAGCTCAGCGCGTCCGGTTCGACGGCCGAACAGCGGACCGTGACTGTGGTGTTCCGCACGTCCAACGTCGTGGTGACCATCGAGTACGAGGAGCAGCCGATGGCCACCGGGACCGTCCCGGACAGCAAGGAAATGCAGGACAGGGCCCAGAATCTGGCCGCCCAACTGGCCGAGGCCCTCAACGGCTGACCGTCCGGGCACACCGTCCGCACCCCGTCCGCAAAGCGCGCGAACCAAAACCGCACAGCTCCCTCACCGCGTACCGTGGCCCCTCGGACCCGATCCGACCGCAGGAACCCCGAACGTATGAGTGAAGGAACCATGCAGCGAGTAGCAGTCCAGCCAGCCGACCAGAGCGCCCGCACCGAACGGAACGCACCGCGACGGGCAGGGCGCCTGCGCCGCGGTCTCGTCTGCGCGGCGGCCGTCCCCGCGGTGGCCCTGTTCGCGACGGCCTGCTCCTCGGACTCGGACAGCGGCGCGCAGGGGACGGGCAGCAGCACCGGCACCGGCACCGTCACCTCCCCCACCGGCGACTCCACGGCCGCCTCGCCGACCGTCCAGGCGGCCAAGTACCAGAAGCTGCCCGAGCCGTGCGCGGTGCTGTCGAAGAAGACCCTCACCGAACTCGTCCCGAAGGGCGTGAAGTCGGGCAAGGAGGGCAGCTCGGACGATGTGGCCACGCGGAACAGCTGCTCCTGGAGCAGCCTGGACAACAACGGTGTGAAGGGCTCCCAGTTCCGCTGGCTGAACATCTCCTTCCTGCGCTTCGACTCGGACGCCAACCGCGGCTCCGGCGAGAAGCAGGCCGAGGCGTACTACACGAGCCAGCTACAGGACGCCCAGTCCGTGTCCGGCGCCAAGAACACCAAGTCGGAGCCGGTGACCGGGGCCGGCGACCAGGCCACCGCGGTGCGCTACGACCTGAAGAAGAAGGAGGGCGCCTTCAAGCAGCAGACGGTGGTGGCCCGGGTCGCGAACGTGGTCGTCACCCTCGACTACAACGGCGCGGGTCTGGCCGGTGAGAAGACGCCGTCCGCCGACACGCTCACGAAGGCGGCGGAGAAGGCCGCCAAGGAGGCGGTGGCGTCCGTCTCGACCGCCAACGGGTCCGGTTCCGCGCCGAGTTCACCTGCGGCGACACCCTCCAAGTCCGCCTCCAAGTCGCCCTCCGCCTCCGCGTCGCCCTCCAAGTCGTCAGCCAAGAAGAGCTGACCGGCAACACGTGCGCCGCACACATGTGCCACCCTGTTGCGCGCAACAACACGCAAGGGGAGGGGAGTACGGGTGGCCGAGCGAATACAGCTGACTCGGATGCACCGCGTTCTCATCGGCGTGGTCGTGACCGGCGCGATGATCATCGCCGGCATCGGCTTCGCCGGTTCGTACGCGGCCGTCCGTGAGCTGGCCATCAAGAAGGGCTTCGGGAACTTCTCCTACGTGTTCCCGATCGGCATCGACGCGGGCATCTGCGTCCTGCTCGCCCTCGACCTGCTGCTGACCTGGATCCGCATCCCCTTCCCGCTGCTGCGGCAGACGGCCTGGCTGCTGACCGTCGCGACGATCGCCTTCAACGGCGCGGCGGCCTGGCCGGACCCGCTGGGCGTGGGCATGCACGCGGTCATCCCGGTCCTCTTCGTGGTGGCGGTCGAGGCGGCCCGGCACGCGATCGGGCGGATCGCCGACATCACGGCGGACAAGCACATGGAGGGGGTCCGCCTCACCCGCTGGCTGCTCTCCCCGGTCCCGACCTTCCTGCTCTGGCGCCGTATGAAGCTGTGGGAGCTGCGCTCCTACGACCAGGTCATCAAGCTGGAGCAGGAACGTCTCGTCTATCAGGCGCGGCTCCGCTCCCGCTTCGGCCGGGCCTGGCGCCGCAAGGCTCCGGTGGAGTCCCTGATGCCCCTGCGCCTGGCGAAGTACGGCGTCCCCCTCGCCGACACCGCCCCGGAGGGGCTGGCGGCGGCGGGCATCGACCTCCCGGCCCTCCTGCCGGCCCCCGCACCCGCCGTAGCGGCCCCGGCTCCGGCGGCGGCGGTCGCGCCGCCCGCCGAGCAGCGCCCCGAGCTGGCCCCCGGCGCCGGGCAGCCGGCCGTCCCCCGGCAGGCCGCGGCGCCGGGACCCGAGGCGGACGTCAACCAGTGGCTGCACGCCAGGGACCCGCAGCAGATCCAGTACCACGGCGACTACAACCCCGACTTCGAGCCGCCGTACGAGCCGCAGTTCACCGAGGAGCAGTACGCGGCCTGGTACGAGCAGGAGCAGCAGCGGTACCAGCAGGAGCAGCAGTTTCAGCAGGAACAGCGGTACCGGCAGGAACAGCTCGCCCAGAGCCAGTTCCCGGAGGAGCAGCCGCCCCTCCCCGAGGAGTCCCCGTCGGAGCAGACCGGCAGCTTCCCCATCCCCTCCGGTCCGGGCCGCACCCGTGAGCTCGGCGAGGGCGGCGGGCCCCCGGAGCCGACGGAGGAGGACTTCTACCTGGTCTTCAAGAAGTCGATAGACGGCGGTTACCCCAGCTCCGGCCAGTTCCGGGGTGACGTGGAGGCGACCTTCGGCATCACGCTCCCGCAGCGCGACGCGGACCGCATGGTCAACCGCTTCACCAACCGCCACACGGCGGAGTTGCAGGAAGACCACATCGCGTGAGCCGAACGAACCGCGCGACCGCATGAGGAAACGGCATGAAGAAGGGGCCCTCCGCCGAGGAGGGCCCCTTCTTCATGCTTCGTGCCTCACATCCCGGTGCTACGCCCCGAGCAGGGCCCGCACCCGCTCCTGCCCGACCGCGAGCAGCAGCGTGGGCAGCCGGGGGCCGGTGTCCCGGCCCACCAGCAGGTGGTACAGCAGCGCGAAGAACGTGCGCTGGGCCGTCTTGATCTCGGCCGGCAGCTCCTTGGGCGTCGCGTCCGCGGAGAACCCGGCCTGCACCTTGGGCACGCCGTACACGAGGTGGGTCAGTCCGTCGAGCGACCAGTGCTCGGCGAGCCCGTCGAGCAGCAGTCGTACGGACTGCTGGGACGCCTCGTCGAGGGACTTCAGCAGCTCGGCGTCGGCCTCCTCGCGGACGATGGTCCGCTGGTCGGCCGGTACCTGGGTGTTGATCCAGGCCTCGGCCTTGTCGTACCGGGGGCGTGCCTCGTCGACCGATCCCAGCGGGTTCGCGGGGTCCAGCTCGCTGAGGATGCGCAGCGCCTGGTCCTCGTGCCCGGCGGTGATGTCGGCGACGGAGGCGAGGGTCCGGTACGGCAGCGGCTTGGGCGTCCGCGGCAGCTCACCGCCGGCCGTGCGCACGGCACGCGAGTGCGCGGCGACGTCGGCGGGCAGCGCGGCGCCCTCCGCGACCTTGGCGTCGAGCTTGTCCCACTCGTCGTAGAGCCGCTGGATCTCCTGGTCGAAGGCGATCTTGAAGGACTGGTTGGGCCGGCGGCGGGCGTACAGCCAGCGCAGGATCTGCGGCTCCATGATCTTCAGCGCGTCGGCCGGGGTCGGCACCCCGCCCCGGGACGACGACATCTTGGCCATGCCGCTGATGCCGACGAAGGCGTACATCGGCCCGATGGGCTGCTGCCCGCCGAAGATCCCGACGATCTGCCCGCCCACCTGGAAGCTGGACCCCGGCGAGGAGTGGTCGACACCGCTCGGCTCGAAGATCACGCCCTCGTAGGCCCAGCGCATCGGCCAGTCGACCTTCCAGACGAGCTTGCCGCGGTTGAACTCGTTCAGCCGGACGGTCTCGGTGAAGCCGCACTCGGTGCAGACGTACGACAGCTCGGTGCTGTCGTCGTCGTACGCCGTGACGGTCGTCAGGTCCTTGCCGCAGCCCCCGCAGTACGGCTTGTACGGGAAGTACCCGGCGGAGCCGGACGAGCCGTCGTCCTCGCTCGCCGCGCCCGAGCCCTCCTCGGCCTCCAGCTCGGCCTCGTCGACGGCCTTCTGCTGCTGCTTCTTGGGGGCCTTCTTCGTCCGGTACTGCTCCAGGATCGCGTCGATGTCACCCCGGTGCTTCATGGCGTGCAGCACCTGCTCCCGGTACACACCGGACGTGTACTGGGCCGTCTGGCTGATCCCGTCGAACTCCACACCCAGCTCGGCCAGCGACTCGACCATCGCGGCCTTGAAGTGCTCGGCCCAGTTCGGGAACGCGGAGCCCTTCGGCGCGGGCACGGAGGTCAGCGGCTTGCCGATGTGCTCGGCCCAGCTCTCGTCGACCCCGGCGATGCCGGCGGGCACCTTGCGGTACCGGTCGTAGTCGTCCCAGGAGATCAGGTGCCGCACCTGGTACCCGCGCCGCCGGACCTCGTCCGCGACCAGGTGCGGGGTCATCACCTCGCGCAGGTTGCCCAGGTGGATCGGCCCCGACGGCGAGAGCCCGGACGCGACGACGACCGGTTTGCCCGGGGCCCGACGCTCCGACTCCTCGATGACCTCATCCGCGAAACGGGAGACCCAGTCGGTGGTCTCGGTGCTCTGAGCCACGTCGGCACGTCCTTCTTTCTGGCAACGGGCAGCCGGTACGGTCGCACGGCTGACCGCCCCATTCTCCCAGGCACCCCCACATCTACGAAAACGGGTTGTCAAGACACCCCCGACCGGCGGCGCAGCCGCCGTCTGGGGGCGCGGGGCCGCATCTGACATGCGGCTCCGCCGCGCGGGCGCGACCAGCGGCGGCGCGCCCCCGATCGGCGGCGCAGCCGCCGTCCGGGGGCGCGGGGAACCGCGCGACCAGCCCCCACGCACCCGCACCCGGCAGCGCACCGCACCACCCCCACCCCGTGGCCGCAAAAACCCCTTTACCCCCCGTGAAATACTGGACCCGTCTACCAGCACCCACGAGGAGAACGGCTCCCACCCCATGGCCCCGGTCACGTCCCTCAGCGACTCCGTCACCCAGCAGCTCACGAACGCCCTCTCGGCCACCCTGCCGGAGGCCCCCGTGGACCCCCTGCTGCGACGCAGCGACCGCGCCGACTACCAGGCGAACGGCATCCTCGCCGCCGCCAAGAAGGCCAAGGCCAACCCCCGGGAGCTGGCGACGCAGGTCGTCTCGCACATCACCACCGGCGCGGACCTGATCCAGGACGTCGAGGTCTCCGGCCCCGGCTTCCTCAACATCACCCTCGCGGACCGGGCGATCACCGGGAACCTGGCCGCGCGGTACGCGGACGGCGACCGGCTCGGCGTGCCCTCCAAGCCGCATCCGGGCCTCACCGTCATCGACTACGCGCAGCCGAACGTCGCCAAGGAGATGCACGTCGGCCACCTGCGCTCCGCGGTGATCGGCGACGCCCTGCGCGGCATGCTCGACTTCACCGGCGAGCGGACGGTCGGCCGGCACCACATCGGCGACTGGGGCACCCAGTTCGGCATGCTCATCCAGTACCTGATCGAGAACCCGGCCGAGCTGTCCGCGGAGACCGACACGGACGGCGAGCAGGCCATGTCGAACCTGAACCGGGTCTACAAGGCGTCCCGGGCGGTCTTCGACGCGGACGAGGAGTTCAAGGAGCGGGCCCGGAAGCGGGTGGTCGCCCTCCAGTCCGGCGACAAGGAGACCCTCGACCTGTGGCAGCGGTTCGTGGACGAGTCGAAGGTCTACTTCTACTCGGTCTTCGAGAAGCTGGACATGGAGATCCGCGACGACGAGATCGTGGGCGAGTCGGCGTACAACGACGGCATGCCCGAGACCGCCCGGCTCCTGGAGGAGATGGGCGTGGCGGTCCGCTCCGAGGGCGCGCTCGTCGTCTTCTTCGACGACATCCGGGGCAAGGACGACCAGCCGGTCCCGCTGATCGTGCAGAAGGCGGACGGCGGCTTCGGCTACGCGGCCTCCGACCTGACGGCGATCCGCAACCGGGTCCAGGACCTGCGCGCCACGTCCCTGATCTACGTCGTGGACGTCCGCCAGTCCCTGCACTTCAAGATGGTCTTCGAGGCGGCCCGCCGGGCGGGCTGGCTCACCGACGACGTCACCGCGCACAACATGGGCTACGGCACGGTGCTGGGCGCGGACGGCAAGCCGTTCAAGACGCGTGAGGGCGAGACCGTACGGCTGGAGGACCTGCTGGACGAGGCGGTGCAGCGGGCCGCCGAGGTCGTCCGGGAGAAGGCGCAGGACCTGACCGAGGACGAGATCCAGGAGCGGGCCACGCAGGTCGGCATCGGCGCGGTGAAGTACGCCGACCTGTCCACGTCCCCCAGCCGGGACTACAAGTTCGACCTGGACCAGATGGTCTCGCTCAACGGCGACACCTCCGTCTACCTCCAGTACGCCTACGCCCGGATCCAGTCCATCCTCCGCAAGGCGGGCGACGTCCGCCCCGCCGCCCACCCGGAGCTGGAACTGCACACCGCGGAGCGGGCGCTGGGCCTGCACCTGGACGCCTTCGGCGACACGGTCTTCGAGGCGGCGGCGGAGTACGCCCCGCACAAGCTGGCCGCGTACCTGTACCAACTGGCGTCGCTGTTCACGTCGTTCTACGACAAGTGCCCGGTGATCAAGCCGCAGCCGCCGCAGGACGTCGCGGAGAACCGCCTCCTGCTGTGCGACATGACCGCCCGCACCCTCCACCAGGGCATGTCCCTGCTGGGCATCCGGACGCCCGAGCGGCTCTGAGCACGGGGGGCCCGGCCACCGGCCGGGCCCCCTCCCCATCTGCGACTACGACTCCTCGGCGCGCCGCAGCCGTACCGTCAGGATCTGGTACGGCCGCAGGCTCAGCCGGACCTCTCCCGCCTCAGTGACCGCGCAGCTCGCCGGGTCCTCCAGCGGGCGCTCCAGGAGATCGGTCACGGTCACCGAGTCCAGGGCGAAGCCCGGGGTCAGGGTCGCCCGGGCGCGCACCCCGTGTGCCTCGTAGAGGCGGACGACGACGTCGCCGCTGCGGTCGTCGGCGAGTTTGACCGTCTCGACGACGACACCCTCGTCGTCGACGGCGACCAGCGGCTCGACCGGGCCGCTGCCGGGCAGGACGCGCTCGGGCAGGTTGAGGTGGTAGCCCTCGCGGACGGCGTCGTGGAGGTCGGCGCCGACGACGAGGGCGTAGCGCAGCCGGTGGGTGCCCTGGTCCTGGTCGGGGTCGGGGAAGCGGGCCGCGCGGAGAAGGGAGAGGCGGACCGTGGTGGTCGTGCCGCCGTCGGGGCGGACGTCCCGGGTGATGTCGTGGCCGTACGTCGAGTCGTTGACCAGCGCGGCGCCCCAGTCGGGTTCGCCGACGTGCAGGAAGCGGTGGGCGCAGACCTCGAACTTGGCGGCGTCCCAGCTGGTGTTGGTGTGGGTGGGGCGGTCGACGTGGCCGAAGGGGATCTCGGCGCTGGAGTACGCGGCCCGCAGGTCCAGCGGGAAGGCGGCCTTGAGCAGCTTCTCCCGCTCGTGCCAGTCGACGACCGTGTCCACCAGCAGCCGTCGGGTGCCCGGCGGGAGGGTCAGCGTCTGTTCGATACGGGAGTCGCCGAACGTGCGGACCACCCGTACGCCACCGCCCGGGAGCGCCGTCACCGACTCCGCCGCCGTCAGGTCGCGGACGTTGTTGCGGTAGAAGGCGTCGATGTCCCAGGCGTCCCACTGGTTGGGGAAGTCCTGGTGCAGCTGGAGCAGGTTGCCCCGGGTGCCGGGGGCGAGGGCCTCGCGGCCGGCGGCGATGTCGTACGCGGAGGCGATCAGTCCGTCGGTGTCGACGACGATCCGGACCACGCCGTTGTCGAGGACGAGGCCGTCGGGGTGCGGGAGGGCGGGGGTGTCCTCGGTCGCCGCCGTGCGTGGGGCGGCTCCCATGGCCGGGGTCCCGGCGCGGGCGTGCGGGGCCGCGTTGAAGACGAGCGGGGTGTCCGAGCCGGCACCGGCCAGGGCCCGCTGGGCCGCGCCGACGATGTCCTCCAGTTCCGTCGCCACGGCGGCGTACGTCTCCTCCGCCTCCCGGTGCACCCAGGCGATGGAGGTGCCGGGCAGGATGTCGTGGAACTGGTGCAGCAGGACGGTCTTCCACAGCCGGTCGAGCGCCTCGTACGGGTACGGGTGCCCGTCCCGGACGGCCGCCGTCGCCGCCCACAACTCGGCCTCGTGCAGCAGGTGTTCGCTGCGCCGGTTGCCCTGTTTGGTGGCGAGCTGGCTGGTCAGGGTACCGCGGTGGAACTCCAGGTAGAGCTCGCCGGACCAGACGGGGGCGCCGCCGGCCTCCGCGTACTCCTGCTCCGCGCGGGCGAAGAAGTCGGCCGGGCCCTCGATCTCGACGCGGGCCGAGCCCTCCAGGTCCGTGAGCCGGGCGGCGCGGGCCAGCATCTCGCGGGTGGGGCCGCCGCCGCCGTCGCCGTAGCCGAACGGGACGAGGGAGCTGTTGACGGCGCCCTTGTCCTGGAAGTTCCTTACGCTGTGGGCGACTTCGGCGCCGGACAGCTCGCCGTTGTAGGAGTCGACGGGCGGGAAGTGGCTGAAGATCCGGGTGCCGTCGATGCCCTCCCACCAGAAGGTGTGGTGCGGGAACTTGTTGGTGGTGTTCCAGGAGATCTTCTGGGTGAGGAACCAGCGGACCCCGGCGAGCTTCATCAGCTGGGGCAGGGCCGCGTTGTAGCCGAAGGTGTCCGGCAGCCACATCTCCTCGGTCTCGACGCCGAACTCGTCCAGGTAGAACCGCTTGCCGTGGACGAACTGGCGGACCAGGGCCTCGCCGCCGGAGATGTTGGTGTCGGGTTCGACCCAGAGGCTTCCGGTGGGCAGGAACTGCCCGGCCTTGGCCTTCTCCTGGGCGCGCGCGTACACCTCGGGCCGGTGCTCCTTGAGCCAGGCGAGCTGCTGCGCCTGGGACATCACGAACTTGAACTCCGGGTGATCGTCCATGAGTTGCGTGACGTTGGAGACGGTGCGGGCCACCTTGCGGACGGTCTCGCGCAGCGGCCACAGCCAGGCGGTGTCGATGTGGGCGTGGCCGACGGCGGAGACGCGGTGCGCGCTGGCGTTGGCGGGCGCGGCGAGCGCGGGGGCCAGTGCCTCGCGGGCGGCGGCGGCCGTACCGGAGACGTCCTGGAGGTCGACGGCGTCCAGGGCCCGGTCGACCGCGCGCAGGATCTGCCAGCGGCGCGGGCTGTCGGGTGAGAGTTCGCGCATCAGCTGGCCGAGGACTTCGAGGTCCTGGACGAGTTCGTACACCGGCCGGTCGACGACGGCCAGGTCGAGGCGGCGCAGCCGGTACAGGGGTTCGCCGGGGTCGGCGGCCGGGTCGCCGAGCCAGGGGGCGCGGCCGCCGACGGAGGTGGGGCCGAAGCTGAGTTCGCCGGGCGCGGTGTGCATCACGACGGGGTTGGCGGCGGCCTCGATGTGGACGGTGAACTCCTCTCCGCCCACGGCCGATTCGGTCACCGGGAGCCAGGTGTTGCGCGGGTTGAGGGCCTTGACGGCGGTGCCGTCGGCTCGGTAGACGAGCCCCTCGGCGGAGAACCCGGCGGAGTGGGTGGCGAACCCGAGGTCGAGCACGGCCTCGACGGGCAGCCCGGCCCACTCGGCGGGCACGGTACCGCTGACCCTGAACCAGCTGGTCGTCCAGGCGGGCCCCCAGCGGTCGCCGGTCCGTGCCGGCCGGTAAGGGGCGCCGATCCCCTCGGGCACGGGGACGGGTTCACCGGACACGTCCCAGACCTCGACCTGGAGGGGGACCGACCGGGCGTGCACGGCGGGCCGGATGCGCTGGTCCAGCACCCGGTCCAGCCGCTGCTCGGTGACTTCACGGTCGTTGTGCATGGGTTTCTTTCTCCGTGGGAGTGGGGGGTGCCGGGGGGGGCTTGCGAGGGGCCGGCCGGGGCTTCAGCCCTTGAGCGCGCCGCCGAGTGCGAAGCCGCCGCCGAGCTTGCGCGACAGGATGAGGTAGAGCATCACGACCGGCAGCGAGTAGATGATCGAGAACGCCGACAGCTGCCCGTACTGCGTCTGGTCGTGCGCGCTGAGGAACGTGAACACGCTGACGGACGCGGGGAGTTTCTCCGGCGACAGCAGCAGGATGAAGGGGACGAAGAAGTTCCCCCACATGCCGATGAAGGTGAAGATGGTGACGACCACGACGCCCGGGCGCATCAGCGGCAGCACCACCCGCCACAGCACCGTCATCGCCCCGGCGCCGTCGATGCGCGCGGCCTCCTCCAGGACGAGCGGCACCCCGTCCATGAAGCTCTTCATCAGCCAGATCCCGAACGGCAGCGCGGACGCGGCCAGGAACAGGGTCGTACCGGGCATCGAGTCGATCAGGTTGACCTGCACGAACATGCTGTAGACGGGGATCATCACGGCGGTGATGGGCAGCCCGGTGGAGAACAGGATGGTGTAGAGGAACGGCCGGCGCAGCCGGGACCGGTACCGGGAGAGCGGATACGCGGCCAGGATGGAGACGACCACGGTGACGAGCGTGGCGAAGCCGCACAGCAGCAGGCTGTTGAGCATCGGCCGGTAGGTGGTGTCGACGTTGAGGACCGCGTCGAAGTTGTCCAGGGTCAGCGCGTCGGGCAGGGCGAGCCGGAAGCTGTTGAGGTTGCTGACGGAGGCGATCAGCATCCACAGCAGCGGCAGGACGTAGACCAGCGAGACGGCGAGCAGCAGGACGTTGACGATGCCCCTGCCGGGCCGGGGGCGGCGGCGCCGGACGGTCCGAGGTGCGACCGCGGCCGGGGTGTCGCCGGTCTTCGGCGTGGTGGTGGCGGCGACGGCCATCAGTCGTCCTCCAGTTTGAGCAGCCGGATGTACACGGCGGAGAACAGGGCGCCGACCAACAGCAGCACCAGCGCGATCGCGGTGCCGTAGCCAATGAGGCTGTTCTGGAAGGCCTGCTGGTACATGAAGACGGGCAGGGTCTCGCTCTTGTTGCCGGGGCCGCCCCGGGTCATGGTGTAGATCAGGCCGAAGACCGACAGGGTCTGGAGCGTGATCAGCATCAGGTTGGTGAGGATCGAGCGGCGGATGACGGGCAGGGTGACCCGGAAGAACCGCTGCCAGGGGCCGGCGCCGTCCATCTCGGCGGCCTCCGTGAGTTCCTGGGGCACGTCGTTGAGGGCGGCGGAGAACACCATCATGGAGAAGGCGGTGCCGCGCCACACGTTGGCGAGGCAGACCGCGAGGATCGGCAGGGTGTAGAGCCAGTTCTGCTGCGGCAGGTGCAGGGCCGACAGGATCGAGTTCAGCGAGCCCTGGCTGTAGAAGAAGGCGTACATCAGGTAGCCGGCGACCACTTCGGGCAGCACCCAGGCGGCGATGACGACCCCGTTGACGATCGAGCGGACCGGCTTGGCCGCCTTCTCCATGAGGACGGCGAGCGCCAGGCCCAGCGTGTTCTGCCCGACGACGGCCGATCCGACGACGAAGACCAGGGTGAGCCATACGGCGTTGAGGAAGTCGGCGTCGTGGAAGGCGCGGGTGAAGTTGGCGAAGCCGGTGAAGTGGGTGCCGGAGGCGCCGGTGAGCTGCATGTCGGTGAACGCGTAGTACACGCAGTACCCGATCGGCCCGGCCAGGAACACGGCCAGCAGCAGCACCGACGGCAGCAGCGGGAGCCCGCGCAGCAGGCTCTGGGCGGCGGGGGGCACCCCCCGGGACCGGCGGTCGCCGTCGGTCCCGGGGGGTGCGGTGGTCAGGGTGCTCACGAGGTGCCCTTGACCGTCTTGTCGTCGCCGACAGCGGACTTGACATCGTTGTCGTACGTGGCTGCCGCCTTGTCGACGGAGGCCTGTCCGGTGGTCACCGATTCCATCGCCTTCTGGATGGCGGTGGAGACCTGGTTGTAGGCGGGCAGGCCCGGGCGGTAGTGGGTGTCGGCGACCAGTTCGGTGAAGAACTTGTTGGTCGAGACCGAGTTCAGGTACGACGAGTCGCTCGCGACGTCGGTGCGGGTGGCGATGGTCGAGTTGACCGTGTTCCACTGCGCGGAGTTGGTCTTGGTCTGGACGGACTGGAGGAACTTCCAGGCGAGGTCGGCGTTGCCCGCCTTGGCCGGTATGGACCAGGCCCAGCCGCCGGACATGCTGGTCTTGCCGGGCTCCTGGCCGTTCTGGGTCGGCATGGCCGCCGTACCCATCACGGACTCCCAGTCCTTCCACGGCTTGGCGCTGGTGGAGCCCCAGTTGTTGGGCATCCAGGAGCCGTCGATGTCGATGGCGAGCTTGCCGGCGGGGATCAGCTCGGTGCCGACGGTGGTGCCGAAGTTGGCGCCGAGGGCGTCGGAGACGGACGGGCCGAGCTTCTCGCTGTAGACGGTGTGGACGAAGTCGAGGGCGTCCTTGAAGCCCTGGCTGCCGACGACCCACTTCTTCTGGCTCGCGTCGTACAGGGACTTGTCGCCGGCCGGGGTGCCGTACAGCAGCATCTCGAAGCCCTGCATGGAGGAGGCCTCGCCGCCGGCGGTGCCGGTGTAGAGGTTCATCGGGGTGACCCCGGAGAGCTTCGCCTTGATCTTCCGGGCGGCGCTCAGCACGTCGGCCCAGGTCTTGGGCTGCCAGGGCACGGCGATACCGGCCTTGGCGAAGAGCTGCTTATTGTACCAGATGCCGCGGGTGTCGGTGTTGTCCGGGACGCCGTAGACCTTGTTGTCGGAGGCGCCGGTGACGGCGGTCTTGGCGGCGGCCGCGTACTGGGACCAGTCGGCCCACTGGGCGGAGTAGGCGTCCAGCGGCTTCAGGTACCCGCCGGCTATGTCGGAGTTGATGAGGGCGGTGTCCTCGTAGACCAGGTCCGGGGCGGTCGAGGGGGACCGCATCATGAGCTGGATCTTCGTGTAGTAGTCGGCCTCGGAGGCGGTGACCGGGACGAGGTCGACCTTGGTGCCGGGGTTGGCCTTGGTGAACTCCTTCACCATCGAGGCCAGGAAGTTCGCCTGGAGCTTGTTGGCGCTGTTCAGGTTCTGCCAGTACACGACCTTGATCGACTTGCTCGAACTCCCCGAGGAGCCCGAGCTGCAGCCGCTGGCGGCGAGAGCGGTGGCGGCGGTGACGGCCGCGGCGGTGATGAGTTTCGAACGCACGAGGTCCCTCCGGGAACGCGAAACCTAGGGAAGCCGCGAGGCATACGGGTCGCGACGACTCCTGCCGGGAGGGCGTCCCCTTGCGCCACCCCGCGCGACCCGACCGTCTTTCGGCCAGGTTCTGTGGGCGGTAGCTAAATCCAATGGATGGATGAAGTCAATGCTTCCGACGTGTAAAGTCCCTGCCAGACAGCGGTACATGAAGAACGGAAGGCGGTCTGAACCAGCGAGATTCGAGCTGGTGGCAGCAACTTCCATCCCTGATCGAAAGTCTTTCCAGCCACTTCCACGCATCTCAAACGTGGTACCCGTCACATGACGGTCATGGCGGAGACGAAAACCCGCGCGGGTTCCGGCCCGCGGCAGGCAGCATGGTGCGGCGCCCGACCGGCGCCTTGACGGCAGCGGAGGCGGCACGGTGACGATGCTCGGCGGGACCAATCTCCCCCGGGTCGGCGGCTACAACCAGGCCGTCGTCCTGGACGCCATCCGCACCCGCGGCCCGGTCAGCCGCGTCGAACTGGCCGCGCTCACCGGCCTGACCAACCAGACCGTCTCCAACGTCGTGCGCAAACTGCTCGACGCCGGCCTGGTCACCGAGACCGGCCAGGCCCCCTCCAGCGGCGGCAAGCGGCGCATCCTGCTCTCCCCGCGCCCCGACGGCGCCTACGCGATAGGCGTCCACCTGGACCCCGACTCGGCGGTGATCGTCGTGGTGAACCTGGCCGGCGAGGTGATCACCGGCCGCCGCCAGCGCCTGGTCGCCCCCGAGGACCCGGAACAGGTCGTCGACCGCGTCTCCCGCGCGGCCCTGCGCCTGTTCACCCGCTCCGGGGTGGATCCGGCCCGGCTGCTGGGCCTCGGCATCGCCGCCCCGGGACCGCTCGACGGCGCCCAGGGGGCCGTGGTCTCACCGCCGAACCTCCCCGGCTGGGGCAGGGTTCCCCTGGTGCGGATGTTCGAGGCGGCCACGAACCTCCCCGTCGCCCTCGACAACGACGCCACCGCCGCCGCGATAGGCGAGCGCTGGATCGGCGGCGAGGCGCGCGCGGGCAGCTTCCTCTTCGTCTACCTCGGCACCGGGATCGGCGCCGGGGTCGTCCTCAACAACACCGTTCTGCACGGGGATTCGGGCAACGCGGGGGAGTTCGCCCACATGCCGGTCGAACCCGGCGACCGCCGCTGTCCCTGCGGCGGCACCGACTGCCTCGGCCCCTACTGCTCCCCCGCCGCGATCATCGACGACCTGCTGCGCCGGTACGGCCCCGAAGCGGCCGCCCGCATCGGCCTCACCGGCACACCCGAGACCCTCCACGACGACTGGAAGGCCCTGCGCGGCGCCGTCCGCGCCGACGACCCCGACGCGGTCGACGTCGTACGGCGGGCCGCCCGCCGCATCGGCCAGGCCGCCCGGGGGGCCGCCAGCCTCCTCGACGTCGACCGCATCGTCCTCGGCGGCGAGGCGCTGCGCGGCATCGAACCGATCCTCCTCGCGGAGATCGAGTCCGCCGTCAACCGCACGGCGGTGGCCCGCGCGCTGCGCCCGATCGCCGTCGAACAGAGCGTCATCGGCGACACGGTGGGCGCGGTCGGCGCCGCGTCCCTGGTCCTGCACGGAAACTACGCGCCGGGCTGGCGGATGCTGACGGATCCGGCGGGCTGAGCACCACCGCCGAGGACTCGGCACCTCCGCTCCAGGTGACCGCGTCCGGCGTTGTCAGTGGCCCCCCTTACAGTCATCGCCATGGCGACTCTTCCCAACCCGCTGCCCAAGCTGGCGACCGATCCGAGCGGTCGTTCCCTGGGGCTTCAACTCCCGCCCGGGACACTGGTCGACGACACGCTCGACGGCCCGTGGCACGAGCCGTTGCTGTGGTACGCCGGGCAGCCCGCGGGGCCCGGGACCTGGGCCGCGCTGGGTGCGCCGGCCGCGCGTGCGGGGCTGCTGCCGGTGCTCGTCGACGTGTCCGAGATCGACGACTGGGACTTCGCGCCCGGGGAGACGTCGTACCCGGGGGACCACGACGCCGACGAGGTGCTGGAGGACTTCTGGGAGGAGGACCCGCCGGAGGGCGAGGAGTGGCCCGGGCTCGCCCCGGCCCCGGCCCTGGTCGCCCACCCGGACGCGCGGGCCGCGGACGTCGCCGACGCGCTGAGCCAGGGCCGGCCCTGGCTGAAGGAGCCGCACCTGGCACTGGTGTCCGCCCGGCGCAGCGCCGACATACCCGCGGCGATCGGCTGGAGCGGCCCGGTGAACTACGAGGAGGACGTCGCCCGGCTGTGCGCGGTGCTGCGCTCCTGGGAGGACCGCTTCGGGATACGGGTGGTGGCCCTGGGCCTGGACCACCTCGCCCTCTCCGTCGCCGCCCCGCCCGCCGACCTCGACGAGGCGGAGGCGGTCGCCGCCGAGCACCTCGCGTTCTGCCCGTACGCCGTGCTGCCCGGCGAGGACGACACCCTCGCGTCCTACGCCGGGCAGCTGGTCGGCGAGCGGCTGTGGCACTTCTACTGGGACTGAGCCCCCGCTAGCCGTCGAGGCCGTCGGCGAGCCCCTTGGCGAGCCTGCGCAGCCCCTCCCCGATCTCCTCCGGCGTCTGCGTGACGAAGCACAGCCGCAGGGTCGAGCGGTCGGGGTCGGCCGCGTAGAAGGGCTCGCCCGGGACGTAGGCCACGTTCTGCTCCACCACCCGGCGGAGCAGGGCGGTGGTGTCGTACGACTCCGGGAGCCGGGCCCAGAGGAACATGCCGCCCTCGGGCCGGTTCCAGGCGGAGCCGGCCGGGAGGGCGTCGGCCAGCCCGGCGAGCATGGCGTCCCGGCGTTCGCCGTACACGGCGCGGACCTTGGCGACATGGGTGTCGAGGACGTCCAGATAGCGCGCGGCGGCCAGCTGGTTGACGGTCGGGGTGTGCAGGTCGGCCGCCTGCTTGGCCACCGCACAGGCGCGGCGCACGGCGCCCGGGGCACGGAGCCAGCCGAGCCGCAGGCCGGGGGCCATGACCTTGGAGAAGGAGCCGAGCAGGACCGTGCGGTCCTCGGCGCCGGGGAAGGACGCGATCCAGGGGACGCGGTCGCCGTCGTAGCGGAGCTCGCCGTAGGGGTCGTCCTCGACGATCCACAGGCCGTGCCGGGCGGCGGCCGAGGCGACGGCGGCGCGGCGGGCGGCGGGCATGGTGCGGCCGGTGGGGTTCTGGAACGTCGGGACCAGGTAGAGGAGTTTGGGCCGCTCGGCGCGGATCAGCTCCGCGAGGGCGGCCGGGTCGACTCCGTCGTCGTCGCAGGGGACGGGCAGGACCCGCGCCCCGGCCAGCCCGAACACCTGAAGTGCCGCCAGATAGCAGGGGCTTTCGACGAGGACCGTGTCACCGGGGTCTATCAGGGCGCTCGCGAGGAGGGAGAGGGCCTGCTGGGAGCCGGTGGTGATCAGGAGGTCGTCGGGGTCGGTGGGCAGGCCCTGCGCCCGGAGGCGGGCCGCGAGCCCCTGCCGGAGCACCGGTTCGCCCTCGGTCGTGGAGTACTGCAACGCCCGCTCGGGCGTCTCCTCCAGGACCGTGCGGAAGGCGGCGGCGATGCCCTCCCGGTCGAAGAGTTCCGGGGCCGGCAGCCCGCCCGCGAAGTTGATCACCTCGGGGCGTGCGGTCACCGCGAGGATCTCCCGCACGGGCGAACCGCCGACGGTACGGGCGCGGGCCGCGAGCGGCGGCAGGGCGGCGGGGAGTGCGGCGGGGGCGGGGGCGGGGGCGGGGGGACTGGTGACGGTCATGGACGGCTCTCCTGGGTCTGATCCGCGGTCTGATCCTCGTCTTGGCCGGAGCCTAGAGAGGTGCATGCCGCCTACACCCGTCATTCCGCGATCCGGACGGACGGCGCCGAGACCCCCGCTCCGGCGGCCCGGACGTCCCGGACCGTCGTCCCACGGGACGGGATCCGCACAGCTCACAGGGGTGGAACGGCGGCACGCGTCCCGAATTCCCGGTGTGCTCTGGCGATGCGGGCGGACCGCCGGACAGGCTGAAGGCAGTTCGGGATCACCGACCGAGCCGAGTTCGCCAAGGGAGTCCTCGCATGTCCGCCACGCGCCCCACCCCGGCCCCCGGCCGCCGCCGTCTGCTCGCGGTGGCCGCCCTCGCGCTGGTCGCCGCGACCGCCCTCAGCGGGTGCCGGGACGGACAGGGCGTACGCGACGAGGGCCCCTCCGCCGCGTCCCTCTCTCAGTCCCCCGACGACGCGGCCCGCCAGGCCTCGCCGCCCAGCGGGAACTCGTAGGCGGGCCGCCCGTTGTTGCCGCTCGTGCGGAACGGCCGCCCCTTGTCGTCGATCCGCAGCGTTCCGTGCCGCGACCCGCTGGACCAGGCCAGCTCCAGATACCAGCCGACGGAGTAGGCCGAGGCGTCCGCCGTCACGTAGAACACCTCGGGGTCCGACTCGCTCACCTTGAACGGGAAGTCCCGGTGCCCCGCCTCCGGGACGACCGCCGGGCGCATCGCGTCCAGGGCGACGGTGAAGGAGCGGGTGGGCACGTTCCCGCCGCAGCCGACGCCCGGGTATCCCATCGCGTAGTCGTTCCAGGCGAGCGGCGCGCTCCGGTCCACCGTGCGGACCGCGAGGCTCTCCAGCACCACCGACTCCTTGCCGGTCCCCTGCACGGTCAGCGTGACGTACTGCTCCCCCGAGGAGACCGCCTGGTGCGCGGAGACCCAGGCGGTCGCGTCGGTCTCCAGGGGCGGCGGCGCCACGTCGGCCGGGGCCCGGTCGATCAGGTAGTGCTGGGAGCAGGGGCTTTCCCAGGAGTACGGCTGGGTGTTGACGGTGAGCGGAGGCGCGGTGGTGCCGGCGGCGGGCGCGGAGGCGGTCGTACCGGCGTCCCCGGAGCCGCCGGTGGCCGTGGCCGACGCGGACGGGGAGGACGAGCCGGAGTCGCCGGAGGCGGAAGAGGACGGCGAGGCGGTGGACGGGGTGCCCGAGGCCGCCTTCCCTCCGGAGCGCGGGCCGCCGGACACCGACGCGGCGGCGCCCGCGGGCCCCTGCCCCTTGTCGTCGGTCCCGCCCGAGGGCAGCTTCACGGCGAGGACGGCGGCGGCGAGCAGGACGACGACCGCGGTGCCGGCGAGCAGCACGGGCCGGACGGCACGCCGACGCCGCTCGCCGACCCGCCCCGCCAACGGCTCCGGCACCGACTCCACCAACGGCTCCGGCAGGAGGCTCGGCCCCGGCACCCCGACGGCCGCCGCTCCCGGACCACCCACCGCTTCCGGACCACCCACCGGTTCCGGACCCACCACTTCCGGACCCGCCGCTTCCGGACCCGCCGCTTCCGGACCCGCCGCTTCCGCAGCCGCCGGTTCCGCGGCCGCCGCCGCTCCCTGGGCCGCCGTTTCCCCCGTCGCCGCCTCGGCCGGCTTCCGGGGCACGTCCGGCTTCCGGGGCGCGTCCGGCTTCCGCCCCCGCTCCGCGTCCGCCAGTACCCAGCGCCGATGCAGGTCGACGAGTTCCTCGGGACCGGCCTTGCAGAGCCGGGCGAGGCGTTCCACGGGGGCGTAGTCCGCCGGTACGGCGTCCCCGTTGCAGTAGCGGTGCAGGGTGGACGTACTCATGTGCAGCCGTTTGGCGAGCGTGCCGTAGCTGAGCCCCGAGCGGTCCTTCAACTCCCGCAGCAACTCGGCGAAACCGCTTCCCGAAGTGCCGTCCGACACCGTTCCTCCGTCCCCCCACATCCCGTACCCGTGTTCCAGGGAAGGGCTGTTCTTACAGGTCAGAGCCGGTATGGCCGTTCCAGCGTCCCGGATCGTCCGGCGGCTGTGGCGGACGGGACGGAGCGGCCCACAGGCTGTGGCCATCCAAGCACGCCACCACTCGAAAGAGGATTCGCCATGGCCCAGCGCGCCACCCGCCGTGTCCGTCTGCTCGCCGCCACCGGCGCCGCCGTCGCCGCCCTCGCCCTCACGGCCTGCGAGGACGGAACGGGCACCCGCGACGAGGGCGCGTCCGCACCGGCGACGACCGCGTCGCAGCCGGCCACACCGACGCCGACACCGAAGACCTCTGAAGCCACCACCGGCGCCACCGGCACCACGGGCACCGGCACAACCACCGGTTCGGGCACCGCCAGGTCGACCCCCTCGCCCGTGAGCGACACCGCCACGAAGAAGCCGGGCAGCGGCACCTCCCGCGTCCTGTGCAACGGCTCCAACACCACCGTCACCGCCCAGCCGCTCTCCCGCCCGCTGAACCACCTGCTGCTGACGGTGCGGAACACCGGCAGCAGGACCTGCGACCTCACCTACTACCCCGTCCTGCGCTTCGACGAGATGCAGTGGGTGCCGCAGCCCGACGAGGCGACCCACCCGCAGGCGGTCACCACCCTCGCGCCGGGCGAGTCCGGCTACGCGGGCGTGCTGCTGTCCGCGGCCGACGGCAGCGGCGACGGCGGCACGACCGCCGAGAAGCTGACCGTCGCCTTCCAGGGCATGACCCCCAACAGCAGCGGCGGTGCCTCGGCGACACCGCCACTGCCGGCGAAGGGCGTGTACTACGACAGCTCGCTGCGGGTGACGTACTGGCAGCAGGACCGGTCCGACGCCCTCGACTGGTGAGCCACTGCCTCAGGCCTTGGCGCCCAGCCCCGCGTAGACGTTGATGTCCGCGTCGGTGACGTCGTTGATGTCGGCGTAACGGACCCGCTCGATGTGGTCGAGGGACTCCAGGAAGGCGGCGTCGGGCTGCTCGGGCACGGGCGCCGCGTGGTCGGCGCGCCAGCGGTGCACGGGGACCACGCCCGGGTCGGCCAGGGCGAGGGAGTTCTCCGTGAAGAAGCGCTCGACGTCGGCCCGCGACCGCAGGACGAAGCTGAAGCCGCGCTCGGTGTAGGCCCGCTGGACCGCCCGGATGTTCTCGGGGTTGAGGTCCTCGGTGAGGTGGCTGAGCACCACCCGGCTGCCTGCGGGCAGCGCCTCGACGAGCCCGCGGACGATCGGGTAGGCCTCTTCGTCCTCCACGAAGTGCAGGATCGCCACCAGGCACAGGGCGACCGGCTCGTCGAAGTCCAGCGTCTTCGAGGCCTGTTCGAGGATCTCCGCCGGGTTCCGGAAGTCGGCGTCGATGTAGTCGGTACGGCCCTCGGGTCCGCTGGTGAGCAGGGCGCGGGCGTGCGCGAGGACGATCGGGTCGTTGTCGACGTACACCACCCGGGAGTCGGGTATGACGCGCTGGGCGATCTGGTGGACGTTCTCCGCGGTGGGCAGGCCGGTGCCGATGTCGAGGAACTGCCGGATCCCGTCGGCGGCCAGCGTGTTCACGGCGCGGCGCAGGAAGTCGCGGTTGTGCCGGACGTCGAGGTAGCCGCGCGGGTTGGCGGAGAGCGCGGCGGAGGCCGCGGCGAGGTCGGCGGGGTAGTGGTCCTTGCCGCCGAGGAAGACGTCGTACACCCGGGCCGGGTGGGCCTTGCTGCTGTCGATCCTCCTTCTCAGCTCGGCGGGGTCCTGACTGAGGGCGTCACCGGACATGGGCGTCTCCCGGACGGTCGGCGAAGGGCGAGGACGGTCAACAACGGACGGTCAACAACCTAACGCCACCGGCGACTTGAAAGTGCCCCCGGCCGGATCTCTCCGGCCGGGGGCAGCGTGACGCGCGGCTCGCCGCCGATCAGCCCAGCATCCGGGCGGCCTCCACCGCCCAGTACGTCAGGATGTTCTGCGCGCCGGCCCGCTTGATGCCGGTGAGGGTCTCCAGGATGGCCCGTTCGCGGTCGATCCAGCCCTTCTCTGCGGCGGCCTCGACCATCGAGTACTCGCCGGAGATCTGGTAGGCGGCGACCGGCACGTCCACGGAGTCGGCGACCCGGGCGAGGATGTCGAGGTAGGGCCCGGCCGGCTTGACCATCACCATGTCGGCCCCCTCCGCCAGGTCGAGGGCCAGCTCGCGCATCGACTCCCGCAGGTTGGACGGGTCCTGCTGGTAGGTCTTGCGGTCGCCCTTGAGGGACGAGCCGACGGCCTCCCGGAACGGGCCGAAGAAGGCGGAGGCGTACTTCACGGTGTAGGCGAGGATCGCGACGTCCTCGCGGCCGATCTGGTCGAGGGCGTCGCGGATGACGCCGATCTGCCCGTCCATCATCCCGCTGGGGCCGACGACATGGGCGCCGGCGTCGGCCTGCACCTGGGCCATCTCGGCGTACCGCTCCAGGGTGGCGTCGTTGTCCACGCGCCCCTCGGCGTCCAGCACCCCGCAGTGCCCGTGGTCGGTGGTCTCGTCCAGGCAGAGGTCGGACATCACGAGCAGTTCGTCGCCGACCTCGGCGCGCACGTCCCGCAGCGCGACCTGGAGGATCCCGTCCGGGTCGGTGCCGGGCGTCCCGAGGGCGTCCTTCTTGCCCTCCTCCGGCACCCCGAACAGCATGATCCCGGAGATCCCCGCCGCGACGGCCTCCGCGGCGGCCTTCTTCAGGCTGTCCCGGGTGTGCTGTACGACACCGGGCATGGCGCCGATCGGCACCGGCTCGGAGACGCCCTCGCGGACGAACGCCGGGAGGATGAAGTCCGCGGGATGCAGCCGGGTCTCGGCGACCATGCGCCGCATGACGGGGGTGGTCCGCAGCCGACGCGGCCGCGTGCCGGGAAAGGAGCCGTACTTCGTCATGCTCCCTACGCTACGCCCGTCACACGGGCACGCTTGCCGACGTGGCGTCGGTCAGACCTCCAGCTCGCTCTCCAGCCTCTTGAGGCCGTGCCGGGCCAGGGCGAGGTTGCTGCGGCCCCGGTCCAGGGCGAGGTAGAGGAAGAGCGAACCGCCGACCTTGGTCAGGGGGCGGATCAGGTGGTACTGGCCGCCGAGCGTGATCAGGATGTCCTCGATCTCGTCGTCCAGGCCGATGGACTTCAGGGTGCGCTGCTTGGCCCGCACGACCTCGGTGTTCCCGGCCGCGGCCAGCTCCAGGTCCAGGTGGGGCCCGCCGCCCAGCGCGCCGAGGGACATGCCGCTCTCGTAGTCGACGAGGGCGACCCCGAGGGCCCCGTCGATGCTCATTGCTTCCTTGAGGGTGGTCTCGATGTTCACGCTGGTCCCCTCGATTTCCTTACATGGGTCAACTCGGACGCGTGCGGATCGGCAGAGGTTGCTTCCCGACCCCTCCCGGTCCGAATAAGTGTCATCTTTGGCCAGTGTTGCCACAGTTGGCAATAAAGTACTGTGCGAACGAGCGTCAGGAGGGGGAACTCATGACTTCGCTCGACACCGTCCTGGACGGCGTCGTCGGCACGCCCGGTGTGACCGCCGCGGCTCTCCTGGACGGCGTGACGGGTCTCCCCTACGCCGAGCACGGAGACGCGGGACCGTCCCAGGACGCCCAGGAGACCGCCCACGTGGTGACCACGCACCTCAACCGGGCCGGTTTCGAGGGCGAGTTGGAGACCATGGTCATCACGACCACCAGCCACCACCACGTGACGACCCGGGTCGACCGCGAGGGCGACCCGCTCCTCCTCTTCGCCCTGGTGGACCGGCACCGTACGAACATCACCTGGGCGCTGCGGGACCTGGCCGAGCACACGGGCCGACTGCTCGCATGACCGACGAGACCCAGGCCCCCCGCAACATCCCCGCCCTGCTGTCCGCCCTGCACACAGAGAAACGGTCCTGCACCGTCCTGGTCTCGGGCACCCCGGGCGGTGCCATCCACGTCCGGAACGGCCTGGTCGTGGGCATGGAGACGCCCGGCGCCCCCGGTGTCGAGGTGCTTCTGCTCAAGTCGCGCCGGGTCACCGAGGAGGACTGGGCCGCCGTACGCGCCGCCGGCACCGACCCGGCACGGCTGGCCCGGGAACTGGTCGCCCAAGGCCTGCTGGGCGCCACGGAACTGGAGATCATCGGCCAGGCGGCCCTCTTCGACGCGGCCTTCGCCCTGGCCCTGACCAGCCCGGACGGCTGGGAGGTGACCGCGGCGCGCCCGCTGCTCGAAACGGGCACCGCGGTGCCGCCCGCCCGCCTGGTCACCGAGAACACCCGCCGTGTCCGACTGCTGGCGAACGAACGCGGCGCCACGGCCCGCTTCGCCCGCGACCGCCTGGCCCCGGCCCCGGCCGCCCGCGACCCGCGGCAGACCGCCCGGCTCTCCCCCCGGCACCGCACCGTCCTGACCGCCGCCGACGGCCGCAGGACCCCCCGGGACATCGCGTTCACCCTCGGCCGCGGCCTGTTCGCCGTCATGCTGGACCTCCGCGACCTCCTGGCCCAGGGCCTTCTCCAGCCCCCGTCCGCCACCGCCGCCGCCCGCCCCAGCACGGCCCTGCGCACCCCTCCCCACCCCTCGACGACACCCTCGCAACCCTCAGCGACCCCGCTCCCCCGCCGCAAGCGCTAGCGGTCCCGGGGAGGCCGGCCGCGCCTCCGCACCACCGAGCACGACAGGAAGTAGCCACCATGAGCGACCCCGTGCAGGACATCCTCGTCTCGTTGCGCGACCGGGTGATGGGCGTCTCCGAGACCGTCCTGGCCACCGTCGACGGCCTGGTGGTGGCCGGCGACACCGACAAGACCCACCCCGAGTCCATGGCCGCCCTCGCCTCCGCCGCCCTCTCCCTCGGCCACCGCCTCGCCGACCAGGGCAAAACCGGCACCCTCCGCCAGCTCACCGCCCAGTGCAACGCCGGCCACGTCATCATCACCGCCGTCGGCACCCGAGCCCTCCTCGCCGTCATCACGGACGAGGGCATCGACGGCCTGGCCTTCGACCGGGAGATCCCCACAGTGGTCGCAGACCTCAAAAAGGTCCTCGACAACGACGTGCCCCGATAGGGGCGCGGGGCTGTATCGATATGCGGCTCCGCCGCGTGGGCGCGACCAGCCCCCACCTGACCCGCGGACAACCACGAACGCAAAAAGGGGCCCGGGGCGCAACCCCGGACCCCCTCTCACCTCACAACCTCACGTAGTGGTAAGCCTCCTGCGCGCCCCCGGCCGCCACGGTTCCGGCGCCTGCGGACTTCAGGGCGGCCGCGGCGGACTGCACGTGGTTGCCCGTGGTCCAGGTGTCGTCCACGAGCAGCACATGCTCGCCCCACAGGGGTGATGCCGTATAGCGCGCGGACGACGCGATGCGCCCGAGGTCTGCTGCCTTCGAGGTGGCTCTGAGCAGGTCACGGTGGCGTTCACGGGTCGCGCCGATCATGTCGGCGACCATGGCCCGCAGTGGGTGGGTCTGCCTCCCGCTCGTGCTGGGCACCGTGGTGACGACATCGAAGCCGGGTACGGCACACCGATGCGCCACACATGCCTCATGCGCCTCCAGAAACCGCCAGAGCACAGCCGCCAGCCCGGTACGAAAGTAGTGCCGCTGAGGCCCCGCGGCGTTCTTGTAGCGCCACAGTTCGTGCGCGTATTGCTCCCCCTTAAGAGCCAGACTGACCGGAACGACGGCATCCGCCACACCACTGCCGAGAACCGCGCGGGTGCCGTGGCACGGTCGACACGTCGGATATCCCGTGTTCGCCGGACCTCGGCAGATCTGGCACACACCCGAGCCAGGTAACAACGGGTGGACGAGGAAGTTGGCGTAGCGGGCGGACAGCTCTACGACCGTGGCCACCAGGTACCCCGCCTATGTCCAGGTCAGCTCGCCCGTGGTGGGGACGAGGGACTCAAGCCTGCTGAAGACGTCCTCGGGCCCGTCGATGACGGTGGTGTTGGGTCTGCTCGCGTACTCCCTGGCCCACTCGTGGTTGAGCAGGGAACGCATGAGAAAGACCCGGCGTCCGTGTTCCAGCGCGAGCCGTGCCTGCATCCGCGCGCCACTGCGATAGGCGGCCTCTACGACGACGGTGGCGAGGCTGTACCCGCTCATCACGGCGTTGCGCATGGGGAAGGAGGTCTTCGACGGCGGAGCATCCGGCCAGAACTGCTAGATCAGCAGCCCACGCTCGGCGATCTCCCCCTGGAGCCGCGTGTTCTGCGCGGGGTAGACCCGGCGCAGCCCCGTACCGATGACACCGACGGTACGTCCGCCGACGGCGAGGGTGGCACCGTGCGCGGCGGTGTCGATGCCGGCGGCGAGACCACTGACAACGGTGACACCCCGCTCGGCGAGGCCGCTCGCGATGGCTCGGGCATGAGCGGTCCCGTCAGGGGTGGGAGTGCGGGTGCCCACAACGGCGACACGTAGATCATGCTCGACTGCCTTGCCTCGCATGAACAGGAACGGAGGCCGCTGGTGAACCAGCCGTAGGTAGAGCGGATAGTCCGGGTCGAGGATGGTCACGAACCGCATCCCCTCCCGTTCCCAGGCGGCGACCTCGGCAGCGATGTCGTCCAGGTCCACCGTCGTGCCGGCGTCGAAGAGCGCGCCCTGTCCGGACGCGTCGAGCGACTCCTCCAACACGTCCCGGGCGCTGCCGACGGTCTCGATCTGGTCGGTCAGCTCAGGCCAGGAACGATCACCGCGCCGCAGCAGTGCGACCACGGCTGCCCGCTCCAGCTCCTGCTCCATGGCGCAAGTATAGGAACCCCGTCCGGCCCACCGGGTGGCCGAGAACGAACGAACCGAGGCCGTCGCGGTCATCTTCCGGACCCCGTTCAGGCCGCGCAGCCGGCGGCCGCCGCTGCCGGGCGGTCATGTCGGCAGTCACGGCAACGGCCGGGTTCCGAGGCACGGAAGGCACGTTCGCAGCCGTCACAGGTCTGGAAGGGATGGGGACCGCGGCGACTCGTGCCGATGTCTGCCGCTACGACGCGTGGTGCGGGGATCGCAGGCAGTGGCGCCGGCAGCAGCTCGCGGAGGCGGTATTCGAGCACACCGGCCGGGCGTCGCATTTCCACGGGGAGATCGGTGGTCAGGGCGCGGTGCACGGCGGCCGCCGGGACACCGTGGTCGAACCAGTCGGTGACGGCGGGGGCGAGCCGGTTCACATCCCGAGAGGAGAGCGTAAGGCGGTCGTCGTCACGGCGCAGAGCCGCGAGGAGGGCGACAGCCTTCTCATGACGTGCGTCGGGTCGGGTCTCCACAGCGGACGGAACGTGCGCGGCGGGTTGGTCCTCGGCCGCCTCGGGGCGCCGCTCGGGCACTGAGGGTGACTCGGGCTCTGCCTCGGACTCCGCCCCCGGCTTGGGCTCTGCGAGAACGGCAGTGGCTCGTGCCTCGTGGGGCACCGGCCCGGCGCCGCCTCGGTCGTCCTCCTGAGCTGGCTGCCGGTCGTTCGCCGAAGCACGGGCCGCCGCAACGGCTCGCGTCCAGCCTCGCGCTGTGCCTGCCCCGCCGGGGGTGTGGTGGGCGTACGTCCGGGTGAACAACCGCCCCGCGTCGGTACGTTCCCGGACCCGCTCCAGGTAGCCGTGTGCCTCCAACTCCCGCAGGGCGAAGGCGATCCGGTCCCGCCCCTCGGGGAAGTGGTCGGCGAGGCTGCGAATGTCGACCGGGGCCCCCTCCGGAAGCGACAGGATATGGGTGCCCAGTCCGATCGCGGTCAGCGACAGCTCGCGATGCTGGGCAAGGTGGTTGCCTACGACGACGTACTGGCCCGACTGGTACGTACGTACGTGGGTGACACCGGAGTGGGTGGTCGTCGGCCGAACGTCCTGATTCGGGCGCAGGGCAGCGTTAGGCTTCTTCTCAGCCATGGGGAAGGTCTCGCTTCCTCGTTGGTCAGGCCCTCGCACTGGGATGCCAGTCCCGGCGGGGGCCGAAGCATGTATGGGGTTGTGGATGTTGCCTGCGGCGAGACTGCCCGCCCGACCGCCCGAAGCGCCAGCCAGACCAGCCGGATTCACCCGCCCGTGTAACGAAGGGGAGGTTTGGTCGGTTGGCGGGTTATTTCCCCGGGTTCTTTGGTCTTTTACCGCCCGCAGCCCCGGGCCGCGTGCCACCGGATGACCTACTTCCAGGCTTCGGCTCTCGCCCGCGCTCCCGACGGCGCCGTCCGATCCCGCTGCGGGAGCGCACCCGATCTGCGACGCTGACGGCGTGTGACGCCGCGCAGGCGGCATGGGAGGGGGGGTCTCCATGGGACGGCGGGCGATTCTCATCGCGGGCTCGCGCTTCGGTGCCGGACAAGAGGACTTCGACGGTTACGCGCCGTTGCCGTTCGCCAGGGAACGCACTGAACAGCTCGCCCACGAACTCGACCGATTCGGCTTCGAGTGTTCGCTGTTGGTCGACGCGACATCCCAGGAGACAAGCCACGCGGTACAACAGGCGATCCGTGACGCCGACTCCGAGGACACCCTCGTGGTGCACGTACTCAGCCACAGCTCCATCGGTCGGGCAGGCAGTCTGCGCGTCCTGACCATCGAGGGGACCGAACGGGACTCGGCCAGTGCGGACGAGTGGATCATGGCCGCCACAGACATGGAATCAGGCCCGCAGGTCCTGTTCCTCCTGGATCTCAGTTACGCGGGACGCACGCTACGTCCGTCGATGCTCCGTGGAAGGATCGACAGAGCGGACCCGGAGCGGGTCTGGGTGATCGGCGCGGCCGACGCCGACGAAGCGGCCTACAACGGCCGCTTCACGCAGGCAACCGCTCTCGCCCTGAAGGCGATCAGCGAAAAGGCCAACGCTCTTGACCCGAACCTCCGATACGTCCCCTTCACCTATCTCGTCCGTGAGATCCAGCGCACCCTTGAGACCGTTCCCGACGGATTGCCGCAACGTGTTGTGGCCACCCTGATCGACCCACTGAGCGAACCGGAATTCCCGTTCTTCCCCAATCCCCTCCACGCACCGTCGCCCCAGACCATGGCGGACGCCGGCCACACCTGGTGTCTCGGCGTCTTGGACACACAAGGAGCACCGAGGCTCGTGGTGGGCGGCGCCGCGTCACTGCGCATCTTCGATCTGCCGTCCGGGATCCAACGAACCGCCGTCCGCACGGAGAGCATCTTCGCCGTTGAGCCGCTACCGGACGATGCCGGTGTGGTGTGTGCGGGAGAGAGCGGCACCGTGGAGGTTCGATCAGGCGTCGACCTCTCGCAGCAGAGACTTCTGTGGAGACATGCCGCGCAGGTCAACGACCTGGCCGTGGAGTTCGTGGACGGGCGCGGGATGGTCTACTCGGCCTCCGACGACGGCTCTGTCCGAGGCGGGGACCTCCATGGCGAGACCCTGTTCGACGTGCCGAAGGCGCACAAGGGTTTCGCCAACGCGGTCGCTTTCGCCCCTCCTTTCCTCATCTCGGCGGGTGCCGACGGGGAGGTCGCGGCATGGAACAGTGCCACCGGTGATCAGGAGTGGCGGACGTCCGAATCCGCCGGCCCCGTTCACGGACTCGCCGTGACGCAGATCGACAGCCTCCTGGTGGTCGTCAGCGGTGGAGAGGACGGGAATCTCCGCGTCTGGGACGCGGTCGACGGGACGCTCCTGCGGACCGTCTCCGTCCGGTCGACACCGATCCGAGCCCTGTCCGCGCTGCCCGAACGCCCTCTCGTCGCCGTCGGCGGTGCCGGCGGCACCCTGGACATCTGGGATGTGGGGACGGGAAAGAAATCGGTCACGGTGACCGACCGCGGCCCGGACATCTGGTCACTGGCCTCCACCATGGTGAACGGCCGGAGCGTCGTGTTCAGCGGGGACACCCAAGGCGTGCGTCCCTGGTCGCTCACGGCGGTCGCTCCGCGGATCTCGGTCGCTCCCCAGACGGAGCCGGATGCCGCGTTCCACGCGGGGTACGCCGCCGACGTCGCCGAGGGGACGGACCGGCTCGGCATATCCCGGGAGGTGGACACGCTCTGCCAGCTGATCATGGCTCGCGAGGTGAGACCGCCCTTGTCCATCGGGCTCTTCGGCGACTGGGGCACCGGCAAATCGTTCTTCATGGCCCACATGCGGCAACGTATCGAGGAGATGGTGCGCAGGTCGTTGCGGGCCGACCTGGAACAGGTCGGCTCCGGCCTGTGCAGTGGAGTGTGCGAGATCCAGTTCAACGCCTGGCACTACCTGGATGCCAATCTGTGGGCCGGCCTGGCTTCCGCGATCTTCGACCGGCTCGCTGCCAGCGGCACCGACACACGCGCGGCTCTGCGGGACCTGCCTTCCGTCCGAGGGCTGCGCCAGGAGTTGATGGACAAGAGGCAGAGTGTCGAGGCCCAACTCGACGAGGCCACCAGTGACCTTGCCCGGGAAAGCCCGATGGACATCCGCAGTCTCGCCTCCGCCGACAGTCTCCAGCAGGTGCAGGACGCCGCGGCGCCCCCTGTACTGGCGCAGGCCAACAAGGCACTCACCGAGGCGGGAATCTCCGCTGCCCAGGTCGGCGAGGTGAAGCTGCGGGCGATGGAGTCCGCACACAGCCTGCGCAGGCTGTGGCTGCTGCTCAGGAGAGGCACCTGGCCCGTCCGGCTGGCCCTGGGGTCGGCCATCGTCGTGTTCGTACTGGTCGGCCCCGCCGTGGCCTTTGCCATGCTGGGCCCGACGGTGGCCACCGCCTCGTCGCTGCTCGGCGGTTGCGTCCTGGCAGCGACGATCAGCGCCCCCTACCTGCGTCGGCTGAACCAGGCGCTTCAGGTGGCGGAGGACGTGGTGAGCGCGGTCGACCGGCAACGCCGTATCCCGAAACAGGCTCGCCGGGACGCCCTGCAACGTCGAATCACCCGGATCGAGGAGGAAACCCGTTCCATCGACGAGCAGATCCGGGAGCTGGAGCAGGAGACGAGCATCCGTGCCTTCGCACTCAAACGCCTCGACGATGACGACTACCGGAGACACGAAGGCCTCATGGCCCTGCTCCGACGCGACCTGGAAGAGCTCAGCCGCCGCTTTACCGCGAGGGCCACCGCGACCGGTACGGCCACCGATCTCGAACGCATCGTGCTCTACATCGACGACCTCGACAGATGCCCGCCCCATCGCGTGGTCGAAGTTCTCCAGGCGATCCAACTCCTGCTGGCTTTCCCCCTGTTCGTCGTGGTCGTGGGCGTCGACGCACGATGGCTGCTGCGTTCGGTACACGCTCATTACCGTGATGTTCTGGGATCCGACAGCGTGTCCGTGACGGGAGAGGACCCGCAGCACTGGGCCTCCACGCCCCAGAACTACCTGGAGAAGATCTTCCAGATCTCGCTGTGCCTGCCGCCCATGTCTCCGGACGGGTACGCCCGTCTGGTCGGAGCCGACCTCGGCGAGCCTCTGCTTCCCGTCCCCGAGGAGGACGGCAGCGTTGCCACCGAGCAGCCCGTGACGGGTTCCCCGATGGAACCGCGGGTTTCCCCGCCCGCACAGCCGCCGCCACCCCTGCCCTCCCCGGCGGCTGCCGTTCCGGCGACGCCCGCAGTCGTGGCGCGCGAGTTGCACCGGTATCAGGACGCCGGTCCCGTCCTGGCCCTCGCCCTCCCCGACGATCGTCCTCTGGTCATGTCCGTGGACGCCTCGGCCGTACTCACACACCGGGGCGTTCGCTCGAACGGGGCGCCCCAGCTGACCCGGAAGATCGCCCACGGCCGACTCCGTACCGCCGCGTTCACGCAGGAGGGGCATGTGCTGCTGACCGGCGGTTTCGACGACGCCGTGGCACTGGTGGCGGACGGGCACGGCACCGTCGTCAGCAGGATCGGAGCACCGGTCCCCCCGTCCCCCGCAGCCCCTTCCGTCCTGTTCTCGGAAGACGGTTCCGAAGTGGCGTTCACCTGGCACGGCACCGAGGGAACCGCCGCGGGCCATGTCCGCGACAGGGTTCTGCGCGGAGTCAACGAGTTGGACACCACCGTCCAGGAGGACGGGGCTCTGCTGGCCTGGACCGGCACCTGGCGTCTGACTCAGGGCGATGACGGAGTACGGCTGAGGGATTCCAGCGGTGCCGTCCACGACGTGGCCTCCGGCCCCGGTCCGGTCAGCAGGGCCGTCACGGATCCACTCGGCCGACGGTTGGCGCTGTTCGGCGAGGAGACGCTTCTGGGGCTGTGGGCCACGACCGGGGCGCCCGAGGCCATCACCCCTTCGCGAGCGCTGCCCCCCGTGCCCGGCACCGCCCGTATCGCCCTCAGCGCGGGAGGTCTGATCGCCGTGGCCGAGGACACCCTGATCCGCGTCTGGGACATCGCCTCCGGGGCCCATCGGACCCGGATGACAGCGGCAGCGCCCGTAACAGCACTGGCCTTCTCCCCCGGCGGCCGCCGACTCGGCGCAGGAGCACAGGACGGCACCGTGCAGGTCTGGGCGATCGAGAATCCGGAGCCAGATGTCGCGCTGAGGCTCCAGGCACTGCGGCTGACACGCGCCGAGCACGACATGATCATGTCCGTCGGGCCGCTCATCTCCACTCCACGGACGGCGCGCAGACTGGTGAACACATACCGTCTGCTACGCAGCTGTCTCAGCGAGGCCGACATAGCACGCGTCCGCTCCGGCGGCCACAAACCGCTGATCCTCCTGCTCGCGGTGCTCATCGGCCATCCGGCTCAGGGCGCCGTGGTCCTGGAAGACCTGCTCCTTGCGGCCTCGCGACCCCTGCCGGAAACCTTCGCAGAGCTTCTCCGCCGGAGGGAGCATCCTGAAGAGCCCGCCCGAGAGGTCCCGCCGCGTGACCACCCACCGACCGTCTGGAACCGCTTGGCGGCGATCACGGAGCAGGTCCTGACGGAGACGGAGACGTCGAACAGCACGCCGGAATACGAGCCCTGGGCCCCGTACGTCGCCCGTTTCTCCTTCCGCACCGAACATCTGCTGTGACCGGACCGATGGCGGGGAGGACTCGTCCGTCCTCCCCGCCATCACGTCACGTAGTGGTACGCCTCCTGCGCGCCCCCGGCCGCCGCTCACTCGGCCGAGTCACCGGATCCCCCGCCTCCACCGCACTCGCCCGCCGCCGCAGCCCGAACTCGGCCAACGCCTCCGCGAGCTTGCCCGCCGACGGCTCCGGAGCCATCACGTCCACCCGCAGCCCATGCTCCTCTGCGGTCTTCGCCGTCGCGGGACCGATGCACGCGATCACCGTCACGTTGTGCGGCTTCCCGGCGATACCCACCAGGTTCCGCACGGTGGACGACGACGTGAACAGCACGGCGTCGAACCCGCCGCCCTTGATCGCCTCCCGCGTCTCGGCCGGCGGCGGCGACGCCCGCACGGTGCGGTAGGCGGTCACGTCGTCCACCTCCCACCCGAGCTCGATCAGCCCGGCGACCAGCGTCTCCGTGGCGATGTCGGCCCGCGGCAGGAACACCCGGTCAATGGGGTCGAACACCGGGTCGTACGGCGGCCAGTCCTCAAGGAGCCCCGCGGCGCTCTGCTCACCGCTCGGCACCAGATCCGGCTTCACGCCGAAGGCGACCAGCGCCTTCGCCGTCTGCTCCCCGACCGCCGCGACCTTGATCCCCGCGAAGGCCCGGGCGTCGAGCCCGTACTCCTCGAACTTCTCCCGCACCGCCTTGACGGCGTTGACCGACGTGAAGGCGATCCACTCGTACCGTCCGGTGACGAGCCCCTTCACCGCCCGCTCCATCTGCTGGGGCGTGCGCGGCGGTTCGACGGCGATCGTCGGCACCTCGTGCGGCACGGCCCCGTAGGACCGCAGCTGGTCGGAGAGAGACGCCGCCTGCTCCTTCGTGCGCGGTACGAGCACCTTCCAGCCGAACAGCGGCTTGGACTCGAACCACGACAACTGGTCGCGCTGGGCGGCGGCGGACCGCTCACCGACCACGGCTATCACCGGCCGGCCGCCGTCCGGCGAGGGCAGCACCTTCGCCTGCTTCAGCGTCTGCGCGATGGTGCCGAGGGTGGCGGTCCAGGTCCGCTGCCGGGTCGTCGTACCGGCGACGGTGACGGTCAGCGGGGTGTCCGGCTTGCGGCCGGCGGCGACCAGCTCACCGGCCGCGGCAGCGACCGAGTCGAGCGAGGTCGACACGACGACCGTGCCGTCCGAGGCGCCGACCTCGGTCCAGCACCGGTCGGAGGCCGTCCGGGCGTCCACGAAGCGGACGTCGGTGCCCTGCGCGTCGCGCAGCGGCACACCGGCGTACGCGGGCACGCCCACCGCCGCCGCGACACCCGGCACGACCTCGAAAGGCACACCGGCCGCCGCGCAGGCGAGCATTTCCTCGGTGGCGTACGTATCAAGTCCCGGGTCCCCGGACACCGCACGGACGACCCGCCTGCCACCCCGCGCGGCCTCCATGACAAGATGAGCCGCATCCCGCACGGGCGGGAGGGAAGCGGTTGTTGACGCTCCGTCAACAACCGTGAGTTGAGGCGCGCCTGTGCCCGGATACGGGTCCGACGAGTGATCCGGACTCGTGGGCACGACGGAGACGCCCTGCCTGGCGTGGGCCCTGATCACGTCGAGCACCTCGTGCTCGGCGACCAGGACGTCCGCGCTGGACAGTGCCTCCACGGCACGCAAGGTCAGCAGTCCCGGATCCCCGGGTCCGGCACCCAGGAAGGTGACGTGCCCGTGATCGAGGCCGGCGGGAAGGTTGGTGGGGCTCACTGTGCTCGCTCCCCCATCAGACCGGCCGCGCCCTGGGCAAGCATCTCGGAGGCGAGTTCGCGACCGAGCGCCGTCGCCTGGTCGTATGTCTCGGGCACGGGACCGGTGGTGGACAACTGCACCATCCGGGTGCCGTCGGTCGTGCCGACGACTCCCCGCAGGCGCATTTCCTTGACAATCTGCCCGTCGGCCAGAAGGTCGGCCAGCGCGCCCACAGGGGCGGAGCAGCCGGCCTCCAGGGCGGCGAGCAGTGACCGCTCGGCGGTCACGGCGACCCGGGTGAACGGGTCGTCGAGTTCCCCGAGCGCGGCGATCAGCGACGCGTTGTCCGCGACGCATTCGATCGCCAGTGCCCCCTGGCCGGGGGCGGGCAGAATCGTGTCGACCGACAGGAAGTCGGTCACCTCGTCGAGGCGGCCGATGCGGCTGAGGCCGGCCGCGGCCAGCACCACCGCATCGAGTTCGCCGTCGTGTATGTACCCGATGCGGGTGTCGACGTTCCCCCGGATCGGGACGGTCTCGATGTCCAGCCCGTGGCTGCGCGCGTACGCGTTCAGCTGCGCCGTCCGGCGCGGCGAACCGGTGCCGATGCGCGCGCCGCGCGGCAGGTCGGTGAACTTCAGCGCGTCCCGGGCGACGATCACGTCGCGCGGGTCCTCGCGCAGCGGTACGGCCGCCAGCGCCAGCTCTTCGGGCTGGGTGGTCGGGAGGTCCTTGAGCGAGTGAACCGCGAAGTCGACCTCGCCGCTCAGCAGCGCGTCGCGCAGGGCGGTCACGAAGACCCCCGTGCCGCCGATCTGCGCCAGGTGCTCACGGGAGGTGTCGCCGTAGGTGGTGATCTCGACGAGCTCGACGGGCCGTCCGGTCACCTGGCTCACGGCCTCGGCCACTTGCCCGGACTGGGCCATGGCGAGTCTGCTGCGCCTGGTCCCCAGCCTCAGTGGTGGTTTGTCACTCATGCCGGTCGGTCCTTCTCGTCTGTGCTGTCCACGGCCCGGGAGACGGCGGCCACCGTCTCGGGGTCGAGGTCGAACAGGGTCCGCAGCGCGTCCGCGTACCCGGCGCCGCCGGGCTCGGCCGCGAGCTGCTTGACCCGTACGGTCGGCGCGTGCAGCAGCTTGTCGACGACCCGGTGCACGGCCTGGCGGATCTCCCCGCGCTGCCGCTCGTCCAGGTCGGGCAGGCGCCCGTCGAGCCGGGCGATCTCGCCGGCCACCACATCGGCGGCCATGGTGCGCAGCGCGACCACGGTCGGCGTGATGTGCGCGGCCCGCTGCGCGGCACCGAACGCGGCCACCTCGTCCGAAACGATACGGCGGACCTGGTCCACGTCGGCGGCCATCGGGGCATCGGCCGACGCCTCGGCCAGCGACTCGATGTCGACCAGCCGCACCCCGGCCAGCCGGTGCGCGGCCGCGTCGATGTCGCGGGGCATGGCGAGGTCGAGGAGGAAGAGCGCGGGAGCGGGGCGTACGAAGTCGGCGACCGGCTCCGGCCTGCGCCGCTCGGGGATCCGGCCGACCCGGGTGACGGCAGCGGCGAGCGCGCCGATCAGCTCGGCATCGGCCTCGACGGGGGTCTCGGGGGTACGACGGCCGGTCTCCCGGATGTCCACCGTCCCGTTGTCCACCCAGGCCGCGTGCTGCTCCAGCTCGGCGGCGGCCATCCCGGCGACCGCGGCCTCGCCCATCACGGAGAAACCACTCTGCGCGGCGGTGAGGTCGAGCGGGCAGTTCTCGTCGGCACCGAGGCCGGCGGCGGGCAGCGGCTTCGGGGCCGCCGGTACGGCCACGTCGATCTCGGCGACGGGTTCGCCGGTGCGTCCCTCGACCGCGGCCGCGACGGCGTCGGCGGTGAGGACAAGACCCGTCGCCCCGGTACACGAGACCGCGAGGTCGGCACGTGTCAGCTCGCCCGGCACCGCGTCCATCGGTACCGCGCGGGCCGTCACGTGCGTGTCGTCGCCCTCGTTCAGACCTTGCCCATACTGCTCTTCGAGCAGGTGCGCGAGCCGCTGCGCGCGGTCCAGCGTCCGGTTGGCCACGACGATCTCCGCGACCCCCGCCCGCGCGAGCGTCGCGGCGGCCAGCGAGGACATCGAACCGGCGCCGATGACCAGCGCCTTCTTGCCCTTGGCCCAGGTCTCGACGTCGGTGCCGACGGCCAGCTGCTCCAGGCCGAAGGTGACCAGGGACTGTCCGGCCCGGTCGATCCCGGTCTCGGAGTGGGCGCGCTTGCCGACCCTGAGGCCCTGCTGGAACAGGTCGTTCATCAGCCGGCCGGCGCTGTGCAGCTCCTGCGCCCGGGCCAGCGAGTCCTTGATCTGGCCGAGGATCTGCCCCTCGCCGACGACCATCGAGTCCAGCCCGCAGGCCACCGAGAACAGGTGGTGGACGGCGCGGTCCTCGTAGTGCACGTAGAGATAAGGGGTGAGCTCGTCCAGGCCGACCCCGCTGTGCTGGGCGAGCAGCGTGGACAGCTCGGCGACCCCGGCGTGGAACTTGTCCACGTCGGCGTAGAGCTCGATGCGGTTGCAGGTGGCGAGCACCGCGGCCTCGGCGGCCGGCTCGGCGGCGACCGTGTCCTGGACCAGCTTGACCTGGGCGTCCGTGGTGAGCGCGGCCCGTTCCAGGACGCTGACCGGGGCGCTGCGGTGGCTCAGCCCGACGACGAGGAGACTCATGCCGGCATCACGGCGGGTACGTCCCCGTCGGGTCCCTGCTCGCCGGGCTCCTGGTGCGGGGCGGCGGGCGGGGCCGCGCCCTCGTGCTCCTCGCCGGCCTTGCGCTGCTCGTGGAAGGCGAGGATCTGCAGCTCGATGGAGAGGTCGACCTTGCGGACGTCGACACCGTCCGGGACGGTCAGCACGGTCGGCGCGAAGTTCAGGATGGAGGTGACCCCGGCGGCCACGAGCCGGTCGCAGACGGGCTGGGCGGCGCCGGCCGGGGTGGCGATGACGCCGATGCTGACGCCGTTGTCCTGGATGATCTTCTCCAGGTCGTCGCTGTGCTGCACGGGAATGCCCGCGACGGGCTTTCCGGCCATCGCCGGATCGGCGTCGATCAGCGCGGCCACCCGGAAACCGCGCGAGGCGAACCCGCCGTAGTTGGCGAGGGCGGCGCCGAGGTTACCGATACCGACGATCACGACCGGCCAGTCCTGCGTGAGGCCCAGCTCGCGGGAGATCTGGTAGACGAGGTACTCGACGTCGTAGCCGACACCGCGTGTTCCGTAAGAACCCAGGTAAGAGAAGTCCTTGCGCAGCTTGGCGGAGTTGACCCCCGCGGCCGCGGCCAGCTCTTCGGAGGAGACCGTGGGCACCGAGCGCTCCGACAGTGCGGTCAGCGCCCGGAGGTACAGCGGAAGCCGGGCGACGGTGGCCTCGGGGATACCTCGGCTGCGGGTCGCCGGTCGGTGAGTTCGGCCAGTTGCCACGGTGCTCCAACGGGTTGAGCGGGGCTGCGGACGGTCACTCGTACCCAGACCGCCCCGTCGACAGCAGGCTATGTCTTTGTGAACGCGTGCACAAAGATGGTGTCCGATTTGCCCGGCCAACGTGACCGGGGTCACGCACCCTCGGCGCGGTCGCGGGGAACCGGCGCATACGCGCTCACGCTCCGTCTCCAATGGGGGCAAAGCCGTACACACTCCTCACGAATCCCGCCCCCGAGACCAAGCCGCCGTCGATCCTAGGCGACTTTCCCACCGGTTTGGACTAGTCGGTCAGTGCCTTACGGAGCCGGTCTTCGTTCACACGCCAGAAGGTGTGCTGTTCACCGTCGACCAGTACGACCGGGATCTGCTCCCAGTACAGGTCGTGCAGCCGCTCGTCCTGGGTGATGTCCTTCTGCTCCCAGGGCACGTCGAGGTCGCCGCACACCTTCTCGACCACGACCTGTGCGTCATCGCACAAATGACAGCCCGGCTTACGGATGAGAGTGACCGATCGCGCACGAGACGCGGGGGCCTTCCGGCCGAAGAGAGGACTCATGGGGTCCATTCTCCCGCTCTTCCACGGCATGTTTGACTGGTTGTTTAACAGACCGGTCGCGGAGAGTTCACACCCAACCAACTCCCGCGACTCCGGATGCACCGAACAGACTGGCTATGCTCACGACATGGCCGCTCTCGGATGGCTCACTCCCCGTAGGCGCTCCGCCACGGCGCGGAGCGTGTTGGCAGGCGAGGCCTCGGCGGAGGCTGCGCGCAAGAACCAGGAAGCCCTGGCGGAAGAGGCGTCGGCGGGTGCCGAGGAAGCCGCGGAGCCGGACTTCCCGGTGCTCGGCGACGACAAGGCCGCCGCCTTCTTCGACCTGGACAACACCGTCATGCAGGGCGCCGCCATCTTCCACTTCGGCCGTGGCCTCTACAAGCGGAAGTTCTTCGAGACCCGCGACCTCGCCCGGTTCGCCTGGCAGCAGGCGTGGTTCCGGCTGGCCGGCGTCGAGGACCCCGAGCACATGCAGGAGGCCCGCGACTCGGCCCTGTCGATCGTCAAGGGCCACCGCGTCGCGGAACTCCAGACCATCGGCGAGGAGATCTACGACGAGTACATGGCCGAGCGCATCTGGCCCGGCACCCGCGCCCTCGCCCAGGCCCACCTGGACGCGGGCCAGAAGGTGTGGCTCGTCACGGCGGCGCCGGTGGAGATCGCCGGCGTGATCGCCCGCCGGCTGGGCCTGACCGGAGCGCTGGGCACGGTCGCCGAGTCGGTCGACGGCGTCTACACCGGCAAGCTGGTGGGCGAGCCCCTGCACGGCCCGGCGAAGGCGGAGGCGGTCCGCGCCCTGGCCGCCGCCGAGGGCCTCGACCTCTCCCGCTGCGCCGCCTACAGCGACTCGCACAACGACATCCCGATGCTCTCCCTGGTCGGTCACCCGTACGCCATCAACCCGGACACCAAGCTGCGCAAGCACGCCCGGGAACTGGACTGGCGCCTGCGCGACTACCGCACGGGCCGCAAGGCGGCGAAGGTCGGCATCCCGGCGGCGGCCGGGGTCGGCGCGGTGGCCGGCGGCACGGCGGCGGCGATCGCGCTGTCCCGGCGCCGCCGGTAACCACCGCGACCGAACCGCACAGCCCCACAGTCGCACCGCCCGGCGCCCCGCACGGGGCGCTCCTCAGGCATGCCTTCGGCCCGCCCGCGCCCGAACATTCCGGCGTTCTCCCGCCACGCGCCCGAATTATCGCGCGGCCGCCCCAACACGCCCTCGACTCCGCCTGAACACGCACCATTCTGATCAACAATCAGTCACTCTGCGGCACTTGAACCGTCTCAAATCGGTGAGAGAAGCGACGCAATCGATGATTTGAGCAACTCGGTGTAGCAGTGCCTGCACGAAGCGTTATTCTCCTCAGACGCAAACCGGTACCCCTCCGTCGCTACGACGGGTGAAAGGTCCCGTACTGCACGTGATGGAAGCTCTGCCTCTGGGAGTCCCGTGTACCCACACGTCGGGGTTGACGCCTCGGGCCTGGCTACGCTGCGCGCAACAGTCGCGGCGGTCAAAGAGACGCTGCGCGGCCTCGTCCCCTCCGCGTACGCCGTCCCCGCCTTCGCCACCGCAGCCCCCGTGGGCCCGTGCTACGCACTGGCCGACGGCGGCGCCGCCGTCGGCAGACGCAGCCGGACCTCCGGCAGCGCCGCCACCGCCCGCCGTCCGGCCGCGGACAGCGACAGCGCCCGCATGATGGATCTCGTGGAGCGTGCCCAGGCCGGCGAGTCCGACGCCTTCGGCCGCCTCTACGACCAGTACAGCGACACCGTGTACCGCTACATCTACTACCGCGTCGGCGGCAAGGCGACCGCCGAGGACCTCACCAGCGAGACGTTCCTGCGCGCGCTGCGCAGGATCGGCACCTTCACCTGGCAGGGCCGCGACTTCGGCGCCTGGCTGGTGACGATCGCCCGCAACCTGGTCGCCGACCACTTCAAGTCGAGCCGCTTCCGCCTGGAGGTGACGACCGGCGAGATGCTCGACGCCAACGAGGTCGAACGCTCGCCCGAGGACTCCGTCCTGGAGTCCCTCTCCAACGCGGCCCTGCTCGACGCCGTACGACGCCTCAATCCGCAGCAGCAGGAGTGTGTGACGCTCCGCTTCCTGCAGGGCCTCTCGGTCGCCGAGACCGCCCGGGTGATGGGCAAGAACGAGGGCGCCATCAAGACCCTCCAGTACCGGGCCGTGCGCACCCTCGCCCGGCTCCTCCCGGACGACGCCCGCTGAGCCGGGCACCCTCGGCGACGTCCAACTCACGCTCGGTGAAACCCTGTTGCCATTCTCAGCCGATCACCGGTCGTCCGTAACCCAAGTGCCGAGCCGCTCGTTGTGCGGGATACAGGCTCCCTGTGGTCACGTCCAGCAAGACCCTGATCACACGATCGTGTGGATCGGTCGAGGGCGTGCAACCCTCAGGACCCCCTGGGGAGTCGACCGTCATGACGAGAGGAGGTGCCGCCAGTGATCGCGAACGTATCGGCCCACCGGCGGGCGAACGCCTTCGCCCAGGCCCTGGAGGAGCAGCCCGACCGGGACCCGGCGGCCGAGCGGTCCGAGGCCCCGGCGGGCGATCCACCGGCCGCAGCGGATCGCGCCGAACGGACCGAGCCGGGCGAGCTGCTGGCCCTGGCGACGGGTCTCGCCGCACTGCCCAAACCGGAGCTCGATCCGAAGGTCAAGGTCGTCCAGCGGGCCCAACTGGTGGCCGCGATGGAGGCCATGCTCGCGGAGGGCACCCTGGGCGGGGCGGCGGACACACCGGTGCCCGAGCAGCGTTCCGGCCGGGCCAAGGGCGCGCACCGGGCGAGTCCACTGGGCAAACTGCGACCGCGTTCCCGGCTCACCAAGGGGCTCGCCGCGGGCGGACTGAGCGTCGGCGTGGCCGCCGGAGCCTTCGGCGGCGTCGCCGCCGCCAGCTCCGACGCCCTGCCCGGCGACTCGCTGTACGGCCTCAAACGCGGCATCGAGGACTTCAAGCTCAACTATCTGTCCGACGGCGACGACCAGCGCGGCCAGACCTACCTCGACCAGGCCTCGACCCGGCTGATGGAGGCCCGCCGGCTCATGGAACGGGGCCGCGGCGGCCACCTCGACCACGAGTCGATCGGCGAGATCCGCCGCACCCTGTCCGGGATGCAGCAGGACGTCACCGAGGGCCACCGCCTGCTCCACGAGGCCTACGAGCGCGATCCGAACTCCCTGGGCCCCATCCAGGCCCTGTCCGCCTTCGCCCAGTCGCACCGCGAGGCCTGGGGCGCCCTGCGCGACAAGCTCCCGGTGCAGCTCGGGGACGTCAGCCAGCAGGTGTCGTCGGTCTTCGAAGCCATAGACCAGGAAGTCGGGCCGCTGCAGTCCCTGCTCCCCCAACCGCCCCAGAGCACCGGCGGCACCGGCAAGCAGGGCTCCGGCACGGCGTCCACCGGATCCTCCGGCCGCCACCGGTCGACGGCCCCGTCGTCCTCCGGCAGCTCCTCCTCCGGCCACGACTCCGGCACCGGCAGCCCCAGCGGCTCGGCCTCCGGCAGCGCCGACAACGGCCTGATCGGCGGCACCACGGGCGGCCTCCTGGACCCCCCGAAGACCGGCACGACCAGCCCCTCCCCCTCAAAATCCGCAACCACCGAACCCGACGTCACCCTGCCCCCGCTGCTGCCGGGCCTGCTACCGGGCCTGGGCATCGACAGCGAGGACACGAGCAACTGACGGAGATGGGGTGCTTCTCCACCGAGGAGCACCCCATCTCCCCAGGGGCGCGAGGAACTGCGCGACCAGCCCCCACGCACCCGCACCCAAAACCCAACGCATCGCGCCTCAGAAGAAAACCGACCTCCGCTGCACAAGCAACTTGTACAGCGTGTGCTGAATCTGTTCCCGCACCTGATCCGTCAGATTGAACATCAGCATCGGATCCTCGGCCGCCTCCGGCGGATAGCCGTCCGTACGGATCGGCTCCCCGAACTGAATCGTCCACTTCGTCGGCAGCGGAATCCCGCCCAACGGCCCCAGCCACGGAAACGTCGGCGTCAACGGGAAATACGGAAATCCCAGCACCCGCGCCAGCGTCTTCGCGTTGCCGATCATCGGATAGATCTCCTCCGCCCCCACGATCGAGCAGGGAATGATCGGCGCCCCCTTCCGCAACGCCGTCGACACGAACCCGCCCCGCCCGAACCGCTGGAGCTTGTACCGCTCGCTGAACGGCTTCCCGATGCCCTTGAACCCCTCCGGCATCACCCCGACCAGCTCGCCCTGGGCCAGCAGCCGCTCCGCGTCCTCCGCGCACGCGAGCGTGTGCCCCAGCTTCCGCGCCAGCTCGTTGACGACCGGCAGCACGAAGACCAGATCCGCGGCCAGCAGCCTGAGGTGACGATTCGCCGGATGGTGATCGTGCACGGCGACCTGCATCATCAGCCCGTCCAGCGGCAGCGTCCCGGAGTGGTTGGCGACGATCAGCGCACCGCCCTCCGCCGGGATGTTCTCCATGCCCTTCACCTCGACCCGGAAGTACTTCTCGTACACCGGCCGCAGCAGGGACATCAGGACCTGGTCGGTCAGCTCCTCGTCGTACCCGAAGTCGTCGACCTCGTAGTCCCCGGTCAGCCGCCGCCGCAGAAACGCGAGCCCGCGCGCCACGCGCTGCTCCAGGCCGGCGTCGTCGTGCGGCTGCTCCACGCCCGTCTCAGGGCTCTCCCGGTTCACATGCACATCTTCCTGCGCGGGGATCCGCCCGGCGAGAGGCTGGACCTCACGCACCACCGCCGCCTGCTCGCCGCCGCCACGGCGGCCCCCCTGACCCCGGCGCCGGGCCGGCCGCTGCACGGCAGCCCCACGGGACCGGTCGTCGTCGAACGGAATGACCTTGGCGTCCGCCATCGTTGTTGCGCTCCTCAGTTGGCGCTCTTGGTCGGGGTCTTTGCCGGGCCGCCGCCCGGCGCGGGCAGCGCGGCGAGCCGGTCGACGGCCGCGGCCACCGCCTCGGGCGGCAGCAGCCCCGGGGCCTGGGCCCGCACGAAGTCCGCGAACGTCTCCGCCGTCGTGTACTTCGGCCGGAATCCCAGCGTCTCGCGCATCTGGTCGGTGGACACCACCCGGCCGTGCGTCAGCAGCCGGATCTGCTCGGGCGAGAAGTCGCTCATACCGAGCGTCCGCACCAGGGACCCGGCCCAGGTGACCGCCGGCAGCAGCAGCGGCACGGTGGGCCGCCCCAGCCGCCGCGAACACTGCGAGAGCAACAGCACCCCGTCACCCGCGATGTTGAACGTGCCGCTGTTGAGCGTCCCCCGGACCGGATCGTGCGAGGCGATCCGCAGCACGTCGATCACATCGTCCTCGTGCACGAACTGCAGCCGCGGGTCGTACCCGAGGACGGTGGGCAGCACGGGCAGCGAGAAGTAGGACGCGAGCGGGGTATCGGCGGTGGCCCCGAGGATATTGGCGAACCGCAGCACGCACACCGCCACGTCCGGCCGCCTCCGGGCGAACCCGCGCACATACCCCTCGACCTCCACCGTGTCCTTCGCGAACCCCCCGCTGGGCAGGGATTTCGGCGGGGTCGTCTCGGTGAAGACGGCGGGATCCTTCGGCGCGGAGCCGTACACGTTCGTACTGGACTTGATCACCAGCCGCTTGACGTTCGGCGACTTCTGACAGGCGCCGAGCAGCTGCATCGTCCCGATGACATTGGTCTCTTTGACGGTGGCCCGGCTGCCGCTGCCCAGCGGTGTCCCGGTCACATCCATGTGGACGACGGTGTCGGCACCGCTCTCGGCCAGGACCCGGGCGATGCTCGGCTGCCGGATGTCGGTCTGGATGAAGTCCGCCCCGCCCAGGTGGTGCTCGGGCGCCACCGCGTCCACGGCGACGACCCGGTCCACTTCGGGGTCACGCTGAATACGTCGCACGAACCGGCCCCCGAGCTGACGGGCCACTCCGGTCACGAGCACGACCTTCCCCAAGATCAGCGCCTTTCTTCCGTGTTCCCGTATGCGGGCCAACTTAGCGGGTCGATGTTGCGCCGGCATGACCCCCAGCGGGCCATGACGAGCCGCGACGGCCGGAAAATGCATGTGGCCCCCCACCGTACTGGTGGGGGGCCACACACAAGCTCTCGCGGCTCGACGCCGTAATTACTTCTTGTTACGACGCTGAACACGCGTGCGCTTGAGCAGCTTGCGGTGCTTCTTCTTGGCCATCCGCTTGCGCCGCTTCTTGATAACAGAGCCCACGACTACCCTCGCTCACTTCTCATCACTCGGTGCTGGGCATCATGGGCCCATACGACCTACGAGGGGCTAGCCTACCCGCCCGAGCGCTGAGGTCGTAATCGAGGTGCCCCGGGAGGAACCCCGGAACGGCTCTCAGGCGGTCTCCACCCCCACATAGCTCTCGCGAAGGTACTCGTGTACCGCTTGCTCGGGGACGCGGAAGGACCGCCCCACCCGGATCGCGGGCAGATGACCGCTGTGCACCAGCCGGTACACGGTCATCTTCGACACTCGCATCACCGCGGCGACCTCCGCCACGGTAAGGAACACAACCTCGTTCAGAGGCCTCTCGCCAGCTGCCATGACACACCTGAACCTTCCGCACTCGACGGGCCACCGGCTTCCCCTTCCGGTGACTCTTCGTCGTTGCGTGCTCACTCCCCAATGTAGGGGCGGGTGATGCGAGTGGGGAAGAGGTGCACCCATCGGCGGCCTACTGTGACAGACACGCTCGATTGAGTACGTAGCGGGTAAGCGGCGTGTAGTAATCAGACCGCACGCCGTCATCAACCGGAACGGCGACGGACACGACCCCCTCGGCCTCCCCCACGAAGAGCGCAGGGTCATCCGTATCCGCGAGCCCAATGGCCTCAAACCCGAGCTGACCTGCACCGCAGACCCATCCATGGTCCCCCACCACCAGCTCCGGCAGCGGCCCTCCGCTCTCCGCCGCCGCATCCAGCGCCACCCGAACCGGCAGCGGCGAATGCGTGTGCGCACCCGGCGCACAACCGGGGCGTTCACGGCCCGTTTCTCTCATGAACCCGACGCCTCGTACGTAATCAAGGTCGCAGGTACGTAGACCGAACCGGGTCGTTATGTCGACACAGCGACCCTGCGCAGGGGTGAGAACCTCACACCCCGCCGCCGACATCGCGTCCGCGAGAGCGGCGTAGAACCCGATCAGCCGGTGCGGATGCCCGGTCCCGAACAGCACCGGGGCCCGCCGCCCGGCGACCTCCCCCACCCGCTCCGCGAAGGCATCCAGCGCGGCCACCGTGCGTTCCGGGTCGATCACATCATGCCCTGAAACACACCGCGGATCGTCCGAAACCCCACACTTGCCCGCCATCAACCGAACCAATTCCCGCTCGCTCCACGTCCCTTGCGGATCAATCCCGATCAACACCCGAGGATCCCGAGCAGCGAACAACCGGTACCGCCGAAGACTCCGCTCCCGCGAGGTGGCCACCACCCCGGCAAGCCGGACAGCCACCAGGTACGCACGAAGCTCACGAGCACTCAACACGGCTGAGATGGTGACGGACGGCGCCCGCCGAGGAGCGGGGACCGGAAGAACTCCGCACGGTCGGCGTAACGATTGACCACCCCCGGGCACCACCCACCCAGCCCGTCCGGCGTTTGAGGACGAGGCCGTCCAGGCCGAAGCGGGGGTCCGGGGGCGGCAGCCCCCAGGGACGGTGCCCCTACGCCAGCAACCCCCGCAACGGAAACACGGCCCGCCGCGTCGCCAGCACGGCCTGGTCCAGCCGATCAGCCGGGTCGTACCCCGACTCCCACCCGGCCCACCCCACCGGCCACCGCCCGTCCGTCATCCGCCCCGGCCCCAACTGCCGGGTCCGGGCGAACACTTCCTGCCGCCACCCCTCGGGCACCAGCGTCTCGGGCTCGATCTCCCGCCCCGCCGCGATCGCCACCAGATGCGTCCACGACCGGGGCACGACATCCACCACCTCGTATCCGCCCCCGCCCAACGCGACCCACTTCCCCCCGGCGTACTCGTGCGCCAGCTCATGGCAGGCCACCTGCACCGCCCGCTGCGCGTCCAGCGAGACGGCCAGATGAGCCAGCGGATCCTCGAAATGCGTATCAGCCCCGTGCTGGGTGACCAGCACCTGCGGCCGGAAGTCGGCGACCAGCTCCGGCACGACCGCGTGGAACGCCCGCAACCACCCCGCGTCCCCGGTCCCCGCCGGCAACGCCACGTTCACCGCGGACCCCTCCGCCGCGCCGTCCCCGACCTCCTGCGGCCACCCGGTCTGCGGGAAGAGCGTCCGGGGATGCTCGTGCAGCGAGATCGTCAGCACTCGCGGGTCCTCCCAGAACGCGGCCTGCACCCCGTCCCCGTGGTGCACGTCCACATCCACGTAGGCGACCCGCTCGGCACCGAGCTCCAGCAGCCGCGCGATCGCGATCGAGGCGTCGTTGTAGACGCAGAACCCGGACGCCGCCCCCGGCATCGCGTGGTGCAGCCCGCCCGAGAAGTTCACGGCGTGATCCGCGTCCCCCCGCCACACGGCCTCCGCGGCCCCCACCGACTGCCCCGCGATCAGCGCGGACACCTCATGCATCCCGGCGAAGGCCGGATCGTCGACCGTCCCCAGCCCGTACGACTGGTCGGCCGCCGCCGGATCCGCCGAGGCCGCCTTCACGGCCTCGATGTAGTCCTCCCGGTGCACCAGCCGCAGCGTCGACTCCCCGGCCGGCTTCGCCGCGACGACCTCCGCCACCCGGTCGAGCCCGAAGGCACCGACCAGACTCCGGGTCAGCGCCAGCCGGACCGGATCCATCGGATGCCCCGGACCGAAGTCATAGCCCGTTACTGCTTCGTCCCACATCAGCTGTGCGCGGCCGCTCATGCCCGTCACCGTATCGGTCCGACCTGGTCGCGAACGAACGGGCGTACACCAACGTCACCAGCACCAACACCATCGGCACCAGCATCGCCCCGCGATAACTCCACGCGTCGCCAAGCGCACCCACCAACGGCGAACCGATCAGAAATCCGACGTAGTTGAAGATGTTCAGTCGCGCGATGGCCGCATCCGAAGATCCGGGGAACAGCCTCCCGGCCGCCGCGAAGGTCTGCGGCACCAGCACACACAACCCGAGCCCCAGCAGGGTGAACCCGACCATCCCCACCCAGGCCCCCGGCGCCACCGCCACCACCGCGAACCCCCCGGCCGCCACCAGCGCCCCCAGCCGTACGACGGCCACGGCCCCGAACCGCCGTACCCCGAAGTCCCCGAGGGCCCGCCCGACCAGCGTGGTCACCATGTACACGTTGTACGGCACGGTCGCGAGCTGCTCACTGCTGCCCAGCACGTCCTTCAGGTACTTCGCACTCCAGTTGGAGACCGTCGAGTCCCCGATGTACGCGAAGGTCATCACCAGGCAGAGCGGCAGCAGCAGCTTGAAGACGACACCGCCGCCCGCGCCCTCGCCCGCCGCGTCCTCCGCCGGCGCGGGATCACCGTCCACATACCACCGGCTCCCCACCAGCGCGGCCGGCAGCAGCACCGCCACGACCGGCAGATACGACACCCACAGCGCGAGATGCCAGTGCGCGCCCACCCAGGCCAGCGAGGCCCCCAGAATCCCGCCCAGGCTGTACGCGGCATGGAAGCTGAGCATGATGCTGCGCCCGTACGTCCGCTGCAGGCTCACCCCCAGCATGTTCATCGACGCGTCCAGCGCGCCGACCGCCAGCCCGAACACGGCCAGCGCCACCGCCAGCTCGGCCATCGCCCCGCCGGCCCCGACGCCGACCAGCGCCAGCATCACCACAGGCTGGGACCAGCGCAGCAGCAGACTCGGCCGTATGCGCTTCACCAACTGCTCGGTGGTGACGCTGCCGACACCGGCCAGGATCGGCACGGCGGCCAGAAAGACCGGCAGCAGCGCGTCGGAGACGCCGTACCGGTCCTGGATGGCGGGGATGCGCGTCACCAGCAGCGCGAACGTGGCGCCCTGTGTGAAGAAGCTGAACGCCAACGAGGCCCTACCGCGCCGCAGCACATCTGTCATGGCGGCGAGCGTAGGGCCCCGGCGTACTCGTGGGTAGATCCAGCCAAAGATGAATTTCCTTCAGCTTTACTTTCCGGCCGCTCAGGCGGCGACCGCGAGCTCCTGCTCCTGCCGCTCCTGCGCGGCCTCCTGGCGCTTCACCTCGTCGGTGATCAGGCACGCCATCGGCTCGGCGGCCGCCCCACCGCAGACCACCATCCCGAGGGTGATCGCCACGACCAGCAGCAGCGAGCCCAGCCAGACCATGGTGTCCACGGGGATCGTGTAGGCGCCGACGACCCGGGCGACGCACTCCGTGAGGAGCACCAGTCCCCAGATCACGGAGAAGAGCCGCTCCTTGCGCAGGAACTCCGCCGACCGGACCGCCGTCCCGGACACCAGCCGCTCCCAGGCGGCCTCCCGGCCCGCGTCCCCCTTCACCAGGAAGGGCTTCAGCCCGGCCGTCATCATCGGCCGGCCCAGCGCCACCGACACCAGGATCCCGATCCCGATGGTGCTGCTGACCGCACCGTCCTTGGCCAGCATCAGCCGCGGGTCGCCGGAGACGAAGCTGAGCGCCAGCCCGACCACGTTCACGACCAGGATCAGCGCCGCCAGCCCGTTCACCCGGCGTTCCCTCACCACACTCCAGACCGTCCGCACGGCCGGCACCACGCTGCTCCAGGCGAGCGCCGCGAAGGTGCTCATCCCGAAGGCCCCCTTGAAGAAGTAGTACGACCCGAGGGGCACCGCCACATCCACGATCAGCGGCCGGAGGTTCTCCAGCACGCTGTTCTGCCGCTGCTTGCTCTGGGACCCGGTGTTCGTCGTCTTCGTCATGCCCTCAGCTTCGCGTCCGGGCGGGGTCCCCCAGTAGAAACGAACGTCCGGAGCTCGGCATGACAATTGTCAGCACCCCCGTCATGCCTCAGGTCATTCCAGCAGGTCAAGCAACTGCCCCAGACCGTCGAAGAGTTGAGTGGCACCCCGCAGCCGCTCGGCCGGCGTCATGGCCGTGAACCCGTACACGTCCATCCCGGCCGCGACAGCCGCCCGCACCCCCAGCGGACTGTCCTCTACGACGGCACAACGCCCCGGCGCGACCCCCATCCGTTCGGCCGCGTACAGGAAGAGATCCGGCGCCGGCTTCCCCCGCCCCACGTCCTGCGAACTGAACACCCGCGACTCCTCGAACCACCGGTCGAGCCCCGTCGTCCGATGCCCCACCCGGATCCGCTCATGGCTCCCGGACGACGCCACGCAGTACGGCACCCCGTCCGCCGCCAGCCGCTCCAGCACCTCCGCGGCACCCGCCACGGGCTTCAACTCCCGCTCGAACGCGGCGAACACCCGGCGGTGAAAGACATCGTCGAAGTCGTCGGGCAACCGCTGCCCCGTGCGTTCCTGGACGAGCTCATGGACCCGGTGCATCGCCGACCCCATGTAGTCCCGTATCGAGTCCTCGTAGGAGGTCGGATGCCCGAGCTCGGTGAGGTAGGCGGCCAGGAGCCGGTTGGAGATGGGCTCACTGTCGACGAGAACGCCGTCGTTGTCGAAGATGACGAGGTCGTAGCGCATAGCCATGAGCTTAAATGCAGAAAGGCCCACGCCATACGGCGTGGGCCTTTCCTAATATTTGTTCGGCGGCGTCCTACTCTCCCACAGGGTCCCCCCTGCAGTACCATCGGCGCTGTAAGGCTTAGCTTCCGGGTTCGGAATGTAACCGGGCGTTT